>NZ_QAJR01000016.1 GCF_003852545.1 Acidovorax sp. FJL06
TGCCCTTCGATCCCGCCACCCGCCCCCTCACCCCCCACGAAGCCCGCGTGCTCGCCACCCTGATGGAGAAAGCCCGCACCGTGCCCGACAGCTACCCCATGTCGCTCAACGGCCTGCTCACCGGCTGCAACCAGAAGACCAGCCGCGAGCCGGTGATGGCCCTGAGCGACGCCGAGGCGCAGGAGGCCCTGGATTCGCTCAAGCGGCTGACGCTGGCGTTTGAAACCAGCGGCAACCGCACCACGCGCTGGGAGCACAACTTCCAGCGCGGCGTGGGCGTGCCCGATCAATCGGCCGTGCTCCTGGGCCTGTTGATGCTACGCGGGCCCCAGACGGCGGGCGAGTTGCGCATCAACGCCGAGCGCTGGCACCGGTTTGCGGACATTTCCTCGGTCGAGGCCTTTCTGGACGAGCTGCAGGAGCGCAGCACCGAAAAGGGCGGCCCTCTGGTCGTGCTGCTGCCGCGTGCCCCCGGTGCGCGCGAACCGCGCTGGGCGCACCTGCTGTGCGGCCCGGTGGATGCAAGCACCATTGCGCCAGCCACCGGGGGCGGCGGCGGCAGTGGCAGTGGCTCGTCCGCGCTGCAGGCCCGCGTGGACGCCCTCGAAGCCCAGGTCGCGGCCCTGCAGGCCACGGTGCAGCGGCTGTGTGCCGAACTGGGCATTGCAGACGAAATGTCGCCACCCGGACAGGCTTAAAACGAACGACCGTGCTACAAATGCGGTTCATTTGGAGACAAACCGATGGATCTCGCATTCACCCCCGAAGAACAGGCCTTCCGCGACGAAGTTCGCGCATGGGTCCGCGCCAACCTGCCCCAGGAGATTTCGCACAAAGTGCACAACGCCCTGCGCCTGACCCGCGCAGACATGCAGGGCTGGGCCAAGATTCTGGGCAAGAAGGGCTGGCTCGGCTTTGGCTGGCCCAAGGAATTTGGCGGCCCCGGCTGGACGGCCGTGCAAAAGCACCTGTTCGAAGAAGAGTGCGCCCTGGCCGGCGCGCCACGCATCATCCCCTTCGGCCCCGTGATGGTGGCCCCGGTGATCATGGCGTTTGGCAATGCCGAACAACAAAAACGCTTCCTGCCCGGCATCGCCAGCGGTGAAGTCTGGTGGAGCCAGGGCTACAGCGAACCGGGCTCGGGTTCGGACCTGGCCAGCGTCAAGACCCGCGCCGAGCGCGTGGGCGACAAGTACATCGTCAACGGCCAAAAGACCTGGACCACGCTGGGCCAGCACGGCGACTGGATGTTCAACCTGGTGCGCACCAGCACCGAAGGCAAGCCCCAGACCGGCATCTCCTTCCTGCTGCTGGACATGAAGTCCAAGGGCGTCACGGTGCGCCCCATCAAGCTGCTCGACGGCGAGTGCGAAGTGAATGAAGTGTTCTTCGACAACGTCGAAGTGCCCGCAGAAAACCTGATCGGCGAAGAGAACAAGGGCTGGACCTATGCCAAGCACCTGCTGAGCCACGAGCGCACCAACATCGCCGACGTGAACCGCAGCAAACGCGAGCTGGAGCGTTTGAAGCGCATCGCCAAGACCGAAGGCATGTGGGACGACGCGCGCTTTCGCGACCAGATCGCGCTGCTCGAAGTGGACATCGTGGCCCTCGAAATGCTGGTGCTGCGCGTGCTCTCGGCCGAGAAGTCGGGCAAGAACTCGCTCGACATCGCCGGCCTGCTCAAGATCAAGGGCAGCGAGATCCAGCAGCGCTATGCCGAGCTGATGATGCTGGCCGCTGGCCCCTTCAGCCTGCCTTTCATCGAAGAAGCCATGGAAGCTGGCTGGCAAGGCGACTTCCCCGGCGGCATCACCGCCAACGCGCCGCTGGCGTCCACCTACTTCAACCTGCGCAAGACCACCATTTATGGCGGTTCGAATGAAGTGCAGCGCAATATCGTCGCTCAAACTGTGCTGGGCTAAGAAGGAGACAAGAACATGGATTTCGATTTTTCTGACGACCAGGAACAACTGCGCGACGCCGTGCGCAAGTGGGTGGACAAGGGCTACACCTTCGAGCGCCGCCGCGCTGCCGTGGCCACCGGTGGTTTTGACCGCGCCGCCTGGGGCGAGCTGGCCGAGCTGGGCCTGACCGCCCTGACCGTGCCCGAAGCCCACGACGGCATGGGCCAGGGCGCCATCGACGCCATGGTGGTGGCCGAGGAGCTGGGCCGTGGCATGGTGCTGGAGCCCCTTGCCCAGGCCTTCATCGCCAGCAGCGTGCTGTCGCAGTACGCCCCCGCCGATGTGCAAGGCGCCTGGCTGCCCCGCGTGGCCAGCGGCGAAGCCCTGGTGGTGCTGGCCTTCCAGGAGCGCAAGGCGCGCTACCGCCTGGATGTGTGCGAAGCCAAAGCGGCCAAAGCGCCCGCTGGATATACCGTAACAGCTACTAAAAGCATAGTATCGGCCGGCGACCAGGCCGACGCCTTCATCGTGCCGGCGCAGTTGGACGGCAAGATCGCCCTCTTCCTCGTCGAACGCTCGGCCGCTGGCGTCACCGCGCGCGGCTATGTCACGCAGGACGGCAGCCGCGCGGCGGAAGTGCAGCTGGCCAACGCCCCTGCCACGCTCATCACCACCGACGGCCTGGCCGCGCTGGAGCTGGCCGTGGACACCGGCATTGCCGCCACCTGCGCCGAGGCCGTGGGCGTGATGGACAAGACCGTGGCGCTCACCGTCGAATACATGAACCAGCGCAAGCAGTTCGGCGTGTTCATCGCCAGCTTCCAGGCACTGCGCCACCGCGTGGCCGACATGAAGATGCAACTGGAGTTGGCCCGATCCATGAGCTACTACGCCAGCCTCAAGCTGGGCGCCCCTGCGGCCGAGCGCCGCGCCGCCATGGCCCGCGCCAAGGTGCAACTGGGCCAGTCGATGCGTTTTGTGGGCCAGCAGGCCGTGCAGCTGCATGGTGGCATCGGCGTGACGGACGAATACATCGGCAGCCACTACTTCAAGAAGCTCACGCAGCTCGAAATGACCTTCGGCGACACGCTGCATCACCTGGGCGAGGTGTCGGCCCGCATGCAGGACACGGCGGGCGTGTTTGCCTGAGTGGGCCCGATGGAATGCTGGATTGATTGACGCAGGCATGTAACGCCCGCACGCAATGCTCGTGGACTCCCCGGTCCACGGGCATTTTTTCTTTCAGGAGACTTTTCGATGAACACGCTGTTGCTGCAACGCCGATCCCTCCTCATCACGGCTGCCGCCGCTGCGGCCAGCCTGGCCCTGACCGGTTGCGCCACGCGCAGTCCCAGCCTGGCCGAGGCCCCGCCCATCGTCTTCGTGCACGGCAATGGCGACACGGCCGCGCTGTGGCAGACCACCGTGTGGCGCTTCGAATCCAGCGGCTGGCCGCGCGAGCGGCTGCACGCCATCGACCTGCCCTACCCACTCTCGCGCGATGACGATGCCAAACCCCAGCCGGGCCGCACCTCGGCCGCAGAGCACATGGCCTACCTACAGGCCGAGGTGGACAAGGTGCGCAAGGCCACAGGCGCCAGTAAAGTGGTGCTGGTGGGCAACTCGCGCGGCGGCAATGCCATCCGCAACTACGTCTACAACGGCGGTGGCGCCGCCACCGTGAGCCATGCGGTGCTGGGCGGCACGCCCAACCACGGCGTGTGGGCGATTCCCGGCTTTCGCGAAGGCAACGAGTTCTCGGGCACCGGCCCCTTCCTCCAGGGCCTGAATGCCCCCAAGAACGCCGCGGGCGACGAAGTGAGCGGCCCCGTGCAATGGCTGACCATCCGCTCGGACCACAACGACAAGTTCGCGCAGCCCGATGGCGTGTGGATCGGCCTGAAAGGCACGGCCACCCACGTCACGGCGGCCGGCCCCGAACTCAAGGGCGCCACCAATGTGGTGATCCCGCGCATCGACCACCGCGAGACCTCGTACTCGCCCGCAGCCTTTGAAGCAACCTACCGCTTCATCACCGGCAAGGCGCCCGCCAGCACCGGCATCGCTGCCGAAAACACCGTGGTGCTGAACGGCAAGGTGACGGGCCTCGGCGTGGACCCGGCCGACGCGAAAACCGGCCACTTCAGCAACAACCTGCCGCTGGCCGGCGCCCAGCTGGAGGTGTATGCCACCGACCCGGCCACCGGCGCGCGCGTGGGCGGCGCCCTGCTGCGCAAGACCGTGGGTGCCGACGGCATCTGGGGCCCGCTGGCCACCCAGCCCGGCGTGCCCCATGAGTTCGTGGTCTCGGCGCCCGGCTATGCCACGACCCACATCTACCGCAGCGGCTTCCCGCGCAGCAGCGACCTGATCCACCTGCACGCCGAGCGCATGGCCGATGCGGACCAAGGCGCCGAATCCATCGTCACCCTGGCCCGCCCCCGGGGCTACCTGGACCCCGCACGCGACAAAATGCTGCTCGATGGCGCCCAGCCCCCCGGCGTGCCTGCCGGCGCGGGCGTGGCGTTAGCCAAGGTCAAGCCCTCGGGCGGAGTCCGCAGCATCGCGGGTGAATTCAATGGGGAACGGGTAACAGGCCAGACCTGGCCGGCAACCCAGGGGCATGTGGTGGTGCTGGAACTGTCCTACTGAAAAGAAGCAGAAAAGAAAACGGCCCACCGGCCGAGGGGCCGATGGATTGCCCCTCGACTTGGCACGGCCAGGAAACGCGTCACGCCAACAGGCGCGACGACTTGGGCACATGCGCCATCAGAAAGTCCATCTGATCCGCCAGGATGCGGCGGTTGCGCAGGATGAAGTCTTCCCACAGACTGGGTACGTAGGGCGTGTACAGCAGCGGCATGTGCGCCTGCTCGGGCGTGCGCGGGCCCTTTCTGTGGTTGCAGGGGCGGCAGGCCGTCACCACGTTCATCCAGTGGTCCTGCCCATTGCGGGCAAAGGGCACGATGTGCTCGCGCGTGAGGTCTTCTTCGTGGAAATGCCCGCCGCAATAGGCACACACGTTGCGGTCGCGGGCAAAAAGCTTGCTGTTGGTCAGGCTGGGCTTCAGGTCGAACGGATTGATGCCGGGCACACCCTTGGTGCCGATGATGCTGTTGATGGCAATCACCGACTGCTCGCCCGTGATGGCGTTGTGCCCGCCCCGGAACCGGGCGATCTGGCCGCCGGATTCCCAGCGCACCTCCCCGGCGGCGTAATGAATCACCGCCTGTTCGAGCGAAATCCACGATTGGGGCAGCCCTTGGGCTGACAGCTTCAAGACCTTCAAAACACGCCTCCTGGAACACAAAGTACACAAGGATTCGGAACGCAGATGTCTCGTGGGCAGCCCTGCGCGGGGCCAGCCATGGGTCACAATATACTCCGTTTTCGTGACAAATTGGCGTCTTGCGCTTGATACACCTGCGCATGTTGCTATCAAAAAGATAACAGACCGATGAAGATCTTTCGCGGATTCCACCATCCTGGCATTGCCAGCGCCTGTGCGCTGACGATTGGCAATTTTGATGGCGTACACCGGGGCCACCAGGCCATGCTGGCGCTGCTCAACAGCGAGGCGGCCCACCGGGGCGTGGAAAGCTGCGTGCTCACCTTCGAGCCCCATCCGCGCGACTACTTTGCGGGCGCACACCACAAGCCCGAACTGGCCCCCGCTCGCATTGGCACGCTGCGGGACAAGCTCACCGAGCTGCAACGCTGTGGCGTACAGCAGACCGTGGTGCTGCCTTTCGACGCAAAACTGGCCGCGCAATCGCCCCAGGCATTCATCGACGAGGTGCTGGTGCGTGGCCTGGGTGCCCGTTACGTGCTGGTGGGCGACGATTTCCGCTTTGGCCGCCAGCGGGCGGGCGACTACGCCATGCTCGATGCGGCGGGGCAGGCCCAAGGTTTTGATGTGGCCCGCATGAACAGCTACGAGGTGCATGGGCTGCGTGTCTCCAGTTCTGCGGTGCGGCAGGCATTGGCGCAGGGTGACATGGAGGCTGCCGCGCGCCTGCTGGGACGCCCTTACACGATCTCCGGGCATGTCGTGCATGGCCGCAAGCTGGGCCGGGAACTGGGCGCCACCCAGGCGGGCGCAGGCAACGGTTTTCGCACCCTGAACCTGCGCTTTGCGCACTGGAAATCCGCCGCCAGCGGCATCTTCGCCGTGCTAGTGCATGGCCTCGCCGATGCCCCTTTGCCGGGCGTGGCCAACCTGGGTGTGCGCCCCTCGCTGGACCCGAACGATGTGAACGGGGGCCGCGTGCTGCTGGAAACCCATTGCCTGCAATGGCCGGCCGAACTGGGGCCCGAAGGGGCGTACGGTAAAATCGTCCGGGTGGAACTGCTGCACAAACTGCACGACGAGCTCAAGTACGACGGCCTGGACGCCCTGACGGCGGGCATTGCCAAGGACTGTGCGGATGCGCGCGCCTACTTTGCCTCGGCCCAGGCACCCAACCACACCGAGACACGGCGCCAGACCACCCGCGACCGAATTTGAGGGGGGCTGCTTTTCGCAGCGCCCGCTTGGCGGGCCCGTCATCTTTCGCGCTCCCACCCCGTTCCTGCTCTGGGCCTTGCCCCGGAATGCCCTGTTTTTAAGGCTCCCTCATGTCCGACGACAACGCCAGCACCCCTTCCGCAGCTCACGCAGCCTCCACCGCCACGGACTACCGCAGCACCCTGAACCTGCCCGACACCCCCTTCCCCATGCGGGGCGACCTGCCCAAGCGCGAGCCGGGCTGGGTCAAGGAATGGGAAGACAAGGGCCTGTACAAGCGCCTGCGCGACGCGCGCTGCGGTGCGCCCAAGTTCATCCTGCACGATGGCCCACCCTATGCCAACGGCCAGATCCACATGGGCCACGCGGTCAACAAGATCCTGAAGGACATGATCACCAAGGCGCGCCAGCTGGAAGGCTTCGACGCGCTGTACGTGCCCGGCTGGGACTGCCATGGCCTGCCGATCGAGAACGCCATTGAAAAGAAGCACGGCCGCAACCTGAGCCGTGACGACATGCAGGCCAAGAGCCGCGCGTTTGCCACCGAACAAATCGCGCAGCAGATGGTGGACTTCAAACGCCTGGGCGTGCTGGGCGAATGGGACAACCCCTACAAGACCATGAACCCTGCCAACGAGGCGGGCGAGATCCGCGCCTTCAAACGCGTGATGGAGCGTGGTTTTGTGTACCGGGGCCTCAAGCCCGTGTACTGGTGTTTTGACTGCGGCTCGTCGCTGGCCGAGTTCGAAATCGAGTACCAGGACAAGAAGAGCACCACGCTGGACGTGGCCTTCAAGGCGCACGAGCCCGCCAAGCTGGCCGCCGCCTTCGGCCTGCCGGCTCTGGCCAAGGACGCCTTCGTGGTGATCTGGACCACCACCGCCTGGACCATCCCCGCCAACCAGGCCCTGAACCTCAACCCCGAGATCAGCTACGCGCTGGTCGATGCCGGCGAGCGCCTGCTGCTGGTGGCCGAACCGCTGGTGGCCTCGTGCCTGGAGCGCTACAACCTCACGGGCAGTGTGCTGGCCACCACCCTGGGCAAGAATCTGGGCGGACTCACGTTTGAGCACCCGCTGTACGACGTGAAGAGCGAAGACGGCAGCCAGGGCTACCAGCGCCTGTCGCCCGTGTACCTGGCCGACTACGCCACGGCCGACGATGGCACGGGTATCGTGCACTCCTCGCCCGCCTACGGGCTGGAGGACTTCAACTCCTGCGTGTCCCACGGCCTGGCGCTGGACGACATCCTGAACCCCGTGCAGGGCAACGGCACCTATGCGCCGGACTTCCCGCTGTTCGGCGGCCAGCACATCTGGAAGGCCGTGCCCGTCATCATCGAGGCGCTGCGCAACGCAGGCCGCCTGATGGCCACCAAGGACATCACGCACAGCTACCCGCACTGCTGGCGCCACAAGACGCCCGTGATCTACCGCGCAGCCGCCCAGTGGTTCGTGCGCATGGACGAGGGCGAAGGCGTGTTCACCAAGGCGGGAGAAAAGCCCGCCAAGACGCTGCGCCAGATCGCGCTGGACGCCATCGAACACACGAGCTTTTACCCCGAGAACGGCAAGGCCCGCCTGCACGACATGATCGCCGGGCGGCCCGACTGGTGCATCTCGCGCCAGCGCAGCTGGGGCGTGCCCATCCCCTTCTTTTTGCACAAGGATTCGGGCGAGCTGCACCCGCGCACCATGGAAATCATGGACCAGGCAGCCGACATCGTGGAAAAGGGCGGCATCGAAGCCTGGAGCCGCGTGACGACCGAAGAAATCCTGGGTGCCGAGGACGCTCCCCACTACACCAAGAGCACCGACATCCTGGAAGTGTGGTTCGACTCCGGCTCCACCTTCAGCCATGTGCTGCGCGGCACGCACCCCAACGTGCACCACGACACCGGCCCCGAGGCTGACCTGTACCTCGAAGGCCATGACCAGCACCGCGGCTGGTTCCACAGCTCGCTGTTGCTGGCCAGCGCGCTCGAAGGCCGCGCGCCCTACCGAGGCCTGCTGACCCACGGTTTCACGGTGGACAGCCAGGGTCGCAAGATGAGCAAGTCGCTGGGCAACGGCATCGACCCGCAAGAGATCAACAAAAAGCTGGGCGCCGAGATCATCCGCCTGTGGGTGGCCGCCAGCGACTACTCGGGCGACATCGCGGGCGACGAGAAGATCCTGGCGCGCGTGGTGGATGCCTACCGCCGCATCCGCAACACGCTGCGCTTCCTGCTGGCCAACGTGAGCGACTTCGACCCCGCCAAGGACGCCGTGCCGTTCGACCAGATGCTGGAGATCGACCGCTACGCGCTCACGCGTGCCGCCGAGTTCCAGGCCACGGTGCTGGCGCACTACAAGGTCTACGAGTTCCACCCCGTGGTGGCCAAGCTGCAGCTGTACTGCTCGGAAGACCTGGGCGGCTTCTACCTCGACGTGCTCAAGGACCGCCTGTACACCACAGCGCCACACAGCCTGGCGCGCCGCAGTGCGCAGACCGCGCTCTACCAGATCACGCACGCCATGCTGCGCTGGATGGCGCCGTTCCTGAGCTTCACGGCCGAGGAAGCCTGGAAGGTGTTTGGCAAAACCGACTCCATCTTCCTGGAAACCTACGGTTCCATTGCAGGAGCCGACGAAGGCCTGCTGGCCAAGTGGGCGCGCCTGCGTGAAATCCGCGATGTGGTGAACAAGGAAATCGAGGTGCTGCGCGCAGACGGCCAAGTGGGCTCGTCGCTGCAAGCCGCCGTCACACTCACGGCGGCCCCGGAAGACCATGCCCTGCTGGCCAGCCTGGGCGATGACCTGAAGTTCATCTTCATCACGTCCGCTATCGAATTGGTAGCTGGTAGCGCTTTGCAGATCAGCGTCAAACCCAGTTCCGATGCCAAATGCGAACGCTGCTGGCACTACCGCAGCGACGTGGGGCAGGATGCCGCGCATCCCACGATCTGCGGCCGCTGCACCAGCAACCTGTTTGGCACCGGCGAGCGCCGGGCGCATGCCTGATGGCAGGCGCTTCTGCGCAGGCCGGACGCACCGGCACCGGCACGGACATCTGGCCCTGGCTGGCCTGGGCCGCGGTCCTGATGGTGGCAGACCAGGCCACCAAGGCCCTGATCCTCAACCACTACCAGCTGGGCGATGCCACCTATATCACCAGCTTCTTCAACATCGTGCGGGCGCACAACATGGGGGCGGCGTTTTCGTTCCTGCAGGATGCCGGTGGATGGCAGCGCTGGCTATTTACCGGCATCGGGTTGGTGGCCACAGTCTTCATCGTCTGGCAACTGCGCGCGCATCCGGGGCAAAAGCTGTTCAGCTTTGCGCTGTCCAGCATCCTGGGCGGCGCCGTGGGCAACGTGGTGGACCGGCTGATGCACGGCTATGTGGTGGACTTCCTGGACTTCCACTGGGACGTCCTCGCAGGGATTTTTTATCGCGGCCATTTCCCGGCCTTCAACCTGGCCGACACCGCCATCAGCGTGGGCGCGGTCTGCCTGATCCTGGACGAGCTGCTGCGGATGCGGCGCGAGCGCTGAGACACACGGCACCCGCGCCTCTGTGCACGACACACCCCACAACGGCCCGCAGCATGCGGGCCGTTGTGTTTTGCGCGCCAGCGAGCCTGAGAACGTTCATGGACCACCGTTGTCCCCGCATGGACATCGCACCCACGCTATGGAATCAGGAGTATGCTTATATGTCAGTTTTGTGACAAACCAGTGCGCGCGGTTTTTGCATGCAGCAGCGGGGGAGGGACACGGCGCAGCCCGCACGCGTGCTGCGCCAGCCACCTCGGGCGGACATTCCTCGCCAACACGCCGCACAATGGGGTCGTGAACGGAGCCCGGCGGCGTTCTGCGCCCATCACAAGAAGAAGAAACAACGGTTTTTCATGAAGCATCTCCTCAATCTCCTGGCAGCCGTGTCGCTGCTGATCTGGGGCACCCATCTGGTGCGCACCGGCATCCTGAGCGTGTTTGGCGCCAACCTGCGCCAGCTGATTGCCCACAGCGTCAGCAGCCGGTTCACGGCCGTGCTCTCGGGCATCGGGGTGACGGCCGTGGTGCAGTCCAGCACCGCCACGGCGCTCATCGTGTCCTCGTTCGTGGGTCAGGGCCTGGTCGGCCTGCCCGCCGCGCTGGCGGTGATGCTGGGGGCCGACGTGGGCACCAGCGTGATGGCGGTGGTGTTCTCGATGGACCTGTCCTGGCTGTCGCCGCTGCTGATCTTTGTGGGCGTGGTGCTGTTCACCGCGCGCAAGGGCACGGCCGTGGGCCGCGTGGGGCGGGTGCTCATCGGCCTGGGCCTGATGCTGCTGGCGCTGCGCCTGATCACCGAATCCACCACCGTGCTCACCCAGTCGCCCACGGTGCGCACGCTGCTCTCGGCCCTCACCAGCGACCTGCTGCTGGAGATCTTCACCGGCGGCGTGCTGGCCATCGTGGCCTATTCGAGCCTGGCCACGGTGCTGCTCACGGCCGCGCTGGCGGGCTCGGGCGGCATCCCGGCCGACGTGGCGCTGGGCCTGGTGCTGGGCGCCAACCTGGGCAGCGGCGTGCTGGCCGTGCTGACCACCATGAAGGCCGACGTGCAGACGCGCCAGGTGCCGCTGGGCAACCTGTTCTTCAAGACCATTGGCGTGGTCATCATGGCGCCGCTCACCGGCCTGTGGCTGCAGCATGTGCGGCCCTATGTGCCAGAAACCGCCGCGCTGGTGGTGCTGTTCCACCTGGCCTTCAACCTCGTGGTGGGCATCGTCTGCATCGGCCTCACCGGCACGGTGGCCCGCACCGTGCAGCGCCTGCTGCCGTCGGAAAAGTCACAGGCCGCCGGTACCCGGCCGCAGCACCTGGACCCTTCGGCCCTGGCCACGCCCTCGCTGGCCATCTCCTGCGCCGCGCGCGAGGCCCTGCACCAGGCGGATGTGGTCGAGTCCATGCTGCTGGGCCTGCACAAGGTCATCCAGACCGACAACCTCCAGCTCGCCGAAGACCTGCGCAAGCTCGACGATGAGGTGGACGGCCTGTACTCGGCCATCAAGTACTACATGACCAAGATCTCGCGCGAGGCCCTGGACGAGCGCGAGGGCCGGCGCTGGGCCGACATCATCAGCTTCACGATCAACATGGAGCAGATCGGCGACATCATCGAGCGCGTGCTCATCGACATCGAGGACAAGAAGATCAAGAAGGGCCGCCAGTTCTCCGAAGCCGGCATGGAAGAGATCAACGAGCTGCACGCCCGCCTGATCGACAACCTGCGGCTGGCCATGAGCGTGTTTTTGAACGGCAGCGTGCGCGATGCGCAAAAGCTGCTGGAAGAGAAGGCGCGCTTTCGCGACCTGGAGCACGCCTATTCGGCCACCCACCTGGCGCGCCTGTCCGACAACACGGTGCAGAGCATCGAGACCAGCTCGCTGCACATTGACCTGATCAGCGAGCTCAAGCGCATCAACTCGCTGCTGTGCTCGGTGGCCTATCCCATCCTGGAATCGGCCGGTGCGCTGGCCCCCAGCCGGCTGCGCACGCTGAACGATCAGGCTTGAAGCCTTTTTGGCCTCTGGCGCTTACCAGAAAAGCGCTAGAAGCTATGTTTTAGATAGCAGAATCGCCCGACTGGTTGCGCCGCGCATAGCGCTGGGCCAGCACCGCGCACACCATCAGCTGCATCTGGTGAAACACCATGATGGGCAGCACGATGGCCCCCACGGCGTGCGATGCAAACAGCACCTTGGCCATGGGCACGCCGCTGGCCAGGCTCTTCTTGGAGCCGCAGAACACCAGGGTGATCTCGTCCTCGGTCGAAAAACCCATGTGCCGCGCCGCCCAGGTGGTCACGCCCAGCGCCAGGGCCAGCAGCACCGCGCACACGGCCACCAGGCCCAGCAGCGCAGGCAGGGGCAACTGCCGCCACAGCCCCTGCACCACGGCCGCGCTGAAGGCGGTGTACACCACGAGCAGGATGGAGCCCTGGTCCACATAGCGCAGCGCGGCCGCGCGGCGCCGCACAAAACCGCCGATCCACGGCCGCAGCAGGTGGCCCGCCACAAACGGCACCAGCAACTGCAGCATGATGCGGCCGATGTTGGCCAACGCGCCCTGCGGGGCGGCGGCGGCTTGCGCCTGCGCTTCGGGCAACAGCAGGCCCACCAGCAGCGGCGTGATCACGATGCCCAGCAAGGTGGAGGCCGACGCGCTGCAGATGGCCGCCGGCATGTTGCCCCGCGCCACGGCGGTGAATGCAATGGCCGACTGCACCGTGGCCGGCAGCACACACAGATACAGCACACCCGTGTAGAGCCCCGGCGTCACCAGCGGCAGCAGCACGGGTTTCAGCAGCCAGCCCAGCAACGGGAACAGCACGAAGGTGGTGCCCACCACCACCAGGTGCAGCCGCCAGTGCGACAGCCCCGCGACGATGGCATCGCGCGAGAGCTTGGCACCGTGCAGAAAGAACAGCAGCGCCACGGCCGCCACGGTGATGGACTCAAGCAGCCGGGCGGCAGCGCCCGAGGCCGGCAGCACGCTGGCCAGGGCCACCGTGCCCAGCAGGGCCAGGGTGAAGTTGTCAGGAAGAAAACGGGAACGGGCCATGGAACACCAGAAGAAGCCGGCCGCAAAAACCGGACGAAAAAGACACACAGGGGGTCGAAGGCGCTATTGGAATCGCGGTGGATTTCAAAGAGAAATGGATTTCTCTGATAGATTTATGATTCGAGCGCATGAATGTCACCCTGCGCCAACTGCATGTGTTTCAGTCCGTGGCCGCCACGCGCAACTTCAGCCGCACCGGCGACGCCGTGGGCCTGACCCAGCCGGCGGTGAGCCGCTGCATCACCGAGCTGGAGGCGCAGATGGGCCTGCAGCTGCTCAACCGCACCACGCGCGAAGTGACGCTGACGGATGCGGGCCAGCGACTGGCCGCCCGCCTGCCGCGCGTGCTGGAAGAGCTGGAAAACACCTTGCAGGACGTGCAGGAGATGGCCACCGAGCGGCGCGGCCGCGTGCGGGTGGCCAGCAGCCCGACGCTGTCGGCCAACCTGCTGCCCGACTGCATTGCCGAGGCCCAGGTGCGCCTGCCCGGGCTGGAGCTGGTGCTGCTGGACCGCATCCAGAGCGCGGTGCTGGCCAGCGTGCTGTCGGGCGAGGTGGACTTTGGCGTGGTGATCGACCCCGGCGAGCGCGACGCGCTGCACTGCGAAACCATCCTCACCGAACCCTTTTGCCTGGCCTGCCCACCCGGGCACCGGCTGGCGCGCAAGCGGCAGGTGCGCTGGACCGACCTGCAGGGCGAGCCCCTGGTGCTGCTGGACCATGAATCCGGCAGCCGCCGCCTGATCGACCGCGCTCTGGCCGCGCACGGCGTGGCGTGCACCGTGGCACAAGAGGTGGGCCACCCCACCACCATCTTCCGCATGCTGGATGCAGGCCTGGGCATCTCCGTCATCCCCACCCTGGCCCTGCCCCCGGAAGGCCTGGCCCGGCTGGCCGTGCGCCCCCTGGTGCCCCGCGTGGACCGCGAGGTCATGCTGGTGCACCGCCGCCACCGCGCGCTGTCGCCCATCGCACAGGCCGCGTGGGACCTGGTGAAAACAGTGGCGGCGCAGCGGCCTGCGGCGGGCTGACGCGGTGGCCGTCTTCGGGCGGGGCCGACGAGCCCAGTGAAACGCGGTCGCGGTTCAGCGCAGCAGCGCCAGCACCCCTTGGGGCAGCTGGTTGGCCTGGGCCACCATCGCCGTGCCGGCTTGTTGCAGGATCTGCGAGCGTGAGAGGTTGGCCGTTTCTGCAGCGAAGTCCGCATCCAGAATGCGGCTGCGCGAAGAAGACAGGTTTTCCGAGGTGACTTGCAGGTTGCTGATCGAGGTTTCAAAGCGCGATTGCAGGGCGCCCAGCTTGGCGCGTTCGCCGTTGATGAAGCTCAGGGCCGAGTCCACGGTCTTGAGCGCGTTGGTGGCATTGGCGAACGTGGTGACATCCAGATTGGCGACCGTCTGCAGCGTGGATCCGGCGCTGGTGAACTGATTGCTGGCCGAGGTGACGGCGAAGGATTTTTCCGAGTCCAGCGTGATGTAGCCACCGGTGGTCACCTTCCAATCGACACCTGGGGTAAACATTATTTGTGTTGCACCAAATGCAACTCCGGCAGCGTCGTAGGCCTGCACGCTGGTGTTGTCCGCGTTGTCCGCGGAACTTTCACCCACCGTGATGTTATTGCCCGTGGTGTTCGTCAAAATCACCTGGGTTCCATCCGCACTAAGGGCTGCATTGATGCCGGTTTTAGCCGATTGATCATTGATGGCCGATACCGCCGCCGACAATCGGTCAGTCCCCGTGGCCGACGTCAACGTAAATGAGACCGTACGTGGCGACCCCACGTTGTCACCCTCGATGAAATAGGTATAGGAGCCCACTGCGGCCATACCTGACATACGCACCTCCGTGCGCGCCGTAGCGGTAACTCCGGTGGTGGACTTGAGCGCATTGATTTGATCGGCCGTGGCCTTTGCTGTTGCTTGCGAGGCCACGGAAAGTGTGCCTGTGCCCAAGTAGCCGCTGATGGAAACCGCACCGGATGTCACGCCATTGACACTGGCACCTATCAAACCCGCTCCCACCGCCCCAAACCCCGCGCCGTTGGCAGCCAGATTTTGGTTGTTTCCGTACACACTGGTGCGCAGGTTGCCCGTGGCCGCCACAATGGTCTGGTTGGCGTTGGCGCCCACCTGGAACTGCTGTGTGCCAAACGAACCGTCCAGCAGCTTGGCGCCATTGAATTCCGTGGTTTGCGAGATGCGGTCCAGTTCGGACACGAGCTGGCCCACTTCCGACTGCAGCGCCTGGCGGTCACCCGCACTGTTGGAGGCATTGGCCGACTGCACGGCCAACTCGCGCACCCGCTGCAGGATGTCGCCCGACGCCTTGAGCGCGCCTTCAGCGGTCTGCGCCAGGGAGATACCGTCGTTGGCGTTGCGCACCGCCTGGTTCAGGCCACGGATCTGGCTGGTGAAACGCTCCGAGATGGCCAAACCAGCCGCGTCGTCCTTGGCGCTGTTGATGCGCAGGCCCGACGACAGGCGCTGGATGGACGTATTGAGGGAAGTCTGGCTCATGCCCAGATTACGCTGGGCGGTGAGCGAAGCCACATTGGTGTTGATGGTCGAAGCCATTGCCTGTCCCTCAGCCTGCATTGCAGGGCATTCTTCTGGTTGCTGGGGCCGCATGGCGCATGCGGCGCTTGGCTTCTTTTCGGCGGGGACGCAATGAACTTGAGGTCTAGCACTAGGCACGGCTGTCGGCCGCAGCGCCATGGGCCGCCATTTTTGGAGCGGGAAGCGCCTCTATCGCAACACCATCAATGGTTTATTGCTATCGAAATTAGTGTTTCTTATTTTCTTTGGATAACCGCTTTTCGGCACGCCGGGCGTCCAGCGCCGCCCGGCGTGCCAGCGATCTACACCCCCAGAAACCCGGCAATCACCAGGCCTGCTTCCAGCGTGAACAGGCCCTGGGCCACCTGCGCGCGCAGCGCCGCCAGCGGCAGCAGGTCAAAACGCTCGACCTCGCCATCCTGGTTGCAAGGCTCCATGCCGCCCGGCACCTGGGCGCAGAACCAGTCGATGCGCTCGCGCATGTAGCCCGCGCCGCCGCCTTCGCGACTGGGGCGGCTGAAATCCACATGGCCGCCATGGCGCAGGCCGTGCAGGGCCTCCACCCGCAGGCCCGCCTCTTCCCAGGTTTCGCGCGCCAGCGCCTGGGGCCGCGAGTCGGCGGCCGAGACCATGCCGCCCATGAGCGTGTCCCACAGGCCGGGGTTGTTGGGTTTGCTCATCGAGCGCTTTTGCACCCACATGCGGCCGTCGGGTGCCAGGCCCACCAGGTGGACGGCGCGGGTGGCGATGCCCAGCACCCGCACGGCGCCGCGCTCCACGGTGCCCACGACCTCGCCAGCGGGGTTGCACACGGCCAGCTGTTCATCGCGCCAGGGGCCGCACAGGCCGGCGTCGCGCAAGGCGGCGGCCAGGGTGTTGAGCGCATCGGTGGTGGCATCCACCGGCACATCGAGGTGCCATGCCGCGGCGCCAGAATGCTCCTGATTCAATAGCTGGTAGCGCTTATCAGTCAAGCGACAGAGGCTGATTTGACTCAAAAACCCCTCCACCATCGACCCCACGACCTGGCCTGCCACCACCAGGGCCTGGCGGGGCTGTGCGGGCGGGCGCTGGGCGGCCTCCCGCGCGCCAGCCAGCCATGCCTCGAAAGACGGGTTCTGCACGGCGTGGCTCACAGCGTGAGGATGGTGCAGCCCGTGGTCTTGCGCGCCTCCAGGTCGCGGTGGGCCTGCTGCACCTCGGCCAGGGGGTAGCGCTGGTCAATGTGAATCTTCACTTGCCCGCTGGCCACCACGGCAAACAGCTCGTCGGCCATGGCCTGCGTGCTTTCGCGCGTGGCGATGTGGGTGAACAGTGTCTGGCGCGTGATGTAGAGCGAGCCCTTGGCCCCGAGCGCGCCCGGCGCAAACGGCGGCACGGGCCCCGAAGCGTTGCCGAAGCTGGCCATCAGGCCAAAGGGCCGCAGGCAGTCGAGCGACTTGTCCCAGGTGTCCTTGCCCACCGAGTCGTAGACCACCTTCACACCCTTTCCGCCGGTGATCTCTTTCACGCGGGCCGCAAAATCCTCTTGGTTGTAGTTGATGGCATGGGCCGCACCGTTGCCCCGCACCAGTTGGCACTTGGCATCACTGCCCGCCGTGCCGATAAGTTGCAGGCCCAGGGCCTTGGCCCATTGCGTGGCGATGAGGCCCACGCCCCCAGCGGCGGCATGGAAGAGCACATGGTCGCCCGGCTGCAGGCCTTCCACGGGCAGCGTCTTCTTGAGCAGGTACTGCGCCGTCAGGCCCTTGAGCATCATGGCCGCGCCGGTCTCGAAGCTGATGGCGTCGGGCAGCTTGCACACGCATTTGGCGGGCATCACGCGGACCTCGCAATACGCCCCCGGCGGGTTGCTGGCATAGGCGGCGCGGTCGCCCACCTGCAGGTGCGTGACGCCCTCGCCCACGGCCTCGATCACGCCCGCGCCTTCCATGCCGATGGTGGCAGGCATGCTGAGCGGATACAGGCCGGTGCGGTGGTACACGTCGATGAAATTGAGGCCAATGGCGTGGTGGCGGATGCGGACTTCGCCGGGGCCGGGCGCGCCCACGGTCACATCGACCACCTGGAGTTCTTCGGGGCCGCCGTGCTGGCGGATCTGGACGGCGAGGGTCATGGCAAAAGCTCTCCTGTGTACGTGGGTGACAAACGGCGGCCATCCTGCCATGAATCGTGTGTCCGCGCCGCCCGCCGAAATGGGGCCGGCGCGCCCCAGGGACTTGTGGCCCGGCGCGGCAAGGCACGGCCTGCGCCGTTACAGTGCAGCCCCATGACTCACAAACTCACACCCGGCACGGCCGTGCTGCTGGTGATTCCGCCCCTGCTGTGGGCTGGCAACGCCGTCACGGGGCGGCTGGTGCATGACCTGATCCCGCCCATCACGCTCAACTTCATCCGCTGGGTGCTGGCTTTTTTCATCCTTCTGCCGCTGGCGCATGGCGTGCTGCGTGCAAACAGCCCGCTGTGGCCCCACTGGCGCCGCTATGCGCTGCTGGGGCTATTGGGCATCGGGGCCTACAACGCGCTGCAGTACATGGCGCTGCAGACCTCCACGCCCATCAACGTGACCCTGGTGGGCTCCAGCATGCCGGTGTGGATGCTGGCCGTGGGGGCGCTGTTTTTTGGCGCGACCGTCACGCGGCGCCAGGTGGCGGGTGCGCTGCTGTCGATGTGCGGCGTGCTCTTGGTGCTGAGCCGGGGCGAGTGGGCGCAGCTGCTGGCGTTCCGCCTGGTGCCGGGTGATGTGTTCATGCTGTTGGCCACCATCTCGTGGGCGTTCTACAGCTGGCTGCTGGCACGCACCAGCGAGCCCGGCAGCATCCGGGGCGACTGGGCGGCCTTCCTGATGGCGCAGATGGTGTTTGGTCTGGCCTGGTCGGGCAGCTTTGCCGGCGCCGAATGGGCCAGCGGCCGCACGCAGATCGCGTGGGGCTGGCCGCTGGTGGCGGCCCTGGCCTTCATCGCCGTGGGCCCGGCGGTGCTGGCCTACCGCTGCTGGGGTGTGGGGGTGCAGCGGGCGGGGCCTGCGGTGGCGGGCTTTTTTGTGAACCTCACGCCGCTGTTCGCGGGGCTGCTGTCCGCAGCGTTTCTGGGCGAAACGCCCCAGGCGTTCCACGGTGTGGCCTTCGCGCTGATCGTGGGGGGCATTGTGGTGTCGTCGCGGCGCTGAGGGACTGCGGGGCCGCCATCAAAGCCTGTGCCCCGGCCCTCACCCGGGCAGGTCGAGGTCTTCGGCGGTGGCGGTGGACTCCAGCAACACCTCCAGCTCCGCCACGGGCATGGGCCGCCCCAGCAGGTAGCCCTGGAAGAACATGCAGCCATACTGGGCCAGCAGCTTCTTCTGTGCCTCGGTCTCCACGCCTTCGGCGATCACGTCCAGCTCCAGGTTGCGCGCCATGCCCAGGATGGTCTGCACGATCACATCGTCGGTGTGCCGCACGCCCAGGTTGCGCACAAAGGACTGGTCGATCTTGAGCTGGTCCAGGGGCAGCCGCGTGAGGTAGGCCAGCGAGGAGTAGCCGGTGCCAAAGTCGTCCACCGAGAACCGCACGCCCTTGGTCTTGAGCGTGCCGATCTTGGCGATGGTGTCCTCCACGTTGTCCAGCACCAGGGATTCGGTGAGTTCCAGCTTGAGCAGGTGGGGGCGCGCGCCCGTCTCGCGCAGCACCTCGACGACGCGCGCCACGAAGTCGCGCTGGCGGAACTGCCGTGCGCTCACGTTGACCGACAGCTGCAGGTTCTGCAAGCGCGGCTCGCCCTGCCAGGCGGCCAGCTGCTCGCAGGCGGTGCGCAGCACCCAGTGGCCCATGGGCACGATGAGTTCGCTCTCTTCCGCCACCCCGATGAAGGCCCCCGGCGCCACCAGGCCACGCTCGGGGTGCTGCCAGCGGATCAGCGCCTCGGCCCCCACCATGCGGCCGTCCAGGTGGAACTGCGGCTGGTAGTGCAGCACGAACTGGCGCGCGGTCAGCGCCGCCTGCAGGTCGGCTTCGAGCTGCGCGCGCAGGCTGATGGCGATCTGCATCTGCGGGTCAAAAAAGCACAGCGCGTTGCGGCCCTGCGATTTGACCTGGTACATGGCAATGTCGGCCTGCTTGAGCAGATCGACCGAGGACTGGATCGCGCCGCCCATCAGCGTAGCGCCGATGCTGGGCGTGCTGTGGTGGGCATGCCCACCGAGCGTGTAGGGCACGTTGAGCTTGCGCAGGATCTTCTCGCCCACGCGGCGGGCATAGGCGGCCGCTTCCTCGCCGACGGCGGAAAGATCGCCCAGCATGACCACGAACTCATCACCGCCCAGCCGCGCCACCGTGTCTTCGCGCCGCACGCAGGTCTTCAGCCGCTGGGCCACCTGGCGCAGCAGCATGTCGCCCACCTCGTGGCCCCGGGTGTCGTTCAGGGTCTTGAAGTGGTCCAGGTCGAGAAACAGCAGGGCCCCGTACTGGCCGCTGCGCGCACTGGCGGCAATGGCCTGCTGCATGCGGTCCATGAGCAGGCGGCGGTTGGGCAGGTTGGTCAGCGGATCATAGAAAGCGAGGTTCTCGATCTCGGCGCCGGCCCGCCGCAGGGCGGTCACGTCGTGGTAGCTGATGACCAGGCCCCCGTCGGGGGTGGCGCGCTCCGTGATCTGGATGGTGCGCCCATTGGAGTACACCTGTTCATGGGGTTCTTGCTGCAGCTGTTTTTGCCGTTGCAGGCGCTGCTCCACCCAGCGCGGGTGCTCGCCATCGGCCAGCAGGGGGTGGTGGTGCTTAACGGTTTCCTCGATCACCGACCGAAACGGCAGCCGGGGCGCCACGATGCCCTTGAGCCAGGGGAAGATCACTTCAAACTGGCTGTTCCATTGCACCACGCGGTTCTCGTTGTCGAGCAGCAAGAAGCCGCTGACCATGGACTCCAGCGCCTGGTCGAGCGTGGCCTTGGATTGCGCAATGGCCGCACGGGCCTGCGCAAGCCGGTCCAGGTAGCGCACGGCCAGCCCGCCCGCCGCCAGGATCATGGCAATGAAAACCATGGCCGTCAGCGCGATGGCGTCGCGCTGGTCACGCCAGCTGCTCAGCGCCTCCTGCAGCGGAATGCTTGCGGAAATCCGCAGGTCCTGGTACAGGATGGGCCGAAACACCACCAGTGCGGGCTCGCCGGTGAGGCGCGCCGGGGCCTTCCACTCCATGCCCAGGTCCACCAGATCGCCCAGCGGCGGCGTCAGCGTGGGCGCAATCACCTCTTCACGGCCAGGCACGCCCAGCAGCAACTGCCCCCCCGCACGTTCGAGCGTGACCTGCAGGCCGCTGATGTCCACCCCCTGGAGCAGCACCGAGCCCAGGCTTGCCACCGGCAATTCGGCCACGGCCACCACCCGGGTGCTGTCGGCCAGGCGCAGGTGGCGCGCAAAGTACAGGACCCGCTCGGAGCTTGCAAAGCTCACCATGGGGGCGCTGACCACCAGGGCAGACACCGGCTGCTCTAGCACGGTCTCGAGGAATCCCGCCGGCAACTGCACCGCAAGCCCGCCGCTGGCCGGATCGGAAGAGGCCATGGTTTTGCCCGCGCCGTCCAGCAGGGCAACGTAACGCACCATCAGGTTCTGGCGCGCGGAAGTGCGCAGCCGCTGGCTGGCAGAGTCCGGGTCGATCCACGCGGCCGTCGCGCTCGACAGGCCCAGCAACTCGTCCATGCTCGCCAGCAGCACATCCACCGCCAGCAGTGAGCGGTTGAGTGCAGCCTCGGCGCCCGCCACAAAGCGCGTGGCCTGGGCCTCGTTGTCGTCCAGGGCCACCTTGCGGGCATTCCAGGCCACCGCCGCGGCCACCAGCACCACGGCCACCACAAACACCACAACCCCAGCCCCCACAAAGGCCTTGATGCGCAATGGTGTCGTGGGCTCCCTCATTTATTTCGCGGGTGCTGCCATCAGGCCACGCGCGGGGCCGATGGTCTGGTTCCAGGCCTGGGCGCAGCGCGCGCCGCAACGCTGCACCCAGCGCGGCAGCACGGTGGAGGCAAGGATGTCCTGACGGCTGCGCTCATCCTGCGGGGAGGCCGGCACCACCACCATGGCGCCCTTGGCGCCCCCGGTGCAGGTGGGCGCGCCCCGGTTGCAGGCCAGCCCTTCGGCCGTTTCGCGTTCGGACTCGGCCCAGATGGCGGCCTCCAGCCGGGGCAGCTCGCGCTTGAGCAGCTCGCGCAGCTCGGCCGGCAGGCCCGCCCAGGCGGCCTGGTTGGCACCAAAGATGGCCAGGCCCCAGGTCACGGGCAAGGTGTGCACATGGGAGGTGATAGTGGGCAGGCCCAGCATGTTGCCCGACATGGTGCCCGTGATCGCGCACTCGGTGTTGCCCGCCGTCAAGCTCGGCACGATCTGGGAAAAACTGGTCAGCACCGGCACGCCCCCCAGCGCGCCCACAAAATCGGCCTGCGTGGACGAAGACACCCGGATGCGGCGCCCCGACAGGTCGGACAGCGTGCGCAGCGGCTTCTTGCAAAACACCACCTGGGCCGGGTAGACGTAGATCGCCAGAGCCTCCACGCCATGCTGGTCCCGCAAGGCCTTTTCGAGGTAGGGGCGGAAGGCGGTGAGCGTGGTCCGAAGCGTGGCGATGTCCGGGTTCAGGCCCGCCAGGTCGGGAGCGGTGTACTCGGGGTACTGCGAGGTGAACGAGCTCATCAGGGTGGTGCCAAACGGCACCACGCCCAGCTGCAGCAGGCGCAGCATCTCGTTGCCAGGCACACCCGCCCGGTCGAAGGGCACGATCTCTGCCTGGAACTTGCCGCCACTCAGGCGGGACAGCTCCTTGCTCCAGAACGGCTCTTCCTGGCGGGTGTACTGGTTCACCCCCGCCAGCCCGCCCACCACACGCAGTTTGTAAGCGGCTGCAGCGCCCGCCGAAGGTTCTGCCGCATGCACACAACCCCACGCGGCCAGCGCCGCGCACAGGAAGACTGCGCAGCGGCGCAAGCGAGGAATCAGAGCAGTGGATTTTGGATGCATGGCGAACAATGGGGAGCAGTATTCCACCAATTTTTCAGCCCAACGGACAAGCTGTCGGCAAAACACCACGGGCGAGCCACCGTGAGAATTGGTGAGTGGCACAGCCCATGGGAAACCCACCGCAATTTACCTCATCTGCATGCCGCCGCACGCCTTCGCCGCGCGCTGCACATCAGAAAGTGCCTGGGTAGGCGCCGCCATCCGCCAGCACGTTCTGCCCCGTCATGTAGCCCGCCTGGGTACTGCACAGAAACGCGCAGATCGCACCGAACTCGTCGGCCGTGCCATAGCGCCCCGCCGGGATCTGCGCCTGCTGGGCGGCACGCACATCATCCACGCTCTTGCCCGCCTTGCCTGCGGCCGCCGTCACGGTGGCCGCCAGCCGGTCGGTATCGAATTTACCGGGCAGCAGGTTGTTGATGGTCACGCCCCGCGCCGCGATCTTGCTGCGCGACACGCCGGCCACAAAGCCCGTGAGGCCGCTGCGCGCGCCATTGGACAGGCCCAGGATGTCAATGGGCGCCTTCACCGCGCTCGACGTGATGTTGACGATGCGGCCAAAGCCCCGTGCCGCCATGCCATCCACCGTGGCCTGGATGAGTTCGATGGGGGTGAGCATGTTGGCGTCCACCGCCTTGATCCAGGCCTCCCGGTCCCAATCGCGGAAATCCCCCGTGGGAGGCCCTCCGGCGTTCGTGACCACGATGTCGAAATCACGCCCCGGCCCCCCCGCCACGGAAAACACCGCCGCCCGCCCTGCGGGGGTGGTGATGTCGGCGGCCACGGCCAGGACCTGGGGAAGAACACTTGTTTTTCCGCTGGCTGCGACATTGTTGGCAATTTCCGCGGTGAGTCGCAGGGCGGCCTGCTCCAGAGCCTCTACATTGCGAGCATTGATGACCACATTGACCCCCTCGCGCACCAAGGCCTGCGCGCAACCGTAGCCCAACCCCTTGCTCGCGCCACACACGAGCGCCCATTTGCCTGTGATACCCAAATCCATAACAATCCTCTTCTCTACCGCTGCAGTTCGCAGCTCGGCAAATCATCATAAATGGAGAGTCAAAGAGATGAACTGGCAGCACCGAGGAGCCCTGGCCGTCTGGTTGGCCTTCGCCGCATGGGCCGCTCCGGTCGTCAGCGCCCACGCGCAGGAATCCGCAGTGATCAAGCGCGCTACCCAATTGCGCGACGCGCCTTCGGATACCGGCGCCAGCGTAGCGCCGCTGGAGGCCAACTCGGTCGTCACCCGCAGCAATGAGCGCAAAGGTGCGTGGGCCAGGGTGAGCACGCAGCAAGGTGCGACAGGCTGGGTGCATATGTTCGACCTGGGGCCTCAAACGGGCTCGGCCAATGCCAGCAACAACTCAGCCACCAGCGGCCTGCGGGGAGTCGGTGGCCTGTTCGGCGGCAACAGCGGCGCCACCACCACGGCGACCTCCACCGTGGGCATTCGCGGCCTGGGCGCTGAAGACATTGCCAAGGCACAGCCCAACCCGGCGGCCGTGGGCCAGGCCGAAGGCCTGCGCGTGAACGCCGACCAGGCACGCCAGTTCGCCCAGTCTGCATCGCTGCATGCCCGCGACGTGCCCGCCATGGCCCAGCCTGCCCTGCCCTCGGGCGGCGCAGGCAACCGCTCCGGCGGCAGCTCTGGCAACCCCTCCGACCCCAACTACAGCCCCAACTGAGGAGATGACCATGCATCGGAATTCCGGCTGGAAGCGCTGCGCGGGCGTGGCCACCCTGTTCGCGGCACTGGCTGCAGCCCCTCTGGCGGCCCACAGCCAGAACGTCATGAACATCCTGAACTCGCTGGGCGGAGGCCTGGGCTCGGCCATCACGGGCGGCAAGCCCGCCCCGGCAGCGCAGGGTGACGACCTGATCAGCCTGCTGACCCAGTCGATGGAGAACATCGACGAGGCCAAGGAGATCGAGATCGGCCGCCAGTTGGCCGCCCTGCTGTTGGGCGCCAAGCCCGCCCACCCGGACATGGCGCTCCAACGCTACGTGAACCGCCTGGGCCGCTGGATCAGCCTGCAGTCGCCCCGCCCCGGACTGCCCTGGACGTTCGTGGTGCTCGACGACCCCGGCTACAACGCCTTCGCCGCGCCCGGCGGCTATGTGTTTGTGACCAAGGGCCTGATCGACCGCTGCGCCGACGAATCCGAACTGGCGGGCATCCTGGCGCACGAGATCACGCATGTGACCTCCAAGCACCACCTGCAGGCCATCCGGCAAAGCGCGATGGCGGGCGTCGGCACACAGTTGCTGGCCTCGCAAATCCGCACGAGCAACATGGCCGGCCAGCTGGTCAAAGACCAATTGCTGTCGCTGTTCCGCACGGTCTACACCAAAGGGCTGAGCCAGTCCGACGAGTTCGAAGCCGATCGCAGCGGTGTGGCGATGGCGGCCAAGGCCGGCTTCGACCCCTATGGCCTGGTGTCGGTGCTGCAGCAGTTGCGCACCGTCACGCCAGACAACCCGATGTTCACGCTCACCATGTCCACCCACCCCGCCGCCCAGGCACGCCTGGACTACCTGGAGCAGTCCATGGGCCGGCAGCTGGACGGCCTGGGTGGATCGCGGGCCACCATCGCGCAGCGCCTGGGGGGCGGCAACAGCGCTCCGCCCGCACCTGCGGCCCGGCCCGCGCCGGCCAAAAAGGCGGGCTGAAGTCCGCTGCGCGGGCAAGGCCTGCCGCAGTTTTCTGGCACGGGAGCGCCCCGGCTTCGGCGGGCCCATCGGCCCGAGTGGCTTTTCCAGAGAACCGGCCCAAAGGTTCTCAGACTGACTGGCGCCGCACCGCGCGGGTAAACACAAAAATCCCAGCCACCACCAGCGCCGTGCCCGCCGCCACCCAGACGGTGAAGGGCTCGCCCAGGATCCACACCCCCATGAGGATGGTGGACAGCGGGCCCACCATGCCGGCCTGGGCGGCCATGCCCGCACCAATGCGCTCGATGGCCATCATCACCATCACCACCGGCGCGGCCGTGCACAAGGTGGCGTTCAGAACGGAGAGCCAGATCACCTCGGGTGCCACCACGGCCGCCGCCAGGGGCCGCAGCACTGCAAACTGCGCCAGGCAACACAGGCAGGCCACCGTCGTCGCCAGCCCCACCAGTCGCAAGGCCCCCAGGCGTTGCACCATTTCGCCGCTGTAGACCAGGTAGATGGCGTAGCTCACGGCGCTCAGGAACACCAGCAGCGCCCCCCAGGCCACGTTGGTGCCCTGCAGGTTGGCCTCGTGGCCAAACACCAGCACCACGCCGCAGTAGCTGACCAGCATGCCCGCAGCCTGTGCCCAGCGGATGCCCCGCCCATACAGCAGCCAGCCCAGCAGCACGACCAGCGTGGGGTTGAGGTACAGGATGAGCCGCTCCAGGCTGGCGCTGATGTAGGCCAGCCCGGCAAAGTCCAGAAAGCTGGCCAGGTAGTAGCCCGTGACCCCCAGGCCCAGCACGCCCAGCCAGTCCTTGCGCGTGAGCGGCGGCTTGCCACGGCTCGCCCACCAGGCCATTACGGCAAAGATGGGCAGGGCAAACAGCATGCGGTACATGATGAGCGTGACCGCATCCACACCGTGGCGGTACGCCAGCTTGACGATGATGGCCTTGCCGCTGAATGCGATGGAGCCGCACAGCGCCAGCAGAAGGCCGGACGCCATGTGCGTCCTGGCCGTGGGTGCCGGGTGGAAAGCTTGCGCGGATGGGGGTGGGACGGAAGACACGGGGCCTCGGATTTTCCTGGTCAAAACATGCACTGGCGGGGCACGCCGTGCACGCACCGCCCGAAAGCCAACGAGTGTGGCACGGCATCTCCACCCGTGCCATCGAGGCTGCACGCGGGAGCCCCCTTGATCAACGATGGCAGGGACAGCCCAACACCCGCCCCGCCTCGGCGCCCCTGCGCGGAAGCCGCCTCAGCCGTGCTTGTGGAACACCTTGTGGTGCAAGCGCCGCAGCGACCACCACACCCCCACGGCCACCACCGGGATCGCAATCGCCGCTGTGGTCTCGGGCGACAGGGGCCAGCCCAGCTTCTGCGCCCCCTTGGCCAGGTAGCTCACCAGGCCCACGATGTAGTAGGTGATCGCCGCCACGGACAGGCCTTCCACGGTGGACTGCATCTTGAGCTGCAGGTCCTGCCGGTGGTTCATGGTGGTCAGCAGCGCCTGGCTGCTTTGCTGCTGCTCGATCTCCACACGCGTGCGCAGCAGGTTGCTCATGCGGGAGACGCGCTGCGACAGCGCGTCCTGGCGGCGGGTGGCCCACTCGCAGGTGCTGCGCGCGGGGCTCAGGCGCCGGTCCATGAACTCGCGGATGGTCTGCATGCCCGCCAGGCGCGATTCGGCAATGTCCTCGATGCGCTTGTCCAGCAGCTCGAAATAGGCGCTGCTGGCCGAGAACCGCGAATGCGAGGCCGCATGCTGGCTCTCCACCTGCCCGGCCAGCCGGGTCAGGCGGTCCAGCAGGGCCGGTTCATCGTCGCGGTTGACCGTGCGGATCGCGTTGGCCAACTCGGCCAGCTCGCGTTCGGCAAAGGCCAGTTCGCTGGCCGCCTCGCGGGCGGCAGGCAGACCGAGCAGCGCAGCCATGCGGTAGGTTTCGATTTCCAGCAGGCGCTGCACCAGGCGCCCCAGGCGGCGCGGCGTCATGCCCCCCGCCAGCAGCACCATGCGCGAAAAGCCATCGGCATGGATCGCAAAGTCGGTGTAGACCTCGCCGTGGCCATCGGCCACCGTGGATGCCACCAGCGTGTCTTCGTGCAGCACATGCTTGACCAGCGAGCCCGAGCCAAAGGTGTGCGTGGGCAGCACCCACAGGTTCAAGCTGCACAGGCACTGCCCCGGCAGGGCCGCCAGCCAGTCGCGGGGCACGGCATCCACGGCACTGGCGGGCTCGCGTTCGCCAAAGGCCTCCACGGGGGCTGGCACCATGAAGGTCCAGGTCACGAACTCGGTGTGCAGCTCCCAGCGCATGCGAAAGGCGCCCAGGTCCATCCGCAGGTGGGTGGTGTGGGCATCGGGCAGGGCCATGTGGTGGTCCCGCAGGAGCGCAGCCACATGGGCCCGGCTCGCCTCGCGCCCGGCGGCATCGGCCAGCATCACGATATGTGCAATGGCCAGGGGGGCGTTCATCGCCTCGGGCGGGCGGGCGTGGATTTCGTTGTGCAGCATGGCCCGGTGGGGGTGCTGCGCTGGATGGAATGGAGTGGACATGCGGACCTCTGCCCTGATTGTGTACCGGCAACGGCGGCCGGCAGCAGACGCCACTGCCCAAAAAACAACGGCACCCGAAGGTGCCGTTGTGCAGGGCGGGAAAGAGACAGCCCCGAAGGCGATCAGTCTTCCACGAAGGCTTCTTCGCGCTTGTTCTTCACCGCAGGCAGCAGCACGATGACGAGCAGCAGGGCCGCAGCAGCCAGCAGGCCGGCCGACAGCGGACGCGTGACGAACACGCTCCAGTCACCACGGGACAGCAGCAGCGCGCGGCGCAGGTTTTCTTCCATCATCGGGCCCAGGATGAAGCCCAGCAGCAGCGGTGCAGGCTCGGTACCCAGCTTGTAGAAGATGTAGCCAATCAAACCAAACGCGCCCACCATCCAGATATCGAAGGTGTTGTTGTTGGTCGAGTACACACCCACCGCGCAGAACAGCACGATGGAAGGGTACAGCCAGCGGTAAGGCACGGTGAGCAGCTTGATCCAGATACCGATCAGCGGCAGGTTCAGGATGATCAGCATCGCATTGCCGATCCACATCGAGGCGATCAGGCCCCAGAACAGCTCGGGGTTGCTCGTCATCACCTGGGGGCCAGGCTGGATGTTGTGGATGGTCATCGCACCCACCATCAGTGCCATCACGGCGTTGGGGGGAATACCCAGCGTCAGCAGCGGGATGAACGAGGTCTGTGCGCCCGCATTGTTGGCGGCTTCCGGAGAGGCCACGCCACGGATGTTGCCCTGGCCGAAAGGCACTTCACCAGGTTGCAGCTTGGTCTTCTTTTCCAGCGTGTAAGCAGCAAACGCAGCCAACAGCGCACCGCCACCCGGCAAGATGCCCAGTGCAGAGCCCAACGCCGTACCGCGCAGCACCGCAGGAATCATGCGCTTGAAGTCGTCCTTGGTGGGGAACAGGCCTTCCACCTTGGCAGTGAACACCTCACGCTCATCGTCAGGGCGCGAGAGGTTGGCAATGATTTCACCGTAGCCGAACACGCCCATGGCGATGGTCACGAAGCCGATGCCGTCGGTCAACTCAGGGATGTCGAAGCTGAAACGGGCCACGCCCGAGTTCACGTCGGTGCCCACGAGGCCCATCAACAGGCCCAGCACGATCATGGCCACGGCCTTGAGCAGCGAACCCGAAGCCAGCACCACGGCGCCGATCAGGCCCAGGATCATGAGCGAGAAGTACTCGGCCGGGCCGAACTTGAAGGCTACTTCGGTCAGCGGAGGCGCAAAGGCCGCCAGGATCAGCGTACCCACGCAACCCGCGAAGAACGACCCCAGGCCGGCCGCCGCAAGCGCGGGCCCCGCCCGGCCCTTGCGCGCCATCTGGTAGCCGTCGATCACGGTCACCACCGACGACGACTCGCCCGGCAGGTTCACCAGAATGGCGGTGGTGGAGCCACCGTACTGGGCGCCGTAGTAAATACCGGCCAGCATGATCAGCGCAGCCACGGGGGGCAGCGCATAAGTGGCGGGCAACAGCATGGCGATGGTCGCCACAGGGCCGATACCTGGCAGCACGCCGATCAGCGTCCCCAGCAAACAGCCCACAAAGCAGTAAATCAGGTTCTGGAACGTGAAGGCCACGCCAAAACCAAGCGCAAGATTGTTAAATAGATCCATGATCAGTGCTCCTGCTTAACCCGTGATGAAACTCGGCCACACAGGGAACTGCAGCTTGAGCGCCCAGACGAATGCCACATAACTACCAATAGCAAGCACCGTGGCGAGAACGAACACGGCCTTGGCATTGAACTCATTGCCAGCCAGGCTGGAGATGAAGGTCAGTGCGTAGATGCCAACGATGAGGCCCATCGCCGGAATGCCCACGCTCGGCAGGCCGCCCAGCAAAATGCCGAAGGCGAAGTTGGCGGCGAGGATGTAGAACAGGGGCTTCCAGGCCCACGCGCCCACCTTGTCGCCATCCTGGGTTTCCACCGTGACTGCCTTGAAGGTGATCACGCTGCCAATGATGGCGAGCAAGACACCCAGCAACAGGGGAAAGTAGCCCGGGCCCATGCGGGCACCGTTACCCACGTTGTACGTGGTTGCACCCCACGCAAACGCCACTCCGACGCCCATGAACATGAGGCCGGAAAAAAAGTCTTTTTGACTCTTGATTTTCACGAATTGTCTCCTTGACGGGATCTCGACTGCGCGATTGTGGGGTCAACCGGCGTGCGTGCGGATGTGGATTCCACCTACATCCGGTAACGCCTGGTCGCCCGCCTTCGGGCGGTTCAGCAGCCAAAGAGACTTGATGGCGGTGGACCATGGGGCCCACCCCCGGTTACTCCAGCGGCGGTGTGGCCGCAATCACCTCGTCCAGGGTGGTCAGGCCCTCGGCCACCCGCAGCGCGCCCGCCAGGCGCAGGGGGCGCATGCCGTCCTGCACGGCCTGGCGGCGCAGCGTGTCGATGGAAGGGGCCTGGGTGATCTTGTCCTTGAGCGCCTCGCTCACGGTGAGCAGTTCATACAACCCCATGCGGCCGCGAAAGCCGCCCATGCGGCAGTCCACGCAGCCCACGGGCTTGTAGGGCTGGTAGGCGCCGTTGATCTTCCAGGGCTTGACGATGTCGGCCAAGGCCTCGCGGGGAGCCGCCTCGTCGGCCTGCTTGCACTGCTTGCACAGCGTGCGCACCAGCCGCTGGGCCAGCACGCCAAGCAAGGTGGCGTTGATGAGGTAGGAAGGGACGCCCAGCTCCATCATGCGGGTGATGGCGCTCGGGGCATCGTTGGTGTGCAGGGTCGAAAACACCAGATGCCCCGTGAGCGCGGCCTGGATGGCCATCTCGGCAGTCTCCAGGTCGCGGATTTCGCCCACCATGATGATGTCCGGGTCCTGGCGCATCAGCGCGCGTAGGCCTTCGGCGAAGTTGAAGTCGAGCTGCGGCTGCACCTGGGTCTGGTTGAAGCTGGGCTCGATCATTTCGATCGGGTCTTCCACCGTGCTCACATTGACCTCTTCGGTCGCCACGCGCTTCAGGGTGGAGTACAGCGTGGTGGTCTTGCCCGAGCCCGTGGGCCCGGTCACCAGGATGATGCCGTGCGGGCGCTTGACCAGCGCTTCCCAGCGCTGCGCATCGTGCTGTGCAAACCCCAGGGCATCGAGGTCCTTGACCGCGTTGTCCGGGTCAAAGATCCGCATCACCATCTTTTCACCAAACGCGGTGGGCAGGGTGGACAGGCGCATTTCCACCTCGTCGCCCCGCTGGTTGCGCGTCTTGATGCGGCCGTCCTGCGGCCGGCGCTTTTCCACCACGTCGATGCGGCCCAGCAGCTTGATGCGCGAGACCATGGCGTTGTGCACGCCCATGGGCATCTGGTAGACCGGGTGCAGCACACCGTCGATGCGAAAACGGATCACGCCCTGCTCGCGGCGCGGCTCCAGGTGGATGTCGCTCGCGCGCTGGTCAAACGCGTACTGCCACAGCCAGTCCACCACCTTGACCACGCCCTGGTCGTTGGCATCGAGCTGCTTGTTGCTCTTGCCCAGTTCCACCAACTGCTCAAAGCTGTTGCCGCCCGAATTGCCCCCCGCCTTTTGCGCCGCACGCACCGACTTGGCGAGCGCGAAGAATTCGGCGGTGAAGCGGTGGATGTCCTGCGGGTTGGCCACCACGCGGCGCACCGTGCGGCGCGACTGGCGCTCCACCTCGGCCACCCAGTCGTCGATGAAGGGCTCGGCCGTGGCCACCACCACCTCCTTGGCCGTGACCTGCACTGGCAGCACCTTGTGGCGCTCGGCGTAGGTGGCGCTCATGCTGTCGGCCACGCGGCCCACGTCCACCTTGAGCGGGTCGATGCGCAAATAGGCCAGCCCGGCCCGCGTGGCCAGGTATTCGGACAGCGCCTCGATGTCGAGCGGCTTGCCGTCGCTGGCGCGCGCCATGGCCACGCTGGCCAGCCGCACCAGCGCATGCTGGGAGCTTTCGGCCTGCGAGCAGCGGGCGATGGTGCGCTGCGCCTCCTCGCGCGAGATGACATGGTCATCACTGAGCCACTGCACCATGCGGCGCCAGTCCACCGGGCCGATGTGGGGGGCGGCCTTCAGGCGGCCAGGGACATCCACGGAAGCTGTCATATTCGCAACCTTTCAGGGCTTCACCGGCTTGAACGCTCGCAGCCATTTGGCGGTGGGCAGGTCCCAGCGCGCCTGGATGGCCTCGGCCCGCTCGGCCAGTTCCGCACGCTTGGGCCGTGACGGGGTGCGCTGCGCCAGCACCACCGTATTGCCCTCGCGCGTGGGCTTGAACGACCACAGCGCTTCGTCGCCAAAGGCCTGCGCCATGCTTTTGAGGCTGCGGTCAAAGCTCGATGCCCGCCCGAACAGGTTCACAGTCATGCTGCCGGTGTCGGTCAGCAGCGCACGGCAATCGGCGTAGAAATCGGGGCTGTCCAGCACCGGCGCCGCCGCCTCATGGTCGTACAGGTCCACGGCCAGCGCATCCACGGTGCCTTGCCACATGGGGTTTTGGATCTCCTGGGCGGCATCGGCCAGCACCACCCGCAGCTTGGGGCCGTCGGGCGGCAGCTTGAACCACTGGCGGCATACCGCCAGCACCTGGGGGTTCAGTTCGATCGCCGTGGTGCAGATGCGCAGCTTCTTGTGGCAGAACTTGGTGATGGCCCCCGCCCCCAGGCCCAGTTGCATGGCATGGCCCTTGGACACCTGCGCGAGGTCGGCAAACAGCAGCCAAGCCATCATGCGCTGCACATATTCCAGCTCCAGCTCGAACGGATCGGCAATGCGCATGGAGCCCTGGATCCAGGGGGTGCCCAGGTGCAGGTGGCGCACTTCGCCGTCATCAGACACGCTGACTTCGGGCAGCTCTTGCGGTTTTTCTTTTTTGCGGGTCATTCAAAGCGTTCAAAGCAGGTGGTGGGCCGACAGCAGCGCGGCCCAAGCCGCCAATTTACGGTCAAAACTCCAGGAGGCGTTGGCCGGGCTGGTCGATGGCAGCCGCACGGCCGCGATCTGCGGCCCGTGCTGCGGCCCCAGGCTGGCCAGCACCGCCGGGGCGTGCCGAAAGCTCTCGGCCCCGTTGTGGGCCACGGCCGCCAGCCGGGGGCAGCGCCCGCGCAAACGGGCAAAGTCGTTGACCCGGGCGTTGCGGATGCTGGTGTCCAGGCTGCCTTCCCGTTCGCAGCTCTCGTAGACATCCCACAGCCCCAGCCCGCGCGCCAGCAGCCAATCGCAGCGCTGCGCATAGTGTTCGGGTCCGGCAGCGGGCAGTGGGTACTGCGGCCAGAGCGTCTGCAGAATCTTCCAGAAATGGTTTTGTGGATGGGCATAGTACTGCTGCGCCCGCAAGGAGGCCGCGCCCGGGAAACTGCCCAGCACCAGCACCACCGTCCCCTCGGAGGCCACGGGCGGCAGCCCTTGCCACCGAACGGCAGCAGGGGCGGGCGTGGAGCCAAGGGCACAGAGGTCGGGCATGGACCGATTCTGGACCGAAACCGCGCGAGCGCTTTTGCCTACCTGCAAAAAAAGATAGCTGTCAACCGTTTGCCACGCTGCTCAAACCTCCAAAATTACTCCTCAATTCGGGTTAGACAGGCCAGCAATGCCGCCAGCCGGGGCAGCGCCGCGCAGGCATTGGCGGTGGTGGCTTGCGCAAGCGCCGCCAGGGTCTGCCCGCGCAGTTGCGCCAGCACCCCGGCGATGCGTGGCAACTCGGCCGGCGCATTGCGCCCCTGGGCCAGGCCTTCGGCGCGCTGCGCGGCCGGGGTGTAGAGCCAGTGGGGCGGGATGTCGGGGGCATCGGTTTCCAGGACCAGTGCGTCCTCGGGCAGCTCGGCGGCCAGGCGGCGTAGCTGCAGGGCGCGGTCGTAGGTCATCGCGCCGCCAAAACCGAGCTTGAAACCCAGGCCGATGAAGGCCTGCGCCTGCTGCAGGCTGCCATTGAAGGCATGCGCAATGCCGCCACGCACCGGCAGGTCGCGCAGGCCCTTGAGCAGCTTGTCGGCCGAGCGGCGCACATGCAGGATCACCGGCAGATCGAACCGGCGGGCCAGCTGCAGCTGGGCCCGGTAGAACCGCTCCTGCCGCACAGGGTCCAGCCCCGGCACGAAGTAGTCCAGGCCGATCTCGCCGATGGCTACCAAGCGCGGGTCCGCATGGTGCTGCACCAGCATGTGTTCCAAAAGCGCCACATCCCCGTCGCCCGCGCGCCCGGTGTAGAGCGGGTGAATCCCCAGTGCATAGCTGTCGCCATGCTGGTGCGCCAGCAGGCGCACGGTGTCCCAGTTGCTGCGCTCCACGGCCGGGATCACGCAATGGCCCACGCCCTGCGCTGCCGCCTCGCTGCGCACCGCGCGGCGGTCGGCATCGAACTCGGGGGCGTCGAGGTGGCAGTGGGTGTCGATCCAGACGGTCATGTGCGGATGATGCCCCATGGGGCATGCCCCGGGGCCACGCACGGTAGCCCCGCGTGTGCATTTGCAGGCAAACCGTGCTACCGTCATTTGCGTGCGCCAGCCCCTGGCGTGAAAGAGCCTGCGGACGGTCCTCCAGCGCCCCCGTGCAACCGTCCATGGGTTCCCAGAGCAAAGGTGACAGGATGCCCCGGCCCGCCCTCTACAGCAGCTCCCGCCCCGCCCGCAGCCGTGCGCCCGCTTCGGTGGCCGCCCCCGAAGCGCCCGTGCCCACCGCCCCGCCCCCCGGCGATGCGGCCGCCGCCACCGCCCCTGCAACACACCCGCCGGCCATCAGGCGCCAGCTGCTGGCCTTGTGGGCCCTTGTGCTGCTGTTGGCAGCCCTGCTGGCGGCCAGCGCCTGGCAGCAGCGCAATCCCGCTGCCCGCAGGATCACCCAGGAAGACATCGACGCCGCCGTGCTGCGCACGCTGGAGACCACCACCCCACCCTCGGCGGCGGCACGCGCAGTGGAGAGCATTGCGCCGTCCGTGGTGCGCGTGGTGGGCTACAGCCGCAGCAAGAACGGCAAGGAAGAGATCGAGCGCGGCATCGGCACGGGCGTGGTGATCGTGGACAAGGGCGTCATCCTGACCAACCTGCATGTGGTGGCGGGCGCCGAGCGCATCGGCATCACCTTCCACGATGGGCTGGAAACCACCGCCAGCCTCACCGGCGCCCAGCCCGAGAACGACCTGGCCGTGCTGCAAGCCCACAAGGTGCCCGACGACCTGGAGGCCGCCACGTTGCGCTCCACCCAGAACCTGCGCCCGGGCGACCACGTGGTGGCCGTGGGCTTTCCCTTCGGCATCGGCCCCTCGGCATCGGCGGGCGTGGTCTCGGGCCTGGAGCGCGAATTCACCTCGCCCGAGGGCAAACGCCAGCTCAGCAACCTGATCCAGTTCGACGCGGCCGCCAACCCGGGCAACTCGGGCGGGCCACTGGTCACGCTGGATGGCGAAGTGGTGGGCATCGTCACCGCCATCCTCAACCCGACGCCGGCACGCACCTTCATCGGCATAGGTTTTGCCGTACCCATCGAGAACGCGGCCTCGGCCGTGGGCATGCCGCCCTTCTGATCCTCCATCCGATCCACCAAGGAGCACCATGGAAACCTCCCCGTCGATCTCCGCAGCAACCAACACCCCCACGGCCACGGCCACCCTGATGGAGCAGGTGCTCTACGAAGTCAAGCGCGTGGTGGTGGGCCAGGACCGCTTTCTGGAACGCGTGATGGTGGCCATGCTCGCCCAGGGCCACCTGCTGGTCGAGGGGGTGCCGGGCCTGGCCAAGACGCTCACGGTGAAGACGTTGGCCAGCACCATCCAGGGCAGCTTCAAGCGCATCCAGTTCACGCCCGACCTGGTGCCCGCCGACCTGGTGGGCACCCGCATGTACAACCAGAAGACCGGCGAGTTCAGCACCGCGCTGGGCCCCGTGTTCACCCACCTGCTGCTGGCCGACGAGATCAACCGCGCGCCCGCCAAGGTGCAGAGCGCGCTGCTGGAGGTGATGCAGGAGCGCCAGGTCACGATCGCGGGCGAGACCCACAAGGTGCCTGAGCCCTTTTTGGTGATGGCCACGCAGAACCCCATCGAGACCGAAGGCACCTACGCGCTGCCCGAGGCGCAGGTGGACCGCTTCATGATGAAGGTGCTGCTGGGTTACCCCACGGAGGAGGAAGAGTTCGTGATCGCCCAGCGCGCACTCGACGTGCCCGTGCAGGTGCTGCCCGTGGCCACCACCGCCCAGCTGGCGGCGCTGCAGGCCGAATGCCGCACGGTGTATGTGGACCCCTCCCTGCTGCAGTACGCCGTGAAGCTGGTGGCCGCCACCCGCGAGCCCACGCGCCATGGCCTCAAGGACCTGGCCGGCTACATCAGCTGCGGTGCCAGCCCTCGCGCCACCATTGCGCTGGCCGAGTGCGCCCAGGCCCTGGCCATGCTGCGCGGGCGCAGCTACGTGCTGCCCGAGGACATGACCGACCTGACCGCCGACGTGCTGCGCCACCGCATTGCGCTGTCGTACGAAGCGCTGTCCGAAGGGCTGGATGCCGACGCACTCATCCAGCGCCTCATGGCCAAGATTCCGGCGCCTGCGCGGCCCTTGCACCACGAGCAAAAAGTGGCCTGAGCCTGCATCATGAGCAAAAAGTCGCCTGACACCCCCTCTGCCACGGTCCATACGCTGCCAACCCTGCCGGGCCAGGCCGACCGCCTGCTGCGCGAGCTGGAATGGAAGGTCATCCGCCGGCTCGACGGCCTGCTGCAGGGCGACTACCGCACGCTGATGCGTGGCAGCGGCCTCGATCTGGCCGATCTGCGCGAATACCAGCCCCACGACGACGTGCGCCACATCGACTGGAACGTGACCGCGCGCCTGGCCCAGCCCCATGTGCGCGTGTTCACCGAAGACCGCGAGATGACCGCCTGGTTCCTGCTGGACCTGAGCCCGTCCATCGGCTTCGGCCCCGAGGGGCATGCCAAGCGCGACATCCTCACCGGCTTTGTGGCCGTGCTCTCGCGCCTGCTCACACGCCACGGCAACCGCGTGGGCGCCATGCTGTATGGCGGCGCCAACCACCAGGCCGCGCGCGCGGTGGACGCCGTGCTGCCGCCCCGCAGCAGCCGCGCCCATGTGCTGCACCTGGTGCATCGTCTGCTGGGGGGCCATCCGCCCAGCACCCCGCCCCCCCAGGGCGGCGGCGCGGCCACCGAGCTGCACCGCCTGCTGCAGGCCGCGCTGGCCAACCTGCGCCGCCGCTCCACCGTGTTCGTGGTGTCCGACTTCATCAGCGCGCCCGGCTGGGAAAAGCCGCTGGCCCAACTGGCCCGGCGCCACGACGTGGTGGCGGTGCGCCTGCTGGACCCGCTGGAGCTGGAACTGCCCGACATCGGCCTCATCACCCTGCGCGACGCCGAGAGCGGCGAGCAGCTGCAGGTGGACACCCACGACGCCGCCTTCCGCCGCCGCTTTGCCCGCCTGGCGGCCGAACGCGAGGCCACGCTGCGCAACAGCCTGGCACGCGCCGGCGCCGACACGCTGGAGCTGTGCACCGACGACGATCTGGTGGACGCCCTGCTGCGCTTCATGGACCTGCGCCAGCGCCGCGTGCGCGCCCCGCGCGCGGCGGCGTGGCCCGCACCTGCCGTTGCCGAACCCCACTACGCCACCTGAGGGAGACACTGCACCATGGTTTTTCTCTGGCCCACCCTGCTCTGGCTGCTGCTGCTCGCCCCCTTGTTGGTGCTGCTGTACGGGTGGCTGCTGCACCGGCGCAAGAAGACGGCGATTGCCTACTCCAGCCTGTCGCTGGTGCGCGAGGCCCTGGGCCCCGGCCAGCGCCTGCGCCGGCACATCCCGCCCGCCCTCTTCCTGCTGGCCCTCATCGCACTGCTGCTGGCCGCCGCGCGGCCGCTGGCCGTGATCACCCTGCCCTCGCAGGAACAGACCATCATGCTGGCCATGGATGTCTCGGGCAGCATGCGCGCCGCCGATGTGGAGCCCGACCGCATCACCGCCGCCCAGAACGCCGCCAAGGCCTTCATCGCCGAGCTGCCCCGCCATGTGCGCGTGGGCATCGTGGCCTTTGCGGGCAGCGCCCAACTGGCACAGCTGCCCACACAAAACCACGAAGACCTGGTCAAGGCCATCGACAGCTTCCAGCTGCAGCGCGGCACGGCCACGGGCAACGGCATCATGCTGTCGCTGGCCACGATCTTCCCCGATGCGGGCATCGACATCGCGGCCCTGGGCGGCCGCCAGGCCATGCGCCCCAAGCCCCTCGATGAAATCGGCAACAAGCAGGATGCGGCCAAGCCCTTCACCCCGGTCGCGCCCGGCTCCTACACCTCGGCCGCCATCATCATGCTGACCGACGGCCAGCGCACCACGGGCGTGGACCCGCTCGAAGCCGCCAAGTGGGCGGCCGACCGGGGCGTGCGCGTTTACACCGTGGGGGTGGGCACGGTACAGGGCGAAACGATTGGCTTCGAGGGCTGGTCCATGCGCGTGCGGCTCGACGAGGAAACCCTCAAGGCTGTGGCTGCGCGCACCAATGCAGAATACTTCCATGCCGCCACGGCGGCCGACCTCAAGAAGGTCTACCAGGCCCTCAGCTCGCGCCTGACGGTGGAAAAACGGGAAACCGAAATTTCCGCCCTGTTCGCGCTCGCGGGGGCCGCGCTGGCGCTGCTGGCTGCGGCGCTGTCGGTGTGGTGGTATGGGCGGGTGATGTAGCAACGCCCTCCCAGCGACCGGCCGAGCGCAGGCACAGGGCCCCTGCCTCGGCATCCGCCCTCGGCCCTGGCATCCGCACGAAGGAGATCTCCATGCGTTCCCTGATCCGCACCACGGCCCTCGCGGCCCTGCTCGCCGCCGCCGCAGGCACGGCACTGGCCCACAACTGCCCCAACGAAATGAAGGCCATCGACGCCAAGCTGGCCACCAACCCTGGCCTGTCGGCCGACAACGCCGCCAAGGTCAAGCAGCTGCGCGCCGACGGCGAGGCCCAGCACAAGGCCGGCAAGCACGACGATTCGATGAAGTCCCTGGCCGAGGCCAAGAAGATCCTGGGGATCTGAAAATCCCCCACTGTCGCTGGGGGCCGCCGGGGGACACACCCGGTGCACCCGCTCACGGGGTCAGGCGGACGGGGCCTGCAGCTTCCCCTCTGCAATCCGCACCACGCGGCCGCAGCGCGCGGCCAGCGTTTCGTCGTGCGTCACCATCACAAAGGCCGTGCCGTGGTCGCGTGCCAACTGAAGCATCAACGCGAACACGCCGTCCGCCGTGCCCCGGTCCAGGTTGCCCGTGGGCTCATCGGCCAGCACGCAGGCCGGCCGCGTGACCAGCGCACGCGCAATGGCCACGCGCTGGCGCTCGCCGCCCGACAGCTCGGCGGGGCGGTGGTGGATGCGGGCCTTCAGGCCCACGGCCGCCAGCACCTGCTCGGCCGCGTGGTGCGCCTCTTCAGAGGGCATGCGGCGGATGCGCAGCGGCATGGCCACGTTGTCCAGCGCGCTGAACTCGGGCAGCAGGTGGTGGAACTGGTAGATGAAACCCAGGTGCTGGTTGCGCAGCTGGCCCTGGGCCTGCGGCGACAGGGCGGACAGCTCGGCCCCCTTGAGCCGCACCGACCCCGCGGTGGGCGCATCCAGCCCGCCCAGCAGGTGCAGCAAGGTGCTCTTGCCCGAGCCCGACGCGCCCACGATGGCCAGGGTCTCGCCCGCATGCACCTGCAGGTCAATGCCCTGCAGCACGGCCACGTCCAGACGGCCTTCGGTGAAGCGCTTGGTCAGGCCCTTGGCTTCCAGCACCACAGCGTTGTTGGTATCACTCATAGCGCAGCGCCTCGGCAGGGTTTACACGGCTGGCGCGCCAGCTGGGGTACAGGGTGGCCACGAAGGCCAGCACCAGGGAGATAAGCCCGATGGGCACGATGTCGCTGCTTTGCGGCTCGCTGGGCATCTTGCTGATGAGGTAGATGTCCTTGGGCAAAAAGCTCGCATTCAGCGCGCGCTCGATGGCCGGCACGATCACGTCGATGTTGAACGCGATCCCCAGGCCCAGCAGCAGGCCCACACAGGTGCCGATCACACCCACCATGGCGCCCTGCACCACGAAGATGCCCATGATGCTTTTCGGGCTGGCGCCCAGCGTGCGCAGGATGGCGATGTCGGCGCGCTTGTCCGTCACCGTCATCACCAGCGTGGACACCAGGTTGAACGCCGCCACCGCCACGATGAGCGTGAGGATGATGAACATCATGCGTTTTTCGAGCTGCACGGCGGCGAACCAGGTGCGGTTCTGCTGCGTCCAGTCGCGGATCAGCAGCATGCCACTGAGGCTGCCGGCCAGCTGCTGCGCCACCTCGCGCGCCTGGTGCAGGTCCTTGAGCTTGAGGCGCACGCCCGTGGGCCCTTCCAGGCGGAAGATGCGCTGCGCGTCCTCGTGGTGCAGCAGCACCAGCGCCGAGTCGTATTCGTAGTGGCCCGAATCGAAGGTGCCCGCCACCGTCATCTGCTTGAGGCGGGGCACCACGCCCGCCGGGGTGACCTGGCCCGCGGGCGCGATCAGGGTGACCACGTCGCCCACCCGCACCCCCAGGGCGCGGGCCAGTTCGCCGCCCAGCACCACGCGGAATTCGCCGGGCACCAGCAGGTTCAGCGTTTTCTCGTTGGTGGCGGCCAGGTCCGTCACCGCGCCTTCGAGCGCCGGGTCGATGCCGCGCACCAGCGCACCCTTCATGTCCTCACCGCGCGCCAGCAGCGCCTGGGCGGCCACAAAGGGCGCGGCGCCCACCACGTTGGGGTTTTGTTTCGCTTCAGCCAGCGTGCGCGCCGGGTCGGGCAGCGCAGCGCCCTGGGGCGCGAAGATCTCGATGTGCGAGACCACGCTGAGCATACGGTCGCGCACTTCCTTCTGAAAGCCGTTCATCACCGACAACACGATGATGAGCGCCGCCACCCCGAGCGCAATGCCCAGCATGGACACGCCCGAAATGAACGAGATAAAGCCGTTGCGCCGCGTGGCACGGCCGGCGCGCGTGTAGCGCCAGCCCAGGGCCAGTTCGTAGGGGATTTTCATGGATTGGGACGGAAGGCCTTGCGCCCCGGCGGAATGCCGGGCCCGGGCCGGGGCAGATTGTGGCATCCCGGACAATAGGGGGATGTCGGACACCACCCATTTGCTCATTCCTTACGCCGCGAGTGCCTCCGAGGGATGCCGGCAAGCCCTGCAGGATCTCGCCCTGCCTCACCTGGACCGGCTGCTCGCCCGGCTCAGCCCCCACCCCGCCCACAGCGAAAGCGGCGGTGAGGAAACCAGCTTCAGCCCCCCGCACGAACGTGCGCTGGCACGCGCCCTGGGCCTGCCGGCGGAAGACGGCCGCATCCCCTGGGCCGCCTGGCACCGCCACCAGCAAGGCCCATCGACAGACGGCGAAGCCTGGGCCTTTGTCACGCCCTGCCAGTGGCAGGTCAGCACCGACCACGTCACGCTGCGCGACCCGCAGCAGCTGGGCCTGGACGAAGCCACATCGCGCGCATTGCTGGCCATCGTCTCGCCCTGGTTTGCCGAGGATGGCATCACCCTGCACTACGACCAGCCCACCCGCTGGCTGGCCAGCGGGCCGCTGTTCGCCGGCCTGGCCACGGCCTCGCTGGACCGTGTGCTGCTGCGCGACGTGCGCGCCTGGATGCCCGATACCAAACAGGCCCGCACGCTGCACCGCCTGCACAGCGAGATGCAGATGCTGCTCTACACCCACGCATTCAACGACGAGCGTTCGGCGTGCGGACTGCCGGTGGTCAACTCCTTCTGGGTGCATGGTGCTGGTGCGCTGCCCCAGCCGGTGCCCGCCCCTTCTGCCACCCCCGCCATGCCCACCCCGCTGCGCGATGCCACGCTGCGCGAGGACTGGCGTGCCTGGGCCCAGGCCTGGGCGGCGCTGGACGCCGGCCCCGTGGCCGACCTGCTGCGCCAAGCCGAGGCGGGCGCCCGCGTGCAGCTCACCCTGTGCGGCGAGCGCAACACCCTGGCCTTTCGCTCTGCATCCCGCACGTTCACCCAGCGACTTCAAGGCCTTTTCAAGCCCCAGCGCTTTACAGACCTGCGCGATAAGCTATGAAAATAATAGCAAGAGACATTCCTCCCCGCGCTGCCTGGGCGCTGGAGCAGGCCGGCGTGCACCCGCTGCTCGCGCGCCTGTACGCAGCGCGCGGCGTGCGGGCCACCGACGAGCTGGACGATGGCCTGGCCCGCCTGCTGCCGCCCAGCGGTGAAAAAGGCCTCAAGGGCATTGACGCCGCCGCGCGCCTGCTGGCCGACGCCATGGCCAAGAACCAGCGCCTGATGATCGTGGCCGACTACGACTGCGATGGCGCCACCGCCTGCGCCGTGGGCGTGCGCGGCCTGCGTTTGCTGGGCGCCCAGCAGGTGGACTACCTCGTGCCCGACCGCGTGACCGACGGCTACGGCCTCACCCCGCCCATCGCCCGCCGCGTGGCCGAGCGCGGGGCCGATGTGCTCATCACCGTGGACAACGGCATCGCCAGCGTGGACGGCGTGGCCGAGGCCAAGGCGCTGGGCCTCACGGTGCTCGTCACCGACCACCACCTGCCCGGCCCTGCGTTGCCCGCAGCCGACGCCATCGTCAACCCCAACCAGCCCGGCTGCAGCTTCGAGAGCAAGAACATGGCGGGCGTGGGCGTGATGTTCTACGTGCTGCTGGCGCTGCGCGCCGAACTGCGTGCACGCGGCGTTTTTGACGCGGCCACCCAGCCCAAGCTCGATCCGCTGCTCACGCTCGTGGCGCTCGGCACCGTGGCCGACGTGGTCAAGCTCGACGCCAACAACCGCCGCCTGGTGGCGCAGGGCCTCAAACGCATCCGCACGGGCCAGATGCCCGCCGGCATCGCCGCACTGTTCCACGCCGCAGGCCGCAAGGCCCCCGTGGCCACCACCTTCGACTTCGGCTTCGCTTTGGGCCCGCGCATCAACGCCGCCGGGCGCCTGGCCGACATGACGCTGGGCATCGAATGCCTGCTGACCGACAACGCAGCCCGCGCCGCCGAGCTGGCCAGCACGCTCGACGGCATCAACCGCGAGCGCCGCGAGATCGAGGGCGGCATGCGCGAGCAGGCCATGCTGATGGCCGAAAGCCTGTTCCAGGAAGACGAAGAGCCGCCCCCGGCCATCAGCGTGTTCGACCCCGACTTCCACGAAGGTGTGGTGGGCATCGTGGCCAGCCGCATCAAGGACAAACTGCACCGCCCCACCTTTGTGTTCGCAGCCAGCAGCGCGCCGGGCAAGGAGCACGAGCTGAAAGGCTCGGGCCGCTCCATCCCCGGCTTTCACCTGCGCGACGCGCTCGACCTGGTGGCCAAGCGCCATCCAGGCGTGTTGCTGAAGTTTGGCGGCCACGCCATGGCGGCGGGCTGCACGGTGGCCGAAGAAGCGTTTGAGGTGTTTGAGCAGGCCCTGGCCCAGGTGGCGCAAGAGTGGCTGGACGCGGCCACACTCACCCGCCGCATCGAGACCGACGGCCCGCTGGCGCCCGAATACTGCCGTGCCGACATGGTGGACACCCTGCACCGCGAGGTCTGGGGCCAGGGCTTTGCGCCGCCCACCTTCAGCGAAGAAGTACAGATCGTGAGCCAGCGCCTGGTGGGCGAGGCCAAGAACCACCTGTCGATCAAGCTCATGCACCAGGGCCAGCCGATGGACGCCATCTGGTTCGGCCACACCGAGCAGCTGCCCGCGCGCGTGCTGCTGGCGTTTCGCCTCGATGTGAACGAATGGAAGGGCGAGCGCAAGGTGCAGTTTCTGGTGGAAGGGGCGCAGGTCTAGCCCGCTGCGCGGCTGGTCGGCCAAAGATCCGCCGACCGCGGCCTACCAGGCTCACCGATCAAGCGCAGGCAGCCCTCTCTTCAGAAACTCTCCCAATCGTCATCGCCCCCCTGCGCTGCCGCCTTGCTGGCGGGCGCAGGGGCCGGGGCCTTGGCGGCGGGCAGGCGCGCAGATGCTGGCGCAGGTGCCTTGGATGCCGCCGACGCCACGCGCGGGGCGCTGGCAGCCGCCTTGGTCACGGCAGGCCGGGGCGCTGGTGCCGCCGCCCGGGGCGCGGCCACTGGGGCCCGCGCGGCCACCGCACCCACGTTGAACACCGACACCACCTCCGCCAGCCGCTGTGCCTGGTCACGCATCGAGGCCGCTGCCGCCGTCGATTCCTCCACCAGCGCTGCGTTCTGCTGGGTCATCTGATCGAGGTGGGTGACAGCCTGGTTCACCTGGGCGATGCCGTCGCGCTGCTCGGTGGACGATGCGGTGATCTCGCCGATCAGGTCGCTCACGCGCTGCACGCTGGCGACGATTTCTTCCATGCTTTGGCCAGCCTGCGCCACCTGGGCCGAGCCCGACTCCACGTTCTGCACGCTGGTGCCGATCAGGGTCTTGATCTCCTTGGCCGCTTCGGCGCTGCGCCCTGCCAGGTTGCGCACCTCGCTGGCCACCACCGCAAAGCCCCGGCCTTGTTCACCGGCCCGGGCGGCTTCCACGGCCGCATTGAGCGCCAGGATGTTGGTCTGGAAGGCGATGCCATCGATGGTGCCGATGATGTCGCTGATCTTTTTGCTGCTGTCGGTGATCTGCTGCATGCTGGTGACCACCTGGCCCACCACTTCGCCGCCGCGCGCAGCGGCCTGGGCGGCGGTGCCGGCGAGCTGGTTGGCCTGGCGCGCCGTGTCGGCCGACTGGCTCACGGTGGCCGTGAGCTGTTCCATGCTGGCCGCAGTTTCTTCCAGATTCGAGGCCGTCTGCTCGGTGCGCGCCGACAGGTCGTGGTTGCCGTTGGCAATCTCGATCGAGGCCGACGAGACGGAGTCCACCCCTGTGCGCACCTCGCTCACCACCGTGCGCAGCCGCGCCGACATGGCCGACAGCGAGCGCAGCATGTGGCCGAACTCGTCCTTGCGGGTGGACTGCAGCTCCTGCGTGAGGTCGCCGGCGGCAATCGCGTCGATGGTCTCGACCGCCTGGCCGAGCGGCACGGTGATGGAGTGCACCAGCTTCCAGGCCAGAAACAGGCCCACGGCCATGAGGACCAGCGAGGTGACCACACCCCAGATCGCGTATTCGACCCGGCGTGCCGTGGCGTCGGCCCGGATCGCGTCGCGGCGCTTTTCCAGCGTGGTGACAAAGTCGTCCTGCGCCTTGAGGTACTTGGCAACCAGGGGGGCGAACTCGTCGTCCGCAAAACGCTGGGTGGCCACGGCGTCGCCCGCACCCTTGAGCTCCCAGGTCTTGGCGGTGGCGGCCAGCACGGCCTTGCGCGCCTCCAGCACCTTGTCGAGCGCGGCCTTTTCCTCGGGCGCGGTGGCGGCGGCCACGATGCTTTCCTGCACCTTGTTGATGTTGCCGATGATCTCCTTGACCTTGGCGCCGTACTGCTCGGCCAGCACCGAATCGGTGGTGACCGCGCCGCCCATGACCATGGTGACGGCGGTTTCAGTGGCACCGCGCCAGCGCACGGCCGACGAAATGCGGGCTTCGATCTCGACCACGGCATCAATCGCAGAAGACATGGACGTGTTCGCCCGGTTCTGCGCAAAGCCCGAGAGCAGCAGCATGCCGATCATCAGACCCAGGAATGCGCCCCAGAGCTTGCGGGAGACGCGGATATTGTCGAGTTGCATGGTTTGTTTTTCCTCGTGGACCGGTGATGTTTTCATGTTCTGCCAATCGCTCGCAGGAAACACTCGATTACATCAATGACAGGGCCATAGCCTACGCCAGCCCGGCACGCGGCCGGGCCTGTGCCCCACCGGGAAAAACCCGGCCCCGGAAAGCCCCCCAAATGCGCGAACGAACCGTCTGCGAACACGGGCCGGGGCCTAGGGCGTGCCATCAATCAATACCCCCACGCGCTGGCCCCGCAATGCGGATGGATGCGCGAAGCGGGGCGCGGCCCATAGTCATCTATGGGCAAGCCACGCGACAAAGCAGACGCCGCATTGCGAGGCCAGCCCGAAGGGAAAGCCAGCCAGGCCGCGCATTGCGTCGTTGCCCTTCGCTTGCGTAGCCGAGCTACACGGCGCTCAGGGCGCCTAGCACTGCGCGGCCTGGCCGGCTTTCGCGTGGGAGTACTGATTGATGACACGCCCTAGCCAGACGCCGGGCCGGCACAAGGCCTAAAATGACCCGGTGACAACCCTACTCAACGCCGACCTGCACTGCCACTCCGTCGTCTCCGATGGAACCCTGACACCCGAAGACCTGGCCGCGCGGGCCAAGGCCAACGGGGTCGAGTTGTGGGCGTTGACGGACCATGACGAAGTCAGAGGCCAGCACCGCGCCGCCGCCGCCGCCCGCGCGCAGGGCATGGCCTACCTCACCGGCACCGAAATTTCGGTCACCTTTGCCAACACCACCGTCCACATCGTGGGCCTGGGGTTCGACCCCGACGACGCCCAGTTGGCCCGGGGCCTGGCCGCCACGCGCGGCGGGCGCAGCGAGCGCGCCCAGGACATGGCCGCGCAGCTGGCCCAGGCGGGCATTCCAGGCGCCTACGAAGGGGCGCTGCAGTTCGTGGGCAACCCGGACCTGATCTCGCGCACCCATTTCGCGCGTTTCCTGGTGGAAACCGGCGTGTGCAAAGACACCTCCGAGGTGTTCCGCAAGTACCTCATCGAAGGCAAGCCCGGCTATGTGCCCCACCGCTGGGCCAGCCTGGGCGATGCGGTGCGCTGGATCACCGAAGCCGGCGGCATGGCCGTGATTGCCCACCCGGCGCGCTACAAATTCACGGCCAACGAGGAGTACGCGCTGTTCTCCGAGTTCAAGCAGCATGGCGGGCGCGGCGTGGAAGTGGTGACCGGCAGCCACAGCGCCGCCGAATACGTGACCTACGCCGCCATGGCCCAGGAGTTCGATCTGGCCGCCTCGCGCGGCAGCGACTTCCACAGCCCCGACGAATCCCACACCGACCTGGGCACGCTGCCACTGCTGCCGGGCCAGCTCACGCCCGTGTGGGAGCTGCTGGCAGACCGCATCCTTCAGCCCACCGCCTGACCAGACGCGCACAAGTACAAGTACAAGTGCAAGTCGCGCACAAGACAAGACGCCCATGGCCCAGTATTTCGAAGTCCACCCCGACAACCCCCAGCCCCGGCTGCTCAAGCAGGCGGCCGCGCTGCTGCAAAAGGGGGGCATCGTGGCCGTGCCCACCGATTCCAGCTACGCACTGGTCTGCCACCTGGACGATAAAGACGCCGTGGACCGCCTGCGCCGCATCCGCCAGGTGGACGACAAGCACCACCTCACCCTGCTGTGCCGTGACCTGTCGGAGCTGGCCAACTACGCGCGCGTGGACAACCGCCAGTACCGCCTGCTCAAGCTGGGCACGCCCGGGCCCTACACCTTCATCCTCGAAGCCACCAAAGAGGTGCCGCGCCGCGTGAGCCACCCCTCGCGCAAGACCATCGGCCTGCGCGTGCCCGACCGCAAGGGCCTGCAGCTGCTGCTGGAGCTGCATGGCGCGCCGCTGCTGGCCACCACGCTGATCCCGGCAGGCGAGAGCGAGCCCCTGAACGACCCGCAGGAGATCCGCGCGCGCTACGAAAAGCTGCTGGACGCCATCGTGGACGCGGGCGCCTGCCCGCTGGAGCCCACCACCGTGGTGGACCTCACCCCCATGGGCGCGGGCGGCGACCCCGAAGTGGTGCGCGAAGGGCGTGGCAGCCTGCAGGCGCTGGGGTTGTAGGGCGCGCGGGCACGCCCGCCCCGTCGATTGCCACCAGGCCAACGCTGCGCCTGGCTCGGCGTGATTTATTGGCTCAGCTCCACACACCCGAGCGCACGTGGTGCTTCATTGCCCTGCGAGGGCCGTGCGCCTTGTGGAGGCGCGTACAGCCGCTCAAAGCGCGGCTTACAGCTTGAACGCCCCCACGGCTTGCTCCAGGTCGCGCGCCTGAGCGGTCAATGCGGAGGCCGTAGCCACGGCGCTCTGCACCAGCGCTGCCGTGTCCTGGGTCGTGCCGTCCATGTGGGCCACGGCCTGGTTCACGTGGCCGATGGCCTCGCTCTGTTCACGCAGGGCGATGGAGATTTCGCCCAGCAGCGCACTCACCTGGCCCACGGCGGTCACGATCTCTTCCATGGTCTTGCCGGCCTGGCCCACCTGGCCCGCGCCGCTTTCAACCTGCTCGACCGAAGCACTGATCAGCGCCTTGATTTCACGCGCGGCCACCGCGCTGCGCTGGGCCAGGTTGCGCACCTCGCTGGCCACCACGGCAAAGCCCCGGCCCTGCTCACCCGCACGGGCGGCCTCGACGGCGGCATTGAGCGCCAGGATGTTGGTCTGGAAGGCGATGCCTTCGATGACCTGGATGATGTCCACGATCTTGCGCGAGCTGCCGCTGATGGCCTGCATGGTCTGCACCACCTCGCCCACCACCGCGCCGCCGTGCCCGGCGATCTCCGAGGCCTTCACGGCCAGGTGGCTGGCGGAACTGGCGCGTTCGGCGTTCTGGCGCACGGTCGCCGTGAGCTGCTCCATGCTGGCGGCGGTTTCGGTGAGCGACGACACCTGGTCTTCGGCGCGGCGCGACAGGTCGGTGTTGCCATGGTCGATGCTGCTGGCAGAGGCGCTGATCGAATCGGCATCCTGCTTGATGCGCGAGACCAGGTCGGTCAGCGTGTCCTCCATGGTGCCCAGCGCGCCCAGCAGGCGGCCGAAATCGCCCTGCAGGTCAGAGTTGAACTCCTGGCTCAGGTCGCCCGAAGCCACGGTCTCCGCGATCAGGATGGCCTGGTTGAGCGGCGCCACGATGCTGCTGCGCAGGCTGACCACGGCCAGCAACGCCAGCACAAACACCACCAGGCTGCAGCCGATGGCCCACGCCCGCACGCTGCTGAGGTGCGCCTGCGCTGCCTGCACCTGCTGCGCCCCCACCGCCCCGCCCTGCAGGGCCTGCTCGGCCCCGCCAACGCCCGACAGCACCATGGCCATCAACAACAGCACCAGCAAGGCCAGGCTGCCAAACGCCAGCACCAGGCGCGTTCCGATCTTCAGGTGGTTCAACATGCGCTCAGAGTCTCCAGAACTGTTGTTTTGATTTTGGGGCCCTGCGGGCATCGGCCACCGCCCGCCAAGCGTGGCCCCGGGGGCAACATCCGATGCTAGCAATGATCGCCCCGCCCGGGGCCCCGCCGGCATACGTACAACCCACAATCGGGCAAACACCGGGCAGGCCGGCAGCGGGCCCGTGGCCAGCGCACCGCGCGCCTGGCGGCGGGGGCGGCAGGCGGTCTGAGACAATCCGGGGGTGGACACCTCCAATCTCATCCAAACCGTTCTGATCTACGCCCTGCCGGTGCTGTTTGCCATCACCGTGCACGAGGCGGCCCATGGCTACGCAGCGCGCCACTTTGGCGACAACACCGCGTACATGATGGGGCGGATCACGCTCAACCCCTTCAAGCACATCGACCCGGTCGGCACCATCCTGATGCCGCTGCTGCTGTACTTCGCCACCTCGGGCGCGTTCCTGTTCGGCTACGCCAAGCCGGTGCCGGTCAACTTCGGCAACCTGCGCAACCCCAAGAAGCACATGGTGTGGGTGGCCCTGGCGGGGCCGGCGTCCAACTTCATCCAGGCCGTCGCCTGGGCCGTGCTGCTGGTGTGCCTGGTGGGCTTTGGCGCGGACGAGCGCTTCTTCCTGGAGATGGCGCGCGCGGGCGTCATGGTCAACCTTGTGATGTGGGCCTTCAACCTGTTTCCGCTGCCGCCGCTCGATGGCGGGCGCATTCTGGTGGGGCTGCTGCCCTGGAAGCAGGCGCACATGGTGTCCCGCATCGAACCCTGGGGCTTTTTCATCGTGATGGGCCTGGTGATTGCGGGCGTGGTGGGCACGCTGTGGCTGCGCCCGCTGATGGCGCTGGGCTACAGCGCCATCAACCTGCTGCTCACGCCGCTGACGGCCCTGCTGCGTTAATTTTTCTCTCTCTTTTTTGCTGACTTCGTTCCCATGAGCACCACGCGTTTTCTCACCGGCATCACCACCACGGGCACGCCCCACCTGGGCAACTTTGTGGGCTCGATCCGCCCCTCGGTGGCGGCCAGCCTGCAGCCTGGCGTGCAAAGCTTCTACTTCCTGGCCGACTACCACGCACTCATCAAATGCGAAGACCCGGCGCGCATCCAGCGCTCCACGCTGGAGATCGCAGCCAGCTGGCTGGCGGCGGGCCTGAACCCCGAGAAGGTCACGTTCTACCGCCAGTCCGACATCCCCGAGATCCCCGAACTGACCTGGCTGCTCACCTGCGTGACGGGCAAGGGCGTGCTCAACCGCGCCCATGCCTACAAGGCCAGCGTGGACAAGAACCAGGCCGCCGAACGCGATGCCGACGACGGTGTGACGGCCGGCCTGTTCATGTACCCCGTGCTCATGGGCGCGGACATTTTGATGTTCAAGGCCCACAAGGTGCCCGTGGGCCGCGACCAGATCCAGCACATCGAAATGGCGCGCGACATGGCCGCGAGCTTCAACCACCTGTACGGCGAGCACTTCGTGCTGCCCGAGGCCGCCATTGACGACCATGTGGCCACGCTGCCCGGCCTGGACGGCCGCAAGATGAGCAAGAGCTACGACAACACCATCCCGCTGTTCAGCTCGCGCGAGCAGCTCAAGAAGCTCATCGGCTCCATCCTCACCGACTCCCGCGCGCCCGGCGAGGCCAAGGAGGTCGAAGGCTCAGCGCTGTTCCAGATCTACCAGGCCTTTGCCACGGCCGACGAGACCGAGGCGCTGCGCAAGGCCTATGCGGACGGCATTGCCTGGGGCGATGCCAAGCAGGTGCTGCTGGAGCGCGTGGACCAGGTGATTGCCCCCATGCGCGCGCAGTACGACGAGCTGATCCACAACCCGGCCCGCATCGAGCAGACCCTGCTGGCCGGCGCTGAGCGCGCGCGCGCGCTGGCCACGCCGTTCATCCGCGAGCTGCGCTCGGCCGTGGGCCTGCGCAGCCTGGCGCAGGCCACCACGGCCGCCAAGCCCGTGAAGGCCGCCAAGGCCGCCTTGCCCGCGTTCAAGCAGTACCGCGAGGCGGATGGCAAGTTCTATTTCAAGCTCGTGGCGGCGGACGGCCGGCTGCTGCTGCAAAGCACCGGCTTCGATGCGCCCAAGGACGCCGGGCAGGCCATCGCCCAGCTGCAGAAGGACAGCACCGCACTGCACACCCTGGCGCCGCGCCTGGCCCCGGTGGAGGGCGTCCAGGCCGCCGAAGTCGCGGCCGCGCTGCAGGCCTTGGCCGACGCGGCTGCCGCCTGACCGCCTCCGTCCCCCCGCTGCAAAGCCCCGTGCCACCGGCCGGGGCTTTTTCGTTTGCTCATTTTTTAATAGCTTATAGCGCTTATCCAGCAAGCGCTACAGCCCAAAACGGCATCAATCCCTGTAGCGCACCAACGCCCACAGCGTGGGCCGCTCGCCCTGGCGCAGGCCCGTCTGCACGGTGCCGGTGAAGCTCCAGCGCCGGTCCAGCGATTCCCAGCCATGGGCCAGGGCCAGGCCCCAGCCCGGGGGGCGCAGCACGGTATGGGCCTCGTCGGCATAGCGGGTGCCGCGCCAGGTCATGCGCAGCAGCGAAAAGCTGCGCCCCTCATGCCGCCAGGTGGTCTGGCCCAGCACCACATGGCGCGCAAAGCCGGGCAGCTGCAGGCCCGCCAAACCCGCGCCTGTGTTGCGCGATTCGGTGTGGATGTAGCTGCCCAGCACGCTCCAGCGCGGCGAGAGCAGGTGGTTGGCGGACACGCTGGCCTGCACCAGCTGGCCCTGGCCGAAGACCGGCGTCTGCTCATAGGTGTTGAGCGTGGTCTGCGCGTTGAGCACCACGGGCGCGATGGTGGCCACGTTGTCGAACAGCGCACCGGTGTTCTGCGCAAACAGCCTGCCGCTGCGCGTGGCCGGGTTGCTGATGCGCTGGCCCGACAGGCTGGCCCCCAGGAACGTGCTGGCGTCCAGCTCCCAATCGAGCTGCACCGCGTGCTTGCGCGCGTAGCTGCCCGCCAGCAGGTACTGGTTGTCCACCGCAATGGCACCGGTGGACACGGGTGCCAGCGTGTGCGTGCCGGGTGCGCGCAGGCTTTCCTGGTAGGCCCAGTGCAGCGCCCGGCCAGGGCCCAGGCGCAGGCTGGCGCCCAGGCGGGGCAGCAGGCGGCGGCGGAGCACCGCACCATCCTCGATGGGGTCCAGCAGGTCCTGCCCCGTGGCCGTGTCGGTGTAGCGGTTGCTCTGCCGCAGCGCCAGGCGGGGCCCGTAGGCCTCGGCCATCCAGCTCCAGGCGCCGCTGCGCCATTCGCCCGCCGCCCAGGGCATGCTGTAGCGCTCGGTGTTCCGGTTGGGCGTGGTGATGGTGGCGTCGGCAATGGCGCTGCCGCTGTCGCGGTCCACCCGCTCCCAGCCCAGGCTCAGGCGGTGCGGGCCCCACAGCAGGGTGTGGCGCAGGAACAGGCCCTGCTCGTCGCTGGCGTAGCGGTAGCCCTGCGGGCCCCAGCGCGCGTCGTCCAGCACCAGGCCCACGGTCTGGCGGCCGCTGTGGGCCTTGATCCAGGTCTGGCTCTCGGCCGACCAGCGCCACGAGGCCCCTACGTCGGTGCGGCGCGTGCGCGTTTCGGCACCGCCCGTGAAGGCGATGCCGTTGCCGAAGTCGAGCCCGTCCGGGAACCGGTAGCGCAGCGTGGTGTCGCCATGCAGCGCAAACAGCGCAAGGCTCTCGGTGGGCCTGGCGCCCACCGCCAGGTCAATGCCGGGGGACGACAGCCGGTAGCGCGTGGTGGGCGGCCCCTCGCGCGGCCACATCTGCACGTCGTTGGCGCGCACCAGCCAGGCCACAGGCATCCCGGTGGCGGCCAGGCCCCGGTGGCCCAGGTCCACCGTGGCGTTGTGGCGCAGCGGGTTGCGTTCGGCACTGGCGCCGGCCGTCCATTCGCTGCCGGTGGCCAGCATCAGCGGCGCGCGCTTGTCGCTGGCGCCGAACACCGTGGGGTCGGTGAGGTAGCCCTGGAAGAGTTCGGAGCGGCGGCTGAAGTCGCTCTCGTACCGGTCGGCCAAAAAGAAGTGGCTGCCCGCCCACAGCGGGTAGTACGAGGCATTGGCGTAGGCCCGGGCCCAGTGCTCCATGCCGAAGTCGCCCAGTGCCTTGCCCAGGTTGGCCGAGCCCTGGCTGTCCGACGCCAGGGGGTTGAGCGACTTGAGGTACGGCAGGCGCACAAGCGCCTCGCGCGCGGCAGCGATGGCCGCCACGGGCTCGCCGCTGTCGTTGCGCAGCATGGCTTCGATCTGCCAGGGCCAGGGGTCGCGCGGGTCGGCCAGGCGCGCGCGGTCCAGCGCATCGAGCGCGGCGGCGCGCTCGCCCAGCGTGTATTCGGCCACGGCCAGCCAGACCTGGGCGCGGGCGTAGCGCGGCTCGATCACCAGGGCCTTGAGCAGCTGGGTGCGCGCCGCCTCGGCATCGCCTTGCTTGAGGGCCAGCAGGCCCGCGCCGGCCAGGCTCACGTAGTCGTCGCCTGCCTGGGCCAGCGCGGCGTCCAGCCCGGCGCGCGCCTCGGCCAGCTGCAGGGCCTCGGTGGCCGCCGTGGCCCACTCGCCCCGGTAGGCGGGGTGGCCGGGCGCCAAGGCCACGGTCTGCGCCAGCGCCGCGCGGGCCGCCCGCAGGTCGCCCCGCTCTTGCAGCGCACGCCCCAGGCCCCACAGGCCGGCGGCACGCTCGGCATCCCCCTCGGCGCGGGCCACGGCCTCGCGGTACAGCGCCAGGGCGGCCTCGGCCTGCCCTTCCAGGCGGTGCCAGTCGGCATCGGCCTGCAACAAAGGGGCCGACTGGGGAGCCACGGCCCGGGTGGTGTCCAGCCAGTGGCGCGCCTGTGCCTGGCGGTCCAGGGCCATGAGCAAATCGGCCCGGCGCGCGGCGGTGCGCGGGTCTTGCGTGCCTGGCCAGGCCTGGGCCAGGCGGTCTTGTGCGGCGTCGAGCTGGCCATCGACCACATCCAGGTCCGCCAGCACCAGGGCCGCCACCGCCGCATGCGCGCCCGCTGCTGGCATGGCCAGCAGCCTTGCGCGCGCCTGCGGCCATTGCCCGGCCTGCAGCTCGGCGCGCACGGCAGCCAGCGGCCCGGCCAGGCCGGGCTGCTGGAACTCCGCCCAGCGCGTTGCGTCGCCCGGGTAGGCGGCCACCCACTGCACACGCTCGCGGGGGTTGACCAGCACGCGCTTGACGGGGGCCCGCCCCGGCTCCACAACGCCCTGCTCTGCCGGGCCCAGTTGCACGCTGCCCTGGGCGTTGGACAGCTCGACCAGCCCCGAGAGCACGGTGAGCGTGGTGCGCCCCTGCGCGTCCACCTCCACATCCCAGTCGGTGCCACGCACCACGGCCAGGGCGGCCGGGGTCTGCAGCTGCAAGGCGGCCGGGGTTTTCTTGGTGCGGGCCCACAGGCGCCCGGCGGCCAACTCCAGCAGCGTGCGCTGGGGCTGCGATTCGCACAGCCGCACCTGGGCGTTGGCCGACAGGCGGATCTGCGTGCGGTCGGCCAGCAGCAGGGCGGCGGACGACAGCGCCAGGGTGCGCAGGTCGGCCCCGGCCCCGAGCTGCTGTGCCAGCGCGGCGGGCGACCAGGGCTCCACCCCGGGCGCACGGGTCTGGCCCTGGCCTGCCAGCGCCACGATCTGCGCCGCAGACATGCCGGGCGCAGGCGCAACGCCGGCGCACTGCGCCCAGGCCGCCGGGCTGGCGAACGCGCTCAGCGCCAGGCCCCAGGGGGTCCACCCAAAGAAGCGATGTGACGGCATGGTGTGGCCTTTCATCGTGAAAGTCGGGGTCTATTTGTCGAGTGCCCGGGCCGCAAACGGCAGCGGCACAACACAGGCCTGCGCTGCGGCATCGGCCAGGGCCTGCACCCGGGCGGCCAGTTGGTTGGCCTGCGGCCCCCACTGCGGCGCATGCCCTTGTGCCTGGGCCTGCCATTGGGCACAGCGCGCCAGGGCCGGGCCCCACTCGGCGGCCTGCAGGTGGAGGTGCAGCGCCTGGCTGGTGGCCACCAGCGCGGCGTCGTCGCAGGGGGTGTACACATCCAGCCCCGCGCTGCGCCCGGCCAGCACCACGGTGTCGAGCCAGAGCAGGCGCGCGTGCTCCGGGGCCCCGGCGGGCAGGGCCGCGCGCGTAGCGCCGGAGAGCAGGATGCCGGTGCCAAAGGCCTTGTTGGCCCCTTCCAGCCGCGCGGCGGTGTTCACCGCGTCGCCCACAGCGGTGTAGGTGAAGCGTTCGTGCGAGCCCAGGTGGCCCACCGCCGCCTCACCCGTGTGCAGGCCGATGCGCAGCTGCACCTGCGCAAACGGCGTGCCCGCCCACTGCGCGCGCAGGGCCACCATCTCGGCCTGCATGGCCTGGGCGCAGGCCAGCGCACGCGCCGCATGGGCGGGTTCGGGCAGGGGCGCGTTCCAGAAGGCCATGACGGCATCGCCAATGAACTTGTCGAGCGTGCCGCCATGCTGGTGCACGGTGCGGGTCATGCGCGAAAAATAGGCGTTGAGCGCCTGGGCCACGGCCTCGGGCGGCAGGCACTCGCTGGCCGCCGTGAACCCGGCCAGGTCAGAGAACAACAGGGTCAGCACCCGGCGCTCGCCCTGCAGGGCCGGGGCCGCGCCCTCGGCCACCAGCGCATCGACCACGGCGGGCGGCAGATAGCGGGCAAAGTCGGCGCGCAGTTGCTCGCGGCGGCGGTGTTCGCGCCAGTAGCTGTCGGCCGCCCCCACATTGAAGTGCAGCGCCAGGCCCACCAGCGTGGGCAGCGCGCTCCACCACAGGCCCGCCACAAAAGCCCACAGCCCGGCCCCCATGGCCAGCAAGGCCCACAAGGCACTGAGCCATGCGGCCCGGCCGCCGCGCCAGCGGCGTGTGAGCACCACCACCGCGCCTACCGCCAGCACGGCCTGCAAGAACGGCCCCAGGGGATGCGCGGGCCGGACCCAGTCGCCCGCCAGCCCGTTGATCAGCGCCGTGGCATGCACCAGCACGCCGGACTGGGTGCCGCCGCCCAGCACGCGCAAGGGGGTGGCGAACTGGTCCACGCCCTCCACCGGGGTGTTCTGCCCCAGCAGCAGCACCCGGCCTTGCAGGGCGCCCGGCGCCAGCATGCGCGCGGGCTCCAGCGCCTGGGTGTAGTGGGCATAGGGCAAGGGCAGCTCGGGCGCGTAGTAGCGCAGCAGCGCGCCCTCGGGGGGCGGGGCCACAGCACGCCCGGCGGCCTGGGCCAGCACGCGCCACAGCGCCGTGTCGTGCACCGGGGCGCGGCGCAGCACGCCATCGCCGTCCAGGTCCACAGCCACGCTGCCCTGGCGGGCGCTGGGGAAGACAGAGGGCACGGTCTGCCGGTACTGCGCCACCTGCGAGCTGGGCACCGCCACCTCGGCCGTGGCCAGCACCACGGGCATGCGCCCTTGCAGCGCGGCGGCCAGGACGGCGTCATCCTCGGGCGTCTGGGGCGCGGCAAACAGCATGTCGATGCCCAGCGCGGCTGCGCCTGCGGCCGATACGGCATCTACCAGCTGCGCATGCAGGCGGCGCGGCAGGGGCGGGCTGCGGTTCAGCGCCGCCAGGCTGGGCTCGTCGAGCCCCACCACCAGCACGCCCACATCGGGCCGCACCGGGGCCGTGAAGCTGGCCAGCAGGTCGTATTCCAGCCGCTGCAGCGGCGCCCACACCGGCAGCGCCTGCAGCACAGCCAGCAGGCCCAACGACAGCAGCATTCGGAGCGTCCAGGCGCGCCAGGCGTCTTGTGTGACCGGTGCTTGCGTGCCTGCCATCCCGCCCCCTTTTCTGCCAGCCCTGGCAACGATGCAGCCCTGCTGGCTCTGTGCACTGTAGTGCGTCCTCCCCCGCATGCACAGCGGGGATACACGGAAAAACGCCCAGGGCGCGGCCCACGCCACCGGGCCCTGGTGCCGCCTGCAACGGGGCCCTTAAACTGGGCGCCTGGACCTGTTCTGGAGAACCCCATGAAACTGCTGTGTGCCTCGGTCTCTGTGCTTGCCATGCTGGCCGGCTGCAACGCCACCAACCCCTACCACCCCTCGGGCCCCATGGCCTCGGGCCGGGACCGCACCTTCAGCGTGCCGGTGTATGGGCCGGACACCTCCCAGGCCCACGCGGCCGCCAGCCGCGAGTGCCAGCGCATGGCCTTGCACGCCAAGCTGCTGCGCAACGACGGCTCGCGCTTGGTCTTCGAATGCGTGAGCGAACTGCCTGACAAGCCTTGATGCGACCCACCGCGCGCCCCATGTCGGGCCCGGCCGTGCATGGCGGCAGGGCCCTGCTGGCCCTGGCCGCGCTGCTGGCGGGTTGCCAGCACGCGCCGCCAGCACAGCCCCCTGCGCCCCCGGCCTGGATCAACAGCCTGGGCATGGCGTTTGTGCAGGTGCCTGCCGGCACCTTCCAGATGGGGGGCGTGCCCCCGGTGGACATGCTGGCCCAAACCTATCCGCTGCTGGAGACCAAGCGCTTCACCGACCTGGCCGACGAGGCGCCCGCGCACGAGGTGCGCATCCGCCGCGCGTTCTACCTGGGCCGGCACGAAGTCACAGTGGGGCAGTTCCAGCAGTTTGTCGAGGCCTCGGGCTACCAGCCCGAATCCGAAGCCGATGGCACGGGGGGCTACGGCTACAACCCCCAGTACGACCCGGCCACCACGCGGCGGGGCGATGCCTTCGAGGGCCGCCTGCCCCGCTATTCGTGGCGCAACCCGGGTTTTGCGCAAGGCAGCGACCACCCGGTGGTCAACGTCACCTGGAACGACGCCCAGGCCCTGGCCCGCTGGCTGAGCCGCACCGAAGGACACCACTACCGGCTGCCCACCGAAGCCGAGTGGGAATACGCCTGCCGCGCCGGCACCCGCACCCTTTACCCCCATGGCGACAACCCGCAAGGCCTGGTGCAGGCGGCCAACACCTTCGACCAGGAGGCCGCCCCCCTGTGGGCCCGCTGGCGCCCGCATGCGCTGGCCGGCAGCGACGGCCACGCCTTCACGGCCCCCGTGGGCAGCTATGCCCCCAACGCCTTTGGCCTTTATGACATGCTCGGCAACGCCTGGGAATGGGTGGCCGACTGGCATGACGACGGCTACTACGCCACCTCGCCGCGCGACGACCCCCAAGGCCCGGCCGAAGGCAGCGTGCGCGTGCGCCGGGGCGGCTCGTGGCACACCTGGTCGTTCTACGCGCGCTGCGGCTATCGCAACTGGAACACGCCGCAGACGCGGTATCCGCTGGTCGGCATGCGGTTGGTGCGCGAGATCGCACCGCCCGCAGCCCCCCGGCCGCCAGCACCGTGATGGACCGCATCGACGCACCGGCCCCGGCGGCCCCAGCGTCGGCCCCCAACAACAAAGAGTTAACAAATGTCAACCCATCCACCCACCCACGCCGCACCGCTAGGCCCGGCAAGGGATATCGCAAATAATTTCCGGCTGCAATTTCGACGGGAAGAACCATGCGCATAGCCGCTCTGGACGACGATGCGCTTCAGCTGGATCTGATCAAGCAGGCCACGGAGGCGATGGGCCATGTCTGCCACACGCATTTGACGGGCGCCGAGTTGCTGCGCACGCTGCGCCGCGAAACTTTCGACCTGCTGATCGTGGACTGGCACCTGCCCGACACCACGGGGCCCGAGGTGGTGCGCTGGGTGCGCAAGAACGTGGCGGCGCAGTTGCCCATCCTGTTTGTGACCAACCGGCAGGAAGAGCGCGACATCGTCGAGGGCCTGCAAAGCGGGGCCGACGACTTCATGGTCAAGCCCGTGCGCATCGGCGAACTCAATGCCCGCGTGGCCGCGCTGCTGCGCCGCGCCTACCCCGACAACGCGGCCAGCGTGCTGGAGTTTGGCCGCTACCGGTTTCTGCCCGAAACCCGCGCCATCGAAATGGATGGCGTGCCGGTGGACCTCAAGAACCGCGAGTACGACCTTGCGCTGTTCCTGTTCCAGAACATGGGCCGGCTGCTGTCGCGCGACCACCTCAAGGAAATCGTCTGGGGCCAGGTGGCCGATGTCATGTCGCGCTCGCTGGACACCCACATCTCGCGCCTGCGCACCCTGCTGGACCTGCGCCCTGCCAATGGTTTCATCGTCACGGCGGTGTATGGCGTAGGCTACCGTTTTGAAGCCGTCGAGGCCCAGCGCAAAGGCTGACCCCGGCATGAAAGAACCCCGCAGGCGCCGCCACAAGCGGCATGGCCTGTTCCGGGCCGCATGAAGGAGACATGACTTGACCCCCACCATCCCGCACATCCGCTGGACCCCCTGCGCCGCCGCCGCGCTGGCCCTGGCGGCCCTCACGGGCCTTGCAGGCCGAAGCGCACAGGCCGGCCCACCCCTCCCCCAAAGCGATGAAATCGCCCACGCCGTCAAGGAAGGCGACACCCTGGAAAAACTCGCCCGGGACTACCTGGCCATGCCCCGGCAGTGGCCGCTGCTGCAGGCCCGCAACAAGGTGGCCGACCCCCGGCGCCTGCAGCCGGGCTCGGTGATCTGGATTCCGGTGCGCCTGCAGCCCAGCGAATCGGCCACCGTGCAGTTCGTGCAGGGCGCCGTCACGGCACAGGCACGGACGGGCGATGCCCCGGTCTCCGTCAGCCCCGGCGGCAAGCTCGAGGAAGGCACGGCGCTGCAGGTGGGCCCCGAATCCTTTGTGGCCGTCAAGCTGGCCGACGGCACGGTGGTCCGGGTGCAGGCGCAGTCCGAACTGCAGCTGCGGCAACTGCGCCGGCGCGGCCGCGCGGGCAGCGTGCAGTCGGTGCTGGAGATGCACAAAGGCGGCGTGGAATCCACCGTGCCCCCCAGCACCGAGCCCCTGCGCCGGTTCGAAATCCGCACCCCGCTGGCAGTGACCAGCGTGCGCGGCACCCACTTCAGCGTGGCCATGGCGGACTCGGGCCAGACCACGGCCTCGGTGCTCAATGGGTCGGTCGCCGTGCAGTCCCGGCGCGACACCGACAGCCACCCCGCCGCGTCCCTGACCGCCCCCACCGCCCTGCTGGCGCCGGGCCAGGGCCTGGCCGTGGCCACCGATGGCACCGTGGGCGCGGCCCGCCCCCTGCTGCCCCCGCCCGACACCTCGGGCATGCCCGCCACGCTGGGCGACGCCGGCCTGCTGGCCATCGACCTGCCCACCGCCCCGGGCGCCACACGCTACCTGGCCCAGGTGGCGCAGGACGAAGCACTCACCCAGGTGCTGCGCCATGGCAGCTTTGCCGATGGGCGCCTGCGCTGGAAAGCGCTGGAAGACGGCCGCTACTACCTGGCCGTGCGGGCTGTGGACGACGCCGGCATTGCCGGCCAGCCCGCCGTGCAGCCCTTCACCGTCAAGACACGGCCCGTGGCGCCGCTGTACCAGTCCCCCGCCCCCGGCGCCGTGGTACCCAGCGGTTCGGCCGAGCTGCGCTGCACCGAGGTGCCCGGCGTGCGCTGGTACCGCGTGCAGGTGGCGGCCGACCAGAAGTTCTCCACGCCCTTGCGCGACGAACAGCGCCTGAACGAATGCCGCCTGCCCATCGGCACCCTGGCCGTGGGCCACTACTTCTGGCGCATTGCCAGCCTGCTGCAGCTGCCCGCAGAGCAGGGAGGCCAGGCCGACCAGGGCCCGTTTGCACCGCCGCAGCCCTTCACCGTGGCCGAGCGCCCGGCCACACTGTCGGCGCAAGCCATGCAGGCCGAGGACGGCGACCCCACCGTGCGCCTGCACTGGCCCGCACGGGACGGCCAGCGGTTCCGGCTGCAGCTGGCGACCGCCGCCGACCCGGCATTTGAACAACCCATTCAGAGCACCGTGCTCGACACGCCCAGCTGGACCGGCAGCAACCTGCCTGCGGGCGAGTACCTGGTGCGCATCCAGGTGCTCGACGGGAGCGGCCTGGAAAGCGAGTTCTCGCCGCCCCGCAAGATCCGCGTGGGCACGGGCCTGCGCACCGGTGCCGGCCTGCCGCTGTCCTCCCCCGGCGGTGCACCGGTGGGGCGCCCTTGAAGGACGGGAAAGGCCTGGGCAGCTTGCGCGACTTGCTCGGCCCGCGCGCGCCCCAGGTGCGGCAGGGCACTGACACCGCCCCATGCTGAGCATTGCCCACAGCCGCGGCCGCCGCCGCCGCCTGGAATGGGCGGTGCTGGCCGCTGTCCTGCTGGCGCTGGTGGCCTGGCTCAGCCCCCCTGAAAGCCTGGGCCGAGCAAACCACCTGGTGCAAGACGCGGGGCTGCGCCTGGTCTCGCGCCCACCGCACCCGGACATCGTGCTCGTGGCCATTGACGACCCCAGCATTGCCGCCATCGGCCGCTGGCCCTGGCGCCGGGCCCTGCACGCCGAGCTGATTGCACGCATCTCGGCACAGGACCCGCGCGTGATCGGCATGGACGTGCTGTTCAACGAGGCCGACCTGGACTACCCCGAGGACGACCTGCTGCTCACCGACGCCATCCGGCGCAGCGGGCGGGTGGTGCTGCCCGTGCTGCGGCGCGGCTACGGCCCCACCAGCAATGCCACCGACCTGCCCTGGCCCGCATTTGCCCAGGCGGCCGCCGACCTGGGCCATGTGCATGTGGCCCCCGACGGCGACGGGGTGGTGCGCAGCCTGTACCTGCGCGAAGGCCCCGCCGCCGCGCCCTGGCACCACTTCAGCATGGCCCTGCAATGCGTGGTGCAGGCCCGGCAAGCGGGCGCGGCCCCCTGCCCCCGCCCCCCCCTCCC
>NZ_QAJR01000017.1:0-12096 GCF_003852545.1 Acidovorax sp. FJL06
CCTGCAGCTGCAGCCCGGCACCGACCGCAGCGCCTGGGAGCGCGCCCTGCGCGCACAGCCCGGCTGGCCCGCCAACCTGGTGCTGGCGCAGCCGGGCGACGCGGCCCAGCGCATCAGCAACCTGTCACGCGCGTACCGCGTCAACCTCACGGTGCTGGCGCTGGTGGCGCTGTTCACCGGGGCCTTTTTGGTGTTCTCGGTGCTGGCGCTCAGCGTGGCGCAGCGCGGGCCGCAGTTTGCGCTGCTGGCCGTGCTGGGCGCCACGCCGCGCCAGCGCCTGCTGCTGGTGCTGGCCGAATCGGCCGCGCTGGGGCTGCTGGGCAGCGTGCTGGGCATTGCGCTGGGCACCGCCCTGGCCGCCACCGCCTTGCAGCTGCTGGGCGGCGACCTGGGCGGTGGCTACTTTGCGGGCGTGCAGCCCGCGCTGCAGTGGAGCGCCCCCGCCGCGCTGGTGTACGGCGCGCTGGGCGTGGCCGCAGCGCTGGCGGGCGGCTGGTGGCCCGCCCGCGCCGCGCAGCAACTGCCCCCGGCGCAGACGCTGAAGGGCCTGGGCACGGCAGCCAGCGCTGGGGGCCAGGGCACGGTCGGCCTGGCCTTGATGGCGGCGGGTGCCGCGCTCACGGCTGCGCCGCCGGTGTTTGGCATTCCACTGGCGGCCTATGCCTCCGTCGCCTTGCTGCTGGTGGGGGGCATCGCCCTGCTGCCCTGGGCCATGGCACGGTTGCTGGCGGCGTTGCAGCCCCTGGCCGCGCGCCACGCGCTGCCGCTGCTGGCGCTGGAACGCGCGCGGCGCATGCGCGGCAGTGCGGCCATTGCCGTGGGCGGGGTGGTTGCCAGCCTGAGCCTGGCGGTGGCGCTGACGGTGATGGTGGCGAGCTTTCGCGGCTCGGTCACGCAGTGGCTGGACGCCGTGCTGCCCGCGCCGCTGTATGTGCGCTCGGCGCTCCAGCCCCCCGGCACCGAGGCCGCGCTGCTGCCCGCCGGTTTTGCCGAAGCCGTGGCCCGGCTGCCCGGCCTGGAACGGGCACAGGCCCTGCGCGCCAGCCCGCTGCAGCTGTCGCCCACCCGCCCGGCCCTCACGGTGCTGAGCCGCCCGCTGGGCGACGCGGCCGCCCAGCGCCTGCCCCTGGTGGGCGACGCCCTGCCCGTGCCCCCAGGCCACACGGCCGTGTACATCAGCGAAGCGGTGGTGGACCTGTACGGCCTGCGCCCCGGCATGGCCTGGCCCGATCTATCAAAGGCATTTAGCCCTCCAGGGCAGGATGGCAAAGCGCAAGCAGCTATCTTTTACATAGCAGGCGTGTGGCGGGACTATGCCCGCCAATCGGGCGCCGTTGTGATGGACCGCACCACCTGGCTGCACCTGACCGGCGACGCCCGCACCAGCGACCTGGCCCTGTGGCCCCGCGAAGGCGCCGACACCGCCGCGCTGCAAGCCGCCATCCGCGCCCTGGCGGCCACCCACGCAAGCCCCAGCGCTGCGGGAAGGCCGAGTGGCGAGACCCTGGTGGAGTTCGTATCGGCCGGCGCCATCCGCGAACGCTCGCTGCGCATCTTCGACCGCAGCTTTGCCGTCACCTACTGGCTGCAGGCCGTCGCCATCGCCATCGGCCTGTTCGGCGTGGCCGCCAGCTTCAGCGCCCAGGTGCTGGCCCGCCGCAAGGAGTTCGGCCTGCTCGCCCACCTGGGCCTCACGCGGCGGCAGATCCTGACCGTGGTGGCAGGCGAAGGGGCTGCGTGGACGGCCGTGGGCGCGGCGGCAGGTGTGCTGCTGGGGCTGGCGGTGTCGGTGGTGCTGGTGCACGTGGTCAACCCGCAGAGTTTTCACTGGACGATGGATTTGGCCGTGCCGGGGGGGAGGCTGCTGGGGTTGTGTGCTGCCGTGGTGGTGTCGGGCACGGTCACTGCGTGGCTGGCGGGGCGGGCGGCGGCGGGGAGGGATGCGGTGATGGCGGTGAAGGAGGATTGGTGATGCCCTCTCCGCTATAGCAGCCCCGCGCTACTTCTCAGTTTTGCATGTGAGGATCGTTGGCAGCCTCAAACCGAATTAATGCGTTGAGCCGTGAAAGCAGTTTTGCAGGCACATCCTTGCGTCGATCATTCGCCCGAACTCCGGCAACAAAGGCTGGGTGAACATACCGCACTTCTCCAGTTCCATTGACGGCGAAAATCAAGCCGCCGTGCTCTTGCCAAAGCCTTTTGAAATGACGGCTGTCGGAGGTGTGAATCGCTCCACTCATGTCATGCTCCTTGGTTTTTGATGGGAGTGAGATTGGCTTCAAAGTCCGCAAGCCCCTCCAACAGAAGTAAACGATTTTCTTCGTCACGCTCTCTGTATGCCTGAGTTCCTGGGACCTGTTCGTCATCGATATAACAAGACAGTGCTACCAGTTGCTGAGGAAACTGGAGTAGGTGCAAGCCACAACCATGACGCGTTTGACACGCGGCACGAAGGTAGTGGAAGGGATCCCAGAGCGTCTCTTCAATCGCGCGCAATGGGCTCATCGGCATGTCCTCAGTCCCGTCACGTCGATTCCATTCAATACGTGTGGGGAGATCTAGCGCCTTCAAAAACATGTCCGAAGATCGAAGCAAAACAATCAGGCGATTGAGGAAAGCATCGCGAACTAGGTTGTGCTCCTCGACAACAGATCTCAATTCATCGGCTGTCTGGTGTCTAAGCGCAATGCTGACCTGCAACAGGACACCTGCTTTATCGCCGCCAAGACGCTTAAGACTTTGTGAGATATACCTATTGGCAGCATCGGAAAGCCGCTTTCCTTTCAGGTCAGCTCTCAGGTGAGGAATCTCCTGTGCAATCACCTTATCGAGAAAGGCATCTCTACGCAGCAGTAAGCCAATGAGTTGCCGGTCGAAATCTCTAAACATGGGCTCGTACATTTTCCCGGTGAGCTTCGTTAGCCCTCGATCCTGTCCTGTTGCCATGGTCACTGCTCCTTCATTGGTAATCGATATAGAAATTGTGAAGTGCAATCCAAAATACGCAAAGAACTAGCCGCAAAGATTTTCGGAAGAAAATGAGATCATGCTCATGCGGCTGTTCTGCCAAGCACCACAACACTCGACAATCCCCCTATGACCCTCCCCACCCCCTGGCTCCACGAAGCCATCGCCCGCATCGAAGCCGACTACCAGCGCAGTGCCGACACGCACCTGATCCCGCTGCGCCTGCCCGCCTTTGCGGCACACGGCATTGACCTGTACCTGAAAGACGAGTCCACCCACCCCACGGGCAGCCTGAAGCACCGGCTGGCGCGGTCGCTGTTTTTGTATGCGCTGTGCAATGGCTGGGTGCATGCGGGTTCGACCATCGTCGAATCCTCCAGCGGCTCCACGGCGGTGAGCGAGGCTTACTTTGCGCGGTTGCTGGGGCTGCCGTTTGTGGCGGTGATGCCGCGCAGCACCTCGCCCGAGAAGATCGCGCAGATCGAGTTCCATGGCGGGCGTTGCCACTTTGTGGACAACGCGGGCGCGGTGTATGACGCGGCCCGGGCGATTGCCGAGGAGACGGGCGGCCACTACATGGACCAGTTCACCTATGCCGAGCGCGCGACCGACTGGCGGGGCAACAACAACATTGCCGAGAGCATGTTCACGCAGATGGCGCGCGAGCCGCACCCCGTGCCGCGCTGGATTGTGGTGGGTGCGGGCACGGGCGGCACCAGTGCCACCATTGGCCGCTATGTGCGCTACCAGCGGCATGCCACGCAGGTGTGTGTGGCCGACCCGGCGGGCTCGGTGTTCAGCGCCTACCACCGCACGGGCGATGCGCAGCTCACAGCGCCGGGCTCGCGCATCGAGGGCATTGGGCGCCCGCGCGTGGAGCCGAGTTTTATCCGCACGCTGGTGGACCGCATGGTGGACGTGGCGGACTGCGAATCCATCGCGGCGATGCGCGCGCTGTCGCAGTTGCTGGGGCGGCGCGTGGGGCCGTCCACCGGCACCAACTTTGTGGCCATGCTCACGCTGGCCAGCGAGATGCGCGAGCGGGGCGAGCGCGGCTCCATCCTGTCGCTGCTGTGTGATGCGGGCGAGCGGTATCTGCCCACGTACTTCGACACCGATTGGGTGGACCGCACGTTTGGCGATTGCTCGGCCGCACAGCAGAAGGTGGATGCGTTGATGGGCTGAGCGCCCCGCCCTCTCCCACCATTCTCCCCACTGCCATCCCGTCACCATGTTCAGCACCACACGCCGCCAGTGGCTGATGGGGGCCAGCCTGCAGGCAGCCGGGCTGGGTGCGCTGCTCTGGCCGGGTGCGGCGCAGGCGCTGCCCGCGCGCCCGCTGGGCTTTCCGCGCGACCACGGCAGCCACCCGGAGCTGCGCACCGAGTGGTGGTACATCACCGGCCATGTGCAGGCGCAGGGCCAGCCCTGGGGGTTTCAGCTCACGTTCTTTCGCTCGCGGGTGGATGCCACGCAGGGCCTGCAGTCGGCGTTTGCGGCCAAGCAGTTGCTGTTTGCGCACGCGGCCATCACCGATGTGAAGGGGCAGCGCCTGCGGCATGACCAGCGCATTGCGCGCGCGGGTTTTGGTGTGGCGCAGGCCAGCGAGGCCGACACGCGCATCCGGCTGCAGGACTGGACACTGGAGCGCAGTGATACGGCACGCGGAAAGCCGGACTTCATGACCAGCCGCTACACCACACGCATTACCGGCAGCGAGCTGGGGCTGGATCTGCAGTTCGACAGCACGCAGCCCGTGCTGCTGCAAGGCCAGCAAGGCCTGTCGCGCAAGGGGCCGGATGCGGCGCAGGCCAGCTACTACTACAGCCAGCCGCAGCTGGCGGTCAGCGGCCACTTGACCTTTGCAGGCCGCCGCATGGCGGTGGAGCCAGGCACCGGCCGCGCGTGGATGGACCACGAGTGGAGCGAGGCCCTGCTGCACCCCGAGGCGCAAGGCTGGGACTGGATCGGCATGAACCTGGCCGACGGCAGCGCGCTCACGGCCTTCCGACTGCGGCGTGCGGATGGATCGGCGCTGTGGGCCGGGGGGTCGTGGCGCGCGCCGGGCCAGCCGGTGCAGGTGTTTGGCGCGCAGGCCGTGGTGTTCACCCCGCAGCGCACCTGGACCAGCCCGCACAGCGGCGCGCGCTACCCGGTGCAGTGGCGGGTGCAGACGCCCGTGGGCGCGTTTGAGGTGCGCGCCCTGCTGGACCACCAGGAGCTGGACAGCAGCGGGTCCACCGGCGCGATTTATTGGGAGGGGTTGTCCGACCTGCTGGACAGCACGGGGCAGCCTGTGGGCCGGGGCTATCTGGAGATGACCGGATATGCAAAGCCGCTGCGCCTGTGAGGGCGGCAGCGGCTTTTTGAGCAGCATCCAGGCGAAAGCCCGCCGTTACGGGCAAGGGTCGGTCAGTGTTTGGCAGTGCTGCCCGCACGGCGCTGTGCCAGCCACGCAATGATCTCGCCCATGATGCCGCGGCGGAAGGCCAGCACGCAGATCACGAAGATCAGGCCCGTGACCATGGTGACGGATTCACCCAGGGTCTTGAACCATTCCACGCTGGTCAGGGCGGCCAGCAGGTTGCCGAATTCGCCGATCTTGTTCTCCAGCAGCACCACCACGGCCGAGCCGATGAGTGGGCCCGACAGCGTGCCCAGGCCGCCCACCAGCGTCATCAGGATGACCTGGCCCGAGGCCGTCCAATGCACATCCGACAGCGTGGCAAAGCCCAGCACCAGGGTCTTGAGCGAGCCCGCCAGGCCCGCCAGCGCGGCCGACAGCACAAAGGCCAGCAGCTTGAAGTGCTGCACGTCGTAGCCCAGCGAAATGGCGCGGGGTTCGTTCTCCTTGATGCCCTTGAGCACCTGGCCGAACGGCGAGTGGATGGTGCGCACGATGAGCAGGAACGCCACCACCACGATGGCCAGCGCCACGTAGTACATGACCAGGTCGCTCTGGAGGTCGATCACACCAAACAGCTTGCCGCGCGGCACGCCCTGCAGGCCGTCTTCACCCCCGGTGAACTTGGCTTGCAGGCAGGCGAAGAACAGCATCTGCGCCAGGGCCAGCGTGATCATGGAGAAATAAATGCCCTGGCGGCGGATGGCCAGCCAGCCAAACAGCAGGCCCAGCAGCGCGCCCCCTGCCGTGCCCAGCAGCAGGCCCACTTCGGGCGTAAGGCCCCAGACCTTGATCGCGTGGCCGGCCACATAGGCGGCGCCCCCCAGAAAGGCCGCGTGGCCGAAGGAGAGCAGGCCCGTGAAGCCCAGCAGCAGGTTGAAGGCAGAAGCAAACAGTGCAAAGCACATGAGCTTCATCACGAAAACAGGGTAGGCACCAAGGAACGGCGCGGCAACCAGGCCCAGCAGCAGCAGGCCGTATCCGATGGGGGCAATGTTCTTGAAGTTCATGCTGGCTGCCCCTTATTTTTCTTTGCCGAACAGGCCGGCGGGGCGGATGAGGAGAACGATGACCATGATGACAAACACCACGGTGGACGATGCTTCGGGGTAGAACACCTTGGTGAAGCCTTCGATGACGCCCAGGCCCAGCCCGGTGAGGATGGAGCCCATGATGGAGCCCATGCCGCCAATCACCACCACGGCAAACACCACGATGATGAGGTTCTGGCCCATGAGCGGCGTGACCTGGTACACGGGGGCGGCGAGCACGCCGGCAAACGCGGCCAGTGCGGCGCCAAAGGCGTAGGTCAGGGTCACCATCACCGGCACGTTGATGCCGAAGGCCTCGACCAGGCGCGGGTTTTCGGTGCCGGCGCGCAGGTAGGCGCCGAGCTTGGTTTTCTCGATCACGTACCAGGTGGCTACGCAGACGATGATCGATGCCACCACGACCCAGGCGCGGTAGTTGGGCATGATCATGAAGCCGAGGTTGGTCGCGCCTTCGAGCAGTTCGGGCGTGTCATAGCCCAGGCCCGACACGCCGTAGATCGAGCGGAACACGCCTTCGATCAGCAGCGTGAGGCCCAGCGTGAGCAGCAGGCCATACAGGTGGTCGAGCTTGTAGATCCAGCGCAGCAGCAGGCGCTCGATCACGACCCCGAACAGGCCCACCACCAGCGGCGCCAACACCAGCATCCACCAGTAGTTGATGCCGAAGTAGTTCATGGCCATCCAGGTGATCAGGGCCCCGGTCATGAACAGCGCACCATGCGCAAAGTTGATGACGTTGAGCAGGCCGAAGATCACGGCCAGCCCCAGGCTGAGGATTGCATAAAACGATCCGTTGACCAGCCCCAGAAGGAGCTGGCTCAACAGGCCGGGCAATGAGACACCAAAGATTTCCATGGGAAGCAGCAGCAGGTGGAGGGGTTCAGGTCAGAGGGCAACCACAGGCCTGCCCCGGCCCACAGGGGCGGGGCCAGGCGCGGGGATGCCGTCTCAGGGGTTTACTTCCAGAGCGCGCACTTGCTCTCGGCCTTGGTGGTGAACACGGCGTCACCGGGCAGCTTCTTGATGAGCTTGTAGTAGTCCCAGGGCTTGGTGGACTCGGCAGGCTTCTTCACTTCCATGAGGTACATGTCGTGCACGTAGCGGCCATCTGGGCGGATCTGACCCGAGGCGAAGAAGTCGTTCATCTTCATGCCACGCCAGGTGGTCATGACCTTGTCGGCATCGACCGACTTGGCGGCTTCCACGGCCTTGAGGTAGTTCATGGTGGCGGAGTAGTCGGCGGCCTGGATCTCGGTGGGCATGCGCTTGGCCTTCTCGAAGAAGCGGGCCGAGAACTTGCGCGTTTCATCGTTCAGGTCCCAGTACCAGCTGGTGGTGAACTGCAGGCCTTCGGTGTTGCGCAGGCCCAGGCTGTGCACGTCGCTGATGAAGATCAGCAGGCCGGCCAGTTTCATGGTCTTGCCAATGCCAAACTCCTTGGCAGCCTTGATGGCGTTGATGGTGTCGCCACCCGCGTTGGCCAGGCCCAGGATCTGGGCTTTGGAGTTCTGTGCCTGCAGCAGGAAGGACGAGAAGTCGGACGCGTTGAGCGGGTGGCGCACGGCGCCCACCACATTGCCGCCCTTGGCCTTGACCACCGTGCTGGTGTCAGCCTCCAGCGCGTGGCCGAAGGCATAGTCTGCCGTGAGGAAGTACCAGCTCTTGCCACCGGTGTCGATGATCGCCGAGCCCGTGCCCTTGGCCAGGGCCACCGTGTCATACGCGTAATGCACGGTGTAGGGGGAGCATTGCTCGTTGGTCAGTGCCGAAGAGGCCGCGCCATTGTTGATGTACACCCGCTTCTTCTCCAGCGCCACCTTGGCCGTGGCCAGCGCCGTGCCGGAGTTGGTGCCGCCAAAAACCATGGTCAGCCCTTGGGTGTCGATCCACTCACGGGCCTTGGAGGCAGCGATGTCGGCCTTGTTCTGGTGGTCGGCCGTGAGCAGTTCGATGGGCATGCCCAGCACCTTGCCACCGAAGTCGTCGATGGCCATCTGGATGGCCACCGCACCGTTCTTGCCCTCCAGGTCGGCATACAGGCTGGACATGTCGGTGATGAAACCGATCTTGACCTTGTCCTGTGCCTGGGCGGCCGTAGAGGCCAGGCCTGCGGCGGCCAGCATCAAGGCCAGCAGTGTGAGTTGTTTCTTCATGGATTTGTCTCCTGTGGGTGTGGTGGAAGAAAACAGGTGGGAAGAAAAGGGCAAGCAGCCTGAGAGCGCCTCAGACGCCCAGCAGCTCGTTGAGCACGGGCATCTTGGCCTCCAGCTCGGAAGCCCCGAATTTCTCGACGATGCGGCCATGCTCCATCACGTAGAAGCGGTCAGCCAGCGGCGCGGCAAAGCGGAAGTTCTGCTCGACCATGACCACCGTGTAGCCCTTCTCGCGCAGCATCTTGATCATGCGGGCCAGGGCCTGCACGATGACGGGCGCGAGGCCTTCGGAGATTTCATCGAGCAGCAGCAGGTTGGCCCCCGTGCGCAGGATGCGGGCCACGGCCAGCATCTGCTGCTCGCCACCCGACAGGCGCGTTCCCTGGCTGTTCTTGCGCTCGGCCAGGTTGGGGAACATGGCGTAAATCTCTTGCACCGACATGCCGGGCGTGTTGGTCTTGAGCGCGGGCGGCAGCAGCAGGTTTTCTTCGCATGAGAGGCTGGAGAAGATGCCGCGCTCTTCGGGGCAGTAGCCCACGCCCAGGTGCGCAATGCGGTGCGTGGGCATGTTCACGGTTTCCACGCCGTTGATCTTGACCGAGCCTTTGCGCGCGCCGGTCAAGCCCATGATGGCGCGCATGGTGGTCGTGCGCCCTGCCCCGTTGCGGCCCAGCAGCGTGACCACCTCGCCGGGCTGCACGACGATGTCCACGCCATGCAGCACATGCGACTCGCCGTACCAGGCTTCGAGGTTCTTGATTTCGAGTGCGGGGGTGCTCATCTCAATGCGCCCCCTGGAGTTGGCCATCGGTCGTGCCCATGTAGGCTTCCATCACTTGCGGGTTGTTCGAGACTTCTTCGTAGGGCCCTTCGGCCAGCACGGCGCCGCGCTGCAGCACGGTGATGCGGTCGGCTATTGTTGAGACCACCTTCATGTTGTGCTCCACCATCAAAATGGTGCGGCCGGCCGAGACCTTTTTGATGAGCTGCGTGACGCGGTCCACATCCTCATGGCCCATGCCCTGGGTGGGCTCATCGAGCAGCATCAGCTCGGGCTCCATCGACAGCGTGGTGGCGATCTCCAGCGCGCGCTTGCGGCCGTAGGGCAGGTTCACGGTAACCTCGTCGGCCAGGTCTTCCAGGCCCACTTCGGTCAGCAGCTGCATCGCGCGGTCGTCCAGCTGGCGCAGGGTGCGTTCGCTGCGCCAGAAGTGGAACGAGGTGCCCAGCTTGCGCTGCAGGCCCAGGCGCACGTTCTCCATCAGCGTGAGGTGGGGAAACACCGCCGAGATCTGGAACGAGCGGATCACGCCGCGCCGGGCAATCTGCGCAGGCTGCTCCCGCGTGATGTCGTGCCCATTGAAGCGGATGGTGCCCGAGGTGGGTTCCAGGAACTTGGTCAGCAGGTTGAAGCAGGTGGTCTTGCCTGCACCATTGGGGCCGATCAGCGCATGGATGGAGCCCCGGCGCACCGCCAGGTTCACATCGCTCACGGCAGTGAAGCCCTTGAACTCTTTGGTCAGGCTTTTGGTTTCAAGAATGACGTCGCTCATTGCGCCTTGGCCGCTCCGTAGGGTGCTGAGAAAGGGAGCCTTGCAGCAAGGTCTCCGCGTGTATGGGTCTCGGCGCATCGTATGTCCCCCTACCCCGCGGTAGATACTGGGACTAATGCCTATGTATAAATGCCTACGTACCCACCGCCTGCGGCACAGGCGCACCACCGGCTGCGGGCCCGCACCCTAGGCCAGTGCTCAATCTGGCCACAGCCCCCACGCGCGCGCAATGCGGGCCAGGGCGCGCACACCAGGGGATGCCTCACTGACTCTTTGCTGACACCGAGCCGCTGGCCGCGCCCCCATCCCGACACCAGGGCAGTTGCCGGGCGGCCCTACACTGCCGCCATGGCGTCCACCCCCTCCCCCACCCCTGCCCGCGGGGCCCCCCGCTCGTTGACCGGCCTGCTCCCCTTTCTGCGGCCCTATCGCGTCCACATGGCGCTGTCGGGGGTGTTCCTGGTGCTGGCAGCGCTGGCCACGCTGGCGTTTCCGATGGCGCTGCGCGGGCTGATCGATGGCGGCCTGGTGGGCGGCACGGCCAGCGACAAGGGCACGCAGGCCATGGCGCTGCGGGGCCACTTCGAGGCCCTGTTCGCCGTCGCCGTCGCACTGGGCGTGTTCTCTGCGGCGCGCTTTTACATGGTGAGCTGGCTGGGCGAACGGGTGACTGCCGACCTGCGCAATGCGGTGTACGGCCATGTGCTGCGGCAAAGCCCGCAGTTCTTTGAGAGCACGCAGACCGGGGAGGTGCTGTCCCGCCTCACGGCCGACACGACCCTGGTGCAGACCGTGGTGGGCTCGTCGTTGTCGATGGGGCTGCGCAATGCGGTGATGGGCATTGGCGCATTGGCCATGCTGGTGTGGACCAACCCCTATGTCATGTCGGTGGTGCTGCTGGCGGTGGTGCTCGTGGTCTTACCCACGATGTGGATCGGGCGGCGCGTGCGGCGGCTGTCGCGGGACAGCCAGGACCGCGTGGCCGACTCCAGCGCGATTGCTGCTGAGGTGCTGAACGCCGTGCCGGTGGTGCAAAGCCATGCGGCCGAGCCGCGCGAGACGGCACGTTTCATGCGGGCCACGGAAAACGCCTTCCAGGCGGCCATCCAGCGCACCCGCGCACGCGCGGTGCTGGTCGCCTTCATCATCATTGCCAATGCGGCCCTGCTGCTGTGGGGGCTGTACCGGGGCACCGAGGCCGTGCTGGCCGGCCAGATGAGTGCAGGCCACCTGGGCCAGACCGTGGTCTACGTGATCCTGCTGGCAGGTGCCGTGGCCGTGCTAGGCGAGGTGTACGGAGACCTGCTGCGCGCTGCGGGCGCCACCGAACGGTTGATGGAGCTGCTGGAGAGCCGCTCACCCGTAGCAGACCCCGCCGCGCCACGCGCCTTGCCCACGTCGGGCCAGGGCCTGGAGGTGCAGTTTGACAACGTGTGGTTCCACTACCCCTCGCGCCCGGAGCAGGCCGCGCTGCACGGCTTTTCGCTGCATCTGGCCCCCGGGGAAACCGTGGCCCTGGTGGGCGCCAGTGGTGCAGGCAAGACCACGGTGCTGCAGCTGCTGCAGCGGTTTTATGACGTGGACGCCCCCACCCACCCCGGCACCCCGGGCACGCCACCGTCGGGACAGGGCGGCCGCATTCTGCTCAACGGGGTGGACCTGCGTGACATGGCGCTCGGCACCCTGCGCGCCCACACCGGCACGGTGCCGCAGGACGCCGTGATCTTCTCGGCCTCGGCCATGGACAACATCCGCTATGGGCGCCCCGAGGCCACGGATGAAGAGGTGGAGGCCGCCGCCCGTGCAGCCTTTGCCCATGACTTCCTCATGGCCCTGCCCGGGGGCTACGGCACCTTTCTGGGCGAGCGTGGCGTGCGGCTGTCGGGCGGGCAACGCCAGCGCATTGCGATTGCACGGGCCATGCTCAAGAACCCACCGCTGCTCCTGCTGGACGAAGCCACCAGCGC
>NZ_QAJR01000017.1:12190-13001 GCF_003852545.1 Acidovorax sp. FJL06
ATTGCACACCGGCTTGCCACCGTGCAGAACGCGGACCGCATCGTGGTGATGGACCATGGACGCATCGTGGAACAGGGCACCCACGCCAGCCTGCTGGCACAGGGCGGTGTCTATGCCCGGCTGGCAGCGCTGCAGTTCACGGCATAAACCAAGCGGATGCACCAAGGTTTTGGCAGCACAGAACTACCAAAACAATAGCTAATAAGGCTGATGGGACGTGCCCAAGAGGGCAAAAGGGCAAGAGGGCAATGTTTGACCCCCTCCACCGGCCCCTGGGGTGCGCCGCCTATTGCAGGGTTTCCTTGGCCGCCACGGGCAGGGGCAAAGGCACCACAGCAATGCCCTCTTCCAGCAGTTGCACGGCTTCGTCGGCGGTGGCCTGGCCCCGAATTGCGCGCTCCTGCACCTCGCCATGGTGCATGCGCCGGGCCTCCTGGGCAAAACGCGCGCCCACGTCCTCGGTGTTGGCCACCACTTTGCGGGCCAGCGCCAGCCAGGCAGCTTGCAAGGCCGGGGGCAGCAGGGCTGCCTCAGACGGAGTTGCGCCCTGGGCGCCGCCAGCGGTGGCGGCGGCCTGCGCAGGCGCGGGGGCCTCGGTGGCAGCCGGGGCCCGGGCACCCAGGTTCAGGCGTGGGGCACTGAGCCGCTTTTCAATGTGGTCGTCGCCGCACAGGGGGCACTGCACCAGGCCACGCTGCTTCTGGCCCTGAAAGTCGTCCTCAGAGCCAAACCAGCCTTCAAAGACATGGCCTTGCCGACATTGGAGGTCCAGCACCTTCATGGCAACGGTCGTGGGCGGGCGATTTCAGCC
>NZ_QAJR01000017.1:13055-253039 GCF_003852545.1 Acidovorax sp. FJL06
GCCCTGGGGCGCGATCTGGCCGGCACGGCGCTCCAGCAGCAGCGCCACAGCGCCCACCGCAAAGTAGAGCAGGACCAGTTCCAGCAGTCGTCCCACCAGCGGCTTGGCAGGGGCCGCCACCGGCCCCGCCACCAGCCAGCGCTGGTTGACAAAGGGCAGGTTGGCGGCCACGAAGGCCGCCACGATGATGAGCCAGACCGATCCGGTAAGAGACACGAAAGAACGAGCCCGCGATCGGTCAGCGACCGAAGAAAGCAGAAGCAGCGCGCGGCTGCAGCGTCAGCATGTGGATCAGCGCCAGATCAGGTCGCCAACGCACGCACCACGGCGTCCGCACACAGGGCCATGAGGCCGCCAGGCAGCAGGCCCAGCCCCAGGACCAGGGCGCCGTTGATGGTCAGCACCACGCGCACATCCACGGGGGCCGACACGTTGGTGGCCGTCAGGGGTGCATCGAAATACATGACCTTGACCACGCGCAGGTAATAGAAGGCGCCGATCAGCGACATGATGACGGCAAACACGGCCATGGCGATGTACAGGCCCTGGCCCGAGGCGACCAGCGCCTGCAAGACCGACAGCTTGGCATAGAAGCCCACCATGGGCGGGATACCGGCCATCGAAAACAGGCATACGGCCATCACGCCGGCATACAGCGGGCTGCGCTGGTTCAGGCCGGCGAAGTCGGAAATCTCTTCGCTCTCGAAACCTTCACGCGCCAGCAGCAGGATCACGCCGAACGCGGCCAAGGTGGTCAGCACGTAGGTGATGACATAGAACATCGACGCGCTGTAGGCGTTTTCGACCGCCGTGGCATCCACATTGCCGTTGATAACACCCGACATCAGGCCCAGCAGCACGAAGCCCATCTGCGAAATGGTCGAGTACGCCAGCATGCGCTTGAGGTTGGTCTGTGCAATGGCTGCCAGGTTACCCACCAGCAGCGAGCCAATGGCCAACACCGCCAGCATTTGCTGCCAGTCGATGGCCAACGGCAGCAGGCCGTCCACCAGCAGGCGGATGGTGATGGCAAACGCCGCCAGCTTGGGCGCGCCGCCGATCATCAGCGTCACGGCCGTGGGAGCGCCCTGGTACACGTCGGGGATCCACATGTGGAAGGGCACCACACCCAGCTTGAAGGCCAGGCCCGCCACCACAAACACGAGGCCGAACACCAGCACCTGGTGCTTGATCTGACCGGAGTTGACGGCCTTGAACACCTGGCCGATATCGAGCGAACCCGTAGCACCGTAGACCATCGACAGACCATACAGCAGGAAACCGCTGGCCATGGCGCCGAGCACGAAGTACTTCATGGCGGCTTCCGTGGCGGTGGCGTTGTCGCGGCGCAGGGCCACCAGCGCATAGCTCGACAGCGTGAGCAGCTCCAGGCCCAGGTAGATCACTAGGAAGTTGTTGCCCGAGATCATGATGAACATGCCCAGCAGCGCAAACATCGACAAGGTGAACATCTCGCCGCCGCGCATCATGTCACGGTCGGCCGCATAGGGGCGGCCATAGACCAGCGTGACCATCATGGCCACGGTGGCAAAACACTTGAGCCAGTTGCCCATGGCGTCGCTCACCACCATGTTGCCGAAGCCATAGAAGGTGTTGCCGCTGCTGGCATACATGGCCTGCAGGGCGGCCACCACGGCCAGCGTGAGCATGGTCAGCACATAGGTGCCGGTGCGGCGAGCGCTGTGGACACCCAGATCGACCAGCGCAATGACGCAGGCCATGGTCAACAGCACGATTTCAGGGTAAATCGCGAGCCAGCTGATGTTGTCAATCATCTCGAATCTCTCAGTTCAGTCTGGTCAGTTCAGCTTGGTCAATGCGACATGCTTGAGCAGTTCCGCGACCGAGGTGTCCATCACGTCCGTGAAGGGGCGTGGGTACAGGCCCATGGCCAGGACGGCAATCGCCAGCAGCGACATCACCAGGAACTCGCGGCTGTTGATGTCGGTGAGTTCCTTGACATGGTCGTTGGCCACCGGCCCCAGGTACACGCGCTTGAACATCCACAGGGTGTAGGCGGCACCAAAGATCAGCGCCGTGGCCGAGGCCAGGCCGATCCAGAAGTTGGCCTTGGTCGCGCCCAGAATCACCATCCACTCGCCCACGAAACCGGCAGTGCCCGGCAGGCCGCAGTTGGCCATGGCGAACAGCAGCGCAAAGGCCGTGAAATTGGGCATGGTGTTGACCACGCCGCCATAGGCTGCGATTTCACGCGAATGCACGCGGTCGTACAGCACGCCGATGGACAGGAACATCGCGCCCGACACGAAGCCGTGGGCGATCATCTGCACCAAGCCGCCGGAGACACCCAGGTCATTGAAGATGAAGAAGCCCAGGGTCACGAAGCCCATGTGGGCCACGGACGAGTAGGCCACCAGCTTCTTCATGTCCTTCTGGACCATGGCCACCAAGCCCACGTAGATCACGGCGATCAGCGACAGCGCGATCATCAGCCACGCCCACTCGCGTGCGGCATCGGGAGCGATGGGCATCGAGAAACGCAGGAAGCCGTAGGCACCCAGCTTGAGCATGATGGCCGCCAGCACGGCAGAACCGCCGGTGGGCGCTTCCACGTGCACGTCGGGCAGCCAGGTGTGCACCGGCCACATGGGCACCTTCACGGCAAAGGCAGCAAAGAAGGCAAAGAACAGCAGGGTCTGTGCACGGCCGCTCAGGGGCAGCTGGTGCCAGGCCGCGATGTCGAAGCTGCCGCCCGACTGGTTGTACAGGTAGATCAGCGCGATCAGCATCAAGAGCGAGCCAAGCAGCGTGTACAGGAAGAACTTGAACGCCGCGTAGATCTTGTTGGGGCCGCCCCAGATCCCGATGATGAGGTACATCGGGATCAGCGTGGCTTCGAAGAACACGTAGAACAGGATGCCGTCGAGCGCACTGAACACGCCGATCATCAGGCCCGACAGGATCAGGAAAGCGCCCATGTACTGGTTCACGCGCTCGGTGATGGCCTCCCACGAGGCGATCACCACGATCACCGTGATGAACGCGGTGAGCGGCACAAACCAGAACGAAATGCCATCCACGCCCAGGTGGTAGTGCACATTGAAGCGCTCGATCCACGAGGCCTTCTCGACAAACTGCATGGCTGCAGTGCCCAGCTTGAAGCCATCGTACAAAGGCAGCGTGACCAGGAAGCCCAGCAGCGCCCCCAGCAATGCCAGCCAGCGCACGGCGCGCGCGTGCTCATCCCGCCCAATGGCAAGCAGCAGCACACCGAAGGCAATCGGTGTCCAGATTGCAAGACTCAACAGACCCATTTGTTGTTTTCCTTATTTGATGAGCTGCAGGAACGTATCGCCCCAGACGAACCAGGTCATCAGTGCGAAGACACCCAGAATCATCACCAGCGCATAGTGGAAGATGAAACCCGACTGCACCCAACGGACAGCGCCGGCTACCCCACGCACCAACTTCCACGAGCCGTTCACCAGGGCGCCATCAATGATGGCCTGATCGCCGCCCTTCCAGAGGCCGACACCCAGCGCCCGTGCACCACGGGCCAGGATGTTCTCGTTGATCCAGTCAAGGTAGTACTTGTTCTCGAGCAGCGTGTAGATCGGCATGCAGAGGCGCTTGATGGCCGCAGGCAGCGCAGGGTTGACCATGTACATGTAGTACGACAGCGCCACACCCGACAGTGCCAGCCAGAACGGCGCCGTCTGCAGACCGTGCAGGGCCATGGCCCAGGCGCTGTGGAAATGCTCTGCCATGTGTGCCATCGATGGATGCTTGGCTGCATCCACAAAGATCACATCCTTGAAGAAGTCACCGAACAGCATGGGCTGGATGAACATGAAGCCCACCACCACCGAGGGAATGGCCAGCAGCACCAGAGGCACGGTCACGACCCAGGGCGATTCATGGGGTTCGTGGTGGTCGTCGTGGCCATGGCCGTGGTGGTCGTCATGGTGTGCATCGGGGTTCTGGTCGTAGCGCTCCTTGCCATGGAAGACCAGGAAGTACATGCGGAACGAATAGAACGCGGTGATGAACACCCCTGCCAGCACCGCAAAGTGCGCGAAACCGGCGGCGGGCAGGTGGCTGAAGTGCACCGCCTCGATGATGCTGTCCTTGGAGTAGAAGCCCGAGAACAGGGGCGTGCCGATCAGCGCCAGCGAGCCCAGCAGCGAAGTGATCCAGGTGATGGGCATGTACTTGCGCACGCCACCCATCCAACGGATGTCCTGGTTGTGGTGCATGCCCATGATGACCGAACCGGCACCGAGGAACAGCAGCGCCTTGAAGAACGCGTGGGTCATCAGGTGGAACACCGCGACCGAGTAGGCCGAGGCGCCCAGCGCCACGGTCATGTACCCGAGCTGCGACAGCGTGGAATACGCCACCACACGCTTGATGTCGTTCTGGATGATGCCCAGGAAGCCCATGAACAGCGCCGTAATGGCACCGATCACCAGGATGAAGTTGAGCGCGGTGTCCGACAGTTCGAACAGCGGCGACATGCGCGACACCATGAAGATGCCGGCGGTCACCATGGTGGCCGCGTGGATCAGCGCCGAGATGGGGGTCGGGCCTTCCATCGAATCGGGCAGCCAAACATGCAACGGAAACTGGGCGGACTTGCCCATGGCGCCGATGAACAGGCAGATGCAGATCACGGTGATCAGCAGCCAGTCGGTGCCAGGGAAGGGCAAACCGCCGAGTTCGCCGGACTTGGCGAAGATTTCGCTGTAATTCAATGTGCCGGTGTAGGCGGCAATCAGGCCAATGCCCAGGATGAAGCCGAAGTCCCCCACGCGGTTGACCAGGAAAGCCTTCATGTTGGCGAAGATCGCCGTGGGCTTGTTGAACCAGAAGCCGATCAGCAGGTAGGACACCAGGCCCACCGCTTCCCAGCCGAAGAACAGCTGCAGCAGGTTGTTGCTCATGACCAGCATGAGCATGGAGAACGTGAACAGCGAGATGTAGGCGAAGAAGCGGTTGTAGCCGTCGTCCTCTTCCATGTAGCCAATGGTGTAGATGTGCACCATCAGCGACACGAAGGTCACCACCACCATCATCATGGCCGTGAGGCTGTCGATGAGGAAGCCCACCTCCATCTTCAGGCCGCCCACCACCATCCAGGTGTAAAGCGTCTCGTTGAAACGGGCACCATCCAGGGCCACGCTTTTGAGCGTCATGGCCGACAGGATGAACGCAACGAGCACGCCAAGAATCGTCAGCGTGTGGCTCAGGCGGCGACCAATCCAGTTACCGCCAAAGGTTGTACCGAAGATACCGGCCAGCAGAGCGCCCGCCAGCGGAGCCAGCGGCACGGCCAGGAGCGTTGAAGCAGAGAGGGTTTGACTCATTCTTGAGAACCTTGGGAATACGGGTGGCTCATCAGCCCTTGAGGGTGTTGAGGTCTTCCGCGTTGATGCTGGACTTGTTGCGGAACAGCAGCACCAGGATGGCCAGGCCAATGGCCGACTCGGCCGCAGCCACCGTCAGGATGAAGAACACGAACACCTGCCCATGCATGTCACCCAGGTAGTACGAGAACGCCACGAAGTTCATGTTCACCGCCAGCAGCATCAGCTCGATCGCCATCAGCAGCACGATCAGGTTCTTGCGGTTCAGGAAGATGCCGATCACGGCCAGCGCGAAGAGCATGGCCCCCAGGGAGAGGAAATGGCCCAAAGTCAGCGTCATGCTTTTTTCTCCTCGGCAACAGGTTCGGCAGGCACTTCGGCCGCGGCCTTCTGGGTGACTGCCACCTTCACGACCTCCAGGCGATCACTGGCACGCACACGGATCTGCAGCGAAGGATTGATGGCCTTGCTGTCCTTGCGCTGGCGCAGCGTCAAGGCAATGGCCGCAATCATGGCCACCAGCAGAATCACGGCGGCGATTTCTACCGGGAACAGGTACTGGGTATAGAGCAGCTTGCCCAGGGCCTTGGTGTTCGAGTACTGCACCACCTGCCCTGCGGCATCCAGCACCGCAACGGCGGCCTTGGGCTCGTCCATGCCACGGAAACCGCCCATCAGCACAGCGGCCATTTCCAGGGCGATCATCGCGCCCACAAAGGCGGCGAGCGGGAAATGCTTCCAGAAGCCCTTGCGCACGGTATCGATGTGGATGTCCAGCATCATCACCACGAACAGGAACAGCACCATCACCGCGCCCAGGTACACCAGCACCAGGGCGATGGCCAGGAACTCGGCCTTGAGCAGCAACCACACGGCGGCGGCCTGAGAAAAGGCGAGGATGAGATAGAGCACGGCATGCACGGGATTGCGCGCAGTGATCACCCGGAAGGCCGCAAACAGCAGCACCACCGAGAAGAGATAGAAGAAACCGGTCTTGGCGTCCATGAATCGGGTCTTTATAGAAAGTCTGGCAAAGAGGCCGCGCTCAGCACCGCTCAGCGGTACTTGGCATCCGCAGCCTTGGCCGCCGCAATTTCACCTTCGTACCGGTCGCCCACGGCCAGCAGCATGTCTTTCGTGAAATACAAATCACCACGCTTTTCTCCGTGGTACTCAAAGATGTGCGTTTCAACGATGGAATCGACAGGGCAGCTTTCTTCGCAGAAGCCGCAGAAAATGCACTTGGTCAGGTCGATGTCGTAGCGTGTGGTGCGGCGGGAGCCGTCAGCACGCACATCCGACTCGATCGTGATGGCCATGGCGGGGCACACGGCCTCGCACAGCTTGCAGGCGATACAGCGCTCTTCGCCATTGTCGTAGCGGCGCAGCGCGTGCAAACCACGGAAACGGGGCGACAGAGGCGTTTTCTCTTCAGGGAACTGCACGGTCACCTTGCGGCGGAACGCGTAGCGGCCAGTCAGGGCCATGCCCTTGAGCAGCTCCACGAGCATGAAGCTCTTGAAGAAGTCTTTGATCGAAAAAGGTGCAGCAGCAACAACGGCAGTCATTTGTGATGTCCCGCTTATTTCCAGATGTTCCAGGGCGAGAGCAGCCACCCACCCACAAAGAGCAAGTACACCAGCGTCACCGGGATGAAGATCTTCCAGCCCAGACGCATGATCTGGTCATAACGGAAGCGTGGGAAGGTGGCGCGGATCCAGATGAACATGGACACCACGAGGAAGGTCTTGAGGCCCAGCCAGATCCAGCCAGGAATCCAGTTGAACAGCGCGCTGTCGATGGGCGACAGCCAGCCGCCCAGGAACATGAGCGCGGCCAGGATGGACACGAGCCACATGCTGGCGTACTCGGCCAGGAAGAAGATCGCAAAGCCCATGCCCGAATACTCGACCATGTGGCCCGCCACGATTTCGGCTTCGCCTTCGACCACGTCGAAGGGGTGGCGGTTGGTCTCGGCCACGCCAGAGATCAGGTACACCAGGAAGATCGGCAGCAGGGGCAGCCAGTTCCAGGACAGAAAGGTCAGGCCCTTGTCCGCCGCCATGCCCTTGGCCTGCGACATCACGATCTCTGTCAGGTTCATGCTGCCCGATACCATGATGACCACGAGGAAGCAGAAACCCATCGCGATTTCATAGCTCACCATCTGGGCCGAGGCGCGCAGCGCCCCCAGGAAAGCGTACTTGGAGTTCGAGGCCCAGCCGGCAATGATCACGCCATAGACTTCGATGGAGGTAATGGCCATCACCAGCAGCAGGCCGGCATTGACGTTGGCCAGCGCGACGTCGGGGCCGAAGGGGATCGCCACCCAGGCAGCCAGCGCCGGCATGATGGCCATGACGGGGCCGAGCACGAACAACCCCTTGCTGGCCGCAGTCGGCTGGATGATTTCCTTGGTCAGCAGCTTCAGCGCATCGGCAATAGGCTGCAACAGCCCCATGGGGCCCACGCGGTTGGGGCCGTGGCGCACTTGCATGAAGCCCAGCAGCTTGCGCTCCCACAAGGTGAGGTAGGCCACCGCGCCCATCAGGGGCGCCAGGATGCAGACGATCTTGATCAGGATCCAGAGCACTGGCCAGACGATGCCAGTCCACCAGCCAAAGGAAAGCAGGTTCAGGCCCGCGTTGTAGATCGCGTCGATCATGCGGCCACTCCTTCACGTGCCATGCGCGCGTCGGCAGTGAGCTGCAGCGACGTGGAACGGCGCACCAGGCCGTCCAGTTGATAGATGGAAGCCACCACGGGCTCGCCGGCAGCCGCTGCCGTGGCAGCAGGCACTGCCTTCACAGCATTCGACAGCTGCACGGCCGGCACTTGCGTGACCATGCCTGCGGGGGCATTCGTGGCGCGGGCCAGCACATCCTGCGAGGTTTCGAAGTCGAAGCCCGGCACCCCCAGCAGGTTGGCCAGAACACGCAGAACCTTCCAAGCCGGGCGGGTATCGCCCAGAGGCCGCACCACGGCGTGGAAGCTTTGCAGGAGGCCTTCGGCATTGACGAAGCTGCCAGACGTTTCCGTGAACGGAGCAATTGGCAACAAAACGTCACTGAACTCCAGGTTGGCCTTGAAGGGGCTCAAGGTCACCACCATGTCTGCACCAGACAGCGCTGCGGCAGCGTTGGCACCCGCTGCAGAGTCATGCACCGGCTCGGTGTTCAGCAGCAACGCCGCCTTCAACCCACCGGAGAGCATCTGACCCGCATTCAAGCCACCGTTGACAGGATGAGCACCCGCAAACTGCGCGCCCACCGTGTTGGCGGCTTCCGTGAGGTAGCCCACGGAGGCACCCGTGTGCTCACCAATCCAGTGGGCCAGCGCCAGCAATTGCGTGGCCTGCGCGTGGTGTGCCGCGGCATTGCCCAGCAGCACGGCCTTGCGGTCACCGCTCAGCAAAGAGCGTGCTATGGCTTGGGCAGCGTCACTGGCTGCGGTCGCACCTTGCGGAGCGGCGATACCCTTTTCCAGGGCGATGGCAGAGGCGACGCCTCCGAGCGTCAGGGTCCACTCACCGGCGCCTTGTGCAACGAACGATTGCACGGGCATGGCCCAGTCCTGGGCCGCCGAAGCGATGGCGCTGACCTGGCAGCCATGGCGGGCGGCCTGGCGGATGCGCTGGGCAAACAGCGGATGGTCCTTGCGCAGGTTGGACCCCACCACCAGCACGCGCTGCAGCGTGGACAGGGAGGCGATGGACGTACCGAGCCAGCGGATGCCTTCAGGTGCCGCGAACTCGGCGTTGCGCAGGCGGTAGTCGATGTTGTCGCTGCCGATGCCACGCACCAACGCAGAGGCCAGGTACAGCTCTTCGAGCGTGCTGTGCGGACTCACCAGCGCGCCGATGCTGCCGGCACCATGGTCATTCTTGATGTTCTTGAGGCCATTGGCCACGTACTCGAGCGCGGTCTGCCAATCGACTTCCTTCCACACGCCGCCCTGCTTGAGCATGGGCTGGGTCAGGCGGTCTTCACCGTTGAGGGCTTCGTAGGAGAAGCGGTCACGGTCGGCAATCCAGCATTCGTTGACGGCTTCGTTTTCCAACGGCACCACGCGCATGACCTTGTGGTTCTTGACCTGGACAATCAGGTTGGAACCCGTCGAGTCGTGCGGACTCACCGAGCGGCGGCGCGACAGCTCCCAGGTGCGGGCGCTATAGCGGAAAGGCTTGCTGGTCAGGGCTCCGACGGGGCAGATGTCGATCATGTTGCCCGACAGCTCGGAGTCCACCGTGTCGCCCGTCACCGTGGTGATCTCGGAATGCTCGCCGCGATGGATCATGCCCAGCTCCATCACGCCGGCCACTTCCTGGCCAAAACGCACGCAGCGGGTGCAGTGGATGCAGCGGCTCATTTCCTGCATGGAAATCAGCGGCCCAACGTCCTTGACGGGCACCACGCGCTTTTCTTCTTCGTAGCGCGAAGAAGAGCCACCATAGCCCACAGCCAGATCCTGCAACTGGCATTCACCGCCCTGGTCGCAGATGGGGCAATCCAGCGGGTGGTTGATGAGCAGGAATTCCATGACCGACTGCTGGGCCTTGATGGCCTTGTCGCTCTTGGTGCGCACGATCATGCCCTGCGTCACGGGCGTGGCGCAGGCAGGCATGGGCTTGGGGGCTTTTTCCACGTCCACCAGGCACATGCGGCAGTTGGCGGCGATGGAAAGCTTCTTGTGGTAGCAGAAATGCGGAATGTAGGTGCCAGCCTTCTCGGCTGCATGCATCACCATGCAGCCTTCGGCGACTTCTACTTTCTGCCCGTCGAGTTCGATTTCAACCATATGCGTTTCTCGCGATCAGGCGGAGGTGGAAGCCTGAGGGGTCTTCTCTTTGCGGATCAGCGCTTCGAATTCCGGACGGAAGTGCTTGATCATGGCGCGCACCGGCATGGCCGCGGCGTCACCCAGCGCACAAATGGTGCGGCCCTGGATGTTGTCTGCCACCGAATTGAGCAGGTTCAGGTCGCCATCGCGCCCCTGGCCATGCTGGATCCGGTCAATCACGCGCCACATCCAGCCCGTGCCTTCACGGCAGGGCGTGCACTGGCCACAGGATTCATGCGAATAGAAATAGGACAGGCGCAACAGGCTCTCGACCATGCTGCGGGAATCGTCCATCACGATGACGGCACCCGAGCCCAGCATGGAACCGGCCTTGGCGATGGAGTCGTAGTCCATCGTGCATTCCATGATGACGGACGCGGGCAGCACCGGGGCGGACGAGCCGCCGGGAATCACGGCCTTGAGCTGGCGGCCTTTGCGCACGCCACCGGCCAATTCAAGCAGCTTGGCGAACGGCGTGCCCAGAGGCACTTCGTAGTTGCCGGGCTTTTCCACGTCACCCGAGACCGAGAAGATCTTGGTGCCGCCATTGTTGGGTTTGCCACATTCGAGGTAAGCAGCACCACCGTTGCGGATGATCCACGGCACGGCTGCGAAGGTCTCGGTGTTGTTGATGGTGGTGGGCTTGCCGTACAAACCGAAGCTGGCGGGGAACGGTGGCTTGAAGCGCGGCTGCCCCTTCTTGCCTTCCAGCGATTCGAGCAGCGCCGTTTCTTCGCCGCAGATGTAAGCGCCGAATCCGTGCGCAGCATGCAGCTGGAAGCTGAAATTGCTGCCCAGGATCTTGTCGCCCAGATAGCCCGCAGCGCGTGCTTCTTCCAGCGCGGCTTCAAAGCGGTCGTAGGTCTGGAAGATCTCGCCGTGGATGTAGTTGTAGCCGACGGAGATGCCCATTGCGTAAGCCGCGATGATCATGCCTTCGATGACAATGTGCGGGTTGAACTGCAGGATGTCGCGGTCCTTGCAGGTGCCAGGCTCGCCTTCATCCGAATTGCAGACAAGGTACTTCTGGCCCGGGAACGAGCGGGGCATGAAGCTCCACTTGAGGCCGGTGGGGAAGCCCGCACCGCCGCGGCCGCGCAGGCCCGATTCCTTGACGGTGGCGATCACCTGGTCTTGCGTGAGGCCTGCGCCCTCACCCTGGGCCAGGATCTTGCGCAGCGCGGCGTAACCGCCACGCGCTTCGTAGTCCTTGATGCTCCAGTTTGTGCCATCCAGGCCCGCAACGATCTGCGGATTGATGTGGCGGTCGTGGAAGCAGGTCTGGACGCCCGTGGCCTGAAACTGCGAGAGGATCTGTGCGGCGGTGGTCATGCTTGCCCTTCCGCTGCCTTGAGGCCGTCGACCAACTGATCGAGCTTGTCGTTGTCCATGAAGCTGCACATGGTGCGGTCGTTGACCAGCATCACAGGCGCATCGGCGCAGGCGCCCAGACACTCGCACTGCTGCAGCGTGAACAGGCCGTCGGGCGTGGTTTCGCCCATGGCCACGCCGAGCTTCTTCTCGAGGTGGTGCAGCGCCTTCTGGCCGTCACGCAGCTGGCAAGGCAGGTTGGTACAGACGTTCAGCTTGTACTTGCCCGTGGGCTGCTGGTTGTACATGTTGTAGAACGTGGTGACTTCGTGCACCGCAATCTGGGCCATGCCCAGGTAATCGGCGATCACAGCCTCGCTCTCGGCGCTGACCCAACCCTGCTCCTGCTGCACGATGGACAGGCAGGCCATCACGGCGGACTGCGCCTGCTCGGGCGGGTACTTGGCCACTTCGCGCGCAAAGCGCGCCAGCGTGGCTTCGGTGATCTTGGTATTGCTGTTGCTCATCGGTCGATCTCTCCGAACACGATATCCATGGTGCCGATGATGGCCACGGCATCGGCGATCATGTGGCCGCGGGCCATTTCGTCCAGCGTGGCCAGGTGCGCAAAGCCCGGCGCCCGGATCTTCAGGCGGTAAGGTTTGTTGGCGCCGTCGCTGATCAGATAGATGCCGAATTCACCCTTGGGATGTTCGACCGCCGCGTAGGCCTCCCCTTCGGGCACGTGGAAGCCTTCGGTGAAGAGCTTGAAATGGTGAATCAGCTCTTCCATGTTCGACTTCATGGATTCACGATCGGGCGCAGCCACCTTGTGGTTGTCGGTAATGACAGGACCGGGGTTGGCGCGCAGCCAGTCCACGCACTGCTTGATGATGCGGTTGGACTCGCGCATCTCCTGCACACGCACGAGATAGCGGTCATAGCAATCACCCGTCTTGCCCACCGGAATGTCGAAGTCCATGCGGTCGTAGACATCGTAGGGCTGCGTCTTGCGCAGGTCCCAGGCGATGCCGGAGCCACGGATCATGGGGCCGGTCATGCCCAGGTTGAGCGCGCGCTCGGGCGGCACCACGCCGATGCCCACAGTGCGCTGCTTCCAGATGCGGTTGTCGGTCAGCAGGGTCTCGTACTCGTCCACGCAAGCGGGAAAGCGCTTCGTGAAATCGTCGATGAAATCCAGCAGCGAACCCTGGCGGTTCTGGTTCAGAGCCTCCAACGCCTTGGCGTTCTTGATCTTGCTGACCTTGTACTGCGGCATGGAGTCCGGCAGGTCACGGTAGACGCCGCCCGGGCGGAAATAGGCTGCATGCATGCGCGCGCCGGAAACGGCTTCGTACATGTCAAACAGGTCTTCGCGCTCACGGAAGGTGTAGATCAGGATGGTGGAGCTGCCGCAGTCGTTGCCGTGCGAACCCAGCCACATCAGATGGTTCAGCAGGCGCGTGATCTCGGAGAACATCACGCGGATGTACTGCGCGCGCTCGGGCACTTCCAGGCCCAGCAGCTTCTCGATGGCCAGGCAGTAGGCGTGCTCGTTGGACATCATGGACACGTAGTCCAGGCGGTCCATGTAGGGCAGCGACTGGATGTAGGTCTTGTGCTCGGCCAGCTTTTCGGTGGCGCGGTGCAACAGGCCGATGTGCGGGTCGGCGCGTTGCACGACTTCGCCGTCGAGCTCGAGCACCAGGCGCAGCACGCCGTGCGCTGCAGGGTGCTGCGGTCCGAAGTTCAGGGAGTAGTTCTTGATTTCAGCCATGGTGGGTCACGTGGGGCGCAGGGCGCCTTAGTGCAGGCCTCCGTACTTGTCTTCGCGGATGATGCGTGGCGTGATTTCACGCGGCTCGATCGAGACGGGCTCGTAGACCACCCGGCGTTGCTCGGCGTCGTAACGCATCTCGACATGGCCCGACAGGGGGAAGTCCTTGCGGAACGGATGGCCGATGAAGCCATAGTCAGTCAGGATGCGGCGCAGGTCGTTGTGGCCATCGAACACGATACCAAACAGGTCGAACGCCTCGCGCTCATACCAGTTGGCCGAATTCCACAGGTCAGAGACCGATGCCACCACCGGAAAGTCATCGTCGGCGCAAAACACCTTCACGCGCACGCGCTGATTGAGGCTGACGGACAGCAGGTGTGACACCACACAGTAGCGCGCACCCTCGTTCACCGCATCGCCATACGCGGAGTAGTCCACACCACACAGATCCACCAGTTGCTCAAAGCGGCAACCCTCGGCGTCACGCAACAGGCGCATGGCCTCCAGGTAGTCGGCTGCAGACACCACCACCGTGACCTCATCCAGGGCCACCGTGATCTGACGCACCTTGGCGCCCAACGCCGCAGCAATGTTGTCTTTGAGTTTTTCAGGCCGAATGGCAACAGCAGTCATCATCAACCCTTCAGACACGAGCAATGGTGTTGGTGCGGCGAATCTTCTGCTGCAACTGGATGATCCCGTAGATCAGCGCTTCTGCCGTGGGCGGGCAGCCCGGCACATACACATCCACAGGCACGATGCGGTCACACCCACGCACCACGGAATAGCTGTAGTGGTAGTAGCCACCACCATTGGCGCACGAGCCCATCGAGAGCACCCAGCGGGGCTCGGACATCTGGTCGTACACCTTGCGCAACGCAGGCGCCATCTTGTTGCACAGCGTGCCCGCCACGATCATCAGATCAGACTGCCGGGGGCTGGCACGAAACACTTCGGCGCCGAAGCGGCCGATGTCATAACGGGCCGCCGCCGCGTGCATCATCTCGACAGCACAGCAGGCCAGGCCAAACGTCATCGGCCACAGGGAACCGGTCTTGGCCCAATTCACCACGGAGTCGTAACTCGTGGTGATGAAGCCTTCCTTCATCACGCCTTCAATCATTGCATCGATCCTTGTTGAAGCCCGCTCATTCCCAATCCAGGGCACCCTTTTTCCACTCGTAGGCAAAGCCCACGACCAGGATGGCCAGGAAGATCACGACCGCCACGAAGCCTGCCATGCCCACTTCATGCAGCGTCACCGCCCAGGGGAAGAGGAATGCGATTTCGAGGTCGAACAGAATGAAGAGAATGGCCACGAGGTAGTAGCGCACGTCAAACTTCATGCGCGCATCCTCGAAGGCTTCAAAGCCACATTCGTAGGGGGAGTTCTTTGCGGCATCCGGGCGATTGGGGCCCAGTATGTAGCCGAGTACGAGGGGGACAACGCCTACGGCGATGCCGACCAAGATGAACAAAAGGACGGGGAGGTACTGATCGAGGTTCATCTTGAGGATGTGCTCACCGCTGTGGCCTTGCCCGACATGAGCCCGGATGGGTCATGCGGGGAGGCCTTTGTTTTGGTGCCGTCGGCGAGACTCGAACTCGCACAGCTTTCGCCACTACCCCCTCAAGATAGCGTGTCTACCAATTTCACCACGACGGCTGGTTGCTGTATCTGGATGGCATGAGGAACCTTGCGGTTTTGGCTTTCCAGACAATCCAGAATTCTACTCCGGAAAAACCCTGCTTCAGCTTTCAGGGCCCAAATTAGTGCAGATTATTTGGTCGGAATCTGCGCTGCGCCCGATGCAGGCGCGGCAGGCACCGCAGCAGCCTCCGGAGCTGCAGGCGCGGCGCCAGCAGGGGCCGCAGCAGCAGGCGCTTCCAACACGCTGCCAGAACTGGCAGGACGGGCGTTGCCAAAGTAGGCCAGCGCCAGCGTGGACACAAAAAAGACCGCCGCCAGCACCGCCGTGGTGCGGGACAAAAAGTTGGCACTGCCACTGGCGCCAAACAGGCTGCCAGAGCTCCCGCTGCCAAATGCAGCCCCCATGTCCGCCCCCTTGCCATGCTGAATGAGGATCAGGCCAATCATCACCAGGGCCGCCAACATCTGCACCGCCAAAATCACATTCACGATCACGTTCATTCTCTGTTCACTCCTGATTGAATAGCTTCAGCAGCCTTACCGGGCTGCCGCAATGATTTGCAAAAAGTCGGGGGCCTTCAACGAGGCGCCCCCCACCAACCCACCGTCAATGTCCGGCTGGGCCAGCAGTTGCGCCGCGTTGGCCGCATTCATGCTGCCGCCATAGAGCAGGCGGATGCGGTCGGCGTGCCCGCTCGCCGCCGAAAGCTGTGCACGCAACACGGCGTGGACGGCCTGCGCCTGCTCCGGCGAGGCCGTGCGGCCCGTGCCAATGGCCCAGACGGGCTCATACGCCACCACGATCTCGCTGATGCAATGGCCATTGAGGTGGATCACGGCCGCGAGCTGGCGCTTGACAACCGCTTCGGTCTGACCCGCCTCGCGCTCCTGCAGGGTCTCGCCCACGCACACGATGGGGGTGACACCCGCCGCCAGGGCACGCTGCGCCTTCTCCGCCACCACCACGTCGGTTTCGCCATGGTACTGGCGGCGCTCCGAGTGCCCCACCAAGGCATAGCGCACACCAAAATCCTTGAGCATGGCCACGGAGATTTCACCGGTATAGGCCCCCGACTCGTGCCGGGACACATCCTGCGCCGCTGTAGCGACCACGCTTCCGGCAGTGAGCGCCTGCACCTGCGCCAAATACGGCGCAGGCACGGCCACGGCCACATCGCAGGCCCCATCACCCAAGCCCGCGACGAGCGCTTTCAGCAATGCCTCGTTGGCAGTCAGGCTGCCGTTCATCTTCCAGTTGCCTGCGATGAGTTTTTTCTTGCTGTTCATGATTACCACGTCAAAACAATCTTGCCGATATGCTGATTCGACTCCATCAGGGCGTGGGCCTGCGATGCGTCTGCCGCAGCAAACACGCTGTGGACAACCGGGCGCACCTGGCCCGCCGCCAGCAAGGGCCACACCCGCTCACGCAGCGCGCGGGCAATCGCCCCCTTGAAGGCCACGGGACGCGGACGCAGCGTAGATCCGGTGATGGTCAGGCGGCGCCGCAGAACCAGCCCCGCATTGAAGTCACTCTTGACCCCACCCTGCACCGCGATGATGACCAGGCGGCCATCTTCCGCGAGACACTCCACCTCCCGCGCCACATAGTCGCCCGCGACCATGTCGAGCACCACGTCAACACCCCGCCCTTCCGTGATGCGCTTGGCCTCCGCCACAAAGTCCTGCGACTTGTAGTTGATGGCATGGTGCGCACCCAGCGCAAGGCAGGCCGCGCATTTGTCGTCGCTGCCCGCCGTGGCAATGACCACCGCACCCAGGGCCCGTGCCAACTGGATCGCCGTAACGCCGATGCCACTGGTACCGCCCTGCACCAACAGGGTCTCCCCCGCCTGCAGGCGGCCACGGTCGAAGACATTGCTCCACACCGTGAAGAAGGTCTCGGGCAGCGACGCGGCATCCACATCGCTCAACCCTTCCGGCACAGGCAAACACTGCGCCACCGGAGCGATACACCATTCGGCATAACCACCACCAGCCACCAGTGCGCACACGCGGTCACCCACTTGGATGCCCGCATCGGCCAGCGCCACGGCATCGCCGGACTCCACCACGCCCGCCACCTCCAGACCCGGCAGGTCCGACGTGCCCGGCGGGGGGGCGTAGTGCCCCATGCGCTGCAGCACGTCGGGGCGGTTGATGCCACTAGCGGCAACGCGGATCAGCAGCTCACCCGCGCCAGGCTGCGGCTTGGGGCGATCCCCCAGGGCCAGCACCTGCGGCCCGCCAAAAGATGTGATCTCGACTGCGCGCATATTGCAATCCAATGAAATAAAGCCCCAATGATTCATGCCGCCAGCGCTTTACCCAAAAGCGCCAGCAGCTACAAAATCAATAGCAACCAAGCCGATCAGCCAACCACCTGCTCGGACGCACCATCCGACAGCAGGGATTGCTGTTGTTGCTGCTGCTGTTCAGCCGGCTGGCGGCTGGCATCACGGCCACCGTCACGACCATGGTCGCGGCGCGGCTCGCGCTCACCGCGCTCGGCCGGGGCCGGACGGTCGCTGCCGCCGGCTGGACGCTCGGCCAACACCTTCATCGACAGCTTGATACGGCCCTTTTCGTCGGTTTCCATGACCTTGACCTTCACGATCTGGCCTTCGGTCAGGTAGTCGGACACCCGCTCGACGCGCTCGTGCGCGATCTGGCTGATGTGCAGCAGACCATCCTTGCCGGGCAGCAGGTTGATCAGTGCGCCGAAGTCCAGGATCTTCGTCACAGGGCCTTCGTAGATCTTGCCGATCTCGACTTCGGCCGTGATCTGCTCGATGCGCTTCTTGGCCTCGTCGGCCTTCGCTGCATCGGTGGCGGCGATGGTGATGGTGCCGTCTTCCTCGATGTTGATCTGGCAGCCGGTTTCTTCGGTCAGCGCGCGGATCACGGCACCGCCCTTGCCGATCACGTCGCGGATCTTCTCGGGGTTGATCTTCATCGTGTAAAGCTTGGGCGCGAAGTTGGACACCTCGGTCTTGGCTTCACCCATGGCTTCCTGCATCTTGCCCAGGATGTGCATGCGCGCCTCCTTGGCTTGGGCCAAAGCGACTTGCATGATTTCCTTGGTGATGCCCTGGATCTTGATGTCCATCTGCAGCGCGGTGATACCGCCGGTGGTACCGGCCACCTTGAAGTCCATGTCGCCCAGGTGATCTTCGTCACCCAGGATGTCGGTCAGCACGGCAAAGCGGTTGTCTTCCTTGATCAGCCCCATGGCGATGCCGGCCACGTGGGCCTTCATGGGCACGCCAGCATCCATCATGGACAGGCAGCCGCCGCAGACCGACGCCATCGACGACGAACCGTTGGACTCGGTGATCTCCGACACCACGCGGATGGTGTACGGGAACTCTTCCTTGGTCGGCAGCACGGCCACGAGGGCGCGCTTGGCCAGGCGGCCGTGGCCGATTTCGCGGCGCTTGGTCGAGCCCATGCGGCCCACTTCGCCGGTGGCAAAGGGAGGCATGTTGTAGTGGAACATGAAGCGGTCTTCGAACTCGCCGGCCAGCGCGTCGATGCGCTGCGCGTCGCGCTCGGTGCCCAGCGTGGAGATCACCAGCGCCTGGGTTTCGCCGCGCGTGAACAGCGCGGAGCCGTGGGTGCGGGGCAGCACGGAGTTGCGGATCTCGATGGGACGCACGGTGCGCGTGTCGCGGCCGTCGATGCGGGGCTCACCCGCCAGGATCTGGCTGCGCACGATCTTGGCTTCGATGTCGAACAGCAGGCCTTCAACCTTCACGGAATCAAACTCCACGCCTTCGGCCTTCAGCGAGGCGAACACGGAAGCGGTGGCTTCACGCAAGGCGTGCGTACGGGCTTGCTTGCTGCGGATCTGGTAGGCAGCGCGCAGCTTTTCTTCGGCCAGGCCGGCGACCTTGGCAATGAAGGGCTCGTCCTTGGCGGGAGCCTGCCAGTCCCACACGGGCTTGCCGGCTTCGCGGACCAGCTCATGGATAGCATTGATGGCCGCCTTGCCTTGCTCGTGGCCGAACACCACGGCGCCCAGCATCACGTCTTCGGGCAGTTGCTGCGCTTCGGACTCGACCATCAGCACGGCGGCTTCGGTACCGGCAACAACCAGGTCCATCTGCGAGCTCTTGCGCAGGGTCTGGCCAGGGTTCAGCACGTATTCGCCATTGATGTAGCCCACGCGCGCGGCACCGATGGGGCCATTGAACGGAATGCCGGAGATCGACAGCGCCGCGCTCACAGCGATCATGGCGGCGATGTCAGCGTCCACTTCGGGGTTCAGCGAGATGGTGTGAATGACCACATGCACATCGTTGTAGAAACCTTCGGGGAACAGCGGGCGGATCGGGCGGTCGATCAGGCGGCTGGTCAGGGTTTCGAGTTCACTGGGCTTGGCTTCGCGCTTGAAGAAGCTGCCGGGGATCTTGCCGGCGGCATACGTCTTCTCGATGTAGTCGACCGTCAGGGGGAAGAAGTCCTGGCCTGCCTTGGCGATCTTGGAGCCGACCACGGTGGCCAGCACCACGGTATCCTCGATGTTGACCAGCACGGCGCCGGAGGCCTGGCGGGCGATTTCGCCCGTTTCCATGACGACGGTCTTGCCGCCCCATTGGAAGGACTTGGTGACTTTATTGAAAATGCTCATGTTCAGCTCCTGTTTTAATAGCTGGTAGCGCGCTACCAGATTGTCGCGGAGGGCAATTCAGAACACGATGCCATTCCAGGGAACCTGCCCGCCAGCCTGCGGCGGCAACTTCATTGGAATGACACAGCTTCGCTCTGTTTTGCGGCTCCGAAGTAAAAAACGCCTGAGCTAGCGGACTAACCCAGGCGTTTTCGCATGCAATGAAAATTACTTGCGCAGACCCAACTTGGCGATCAGCGCGGTGTAACGGTCAGCGTCCTTGGCCTTCAGATAGTCCAGCAGCTTGCGACGACGGCTCACCATGCGCAGCAGGCCGCGGCGACCGTGGTGGTCCTTGGCGTGCGTCTTGAAGTGGGGGGTCAGTTCGTTGATGCGGGCGGTCAGCAGGGCCACTTGCACTTCTGGGCTACCAGTGTCATTGGCAGCACGGGCGTTCGCCTTGACGACTTCGGCCTTGATGGAGGATGCGATCATGTTTTTCCTTGAAAGTGACCCACCGTGAAAGCAGGCCATGGTTTTACTTGCGCCAGCAGCTGGAACGGCCGCTGGCGTGCGTCTTGCACCATGCAAAACCTTTGGATTATACCCCGAGCCAGGTTTTCAGCCGCCCAGCCCCCTGGACAAGCCGCTCCGGGTCTTTGGAGGCAAAGCACCATCGCAACCAGCCCTGCGCCTCGGGACCGAATGCACTGCCCGGTGCCAGGCCCAGCCCGGCCTCCACCACCAGCCGCTTGGCCACCTCCAGGGAGTCCCCCTGCCCCACCATGCGAAAGAAGGCATACATTCCGCCGGGCGCCGCAGCCACCTCCACACCGGGTACCGCCTGCAAAAGCGGCACCAAGGTGTCGCTGCAACGCTTCAGATGCGCCACCACCCGCGGCGTGATCTCCTCCGCATGCGCCAGCGCCGCCAGCCCGGCGCGCTGCGTGAACACACTGACGCAGGAGGTGTTGAACTCAATCAGCTTGCCCATGTGAGGGGCCATGGACGCAGGCATGACCATCCACCCCAGACGCCAGCCTGTCATCAAAAAGCTCTTGGAGAAACTGTGCACCACAACCAGCCGGTCTTCCGGCTCCGCAAAGTCCAAAAAGCTGGGCGCACAACCGTGGGAGGAGTCTGCGTAGTAAAGGCGTTCATACACCTCATCCGCCAGGATCCAGGTGCCGGTTTCGCGGCAGCGGGCCAGAATGGCGCGCTGCTCATCGTGCGACAGGGTCCACCCCGTTGGGTTGTTGGGAGCGTTGACAATCAACAGGCGGGTTTGCGGAGTGATGGCGGCCAGCAGTTCCTGCAGATCCAGCCCCCAGGCGCCATCAGGCCGGGGCCGCAGCGAAACACAGCGCAGATTCGCCCCCATGACCAAGGGCTGCGCCGTGAGGTTGGGCCACACGGGCGTCACGGCGACCACCTCATCCCCCGCCTCGACCAAGGCCTGCACAGCCAGCATCAGCGCATTGACGCCACCCGAAGTCACCGCAATGCGATCGGACGCCACGGGCCGGTGCAGCCGACTCATATAGGCCGCGATCTCCGCGCGCAACTCCGGCAGCCCCAGGTTGGGAGAATAAAAAGTCTCCCCCCTCCGCAACGAATCCACCGCAGCCTGCCGGACCACCTCCGGAGTGTCTTCATCGCTCTCGCCGAACCAGAACGCCAGCACACCGTCGCGCCCCATGCCTGCGTTGGCGACTTCACGGATGCGGGATTCTTCGAGATTCAGGACCGTAAAGCGCATGGCAACATCCCAATAGTCACAAGATATACAAGAATCGCCATCGTACCGACTCCAGAAACCGCCATGCACTCATCCGCCCATCCATCCACACAGCGTCATCCACAAATCTGGTTTTTTTGCCTGATCCTATTGCTTGCCATCAGCGTTGGCAGCCCAAAAACCGCATTTGCCAAGCGCAAAAGCAGCCCCAAAACGGCGGTCGCATCAACAAAGACAAAGCAGCCCAAGGCGAAACACCAGCGCAGCCCCTCCGAAGAAAGCACCGCAGAGCGCGACCGCAGGCTACTGCGGGAATGCAAGGGGATACCCAATGCAGGAGCCTGCCTGGGATACGCAAAGCCCTGAAAACCAAAACCTGGCGATGGGCACCCCCTTCAATAAAACCGGCCGTCATGCAACAAAAGCCACTCATCCCCACCAACCCGCCTCTTAGGCAATACACACCTACCATAGTTCAATGCCCGCATCCTCCTCTTTAAAGCCCACTCACATCCGAGGCTTCACCGCCATCGAACTGTTGGTGACGGTAGCCATCATCGCGGTACTGGCCGCCCTGGCGGCCCCGAGCTTTACGCCCATCATCGAACGATGGCGAGTTCGTGACGCCACGGAAAGCCTCACGACCGCGTTGTATTTCGCCCGCTCGGAGGCCATCAAGCTAGGCGGGAACATCATCATCGCCAAAAACTCCAGCGACAGCGGGTGCACATCATCGGGAAATACCGATTGGAGTTGCGGTTGGCATGTGTTCTACGACGCCAACAACAATGGAACGCAGGACACATGCAATACCGCCAGCACTCCAAATGAATGCGATCTAAAAATTAGCTCCAATCCGTCACGGCTAAGCATCACCCTGGCAGGCAGCACCGGGATCATTGCGATCAACCGATGGGGCATGCTGGCCAGCACAGTGAATGCAACAGCCCCGTCCTCCATGGATTTCCTGGTCACCCCCCTGGGCAAAGACTCTACCGCCATCAGCGCGGCACGGCTGTGTGCAGGAACAGGAGGAAGAATCACTCAAAAGAAGGGGAGTGATACGTGCTGATAGCGTCTCCTTCATCCTCAGCACGAGGCTTTACTGCCATAGAGCTTATGGTCGTAGTCGCCACTTTAGGGGCGCTCACCGTGCTGGCGGCCCCCAGATTTACGGCACTTATGGATCGCTGGCGGGTGCGCAATGTAACGGAGACACTGGTCAACACGCTGTATTTCGCAAAATCCGAAGCCATTAGAAGAGGAATAAAAATCGGCATTCAAAAATTGCCCAATATTACTGGTGGCTGCCAACTGGCGGGCACCAATCAAGAGTGGGGGTGCGGCTGGATTGTTTTTGTGGACAGTGACGGAAACGGAAAATACAAAACAGGCGAAGAGATTTTGCAGACCTTTGGCACATCCACCAATATTGATGTTATTCACCAATCCGGCGGCTCCGCGATTGCAGTGGATCGAAATGGGAAGATGGACGGACTGAATGCCAAAGGTTTTGTCATTTCTCCTGCATCCACCGGCATTTCATCCCCTGCTACACGCGGCATCTGCATGGCAGCAGGTGGTCGAATCAGAATTATTGAGGACGTTCCATGCTCCAACTGAAAGCTGCGAGATCAACCCAAGCCCAGGGCGGGTTCAGTCTGATGGAGGCTTTGGTTGCTATCGTTGTCATGACCCTTGGCATTCTTGGCATTCTTGGCGTGCAAATGCGCACACTCACGGACACCCAGGCGGGCGTGCGTCGCGCCCAAGCCATCCGGTTTATTGAAGACCTTGGCGAACGACTGGAAAACAGTCCAGATGCACTGAACAACTTGGATGCTTACAAGATAGCGCTTACTGACGCCCTGCCGACAGATACCAGCGACTGCTGCTCCAGCGCCGTCTGCACCCCCTCTGCTTTGGCAGCCTGCGACATCAGGCTGTGGCGCCTTCGTGTAGACCAGGCTTTGCCTGGCGCAAAGATGGCCGTCTTTGCGCCCCAGGGCGGCCCGCGCCAATTGGGAGTGATGATCGGCTGGAATGAAAACCGCTACAACCAAAATGGCCAGAGTTTTAGCGCCAGTGATGTATCGACGCTGATCGCCCCCCTTTCCGTATCGGGAACAGACTCTACCGGCGCGACCGTTAGCTGCCCAAGCAACTTTATCTGCCACCTTCAATATATCCAGCCTACCCAACGCTGCACCCCCGGGGATGCAGCGGGCACTCTGTACTGCCCCAATTGAGCAGCCAGCCCATGAAACACCAACCCGTCACACTTATGCCTGCAACACCGTCCATGCCACGTCAACGCGGCGTGACACTGGTGGAGCTCATGGTCGGTATCGCCGTAGGGCTGCTTGTCGTCGCCATCGCCTTGGGCGCACTCATGGCATCGCGCGGCGTATCCGGCACGGTCTCAGAAGCCACATCCTTACAGCAACAGGCATCATATGCATTCAGGGTGATAGGACAGCAAATTCGGCAAGCAGGCAGCCTTGAGCTCAGCCTCAGCCCCAGCATCGCGCCCGTAGCCTCAGACGCCAATGCGGCCATGACCCCTGTCGCCTTTGACCCACCGGACCCCGCTGGGGTTCGCCCCCCTTTCAGCCGAGCCTCCAGCACCCTGGTGGCAGACACCGTGCCCAGCTTCACTTTGGGCTACCAAAATTACATTGAAACCGTTACACCGCCAGCACCAGCGTCCACACCGGTTTCATCCTCCCTGCTGCGCGACTGCCTGGGCCAGAACCCCGCACTGGCAGCCAGTGGCAGTGTCGGTGCTACGCCGGTACTCAGCAGCAAATTCCAGCGCAACACCAGCACAAACGAACTGACCTGCGTAGGCTCAGGCGGAACAAGCCAACCCATCATCGGCAACTTGACCGACATGCAAGTGCGGTATGTACAGCAGGCGCCCAATACGACCAACCTGCAATATTTACCGGCATCTGGCGTTATTGCCAATGCGGCCAGCGCAGCAGGCACCTGGACCAACGTCTATGCCGTAGAGGTGTGCCTCGAACTCACTGGCACGGAGCCAGCCCCCACCGCCGGGGCCACCTACACAAACTGCAGCGGCGCATCCACCGCCTATGGAGACCGTATCAAGATGGTCTTTCGCAACATCTACCAAATCCGCAGCCAAGGACAGGTGTGATGGAGCCCTTTCGCCCTACAAAGCATCTCACCATGCACACAACCCCCATGCCCAACCCATCCGCCAGGCGCAACAGCCAGCGCGGCATGGCGCTGTACGTTGTCATCGTCTTTGTGCTTCTGTCCATGCTGCTGGCGCTGTGGGCTGCACGCACTGCACTGTTCAACGAAATCCTCGTGGGCAACGATGCAGATTACCGCCGCACCTTTGAGGCCGCTCAAGCCATGTTGCAGGATGCAGAGTTTGACATTCGCGGGGTTCAACCCAACGGTGGTGCGTGCACGCGTTCGGCCGGCAACAGCGATATTTGTCGCCCCCCGCCATCCCCCGCCATCCCCGCAAGCGGAGCGGCACCGGCCGTGCCCGCAACCATTGGCGCCGACGTGTACTTTGACTTTGAAACCAAAGACCTTGGGAACATGCTGTCTACCGTGCAGACCCTCAGCCCCAACAGCGCTGGTTGCTACAAAGGTATTTGCCCAAAACGAAATGATCCTCAGGATTTTTGGAATAACAGCACCGCAATGACAGCAATGATTGCAACCAACGTGGGAGCCCGGTACGGCCAATTCACGGGGGTCAGTGCCGCAACAACAGCCAACCCCATATTGGCCGAAGCAACCGCCGGCAAAGGTGCTTGGTATTGGGTGGAAATACTTCCCTATCTAGATCCCAATGTATCACTGCTTTCCGGAATGCCGCCTGGCGCCAATGTGGAACGATTCGCACCAATGCGCACAAAATTGTTTGTCTATCGCATTACAGCCATAGCGCGCGGAAACAAGCCTGGCAGCGAAGTGGTTCTGCAGTCTACGTTGTCGCTGCAAGACCCCAACAACGCCAAATAGCCTCAAGATTCATTTATCAATTTTTATTATTGGAGTTCCGCCATGCGAATCACCAATCACCCGCAACGCACGACCCTTGCCATTCTCATCGCAGCCATCTGGGCGCCATTGACTGCTTGGTCTGCACAAATTCCTCTGGTTCAATACCCCGCAGGTACGGCCTACAAGGCTCCGGTCCCCAATGTTATTTTGACTGTTGATACCTCGGGAAGCATGGGAACCGTTGATTCTGGGCAAACAAAAAGCCGACTCAAAAATGTGATTGATGGCCTCAATGGCACACTGATCAACAGCACAAAATACGATGGCCAGTTTCGCCTGGCATGGCAATCTTTCACATGCAACAATATTCCATCCAATGGAGGAAATTGTGCCGGAAAGAATGCCATGGGGAAATTTGAAAGCACACATAAAACAGATTTTGGAACCTGGGTTTCAAAGCTTGTCACGGGCACATCTTCCGGCACCACAAATACACCGTCTCACATGGTTGTTTGGAATGCCGGCGAATACCTGAAAACCACAGGAAGCGACAACCCTTGGAATGCCACCCCCGGCACCGCCGACTCCAGCCCGCTGGCCTGCCGCCGTGCCTACCATATTTTTCTGACCGATGGCGGCTGGAATTACAGCACACCAACAACCTACTACCCAGCCAACCCCCCCAGCAAAGCCGGTGCGGCAGATGGCTTCTCATTCAACACAAAAATCAGAGCCAGCGACCCTCTTGCGCAGAGCATGCAAAATGCCGACGGCAAGGCTGCAACCTTTCCCGATGGCACAACCTACTCCATAGCATCCAACCAAACAAAAATATACAGGGATGCCTATGGCGCAAACAGAACCATCAAAAATACAAATGACAACATAACTTACGCCTATCCAACCCTGGCCGACATGGCGTTTTATCACTGGGCTACAGACCTGCAACCAGGAATTAACAACAGTGTTATTTCAAAAATAAGAAAGACAGGCACCGAAACTTACAACAACGGTACTGGGGCCAGTGCAAAATCAGTCACCTTTGACGAATACTGGAACCCCAAAAACGATCCCGCAAACTGGCAGCATCTGGTGCAATACACCATTGGCTATGGCGATACCGCCGCCAGCTTAACAAAGATCAACACCACATCACCCCAATGGGCGGGAGGGATGTTCTCTATGTACAACACCGACAGCAACGGTGTTGGCTATGCCAGCCTTGCCGTGGGTAACACCACCTGGGATGACGTTACCTCTGCAGCGGCAGATGGCAATTATGATGGCTACCGACCACAAGAAATGTGGCACATGTCCATTAATAGCCGTGGCAAATATTACCCCGTTACCGGCGATCTGACGGCCGTTTTCGCAGATATTTTTGATGATATTGTTGTAGATACAACGGCCCCCATTTCAGGCTTCACCTCTGCATCTGGCTCTGTGAGTCGTGTGGGCACACAATCATTCCAAACAAACTACATCGCAGCAGACGATGGGAATTCGAATGACAATCGCTGGTATGGCCATGTCACATCCAGTTCTATCGACACATCAGGAAATTTCACCCCCAACGCCGATTGGGGGCTGGCGAGCGGCAGCACCACCAAAGGCTTATCCACCGCAGACAAACTGGCAACCGTGGACATTAACACCCGGTTGATACTTTCATACAAAGTTCAAACCACACCTGCCTCCACGGGCATTTCTTTCAAATGGGCCAATTTGAGCACATCGACGACTGGTGCATCGCAGCAGATGTGGCTCAACAACGGAACGGTGGGCTCGACCAGCACCATTGCAGGAGATAGCAGAGGTCAGGATCGACTCGATTTCATTCGCGGCGACCGCACCAAAGAGGCAAGCAACTACAGCGGATCCAATACCACGGCCACATTCCGCAATCGCAAAAACCGCCAGGGGGACATCGTCAACTCGGCGATCTGGTATGTCGGCCCCCCAGCCAGCGGTAACTCCGCAAGTTCTTACAGCACGTTTGCAGCCAATAACCGCGGGCGCTTGCCCATGCTGTATGTAGGCGGCAATGATGGCATGCTGCATGGTTTTTCCGCAAAAGATGGCACAGAGAAAATTGCCTATGTACCCCATGGTGCAGTTCAGAACCTTTCCTCACTGACAAACACCAGCTATGACCACCGCTACTACGTAGATGGATCACCGCTGTCCGGAGATATTAATATTGGCACTACCGCCAGTCCAGACTGGCGCAGTTACCTTGTTGGAACAATGGGGGCCGGTGGCAGAGGATTTTTCGTTTTAGATGTAACAAAGCCCGGGCCATTGGACTCATCCTCTTCGGTACCCTCCCCGGCCACCAACTTCTCAGAAGCCAATGCAGCCAGCCTCGTGGTAATGGACAAAACGGCGGCCCCCATCAGCGATGCAGTCCCCCCCGCAAAACCCGCTGACGCAAATGCAAGCCCTGATATTGGTCACATTTTTGGGGCTCCCGTGGTGGCAGAGAGCAATCAGCAGCTTGCCCTACAAATTACCCGCACCAATGATGGCCGATGGGCCTACATCACAGGCAATGGCTACAACAGCGCCAATGAGCGTCCCGTCTTACTCATTCAGTACCTGGATGGAGACAAGTCGCTCAAGACCATTCCTGCGGTGGCTGTTGGTGCTGCAGAAGCCGTGGGCAATGGCCTCTCGACCCCGCAATTTCTGGATGTGAATGGTGATGGTTCGCCAGACTTTGTCTATGCGGGCGACTTGCGTGGAAACATGTGGAAATTTGACATTTCCAATATCGATGCGACTCAGTGGGGCGTGGCATTCAGCGGCAGCCCATTGTTTACAGCAACTTATACCTCTGGAGGGTCAACGAGTCGACAGCCCATCACAGCACCACCGGTTCTTCGCCCCAATCGCACCGTGGGAGGGTTGATGGTGGCTTTCGGTACTGGGCAGAACTTGACGGAAGGGGACCGCAGTGACACCTCCGTACAAACCGTTTATTCCATACTCGATAACACCAGTTATCTCATTGAAAATACGGGGGCGAATGCAGGCAAGGTAAAGGTCAAAACGTCCGGCCCAACCCCCGCCACAGTGAGCGGCCGCAGTGCCCTGCAGGCAGAAGCCGTGAATGATGGAGCAGACAACACCACCGCGGGAACAGGCTTGGGCACTGCGGGTGCAGGTGTCAGCACTGGCCGTTCTTTCTGGACCCTCACCACCCAGGAGGTGAAATATGTCTGCAAACCCACCGACGCTGGATGCACAGTCAAGATGGGTTGGTATATGGATTTGCCGGTGGCAGGTGAACGCGTTACCTCCAGCTTCGCTTTCTATAATGGTGGCAATACGCTAGAGATCATCAGCGAGAAGCCCGCTTCTGGCAGCGCCACCGCGACAGGGCAGGAAGTGTGCGCCCCCCAGCCAAGCGCTGCAAAAACATACCGGACGCTTGTCAACATTGCCTCTGGTGCGCCTGCCCCGCTGCCCATCATGGATGTGAATGGTGATGGGTTGTACAACAGTTCAGACATGAGCGGCACCACAAACTATGCACGCATGTCTTCCTCCAGCAAAGAATTGCGCTTTACCACGGGGACGAAACAGATCCGCAAGGGCAATGACGGCAAGAGCGATGCTCTTAAAATTTATCCGCCCTTGTTGCTGCGCCCTGGCTGGCGGCAGTTGAAGTAATCATTGCCGTACTAATGAGAAATTTTATGTACTACAGCTCATCACCAAGAAATTCTCGGGGTTTCACACTGATCGAATTGATGATCACTGTGGCGATTGTGAGCGTTCTCTCTGCCATCGCTTACCCTAGTTATCAAGAGTATGTCCGCAGAGGTCATCGCGCAGATGCTCGCGCGGGTCTGCTCCAGGCACAGCAATGGCTCGAGCGAGCGGCGACTGCCACAGGCAGTTACCCTACAGCCTCACTCCCATCAGCGCTAACCTGGTCATCGGACGGTAATAAGCGATACACCATTGCACTTGCGGCAAGCAATACAGCAACGGCCTACACTTTGACGGCAACACCCAAATCCGGCCCCCAAGCCAGCGATAAATGCGGAACCTACACACTAAGCAATGCAGGCCTGCGCGGAGCGGCAAGCAAGACATCCGACCAAGCAGGCTATAACACAGACTGTTGGGGCAAGTAGTCGCGCATGGCGCGCTAACATCGTGGCGCCATGACAGATACCTCTCGCCATATCCACCAAGCGCTTGGGCTCGCCGCCCAGGCGCTTTTTGTTTCCAACCCCAATCCGCGCGTTGGCTGCGTGCTGATGGCACCAGATGGCCAGGAAATAGGCCGGGGCCACACCCAGCAGGCCGGAGGCCCCCACGCGGAAGTGATGGCGCTGCGCTCGGCGCAAGAGGCGGGGCACAGCACACTCGGCGCCACGGCCTATGTGACCCTGGAGCCCTGTGCGCACCAGGGGCGCACAGGGCCGTGCTGCGATGCACTGGTGGCCGCCGGGGTGGGCAAGGTGGTGGCGTCTCTCACGGACCCCAACCCCTTGGTGGCGGGGCAGGGATTTGCCCGGCTGCGCGCTGCGGGCGTGGCGGTGGAGGTGGGCCCGGGGGCGGCCGAATCACGCGAACTCAATATCGGGTTTTTCAGCCGGATGGTCCGGGGCACGCCGTGGGTGCGCCTCAAGGCAGCGGCTTCGCTCGATGGCACCACGGCGTTGCCCAACGGGGTCAGCCAGTGGATCACCTCGCCCATTGCGCGCGCCGACGGCCATGCCTGGCGTGCACGCGCCTGCGCGGTGCTTACCGGCATCGGCACCGTGCTGGACGACGACCCGCGCCTCGACGTGCGCGAAGTGCCCACCCCGCGCCAGCCCCACATAGTGGTGGTGGACAGCCAGCTGCAAACCCCGCTGGATGCTCGCCTTTTCATAGCTGGTCGCGCTTGCTACATATACGCTGCCATTGGAAATGAGGAAAAAAAGGCTGCACTGGAGGCCCGTGGTGCGACCGTGGTCTGCCTGCCCAATGCCCAAGGCAAGGTGGACTTGCCGGCGATGCTGCGTGATCTGGCCGCCCGTGGCGTCAACGAATTGCATGTAGAAGCCGGCCACAAGCTCAATGGCTCATTGGTGCGGGAGGGGCTGGTGGACGAAATGCTGGTCTATGTGGCGCCCCTGCTGCTGGGGCCCGGCCTCGGGCTGGCCCATGTGGGGCCCTTTGAAGCCCTGTCCCAGGGGTTGGCGCTGAACTTCCTGTCCGTGGAACGGATGGGGCCCGACCTGCGCATCGTGGCCCGGGTGCCGGGGCGCGACGCCTTCTGACGACCTGCGCTGGCACGGGGCACATGCCCCTGCACCGCCCCGCCGCCCGATCGGTCCCTGTACCGCCGCGGGATGGGACAGGATAGGGCGCAGCGCCATCCCTTGATCGAGATCGCGTCGAACTCGAGAGCGTTTTGCCAAGCAGGCACTCGTCGCCCCCCCCATCCACGCTCATCGCACCGCGACACCGCCCCATAACAGTGCAACACACCGCACCAATAATTGGCACGACTTTTGCATCAATCTGGTGCAAATCTGCTGCAGACACCCAAAATGCACCAGAGTCGATCAATCTACTAACGCGAGGATGTTATGGAAGCACTCAAACAGGGCACGGACGCCCTGTTCATTCTGCTCGGGGCGATCATGGTGTTGGCCATGCATGCCGGTTTTGCCTTTCTGGAGCTGGGCACGGTCCGCAAGAAGAACCAGGTGAACGCGCTGGTGAAGATCCTGGTGGACTTCTCGGTGTCCACGGTCGTTTACTTCGCAGTGGGGTACAGCGTGGCCTATGGCACGCATTTCTTCATGGGGGCGGAGTCGCTGGTGCAGCAAAGCGGCTATGCGCTGGTCAAGTTCTTCTTCCTGCTCACGTTTGCGGCGGCGATTCCGGCCATCGTGTCCGGGGGGATTGCCGAGCGGGCCAAGTTCTGGCCCCAGCTCCTGGCCACGGCGGTCATCGTGGGTTTTGTGTACCCCTTCTTTGAAGGCATTGCCTGGAACCAGCATTTCGGCGTGCAGGCCTGGATCAAGGCCGTCACGGGCGAAGAGTTTCACGACTTTGCCGGCTCGGTGGTGGTGCACGCCATGGGCGGCTGGATCGCCCTGCCCGCGGTGATCCTGCTGGGCTCGCGCGCCAACCGCTACCGCAAGGACGGCGCGATCTCGGCCCATCCGCCGTCCAACATCCCCTTCCTGGCGCTGGGTGCCTGGATCCTGGTGGTGGGCTGGTTTGGCTTCAACGTGATGAGCGCACAGACCCTGGACAAGATCTCGGGCCTGGTGGCGGTGAATTCGCTCATGGCCATGGTGGGCGGCACGCTGGCCGCGCTGGTGCTGGGCAAGAATGACCCGGGCTTCGTGCACAACGGCCCGCTGGCCGGGCTGGTGGCGGTGTGTGCAGGCTCGGACCTGATGCACCCCCTGGGGGCACTGGTGGTGGGCGCGGTGGCGGGCGCCATCTTTGTGCTGATGTTCACGCTTACCCAGAACAAATGGAAGATTGACGACGTGCTGGGCGTCTGGCCCCTGCACGGCCTGTGCGGCACCTGGGGGGGGCTGGCGGCCGGCATCTTCGGCAGCAAGGCGCTGGGCGGCCTGGGCGGCGTCAGCCTGTCGGCGCAGCTCATTGGCACGGGGCTGGGGGTGGTCTGGGCGCTGGTGGGCGGCACCATCGTGTACGGCATCCTCAAACAAACGGTGGGCCTGCGGTTGACGCAGGAGGAAGAGTTCGACGGGGCCGATCTGTCCATCCACAAGATCAGCGCCACGCCCGACCGCGAAGTGAGCTGGTAAGCCAGCACCGGGCCTCCCAGGTTGCGGCACGCCGATCTGTCGGATGGGCAGACTTCGGCTTCTTCCGGCCGGCTTGGGCCGGAGCCCGGTGGCGGGATACACCTTGGCGCAGCGCTCCCGCGGCGCCAGGGTCACAATCCCCCATCGCGCCATGCCCCACCTGCAACCCCCCCTCCCACCCCTGGCATCCCTGGCCCGCTGCTGTCGGCGGGCCGTCGCCGTGGTGACCACCGTGGCTGTGCTGGGTTGCGCGGGCTTGCCCAAGGATGTGGACCGGCCGGTCTCCACCGCCTTGCAGAACCCCGGCGACACCGCATTGGGTCAGCTGGTGGAAGCCCGCCGGGCAGCCCAGGGGGCGCGGCACCCCTCGGGCTTTGTGCTGCTCAGCGGGCCCCAGGCGGCCTACAGCAGCCGCCTGGCCTTGGTCGATGCCGCCCAGAAAACGCTGGACTTGCAGTACTACGCCATCCATGCCGACGCCAGCAGTGAGCGCCTGCTGCTCAGCGTGGCGGCCGCCGCCCGGCGCGGCGTGCGGGTGCGGGTGCTGCTGGACGACTTCCACAGCACCGGGCGCGACGCGCTGGTGATGCGCCTGGCCTTTGTGCCCAATGTCGAGATGCGCATGTTCAACCCGCTCACCGGCGCACGGGGATCGCCCCTGGTCCGCGTGTTCAGCCTGCTGGGCGACTTTGCGCGCGTGCAGCAGCGCATGCACAACAAGCTCTTCATTGCCGACAACGCGCTGGGCGTGACCGGGGGCCGCAACCTGGGCGATGCCTACTTCGGCAACTCCGAATCCGGCAATTTCGTGGACCTGGACGTGCTGGCGGCGGGAAGCATCGTGCAGGATCTTTCGCGCAGCTTCGACAGCTACTGGAACAACGAGCGCGCCTACCCCGTGCAGTCGCTCATCACCCGCGAGGAACTGAACCGCCTGCGCGAGAGCATCCTCGCCGCCGACGCTGCACAGCGCGAGCGCATTCCGGGCCAGGGCAGCGCCGCGGCCACGCAGCGCGCACGCATCTGGAACCACGAACCCATGGACCTGGAACAGGCACCGTTCGTCTGGGCGCCCGCCGCCGTGCTGGTGGACCACCCTGCCAAGATCCCTGCCGATGGCGCGTCCGCGCCCACGCTGCCCGCACAAGCCCCACCCAAGGCCTCACCGGCCACCATCGCCGCGCTGGTGCGCCCCCGTGCCACGGCAGCGGCCGCTGCCGCTGCAACGACCCCGCCCCCCAGTACCATCCCGGCAGCAGGGCCACCCGCGCCACAGCTCCCAAGGCCTGGGGCGGGCACCGCTCCAGAGCCTCCAAAAACCGGCAATGGCAATGGCAACGGCAGCACGGACAAGCCCACGCCCTTTCCTGCCCCCGACAGTGAACCGTCCGACGCGCAGGCCGATACCGTGGTGGACGGCTTGTTGCAGCTCATGGGCCAGGCCCGGCGCGATCTGCTCATCATCTCGCCCTACTTCGTGCCCGGCCCCGACATGGAGCGCGCCTTCGCCGCCGCCCGTGCGCGCGGCGTGCGCGTGCGGGTGCTCACCAACTCCCTGGCCTCCAACGACGCGCCCATCGCCCATGCCGGCTACGCGCGCCACCGCCCCGCGCTGCTGGCCATGGGGGTGGAGCTGTATGAAATGCGCAGCGAACTCACCGGGGTGCTGCGCGGCGCACTGGGTGCGACCGGGAGCACGGGGAGCATGGGCAGTGCCGGGGCCAGCGGCAGCGCGCGCGCCATGCTGCACTCCAAGCTGCTGATCCTGGACGGCCGCCTGCTCGCCATCGGCTCCATGAACCTGGACATGCGTTCCCAGCGGCAGAACACCGAGGTGGCGCTGTTGATACGCAGCGCCGACCTGTCACGACGGGCCACGGCACAAATCGACGCCGCCCTGCAAAATGCCGCCTGGCAGGTGCAGCAGACGGACAAGGGCCTGGTATGGCGTGCCCCCCAAGGCAGCGGCCTGCCCGATGCCACCACCGAACCCGATGCCAGCACCCCCTTGCGGCTGATGCTGCAGCTGCTGGGCCCCCTCGCGCCCGACCATCTGCTGTAGCGTCCCAGGGGCTGGATGGCGGCTTCATCGGCTCCAGTCCCTGCGCCGATCTCCACGCCGGGGCGAATGCCGCAGTGCCAGCAGGCGCCGCCCACAGCTGGCACCGGGAATCAAACGCCGACGGTAGCCTCGGCCTGCAGTGCAAGCACCCAGGCAGTGATCGCGCGCTGGTCCGTCATGGTGCGCACATGCTGGTAGGCCACCTCGGCCTCCACAAAACGCCTGCGCAGCAGGTTGAGCCACTGCTTGAGGCGCCCCGCGCGCTGGCGGGGCTCCAGGTCATCGCACACCAGTTGCCAGAAGGCTGCCAGATGGGGAATCAAATCGACCCACATCACGGTGTCGGTGCCGGGCTGTCCTGCGTCAAAAGCGCGGATGGCACGGGCCAGGCCCGGGTCGGCCACCATGCCGCGCCCCAGCATCAGCGCATCACACCCGGACACATCCCGGCAGCGCAACGCGTCAGCCACCGTCCATATTTCGCCATTGGCCACCACCGGGATCGCCACGGCGGCACGGATGGCCGGGATGTGTTCCCAATACGCAGGCGGGCGATAACCATCGGCCTTGGTGCGCGCGTGCACCACCAGCTCAGACGCCCCTCCCGCCTGCATGGCCTGGGCACATTCGCGCATCAGCCCGGTGTCGTTGAAGCCCAGGCGCATCTTGGCCGACACCGGCAGGTGCGCCGGCACGGCACGGCGCACAGCCCCCACCACGGCGGCAATGCACTCGGGCTCCTGCAGCAGCGCGGCACCACCGCCGTGGCGGTTGACCACCTTGGCGGGGCAGCCGAAGTTCAGGTCGATCCCCTCGGGGCCCAGCGCGGCCAGGCGCGCAGCATTCTCGGCCATGCTGACCGGATCGGAGCCCAGCAGCTGCGCCCGCACGGGCACCCCGGCCAGCGTGCGGCTGCCGTTGCGCAGCTCGGGCACATAGCGCAAGAACACCTTGTCGGGCAGCAGCGTGCCCGTGATGCGGATGAACTCCGACACGCAGCGGTCCACCCCGCCCACGCGGGTCAACACATCGCGCAGCACAAAATCCAGAAGCCCTTCCATGGGGGCAAGCAGCAGGGTCATCGCAGTCGGGGGCTGTGCAGGGCCGGGCGCAGACCGGGGCACCCTGCATAAATATCAAAACAGGCTACAGCGCTTGACAGACAAGCGCACAAAGCTATCAAAAAATGAGCAACCTCTCATTCGCCCGCTGGGGGTGCCAAGAGCGCCACCCCGGATTGTGCGGCAAAGGGTCATCACGGCGTCATGGCAGGCGGCTGCAATCACGGACATCCATCCGTGACCGGAGCCCCCCCATGCTGCTGCAAAAAACCGACAAAGCCCGCCTGGAGCTCTCGCCCGGTGTGCGCACCCTGAGCCTGCGCGAACGCTCGCTGCTGCTGCTGGCCGACGGCAAGCCGCTGTCCGACCTGCAGGCCATGTACAACGGCATCGGCGCGCAGATCGTGGACAACCTCATGCGCCAGGGCTACCTCACGGGGCCCGCTGAGCTGCCACCACCCACCATGGCCCCCGATCCTCACAGGACCGAGGCCACCAGCCATGGCCCGTCCATCGAGCGGCCGGAACCGGGCGAATCCCTGCGCTCGCTCGCCGGTGCGCGCATGTACCTGTTCGACACCTGCGAACGCTTGTTTGCCCGCCGCGACCCGGTGCTGGCGCAGCATTTCCGCGAGGCCCTGCGCACGGCACGGGACCGCAGCAGCATGCTGGACGTGGGGGACGCCATGTTCGAGGAAGTGGGCCTGACCGCAGGGGCTGAGCGCGCCGCCAGCCTGCGCGAGCGGCTGGAACAACTGCTGCCCCGCTCCCCCGAAGCCGCCCCCGGCCTCTATACCGCCACGCAGCCCGCGCTGCTGGAGGGCTGAGCGCCGGAGGCCGCCTCAGCCGGCCGCAGCCAGCCGCCAGAGCGAAGTCACCTCGGCCGCCCGCGCCGCATGCAAGGCATCGCCCGCATCGGCCGCCTTGGCATGGACCGGTTTGACATCGTGCCGCCCACGGACCACCAGGCCGGCCTCGGCAATCCAGCCCAGCAGCTGCTCGCGCGGGCGCAGGCCCAGGTGCTCGGCCAGGTCCGACAGGATCAGCCAGCCTTCGCCACCGGGCTCCAGGTGCTCGGCCAGGCCCGCCAGAAAACCGCGCAGCATGCGGCTGCCTTCGTCGTACACCGCATGTTCGATGGGCGAGCTGGCGCGCGCCGGCACCCAGGGCGGGTTGCACACCACCAGCGGAGCACGGCCGGGCGGAAACAGGTGGGCCTGCTGCAGATCGACCTGGGGCAGCACGCCCAGGCGCTGCAGGTTGTCGTGCGCACAGGCCAGGGCCCGGGGGTCCTGGTCAGTGGCAACCACCCGCTGCACGCCCCGGCGCACCAGCACGGCAGACAGCACCCCGGTGCCCACACCGATGTCAAAGGCCAGGGCCTGGCTGGGCAGCGGGGTGGTGGCCACCAGGTCCACGTACTCCCCACGCACGGGCGAGAAAACACCGTAATGCGGGTGGATCCGGTCACGCGGCGCGGCCCCCAGCGCGGGCACCTCCACGCCCTTCTTGCGCCACTCGTAGGCGCCCACCAGGCCCAGCAGCTCGCGCAGCGTGGCCACGCAGCGCTGCCCCGTGGCCGGCCCCCAGGCCTGGGTGCAGGCCTCGCGCCAGTCGGGCGCACGGCGCAGCGCAATGCCGTAGTCGCCCTCCAGCGGAATCAGCACCGACGCCAACACCCGCGCGCGCTGCGCCTGGGCCTGGCGGTGCAGGTGAAAAGCCTCGGAGGGCGTGGCCACCACGGCTTTCTGGGCGGCCTTGGCGGCAGCGCGGCGGTGCCTGCCGGTCTTGGAGTCGGTGCGCCGCATGAGCGCCTGCAGCAAATGCCTGGCGTTCTGGAAATCGCCCTGCCACAGCAGGCCGGTGCCCTCGCAGGCCATTCGGTAGGCCGTGTCGGCCGCCAGGGTGTCATCGGCCACCACGACCCGGCGCGGCGCCGGGGCCCCGCTCTCGGAGCGCCACAGGGCTTCTTGGGATTGGCCCTGATGGGTCCAAGGAATCACGGAATGGGGTGTAGGCATCAGGATCTGACAGTGCCGCGCACAGTCCGCAATGTTTGAAACGGGCGCGCGGCAGGCCAGGGATGCCGAGCAAGGGCCGCCCCGCCGCGATGGCATCGTCCCCCTGCCCGCGCAGCGCAGCGCAGCGAGAACGGGGGGAAGGAGCGCAGCAACGCAGGGGGGTGGTGTCGCACTTTATGCGTTGATCGGGCGCTTCAGGCGCACTTCTTCGATCTTCACGCCGCCAATCACGGCGGTCTTGGCGGTGGAGAGTTCTTGCTTGAAGCCTGCCAGCTCGTGGAAACGAATGGCGCGCTCGTTGCGCAGCGGCACCCATGCGGTGACGTTGGTGCAGCCTTCTTCGTGCAGGCCGTCGCGGGCGGCATCCCACAGCGCCAGGCCCACGCCCTGGTTCCAGTGGGTGGGGGCTGCGTAGATGGCCCAGATTTCACCGGTGGTGGGGCGAGACTTCTCATCGCGCGAGCGGTCGTAGCCCACAAAGCCGACGATCTTCTCGCCATCGACCGCCACCTGCACCTGGGGCTCGCAATATTCAATGGCCTCGCGCCAGTAGGCCTGGCGCTTTTCGACCGACGACATGGATTTCAACTGCTCGTCTGGCACCAGCCCTTTGTAAGCCTCATGGGCGGAAACGGTGTGGATCTGGGCGATGGCTTTGGCATCGCGAAGCGTGGCGGGACGAACCTGGATACTGGACATGAAAAAACCGAACGAAAACAGGGAATGAAAATGCGAAAGGACGGCATTGTCGCCGCAAACGGTTTTTCACCCCCCGGAGGGCCCCGCTTTGCCCTCGCCAAACGTTCGGCTTCGCGCCCCAAAATGCGGTCTTTGTGGCAGGCGTCGCCAGGCGCCCGGCCTTGCTGCACAACGGCCCAAGCCCATTGACCGTGTCAGGCCATGGCCATCGAACCCGACAGCGAAGCACCAACCCCCACCGAGGCCGCCGCGCGCTGCACCATGGCCCGCTTGTTGCGCGGGCGCGGCACATGCACCACCGGCGGCGCGCCATTGATGGCCGCCAGGCTGAGCACCAGGGTCACCGTGCGCGAGCCCGCATCCCGCTCGTCGGGGGCATAGGCGCGGTAGCTGCCGTTGCCCGGTCCATGGCTGCGCTGCACCGCATGAAAAGCCACCCGGGCCCCCGTCACCCGGTGGCCGCCAAAGGGCAGCACCCGCAGGCGCGCATCGCGGTCGAGCGCCAGGCCCAGATTGCCCGGGCGGTTGATCAGGTCGGTGCGGATCGCACGCCAGGTCTGCCCCTGGTCGGCAGAAAACTGCCAGGTCCCGGCCTGGGCATCCAGGTGCTCGATCACCACCCCGGCTGCGGCCAGCATGTCGGGGCAATGCTCTTCCACGATCTGTGCCAGCGTATTGCCTCCGAGGCCTGCGCCCGCTGGGGCCATGGCATCAGAGGCGGTGGCCGGTCGCCGGTCTGCCCCCCTGTGGAGGCTGGCTGAAGGGGTGGAGCCGTGGATCAGAGCATGGGTGGTCATGGGAAACCCTTTGAAAACGAAGTGTGAAGACGAAGGTTTGCGCATTGGTGCGCACCCTTAGAACCGGTTCCAAGTGCTTTTCAATGCTTGACGGAAAGTCTAGAAAGTGACCTACCCTGCGTCCATCGCACAAATGGACTAGCCCGCAACACCCCGTTGTGCGCAATACTTGCCCAATGAGTGCCCCCCTGAGTGCCCATCCCAGCGCCCACCTTCTGCTCGTGGACGACCACGCCCTGTTCCGCACCGGGCTGCGCCTGATCGTGCAGGACCACCCCTGCGTGGGCGCGATTGCCGAGGCGGGCTCCATCGCCGACGCCTGCGCGCTGCAGCAGGCCGATATCGACCTGGTGCTGCTCGACATCCAGCTGCCTGGCATGAGTGGCCTGGACGGCCTGCGCCTGCTGCGCCAGGCCTGCCCCCGGGCCCGCATCGTGCTGGTGTCCGCCAGCGTGGCACCCGACGCCATCCACGAAGCACGCGCCCGGGGCGCCGACGGCTTTCTGCCCAAGTCGGCCAACGCCGAAGACATCCTGGAGGCCATCACCTGTGCGCTGTCGGGCCAGCCCTGCTTTCCGATCAACAGCGGCAACAGCGCCACCACGCGCGGGCCCGATGCGCCCTCGCTCACGGCGCGCCAGCTCGATGTGCTCTCGCTGCTGTGCACCGGCAAACCCAACAAGGTGATCGCCCGCGACCTGGGCCTGAGCGAAAACACGGTGCGCGTGCATGTGGCCGCCATCTTTGCGCAGCTGGGCGTGAACAGCCGCAGCGCCGCCCTGCTGGCCGCACAGCGCCTGGGCCTGTCGACACCACAGCTCCATGACACCCTCTGACGCCGCGCCCGAACCCCCAGGCGCCCAGCCCCCCTCCCGCTGGGGCTGGCCGGTGTGGGAGCGCGACGAGGTGCTGCGCGAGCAGGTGGCCCTGCTGCGACAGAACTTTCCGATGACGCTGCTGGCGTCGCTGGCCACCGCGCTGGGCACCCTGTGGGTCATGGCCCGGGTGGCCGACACGCAGGCCACCACCGTCTGGCTGTCCACCCATGCGCTGGTGATTGCGGGCGTCTATCTCACGCTGCGCAGCATCTCCCCTTTTACCGACCCGGCACCCCAGGCCGCGCGCAAGCTCATCGCCTGCATGGCCGCCATGGGGCTGAGCTGGGGCAGCCTGGGCTATGTGGTGCTGTACTGGGGCACGTCCGACAGCGTGATCTATGCCATCGGCATCATCAGCACGGTGTCCTCGGGCGCACTGGGCCTGGGGGCGCCACTGTACCGGGCCTATGTCACCTACCTCACCAGCGCCATCGGCGGGGTGATGCTGGCCGTGGCGCTGGCCGGGGGGCCCGTGATGTGGCCGGCACTGTTCCTGACCGGCGTGTACTACGCGCTGACCTGCCTGCAGGCCCGCACCGCCGACCGGGCCACGCGGCGCAGCATTGCGCTCAAGCTCGAAAACGAGCGCCTGGTGAACGAGCTGCGCGCCGAATCCCAGCGCGCCCTGGCCGCGCAGGGGGCCGCCGAGCAGGCCGACCGCGACAAGTCGCGCTTTCTGGCGGCGGCCAGCCACGACCTGCGCCAGCCCCTGCATGCCATGGGCCTGTTTCTCGAATCGCTGCAACGCAGCCCGCTCAACGACCACCAGCGCACCGTGCTCAAGCACGCGCACGCGGCCTCGGGTGCGGCGGCCGAAATGCTCACCACGCTGCTGGACTATTCGCGGCTGGAAGCGGGGGTGGTGAAGGTGCGGCCCGCGGCCTTTGCGGTGCAGCCGCTGCTGACGGCGCTAGAGCAGGAGTTTGGCGTGCAGGCCGACACCGCCGGGCTGGTGTACCGCACCCGCGAGACCTCGGCCGCCGCCTTTGCCGACCGCTCGCTGGTCGGGCTGGTGATGCACAACTTCATCTCCAACGCGTTGCGCTACACCGCGCGGGGCGGCGTGCTCATTGCCTGCCGCACACGGGGCAAACGGCTGGCGCTGGAGGTGTGGGACACCGGGGCGGGTATCCCCGTGCACCAGTGGGAGGACATCTTCAAGGAGTTCCACCAGCTCGGCAACCCCGAGCGTGACCGACGCAAGGGCCTGGGCCTGGGCCTGGCCATCGTGCAGCGGCTGGCGCGCGAGATGAAGACCTCGGTAGAGCTGCGCTCACACCCCGGCCGGGGCTCCGTCTTTCGGCTGTGGCTGGACCGCTGGCAGGGTGCGCTGGAGGACGACGCCAGCCCCGCCCCCTCCGCCCGCAGCCTGGCCGGGCTGAAGGTGCTGGCCATCGACGACGACGAGGCGGTGCGCCTGGGCATGCAGTCGCTGCTGCAAAGCTGGGGCTGCCAGTGCCTCACGGCCGAGTCCAGCGCCAATGCGCTGGAGGCGCTCGAAGACGTGACCCCCGACATCATCATCACGGACTTCCGCCTGCGCCACGAAGAGACCGGCAAGCAGGTGCTGCAGGCACTGCGCACCTACCTGGGCACGCCCGTGCCGGCGATCATCATGACGGGCGACACCTCGCCCCAGCGCCTGCGCGACGCGCAGTCCACCTCGGCCCTGCTGCTGCACAAACCGGTCTCCACCGGCCAGCTGCGCGATGCCATCGTGCAGCTCATCACCCGGCCCCAGCCCCCGGCCCTGGCGGACGATGGCCCCGGGACGGCGCCCGCGCAGGAGCCCCCCGAGAGCGAGCCCCCCGCAGCCGTTACAGCCAGCGGCGCAACAAACCCATGACCTGGTCGAACCGGGCGCCATAGGGCGGATAAAACAGCGAACCCATCGCCCAGCGCGACTGCACCAGCACCGACTTCTGGTGGCAAAAGCGCAGAAAACCCGGCTCGCCATGGTAGGCGCCCCAGCCGCTGTCGCCCACGCCGCCAAACGGCAGGTTGTCGTGGGCAATGTGCATCAGCGTGTCGTTCACCGTCACGCCGCCGCTCACGGTGCGGCGCAGTATGTCGTCACGCACGGCTTCGCTCTGCCCAAACCAGTACAGCGCCAGCGGGCGCGGCCCGGCATTGATGTGGGCAATGGCATCGTCGAGCCGCTCGTACGAGATCACCGGCAGGATGGGGCCAAAAATCTCCTCCTGCATGAGCTGCATCTGAGAGGTGGCGCCAAACACCAGCGTGGGCAGCATCTGGCGGCTGGCGCCATCGCCCAGCGTGCCCACGGTGTGGACCACGGGCTTGCCTGCGGCCGGGTCGATGGCCTGCACCTCCGCCCCCTGGGTTTGGGCCTGCTGCAGCATGGTGCGCAGACGCGCATGGTGGCGCGGCGTGATGATGGAGGCGTAGTCGGCATTGCCCTCGATGGTGGGGAACAGCCGTGCCACCGCCGCCCGGTAGGCCTGCGCAAACTCGCCCTCGCGACCGCGCGGCAACAGCACGTAGTCGGGCGCAATGCAGGTCTGCCCTGCGTTGAGCAGCTTGCCATGGGCGATCTTGAGGGCCGCATCCGCCATGTCGCAGTGCCCGTCGATGATGCAGGGCGATTTGCCGCCCAGCTCCAGCGTGGTGGGCGTGAGGTGCTGCGCCGCCGCCTGCGCCACCTTGCGCCCCACGGCCGTGGAGCCGGTGAACACCAGGTGGTCGAACGGCAGCGAGGCAAACAGGGCCGACAGGTTGGCGTCGCCCTGCACCACGCAAAACTCGTCGGGCGCAAAGAACTGCACCACCAGCAGGGCCAGCTGGGCCGAGGTGTGCGGCGTCAGCTCGCTGGGCTTGAGCATCACACGGTTGCCCGCTGCCAGCGCCGTGATGGCGGGCGCCAGCGCCAGTTGCACCGGGTAGTTCCAGGGGGCAATCACACCCACCACACCCAGCGGCTGGCGCTGGATGAAGGCATGGGCCGGCTGCAGGTAGATCGGCGTGCGCACCTTCTGGGGCTTCATCCACCGGGCCAGGTGGCGCAGCGTGTGCGACAGCAGCGCGCGCAGCACAAAGAAGTCGGCCACCTCGGTCAGGCGCGGCGAACGCATGCCAAAGTCGGCCTGCACGGCCGCCGCCAGCACGGGGCCATGCTCGTCCAGCATCTTGCGAAGGCGCAGCAGCCGCTCGCGGCGCACCAGCAAGGGCACATCGACCTGCGCGCGGCTGGCCTGGCGTTGAAGTTCGAAATGGGCGTGGATATCGGCGGGTGTCATGGATTGATCATAGAAGACACCCCCACGGGCGCATCCCGAAAAAACAGGCGAAACCGGCACACGGACTCGCTGCGCAAGCAGCTCCGCGCTGGACTGGAAAAGGCGCGGCGCACCGGCCGGCCTGCGCCCCGTCAGCGTACTTCTCGCGCCTCGACGTCCGTGACCTCGGCGGCACCGGGCAGGATGCCACCCCGGCGCGATGCCGTGGCCTCGTCGCTGGTGTCATCCGCCGCTGGTGCAGCACCACGGCGGCCGGACGACCAGCGCTCGGTGGAACGGAACACGGTGCGGAAGCCCGTGCGGGGGTCCATGCGCATGGCCCAAGGGGTTACCGGCTGGCCGGTGAGGCGCGCCCAACCGGCACGCAGCATCCAGACCAGCGCCAGCACCAGGGCCGCGACCACCAGGCTGGCAAACAGCACCAGCCCCATGGCGATGACCACCACCCGCAGCAACAGGCGCAGAACGCCTGCAACAAATTCATTCAAACGTCACCTCTCCTTCACATCTTGGGGAAGGGTTTTGGCCCCCTTCCCCAGCCCCCGGTTATTCCTGCGGAGCGACACCGAACTGGAACACGCCCGGCTCCAGCACCGGGTTGACGGTGACCGGAATCACGCTCTTGGGCGGGAAACGCCCTTCCAGCAGCAGCCTGGACAGCGGGTTCTCGATGCGCTGCTGGATCGCCCGCTTGAGCGGCCGCGCACCAAACACCGGGTCGAACCCCACCTTGGCCAATTCTGCCAAGGCGGCATCGGACACCTGCAACTCCAAATCCATCTTCGCCAGCCGGGATTGCAGCAACTGCAGCTGGATCTTGGCGATCGAGGCGATGTGCTGCGCATCCAGCGCATGGAACACCACGGTCTCGTCGATGCGGTTCAGAAACTCGGGCCGGAAGTGGTTCTTGAGCTCGCCCCACACCGCTTCCTTGATGTCGTCCGAGTCCTGCCCCACCATGGCCTGGATCAGGTGCGAGCCGATGTTGCTCGTCATCACGATCACCGTGTTCTTGAAGTCCACGGTGCGTCCCTGTCCGTCCGTCAGGCGGCCATCGTCCAGCACCTGCAAGAGCACGTTGAACACGTCGGGGTGGGCTTTCTCCACCTCGTCGAGCAGCAGCACGCTGTAGGGCTTGCGGCGCACGGCTTCGGTGAGGTAGCCGCCTTCCTCATAGCCCACGTAGCCGGGCGGCGCGCCGATGAGGCGGGCCACCGAATGCTTCTCCATGAACTCGCTCATGTCGATGCGGATCAGGTGGTCCTCGCTGTCGAACAGGAAGCCCGCCAGCGCCTTGCACAGCTCGGTCTTGCCCACGCCCGTGGGGCCCAGGAACAGGAAGGAGCCCGTGGGCCGGTTCGGGTCGGACAGGCCCGAGCGCGAGCGGCGAATGGCGTTGGCCACGGCCGCAATCGCCTCTTGCTGGCCCACCACGCGCTCGTGCAGCTTGGCCTCCATCTGCAAGAGCTTGTCCTTCTCGCCCTGCATCATCTTGGCCACAGGGATGCCCGTGGCGCGGCTCACCACCTCGGCGATTTCTTCGGCGCCCACTTGCGTGCGCAGCAGGCGGCGCGTGGCAGGGGCGCCGTCCTTGCCCGCCTCTTGCGCCTGGGCTTCTTTCAGCTGCTTTTCCAGCTCGGGCAGCTTGCCATACTGCAGTTCAGCCACCTTGTTGAAGTCGCCCTTGCGGGTAAATTCTTCGATCTGGAACTTGAGCTTGTCGATGGCCTCGCGCACCTGCGCGCTGCCCTGGGCCTGGGCCTTCTCGGACTGCCAGATCTCGTCGTAGTCGGCGATTTCCTTTTGCAGCTTGCCGATCTCTTCTTCAATCAGGGCGAAGCGTTTTTGCGAGGATTCGTCCTTCTCGCGGCGCACAGCTTCGCGCTCGATCTGCAGCTGGATCAGGCGGCGGTCGAGTTTGTCCATCACCTCGGGCTTGGAGTCCATCTCGATCTTGATCTTGGACGCTGCCTCGTCGATCAGGTCGATCGCCTTGTCGGGCAAAAACCGGTCGGTGATGTAGCGGTTGGACAGCTCGGCAGCAGCCACGATGGCGGGGTCCGTGATGTCCACGCCATGGTGTACCTCATACTTTTCCTGCAGGCCGCGCAGGATGGCGATGGTCGCCTCCACGCTGGGCTCTCCCACCAGGATCTTCTGAAAGCGGCGCTCCAGCGCCGCGTCCTTCTCGATGTACTTGCGGTATTCGTCGAGCGTGGTGGCGCCCACGCAGTGCAGCTCGCCGCGCGCGAGGGCCGGCTTGAGCATGTTGCCCGCATCCATCGCGCCTTCGCCCTTGCCCGCGCCCACCATGGTGTGCAGCTCGTCGATGAAGACGATGGTCTGGCCTTCGTCCTTGGCCAGTTCATTGAGCACGGCTTTCAGGCGCTCCTCGAACTCGCCACGGAACTTGGCGCCCGCCAGCAGCGCTGCCATGTCGAGCGACAGCACGCGCTTGCCCTTGAGCGACTCGGGCACCTCGCCCGCCACGATGCGCTGGGCCAGGCCCTCCACAATGGCTGTCTTGCCCACGCCGGGTTCGCCGATGAGCACGGGGTTGTTCTTGGTGCGGCGCTGCAGCACCTGGATGGCGCGGCGGATCTCGTCGTCGCGGCCGATCACGGGGTCGAGCTTGCCAATGCGCGCACGCTCGGTCAGGTCCAGGCAGTATTTGGCGAGCGCGCCGCGCTGGCCCTCGGCCTCGGCGCTGTCCACCTTCTGGCCGCCGCGCACGGCGTCGATGGCAGCCTCCAAGCTCTTGCGCGTGAGGCCGTTGTCCTTGGCAATTTTGGCGGCATCGCCCTTGCTGTCGATCACGGCCAACAAGAACAGCTCGCTCGCGATGAACGGGTCACCGCGTTTGATGGCCTCCTTCTCGGTGGCCTGCAGCACGCGGCCCAGTTCGGGCCCGCCCTGCACCTGCTCATTGCCCTGCACCTGCGGCAGGCGCTTGACGGCCGCCTCGGCCGCTGTCAGCAAGCCCGGCACCTGGGCGCCTGCGCGCTGCAGCAACGCCTTGGGGCCGTCGTCCTGCTGCAGCATGGCCAGCAGCACGTGCACGGGTTCGATGTAGGCGTTGTCGTGGCCCAGCGCAATGCTCTGGGCGTCGCTCAGGGCTTCCTGGAACTTGGTGGTGAATTTGTCGAGACGCATGGGTGATGTCCTCCGAATTGCAGAACACTTGGGGCAGGGTGTGCCTGATTTCAAGACAGCCCCTTGGCCCACCCCCTGGCCTGCCATTGACCTGCGTCAGTGATTCACCACGGCGCACGGCCCACCGCCGCTACCATTTCAATAGCTGATACCGCTTTACCTGAGGGCGATAGAGCCCTATTTCACTCACATCCACGGCAGCAGCGCGGCCCCTGCAGTCTCAGGCGGCATTGCCCAGCGCAATGCCCCAGCGCGCCAGCGCGGCGTCGTCGCTCACCCGCGCGTCCACCCAGCGGGCGCCCTGGGCGGTTTCTTCCTTCTTCCAGAACGGTGCCTGGGTCTTGAGGTAGTCCATCAGGAACTCGCAGGCCTGAAAACTCTGGCCCCGGTGGGCGCTGGTCACGGCCACCAGCACGATCTGGTCCAGCGGCTGCAGCAGCCCGACGCGGTGGATGACCCGGGCGCCGAAGATGTCGAAGCGACGGAAGGCCTCATCCACCATGGCCTCGATGGATTTTTCGGTCATGCCCGGGTAGTGCTCCAGCTCCATGGACGCCACCTGGTCCCCTTCATTGCGGTCACGCACCGTGCCCACAAAGCTGCACACGGCGCCCACGCCCTTGTTTTCGCGGCGCAGCGCCGCCACCTCGGCGGACAGGTCGAAGTCTTCGGTCTGGATGGAAACGCGGGGCACGGTCATGGCGAAAAACTCTCTACTGGACGGACGACGGCAAAGGCGAACGGGCAATCAGGGCGAACGGTGCAGCCGGGGCGCGGCCAGCAGCGCGCGCTCTTCCTCGACCACCTTGTGCAGCTGTGCCAACGAAGGGGACGGTGGCAATTCGGCCAGCAGGGTTTGCAGGCGGGTGACATCACCGACCGTGGGCGCCACCTTGATCTGCGCGATGGCGGCGGCCACATTGCCGCCTCGCACCAGCGCCAGCACTTTGGCCGGCCATTCGCTTTTGTTTCGTGCCATAAATAGGTAAAAAGGTTTGTCTGTAGGATTCGCCCGCACTGTACCCGCACTGCAGCCCCCTTTGAACAGGCTCGCACCAACGACCATGGCCACACAAACGATTCAGACCGATCTGTACAAGCTCTACCCCTCGCCGCGCAACCAGCACCGCGACGTTTTCGAGCACCAGGTTTTTGTTCCCTACCCCTACGCCATCATCGACCTGGAGGTGATGGAGCTGGCCGGCAAGACCACGCTGTTTGCGGCCTGCCGGCTGTCGGACATGAAGATGGGCCAGCTGGTGAGCTTCGAGCTGGCCGCAGACCAGGCCAGGTTCGAGCGCCTGTTCACCCCCGACTGAAGGGCGCCCATGGACGACGACAACCAGATCCACGTGCCGCCTTCGTTCATGGCGGTGTACAGCGACACGCGCCAGCGCCTGACTGAAAAGCCCGCCGTGGTGCGCACCCGCTACGAGCTGTGCGAAGACCTGGCCGGCCACCTGGTCGAGCATGCGCAGACGCTCTACCACGTGCAGGCGCCGTCCGAGGCCGAGATCCTGCGGCGCATCCACGCCGGGCTGTGCACGGCCGAATCGGGCGTCTCGGTGCCCGAGGCCACCTGGATCACCACCCGCCTGGCCGAGCTGCTGAACTGGCCCTGCCCCGAGCTGCTGGTGCCGCTGCCCTCACCCACCGACGCCACGGGCTGAGGCCTCCCGGGGCCTTATTTGGTGAACCGCCCGTCGCGCCCCATCATCAGCAGGTCCACAAACTTGCCGGAGTTGTGCTGGCTGGCGGACAGTTCCACGGGATAGCCGCCCAGGCTCACGCTCTTCATCGACTCCATGGCCTGCACCAGGCTGGCCCGCGTGGGCTTGGCCCCGGCGCGCTGCAAGGCCTCCACCAGAAAGCGGGCCGCGATGAACCCCTCCATCTGGCTGAACGTGAACTCGGTGAGGCCCCGGGCCTTGGCCAGCCCCTGGAATTCCCGCGAGATGGGCATGCTCAGGTTCCACGGCGACGGCACGACCTGGGAGACCACCACGCCCCGCGCCCGCTCGCCCAGCGCCTGCACGAGCTGGGCATTGCTGATGGCCGACAGCATGTAGAACGTGCTGCGGTGGCCTGCGTTCAGGTAGGCGTCCACAAAGTCCACGCTGGGCTTGCCAGCGCTGATCACTACGATGGCCTGCGGCGACTGCCTGGCCACCACCGCCACTGCATCGGCCATCTTCGAGCCGTCCACCTCCAGCGGAGCCTGGGCAAGCAGGGCCACGTTGTGCGCTTTCACGGACTTCTCGACGGCGGCCAGCCCGCCCGTGCCGAACGGGTTGTTCAGGTACACCGCTGCAATGCGCGAGATGCCGACCGAGGCCAGCTGCTTCACGGTGGCATCAAGCTCAGCCGCGTAACCCGCCTTGATGTTGAAGACATAGCGGCTGTTCGCTTGCCGCAAGGCATCGGACCCGGTGAACGGCGCAATGAACGGCACCCCCCGCGCCTCGGCGATCGGCAAGGCCGCCAGCGCCGGTGGGGTGCCGGCGTACTGGAACAGCGCGAGCACCTTGTCCTCGTCGATCAGCCTGCGGGTGTTGTCTGCGGCCTGCTTCGGGTCGTAGGCATCGTCCAGGGCCACCACCCGGATCTTGCGCCCCCGCACGCCGCCTGCGGCATTGACCTGGTCGAAGCAGAGGCTCGCCCCCAGGCGCACCTCGTGGGTCAGCGCCGACAGCGGCCCGCTGAGCTGGCCCGACTGGCCTATGACGATCTCGCTGTCCGTCACGCCCGCCATGTCTTGCCCCTGGGCCGGAGCGCCCGCCAGGCCCAGGGCCAAGGCAGCCGCAACAAGGCCGGCACGGACGCCGTTGGAGGACGATGGTAAAAGTCGAAATGCTGCCCGCAGCTTGCGCATGTTGTCTGTCTCCGGGTGTTGATGTGGTTTCGCTTTGATCGCCCCTTGCACTGCGCATGCCCCCGAGGGAGAAAGGCGCGCAGCGGCCCCGGGGGCCCGGGCCTCACACCCCGCCCATGCACAGGTACTTGGTGTCCACGTACTCCTCAATGCCATGCGCCGAGCCCTCGCGCCCCATGCCCGACTGCTTGACGCCGCCGAACGGGGCCACCGCCGTGGAGATCACGCCCGCATTGATGCCCACCATGCCGTACTGCAGCGCGCCGCTGACCCGCCAGACCCGCCCCACATCGCGCGAGTAGAAGTAGGCCGCGAGACCAAACTCGGTGTCGTTGGCCATCTGGATCGCCTCGGCCTCGGTGCCAAAGCGGAACAGCGGCGCCACCGGGCCGAAGATTTCTTCGCGCGCCATGCGCATCTCTGGCGTGATGTCGGCCAGGATCGTGGGTTCGTAGAACGTGCCGCCCAGCGCGTGGCGCTGCCCGCCCGTGACAACGCGGGCGCCCCGGGCCTTGGCATCGGCCACCAGCTCCTCCACCTTGGCCAGCGAGGCCTCATCGATCAGTGGGCCCTGGTCCACACCCTCCTCCAGGCCGCTGCCCACCTTCAGCGCAGCCACGGCGCGGGCCAGCTTGTCGGCGAAGGCGTCGTAGACGCCGTCCTGCACCAGCAGGCGGTTGGCGCACACGCAGGTCTGCCCCGTGTTGCGGTACTTGGAGGCCATGGCCCCCTGCACGGCCGCGTCCAGGTCCGCGTCGTCGAACACGATGAAGGGGGCGTTGCCCCCCAGTTCCAGCGACATCTTCTTGAGCGTGGGCGCACATTGCGCGGCCAGCACACGGCCGATTTCGGTCGAGCCCGTGAACGTGAGCTTGCGCACCACGGAGCTGGCCGTGAGTTCCGCGCCGATGGGCCGCGCATCGCCGGTGATGACACTGAACACCCCCGCCGGCACGCCGGCCCGCGCCGCGAGTTCGGCCATGGCCAGCGCCGACAGCGGCGTCTGCGTGGCCGGCTTGACGATGATGGTGCACCCCGCCGCGAGCGCCGGCGCCACCTTGCGCGTGATCATGGCGGCCGGAAAGTTCCAGGGCGTGATGGCGGCGCAGACGCCCACCGGCTCGCGCGTCACGACGATGCGCTTGTCCAGCCAGGGCGAGGGAATCACCTCGCCATAGATGCGGCGGGCTTCTTCGGCAAACCACTCGATGTAGGACGCCGCGTAGGCGATCTCGCCCCGGGCTTCGGCCAGGGGCTTGCCTTGCTCGCTGGTCATGATCAGGGCCAGGTCCTCCTGGTGCTGCAGCACGAGCTCGAACCAGCGGCGCAGGATGCGCGCGCGGTCCTCGGCGGTGCGCGCCTTCCACGGGCCAAACGCCCGGTCGGCAGCCGCGATGGCGGCCCGGGTCTGGTCGGCGCCCGCGTTCGGGATGGTGCCAATCAGCGCGCCATTGGCGGGGTTGTTCACATCGAGCGTGGCGCCGTTGGCGGCATCGACCCATTGGCCGTCGATGTAGCAGCGGGCCTTGAGCAGGCTGGGGTCCTGGAGTGCAATGGTGTGCATGGTGGCGTAGCGGTCTGGGGGCGGTGGTGTGAGGGGCATGGCGGGAGTGGCGGGCGTGGCTGGCGTGTGGGTCACTCCAGCTTCAGGCCGATGTCCTTGATGAGCTTGCCCCAGCGCGCGCGCTCGGCCGCGGCAAAGGTGTTCATCTGCGCGGGCGTGCCGGGCATGGCTTCCACGCCCAGGGCCTGGAAACGTGCCTTCACCGGCGTGGAGTTCAGCGCGGCCTGCAAGGCCGTGCTCAGGCGCTTGATTTCTTCGGGCGGCGTGGACGCATGGACCGACATGCCCTGCCAGGCAAACGCCTCGAAGTCCTTGAGGCCCTGCTCCATCAGCGTGGGCACCTCGGGCAGCGTGGCCATGCGCAGGGCGCTGGCCACGCCAATGGCGCGCAGGTTGCCGCCCACGATGTTCGGCATGCCCCCTGCCGACTCGACGAACATGAACGGAACCTGCCCGCCCATGATGTCCTGGATGGCCGGCGTGACTCCGCGGTAGGGCACATGGGTCATGTTCAGCCCGGTCTGCTGGCGCAGCAGCTCCATGGTCAGGTGGTGGGGCGTGCCCGCGCCGGGCGATGCATAGTTGACGCCGCCGGGCTGCGCCTTGGCCCAGGCCAGGAACTCCTTGAAGTTCTTGACGGGCAGCTTGGGCGACACCACCAGGATCAGCGGGAAGCGCACCAGCATGCCCACCGACAACAGGTCCCGGTCGGCGTTGTACGACAGCTTGCTGTACAGCCAGGGGTTGGTGGCCAGCACGGCATAGTCGCCCGTGAGCAGCAGGTTGGCCGGGGTGGACGAGCGCGCCACATAGTCCGCGGCGATGTTGTGCGCTGCACCGGGCTTGTTGACCACTACGATGGTCTGGTTCAGCGTCTTGCTCATCTGGTCGGCCACGGTGCGCGCCACGATGTCGGTGCCGCCTCCGGCCGCCATACCGACCACCCATTCAAGGGGGCGCTTGTCCTGCGCCAGGGTGGCCAGCGGCAGGCCGCTGAGGGACATCGCAGCGGTGCACAGGGCCGCGCGGCGGGAGAGATTGAATGTGGACATGGGGTGTCTCCTCACAGGGGATGGTTGAAAAAACAGGCCGGCTTGGTGGCTGGCTCGGGGGAAACCGGAAAAAGGCTGCGCTGCGGGCGCTGCCTGCTGCAGTGCCCGGTGCGGGGTTGTCTGTGTGTGGATGGGCCTGTCAGTAGGGGTTGCCGCCGCCGGCCAGGGGCACTGGCGCTGACACCGGGTTGCGGCCAAAGCTGCGCGCCAGCTCGGTGGCGCTGCGCACCAGCAGCGTCGTATCCACGCCCACCGCCACGAACAAGGCACCCGCATCCAGGTAGCTCTGGGCCAGCTGGCGGTCCGCCATCAGGATGCCGGCCGCCTTGCCGGCCGCACGCACGGTGGCAATGCCCTCCAGGATGGCGCGTTGCACGGCGGGGTGGCTGGCCTGGCCCCGGTAGCCCATCGCGGCCGACAGGTCCGCCGGGCCGAAGAACACCCCGTCCACGCCGTCGGTCGCGGCGATGGCCTGCAGGTTCTGCATCGCCAGCGGGGTCTCGGCCTGCACCAGCAAGCACATCTCGCCGTTGGCGCGGTTCAGGTAGTCCTCCACCTGGTTCCAGCGCGAGGCCCGCGCCAACGTGGCGCCCATGCCCCGGATGCCTTCGGGCGCATAGCGCATGGCGCGCACCATCAGGGCCGCCTGCTCGGGCGTATCGACCATGGGGATGAGCAGGGTCTGTGCGCCCACGTCCAGGTACTGCTTGACCAGCGCCACATCGGCCTGCACCGGGCGCACCACGGGGTGCACGGGGTATGGCGCCACGGCCCGCAGCTGGTCGAGCACGCTGCGCACGTCGTTGGGCGCATGTTCGCCGTCCAGCAGCAGCCAGTCAAAGCCGCAGCCGGCCAGCGCCTCGGCGGCGTTGGCATCGGCCAGTCCGACCCACAGGCCAATTTGTGGCCGGCCCTCGCGCAGCGCGTTGCGAAACCGGTTGTTGGGGATCTGCATCATGGCAAAGGCCTCAGACAAAGCGGAAGGACACGGAGCCCAGCGGGCCATAGTCGGCGTGGAAGCTGTCGCCCGCCACCGCCGCCGTGGGGCGCGTGAACGAGCCCGCCAGCACCACATCGCCCGCGTTGAGCTGCTCGCCGTAGGGCGCGATCTTGTTGGCCAGCCAGGCCACGCCATTCGCTGGGTGGTTGAGCACGGCGGCGGCCAGGCCGCTTTCCTCGATCACGCCGTTCTTGTGCAGCAGCGCGCCCACCCAGCGCAGGTCCACGTCCAGGGGCTTGACGGGGCGACCGCCCAGCACGATGCCGGCATTGGCGGCAAAGTCCGAGATGGTGTCGAAGACCTTGCGCATCACGCGGGTCTCGCGGTCGAACTGTTCGATGCGCGAATCGATGATCTCGATGGCGGGCACCACGTAGTCGGTGGCCGAAAGCACGTCGAACAGCGACACGCCTGGGCCTTTCAGGGGCTTGCCCAGGATGAAGGCCAGCTCCACCTCCACGCGCGGCGCGATGAAGCGCCCTGCGGGGATGTCGCCGCCGGCATCGAAGAACATGTCGTCCATCAGCGGCGCATAGTCGGGCTCGGTGATCTGGCTGGCGATCTGCATCGCCCGCGAGGTCAGGCCGATCTTGCGGCCCCTAATGGTGCGGCCCTCGGCCAGCTCCAGCCGCACCCATTCGCGCTGGATGGCGTAGCCGTCCTCAATGGTCATCTCGGGGTATTGCAGCGAGAAGTGGCGCAGCTGCGTGCGGGTCTTGCGCGCCTCTTGGAGCGCGCGCGCCAGGGCGCCCACGGTGTCTTGTGAAAGCATGGTGTTGTGCCTAGCCATGGGCCGGCTTGTGGAACAGGGGGTGGATGGAGCTGTGTTTGGCGTCGAACACCTCGGGACCTTCATCGATCTGCAAGGTGATGCCGATGTGGCGCGACGCCAGCAGCGCGGAAAAATGGGCCTGTGCCGCCGCCTCCAGCGCGCGGCCCACGGACAGGTGGGTGGCGCTGCCACGGCCACGGCCCATGCGCAGGTTGAGGTAGACGAAGGCATAACCCGCACCGTCCCCCGCCGCCAACCCGGCGGCCCCGTCATCGGCCACGGCATAGTGCGCCGCCGGGTAGGCCAGCACGCGCACGCCGCCCGTGGGGAACACCGGCTTGCCGGCTTCGTCCACCTGGGCGCACAGGGTCTGGGCCAGCGCGCAGCACAGCGCCGCCATGTCGCTGCCGCCTTGTGCAGCGGGCTGGTCCAGATTGGGGGTGTAGAGGATGACCAGGTGGGGCATGGCGCGGCTCCGGCTCAGTTGCGGATCACAGGCGGCTGAAAGCCTGGTAGCCCGAGGCCGAGGAGGCCTGCGCCGCCGGAATCGCACGCCCCGTCTGCGGCGTGACCGGGAACACGGCGTTGATCTGCCCCGTGCCCGAGGCGCCGAAGTACGGCGTCACCACCTCCGCCTGGCCCGCGTACTCCGACCAGCCCAGTGCGCCCACCAGCATGGCGGTGTCGTGCATGAACCCTTCGCCGTGGCCCTTGGCCGCGTACTCGGGCAGCATCTCGCAGAACGTGGCCCAGTCGCCCGCCTGCCACATCTCGATGACGCGGTGGTCCAGCGTCTCCAGAAAAGGGCTCCAGATCTTCTGGGCAAACTCGGGGGCCAGGCCGTTCTGGGCGAAGCGGTGGCTCAGGCTGCCGCTGGCCAGGAAGGCCACGGTGCCGTCGTACTGCTCCTCGATGGCCCGGCGCATGGCCCAGCCCAGGCGCGCGCTGTCGGCCAGGTAGTGCACCTGGCACAGGGCCGACACCGACACCACCTTGAAGTACTGGTCGGCGTTCATGTAGCGCATGGGAACCAGCGTTCCGTACTCGGGCGCCAGCGTGGTCGCGGGGTGGGCCAGGGTCTCCACGCCCTGTGCGCAGCAGGCTTTGGCCAGCAATTGCCCCAGCTCCGGGTTGCCGGGGAACGCATAGTCCAGGTTGCTGATGAAGTGGGGCAGCTCGTTGCTGGTGTACACCCCCTGGAACTGCGGCGCGCAGTTGATGTGGTAGTTGGCATTCACCAGCCAGTGCGTGTCGAACACCACGATGGTGTCCACGCCCAGCTCCCGGCAGCGGCGGCCAATTTCGATATGGCCGTCGATGGCGGCCTGGCGGAACCCTTTTTGCGGGCCCTCCAGTTCGCTCAGGTACATGGAAGGTACGTGGGTGATTTTGGCTGCCAGTGCGAGTTGTCCCATTCTTGGTTCCTGCCTTTCTCAGTTGTCCAGTTGGATGTTGGCCTTGCGGGCGATGGCCGCGTACTTGGTGATCTCGCTGCGCAGGAAGTCCGCAAACTGCCCCGGCGTGCCGGGCTGTGCGGCAATGCCGCCCTGCGCAAACGCCTGCACGACGGCGGGGCTGGCCAGGGCCTTGCCGACCTCGGTGTTCATGCGCTGCACCACGGCGTCGGGCGTGCCGGCGGGTGCCAGCAGCCCGCTCCAGGAGTTGGATTCGAGCGGCGTGCCTTGTTCGGCCAGGGTCGGGATGTCGGGGGCATGGGCCGAGCGCTGCGCCGTGGCCATGCCCAGCGCCACCAGCTTGCCCGACTGCACATGGCTGCGAAACTCCGGCCAGTTGCCGAACATCACGCTCACCTGCCCACCCAGCAGGTCGGCCAGCGCCGGCCCCTGGCCCTTGTAGGGCACGTGGATCAGGTCCACGCCCAGCTGCTGCTTGAGCAACTCGCCCGACAGGTGCGCAGACGTGCCGTTGCCAAACGAGGCATAGCTGAGCACGCCGGGGCGCCGCAGGGCCTGCTGGCGCAGGTCCGCCAGCGTGCGCAGGCCGCTGCCCGGGTGGGTGGCCAGCACATGCCCCGACAGACCCATGAGCGCCACGGGGCGCAGGTCTTCTAGCGTGTTGTAGGGCAGCCGCTTGACCAGGCTCTGGTTGGCCGCGAAGCTGTTGGCCACGGTCACGAAGCTGTAGCCGTCGGGCGCCGCCTTGGCCACCGCATCCACGCCGATCACGGTGCCGGCGCCGGGTTTGTTGTCCACCACCACGGGCTGCGCGAGGGACTTGGCCAGCTCCAGCGCGACCAGGCGCGTCACGAAGTCGGTGGTGCCGCCGGGTGCGAAGGGCACGACGATCTTCAGCGCCCGCGTGGGCCAGGCAGCCTGGGCTTGGGCCCGCCAGGGCATGGCGGCCCATGTGGCCGCGGCGCCCAGCAGGGTGCGTCGGTGGATGGCGGTCATGGGGGTGTTGTCTCCGTTGTCGTGGTTCTTTTCTGCAGCGGGTCGGCGCGGTGGCATCTCAGTTATCCATAGCGCTCGCTGCGCACACCCACAGCCCATGAAACTGGCGCGACCCAGGCCAGTGCCCCCGTGCAAGGGCCGCCCCGCCGCACCGGGGGCGTCCCCCTCCCGTATTGCGCAGCAATACGAGAGAGGGGGGAAGGCGCGAAGCGACTCAGGGGGTGCTTCATCTCAGACGCCCCAGTGCGGAATGTGGTGGCTGCCCATCGACACCGCAATGTTTTTGGGCTCCAGGAACACCTCGTAGCTCCAAGTGCCGCCTTCGCGCCCCGTGCCGCTGCCCTTGGTGCCGCCGAAGGGCTGGCGCAGGTCGCGCACGTTCTGGCTGTTGACGAAACACATGCCCGCCTCGATGCCGGCCGCCACGCGGTGCGCCCGGCCGATGTTCTCGGTCCAGACGTAGCTCGACAGGCCGTACTGGATGTCGTTGGCCAGGCGGATGGCCTCGGCCTCGTCCTCGAACGGGATCAGGCAGGCCACGGGGCCGAAGATCTCGTCCTGGGCGATCTTCATGCGGTTGTCCACGTCCGCGAACACCGTGGGCAACACGAAGTTGCCCTTTTGCAGGTGGGCCGGCAGCTCGGGCGTGCCGAGGCCGCCGCACAGCAGGGTGGCGCCCTCCTTGGGGCCCAGCTCGATGTAGCTGCGCACCTTGGCCAGATGGGCCTGGCTGATCATCGGGCCGACGATGGCTTTTTCATCGAGCGGGTCCCCCACCACGATGCGGCGCGCGCGCGCCGCGAACTTCTCGGCGAAGTCGGCATAGATGGACTTCTGCACCAGGATGCGCGAACCGGCGGTGCAGCGCTCTCCGTTGTTGGAGAAGATCATGAAGAGGGCAGCGTCGAGCGCACGATCAAGGTCGGCATCGGCAAACACCACGAAGGGGCTCTTGCCGCCCAGTTCCATGCTGAACTTCTTGAGGCCGGCGGCCTGCACGATGCGGTTGCCCGTTGCGGTGGAGCCGGTGAACGAAATCGCGCGCACATCGGGGTGGGTGCACAGGGGCTCGCCCGCGTCCTTGCCATACCCATGCACCACGTTCAGCACACCGGCCGGAATGCCGGCTTCGAGCGCCAGCTCGCCCAGGCGCGCGGCCGTCAGGGGCGACAGCTCGCTCATCTTGAGCACTGCCGTGTTGCCGAAGGCGAGCGCGGGGGCCACCTTCCAGGTGGACGTCATGAAGGGCACGTTCCAGGGCGAGATCAGCGCGCACACGCCCACGGGGTGGAACAGCGTGTAGTTCAGGTGGGTGGGCGTGGGGTAGGTGTGGCCGTCCACGCGGGTGCACATCTCGGCAAAGTAGTAGAAGTTGTCGGCGGCACGCGGAATCAGCGCCTTGCCGGTCTGGCCGATGACCTGGCCCGTGTCCTTGGTTTCGGTCAGTGCCAGCGCGGGCACCTCGGCCGCGATCAGGTCGCCGAGCTTGCGCACAAGCTTGGCGCGTTCGGGGGCGGGCAGGCCGGCCCATGCGGGAAAGGCGTCCTTGGCAGCGGCCACGGCGGCATGGACTTCGGCCTCGCCACCACGGGCCACCTCGGCCAGCACCTCCTGCGTGGCGGGGTTGACGGTCTCGAAGTATTCGCGGCTTTCGACGGGTTTGCCGCCGATCAGGTGTTGGATGCGCATGAAAGGAATCTCCAGGATGCAGGGATTTTTTAGGGAGGGAAATCAGCGGCCGAAGGTTTCGTCGCCCACGATGGTGTTCACCAGCCGGCCAATGCCGTCGATCTCGGTGACCACCTCGTCGCCCACGTTGACGTTCACCACGCCTTCGGGCGTGCCCGTCAGGATCACGTCGCCCGCGCGCAGCGTCATGAAGCTGCTCAGGTACTCGATCAGCTCGGCAATGTCGTTGACCATGTTGCCGGTGCGCCCCTGCTGCACCACCTGGCCGTTGACCAGGGTGCGCAGCCGCAGATCGTGCGGGTCGGGCACATCGGCCGCATCCACGAACCAGGGGCCCAGCACGGTGCAGGTGTCGCGGTTCTTCACGCGCAGGTTGGGTCGGTACCAGTTCTCCAGGTAGTCGCGGATCGCGTAGTCGTTGCACACCGTGTAGCCCGCCACATGCCGCAGCGCGTCGGCCTTCTTCACGCCCCGGGCGGTCTTGCCGATCACCACCGCGAGTTCACACTCGTAATGCATGAAGGCCACATCGGCCGGCCGGCGTGTCTGGCCGTTGTGGCCGATCAATGCGCCCGGGCCCTTGAGGAACACCAGGGGTTCGTCCTTCGTGGTCACGGTCAGCTCGCCCGACAGCTCCTTGAGGTGGTCGGCATAGTTCAGGCCCAGCGCGATGACGGTGCCCACCTCGAACGGTGGCAGCCAGATCACCTCGCCCTGCTCCAGCACGCGGCCATCGGCCAGGCGGATCTGCTCGCCGTGGGGCGTTGCCTCGTGAATCGCGCCTGCATAGGCCACCCTTGCCTTCTTCATGGCGAGACTCCTTCTTTCACAAACCGGTTGTCGAGCTGGCCCAGGCCCTCGATCTCGATGCGCACCTGCTGGCCTGCGCGCACGCGCGGGGCCCCGGCGGACACCCCCAGCAAAAGCACGTCGCCGGGCGACAGGGTCATGAACTCGGTGACATCGGCCAGCAGGCGCGCCACCGTGCGCCGCCGCTCGCCCGTGGTGGTGCTGTGCACGAGGGCATCGTCCACCCAGACACGCACCTCCAGGACATCGGGGTTGCCCACCGCGCCGCAGGGCACCACCGCAGGCCCGGTGGGGCAAAAACCATCGCGCGCCTTGAAACGGATCGAGGGCCGGTAGAACAGGTCATGCGGCACGCTGATGTCGTTCACGATGGTGTAGCCCGCCACATGGGCCAGCGCCTGCTCCGGCGCCACGCGGCACGCGGTGCGGCCGATGACGATGCCCAGTGAAGCACCGATCTCCAGCTCGGGGGCATCAGCGGGCACCACCACGGCATCCCCATGGCCCGCCAAGGTGTTGCGCGGCTTGATGTACAGCACCGGCGCCTGGGCAGGCGCCTTGTAGGGCGGCTGCTCGGCAGCAGCCCCGAGCGCGGCAATGGCGGGCCCGTGGTTGAGCAGGGTTCCGTACACCACCCCGGACAGCCGGTAGGGCGCTACGTCGAACTCCAGATGGCGTGGGTCTGAATGCATGGCGATTAATTGCTAATATGTGAGTATCTTATTTGCTAACATGTTAGTAAGTCAACGCCTGTCGCTTGTTTTTTGTCCGGGTTTACACGGGTGCCCAGGCCCCCGGCCCGTTTCGAGGATGATTCACGTTTATGGACTCACAACCACTGGACCTCGTCCACCACCGCAACCTGCCACTGCTGTTCCTGCAGGCCCGCGAGAGCGTCTTTGCACGCTTCAAGCCCATCCTCAACACGGCCGGCCTCACCGAGCAACAGTGGCGCGTGGTCCGTGCGCTGCTGGACCATGGGCCGCTGGAGCCCCGCCAGATCGGCGACATCTGCCGCCTGTCGAGCCCCAGCCTGGCCGGCATCCTGGCGCGCATGGACGACCTGGGCCTGGTGCTGCGCGAGCGGCTGGAAAACGACCAGCGCCGGGTGCGGGTGTCGGTCACCCCCAAAGGCCAGGCCCTGGCCGCCAGTCTGGCGCCCACCATCGAGGCCACCTACCGCGAGCTGGAAAACCAGCTGGGTGTCGAGTTCATTGCGCACCTCTACACCACGCTGGACGAAGTGATTGCCAAGCTCGGCACGGCCGCCGACAGCGAAGACGGCAACTGGTAGCCCGGCGCGCCACGCCGTTGCCCGGGGGCGATGCGCCTGGACCTGCCTCTCCCTGCCCGGCCCGCTCGAAAACCCGCAGTCCGCAGCGGGTGGTTTTGTGATGGAATCACGCGCTCTTTTCCGAGCGCTGCAAGCCCGCGAAGAATGGGCCCCAATGGAGACACAGCATGAAATGCGCGACCCACGAAACCCATGGTTTGCCGCTGCGGCAACAGCTCCAGCAATGGCAGTCGGCCTCGGACCATTACTTTGGCCCCTTGCAGGCGCAGGCCATGGGCGACGAGCCCTTTGATGCGCGCATGAAGGCCTGGGAGGCCGGTGCATTGCGCATGCTGACCATCGACGCCCCCGCCCACCGCATCCTGCGCGACCGCGCAGCCAGCGACCCGCGCCACGACAGTTTCAAGCTGCTGCTGCAGCTCAAGGGCGTAAGCGAAATCCGCCAGCGCGACGCGAATTTCAGCCTGCAACCCGGCGACTGGAGCCTGTACGACCCGCGCGTGCCCTACACCATCACTTCGCAGGAATCGATCCGGCAGCTGGTGGTGCAGATTCCGCGTGGCAAGCTCGGTCACCTGCCGCTCGGATCGCTGCACACCTGCGAAGCCGATGCCCCCGAACTGCGGGCCCTGCACCAGGTGCTGTCGTCGTTTCTGGGCGCATTGGCAGCGCAGCTGAGCACCCTGCCCGACACCGTGGGCGAGCCCCTGTCGGAAACCACGCTGGGCCTGCTCGCGCAGGCGCTGCAGGCCCAGCGCGGCGATGCGCCCGAACGCATGCCGCTGCCCGAGGCGATGCGAGCGCGCGTGCGGCAGTACATCCAGAGCCACCTGGACGACGCCGACCTGACCGTGGAGCGCATCGCGCAGGAAATGCGCTGCTCCAAGCGCTATCTGCATACCCTGTTCCAGGGTGAAGCCCACACGCTGGATCGCCAGATATGGCTGTCGCGGCTCGAACGCTGCAAACAGGCCCTGGTGGGTGCCAACACGTCGAAGGTCTCTATTTCAGCGCTGGCCTATCGCTGGGGCTTTAACAGCAACGCGCATTTCTGCCGCCTGTTCAAGCAGGAGTTCGGCTGCACACCGAGCGAGTTTCTGAAGCGCGGCATTCACTGAGCCCTTCCTCCCCGCCACGGGGCGCGCTGCCTCGCTGCGCGCGGGTGGTCGGCGCGCGTGTCGAAGGGAAGTTGACCCGTTGCCCAGACAGCTATTCCGGCACCACGATCCAGCTATGGTGCGCGATACGCCAGCGGCCGTTGTCCAAGCGTACCGGCAGCGTCGCCCGGTTCGGGTTGTGGGTGTCGCCCTCACCGAACTGGAACGGCGTGCCGGCTGAGGCCAGCTCCATCGGGGGCATCTGCTTGAAGGCTTCGGTAATGCTCGCGCGGGTGATCTCGCCCTGGATCCCGCGCAGCACGCGCACGAACACCTGCGCCGCCATGTAGCCGCCCTGCGAGAACGACGACAGCGGCACCTTGCCGCCTCGCATCACCGCCCGCCAGTCGCTGAGCCAGCCCGAGCGGCTGGACCAGGGCTCGAACTCCGACATCGCGTAGATGGGGCTGGCGGTGGCATCGCCGAGCACGCTGGCCACCCGGTCGGTATAGGCCGGTGTGAGAAAAATCCGTGGCATCACGGTCACGTCGTGCAGACCGCGGCCAGCCTGCATCCATCCGATGACCATGGGTTCGACCCCGGTGTAGACGACGGCGTCACAACGCTCGCGCACGACCTGCTGCCACAGCAGAGCGGGGTCGGTGCCACCAGTGAAGACAGCCACCAGCGCTGGCTTTCGGCCGACACGCTGCGACCAGTCCGCGATCACACGCTGGTACGCGGGCACCGTGCCCTGCAGTTCGAGCAGCAGTACGCAGGGCCGCTGGCGCTTCAGGACGTCGACGGCAAACTGCAGTGCCGTGGCGACCGACAGATACGGCCCCGTGTTGACGGGGGCAATGTTCGCCGACTCAAAGCAGGCCGGCTCCACACCCGTGCCCTGGATCGACACAACGCCACGGCGTGCATATTCCGCGGCATTGGCGGCGCAATCGACGATGCTGGCACTGCCCACCTGCGCCACCACGTTCAACGTGCCAACCAGCTTGCGCGCCGCCTGCCGCGCCTGCTCGGGCTCCCCCTTGTCATCTTCGACAACCAGCTTCAGGGGTCGGCCCTGCACGCCGCCTGCGGCATTGATCACCTCGAAATATGCGCGCACCGCGTCGGTGGATTCCGGGAAGGCCACCGGGCCGCTGAGGCTGCTGATCGCACCGACCACGATGGGTGGCCGAGGTGCGGCCTGCGCCAGTGCCCGGTCCGTACACAGCAGCAGAGATACGGCCAGCGACAGCCCCCTCCATGCGCTTGGGTACGCAGGCACCGATCGGCCCGTTGGCTTGTCTTTCATGCTGTTCCCTCGTGGACGGGTTGCCTTGTCGGGGCGGGCTCAGGCCGCCAGATAGCTGCTGTGCAGGATGTCCGGCTGCTCGCGCAGGGTCTGTGCGGGGCCGCCAAACGCCACCCGCCCCCGCTCAAGCACATAGGCATCCTGCGACACCGCCAGGGCCACACTGGTGAACTGCTCGATCAGCAGCACCCCCACGCCCTGCGCCGCCACCTGCTGCACCAGCGCCACCAGCCGCTTGACCACCGTGGGCGCGAGCCCCAGCGACAGCTCGTCGAGCACCAGGTAACGTGGCCGCGCGATCAGGGCCTGCGCCACACACACCATCTGCTTCTGCCCCCCAGAGAGCGAGCGGCCCAGTGCGTTCAGCTTCTCCGAGAGCTCAGGCATCACCGCCAGCACACGGTCTACCTCTGCCTGCACCTGGCGTGCGGGCCAGGCCGTGGCTGCGGCGCGCAGGTTGTCGCGCACCGACAAGTCCCCGAGCACGCGGTGCCCCTCGGGCACCACCGCCACCCCCGCGGCGCGCACCGCCTCGGGCCTGCGCCCCGACAGCGCCGCCCCGTCGAGCTCGATGCTGCCGGACACCAGGGGCAGCGCCCCCGCCAGCGCCATGACCAGGCTGGACTTGCCCGCCCCGTTGGCCCCCACCAGCGCGGTGATCTGCCCGGGCGCCACCTGCAGCGACACCCCATGCAGCACGTTCTTGCCACCACGCTGCACCACCAGATTGTTCATACTCAGCATGGTTTTCACTCCTCCGTACCGAGGTAGGCGCGGCGCACCGCAGGGTCTTCAAGCACCTCATGCGTCGGGCCCAGTGCCAGGCGCTGGCCGAAATCCAGCACCAGGGTCTGCGTGCAGGTCGCCTTGATGAGGTCCACGTCATGGTCGATCAACAGCACCTGCGCACCGCAGAAATCCTGGATGCCCAACAGCGCACGGCGTAGGAAGACGGCCTCCTGTTCGGTCAGGCCCGCACCGGGTTCGTCGAACAGCAGCAGGCGGGGTGCGCCCACCAGGGCCTTGGCCACCTCGACCATGCGCCGCTGGAACAGGTTCAGCCGGGCCCCCAGCACCGTGGCCACAGGGGTCAGACCCACGTAGTCGATCACGCGCCCCACCTCGGCCTTGGCGCGCGCGCGCTCGTGCGGCACATGGTCCAGCATGGCCAGCACATTGCTCCACACATCCAGATCCTCCACCACCTGCTCGGTCTGGAACGAACGCCGCAGCCCGAAGCGCACACGCTGCGCCGGCGTGAGGGCCAGCAGGTCAGCGCCGTCCACCGCGATGTGGCCGGTGCGCGGCTGCACCAGCCCGCTGAGTACATTGACCAGCGTCGTCTTGCCCGCACCGTTGGGGCCGATGAGGCCACACACCGGGTGGTCCAGCACCGCATCCAGCTGTGTGAGGGCCTTGACGCCGCCAAACTGCACCGTCAGGTTGCCGATGGCGATCATGGGGCGCTCCCTGCAGCCCAGCGGGCCCGCACGCAGTTCAGAAGGCCGAGCACCTGCCCGGCCACGCCCTCCTGCGCCGTGATCAGCGCATGCAGCAAGGCCGCGCCAAAAAAGACCATGGCCAGAAAGCCGTTGACGTTGAAATCGGTCAGCAGCGACGGCACCGCACGCAGCAGCAGGCCCGCGATGAGGGCGCCCAGCCAGTGGTGCACGCCCCCCACCACCGACAGCGCGAACAGCATCACCGACTCGCTGGCCCCGAAGGCCCGCCCGTCCAGCTGCCCCACCCCACCTGCCAGCAGGGCACCGCCCACACCGGCACAGAAGCCGGCCAGCGCGAAGGCCCAGGTCTGGTAGAGCAGCACGTTGACCCCGGCCCCCACGGCGGCGGCCTCGCCCCGGCGGATCAGCGCCCAGGAGCGGCCCGCGCGCGTGCGGCGGTGCAGCTCGATGAGCGCCAGCACGGCCGCCAACCACAGCGCCACGTAACGCAGGTAGGCAGAGTCGGAGGTGGCCACCGCCGGGCGCGCCATCAGCAGGCGCTCGCTCCCCTCCACCCGGCCCAGCCAGCCCGGGCCGCCGTCCGGAAAACCCACGACCGTGATCACCACCTGAAAGCCGCCGGCGAGCATGAGGGTGACCAGGGCCAGGTACAGCCCCTTCAGGCGCAGCGCCGGCAGGCCCGCCAGCATGCCCACCAGTGCCGACACCAGGCCCGCCGCCAGCACACACAGCTCGAACGGCAGCCCGCTGCCGTGGCTGATGCGCAGCGCCACCCAGCCGCCGATGCCCAGCAGTGCGAACTGGCACAACGACACCAGGCCCAGCTGGCCGTAGAGCAGCCCCACGCCCGCAGCCGCCACCGACAGCGCAAGGGCTGAGCTGAAGGTCTTGGTCCAGTAGGCGTTGGCCAGCCAGGGCAGCACGGTGCCGAGCACCAGCAGCGTGCCCAGCATCACCAGCAGCGCGCGCAGCCGCTGGCGCCGCACCCGGTCCAGCGCGGCCTCCAGCGCATCGAGAGGGGGACTTGTCATGGGACTACTTGCAATCAAGGAGATGGGCGTCATGCCTAGGCCACGCGGGTGTTCGATGGATGGAAAGCGATCATGAGCAGCGCGACCAGGAAGGGCGTCGCGCTGCGGAAGGCGGCAAGGCCGGGGACCACGATGGCCACAGCCTCCAGCACGCCGATGAGGATGCCCCCCACCACCGTGGCGGGCAGCGACTCCAGCCGGCCGATGATGGCGGCGGCAAATGCGGGGATCACCAGGAAGGTCAGCAGCGTGGCCTGCAGGCGCACGATGTTGGCCAGCAGCAGGCCACACACGCCCGCGAAGGCGCCGCTGAGCACCCAAGCCACCGTGTCCACCTGCAGCACGCGAATGCCCAGCAGCGCGCTCAGGTCGCGGTCGGTGGCCAGCGCCCGCATCTTCAGCCCCACCCGCGTACGCGCCAGCAGCAGGCCGATGCCCGCCATCATCGCCACCGCGAGGGCCAGGCCGATGACCCGGGTATAGGTCAGGCGCACGTCGGCCAGCTCCAGCGCCCCGGCATCGGTGGGCAGCACCAGGCGCCGGGGCTGCTCGCCCCAAAACCATTCGGTGAAACCCAGCACCACCAGCGCAAACCCCAGCGTGCCGATGCCCCGGATGGTCGGGTTGCGCTGCGCCAGGTGCGGCGCGATCAGGCGGCCGTAGGCCAGCGACAGCGCCATGGCCACCACCATGCTGGCCACCCAGGCCAGCACCTGCGGCCAGCCGGCCTCCAGCATCGACCAGGCGACATAGGCCCCCAGCGCACCGAGTGCGCCGAACGCAAAGTTCAACACCCCGGACGAGCGGTACAGCACCACCAGCCCCACCCCGGACAGCGCGTAGACCGCGCCCACACCGAGGCCGGAGATCACAAAAGGCAACAAGTCAGGCATGGCAAGCAATCCTGGTCACATCACAGTGCGGTGTCACTTCAGGCCGAGCTTTTTCTCGTCGGCGCGCACATCGACCAGCTCCGGGTCGTCGGCCGTCAGGCAGCCCTTGGAGACGGCGGTGAAGCCGTTGCCATCGACCACCACCATGGGCCCTGCGTTGTTGGCGTTGTGGCGGCTGCCGGCGCCCACGTAGAAGGGGTTGCACAGGATGTCGCTGCGGAAGTCGCCCACCTTGCGCAGCGCCTCGGTGACGGAGGCGCGGTCGATCTTCTTGGGGTCCATCTTGAGCAGCGTTTCCGTGAGCAGCCGGGCCGCCAGGTAGCCGGCCTGCGAGAAGGTGTCGCGCGGATCGGTCTTGGCGCCATGGGAGTTCATGACGGCCTGCCAGTTCAGGTTGTCGGGCCCCTGGGACTCCAGCGGGTTGAACTCCAGGTTGACGGCGAAGTTCTTGTTCCAGTACGGGCCGATGGCCTTGGGCACATCGGCGCTGTAAGCCGGCGCCGCGGAGACGAAGTGGATCTTCTTGCCCAGGTTCTGCTGCTCCGCTGCAGCCAGCATGGGCACGAGGATGCCCTTGGGCACGTTCATGATGATGGTGTCGGGCTTCTTGGACGCCGCCTGCAGCATCACCGAGGTGGCGTCGGCCGAGCCCGGGTCGATGGCGATGGTCTCGACCTCGACGCCATGGGCCTTGCCCCAGGCCTTGGGCCCTTCGCAGGCCCAGTTGCCCAGGCTCGGGATGTTGGGGATGATGCAGACCATCTTCTTGCTTTGGTAGGCCTGCGCGGCATACATCGCGGCGATGGTGGCGCTGATGCGCGGGCCGGAATTGACGGGCACATAGTTCTTCGCGTTGAAGCATTCGCGCGGCACGCCGGTGCCGGCCACCACCATCACGCCTTCGTCGGCGTACATCTTGGCGTTGGCGCCGCACTCCACAAAGCTGGTGTTGCCTGCCAGCGCCACCACCTTGCGGTCCTTGACGAGTTTGCTGGCCACCTGCGCGGCCGTCTCCGGGTTCCACTGGTCGTCGGCAACGAGGTACTCCACCGGGCGGCCGTGGATGCCGCCGTTCTCGTTCACGCACTTGAAATAGGCTGCGGCCGCCTGTGCCGACGAACTGAAATCGTCCGGCCCCGTCTTGCCGACCACGGCCCCGATGGCAATGGGTTCGCCGCTGGCTTTTTTGCCATTGCCCAGGCCGCACTTGGATTGTGCGAAGGCGCCCGAGGACGCGAAGGATGCGGCCAGGGCCACGGCCGACAGCGCGGCGATGCGATGGATGTTCATGGTGTTTGTCTCCTTGGTTTGTGGTTTGTCGTCTGTCATTTCGTCAAGGCCTTACGGCCTGGTGCATGCCAGTCACATGGCCCATCACACGGCCATGCACACGCTCTTCAATTCGGTGAAGCCTTCGACGGCCGCACGCCCGAGGTCGCGCCCCGTCCCCGACTGCTTGATGCCGCCCAGGGGCAGCCCGGCGTCCAGCACGTTGTGCGCGTTCACCCACACCACGCCCGCCTGCAGGCGGGGCACGATGCGGTGGGCATGGGACAGGCTCTGGGTCCACAGGCTGGCGGCCAGCCCGTAGGGGGTGTCGTTGGCGGCGGCGATGGCGTCTTCCACGTCGTCGAATGGCGCCACCGCCAGCACGGGGCCGAACACCTCTTCCCGCACCACACGCATCTGCGCCGTGGTGTCGGCAAAAATCGTGGGTTGCACAAAACAACCGGCGTCGTGAACGCGCGCACCGCCAGCCACCAGCGTGGCGCCCTCGGCCTTGGCCGATGCGATGAAATCCATCACACGCGCGAAATGCGTCTTCGAGGTCAGCGGCCCGAACTGCGTGGCCGCATCGAAGCCGGAGCCGATCTTCATGCCCTCGGCAATGCCGGCCAGCTCGTCCAGCACGCGGCGGTACAGGCTGCGGTGCACCAGCAGGCGCGAGCTGGCGGTGCACACCTGCCCCTGGTGGAAAAAGATGCCCATGGCAATGCCCTGCGCCACCTGCGACGGGTCGGCGTCCTCCATCACCACGGCCGGGCTCTTGCCGCCCAGCTCCAGCGTGAAGCGCGCCATGTGCTCCACCGCCGCATGCCCCACCACCTTGCCCACGGCCGTGGAGCCGGTGAAGCTGAGCTTGCGCACGCCCGGGTGGGCGATCAGCGCCGCACCGGCCGTCGCGCCGCGCCCGCACACCACGTTGAGCACCCCTTCGGGGATACCGGCCTCCAGCGCCAGGTGCGCCAGGCGCAGGGCCGTGAGCGGCGTGTCTTCCGAGGGCTTGAGCACCACCGTGCAGCCGGCGGCCAGCGCGGGGGCGATCTTCCACAGCGCGATCGCGAGCGGGAAGTTCCAGGGCACGATGGCGCCGACCACCCCCACCGGCTCGCGGCGCGTGTAGGTGACCCACTGCGGGCCGGGAATGGGGATGGAGTTGTCGAGCGTCTGGCCTTCGAGCTTGGTGGCCCAGCCCGCCATGTAGCGCACGAACTCGGCACCGGCATCGACATCGATCGCACGCGCAACCACTTGCAGCTTGCCGCTTTGCAGCGTCTCCAGCGCGCTCAGCTCGTCGGCATGGCGCTCGATCAGCTCCGACAGCTTGAACAGCAGCTTCTCGCGGTCGGCGGGGCGCAGGCCGCGCCAGGCATCGCTGCCAAACGCACGCTGGGCGCTGGCCACGGCGCGGGCTATGTCTGCCGCATCGCTGTCGGGCGCCTCGGCCACCACCATCTCGGTGGCTGGGTCGGTCACGGGAAGCCAGCGGCCCGACAGCGCAGGGCCGCTCACACCGCCGATGACGTTGCCGACACGGCGCTCGGACAGGAACTTGGCGCCTTGGAGCTGCTGGCTGGAAAGATCAAATGGGTTCATGGTGGGGGTGGTGGTGGGTGCGGCAAAAAAGAGAAGTTCAGTCTAGGCAGCACCGGCCTTGCGCCCTTGCCCCAGAGCGCAGCCGGTGTTGCCTGTGCGCGCATGTTCAAGCGGCCTGCAGCGCAAACTCCGCGCAGCGCTCGGCCAGCATGATGGTGGGCGCGTTGGTGTTGCCGCTCACGATGCGCGGCATGATGGACGCATCCACCACGCGCAGGCCNNTGGGCATCACCGATGCATCACACACACGCAGCCCCGCCACACCCCGCACGCGCAGCTGTGTGTCCACCACCGATGCGGCATCGCCGCCCATGCGGCAGGTGCCTGCGGGGTGGTAGACGGTCTTGGCATGCGAGCGCACATGGGCCTCGATCTGCGCGTCGCTGAGCGTGGCCTCGGCACCGGGCAGCAGTTCGTGCTCGACCACCTCCGCGAGCGCCGGCGCCCGCAAGATCCTGCGCGCCAGCTTCACGCCGCGCACCAGCGTGTCCACGTCGGCCTGTGCGCGCAGCGCCCCCGCATCGAACAGGATGGGTTGCGCCGGATCGGGGCTGCGCAGCGACACCGAGCCCCGCGACTGCGGGCGCAGAAAACACGGATTGATCGACAGGCCGTGGCCCGGCAGGGGCTCGCGCTCCACATCGCCCACCAGCACCGGCAGCACGTGGAACTGCACGTCGGGGCGGCCCGTTCCCAGGGTGTCCACAAACCCGCCAGACTCGACGACATTGGAGGTGAGCAGCCCGCGCCGCAGCAGCTGCCACTGCAGCCCATGGCGCAGCGCGCGCAGCCCCCGGTCCTGCCCCAGCAGGCTGATGGGCCTGCGTGTGCGCGCATAGACGCTCACTTCCAGATGGTCCTGGTAGTTCTGCCCCACGCCCGGGCTGTCGGCGTGCACCGGGATGCCCAGCCTGTGCAGGTCCTCGCCCGGGCCGATGCCCGAGAGCATGAGCAGCTGGGGCGATGCCAGCGCGCCCGCGCACAGCAGCACGTCCCGCGCGCAGCGCAGCTGCTGCAGTTGCCCCGCCTCCAACAACTCGACGCCCACGGCCCGCCCCGCCTCCACCAGGATGCGGCGCACCTGCACGCCCGTGCGCACCACCAGGCGTTCGTCGCGCCGCACCGCCGCCAGGTAGGTGGCCGCCGTGGAGCCGCGCTCGCCCCGGAAGGTGGTGGACTGGTAGAAGCCCACCCCAGCCTGCTCGACCCCATTGAAGTCCGGATTGGCGGGCAGGCCCGCCTGCTGCGCGGCGGCCACGAAGGCCGCGCTGAGCGGGTGGCGAAAACGCGGCTCGCTGACCTGCAGCGGCCCGTCGCGTCCGTGCAGGGGCCCGGCATACCGCTCGTTCGACTCCGCCCGCACAAAGGCGGGCAACACGTCGCTCCAGCCCCAGCCCGCGCAGCCAGCGTCGCGCCAGCTGTCGTAGTCGGCCGCCTGGCCACGGATGTACACCATCGCATTGAGCGAGCTGCCGCCCCCCAGCATGCGCCCCTGTGGCACATGCATGCGGCGCCCGTCGGCATGGGGCTGGGGCTCGCTGGTGTAGTCCCAGGAGCGCTCGGTGCCGATGACCCGCACAAAGGCGGCGGGCATGCGCACGAAGGGGTGCTCGTGGGTCGGCCCGGCCTCCAGCAACAGCACGCGCCGCCCCGCGCGCACCAGGCGGTGCGCCAACACACAACCGGCGGAGCCGGCACCAATGATGATGTGATCGAAGTTCATGGCGGCCAGTGTGGGCCGGCCCCTGCGCGCCGTAAACGGCGAACGCTGCTGCGTGCGTTGCCGGTCAACAGTTTGTGCGCTGACAGCGAACCGCGCTGCGAGGGGGCGTTACTAGACTCGATCCGTTCCAACTCACACAAGGTGTTCAGCCCATGTCAATCAACGAGTTCGAAGGCAAGGTGGCCTTCATCACCGGTGGCGGCACCGGCATCGGCGCGGCGGTGGCGCGCCAGTTCGTGGCGGCCGGCGGGCGCGTGGTGCTCATGGGCCGCCGGCGCGAGCCCCTGCTCGCGGTGGCCGAGCCGATCGGTGGGCTGGTGGTGGCCGGCGATGCCGCCAACGCGCAGGACGTGCGGGCCGCCCTGGCCGAGGCACGCGCGCATTTCGGCGGCATCGACGTGCTGGTGGCCAACGCCGGCGGCCATGGCGTGGGCGAGCTCACGGCCACCGACGACGAGGCCTGGCACATGGCCACGCGCCTGAACCTGGATACCGCCTTTGTCTGCGCCCGTGAGCTGATGCCCGGGCTGATCGAGCGGCGCGGCAACGTGGTCGTGCTCTCGTCCCTCGCCGGGCATTTCGCCGGGCCCGGCGTGGTGGGCTATGTGACGATGAAACACGCGCTCATCGGTTTCACGCGCTCGCTTGCACGGGACTACGGCCGGCATGGCGTGCGCACCAACGCGGTCTGCCCGGGCTGGGTGCGCACCGCGATGGCCGATGAGCAGATGCAGGTGCTCATCGACAAACACCAGCTCGCCGATGTCGATGCGGCCTACGCCCTGGTGGCGCGCGACGTGCCGCTGGGCCGCGCGGCCGAGCCCCACGAGGTGGCCGATGCCGTGCTCTACCTCGCCTCCCCGCGCGCGAGCATGGTCAACGGTACCTTCCTGATGGTGGATGGCGGCGCCTCCGCCGTCGACCTTCCCACCGTTGCCTTCGCCCACTGAAAGTCCGCCATGACACCGCTTGCATCCCCTGCGCCCACCCCTGCCGGGTGGAAGACCTACGACCAGTTCGCCGCAGGCATCGCCACCAACCGGCTGCCGCAGAGCGAGGCCCTGCAGGGCCAGACGCTGCACATCGACCTGCCTGCGCGCACCCTCCGTCTGCACTTCCCGCAACCGCACCAGGTGGCCTGGACGGACACCGTGCATGGCGAAGGCCGCGACGCGTATGAAGCCGTCGAAGTGGCGCCCGGCACCTTCTTCATCGACATCACGTTCGCGTCGCGCCCGCTGTCTGCGCTGACGGTGATCGTGAACCTGCACACCCGCCGCGTGCTGGCCATCGAATGCCGCGTGCGCAGCCCCGAAGAGGCCGGCGCCGAACCCCGCGTGGCCCAGGACTTCCTGGTGGGCACCCTGGCGGGCGGCCCGGCCAGCGGCCTGGTGCCACACGAAAGCCGCGACCTGATCGGCCTGCGCACCTGGCAGACCTACAGCCCCAACCACACCTACGAACACACCTACCTCAGCTCCGAACGCTACTGCTGGCAGTGCCTGGTGGGCGTGCAGCGCGGCCACGGCGACGTGGACATGGCGACCTACTACCAGTTCGGCGAGCAGCAGTACATCTTCACCTTCCGCGAGTTTTTGATTCCGGTTGCGTCGGTGTTCTTCTTCAACTTCGAAAGCCAGCGCTCCACCGGCAAGTTCCTCGGCCTGGCCGGGGACGGCTCGGTCGCCAACAACCCCGCTGGGGCCTTCATGCAGACCGCCTCCACCACCACCTACCCACCCACCCACGCCCCCATCTGAGCCCACCATGCCAAGCAACTACGAAATCATCCAGGCCCACTACGCAGCCTCTGACCGCAAAGACATCGCGGGCATGATGGCCCACGTCTCCCCCGAGGTCCGCTGGACCGAAATGGCGGGCTTTCCCTGTGCCGGCACCTGGGTGGGGCCAGAGCAGGTCATCGACAACGTGTTTGCCGTCCTGGGCTCGGCCTGGGAAGACTACCGCTTCACACTGGAGCGCCTGATCGACGGCGGCGACCGCATCGTGGGCGTGGGCGACTACCGCGGCACCTACCGCGCCACAGGCAAGCCCCTGCACGCGCGCGTGGTGCATGTGTGGCGGCTCCAGGACCAGCAAGTGGTGGCGTTTGAGCAGTTCACCGACACGCTGCTGGTGGCCCAGGCGATGGCCTGAAGCCCACCAGCGACCGCTTCGCTATACTGCGCCCCATGCCCACGCACACCCTCTTTGCCATGACTGCCGCACCTGCGGCGGCATTGCAATGTGTGGGCAAAGCCAAAAAACCAGAGCTCATCTGACCGGAGCTGTGGTTCCGTCCGGATGAGCGACGGAACCACCTGGTAGAGAAATTCCCTTCTTACTTTTCTCTTTTCCCTCCCCGGCATTCCGCGCGCATTCCCTCCGGACGGTTCTTCCCCTGGTCGAACCCTGAAAGGATGTTTCGCATGTCTGCCACCGTTATCACCACCTCTCGCCAGCCGCTGTTCAGCGGGCTCTGGATCGCCCTGGTCACGCCCTTCAAGGGCGGCGCCGTGGACCACCCGGCGCTGGCCGCCCTCACCGCCCGGCTGCGTGCCGACGGTGTTGCAGGCTTCGTCGCCTGCGGCTCCACCGGCGAGGCCGCCGCGCTGGACAAGGCCGAGCAGCGGCAGGTGCTGGAGACGGTGCTCGAAGCCGCCCAGGGCCTGCCCGTGGTGATGGGCGTGTCGGGCTACCACCAAGGCCAGGTGCTGGAGCAGGTGCGGGCCCTTGCGCCCTACCCGCTTGCGGGCCTGCTGGTGTCCGCCCCCCACTACATCCGCCCCTCGCAGGAAGGCCTGCTGCACTGGTTCCGCACCCTGGCCGACGCCAGCGCTGTGCCCGTGGTCCTCTACGACATCCCCTATCGCACGGGCGCCACGCTCACCACCGAGACGCTGCTGGCGCTGGCGGCGCATCCACGCATAGAGGCCATCAAGGACTGCGGCGGCAACCCCGCCAAGACGCAGGCCCTGATCGCCGATGGCCGCCTGCAGGTGCTGACGGGCGAAGACGCGCAGATCTTCCACACGCTGGCCCTGGGCGGCGCAGGCGCGATCTCCGCCGGTGCGCACTGGCAGACACCGCGTTTTGTCGAACTGGTGGAGTTGCTGCGCGTGGGCGATCTGCCCGAGGCCCGCCGCGTGTGGCAGGCCCTGCAGCCCTGGGTCGAGGCCTGCTTTGCCGAGCCCAACCCGGCACCGCTCAAGGCCATGCTGGCCCATGCGGGCGAGATGCGCAACGAGCTGCGTGCGCCGATGATGGCAGCCTCCGGGGCGCTGGTGCAGCGCCTGCAGGCACTGGCCCCGTCCCGGGCCGGACTCAGCCCCCGGTAACCGGTGGGAAGAACGCCACCTCGGCCCCATCGGCCAAGGTGGCGGATTCATCGCTCAAGGTCTGGTTGAGCGCCATGCGCACGGCCCGGCCGCGCGCCAGGCTGGCGGCATGGGCGCCGCCGCGCGCGATGAGTTCGTCGCGCAGGGCACTCAGGGTGGCGGCGTTCGTTTCGACCGGCTCGCTGCCTTGGCCGATGGCCTCGCGGATGGAGGCGAAATAGCGAACGGTGATCTTCATGCCAAAAGCTCCGAGAAGGCGATGTACTGCACGGTGTCGCCCACAGCGATGGTCTGGCCTGCGGGGTTATCCACCACGCCATCGCCCCAGGCGGCCGAGGTCAGCACGCCCGAACTCTGGTTGCCAAACAGGTCCAACCCACCCGCCGCGTTGTGGCGCACGCGCAAAAATTCACGGCGTTTGTCGGCCTTGGGCCAAGCGAAATGGGCGGCAGCCGCTATGGATTGAGGAGCAACGTCCTGCACGCCCTGCAGCCGCAGCACAAAGGGGCGCACCAGCAGCGCAAAGGTCAGAAAGCTCGACACCGGGTTGCCGGGCAGGCCCATGAAATGCGCCGCCCCAATGCGGCCATACGCGAAGGGCTTGCCGGGCTTCATGGCGATTTGCCACAGGTCCAGCGTACCCAGCGTCTCCACGGCGGGCTTGATGTGGTCTTCCTCACCCACGCTCACGCCACCGCTGGTCAGGATCAGGTCGTGGGCGGCACTCGCATCGCGCAGGGCCGTGATGGTGGCGTCGCGCCGGTCGGGCACGATGCCGAAGTCCGTCACTTCGCAGCCCAGGCGCAGCAGCATGGCGCGCAGGAAGAAGCGGTTGCTGTTGTAGATGGCGCCAGCGCGCATCTGCTCGGGCGGCACCTCGCCGGGCATGACCAGTTCGTCGCCCGTGGAGAACAGCGCCACGCGCGGGCGGCGGGCCACTTGCAGCTGGTGCAGGCCGATGCTGGCGGCCAGGCCCAGTTCGGCGGGCGACAGGCGCGTGCCGGCGGCCAGCACCACGGCGCCGCGCGTGATGTCTTCGCCCGCACGGCGAATCCACTGGCCCACCCGGGGCGCGGCGTTGATGCGCACCTGGCCCAGGCCCTGCTCCCCGTCTGCGGCAGGCAGGGCTTCGCAGTCTTCCTGCATCAGGATGGCATCCGCGCCTGCGGGCACAGGCGCGCCGGTGAAGATGCGCGCCGCCGTGCCGGGCGCAAGCGACTCGCCCGCGCTGCCGGCGGCGATGCGCTGCGATACGGGCAGCTCCGTGCCCACGGCCGCCACATCGGCGCAACGCACGGCATAGCCGTCCATGGCGCTGTTGTCCTGCGGCGGCACCTGCAAGGCCGAGATGCAGTCCTGCGCCAGCACGCGGCCGTCGGCGTTAAAGGTGGTGACTGTGTCCGTGCCCTGCAGGGGCGCGGCGTGCGCCAGCAGCTCGGCCAGCGCATCGTCCAGCGCTTTGAGGGGCTTCATTGGGGGGCGCATGGCAACGGCCCTCCGTGCAGTTCCCAGTTGTATTCAAACCGGTGTTGGTATTCGATCAGCCAGTCCACCACCCGGGCGGGCGCGTTGAGGTCCAGCAACGGCAGCTGGGTGGGCACGGGCAGGCTCTCGGGGGCATCGGTGGCCACGGCCACCACAAAATCGTCCTCGGGGTAGCGCACGGACTTGGCCACCTGGCCGGGCTCGGGCGCACGCCACACCTCGACCTTGAGCAGGTCGCTGTCCTTGAAGCCTTCCACCAGCACCCAGTCCACGCCCTGGTACAGCTCGGCCAGCAGGTGGTGCACGCTGAGCGTGGCGGGCTGCTCGAATTCGCGCACCAGCATCAGGCGCTTGTCCGAGGCAGCCACGACTTCGAAGGCCCCCGCCTCGCGGTGGCGGTAGGTGTCCTTGCCCGGGTGGTCGATGTCGAAACTGTGGTGCGCATGCTTGACCACCGACACGCGCAGCCCGCGCAGCCGCAGCTCGGGGATCAACTGCTCGACCAGCGTGGTCTTGCCACTGCCGGAGAACCCGGCAAAACCGACAACCTTCATTCGCTGTTCCTTGATTAGCTACTGTATTGATAGCTGATAGCGCTTATCCATCAAGCGATTGGGGCGATTTTTACGATTACCCCCAATTGCCCATCGCCAGAGCCGTTCGGGCGGAGCCTGCCAAAGCCAGGGCAGCGCCCACGGACAGCCCTGCAACCGGCGCAGGGCAAGCGGGTTGATCGGAGGCAAGCCCCCACCACCCGCCTTCGTCCGGCTGGTTACCCTTGCGCGGCCGGAGCGCAATGGCGCTCAATGTAGGCCTTGACCTGCTCCACATCCGCAGGCATCACCTGCACGCGCTTGGGCAGGTCTTCGATGCCGGCAAACTTGGCGGGCCGCTCGGGCGCGTGGCCCAGGGCCTCGACAATGGTCTCGGCGAACTTGATGGGCAAGGCGGTCTCCAGCACGATCATGGGCACCTTGCCGTCCTTGTGGTGCTCACGGGCCACCTTCACGCCGTCGGCGGTGTGGGTGTCGATGGTGACGCCATGGCGCTCGTAGTTGTCCTTGATGGTGGCCAGGCGGTCGGCATGGGTGCTCTTGCCACTTTCAAAGCCGTATTTTTTGGCGGCATCTGCAAACAGCGGTTCGGCGCTCAGATCAAAGCGGCCATAGGTTGGCAATGCGGCGCCGAACAAGGCCTTGGTACGCTGGCCGTTGCGGCCCAGCAGGTCAAAAATGAAGCGCTCGAAGTTGCTGGCCTTGCTGATGTCCATCGAGGGGCTCGATGTCTCGTGCGTATCGGCCGCGCCGCGCACGCGGTACACGCCAGTGCGGAAGAACTCGTCGAGCACATCGTTCTCGTTCGTGGCCACCACCAGCTTGGCGATGGGCAAGCCCATCATGCGCGCCACATGGCCTGCGCACACGTTGCCAAAGTTGCCCGATGGCACCGTGAAGCTGACCTTCTGGGTATTGGACTCGGTGGCCTGGATGTAGCCCGCGAAATAGTACACCACCTGCGCCAGCAGGCGTGCCCAGTTGATCGAGTTGACGGTGCCGATCTTGTACTTGGCTTTGAAGGCATGGTCGTTGCTCACGGCCTTGACGATGTCCTGGCAGTCGTCAAACACGCCTTCGATGGCGAGGTTGTGGATGTTCTCGTCCTGCAGGCTGAACATCTGCGCCTGCTGGAAGGCGCTCATGCGGCCATGGGGGCTGGTCATGAACACGCGCACGCCGGCCTTGCCGCGCATGGCGTATTCGGCCGCGCTGCCGGTGTCGCCACTGGTGGCGCCCAGGATGTTGAGCTGTTCGCCACGGCGCGCCAGTTCGTACTCGAACAGGTTGCCCAGCAGCTGCATGGCCATGTCCTTGAAGGCCAGCGTGGGGCCGTTGGACAGGGCTTCGAGCCACAGGCCGTCTTCCAGGTGGCGCAGGGGCACGATCTCTCCAGTGCCAAACACTTCGGCGGTGTACGTCTTGGCGCACAGGGCCTTGAGGTCGGCGGCGGGGATGTCGTCGATGTAGAGCGACAGGATCTGGAACGCCAACTCGGCGTAGCCCTGCTCGTGGTAGGCCTTGCGCAGGCGGGTCAGGGCCCGAGCATCGACCTTGGGGTAGTGCTCGGGCAGGTACAGGCCGCCATCGGGGGCCAGGCCTTCGAGCAGGATGTCGCAGAAATGCTTGCGGTCGGCGTGGCCGCGGGTGGAGACGTACAGCATCAGTTCAGTTCCTCCTTGCGGATGCGCGTGATGGGCGCCAGCACGGTGGGCAGGGCCTGCATCTGGGCAATCACGGCATCCATGGTGCCTTCGCGCGTGTCGTGGGTCAGGATGATGAGGTCGGTCTGGGTGGAGCCCTCGCCACCCACTTCGTCGGCTTCGCGCTGCAGCACAGCGTCGATGCTCACACCCGCCTCGGCCAACAGGCCGGTCACCTTGGCCAGCACGCCGGCCTGGTCAGCCACGCGCAGGCGCAGGTAGTAGCTGGTGACCACTTCGCTCATGGGCAGCAGCGGCAGCGTGCCCATGGCATCCGCGAGCGTGTTGGCCTGGAAGGCCAGGTGCGGCACGCGGTGCTCAGGGTCGGCCGTGTGCAGGCGGGCGATATCCACCAGGTCGGCAATCACGGCGCTGGCGGTGGGCTCGCTGCCCGCGCCCTTGCCGTAGTACAGCGTGGTGCCCACGGCATCGCCCTGCACCACCACCGCGTTCATCGCGCCTTCAACATTGGCGATCAGGCGCTTGGACGGCACCAGGCTGGGGTGCACGCGCAGCTCGATGCCTTTGTCGGCCCGCTTGGTGATGCCCAGGAGCTTGATGCGGTAGCCCAGTTGCTCGGCGTACTTGATGTCGGCGGCGGAGAGCTTGGTGATGCCCTCGACATAGGCCTTGTCGAACTGCACCGGGATGCCGAACGCGATCGCGCTCATCAGCGTGACCTTGTGGGCGGCGTCCACGCCTTCGATGTCGAAGGTGGGGTCGGCCTCGGCGTAGCCCAGGCGCTGGGCCTCTTTCAGCACCACGTCGAAGTCCAGGCCCTTGCTGCGCATCTCGGACAGGATGAAATTGGTGGTGCCGTTGATGATGCCGGCGATCCACTGGATGCGGTTGGCGGTGAGGCCTTCGCGCAGCGCCTTGATGATGGGGATGCCACCGGCCACGGCAGCCTCGAAGGCCACCATCACGCCCTTGGCCGATGCGGCTGCAAAAATCTCGGTGCCATGCACGGCCAGCAGCGCCTTGTTGGCGGTGACCACATGCTTGCCGGCGGCAATGGCTTCGAGCACCAGCGCACGGGCAATGCCGTAGCCACCGATGAGTTCGATCACGATGTCAATGTCGGGGTTGGCAATGATAGCGCGGGCGTCACCCACGACCTGGATACCGTCGCCCACCACCGCCTTGGCGCGCTCCACGTCCAGGTCGGCCACCATGGTGATTTCGATGCCACGGCCGGCACGGCGGCTGATTTCGTCCTGGTTGCGTGCGAGCACGTTGAACACGCCGCTGCCGACGGTGCCGATGCCCAGAAGGCCTACTTGGATGGGTTTCATAGCGATGGGAGGGGAGAAGTAACTAGGGTAAAAAGAAAGTGGAGTGCCATGCGGCGCGGCATGCACTCACCGGGTGACGTAGGTCGGCAATTGCCAGGCGCCGCCGGCAAAGCCACGGCACATGCTGTCGCCGGACTCGCCGGTCCGCACAAAGCCCTGGCCATCGAACTGCCACTGGCGCACCCACCAGCAGTCGCCAATGCCACGCCCCTTCATGGCCGAATGCACCGTGCCTGCAGCCGGATCGAAATCTCCGTCCACATCCTCCAGCACCTCGGGCTTGTACGGAGGCCGGTCGTTGGCGATCCACAGCAGGCTGCTGAAGTTGTAGGCGCCCATGCCGCAGGGCACGGACAGCAGCACCTTGCGCTCCGTCAGGCGATAGACCTGCACGTTGGCCGGGTTGAAGGGGTCGTCACCGTTGCACTGGCCGTCCACGCTGGCGCGGTCCAGCGCCGCAACCAAGGGCTTGGCCAGCGCAGCATCGCCCTTGCGCGCGGGCAGCGGGGCCACGGCCTTGACGACCGGCGCCAGCACGGCCGGCAGCACCGCCGTTTCAGGCCGCGCGCCCCGGCGCACCAGCGCGCCCGGTGTACCGACGCGGCCCTGGGCCTCGTCCATCTTCAGCAGCACGGCACTGGCACCGGCGAGCGACAGCGTCCACTGGTCCTTGCCCGCCGACACGGTCGCCTCTTCGTTCTTGAGCAGCTCCTGCAGCAGGCGGGGCACCTGGCCCGCAGGCACACGCGGGGTATCGCCCTGGAGGCCCGGCAAAGAGAGTTTGCCAACCTTGAGATGCAGCGCGGCAGGGCTGGCCTTTTCAGTAGAGACCTGCAAGTCCACCCGCACCGGGGTGTCGGGCCCCGCTTCGCGGGTCAGGAGGATGGAGACGGGCTCGGAGTCGCCCCCCTCGGACTGGTAGCCCACGGCCCGGCAGGTGCGGGTGTTGTCGCACTGCAGCGCCCAGTCCTTGTGCTGGAAGCCGACAGGCTCCTTGTCCTTCGCCTCCTTGCCGGCGGCCTGCACCAGCGAAGGCTTCACAGCGAAAGCCAACACGCACAACACACACGCCAGGAAGCCCCCGGCACGGTCAGTCAATGAAGGCATGCGCATGGAACCTGCGTCTCGCGGCAACAGGCCGGCTCAGGCCGCCGCCAAGGCGGCCGCAGGCTGCTGGCGCTTGCGGTACTGCTCCAGGAAGCGCGCCACGCGGCCGATGGCGTCGCGCAGGTCGTCCTCATGGGGCAGGAACACGATGCGGAAGTGGTCCGGCGACGCCCAGTTGAAGCCCGTGCCCTGCACCAGCATGACCTTGGTCTCCTGCAGCAGCTCCAGGAAGAACTGCTGGTCGTCCTTGATGGGGTAGACGGCCGGGTCCAGGCGCGGAAACATGTACAGCGCGGCCTGCGGCTTCACGCAGGTCACGCCGGGGATAGCGGTGATCAGCTCATAGGCCAGGTCGCGCTGCTTGCGCAGGCGGCCGCCTTCGTTCACCAGCTCGTTGATGCTCTGGTAGCCGCCCAGCGCGGTCTGCACGGCCCACTGGCCGGGCACGTTGGCACACAGGCGCATGTTCGAGAGCATGTTCAAGCCCTCGATGTAGTCCCGGGCGGGCTTCTTGTCGCCCGACACCACCAGCCAGCCCGCGCGGTAGCCGCAGGAGCGGTAGCTCTTGGAGAGCGAATTGAAAGTGAGCGTGAGCACATCCTCGCTGAGCGAACCGATGGCCGTGTGTTTTGCGCCGTCGTACAGCACCTTGTCATACACCTCATCGGCAAAGATCACCAGGCCATGCTCGCGTGCGATGGCGACAATGCCCCGGAGCAATTCGTCGGAGTACAGCGCGCCCGTGGGATTGTTGGGGTTGATGACCACGATGCCCTTGGTGTGGGGTGTGATCTTGGCGCGGATGTCGTCCAGGTCGGGCATCCAGCCATTGGCCTCGTCGCACAGGTAATGCACGGGCGTGCCGCCCGAGAGGCTGGCCGCCGCCGTCCACAGCGGGTAGTCGGGCGAGGGCAGCAGCAGCTCGTCGCCCGTGTCCAGCAGCGCATTCGTGGCCATCACGATGAGTTCACTGGCGCCATTGCCCAGGTAGATGTCGTCCAGCGCCACGCCCTTGATGCCCTGCTTCTGGGTCTCGTGCATCACCGCCTTGCGCGCGGCGAAGATGCCCTTGCTGTCCGAGTAGCCCGCCGAGTTGGGCAGGTTGCGGATCATGTCGAGCTGGATCTCCTCGGGCGCATCGAAGCCGAACACGGCCAGGTTGCCGATGTTGAGCTTGATGATCTTGTGGCCGTCCTCCTCCATCTTCTTGGCCGCGTCCATGATGGGCCCCCGGATGTCGTAGCAGACGTTGGCGAGCTTGGCGGATTTCTGGACGGTTTTCATGCGCTGACGGAGATGGAGTGGGGTCAGGTGGCAGCCCTGGCGACGGGCCCCCTTGGCGAAACCTATAATTTGACCACAGAACAGGCGCCCCCCCCCGGGCGCGCCCCCATTGCAGCCGCCCTGCCGCCGGCCCAGCGCCACGCCCATCCCCATGAAATTCCAACCCGACCGCTCGAACGCTCAAACCATCAGCGGCTACGGCCCCGGCTGGATTGGCGTTGACGCAGAGAAAATCACCCACAGCGTCATCATTGGCTCCGGGGGGCTGCGCCAGGCGTGGCCCTGCGCGCGCTTCGAGGACCTGACCCCGGAGCATTTCGTGCAGCTGGCCGGCCTGGAAACCGAGCTGGTCATTTTTGGCAGCGGCACGCGCAACCGATTCCCGCCGCCGGCCTGGCTCGCTCCGCTCATCGCCCGCCGACTGGGCCTGGAAGCCATGGACACGCCCGCCGCCTGCCGCACCTACAACATCCTGGCCAGCGAAGGCCGGAACGTGGTTGCCGCATTGATTCTGGAAACCTGAGCGGCAACGCAAGCCGCCGCACCGGCACCTATGCAAAGCCGTGCCAACGTGCCCCGGCCCCAAGCGAGACACACTGTCTTACATTTGGCCGGGAACCGATTTCAGGGTAAAATTACGGGTTGCGGTCGGGGGCACCACCAAGAGCAATAACACACCCCATTCCCCCGGCTTACCAACGACTACATCCTGAGAGATTGAAGTGATATGGCGATCGTTGTCAACAAACCCCTCCCTGAATTTGAAGCCAACGCGACCGGTGGAATCAAGGTCTCCAACACCTCCCACCTTGGCCAGATTCTGGTTCTGTACTTCTATCCCAAGGACAACACGCCTGGCTGCACCACGGAGGCCATGCAGTTTCGCGACAAGTACAAGGATTTCGTGAAGGCTGGCGCCGCCGTGTTCGGCGTGTCGCGCGACAACATGAAGTCGCACGACGATTTCAAGGAAAAGCTGGAACTGCCTTTCGAGCTGATCGCCGACACGGAAGAGAAGATGTGCCACATGTTCGGCGTGGTCAAGAACAAGATCATGTACGGCAAGAAGGTCAAGGGCATCGAGCGCAGCACCTTCCTGATCGGCCCCGACGGCATCCTGGTGCAGGAATGGCGCGGCCTCAAGGTGCCCGGCCATGTGGACGAAGTCCTCAAGACCGTCAAATCCATCAAGGCCCTGAAAAAGGCCGCCTGATCCTCCACCGCCTTCGTGCCCGGATCAACCCCCTGGAGCATCGACGCGACACCCCATCGGTTTTGCCCCGGCAGGACATCCAGAGTAGGCATAATGGATTGATGCCCCTGGTTATCGCGACGTTTGCTCCACCCCAAAAAGCCGCCTTGGCCTCCAGGCGGCTTTTTGCTTTCTGACCCGTCTTTCTTCATTTACCGACCGAGGCCCCGCCACCATGCCCCTGCCCCCCGCACCCAGCCGGCGCGCTGCACTCCTCGCGCCCGAAGCCTTTGAAGTCACGGCCCGTCCACGGGTATCCCAATCCTCCGCCAACGAACCTGTCGCTGCGCCAGAACGCACCGCACCGGCAGCCCGCACCCGACGCAAAGTAGACAGCACCGCACCAGCGGCACCCATCGCCCTGGTGGGCACCCCCCTGATCCAGGTCGAAACCCAGGCCCGCGCCCCCGACCCCGCAGCCACCCCCATCGCCCGTGCCACCAGCACCCGCAAGGCGCGCACCACCAGCACCGCCCCAACAACCCCCAGCACTGCGGCACCCGCCCCGGCCCCGCGCGGCAGAAAGGCCGCCCCCCAGGGCCCGACCAAGCTGTTCGTGCTGGACACCAATGTGCTGCTGCACGACCCGACCAGCCTGTTCCGCTTTGAGGAACACGACATCTTCCTGCCCATGATCGTGCTGGAGGAACTGGACGGCCACAAGAAAGGCATGACCGAAGTCGCGCGCAACGGCCGCCAGGCCAGCCGCACACTCGATGCGCTGGCCGCCGCCCAGGGCGCCGACATGGCCAAGGGCCTCAAGCTCGACACCACGGGCCAGCGCGCCGCCGGTGGACACCTGTTCTTCCAGACGGTGCCGCTCGACTACCACCTGCCCACCAGCCTGCCCCAGGGCAAGGCCGACAACCAGATCCTGGGCGTGGTGGAGGCCTTGCGCAAGCTGCACGCACCGCGCGACGTGGTTCTGGTGTCCAAGGACATCAACATGCGCGTCAAGGCGCGTGCCCTGGGCCTGCAGGCCGAGGACTACCAGAACGACAAGACCCTGGAAGACGGAGACCTGCTGTACGCCGGCGTGCTGGCCCTGCCGCCCGACTTCTGGGCCAAAAGCGGCAAGAACGTGGAGAGCTGGCAGAGCGGCGCCCACACCTACTACCGCATCGGCGGGCCCATCGTGCCGCAGCTGATGATCAACCAGTTTGTGTACTTCGAGGCGCCCGGCGAGCCCAGCCTGTTTGCGCGCGTGAGCGAGATCCGCGAAAAGACGGCCGTGCTGCAGACCCTCAAGGACTACGGCTCGACCAAGCACGCCGTGTGGGGCGTGACCACGCGCAACCGCGAGCAGAACTACGCCATGAACCTGCTCATGGACCCTGAGATCGACTTCGTGACGCTCACGGGCACCGCCGGCACCGGCAAAACCTTGCTGGCCCTGGCCGCAGGCCTGACCCAGGTGCTGGACGACCGCCGCTACACCGAGATCATCATGACCCGCGCCACCGTGAGCGTGGGCGAGGACATCGGCTTCCTGCCCGGCACCGAGGAAGAAAAGATGGGCCCCTGGATGGGCGCGCTGGACGACAACCTGGAGTTTTTGGCCAAGGGCGACGGCGGCAACGCGGGCGAATGGGGCCGCGCCGCCACTAACGAGCTGATCAGGAGCCGCATCAAGATCAAGAGCATGAACTTCATGCGCGGGCGCACCTTCCTCAACAAGTACGTGATCATCGACGAGGCGCAGAACCTCACGCCCAAGCAGATGAAGACGCTGATCACCCGTGCCGGCCCCGGCACCAAGATCATCTGCATGGGCAACCTGGCGCAGATCGACACGCCCTACCTCACCGAAGGCTCCTCGGGCCTGACCTACGCCGTGGACCGCTTCAAGGGCTGGCCGCACAGCGGACACATCACGCTGGCGCGCGGCGAGCGCTCGCGCCTGGCGGATTTCGCGAGCGAGGTGCTCTGAGTTGGCGGCAGGCTGGGTCACGGCACTGAAGCTGGTGCCCTGGGGCGATGTCATCGAGGCCACACCCCAGATCCTGCAAGCGGCCAAGAAGCTGCTGGGCACCGCGCGCAAAGGCAACGCAGAGACCACCGCACTCGGCGCCACGGAAGGCGCAGAGGGCGAGGCCGCACCCCCTGTGGGCGTGCAGCTGCAGCATCTGCGCAGCCGGGTCGCGCAGCTGGAGCAGGAACAGCAGGCATCGGCCCAGCTCATCCAGTCACTGGCCGAACAGAATGCCCAGGTGGTGCAGGCCGTGGAGGCACTGCGCCAACACAATCGGCGGCTCACCCAGGCGGTCGCAGTGCTGGCCGCATTGTGCGCTGGCCTGCTGGTGTGGGCGCTGCGGCCGTAAAGGGCAGAAGAACGCCCCACTGGCGCCGGGTACCGCGTGGACACCGGCCGAGCCTGCAACGCAGGCACTCTTAATTTGATAGCCGCTAGCGCTTTCCCATCAAGCGCTAGCAGCTATTTTTTTAAAAGTCGTCGCCCCCGCCCATGGCCAGGTTCTCAAAGCGCGTCTGGTTCTTCTGGAAGAACAGCTTCACGGTGCCGGTGGGGCCATTGCGCTGCTTGCCAATGATGACCTCGGCCACGTTGGGCTCCTTGGAGTCCTTGTTGTAGTAGTCATCGCGGTAGATGAACATGATGATGTCCGCGTCCTGCTCGATGGCGCCCGATTCGCGCAGGTCGGACATCATGGGGCGCTTGTCGGTGCGCTGCTCCACTGATCGGTTGAGCTGCGACAGCGCGATCACCGGGCACTGCAGCTCCTTGGCCAGCATCTTGAGGCCCCGGGAGATTTCGCCCAGTTCGGTCGCACGGTTGTCCGCGCTCGCCGCCGAACCCGAGCCACTCATGAGCTGCAGGTAGTCCACCACGATCAGGCCCAGCTTGCCGCACTGGCGCGCCAGCCGGCGCGCGTTGGCGCGCAGCTCGCCCGGGGACAGGCCGGGGGTTTCATCAATGTGCAGCGAGACGGTACGCAGCCGTTCGATGGCCTCGGTCAGACGCGGCCACTCATCGTCGGTGAGCTTGCCGGTGCGCAGGTTGCCCTGGTTCACCCGCCCGATGGAGCCCACGATACGCACCGCCAGCTGGGCCGCGCCCATTTCCATCGAGAAGATGGCGACCGGCAGGCCTTCATTGAGCGCCACATGCTCGGCGATGTTCACCGCGAACGAGGTCTTGCCCATGGACGGGCGGGCCGCCAGCACGATCATGTCGCCCGCCTGCAGCCCCGAGGTCATGCGGTCCAGGTCGGCAAAACCGGTGGGCACACCCGTCACATCGGCCGGGTTGTCGGCCATCTCCTGCACCTTGTCGAGCAGGTCGATCACCAGGTTGTCGAGCGACTGGAAGCCCTGCTTGTTGCGCGAACCCTCTTCGCCGATGGCGAAGATCTTGGCCTCGGCCTCATCCAGGATGCGCTCCACCGTCTTGCCCTGCGGGTTGAAGGCATTGGTGGAGATCTCGTCGCTGGCGGTGACCAGCTTGCGCAAGATGCCCCGCTCGCGCACGATCTCTGCGTAGCGGCGGATGTTGGTGGCGCTCGGAACATACTGCGCCAGGCTGTTCAGGTAGGTGAGCCCCCCCGTCTCCTGGGCCTTGCCCTGGTTCTTCAACTGCTCGAACACCGTGATCACGTCGGCAGGCTTGCTGGCATTGATCAGCGCGCCGATGGCCGCATAGATGGCCTGGTGTTCGTAGCGGTAGAAATCGCCTTCCTTGAGCAGGTCCCCGACCCGGTCCCAGGCGTTGTTGTCCAACAGCAGGCCGCCCAGCACGCTGGACTCGGCTTCGATGGAGTGCGGCGGCGTGCGCAGCTTGGCGATTTCCCGGTCCTCGCCAGCGGATGGCAGCGAGCCCTGTTCGTCGAGCGGAGGGAAAACAGCGGACATGGATTTCTCCGGGACAGGTCTGAAAATCGGCCACCCCGTGGCCCCAGGGGGGGGCCGCCAGGATGGATAAGCCTTGGGGCAATCTGTGGATTACCGGTGGGCAACCCTGTACAAATGGCCGGCTCGAAAACACGAAAGCCGCCCGAAGGCGGCTTTCGCAGCGAGTCGCGCAGATTATCTACGCGCTGGCGATCAGGCGGTTTCGCCGTAGACCGACACGGTCACTTCCACCACCACGTCGGTGTGCAGAGCAACGTTCACGGTGCTTTCGCTCACGACCTTGATGGGGCCGTTGGGCAGGCGGATCTGGGCCTTGGCGACCTTGTAGCCTTGCTTGTTCAGCTCTTCAGCGATGTCGTGGTTGGTCACCGAACCAAACAGACGGCCGTCCACGCCAGCCTTTTGCGTCAGCTTGACGGTGGTGCCAGCCAGCTTCTCGCCTTGGGCCTGGGCTTCTGCCAGCTTGGCAGCGGCAGCCTTTTCGAGTTCAGCGCGCTTGGCTTCGAACTCAGCCTTGGCGGCTTCCGTGGCGCGGCGGGCGCGGCCAGCGGGGATCAGGAAGTTGCGGGCGTAACCGTCTTTGACCTTGACGATTTCACCGAGGTTGCCGAGGTTCACAACCTTGTCGAGCAGAATGATTTGCATGGGTTGTGCTCCTTAGATCTTGTGCTGGTCGCTGTAAGGCACCAGGGCCAGGAAGCGGGCGCGCTTGATGGCGGTGTTCAGCTGACGCTGGAAGATGGCGCGCGTGCCGGTCAGGCGCGCGGGGATGATCTTGCCGTTTTCGGCGATGAAATCGCGCAGCGTGTCGACATCCTTGTAGTCGATTTCTTCAACGCCCGTCACCGTGAAGCGGCAGAAGCGCTTGCGCTTGAACAGCAGGGACTGGGTGTTGCGCTTTGGGCGCTTGTCTTTGTTGAACTTCTTGAACGTGGCCATTGCGGACCCCTTGAAAATTAATTTTGTTGAATATCCTGGACGTGGAGCACTGCGGTCTTGCCATTGCGCGGGTTGGCCAGAAATCCATGGAAAGTCCAGAGACTTCCGATGTTCTGCCTTGCCAGACGCTCGGCCATTGCACCAAAGGCAACAGCCTTGATGGCAGCCCTGACTTCGCGGGGGTGGCCTGCCTCGGTTTGCTGGGACTCGTGTTCGAGCCGCAGGGTGATGGCAGGCAATCCGGCGGGCGTGTAGCGCAGGGCTTCAGCCTCTGCGATACAAGCGGTCAAGACAACGCGGTTCTCCACTCCAACGAGGATGGATCAGCGCTCGCCGCGCTCGCCGGCCGCTGCGTATTCCGCTTGGCTGGCCTTGCGGGCTTCTTCGCGCTCGACGGTCTTCATCATGGAAGATGGGCCCGTGTCGGCCTTCTTCTTCTGAACCGTCAGGTGGCGCAGCACGGCGTCGTTGAACTTGAAGGCATGCTCCAGTTCAGCCATCACGGCCTGGTCGGCTTCGATGTTCACGCACAGGTAGTGGGCCTTGGCCAGCTTGTTGATCAGGTACGCCAGTTGACGGCGGCCCCAGTCTTCCACGCGGTGCACCTTGCCACCGCCAGCGGTGATCATGCCCTTGTAGCGCTCCAGCATGGCTGGAACTTGTTCGCTTTGATCCGGATGGATCAACAAAATGATTTCGTAATGACGCATGCAGACTCCTTTTGGATGACACCACCCGTTGCGTCTCAACCCCCGTAGGTTGTGCGGTGTGGCAAGGGAAAGCCTGCGATTATAGCCCGGCCGCTGTGGCTTGTACACTCAACACCCGCCACCACCCCTTCAGGTGCGCGCAAAAGGGCACCCGATCGGGCCCAATGGCGTGCACATGGGCAGGCTGCCCTTGCAAAACCCGGGGTTGGGCCGACATGCCTAGCACCACGGCGCGCGGCGCGCAGGGTCCGCAAGGACAAATCCCTGGTGCAGACCTTGATTTGTGGCGGCATGCCCCCAACTCCCGCGCGTACTGTTTCATTCACCTTCAGACCAAGACATGTCAGACCACAGCCAAACCACCCCGCCCCAAAGCGCCCCCGCCCCCGAAGAAGTCGAAGCCGCCATGGCTGCCCACGCCTCCGACGAGCTGGCCCGCCTGCAGGGCGAGCTGGCCGAGCTGAAGGCCAAGAGCGCCGACCTGGCCGACCAGTTCCTGCGCGCCAAGGCCGAGGCCGAAAACGCCCGCCGCCGCGCTGACGACGAAGTGACCAAGGCCCGCAAGTTCGGCATCGAGAGCTTTGCCGAAAGCCTGCTGCCCGTGGCCGACAGCCTGGACGCCGCCCTGGCCATCAAGGAAGCCACACCCCAGCAGCTGCGCGAAGGCGCCGACGCCACCCTGCGCCAGTTGACCTCAGCCCTGGAGCGCAACAAGGTGCTGGCCATCAATCCCGCCGCTGGCGCCAAGTTCGACCCGCACCAGCACCAGGCCATCAGCGTGGTGCCCGCCGACCAGGAAGCCAACACCGTCGTGGCCGTGCTGCAAAAAGGCTATGTGATCGCCGAACGCGTACTGCGTCCGGCCCTGGTCACCGTCACGGCCCCGAAGTAAATCGTCAAATAAACCCGCACGGATGACTTGAACCCCCACGAGTTATCCACAAGTTACTAGCCATCCACACATTCAAGCATTCGGAGAAAAATCATGGGAAAAATCATCGGCATTGATCTGGGCACCACCAACAGCTGCGTGTCCATCATGGAAGGCAACACCACGCGCGTGATCGAGAACAGCGAAGGCGCGCGCACCACGCCCTCCATCGTGGCCTACCAGGAAGACGGCGAGATCCTCGTCGGCGCCTCGGCCAAGCGCCAGGCCGTGACCAATCCCAAGAACACGCTGTATGCGATCAAGCGCCTGATCGGCCGCAAGTTCACCGAAAAAGAAGTGCAAAAGGACATCGACCTGATGCCCTACTCCATCGTGGCCGCCGACAACGGCGACGCCTGGGTGGAAGTGCGCGGCAGCAAACTGTCGGCCCAGCAGGTGTCGGCCGACATCCTGCGCAAGATGAAGAAGACCGCCGAGGACTACCTGGGTGAGCCCGTCACGGAAGCCGTGATCACCGTGCCGGCCTATTTCAACGACGCCCAGCGCCAGGCCACCAAGGACGCTGGCCGCATTGCGGGCCTGGAAGTCAAGCGCATCATCAACGAGCCCACCGCTGCGGCCCTGGCTTTTGGCCTGGACAAGCAGGAAAAGGGCGACCGCAAGATCGCCGTGTATGACCTGGGCGGCGGCACGTTCGACGTGTCCATCATCGAAATCGCCGACGTGGACGGCGAAAAGCAGTTCGAAGTGCTGTCCACCAACGGCGACACCTTCCTGGGCGGCGAAGACTTCGACCAGCGCATCATCGACTTCATCATCAGCGAGTTCAAGAAGGAACAGGGCGTGGACCTGTCCAAGGACGTACTGGCCCTGCAGCGCCTGAAGGAAGCCGCCGAAAAGGCCAAGATCGAACTGTCGAACTCGGCCGCCACGGACATCAACCTGCCCTACATCACGGCCGACGCCTCGGGCCCCAAGCACCTGAACATCAAGCTGACCCGCGCCAAGCTGGAAGCCCTGGTGGAAGAGCTGATCGAGCGCACCATCGCGCCTTGCCGCACCGCCATCAAGGATGCCGGCGTGTCCGTCTCCGACATCCATGACGTGATCCTGGTCGGCGGCATGACCCGCATGCCCAAAGTGCAGGAGAAGGTCAAGGAATTCTTCGGCAAGGACCCCCGCAAGGACGTGAACCCCGACGAAGCCGTGGCCGTGGGCGCCGCTATCCAGGGCCAGGTGCTGTCGGGCGACCGCAAGGACGTGCTGCTGCTGGACGTGACCCCCCTGTCCCTGGGCATCGAGACCCTGGGCGGCGTCATGACCAAGATGATCACCAAGAACACCACGATCCCGACGAAGTTCGCACAGACCTTCTCCACGGCCGACGACAACCAGCCCGCCGTGACCATCAAGGTGTTCCAGGGCGAGCGCGAGATGGCCTCGGGCAACAAGGCCCTGGGCGAGTTCAACCTCGAAGGCATCCCACCCGCAGCACGGGGCGTGCCGCAGATCGAAGTGTCGTTCGACATCGACGCCAACGGCATCCTGCACGTGGGCGCCAAGGACAAGGGCACGGGCAAGGAAAACAAGATCACCATCAAGGCCAGCTCCGGCCTGTCGGAAGAAGAAATCCAGAAGATGGTGAAGGACGCCGAGCTGAACGCCGCGGACGACAAGAAGAAGCTGGAACTGGTGCAGTCCAAGAACCAGGGCGAAGCCGCCGTGCACAGCGTGAACAAGAGCCTGGCCGAGCATGGCGACAAGCTGGACGCCGGTGAAAAGGACGCGATCACGGCCGCCGTGAAGGCCCTGGAAGAAGCCTTGAAGGGCGAGGACAAGGCCTCCATCGACGAGAAGACCACGGCCCTGATGGCCGCCAGCCAGAAGCTGGGCGAGAAGATGTATGCCGAATCCCAGGCAGCGCAAGCCGCCCAGGCCGCCGGTGGCGCCGATGCAGCAGGCGCCTCGGCCTCCGCTTCGTCGGCCAAGCCCGCTGACGACGACAACGTCGTCGATGCCGAAGTGAAGGAAGTCAAGAAGGGCTGAGCAGGCCTCCGTTGACCCCAGCCGCCGCGCGGTGCCGCTCTCGGTGCTTGCGCGGCGTTCCTGCTCCAACCGGGTTCTGAATCACTATGTCCAAACGAGACTTTTACGAAATCCTGGGCGTTCCCAAGAACGCCTCGGACGAAGAAATCAAGAAGGCCTATCGCAAGCTGGCGATGAAGCACCACCCTGACCGCAACCAGGGGGATGCGGCCAAGCCTGCCGAAGAGAAGTTCAAGGAGGCCAAGGAGGCCTACGAGATGCTCTCCGACCCGCAAAAGCGCGCGGCCTACGACCAGTACGGCCATGCGGGGGTGGACCCCAACATGCGTGGCCCCGGAGGCCCGGGCGCGGAAGGTTTCGGCGGTTTTGCCGAGGCCTTTGGCGACATCTTCGGCGACATGTTCGGCCAGCAGGGCGGGCGTGGGCGCGGCACGGGCGGGCGCCAGGTGTACCGGGGCAGCGACCTCAGCTACGCCATGGAGATCACGCTGGAAGAGGCCGCCCGCGGCAAGGACGCGCAGATCCGCATCCCTTCGTGGGAGAGCTGCGACACCTGCCACGGCAGCGGCGCCAAGCCCGGCACCAGTGCCAAGACCTGCTCGACCTGCTCGGGCTCCGGCACGGTGCAGATGCGCCAGGGCTTCTTCAGCGTGCAGCAGACCTGCCCGCACTGCCGCGGCACGGGCAAGATCATTCCCGAGCCCTGCACCACCTGCCACGGCCAGGGCAAGCTCAAGAAGCAAAAGACGCTGGAAGTGAAGATCCCTGCGGGCATCGACGACGGCATGCGCATCCGCAGCACCGGCAATGGCGAGCCGGGCACCAATGGCGGACCGCCGGGCGACCTGTACATCGAGATCCGCCTGAAGAAGCACGACATCTTCGAGCGCGACGGCGACGACCTGCACTGCCAGGTGCCGGTGAGCTTCATCACGGCCGCCCTGGGCGGCGAGATCGAGGTGCCGACGCTGGCCGGCAAGGCCGCCATCGACATCCCCGAAGGCACCCAGGCCGGCAAGCAGTTCCGCCTGCGCGGCAAGGGCATCAAGGGCGTGCGCGCCAGCTACCCCGGCGACCTGTACTGCCACATCGCGGTCGAGACGCCGGTCAAGCTCACCGAGCACCAGCGCAAGCTGCTGCGCGAGCTGGAAGATTCGCTCAAGAAGGGCGGCGCCCGCCACTCGCCCAGCGGCGAGAGCTGGACGGACCGGCTGAAGAACTTCTTCAGCTGATCCGGCCTCCGAACGCCCCCTCAACCGCCCTCGGCCTCACGGCCCGGGCGGTTTTTTCATGCGCCCCGCCGGCTGCGTGACCACACCCGTGGCCTTGCTCGGCCGCTCGTGCTGGGTCGCACGGTAAAAGCCCAGGATGCGGCGCACGTACTCGCGCGTCTCGGTGTAGGGCGGCACGCCGCCGTGGCGCTCCACGGCTTTCTCGCCCGCGTTGTAGGCGGCCGAGGCCAGCGCCACATCCCCCCCAAAGCGGTCCAGCAGCCAGCGCAGATAGGTCAGCCCGCCGCGCACGTTCTGCTCGGGGTTCCACACATCGCGCACGCCAAAGCGCTCGGCGGTTTCGGGGATGAGCTGCATCAGCCCCTGCGCATTCTTGGGCGACAGCGCACGGGCCTGGAAGTTGGATTCGGAGCGCACGATGGCCAGCGCCAGGCGCGGGTCCACCTCGAAGCGGGGTGCGAGCCGTTGCACCAGCTCGGCGTGGCGGCGTTTGTCGTCGGGCAGGTTGCGAACATAGCGGTCCACCACCTCCTGGGGCACGACCTCCTGGGCAGAATCGCGCACCTCCAGCCGGGGCGCCTCGCCCGTGGTGAGGCAGTCCGGCAGGCGGTCTCCCGGCACCAGGCCTTCGGCCAGGCCGCGCGCCTTTTCGTGCCCCCGCTGCGCGGCCAGGGCCAGCAGGGTGGCAGCGGCCGCCGGGTCGGGCACCACATCGCGCCCCCGCATCAGCAGGCGGCCCAGGCGGTATTGCGCCTCCACGCTGCCATAGCGCGCGGCATCGCAGTACCGCTGCGCGGCGCGGTGCGGCTGGCGCCGCACTTCGGCGTCATAGCCCTCTTCCAACCAGCGCGACAGCACGGGGGGTTCATCGGCCCATTCGGGCGGGTCGTCCAGGGGCTGCGCACGCAGCTGCGGCCCGCCGGCCAGCAAAACTGCGGCCAGCAAGGCGCGATGCGCGTGACAGGAAGACCTGGGTTGCATGTCCCACCTGTTGGAAAGTCCGTCAGAACGGCCCATCGGAACGAAGGAGCCGACCACTGTAGTCCCGCCGGGGGATTTGCAACAGAAAAACATTGCCGACGGCAGTTTCTTGATCTGAGGCAAGAACCCACCCGCCAGCCGCAGCCCCCAGGCACCTGCGCAGTAGCATGAAGGCCCGCACAGCGACCATGGAGAGCCGCCGTGCTGGGGCACAAGGGCACAAGGGCAAAAGGAAAAAAAGGGGGCATCGGCATGAACGTCAACATCACCTTCCTGGGCGGCTCGGGCACGGTCACCGGCTCCAAATACCTGGTGCGCCACAACGGCAAGAGCCTGCTCGTGGATTGCGGGCTCTTCCAGGGCTACAAGCAACTGCGCCTGCGCAACTGGCAGCCGCTGCCCGTCGCGCCGCACCAGATCGACGCGGTGGTGCTGACCCACGCCCACCTGGACCACAGCGGCTACCTGCCCCTGCTCACCCGCGATGGCTACACCCACGCCATCCACAGCACGCCGGGCACGCGCGACCTGTGCACCATCTTGCTGCCCGACAGTGGGCACCTGCAGGAGGAGGACGCCGCCTTCCTCAACCGCCACCAGCTCAGCAGCCACAGCCCGGCCCTGCCGCTGTACACCCGGCTGGATGCGCTGCATTGCCTCAAGCACTTTCAGATCCACGCCTTCCGCAAGGCGTTCGAGCCCCTGCCCGGCTGGCGCGTGACGCTCTCCCCTGCCGGCCACATCCTGGGCGCGGCCAGCGTGCTGCTGGAGGTGGGCGGCCGGCGCATCCTGTTCTCGGGCGATCTGGGTCGGCCCGATGACCTGCTGATGAACCCGCCCGATGCCCCGCCCCCCGCCGACACGGTGCTCATCGAATCCACCTACGGCGACCGCGAGCACCCGCCCGAGGGCCTGCTCGATGAGCTGGGCCCCGCCCTGCAGCGCCTGGCCGCACGCGGCGGCACGGCCGTGGTGCCGGTATTTGCCGTGGGCCGTGCCCAGGTGGTGCTGCACGCCATCGGCCTGCTCAAGGCGCAGGGCGTGGTGCCCGCGTCGCTCAAGGTGTTTTTGGACAGCCCCATGGCCGTGAGCACCACGGGCCTGTTCCAGCACCACATGCAAGAGCACCGCCTGAGCGCCCGCGAGGTCCAGGCGCTGGAACATGGCGCCACCATGGTCCAGACACCCGAACAATCCAAGGGCTTGGCCCGGCTGCATGGCCCCATGGTCATCCTGTCGGCCAGCGGCATGGCCACCGGGGGGCGCGTGCTGCATCACCTGGCGCTGCATGCGGGCGACCACCGCAACATGGTCATCCTGACCGGCCACCAGGCGCCGGGCACACGCGGCGCCCGCCTGGCCGAGGGCGAAAAGACCCTCCGCATCCATGGCCAGGACGTGGCCGTGCGCGCTGAGGTGGTGCGGCTGTCGTCCGCCTCGGCCCATGCCGATGGCAACCAGCTCATCGCCTGGCTGCGCAGCATGGGCCACGCGCCCGACCAGGTGTACGTGGTGCACGGCGAAATGGGTGCGGCCGACCACCTGCGCCAGCGCATCGCACACGAACTGCGCTGGCAGGCGGCAGTGCCCGAGCACGGCAGCACCTGCGCAGCCTGAGTCCTTTGCCCCCGGTGGGTCCGGCAACACGCGGACGGGCAGCAAAGCCATCGCGTATGGCGATGACAATCCATTCATAATGGGGAGAAAATAGACAACCTTCTCGTTTCGAGAAGACAAACATCCCATGAAAAGCTCCGAGCGCAGTTTTGCGCGCCGTATCGACCTCACCTCGCTGCAACTGTTTGTGGCGGTGTGCGAGCTTGGCAGCATCGGCCGCGCGGCCGAGCGCGAATTCATTGCCGCATCGGCCGTCAGCAAGCGCCTGTCGGATCTGGAAACCGCTGTAGACACCGCCCTGCTCTACCGCCACAGCCGGGGCGTGACCCTCACACCCGCGGGCGAGAGCCTGCTGCACCACGCGCGCACCGTGCTATTTGGGCTGGAACGCATGCAGGGCGAATTGAGCGAATACGCCGACGGCGTGCGCGGCCATGTGCGCATGCACGCCAACATCTCGGCCATCTTTCAGTTTTTGCCCGAAGACCTCGGCGCCTTTGCGCGCGAGCACAACCAGATCAAGATCGACCTGCAGGAGCACCTCTCCAGCGACGTGCTGCACGCCGTGCAAGAGGGCGCCGCCGACCTCGGCATCTGCAACATCGGCACCGCCAGCCTGGGGGGCAGCCCCGCCCTGCAAAGCCGCCCCTACCGCTCCGACCGTTTGGTGCTTGTCGTGCCTGCAGGGCACACCCTGTCTGCCCAAGCAGCTATCAATTTTGAAGAAGTCCTGGACTGGGACATTGTGGGCCTGCACGCCAACAGCAGCATCAGCCTGGCCATGCGCGCGGCCGCTGCGGCCGCCGGGCGCCCGCTGCGCCAGCGCATCCAGGTCACGGGGCTCGATGCCATGTGCCGCATGATCGACAACGGCCTGGGCGTGGGCCTGCTGCCCGACCGGGCCTTTGCCCTCATGCGCGGCGTGGGCCACCTGCAAGCCATCCCGCTGACCGACGCCTGGGCCCACCGCGAACTGCGGGTGGTCGCCCGCGACTTTGAGGCCCTGCCCATCACGGCCCGCTTGCTGGTGGAACACCTCGCGCCACAGTCCGCCCCGGCACCAGTGAACCCGGCCCCCGACACTAAAATCCAATCACCCACCTGAAAGCAGAAAGAAAGCCACGCCATGGGACGCACCCTGTACGACAAGATCTGGGACGAGCATGTCGTCCACACCGAAGAGGACGGCACCTCCATCCTCTACATCGACCGCCACCTGGTGCACGAAGTCACCAGCCCGCAGGCGTTCGAAGGCCTGCGCCAGGCGGGCCGCAAGGTCTGGCGCATGAGTTCCATCGTGGGCACGGCCGACCACAACACGCCCACCACGGGCTGGGAAAACGGCTACGACGGCATCACCGACCCGATCAGCAAAGAGCAGATCACCACGCTGAACGACAACATGGCGACGATCTCGCCCGCCGCGTTCTTCCCCTTCATGCACAAGCGCCAGGGCATCGTGCACGTGATCGGCCCCGAAAACGGCGCCACCCTGCCCGGCATGACGGTGGTGTGCGGCGACAGCCACACCAGCACCCATGGCGCGTTCGGCGCGCTGGCCCACGGCATCGGCACGTCGGAGGTCGAGCACGTGATGGCCACGCAGACCCTGCTGGCCAAGAAGGCCAAGAACATGCTGGTGCAGGTGGACGGCACGCTCGCCAAGGGCGTGACCCCCAAGGATGTGGTGCTGGCCATCATCGGCAAGATCGGCACGGCGGGCGGCACGGGCTACACCATCGAGTTTGCAGGCTCCGTCTTCCGCGCCATGAGCATGGAAGGCCGCATGACCGTGTGCAACATGGCCATTGAAGGCGGTGCGCGCGCAGGCCTGGTGGCGGTGGACGAGAAGACCATTGAATACGTCAAGGGCCGCCCCCTGTCGCCCACCGGCGTGGAATGGGACCAGGCCGTGGCGTACTGGAAGACGCTGCACTCTGACGCCGACGCGCAGTTCGACACCGTGGTCAAACTCGACGCGGCCGAGATCCAGCCCCAGGTCACCTGGGGCACCTCGCCCGAAATGGTGTTGGGCATCGACGCCCGCGTGCCCGACCCGGACAAGGAAAAGGACGCCAACAAGCGCGGAGCCATCGAACGCGCACTGACCTACATGGACCTGCAACCCGGCAAGCCCATCAACGACATCACCATCGACAAGGTGTTCATCGGCAGTTGCACCAACAGCCGCATCGAAGACATGCGCGAAGCCGCCGCCGTGGTCAAGAACCTGGGCCGCAAGGTGGCCAGCAATGTGAAGCTGGCCCTGGTGGTGCCCGGCTCGGGCCTCGTCAAGGAGCAGGCCGAGCGCGAGGGCCTGGACCAGATCTTCAAGGCCGCCGGCTTTGAGTGGCGTGAACCCGGCTGCAGCATGTGCCTGGCCATGAATGCCGACCGCCTGGAGCCCGGCGAGCGCTGCGCCAGCACCAGCAACCGCAACTTCGAAGGCCGCCAGGGCGCTGGCGGCCGCACCCACCTTGTCAGCCCCGCCATGGCCGCCGCCGCTGCCGTGCACGGCCACTTTGTGGACATTCGTCAATTTGCCTGAAGGAGCCCTGTCATGAAAAAGACCGCAACCCTCATCGTGCTCGCCATCACCTTCGTGCTGGCCGGCTGCAACACCGTCAAGGGCGTGGGCCAGGACGTACAGCGCGCCGGTGGTGCCCTCGAACGCGCCGCCAAATAAAAGAACGCCATGCAGAAATTCACCTTGCTCAAGGGCCTTGTGGCCCCCATGGACCGCGAGAACGTCGACACCGACGCCATCATCCCCAAGCAGTTCCTCAAGTCGATCAAGAAGACGGGCTTTGGCCCCAACCTGTTTGACGAATGGCGCTACCTGGACAAGGGCGAGCCCGGCATCCCCGAAAGCCAACGCAAGCCCAACCCCGACTTCGTGCTGAACCAGCCGCGCTACCAAGGCGCCAGCATCCTGATCGCGCGCAAGAACTTCGGCTGCGGATCGAGCCGCGAACACGCGCCCTGGGCGCTGGACCAGTTCGGCTTTCGCGCCGTGATCGCGCCCAGCTTTGCCGACATCTTCTTCAACAACTGCTTCAAGAACGGCCTCTTGCCCATCGTGCTGCCCGAGGCCACCGTGGCCCAGCTGTTCGACGAAGTGGCGGCCTTCCCGGGCTACCAGCTCACCATTGACCTGGAACGCCAGGTGGTCGTGCGCCCGCAGGGCGAGGAAATCCCGTTCGACGTGATCGCCTTCCGCAAATACTGCCTGCTCAACGGCTTTGACGACATCGGCCTGACCCTGCGCCAGTCCGACAAGATCCGGGCGTTTGAAGCAGAGCGCCTGGCCACCAAGCCCTGGCTGGCGCACACCATGGTGTCCTGAAAACACCCATCAAATCGGCCTCTTGCGCTTGATGGACAAGCGCTACCAGCTATCAATAGAGAAGCAAAATCAATGAAAATCGCAGTTCTGCCGGGTGACGGCATTGGCACAGAAATCGTGGCCGAGGCCGTCAAGGTCCTGAAGGCGCTTGACCTGAAATTCGAAATGGAATCCGCCCTGGTCGGCGGCGCTGCCTACGAAGCCCATGGCCACCCGCTGCCCGAATCGACCCTGAACCTGGCCAAGAGCGCCGACGCCATCCTGTTCGGCGCCGTGGGTGACTGGAAATACGACAAGCTCGACCGCCCCCTGCGCCCCGAGCAGGCCATCCTGGGTCTGCGCAAGAACCTGGGCCTGTTTGCCAACTTCCGCCCCGCCATCTGCTACGAGCAACTGGTGGGTGCATCGAGCCTCAAGCCCGAGCTGATCGCAGGCCTCGACATCCTCATCATCCGCGAGCTGACCGGCGACATCTACTTCGGCCAGCCGCGCGGCCGCCGCGTGGCCACCGATGGCCACTTCCCCGGTGCCGAGGAGGCCTTCGACACCATGCGCTACAGCCGCCCCGAGATCGAGCGCATCGCCCACGTCGCCTTCCAGGCCGCCCGCAAGCGGAGCAAGAAGGTCACCAGCGTGGACAAGGCCAACGTGCTCGAAACCTTCCAGTTCTGGAAGGACGTGGTCACCGACGTGCACAAGGAATACCCCGACGTCGAACTGCAGCACATGTACGTGGACAACGCGGCCATGCAACTCGTGAAGGCGCCCAAGGCGTTTGACGTGGTGGTCACCGGCAACATGTTCGGAGACATCCTGTCGGACGAGGCCTCCATGCTCACCGGCTCCATCGGCATGCTGCCCTCGGCCAGCCTGAACAGCAGCAACCAGGGCCTGTACGAGCCCAGCCACGGCAGCGCCCCCGACATCGCCGGCAAGGGCGTGGCCAACCCGCTGGCCACCATCCTCTCGGCCGCGATGATGCTGCGCTTCAGCCTGAACCAGGAAGCCGCCGCCCAGCGCATCGAAGCCGCCGTGCAAAAGGTGCTGGCCCAGGGCCTGCGCACGCCCGACATCTACAGCGAAGGCACCACCAAGGTGGGCACGGCGCAAATGGGCGATGCCGTGGTGAAGGCGCTGGCCGCCTGAAGATCGCCCCTCCGGGCCCTCATCGCCCGTACACAGAAAAGCGCCGGCATCCGGCGCTTTTTTCATGGTGGCGGGGGCCTACAACCAACCTTGGTGCACGAACTCCATGACGGAGTAACACCGGCACTCCAGCACCCGCGCCTGCACCGCAGCCACGATCTGCGCCACCCCCTGCGCATACGGGGCGTCGCCATAGACGCGCGTCTCCAGCTTCAGGCTGCACAGGCCGTCCTCCACCAGGATCTGGTGGTAGGCATGGCGTGCCAGATGTGCGTCAGGAATCTGCAGCTCTGTGCGCTGCACGTCGGCAGAGCGCACGGACTCGATCTCTGCCACAGGCAGCCCCAGCGACTGCGCCATGCTGACCGCCGTGCCAGGCACCGAGGACTTTTGCGCCTGGTGCGACTCGATGAGCCGGACCCGCTGGTTGTGGAACAAATGGCCGCTGCGCTCCAGCATGCCCATGAACTTGAGCATCAGGATGTTGGTGTTGGGGCACACCACCACCGGGAAACCCGGCACCATCTGCTCCAGATCGGAGCCCGTGGCCAGCTCGATCAATGGCGACTGGGTGGCCGCGCAAAAGGCCACCGCCGCCGCCAGCTCCCGCCCCGAACCCGCATGGACCACGATGGATTTTTCGGCTCTGTGCGCCACGGCATCGGACCAGGGCACCACCACCCCCGCCCCGCCCTCGGCCCCATCGCCCACCGTCAACGCGCCCAGCAGCTCCTGGGCCAGCTTTCCAGCCCCTACAACAATGACTTGCATCTCACCCTTCGACCCATGGCCAACAACCGCAGAACCGCAGGCACCGGCACAAACCCAACGGCAGCCGCGGCACCTGCACAAGACCCCGCACTGTAGACGCTCGGCACAAGCCGCGCTCACTGCGGCACCCCGCATGCACGGGGACGGGCCACCGCCTGTCGCTCGCCCGGCATCGAACGCAGACGCCCCTTGCAGCCAGTGCCCCACCGTTGGTTTCGTGCACGGCACAAGGGCTGCAACGCACATGGCCCATTGCGCCGCAGCGGCATCCGCTACAATGTCACCTCATGTTTGCCGCCCGCCCGTTCGCCCTGAACATCGCATCCGCCGCCCTGGCCGGTGTGGCTGCGCGCGCAATCATCACCAAAACCACGACCATTAAGGGCTGACTCAGCCTGGTTCGTCGTGCGCCCCTCCTGGCCAGACGAGCCAGGCGAGCAGTCCGGTCTGGCACTGTTTCTTAATCTGAAAGGGGCGTTGAAATGAGCAAGTTGGTAGGTTTGGTTGGCTGGCGCGGCATGGTCGGCTCGGTGTTGATGGACCGCATGATCGAAGAAAAAGACTTCGACCTGATCGAGCCATTGTTCTTCTCCACATCCAACGCCGGCGGCAAGGCCCCTGCGCAGGCCAAGAACGAAACCACCCTGCAGGACGCGTTCAACATCGACGCCTTGAAGCGCTGCGAGATCATCATCACCGCCCAGGGCGGTGACTACACCAACGAGGTGTACCCCCAACTGCGCGCCGCGGGCTGGAACGGCCACTGGATCGACGCCGCATCCTCCCTGCGCATGGAGAAGAACGCCGTCATCGTGCTCGACCCGGTGAACATGCCCGTGATCAAGAACGCCCTGGCCCACGGCGGCAAGGACTGGATCGGCGGCAACTGCACCGTGAGCTGCATGCTGATGGGCGTGGGCGCGCTGTACAAGGCCGGCCTCGTCGAGTGGATGAGCACCCAGACCTACCAGGCGGCTTCCGGCGGCGGCGCCCAGCACATGCGCGAGCTGCTCACGCAGTACGGCACGCTGAACGCCGAAGTGCGCTCGCTGCTGGACGACCCCAAGAGCGCCATCCTGGAAATCGACCGCAAGGTCATTGCCAAGCAGCGCGCCCTGACCGGCGCTGAAACCGCCAACTTCGGCGTGCCGCTGGGCGGCTCGCTGATCCCCTGGATCGACAAGGACCTGGGTATTGGCAAAAGCCAGGACGAGCCTGGCTGGGGCATGTCCAAGGAAGAATGGAAGGGCATGGCCGAGACCAACAAGATCCTTGGCATGGGCGAGGGCTTCGACTCCGCCGCCATCCCGGTCGATGGCTTCTGCGTGCGCGTGGGCGCCATGCGCTGCCACAGCCAGGCACTGACCTTCAAGCTCAAGAAGGACGTACCCGTGGCCGACATCGAGGCCATGATCGCTGCCGACAACGAGTGGGCCAAGGTGGTTCCCAACACCCGCGAAGCCACGATCAAGGACCTGACCCCCGTGGCCGTGACCGGCACCATGACCATCCCGGTCGGCCGCATCCGCAAGCTGGCCATGGGCCCTGAATACGTGGGCGCATTCACCATTGGCGACCAGCTGCTGTGGGGTGCTGCCGAGCCCCTGCGCCGCATGCTGCGCATCCTGCTGGACGCCTGATCCCCCCGCCCCCGGCCGGGCCGCCCCAAAGCGCGCGCACACCCTGTGCGCGCGCTTTTTCACGTCCGGCCCCGGGACACACTCCGTTACGGGACGTTGGCAATTGGCAACAACCGAATGCCCCAAGTTGGGGCACCAACACCCCTCTCAAAGCTTCGGAGCCACCTCAGCTTGTCAGTGCAAAACATTGATGCTATGGTGCTTTTTACATATTTTCACGCGCCGGGGCGGGACCAGACCATGACAAGAAAAGCACCGCTCGTCCGAGCCGCACAAAATCCTCATCAGTTGTTGGCAAACATGCATCGTTGGAAATTCTCTGTCCTGGCGGCTGCGGCCGTGGCTTGCTCCGGTTTTTATGCCAGCGATGCCTCGGCCCTGGCACTGGGCCGTATCACCGTGCAGTCGGCCCTGGGCGAGCCCCTGCGTGCAGAAATCGACCTGCCCCAAATCACCCCCGCTGAAGCCGACACGCTGCGCGCCACGGCAGCCGCCCCCGAAGTATTCCGCGCCCAGGGCATGGAATACACCCAGGCCATGAACAACCTGCAGATCCAGCTGCAGCGCCGCCCCGATGGCACGGCCGTGCTGCGCCTGTCGAGCGACCGCCCCGTGAACGAGCCTTTCCTCGACCTGGTGCTGGACGCCAACTGGGGATCGGGCCGCATCGTGCGCAGCTACACCATGCTGTTTGACCCGCCCACAATGCGCCGCCCAGCGCCTGCGGTCACGGCCTCGCCCCAAATTTCTGCGCCATCGGTTGCATCTGCCGCCCCCGCGCCCGCGCCTGCCGTGCGGGCCCCCGCAGCGCCGCAGGCCCGCCAGGCCGAACCTGCGCCAGCCCCACGCCCAGCCGCAGCACCCCGCCCCACCCCCGCCGAAGGAGTGACCGTGCAGGCGGGCGATACCGCCGGCCGCCTTGCCAACGCCTACAAGCCCGCAGGCGTTTCCCTCGACCAGATGCTGGTCGCCATGATGCGGTCCAATCCCGACGCCTTCATCCACGGCAATGTGAACCGCCTGAAGGCTGGTGCCGTACTGCAAATGCCCGACCAGGCCGCAGCCCAGGCCACCACCGCCCCCGAGGCACGCCAGATCCTCTCTGCGCAAGCGCGCGACTTCAACGACTTCCGCCGCAAGCTCGCAGGCGCAGCCCCCACCACCGAGGTCGCAGCCGCCCAACGCTCGGCCTCCGGCTCTGTGCAAACCCGGGTGGAAGACAAGAAACCGGCCACGGCCGCCCCGGACAAGCTCACGCTGTCCAAGGGCTCCGTGAAGGGCCAGAAGGCCGCCGAAGAACAGGTCGCCAAAGACAAGCAGGCTGGCGAAGCCGCCACCCGGATGGCCGAGCTGTCCAAGAACATCACCGACCTGAACAAGCTGGGCGCCGCCTCCACGGCCGCCGGCAGCGGCACAGCCCCTGCGGCAGCCAGCACCGCCAGTGCGCCTGCGGGCGTGGCCGTGCAAGCGCCCGCCGTGCCCGCCACGCCCACCGCCCCTCCCGCGCCACAGCCCGCTGCATCGGCGCCAGCCCCTGCGGCCAGCGCCCCGGCAGAAGCCACGGTGCCCGCCGAGGCGGCCGCCTCGGCACCTGCTCCGGAAGCGTCCGCGCCGGCCCCTACGCCAGCGCCAGCCCCCAAACCAGCGCCCGCCCCCGCACCAGCCGAAGAGCCCGGCTTCCTCGCAAGCCTCATGGACGATCCGCTGCTGCCGATTGGCGGCGGTATCGCGCTTGCAGGCCTGCTGGGGTTCGGTGCCTACCGCGTCATCCAGCGGCGCCGCCAGAACAACGGCGTGGACAGCTCCTTCCTCGAAAGCCGCATCCAGCCCGACTCCTTCTTTGGCGCCAGTGGCGGCCAGCGCGTGGACACGGCCAACAGCGACATGACCACCGGCTCTTCCATGGCCTATTCGCCGAGCCAGCTGGACGCGGGCGGCGATGTGGACCCCGTGGCCGAAGCCGATGTGTACCTGGCCTATGGCCGTGACCTGCAGGCCGAGGAAATCCTGAAAGAAGCTGTCCGCCACAATCCGGGCCGTGTGTCTGTGCACGTCAAGCTGGGCGAAATCTATGCCAAGCGCCAAGACCGCAAGGCTCTGGAGGCCGTGGCCGGCGAGGTCTTCAAACTGACCCAGGGCGAAGGCCCAGATTGGGCCCGCATTGCCGAGTTGGGCCGCGACCTGGAGCCCGAGAACCGCCTGTACCAGCCGGGTGGCCGCCCTGGCCAGGGCGAGGACGAGTCCCCATCGCTCCCTCCTGGCGGCTTCCCCAGCACCTTCACCGGGGCAGGCAGCCCCGAAGCGGCATTGCCCCCGGATCTGGACCTCGATCTCGACCTGGACCTGCCCGACGACGCGCTGACCGACGCCCCCCCCGCCGCCCCCGGTGGTTTTGCCGCAGCAGCGGCAGCCGCCACCAGTGCCCTCCATGCAGCCCCCGAGGCCGACGAGCCCCAGACGCTGCGCCCGGAGCTGGATCTGCCACCTCCCCCTTCCGCAGAACCCCCCGCCTGGAGTGGCCAGGACACGGCGCCCAGCCCCGTGATGGATCCGCCCCCGGTAGCCAGCCTCGACTTCCCGAGCATGGATGATCTGAGCATGGCTCCGTCGGGGCCCATGCCTCTGGTGGGTGACACCCAGGACGCGAGCCCCATGGAGTTCGACCTGGGCGACCTCTCACTCGACCTGAATGCACCGTCCAAACCCATGGCAGCCCCCGCAGCCAAGGCGGCGCCCGCCCCCGCTCTGGATGAGTCTGCCGACGATGGCTCGGCAGCGGCCCAGGACGATCCACTGGCCACCAAGCTGGCGCTGGCCGAAGAGTTCAACGCCATTGGCGACACCGACGGCGCCCGCACGCTGATTGAAGAAGTGGTTGCTGAATCCAGCGGCGCACTCAAGACCCGCGCCCAGCGCATGCTGGCCGAACTGGGCTGATGCAGCCCGCAGGGGCAAGCACCTCCCCACCCACCCCGTCCCCAGGCCACCCCATGACGCGGGTGGCCCTGGGTGTCGGCTACAACGGCCAGGCTTACAGCGGCTGGCAAAGCCAGCTGTCCGGCAACACGGTTCAGGACAAACTCGAAGCGGCCCTGGGCCGCTTTGCCACGCACCCTGTGAGCACCCTGTGCGCCGGCCGCACCGATGCGGGGGTGCACGGGTTGATGCAGGTGGTGCACTTTGACACGCCGCTGCAGCGCCCTGCATCGTCGTGGGTGCGCGGCACCAACACCTTTCTCCCCGCCGATATTGCCGTTCAATGGGCACAGCCTGTGCCCCCGGATTTCCATGCCCGCGCCAGCGCCGTGGCGCGGCGCTACGCCTACGTACTGCTGCAATCGCCCGTGCGGCCCAGCGTGGATGCCGGGCGCGTGGGCTGGGTGTTCCACCCGCTGGACCATGGCGCCATGCGGCAGGCTGCCGACATCCTGCTCGGCGAGCATGACTTCACCTCCTTTCGTGCATCGGCCTGCCAGGCCAAGTCTCCCGTCAAGACGCTGCAGCGCATCGACATCACCCGCCGGGGCCTGAGCGCCCCCCACCCCGAGCTGGGCTGGAGCCCCTGCTACTGGCGCTTCGAGTTCGAAGCCAACGCCTTCCTGCACCACATGATCCGCAACATCATGGGCTGCCTGATTGCCGTGGGCCGGGGGGACCAACCGCCCGAGTGGATGGCGCAGGTGCTGGCCGCCCAATCACGCGACGCGGCCGCGCCGACGTTCTCCCCGGACGGACTGTATTTCCAGGGCCCGGTCTACGAAGCCCGCTGGGGCCTGCCCCAGCGCACGGCTGCGTATGATTGGCTGCCATGAAAGCCCAAGACACCCCCCTCCCTCCTCCGGCCCGCACCCGCATCAAAATCTGCGGCCTGACCCGCGAGGAAGACGTGGACGCCGCCGTGGCGGCAGGTGCCGACGCGATCGGCTTCGTGCTCTATGCCCCCAGCCCCCGTGCGGTCACGCCCGCACGTGCGGCGCAACTGGCCCGACGGTTGCCGCCTTTCGTGACGCCGGTGCTGCTCTGCGTGAACGAATCCGCTACGAATGTGATAGCTGCCAGCGCTTTGATAGCGGGCGCCACCATCCAATTTCATGGTGATGAAACTCCCGAGGACTGCCTCGCGGCCACCGGCCAGGGCGCGCGGCCCTACCTGCGCGCAGCGCGGATTCCCCTGGGTGATGGTGCCGCCCGCTTCGACCTCGTAAAATACGCCCACGATTATTCTCACGCCCAGGCCATCCTGCTCGACGCCCATGTCGAAGGTTATGGCGGTGGCGGCAAAGCATTCAATTGGTCACTCCTTCCACCAAGCGTAGCCTCTCACCTCGTTTTGTCTGGTGGACTCACGCCTGCAAACGTGACCGATGGCATTTTGCAAGTCCGCCCGCGTTGCAAAACGCTGGCGGTTGATGTCAGCTCCGGCGTCGAGGCCACGGACCCGAACAGTCCCGATGGCCAGCCCCTGAAGGGCATCAAGGACGCCGGAAAGATCGAGCGCTTCATCGCCGCCGTGCGCGCGGCCGATGCCCAACTTGCAAAGAACCCCCATGAATTCCTATCAGCAACCTGATTCCTCGGGCCATTTCGGCCCCTACGGCGGCAGCTTCGTCAGCGAAACCCTCACCCACGCGATCCAGGAACTGCGCGAGGCCTACGCCCGCTACCAGCACGACCCGGAGTTCCTCGCCGAATTCCACTACGAGCTCAAGCACTTCGTGGGCCGCCCTTCGCCGGTTTACCACGCCGCCCGCACCAGCCGCGAGCTGGGCGGCGCGCAGATCTACCTCAAGCGCGAGGACCTCAACCACACCGGCGCCCACAAGATCAACAACGTGATCGGGCAGGCCATGCTGGCACGCCGCATGGGCAAGCCGCGCGTGATTGCCGAAACCGGCGCGGGCCAGCACGGCGTGGCCACCGCCACCATCTGCGCGCGCTATGGCCTCGAATGCGTGGTCTACATGGGCAGCGAAGACGTGAAGCGCCAAAGCCCCAACGTCTACCGCATGAAGCTGCTGGGCGCCACCGTGGTGCCGGTCGAGTCGGGCAGCAAGACACTCAAGGACGCGCTCAACGAAGCCATGCGCGACTGGGTGGCCAACGTGGACAACACCTTCTACATCATCGGCACGGTGGCAGGCCCCCACCCTTACCCGATGATGGTGCGCGACTTCCAGAGCGTGATCGGCAAGGAATCCATCGAGCAAATGCCCGCCATGCTGGCCGAGCAGAAGATCGCGGCCGAGCAGCCCGACGCCGTGATCGCCTGCGTGGGCGGCGGCAGCAACGCCATGGGCATCTTCCACCCCTACATCCCGTTCGAGAAGACGCGCCTGATCGGCGTGGAGGCGGCCGGCGAAGGCCTGGACAGCGGCAAGCACTCGGCGTCGCTGCAGCGTGGCAGCTCCGGCGTGCTGCACGGCAACCGCACCTTCATCCTGCAGGACGCCAATGGCCAGATCACCGAGACGCACAGCATCAGCGCGGGCCTGGACTACCCCGGTGTGGGGCCGGAGCACGCCTGGTTGCAGGAGATCGGGCGCGCCGAATATGTGGGCATCACCGACCAGGAAGCGCTTTCAGCCTTCCACCACCTGTGCCGCACCGAAGGCATCATCCCCGCACTCGAGTCCAGCCACGCCTTTGCCCATGCCCTCAAGCTCGCGCCCGCCATGCGGCCCGACCAATCCATCCTGGTCAACCTCTCGGGCCGGGGCGACAAGGACATCGGCACCGTGGCCGACCTGTCGGGCGAGGATTTCTATGACCGCCCGTCCATGCGCGGCCTGACCGTCAAGGGCGCCACCGGAGACGCCAAGCCATGAGCCGCATCCAGACCACTTTTGAACAGCTGAAAGCCCAGGGCCGCAAGGCGCTGATTCCCTACGTCACAGCGGGCTTTCCGTTTGCCGACATCACGCCCGCCCTCATGCACGGCATGGTCGAGGCCGGCGCCGACGTGATCGAGCTGGGCGTGCCCTTCTCCGACCCCATGGCCGACGGCCCGGTCATCCAGAAGGCGGGCGAAAAGGCCCTGAGCCTGGGCGTCGGCATGGTGCAGGTGCTCGACCATGTGCGCGAATTCCGCAAGCGCAACGGCACCACGCCCGTGGTGCTCATGGGCTACGCCAACCCGGTGGAGCGCTATGACCAGATCCACGGTGAAGGCGCGTTCGTGCGCGACAGCGCCGAGGCCGGTGTCGACGGCGTGCTCATCGTGGACTACCCGCCGGAAGAATGCGAGGCCTTCGCCGCAAGCCTGCGCGCGCACAACATGGACCTGATCTTCCTGCTGGCCCCCACCAGTACGGATGAACGCATGGCCCAGGTGGCGCGCGTGGCCAGCGGCTATGTGTACTACGTATCGCTCAAGGGCGTGACCGGCTCGGGCGCGCTCGACACCTCGGCCGTGGAGCAGATGCTGCCCCGCATCCGCCAGCATGTGCACATCCCCGTGGGCGTGGGCTTCGGCATCCGCGACGCGGCCACGGCCCAGGCGATCGGCAAGGTCGCGGACGCCGTGGTCATCGGCAGCCGCATCATCCAGCTCATCGAGGACCAGGAGCACGCCAAGGTGGTGCCCCTGACCATCGACTTCCTGCGCGGCATCCGCAAGGCGCTGGACGCCTAGTCGCATAATGCAGCCCGGCGCGCCCGCCTCACCGGGTGCGGCGCGCCACAGATTCCACCCGGCCTGCCCCGGGCGCGCCCCGCGCCCCCGCATGCCGAGCCACTGAAGAGGAGAACACCATGTCCTGGCTCGAAAAACTTCTGCCCTCCAAGATCCAGCAAACGGACCCCACCGAGCGCCGCCAGGTGCCCGAAGGCCTGTGGATCAAGTGCCCGAGCTGCGAGACGGTGCTCTACAAGGCAGACCTGGAACACAACCAGAACGTCTGCCCCCACTGCAGCCACCACCACCGCATTGGTGCCCGTGCGCGCCTGGACTACTTCCTGGACGCTGAGGGCCGCTACGAGATCGGTCAGGAAGTGCTGCCCGTGGATGCCCTCAAGTTCAAAGACAGCCGCAAGTACCCCGAGCGCCTGAAGGAGGCCCTGGAAAACACCGGCGAAACCGATGCCCTCATCGTCATGGGCGGCGCGGTCAAGAGCATCAACGTGGTCGCTGCGTGCTTCGAGTTCGACTTCATGGGCGGCTCCATGGGCTCCGTGGTGGGCGAGCGCTTCGTGCGCGGCGTGGAAACCGCCATCGAGCAGAAGGTGCCTTTCATCTGCTTCACCGCCACCGGCGGCGCGCGCATGCAGGAAGGCCTGCTGAGCCTTATGCAGATGGCCAAGACCAATGCAGCCCTCACCCGCTTGGCCAAGAAGGGCCTGCCCTACGTCAGCGTGCTGACCGACCCGACCATGGGCGGCGTCTCCGCCGGCTTCGCCTTCGTGGGCGACATCGTGATCGCCGAGCCCAAGGCCCTGATCGGTTTTGCCGGCCCCCGCGTGATCGAATCCACCGTGCGCGTGACATTGCCCGAGGGTTTCCAGCGCGCTGAATTTCTGCAGACCAAAGGCGCCGTGGACTTCATCTGCGACCGCCGCGAACTGCGTAACACCGTGTCCAGCAGCCTGGCCATGCTGCAGCGCCTGCCAGCCGACGCGGTGATGTAACCCCTCCCCACGGAGTACATGGTTCGCGCATCCTGCTCCGCGCCATTTACTCCGTTTTTGATAGCTGCTTGCGCCTACCCAGCGCGCGGAAGAGCCGCTTTCATATGTGTTTCTGCTCAGCGCATGACACTGGCCTGCAGGTGACCCAGCACAATCATCGCCACCTGCAGCAGCACCAGCACGGCCAGGGGCGACAGGTCGATCCCCCCCACCAGCGGGATGACGCGGCGAAACGGCCGCAGAACCGGCTCACACAAACGGGCAATCACGTCGGACAGCGGGGAACGGGCCTGCACCCACGACATCACGGCGTGGACGATCAAAAGGCCGATCAGCCCCGACACCGCCACCCGCGCCAGACCGAACAGGGCCAACCACGGCAACCAAGCCCAGGCGGAGGCAGCCCCAAGCAACAAGGTCAACAGAAAGTACTGCGCCAGTTGCAGCAACGCAGCAGCCACCAGGCTCGACACATCCCAGCGCCCCACCGGAGGGATCACCCTGCGCAGCGGCATGATCAACCAGTCTGTCAGGGCAAACACCAGCCCTCCCACCGGATTGGCAAACGGAACACGCTGCCACTGCATGTACAAGCGCAAGAGACAAGCACCCGTGAGCAAGCCACCGATAACATCGAGCAAGAAAGAGACGATCTGGTAGAGCATGGATGAGACAAAAACAATGGAGTGCAGCGAAAGCTGACGGTGTCATGGGATGATAGCGGGCCAAGGTATTCCCCCTTCATGACACAGCCCCTCACCCTGTCCTCCTTACCGCTTTTTCCCCTGGGCTCCGTGCTGTTCCCGGGCGGCGTGCTCGCCCTGCGCGTGTTCGAGGTGCGGTATCTGGACATGGTGCGCAAATGCCACCAGGCCGGCGCCCCCTTCGGCGTGGTGGCGCTTACCCAAGGCCATGAGGTGCGCCAGGCTGGCGCGCCGGAAGAACGCTTCCATGACATCGGAACCTTGGCCGTCATCGAGCACATCGAGCACCCGCAGCCCGGGTTGATCACCCTGCAGTGCCGAGGCAGCCAGCGCTTTCGCATCACCCGGCGCCACCACCTGCCCCACGGCCTGTGGACTGCCGACGTGGGCCACATAGACCCGGACCTCACAGTCCCCATCCCCGACGATCTCAAGAAGGCGGCAATTGCACTGGCGCAGGTGCTGTACACCCTTCAGCAACGCGACCCCGCCCCCCACAGCGCCATCACCCCCACCGCCGCACAACTGGACGACTGCGGCTGGGTAGCAAACCGCTGGTGCGAACTGCTCCCTGTGCCGCCGGAACTCAAGCAACGGCTGATGGAGCTTGACAACCCGTTGGTGCGGCTGGAGTTGGTGGGGGATGTGTTGGAGCGGACGGGGATTGCGCAATAGACGCGGAAGCCAGCGCTTGCCTTAGCGGGCGGTGTACTCCGGCACTTGCGTCTGCAACCATGAACGGAGTGCAGACGCCGATGGCTCCACTCCCAGGTCCGCAATACTCTGACACACCGCCTCAGGATTCACACCACCGAAAGCATCGGTTTTGGCGACATGCAACTTGGGGTGAGGCGTAGGCTCGGTGGTCTCCCCGTTGGCCAGCAACTCCTCGTACAGCTTCTCACCGGGCCTCAGGCCCGTGAAAACGATAGGAATCTCCTGCTCGGTTTTTCCCGACAAACGAACAAGAATTCTGGCCAGCTCCACGATCTTGACCGGCTCCCCCATATCCAGCACAAAAATTTGCCCCGACTGCCCCATCAGACCGGCCTGCAAGACCAGCTGGGCGGCCTCTGGAATGGTCATGAAGTAACGGACGATATCGGGATGGGTCACGGTCAGCGGCCCACCGCGCGAAATCTGCTCGGTAAACAAGGGGACGACCGACCCGCTCGAACCCAACACGTTTCCAAATCGCACCGCCACAAAGCGCGTCCCAGGGTGCTCGGAAGCCACCGCTTGCATCACCCGCTCCGCAAGCCTCTTGGTGGCCCCCATGACATTGGTTGGGTTCACGGCCTTGTCCGTAGAGATCAGCACAAAACGCGCAGCCCCAACCGAAGCCGCCACACGAGCGGCATTCATGGTGCCCAAGACATTGGTGCGCAATGCCTCGATTTCGTTGAGCGATTCCATCAGCGGGACGTGCTTGTAGGCTGCCGCATGGAACACCACCGTCGGCCGATGAAGACGCGCAATGGCATGCAGGCGCTCAACCTCACGCACGTTAGCGGTGTAGTACATGCCCTGCATCTGCGGGTGTGCTTCGCGCAGTTCCTGCTCCAACTGGTAGATAGCGAACTCAGACACATCCACACAAACCAGACGCGCCACACCAAAACGCGCAATCTGGCGGCACAGCTCGGAGCCAATGGAGCCGCCAGCACCGGTCACAAGTACACATGTACCAGCAAACAGATCTGACAAGCCCTTGGCGTCCAGTTGCACCTGAACGCGACCCAACAGGTCTTCCAACTCTATGCGACGCGGCCCGACACTCTCGGTTCGAAGCCATTCATCGGGTCGAGGCATGGCCAGCAGCGCGAGACCCGCATCGCTGGAATACTTCAGGACCTCACCACGCCCCTCAGATCCCGCAGGGCTGGCCAACAAGGCCGTGCGCACATCAACGGAGCGCGCAATAGAGTCGATGTTGGCGGTGGTGCCAAGCACTGGCACCCCCTGCAACGAGCGCCCTTGCTCGGACTCTAAGTGCGACACGATACCCACGGGGTGCCAATGACCCGAGCCTTTGAGCGCCCGCAGTGCATCGGCAGCATCCTGGAGCGCCCCCACGATCAGAATGGGCCGAGTGCCCGTCGGCAAAACGGCCCGCTCGAAGAGCGTGCGCCAAGCTGCGCGTGCAGCCACCAAAAGCATCAAAACTATCAGGGGATGGAGCAGCAAGACAGAACGGGGAAAGCTCGGCACACGCAGCATCAGCACCGCGGCTGAGGTCAAAAGAGACGCGAGAAGTACAGCGATCGCCAACTGACGCAACTCAGACAACCCGATGTAGCGCCAGACTTGTCGATGTACTCCCATACCAACGAAGGCGACCCCGTATGACCCCACAGCTAGCAAAGCCGACTCAACAGCCATAGAGCTGAACTCATCAGGCACATCCAGATTGAAACGCAGCCAGAACGACAACACCCAAGCTAGAAGAATGAGTGCAGTGTCCAGGGCAAGCAGGACTAGCGAAGACAAGCGGACAGCGGTACGGTTTGGCAGCACAGTGAGGGAGGGCGCGCTGGAAGTTTGGCGGCACGCCCGGGAGTCACGCGTGCAAACGTCGTTGATAATAACAAGAGAGCATTCGTGGGACCTTCATGCTGACCGACAAATCCATTCTCGTTACCGGCGGAACCGGGTCTTTTGGCAAAGCGTTCGTGCGTACCGTACTAGAACGCTATCCCGAGGTACGAAGACTCGTTATCTTCTCGCGTGACGAGCTCAAGCAGTATGAAATGCAGCAGGTGTTCCCGGCCAGCCAGTTCCCCTGCTTACGTTACTTCATTGGTGACGTGCGCGACGAAGCTCGCTTGCGGCGTGCACTGGAAGGAATCGACATCGTTGTGCATGCTGCAGCCCTCAAGCAGGTGCCTGCAGCAGAGTACAACCCGTTCGAATGTATCAAGACCAATGTGCTCGGCGCCCAGAACCTCATCGAGGCCTGCCTATCCAACGGCGTACAGCGCGTGGTTGCACTCTCAACAGACAAGGCCGCAGCGCCGGTAAACCTCTACGGCGCCACAAAACTCTGCTCCGACAAACTCTTCATTGCGGCCAACAACATCAAAGGCAATCGGGACATCCGTTTCAGCGTTGTACGCTACGGAAACGTGATGGGAAGCCGTGGCTCCGTCATCCCCTTCTTTCTGGAGCGACGCAAGAGCGGTGTGCTGCCGATCACCGACCCTCGCATGACCCGATTCAACATCTCCCTGCAGGAAGGCGTGGACATGGTCCTCTGGTCTATCGAGCACGCTTGGGGTGGAGAAGTGCTGGTGCCCAAAATTCCGTCGTACCGCATCACCGATGTGGCAACAGCCGTGGCACCAAATTGCCGACAGGAAATCATCGGCATTCGCCCAGGCGAGAAAATCCACGAGGAGATGATCACATCAAGTGATGCGGCAAGCACTGTCGACCTAGGAGGTTACTACGCCATCCTACCGCTGGCAGGCCAATTCACGTTGGAAGAATACCGCACAAAAACCGGCGCAAAGCAAGTGGAGCCGGGCTTCGCCTACGACAGCGGCAAAAACCCAGAATTTCTGTCGGTAGACCAACTGTGCAAACTTATCGACAGGTACGTCGCCAGCCCCACGGCGATGTGAGCGTGCCCGCATGTATATACCCTACAGCTGCCAGCAAATCACAGAAGAAGACATCGCGGCCGTCGCCGCAGTTTTGAAGTCGGAGTATCTCACCCAGGGCCCGGCGGTCACGGCCTTCGAGACTGCTTTCGCAGCGCGCCATGAGGTGGCGCACGCGGTAGCCGTGGCCAACGCCACAGCAGCGTTGCACATCGGCTGCCTCGCGCTAGGCGTCGGACCGGGCTCCTTGGTATGGACAACACCGAACACGTTCCTGGCCTCTGCGAACTGCGCGCTCTACTGCGGCGCGGCTATCGACTTCGTAGACATGGACGGTGCCACACGCAACATCAGTGTGGCGGCGCTCACGGTTAAGCTGAAGAAGGCGGAAGCAGACGGCCGCCTCCCATCCCTGCTGATCCCCGTCGATTTCTCCGGCCTGCCCTGCGACATGCGCGAGATCCGAGCCCTCGCAGACCGCTACGGTTTCCGCATTCTGGAGGACGCGTCCCACGCCGCCGGTGCTTCGTACCTGGGCCGCCCCGTGGGCAGCGCCTGGGCCGACCTCACCGTGTTCAGTTTTCATGCCGTCAAGATCGTCACCACCGCCGAAGGCGGCATCATTACAACCCAGGACGATGCCCTTGCCGCCAAGCTGCGCTTGCTTCGCTCACATGGAATGACACGAGATCCCGCGCAGATGGACCATGCGCCTGAAGGCGCCTGGTACTACGAACAACAGCAGCTCGGTTTCAACTACCGCCTCACCGATCTGCAGGCAGCGCTGGGAGCGTCTCAGCTGAAACGCATTGACGCGCTACAGGCAGAACGCATGGAGCTCGCCAACCGCTACGACAAACTCCTCGCGAAGCTGCCCCTTCACCTCCCCCCCAGACTGGCGGAACGCGAGTCCGCCTGGCACCTCTACACAGTGGAAATCGACCCACTGCGCACGCGCGCGCACCGTGCGACCGTGTTCGCTCGCCTGCGCGAGAATGGGGTCGGCGTGAACGTGCACTACATCCCCGTGCACCTGCAACCCTACTACGCGCGGCTCGGCTTTCGTAGCGGAGAGTTCCCCGCCGCGGAGAACTACTACGCTCACACAATCTCGCTACCACTCTTCCCTGCCATGACGCACGCCCAGCAGGACCACGTGGTGGACAGTCTCACGGTAGCCCTGCGGGAGGCGGCATGAAGCTCGCAGTCATTCCCGCGCGCGGAGGCAGCAAGCGGATCCCACGCAAGAACATCAAAACCTTCGGTAACAAACCGATGATCGGCCACGCCATCCACACAGCCAAGGCTAGTGGCCTATTCGACGCAGTGATCGTTTCCACCGACGACACAGAGATCGCTCAAACCGCACGAGACCTGGGTGCTACCACCCCTTTCATGCGCCCCGCAGATCTGGCGGACGACTACACACCCACGGTACCGGTTATCGCGCACGCCATCCGTGCCTGCCAAAAACTCGAGTGGCATGTAGAGCAAGTGTGTTGCATCTACCCGGGCGTTCCCTTCATGCATGCAGACGACCTTCGCACTGCGCTGGCAGTGCTGGAGGATGGCGCCACCTACGCCTTCCCCGTCACCCCATTCCCATCTCCCATTCAGCGCGCACTGAGATGCGATGCAAGCGGCACGACAACACCGTTCTTCCCGGAGTACGCGGCCACCCGCACACAAGACCTTCCACCAGCCTATCACGATGCCGGACAGTTCTATTGGGGGCGTGCCAGCGCCTGGCTTAGCGGTTTGAATATCCATATCCATGGCCGCACGATCGTCTTGCCACACTGGCGCGTAATAGATATAGACACATCCGAGGACTGGGAACGCGCAGAGCTGATGTACCGCGCACTGGAGCAGAAAGCACCCCAATGAAAGTGGCCGTCCGGGCTGACGCGGGGCCCGCCATGGGCAGCGGGCACATCATGCGCTGCCTCTGCTTGGCAGACGCTTTGAGAGTACGCGGCGCTCGGGTCACCTTCCTCTGCCGGTCGCTTCCACCCCATCTGGCAAATGCCATCACCGCTGGCGGGCACTCCCTGTGCACTCTGCCATTGCTTACCACCGACGACGCACCGCAAAACAACTGGCCCGAGGACAGGCAAACCAAGGATGCCCATGCCACGTGCGAGGCCCTGGAGGGGCTTGTGCCCGACTGGCTTGTTGTTGACCACTACGGACTTGGCCGAGAATGGGAAAACGTACTGCGACCTGCTGTCCGGCGTCTCATGGTCATCGACGACTTGGCACGGCCCCACAATTGCGACCTCCTACTCGACATCAACCTCCAGGCTCAACCGCAGACGCGGTACGAAGGTCGTGTCCCGACTACAACGCGACTCCTGCTGGGACCCCGCTTCGCCCTCCTGCGCCCCGAATTTCGTGCCGCGCACAAGAAAGCACCCCCGCGCGCCGGCACAGTGCGGCGTCTACTCGTCTTCATGGGAGGCATGGACGCGGGCAATGCGACCGGCACAGTACTTCAGGCCATCGCTCTGACTGCGCAGCGTGGACTCGCACTGGACGTCGTGATCGGCACATCACATCCCGCGCGCGAGGCCATCACAGCCTTTTGCGCCGCATGGCCCCGCGCCAGATGCCATGTTCAAACGGATCAAATGGCGAACCTCCTCGCGAGGTGCGATCTCGCAATCGGTGCCGGCGGTGGTGCAACATGGGAGCGTTGTTGCTTAGGAGTGCCTACCCTGGCTCTTGCGCTGGCAGACAACCAGCGCACACAACTGGGTGCGCTTGCAGCTGCAGGCTTGGCCTACGTACCCGACGACCCACCGCCCGAAGCGGTACGACTATCCTCACACCTACTAGCGCTCCTAGACAACAGTTCGCTGCGTAAGGCGATGTCCGAAGCGGGTATGGCACTGGTCGATGGACGGGGCGCGGAGCGCGTCTCGAGCACGATGATCGCCGGACTATTGCGACTGAGACCCGCCGTACCAGGCGATAGTGCTCGCATCCTCGAATGGCGCAATGCGCCGCGCGTGCGCGAGATGTCTCTGGACAACACAGAGATTTCGGCGCCCCTGCATGAGCGCTGGTTTGAGCAAGTACTGGCGGCATCCGACCGCGTGCTGCTCATCGGTGAAGATGACGAAGGCCCCGCCGGGGTCGTGCGATTTGATCTGAGTGAGGGCAGAGCCACCATTTCCATTTACCTCGCTCAGGAACGCTTCGGCCAGGGACTTGGCCCAGGCCTACTGCGCGCCGCGGAAGACTGGCTCGCAGTGAGCCACCCAGAAATCCTCTGGGTCCATGCACAGGTGCAAGCAGTCAACGCGGCCTCACTGCATTTGTTCGAGCAAGGCGGCTACCGCCTGGATTCCTATCATTTTTCCAGGAAAATTCAAGCATGAACGCCCAGGACGACATCGTCATTGCAGGAAAGCACATAGGGCCCGGCCATCCCCCCTTTATCATCGCGGAGATGTCGGGCAACCACAACCAGTCATTGGACCGAGCGATGGCATTGGTAGAGGCCGCAGCGCGCGCCGGTGCACACGCATTGAAGCTACAGACATACACGGCAGATACCATGACGCTGGATGTCCAGAACGAGGGGTTTCAAATTCGTGACCCTGACAGCCTCTGGAAGGAGGCCTCGCTCTATAAGCTTTACCAGCAGGCCTACACCCCCTGGGAATGGCATAAGCCAATCTTCGCCCGTGCAAAGCAGCTTGGGCTGATCGCGTTCAGTACCCCATTCGACGAGACAGCCGTCGATTTTCTAGAAAGCATTGAAACCCCCTGTTACAAAATCGCGTCATTCGAAAACACCGACCTTCCACTGATCCGCCGAGTCGCACGTACAGGAAAGCCCGTCATCATCTCAACTGGCATGGCCTCTGTGGCCGAGTTGGACGAGAGCGTACGTGCAGCGAGAAAAGCCGGCTGCCATAGCCTCGTGCTCCTCAAGTGCACCAGCACCTACCCAGCCACGCCAGAGAACACAAACGTATCCACCATTCCCCACATGCGTGCACTCTTTGGCTGCCAAGTCGGGCTTTCGGATCACACCATGGGCGTAGGCGCCTCCGTGGCGGGTGTGGCACTAGGTGCCACTGTGATCGAAAAACACTTCACGCTCCGTCGCGCGGACGGTGGAGTCGACAGCGCCTTCTCTCTCGAACCTGAAGAACTTGCTCAACTCGTCGTTGAAACAGGCCGGGCTTGGCAGAGCTTGGGTACCGTGCATTACGGCCCCACAGAGGCTGAGCGCAACTCCTTGCAGTTCCGTCGCTCCCTCTATGTCGTAAAAGACCTCGCACCCGGCGATGAACTCACTACCGCAAACGTCCGCGCAATTCGCCCAGGTTTTGGCCTTCCACCCCGCCACCTCGAAGAGGTGCTCGGCTCCCGCGTCACCCATGCAGTAAAGCGGGGCACACCGCTTTCCTGGTCGCTGCTAAGGTAAGCGGCTTGAAACTCCTAGACGTCCTCATCGTCGGCTGCGGGAACATCGCTGGAGGTTTCGATGCAAACCGCCCCTCAAGCGATTTACCGCTTACCCACGCGGGCGCATTTGGCAGGAATCCCGGCTTTGCTCTAGCGGCTTGCGTGGAGCCCAACGACGCAAAACGCGAAGCCTTCATGGCACGCTGGAACATCCCCACAGGGTTCGCCAGCCTCACCCAGGTGCTTGCAGCGAACCTGCGCCCCAAAGTCGTCAGCATTTGCAGTCCGACAGCGGCGCACGCGAATGACATCCAGACAGCGCTCGCCCTAAAGCCTCGTATTATCTTTTGCGAAAAGCCCGTCACGATGTCCGCGGCCGAAACGGAGCATTGGGTGAACACTTGTCAGCAGAGCGGCGTACTGCTCGCAGTGAACCACACGCGGCGCTGGGCGCCGGACGTAATCCGGCTGAAGACCATGCTGGACTCCGGCGAATGGGGTAGTTTGCGTTCTCTGAATGCTGTCTACAACAAAGGTATTCTGAACAACGGCGGGCACATGATTGACCTAGTGCAGTACCTTGCAGGTCCTCTGACCGTCCTCTGTGCAGGGGTGCCTGTCCATGACCATTGGTCAGACGACCCCACGGTCCCTGCATTGCTAAGCACAGACAAGGGCGTGCCATGCAGTCTGAACGTAGCCCATTCCAACGACTACGCGATCTTCGAGCTAGAACTGGTCACAGCAAATGGCGTGCTGACCATGGAAAATGGTGGAATGAACTGGCGTGTCCGCCGGACGATACAAAGCCCATACTTTCAGGGCTATCGCGCCCTCGGCCCAGCCGTGGAGACCGTCGGTGAGTACGCCCTGGCGATGAGCTCTGCAGTTGCAAACCTGTATGGGGCCGTGACGCGCGGTGAACCGCTCGCCAGCGATGGGACCAGTGCGCTTTCGGCCCAGCGCGTATGCCAAAAAATACGCGAAGCAGCCGCAGCCCCCCAAGGAACACCGATATGACAATACCCCTTTCAAAATCCCAGCTCGCCATCAACGGCGGCCCTCCCACCATTGCCCAGCCGCTAGAACTCTTTCACAGCGTTGGAGAAGAAGAAGCGCAAGCTGCTGTTGAAGTGATCCGCAGTGGTGTTCTATCCGCCTACGTCGGCGCACCTGGTGATTTTTTTATGGGCGGCCCGCGCGTCCGTCGGCTTGAAGCGCAAGCCGCCGAATACTTCGGCGTGAAGCATGCAGTAGCTGTGAACTCATGGACCTCAGGCCTCATTGCAAGCATCGGCGCTATCGGAGTAGAACCAGGCGATGAAATCATCACCACGCCTTGGACAATGGCTGCAACCGCGACGGCCATCCTTCACTGGAACGCGATCCCCGTCTTCGCAGACATAGACCCGGTGAGCTACAACATCGACCCCGCAAGCGTCGAACGTCTCATCTCACCGCGTACACGTGGCATCATGGCCGTGGACATCTTCGGCCAATCATGCGACATCGACGCACTGCGCGCCATCGCGACCAAGCATCAGATCAAGTTGCTGGTCGACACGGCTCAATCTCCAGGCGCGTTGTACAAGGGACGCCATGCAGGCACGCAAGCAGACATCGGTGGCTACAGCCTCAATTACCATAAGCACATCCATAGCGGCGAGGGCGGCATCATCGTCACCAACGACGACCACTTAGCCGAACGCACCCGCCTCATCCGCAACCACGCCGAGTGCGTGGTGCAGCCCACATCACCAGCGGATCTGTCCAACATGTTGGGGTACAACTTCCGTATGGGCGAAATCGAGGCAGCTATTGCCTCGGTGCAATTGGGCAAGCTCAAGGAACGTGTGGCAAGCCGCCAACGCGCTGCGGCCGAGCTGAGCGCAGCGCTCGCGGGCCTCGAAGGACTGAGCACGCCCGTCGTTTCCGAAAACTGCACTCACGTCTACTACGTGTATGGCCTGCACATCGACATCGACGCACTCGGCGTAAGCCGCCAGCGTATCGCAGAGGCGCTGCGTGCAGAAGGCGTGCCGGGTGTTATGACGGGTTACCAAAATGTGCATATGTATCCGATGTTCCAGCAGAAGATCGCATACGGCACTAGCGGCTTCCCCTGGACTTCACCCTACTGCACACGCGAAGTTAACTATGATTTTGGCATTTGCCCTGTTGCCGAGGATCTCCACACGCGCACGTTCATCGGCCTAAATCTATGCATGTGCGAGTTCCAAAGCTCTGATATCCAGCGAGTCGCCATGGCTTTCCACAAAATCTGGAGCCAGTTGAACGCGCTCAAGGACTGACTACCGATGCCAACATCGGACGCATTCGTCGAACTGGCAGGCCAGCGAGTAGTACTGCGCACGTTCGTCCCTGCCGACCTGACCGATCAGTACATTAATTGGCTTAATGACCCACAAACTATGCGCTGGAGCAACCAGCGCTTCCGGCACCACGACCGCGCCTCATGCGAGCTCTTCCTCGCCCATTTCGCGCAGGGGCCCAGTCATTTCCTCAGTATCAGAGAGTCGCTGACCGGCTTTGCACTTGGTACTGCAACGGCGTACGTCTCGCTACCCCACGGTACGGCCGACGTAGGCATTCTGCTAGGGGAACGCAGTTTCTGGGGCCTAGGCTATGGTCAGGATGCCTGGAACACGCTGCTGGAATGGCTGTCGGCACAACCGAAGATACGCAAGATCACCGCAGGTACGTTAGCCTGCAACAAGCCTATGGTGCGACTGATAGAGAAATCGGGCATGCAGCTTGAGGGCACACGGCGGAGCCAGGAAATCGTTGAGGGCAACGAGGAAGACATCCTGCTGTATGCAAGGTTCCGGCGTGATACAGCTTGAGGGGCCGCTTGTACTCGTCTGCCACGATGCGGGAGCTGCGAATCTAGCGCTTTCGTGGATTGAAGCCCTGCAATTAGCACACCCGCTTGAATGTCGAGCTGTGCTGCAGGGTCCTGCTGCCGCGCTTGCTGCAAATTTTCAGCTGGATATACAGACTTTCGTCGAAACTGCGAGCGCGCTCAGGGGCGCAAGCTTGTTGATTAGCGGCACGGGCTGGGCCAGCGTTCTGGAGCATCAAGCCCGCGCCCTGGCTTACGCTGGTGGTGTACACAGCATTGCGGTGCTGGACCACTGGGTAAACTACCGCGACCGCTTTGCGCGCAACGGGCAAGTGGTTCTTCCTGACGAAATCTGGGTTGCAGATCACGATGCCCACACATTGGCCACACGTCAGTTCCCAGATGTGAAAATCGTCCTGCAGTCCAATCTGTACCTGCAAAGACAATTGCGTGAGATCGGTCCACCGCCAACCATCGGCGAAGTGCTGTATTTGCTGGAACCTGCACGCAGCGACTGGGGCCGGCAGATTCCTGGCGAATTTCAGGCGCTTGACTACTTCATGCAGCACAGCAGCCGAGCTGGCATTCCAGTCGGCACGCCAGTGCGGCTACGTCCTCATCCTTCAGATGCTCCAGGCAAGTACGATCGCTGGCTTCGCGAACACACCGGCGCAGCGACCCTGGCCCCCCCAGCCCCACTTGCAGCAGATCTAGACCGAGCCACATGGGTCGCTGGCTGCGAAACGGCCGCTCTAGCTATCGCGATTGCGGCTGGGCGCCGCACAGTTTGTACACTCCCCCCATGGGCACCGCCGTGCCGCCTGCCACAGCAGGAGCTCATTCACCTCCAGAAGTTGGTGCCCACGACACAATGAAATACTGCACGCAGTGCCTCCAGCCCGACACCCGTCCCAACACCGTTTTCACGGATGCGGGACTGTGCCCAGCCTGCGACTACTTTGCCCACCTGCGTCATGTAGATTGGCAGGAACGCTATGAAATCCTGGAAGATCTACTCGCACAATACCCTCGCAAGCAGGGCCAGTTCGACTGCATCATCGGCGTCAGTGGCGGAAAGGACAGCACGCGCCAAGCCCTGTGGGTACGTGACAAGCTGGGCCTCAAACCGCTTCTGGCCTGCCTGAGCTATCCACCACAGCAGGTAACCCAGCGCGGTGTAGACAACATATCCAACCTCATCGAACAAGGCTTCGACGTGGTGATAGCAGCTCCTGCACCCGAGACCTGGCGTTTACTGATGAGGGAGTCGTTCACACGCTTTACCAACTGGGCGCGCTCGACTGAACTCGCGCTTTTCAGTTCCGTTCCCCAACTGGCCATCCGTTACAACGTGCCGCTGATTTTGTGGGGGGAAAACCCCGGACTGCAGTTAGGTGACCTCAAGACGCTTGGCCGTACAGGCTACGACGGCAACAATCTGCGCAATATGAATACTCTGTCCGGTGGCGCAATGGCATGGATGACAGAAACACCTGGCGTGGATCTGCGCAATTTGCAGGCCTATCGCTATCCCGCACCACAGGAGTTCGACCAGCACCGCTTACAAATAATCTACTTAGGTTGGTTTCTTGGCGACTGGTCGCTGGTAAACAACGGCATGTACTCGTGCACCAACGGGTTGGACATTCGCACCGATACCGTGGAAAACACGGGTGACCTACTCGGCATTACCTCCCTAGATGAAGATTGGGTGACGCTCAACCAGATGATCAAATACTACAAGTTTGGATTTGGACGCGTCACCGACTACGTAAACGAGGAAATCCGGCTAGGCAGACTCACGCGCGAACAGGGCATCGGGCTGGTCGAGCAGTACGATGACGCCTGCGCGCCCTCGTACATAAAGAGCTTCTGCGACTACATTGGTATCAACGTAGACGCCTTCTGGGCCCAGGTCCATAGCAGCGTCAACCGTACACTTTTCGATGTCGACGCAGTCACAGGTCGTATCAACCGGCGCTATAGGGTGGGAGCAGGACTACCGTGAGGCAACCTACGATCGGCATCGTGGACTACGGCGTGGGCAATCTTGCTTCAGTGTGGCATGCCCTGCATGCTCTACAGTTTCGCTGCCGCATAAGCAGCGAGCCAGCCACACTCAGCGCCTCTGACCTACTGTTGTTGCCTGGCGTGGGCGCGTTCCCAGCAGCCATGGCGGCTCTGCACCGCACAGGTCTGGTCGACTACCTTCAGAGCGAGGCCCGTAAGGGTCGGCCTATGATCGGAATCTGCCTGGGCATGCAACTTTTGGCGGAATCGTCCACAGAACAGCGTCCAACACCGGGGCTGGGCCTGCTACCTGCAACCGTGCGCGCCCTGCAAGCTGGCGCGTGGCACATCGGCTGGAATGAGATTGAACCGGAGCGCGAAGATCCTTTGTTCGGCAGTGGGTGGCCCCATTCCGTCTATTTCAATCATTCATATGTAGTGGACGCGCAGCCTCAGCACCGTGTCTTCATTGCGCGGGCGGGGGAACCGATCACTGCAGTCGTCCGAAAGGACAACGTAGTAGGCATTCAGTTCCACCCGGAGAAGAGCCAGTCAACCGGGCGCAAGATGCTGCACCGTGTCGTTGAAGGACTTCTGTGTGATTAAGAAACGACTCATCGGCGTGGTGACCGTCAAGAACGGCTGGGCAGTGCAGTCCTTCGGCTACGGTCGCTATCTGCCGCTTGGGCGCCCCGAAGTGCTGATCGCAAACCTGGACCGCTGGGGTGCCGACGAGATACTGCTGCAATGCATTGACCGCAGCCACACGATCCAGGGCCCCGACCTGCGTCTTCTTGACCGGGTAAGTCGCCAGGGACTGGCCACACCCCTCATCTACTCCGGTGGCCTGCGCCATGCAGCCGACGGAGTCGCAGCCATCAAGGCTGGCGCTGACCGTGTGTGTGTGGATGCACTGTTACACGACGATCTGGATGCCGTAATGTCGATATGCGAACCCCTGGGGGCCCAAGCCGTCGTTGCCAGCCTACCACTAAGTATGACAGACGATGGCATCCGTTGGCTTGACTACCGGAGCCGCCAGTCATTCCCGCTGGCGCCCGAGCTTGCACGTCTGTTGCGCGAAGGCGCTATCTCAGAGGCGATGATCATCGATTGGCGCCATGAAGGCAGCCCCGGCGCATTCGATCTCCGTCTGCTGGCCCTACCAGCTTTGCGCGGGATTCCACTTATCGCTTTTGGCGGCCTCAGCAGTGAACCTCTGCTGCGGGAGGCACTCCAGATGCCAGAAGTAGTGGGCGTCGCGCAAGGCAACTTCCTCAGTTACCGCGAGCACGCTGTGCAAGCCGTCAAGCAGTTGCTTCACGGCCTGCCCCTGCGGGCCGCCCATTTTGAATCTTCCGCACCGTGACTCCAGGCCATTACCTAAGTTGCCGCCGCTGCCTATACACCACCAGCCACCCACTGGGGCTGATACTCGACGAAGAAGGCATTTGCTCAGGTTGTCGCATTCATGACGAAAAAGACCAACTAGACTGGCCCGCGCGCTGGGAAAGGCTGACCAGATTGGTCCAGCCGTACCGCATCACGTCGGGCGGCACGTACGACTGCATCGTTCCGGTGACGGGTGCGAATGACTCATACTTCATAGTGCACTTGATCAAGGAACGTCTGGGCCTCAACCCACTGCTTGTAACCTACAACAAGTATTTCAACAGTGCGCTTGGCATCCGAAACTTGGCAAACCTGAGAATCCGCTTCGACTGCGACATCCTGGTGCAAAACGTCAACCCTGTGTCGGTGCGCAAAATTACGCGCGCTACGCTGCGCCAATTTGGCAGCGCCTATTGGCACTGCCTGGCAGGCCACACAGTGTTCCCTGTGCAAACAGCAGTGCGCTACGGCGTGCCACTGATCATCTGGGGCGCACACCAGGGGCTTGAGCAGGTGGGCATGTTCTCCCACGAGCACGAGGTCGAGATGACGCGCCGCTACCGTACCGACCACGACCTCATGGGTCAAGATCCCGATGCGCTGCTGTCGATCTTCGACACCCTGACTGAAGACGATATCTGGCAATACCGCTATCCAGCCGATGCAGACCTGCATACAGTCGGTGTGCGCGGTATTTACCTGGGCAACTACGTACGCTGGGACCCAAAGGCGCAGCACGAACAGATGGCAGCCATGCATGACTATCGCGGTGCCGCATTCGCCCGCACCTTCGACACCTATGACCACGTCGACTGCTACAACTACATGGATGTACACGATCAGATCAAGCTGTACAAGCAAGGCTACTCCAAGGTTACAGACCACGCCTGCCGCGAGATCCGCCACGGGCGCCTCACGCGCTCACAGGGATTGGCTCTAGTACAGCAGCACGAACTCGCACCGCTCACGCACCTGGACAAGTTCTGCGAGTGGCTCGGCGTAACGGAGCGCTCCTTGCAGTTCGTCCTCGACCAGCACCGCAACCCACGATACTGGACGCAGACACGGCCCGGCCGTTGGGATTTTCATGGCGAAAGCACGCGTATTGATGCGGCGTCCGGACACAATGACGCTCCAATAGATATGGGGTTCAGGGCCACCGATAGGCTCGCTCTCGACGGCGACGGTAGCTACATCACGGTGGGCAAGGGCTATCCCTGAATGCTGCTACCGCTCAGGCACTCTGCACAAGACTCAGGATCGCGTCGGCCACACGTGGCGCGGCCAGCCCCGGCGGCGGCATCACACGCTGGGAACGTTGAATCGGGTGCGGGTTGTCAATGGCAAGCGCTAGGCCATCCATTGACTCCACTGGCTCAGCCAGACCCATGCGGCTGTAATCGAACTCCAGATTAGTGACCGAGGGCGCGAAGCGCAGACAAAGCACACGCTTGCCTGACAGCGCAGCCTCCAACCCAACGGTCGTCGTCTGCACAACGACGATGTCGCTAGCATGCAACAGAAAAGCCACCGACTCACGTGTGGGGATACTGACATACACCCCTTCCTGCTCACCCAAGTCAGGGAACTCGTGGTACTGACTCGGGTGGTAGCGCACGACCAGCGCACGGCCCGGAGCCTCAGCCACCCAGGCACGCAAATGCTGCTCTACGGCCAAGCCGAATCGATTGCCGAGGTACTCTGGCGGCGTGCAGGGGCTCGGATCTTCCAGATAGCCCGGGTACATGACCACAGTTCGCCCCTCCCAGCCCATCCGGCGCAGAAAATCGGCCCCCTTGCGAATGTTGTCCGGATCCTGCAACGGATCGTAGGCGGGGCAACCAGTCACTAAAATGCGAGCCGGATCAATCCCAGCTGTCACTAGGTTGTCCCTCACAAACTCCGACAACACCGTTATGCGATCAGAATGCACCGGTTGTCGCGGGTAAATGTCGTACGGCAAACCGAACAGGTCCATGATGTTCAAGCTCGGGATGCCCCGCATCACTGCCGCCTCAGTAGCCGCGCGCTCCGAACGCGGTGAACTCGTGGTAATGACGGCCGCCGGTCGGATCTCGTCGAGCACCTTGCCCATGAAGCACACTGGAAAGAAGATGCGCCTGCCCCCCTCCGCATACAACCGCGCGGCTTCCGCCTCGCCATAGGTATCCACCCATTCGCTGTAGTTAATGCCAAGGTAGGCGAGGCTTTCAGCCTCATCAATGTCGGGATGGGCATTGCCTTCCAAGAGTGCTCGACCACACTCAAGCACCCTTTGCGGGTCATTCACCAGGTGCAGAAAATTTCTGTACCCCACGGGCGAAAACCCCAAGCGCTTGGCGATGCGAAAGCCTGCGGTGAGGGCCATGATCTGCACATCCATGCCACGCGCGATAAGCTCCTGTGCGACAGGCGCGACCTTGCCGATGTGCCCTCCCCCATAACAAACGAAGAGAATCGGTCCGGCCCCCACCATCAGAAGAAGTCCACGTAGCGAGTGAACTCGGCTTTGGAGATTTCCAGCATTAGCGCATCGCATTCAGCGCGCTTGACGTCTAGGAACTCGGCAACAAATGCCTCACCCAAGCCGCGGCGCATGACTTCGCTGGCCTCCAATGCATCCAGCGCATCTGGTAACGAGGTAGGAAGACGCTTGATACCAAGAGCTTCGAGATCAGCTCCAGACAGGGCATAGAGGTTATCGTTCACTGGCTGGCCGGGTTCGAGCTTGCGTTCAATCCCGTCGAGCCCTGCATAGATGACTGCCGCAGTCAGCAGATAGGGGTTAGCCGCCGCATCGGGCAGGCGCAGCTCCAGCCGGCCTCCAGGAACACGCACAAATGCAGTGCGATTATTGTCACCATAGGCAATGTTGATCGGCGCCCACGTCGCGCCCGAGCGGGAGCCGCTCTTAACTAAACGCTTGTAGCTATTGACACACGGCGCAGCAATGGTGGTGAGGGCGGCCGCATTCGCTATGAGACCACCCAGGAATTGGTAGGCCATAGACGATAGATCCATTCCTCGGGGATCGGTCTTATCCTCGAATGCATTGTCCCCAAACACCCTTCCCGCCGACATGTGCATATGCAAACCGCTACCCGACCGCTCTGCAAACGGCTTTGGCATGAACGAACACAGCATGCCATGCTTCTTGGCAATCGCCTGAGCTGCCATCTTGAAGTATGTGAGATTGTCTGCAGTCTTCAAGCCATCGGCATAGGTAAAGTTCATCTCGAACTGGCCGTTGGCATCTTCATGGTCAATCTGGTAGACATCGATGCCTGCCCCGTCGAGCGCAGCACGTAGCTCCATGAGAAAATCAGAGACCGAGGACAGATGACGGAAATCGTAGCAAGGTTTATCCAAAGACTCAGATTCCGTAGCTACAACCCAACTGCCTGCAGTGCCGCCCGGCTTGAGCAGGAAGAACTCAGGCTCCAAGCCCGTGAAAAACTCCAACCCTGTTGCTTCACGAAAATCGGCCAAGGCTTTCTTGAGAATAACCCTAGAGTCCAGGGCATGCGGTTTACCGTCAACATGACCGTCGCAGGTGACACTGGCCGTAGAAGCCATCCAAGGCACGGGACGAATCGAGTCGCGATCGCCGATGGCCATGAACTCCCGTCCATGGGGGTCCATACCCATACCAGCGATAGCGAACCCAGCAAAACCGGCCCCCGCACCGAAAATCATTTCCTTGTGCTTGCCTGGCACCAGCTTCGCCTTGGGCCGGCCATGGATATCCACGAACTGCGCAAGGTAGTAGTCAAATTCGGCCATGTTCCTAAAGTCTCCGCTTTGTGTTTGTTTTACGCGTTCTCTGGGAAGAATTCTTGCAACCACAACTTGGTCATGAGCACCGTGCGCAATTGTTTCGTGTGGTTGTGCAGGCCGCTGCGGTGTTCCTCCAACATAACGAGCAGCTCATTGCAATCAAAACGCCCGCCATCGGGCAACGCCAATGTCTCGCGCGCCCATTGATACAACGGGCCTTTGATCCACTCACCGATTGGTAGCGTCGGCATGGTTTTGGGGCGAAACACAAAATCACGGTCGTAGTAGCTTTCCGCCGCCTTTTTTAGGAAGTGCTTGCCCACGCCCTGATAGAACTTGGAGGTGATGGGCAAGCGTGCAAACAACTCGCTGATCCGGTGATCCAGGAAAGGCGCCCGTGCCTCAGTCGACCAGCAGGCCCCCATACGGTCACCTTTGACAGAATTGTTGCCAGGCATGAGTGATGTCAACTCGTAGGCGGCTACTTGCTCCATCGGTTCCAGATCACGGAACGGCTCGATGATGCTCATGAACTTGTCGAGAGCCCCCTCCGCATGGGGCAAAAACGACGCACTCATCATGCGCTTGCGGTCTTTCTCAGTGCTGTAGCTGATGAGATCGAAATAGCTGCGCATAGAAAAATTAGCGCGCGTCATCTCGGAGAAGAATTGCTCGTTGTGCCGGAAGCCCAACATCACCTCGTCCGGCCCATCGCCAGTAAACATGACGATTTTCCCCATCTCATGCGCCTTGCGAGACAGCAGGTAGAACAGAAAGAAGGAGAAGTCTCCGTGCGGCTGCTCTGCGTGCTTGACAACAGAGTGTGCGATTTCTGGGATATCGGAGGGCTGGATATCCAGTGCGCTCAGGTTGATATTCAGGTCCGACGCTACACGCTCAGCATAGGCATATTCAGAAAAGCCCTTGTCCTCGATGCGCAGGCCAATGGCATCCAACTGAGGACGATTCCATTGCGGGACCAGCCGATTGGCAATGACCGAAGAGTCCACGCCACCCGAGAGAAACAAACCACCATCCACATCAAACCGCATCTGCAGCTTGACGGCTTCGTCCAAAGCATGCTCCAAATCGGCCTGCGATGCATCGAAACGCTCTCCATCCAACGGCCAACCCCAATAGCGCACCGGGTCGGAGAAACTGCCACCGCTATAGCGGATGAAAGTGCCAGGAAGAAGGTGGCGAATCCCTTCAAAGCAGGTTTCTGGCGGTGGACAATAATTGAAGGTAAACACGTTGCCCAACGCCGATTCGTTCACCTTGCGTTCGAATCTTGGCAGCGCGAGGATGGCTTTCATCTCGCTGGCAAATGCAACACCACCTTGATAGGGTGCGTAGAAGCAGGGTTTGATACCCTGGCGATCACGGGCCAGCATGCCCGTCTTTGTTCGCTGATCCCAAATAAAAAAAGCAAACATGCCGACCAAATCGTCGAGCATTTTTTCGCCTTTTTCACACCAGAGGTGCACCAGCACTTCGGTATCACACCGCGACTTGAACTTATAGCCCTTGGCCTTGAGCTGTTCGCGCAACTCAATGAAATTGAAAATTTCGCCGTTAAATACCACCCAGACCTTGCCATCGGTGCTGGACATGGGCTGCATCCCATTTTCGGGATCCACCACAGCGAGCCGGGCGTGCCCTAAGACGGCCCCGCCCAAGTCCTCAACACCTTGCTCGTCCACTCCACGGTACTTGATGCAGTCGATCATCTTCCAGACGTCGTCTTTGGTCACGCCCGCAGCATTGACCACACCCGCTATTCCACACATGGCAAATCCTTAATTCTTTAAATCGAGCCGTGCAATCTTGCGGCTCAGGGGCGCCCGCCCCACCAGTGCCTCATCCGTGGCATCTTCGTTGAAAACCCGCTCGAAAATTTCCACCTGATAGTCCAGGCTGGCCTTCGTTTCGGTCTCAGTCGGCTCAATCAGCATGGCTGATTTCAAGTCGCCCGGAAAGTACACGCACCCTGCTCCCACCAAAGTGGGCGGATGGATTCCGTAATCAATCAACCGCTTGGCGAACTGCCGAGCAGAGGTATTGAGTTTCTCGCCGGAAAGCAGAGTCTCATGCTTGCAGAACTGGCGATACACCGGGGGCAACATGGGCGCCAATCGGTGCTGAAGGTAGTTTGCGTTCAGCACGGCGTTCTCCGATGCCTCGCGCAACCCGCGCGCGCCCATTGTGCGCAAGTAGCCATAGGCCCGCAGCAGCACGCCCACATGGCCGTGAAAGCTTTTCATTCGGCCAATGGACAGCGGACGATCCCCATCGGGTTGCGCAATGCCATCCTTGCGGATCACGACGGGGTTGGGCAAGTACGCTGCAAGTGCCGCCTTCACAGCCACAGGCCCCGCCCCCGGCCCACCTCCGCCATGAGGGGTTGAAAACGTTTTGTGGACGTTGACGTGCACCACGTCAAACCCCATGTCCCCAGGGCGCACGATGCCCATCAACGCGTTGAGATTGGCACCGTCGTAATACAGCAGCGACCCGTTGGCATGCACGGCATCGGCAATTTCCACGATCTGGTCTTCAAACAAACCCAATGTCGAGGGGTTCGTCAACATGAAGGCAGCCACATCAGGCGTCAGCATCTCGCGCAAAGACACGATATCGACTCGGCCCCTGAGGTCCGAGGGCACAATTCGGCAATCGAAGCCCGCCATGGCAGCGGATGCGGGGTTGGTGCCATGAGCCGAATCCGGCACCAGCACCACCGGGCGATTGGCGCCGAGCTGGGCAAAGTGCTTGCGTATGACCAGCAGACCTGCCAGTTCACCATGCGCGCCGGCAGCCGGGGCCAAACAGCAGGCATCCATTCCAGTGACTTCACTCACCAGGGCCTGGAGTCGCTCATAGAGCTCCCAGACACCGCGCAAAGTGTCCACATCCTGCATCGGATGGGCACTCAAAAAACCTGGCAATCGGGCCAATTCGTCGTTGCGCTTGGGGTTGTACTTCATCGTGCACGAACCAAGCGGATAGGGCCCGTTGTCCACGCCATGGGACTCCTGGCTCAGGCAGGTGAAATGGCGCACCACATCCACTTCACTCACTTCCGGCAGGCCAATCACAGCGCGCTGGCAAGCAAAAGAAGGCAGCGACGGCGACGCAAGCGCCTTGCCGACAAAAACGTCGCTGGCAGCGCCTGGACGGTGCAGATCAACAATAGATTGAGAGGGAGAAGTAGCAGACATGTCAGGACTCCTGCAAACACGCACGTGCATGCCCCACATACGCATCCAGATCCGCCAGGCTCTTGGTCTCCGTCACGGCGACCAGCAACCCCCGCCCATGGCCCACCAACCCCTTGTCGAGCGGGATACCTGCGAAGACGCCAAGGTTGCGCATGCGGGCGCAGAAGGTCACCGCATCCAGCGGCAGCTCAACCGCAAACTCATTGAAATGGGTTCCACTGCGCAACCTGCTGACACCCTCCATCGAAGTCAAAAGCGCACACAGCCGTGCTGCATTGGCAGCATTCACCTGGGCAATGCGCATGAAATTGCGCTCTCCCAAGCAGGCCAGGTGAATGGCCACACGAATGGCATTGAGGGCCTGGTTGGAACAGATGTGGCTGGTGGCCTTGTCGCGCGCCACATGCTGCTCACGGTCTTCCTTGACCAGCGCATAGCCAAGCTTTCCATTCAGATCATGAACGCGACCCACCAGGCGACCGGGCAAGTAACGCTCAAGAGGCTTGGTACAGGCAATGATGCCAACATAGGGCCCTCCGGCGCTCAACGGCAACCCCAGGGGCTGCCCTTCACACACCACAATGTCTGCCCCCAGCGTGCCAGGCGCTTCAAGCCATCCGCACAACAAGGGATTGACACACACGGTCAGCAGCGTGTCGTGCTGCAGGCACATCTGCCCGATCGCTTGCACGTCCTCAATCACTCCGAATGCGTTGGGACTTTGCAGCACCACGCCAGCCACATCCCCTGCAGTGAGCAGATTGACCATCGCAGCAGCGTCTGCCATGCCGCTCACGGGGTCCTGCGCGACGTAAACAACCTGCACGCCACGGGGCAGGAGGTAGGTGTCGAGCACCTCGCGGTACTGCCCCCAGACCGCTTGCGCCACCACCACGCGGCGTTTGCCGCTGGCAGAGCACATCATCCAGCAGGATTCGGCCAGCGCTGTGGCGCCATCGTAGACGGAGCAATTGACACAATCCCGCCCCAAAAGACGCCCCACCAGCACCTGAAACTCAAACAGCGCCTGCAAAAGCCCTTGGCTCATTTCGGGCTGATAGGGGGTGTAGGCCGTCAGGAACTCTCCACGCGAGACGATGGCATCAACAACCGCCGGAATGTAGTGCTCATAGGCCCCGCCCCCCAGGAAACAGCTGTGTGTCAACACCGTGGCATTCATGTCAGCCATGCTCCGCACATCGCGCATCAGCTCCCACTCGCTGAGCGCAGGTGGCAGATCAAGCTCGCGGCGCAAACGCACCTGCGCAGGCACATCGGCAAACAGCTGCTCCACCGAATGAAGCCCCATCACCTCCAGCATGGCTTGGACGTCCGAGCCCGTGTGCACGTTAAAGCCGATGGGCATTCGCTCCACTACAGAGTCGTTCTGTCTTTGGTTCACGGCGATGAAAGCGTTTGGTCAAAACGCATGATTGGACAGCAAAAATGGATCAAGAGACCAGAGGCTGACGCCCCTTGAAAGTCTTGGGGGACATATGGAAGCACGGGGGCCCACCTGATCCCAAGCGTAGCATGCCCGGCACGCGGGTCGCCACATCGTGCGGCTAGTTGGAGGCACGCCCGCCGAGCCGTTGGACGGTCCAGATCAAAATCCTGAGATCCAGCCAGAGGCCGGCTTCCCGGGCATAGCGCAGATCCGCAGTCAGTCTTTGCTCATGGGTCGCTTCGGAGCGGAACAGGACTTGCGCCAGGCCGGTGATACCCGGCCGCACACTGCAGCGCTCCACCCATTGCGCCTCGGAATACAGATCACGCTGAACGGGCAGGTCCGGACGTGGGCCGACCAGGCTCATGTCACCCTTGATCACATTCAGAAGCTGAGGCAATTCATCGATGCTGGTGCGACGCAGAAAACGACCTACCCGCGTAATGCGCGGATCAGCCCCTCCCTCCGTGAAGTGCGGCCCCAGGGCGCTCGCATTGCGCACCATGCTGCGGAACTTGTACATATGGAACTCACGCCCATTGAGCCCCACACGCACCTGCCGGAACAGCACCGGAAAGCCATCGCCAACAACACAAGCCATGGCGGCAAGCAGCAGAATGGGACTGAACAACGCCACTGCCAGCAACGACAAGAGGAGATCCATCAGGCGCTTCACGCGACGCACCCCAGATCCGCCGCGATGGACTCGATCGCCCTGCGGGCCCGCAGCTGGTCAGATTCAACCTGATCCTCGGTACGCGCTGCTAGCCCCCCCTCGGCGATTCGAAGCGCCTGTATCTGATCCTCGAACGAGCCCACGGCCTCGCTGCCATGGAAAGTTCTCGACAGAATCACGGCCCCCGAGCCCAGCCGCAGGTGCTCCGCCAAAACATCCCGCCCAGGCAGCAATCCCTCATCCAGCCTCGCAATCCCCCCAAACCCAAAGCGCAGCCCCTGGGCTTGCACCCTGGCTGCAACCCGGTCCAACACCCCTTGGGCCAAAGGCTCAAACATGAACCGGCAACCCAAAGAAAGATGCAGGTCATTGAGCCCCACAAACACTTCGCACAGCCCGGGGGTGCCTACCCAGCCATCCAGCGACTGCAGCGCTCCCGCCGTCTCCAGCAGCGCCACAATGGGCGCCCGCCCCGCCACGATGCGGCTGAACGCCTGCAGCTCCTCGGGGGTGTGGAACATGGGCAGCATCACCCAGTCGGCGCCTTGAGCCAGCACGGCATTCAGCTCATCCGCGGTGCCTGCATGCAATGGATTCACGCGCACCATGAGCCGTGAGCGCAGCAGCTGCGACTTGATGCGGCCGACATCCTCCAGCCGGTGGGTGCTGATGAAGGTATTGCGTCCGGCCTGGCGCTCGGCCTTGCCGTGGACCTCCAGATCGACAAACAGGCGCATGCCCGGCAGTGCATCGCAGCGGCGCGCCAGCGCGGGGTCGTTGGTGATCTGCAGAAAATCAATCATGGTATGTGGTGTGGTGCAGATTATGACCGCAGGGCCCGGCGCAGACCGGGGCCGGAGAACCAGCCAGACGCTATCACAGCGAGAGCGGCTGACGCGCTTCCAGCCAGCGTTCCCACGTGTTTCCACTCCAAACTGCGAACCGGTGCAGCCAGCCCCTCGGCGCCCCCCCACCCAGAGGCAAGCAGGGCCACGGCCACCAGGGCCAGCAGGGGCGCCAGCAACGTTCGCACGGGCACCCAGCGCCGCAGGGCTGGCACGCCCAACGCCCCCCAGGCCACCAGGGCCGCCGCCAGAAACCCGGCATTCAGCCCCCCCATGAGCACCCCGCCCGTGACCAGCCCCATCGCCCCCATTCCCACCAGCATGGCCAGTGCCAGCATGTACGCCAGCACGGCAAAGCGCATGCGCCCCACCGAGGCCAACACCGTCAAAGCCACCGCCAGCAGCGCCTGCGGCAACAGGCCCCACGCCCCCACGCGGCCCCAGGCAGCGATCTGCTCCAACGCCGGCGCCTGCATGCGCCCCCAGCCGAAAAGCAAGGAAGCGATCACTGGCGCCCCCACCAACAGTGCGGCCGCAGCGGCGCAGGCCAGTGTCCAGGCCAGCACCAGGGCATTGCGCACCGCGGTTGCCATGTCCTCTGCGCCTGGGTGATCGTCAGCGCCAGACTGCGCCGCATGCGCCCGCGCAATCGCGGGGAAGGCCAGCGAAGCCACGAGCTGAATGGCCAGAACCAGCGGCAGCTCCACAAGTTTCCAGGCGTAGTTGAAGGTGGCCAAGGCCCCCTCGCCCGCCCCGGATGCGAAGGTGCGGGCCACAAAAGGCAGTGTCAAGGGCAGGCCCGCTCCCAAGGCGGCCCACATCCAGATGCGCCAACCCGGCAGCGGCGCTGGCGCAGCGCAAGGCGGTTCCACCGGCAAGGCCTGCTGGCGCACATGCCGCATACGCCAGCCCTGCCACAGCAACCGCAAAACAACCGCCAATAGCAGGAACACGCCCAGTATTTGCGTCGCGCCTTCTCCCGCCCCATACAGGCCCAAGAACAGCAGCGCGGCGATGAGCACACCATTCACCACCAGATTGGCGCTGTACAAGCCCACAAAATCACGCTCGTGCTGCAACCGCGTGGCCCACAGACCGGCCAGCATGGCGGCGGGCAGGGCCAGGGCGCTCCAGACCACAGCGTTGCTGGCAGCGCCTTGCAACGCGGCGGAGGCTCCGGGCACCAGCAACGCCGCCACGGGGCCTTGGGCCGCACACATCAGGCCCGCCAGCACAAGGCTCCCCCACAACAAACGCCGGGCCACGCGGGTCTGGGTGGCGTTCTGCTGCGCGGCCGACTCTGTGGCCCACCGGGGCAACAACACATAGGCCAATGCGCCGCTGACGAGCACACCGGCCAGCCAGTCGGGCAGGGTCAGCATGACGATGACCACATCGGCCATGCCGGAACTGCCGAAAGCAGCGGCCAAGGCCGTCTCGCGCAGCACGCCCAACACACGGCTGGCAAGCAGCAACAGCAGCGAAAGCAGGCCAGCTTTGAGGAACATGCCGCAAATTATCGAGGCTCAGGGGAGCACAAACGCCGCACGGCACGTGCAAAAAACTAAAATCACGGGTTTTGGTCCGAAACAACGCCTCTGAACGCCTCTATTTGCGGGCGGCCCTCCATGTCTGACAACCACATTTCTCCCCCTGCCGCCGCAGCCCCCCAGGACGACAACCAACTCATCGCCGAGCGTCGCGAAAAGCTCCGCGCCCTGCGCGAAGTGCAAGCCACCGGCGGCGGCGTTGCCTTCCCCAACAACTTCAAGCCCGCGCACAAGGCGGCGCAGCTGCACCAGGACCACGGCGGGACGGCCAACGAGACACTGGAAGCCACGCCCGTCAACGTGAGCGTGGCCGGCCGCATGATGCTCAAGCGCGTGATGGGCAAGGCCAGCTTTGCCACGGTGCAGGATGGCTCGCTGGGCGAGGTGGGTGGCCGCATCCAGCTCTACGTGACGCGCGATGCGGTGGGCGAAGAGCTGTACGCCGCCTTCAAGCACTGGGATCTGGGCGATATCGTGGGTGCCGAAGGCACGCTCATGAAGACCAAGACGGGTGAGCTGTCGATCAAGGTGACCACACTGCGCCTGCTCACCAAGAGCCTGCGCCCGCTGCCCGACAAGTTTCACGGCATGGCCGACCAGGAGCAAAAGTACCGCCAGCGCTATGTGGACTTGATCACCGACGAACAGGCACGCAAGCGCTTCATGGCCCGCAGCAAGGCGGTGAGTGGCCTGCGCGAGTTCATGGTGAGCCACGGTTTCCTGGAGGTCGAGACGCCGATGCTGCACCCTATCCCGGGCGGCGCCAATGCCAAGCCGTTTGTCACACACCACAACGCGCTGGAGCAGGAGATGTTCCTGCGCATCGCGCCTGAGCTGTACCTCAAGCGCCTGATCGTGGGTGGCTTCGAGCGCGTGTTCGAGATCAACCGCAGCTACCGCAACGAAGGCATCTCGGTGCGCCACAACCCCGAGTTCACCATGATGGAGTTCTACGCGGCGTACTGGAACTACCTGGACCTGATGGACTTCACCGAGACGCTGATCCGCGAAGTGGCGCTCAAGGCCACGGGCTCGCTGCAGCTGAGCTACGGAGGGCGCGAGGTGGATCTGAGCCAGCCGTTTGCCCGCCTGACCATCCGCGAAGCGATCTTCCAGTACACCGAGGCCGGCGCCCACGTGGACGATGCCGCCTGGCTCATCAGTGCCCTGAAGAAGCTGGGAATGACGGAAGAGAAGGACAAGCTCTCCACGCGCTCCTTGGCCAGCCTGCAGGTGTTCTATTTTGAAGAAACCGTGGAAGACAAGCTGTGGATGCCGACCTTCATCATGGAACACCCCACCGAGATCTCGCCCCTGGCGCGCGCCAATGACACCCGCCCCGAGGTGACCGAGCGCTTCGAGCTGTACATCACGGGCCGGGAGTTCGGCAACGGCTTCAGCGAGTTGAACGATGCCGAAGACCAGGCCGCCCGCTTCCACGCCCAGGTGGCCGCCAAGGACAGTGGCGACGACGAAGCCATGTTCTACGACCACGACTTCGTGCGCGCGCTGGAATACGGCATGCCCCCCACCGGGGGTTGCGGCATTGGCATCGACCGCCTCATGATGCTGCTGACCGACAGCCCCAGCATCCGCGACGTAATCCTGTTCCCGGCACTGCGCCGCGAATCCTAAGGCCCAGGCGGCTGGGCAGCGCCCCGGCCGCCCCAGACCGCGTCCTTTAACGGCCCAAGGAGACCCCTACCGTGCCCTTCAGTTCCAGCAACGCCCCCTACCCCGCTGCCGAGCCCCTGCCTTCGGGCAGCGCGTTCTCGGTGCTGGTGGTCGAGGACCAGGGCTCGGTGCGCGCCGCGCTGGTGGCAGAGTTGCGGAAGGCGGGCGTGTCCGACATTTTCCAGGCGTCCGAGGGCAACGCTGCATTGCAACTGTTCACCACCCGCCGCCCGGACCTGGTGCTGCTGGACATCCAGCTGCCCGGCCAGGACGGCTACTGGGTGGCGCAACAGATGCGAGGGAGCGAGGCCGGAGACTGGACCCCCATCATCTTCCTGTCGGGCCTGGACAACGAACTCGACGTGTGGCGCGGCATCGAGGTGGGGGGCGACGACTACCTCGTCAAACCCGTCAAGCCCATCGTCCTGATGGCGAAATTGCGCGCCATGCGCCGGCTGCTGGACATGCGCCGCCGGCTGGTGATGATGTCCGCCGAGCTGCATGCAGCCAACCAGCGGCTCAACGAAATGGTGGAGATTGATGCGCTCACGGGCCTCATCAATCGCCGTGGCTTCGACCGCATCCTGCACAACGAAATCCTGGCCGCGCGCCGCGAGGGCACTCCGCTCACGTTGATGCTGTGCGACCTGGACCACTTCAAGCTCTTCAACGATGCCGGGGGGCACCTGAAGGGCGACGCCTGCCTGCGGGAGGTCGGCCGCCTGCTGCGCGATGTGTGCGTGCGCCCCCGCGATGTCTCGGCGCGCTACGGCGGCGAGGAGTTCGCGCTGATCCTGCCCAACACGCCGCGCTCAGGCGCCATGACCTTCGCGCGGGCCCTGGGGCAGCTGCTCAAGGTGCGGGCCATTGAGCACCCCAACTCCCCGCTGGGCAACCTGCTGACCCTCTCGGGAGGGATCAGCACCTGCGTGCCCGACGAAAACACCAACGCCGAGAGCATGATCATGCGCGCCGACCAGGCCCTGTATGCCGCCAAGGCCCAGGGCCGCAACCGCTTCTTCAGTTTTGAGATGCAGATGGACACCGTGGAGCAACTGCGCAATTGAGTTTCTTTTCCGCCTTCTCGTTTGATGCCACGCAGCGCAATGCGCGCACCGTGGCATCCCGCATGCAGCTCTTGAAGACCCGCCTGCCCGATTGGGTGCAGGACTGGCTGGAAGTCATCATCCCCGGCATGCAGATCCTGCTCATCCTCTTCGTGGCCTGGCTGCTGCAGCGCGTGCTGCGCCGCATCGTGCGCCGCGCCAGCACCCACTACCAGGTGCCCGATGAGCTGGTGGTGCCCCTCAATGGAATGATCCGCTGGGTCATCGTAGCCAGTGCACTGCTGCTGGTGCTCGAGCGCATGGGGGTTTCGGCCACCGTGCTCTGGACAGCCTTCACCGGCTTTGCCACGGTGGGTGCGGTCGCGTTCTTTGCGGCCTGGAGCGTGCTGTCCAACCTGTTCTGCGCGCTGCTGATCTTCACGGTGCGGCCGTTCAGGATCGGCGACTACATCGAGGTGCTGGACACCGCCGAAAAACCCGGCGCCAAGGGGCGCGTGGTGGACATCAACCTGCTGTACACCACGCTCGAAGACCATGGCGCCACAGCCGGCCACCTGGCTTGGTTGCAGGTTCCGAATGCGCTGGTATTCCAGCGCGTGGTGCGGCGCTGGCGAGGCCCACCGCCCTCGGCGGTGGAGCCGACTGCAGCGTCGACCTCATTTGCACCCGCTCCAGAAGCATCTCCTTGCGCCCCGCCCGCGCCCTGAACCAGGGCATTTCAGTTGTTCATGGCGCTGCGCACAACCCGCAGCGGATGAAACTGGCGCGACCAAGGCCAGCGCCCCCGTGCAAGGGCCGCCCCGCCGCACCGGGGGCGTCCCCCTCCCAGATTGCGAAGCAATTTGAGAGAGGGGGAAGGCGCGAAGCGACTCAGGGGGTGCTTCATCTCAGGGCAGCAGGTCCAGCGCCTGCATGTAGGCCGGCTGGTACATCAGTTCATCCCAGGCCTGGGGCAGGGTTTCGGGCAGCAGCGCCAGGCGGCGCGACTCGCTGTCCACGCTGGGCTGCCACAGGCCTTGCGCCCGGGTTTTCTCCAACCCCTCGATGAGCTCGTCCACCGCACGGCCGTCGCCCACGCTCTGGTTGCACAGCAGCACCAGGTCGCAGCCCGCCTGCAGCGCCGCAATGGCGGCGTCGGTGTAGCTGACCACCTGGCCGTCCAGGCGGCGCGCGCCCTCCATGCTGAGGTCGTCGCTGAAGATGGCGCCGTCAAAACGCATCTGGCGGCGCAGGATGTCCTGCAGCCAGCGCTGCGAGAAGCCTGCGGGGCGGCTGTCCACCTTGGGGTAGATCACATGGGCGGGCATCACGCTGGTGAGCGTGCTGCTGAGCCAGGGGTAGGGCGCGGCATCGTCGGCCAGGATGGCCTTGAGGCTGCGCTTGTCCACCGGCACCTCGGTGTGCGAATCGGCCCGCACGAAGCCGTGGCCCGGGAAGTGCTTGCCGCAGTTGGCCATGCCCGCCTGCAACAGGCCGTGCATGAGGCTCTTGGCCAGCAGCGCGACCACGCGCGGGTCGCGGTGGAAGGCGCGGTCACCGATCACGCCGCTTTCGCCCCAGTCAAGGTCGAGCACGGGCGTGAAGCTGAAGTCCACGCCGCAGGCGCGCAGCTCACTGCCCAGCACATAGCCCGCCGCCGTGGCGGCGTTGGTGGCGCGCAAGGCGCCGCTGCCGGGCACGGCCTTGGCGCCCTGGCCGTCGTCCATCCACAGCTCACCCAGGGCGCGCATGGGCGGCAGGTGGGTGAAGCCATCGGTGCGAAAGCGCTGCACGCGGCCGCCTTCGTGGTCCACGCAGATGAGCAGGTCGTCCCGCACGGCCTTGATGCTGCTGGTGAGCTGCAGCAGCTGCGCGCGGCTCTCCCAGTTGCGGGCGAACAGGATCACACCGCCGGTCAGCGGATGGGCCAGGCGGCGGCGGTCCACGTCGGTGAGTGCGGTACCCGCCACGTCGAGGATCAGGGGTGCATGTTCGGTCATCAGGATCAATCAGAAATTCACTATCAAAACAATAGCTACCAGCGCTTACCAGTCGCGCGGCAGAGGTTTATTTTCTCTATACCTTCTCGACCACACAGAAGCTGGCGGCGTAGTCGGTCTCGTCGGTCACGCTCAGGTGCGCCTTCAGCCCCTGGGCATCGAACCATTCCTTGAGCGCGCCGTGCAGCACGATCACGGGCTGGCCGGTGGGCAACTTGGCCACTTCGCAATGGCGCCAGGTCATGGGCATGCGCAGCCCCAAGCCAATGGCCTTGCTGAACGCTTCCTTGGCCGAAAAGCGCGTGGCCAGGTAGCGCAGGCCCCGGTCGGGCCAGCGGCTACTCCTCTCGCGCCAGGTCGCCAGCTCACCGTCGGCCAGCACCTTCTGCGCGAACCGCTCGCCGTGGCGCTCCAGGCTGGCCGCGATGCGGCGCACGTCGCAGATGTCGGTGCCGATGCCGTAGATCATGGTTTTGAAAAAAATAGGCTGCTATCGCTTATCCATCAAGCGCTAACAGCTATCAAATCAGGAGTGAATGGCCTGCCCCGCACACCCTGCCCGGATGCAGCCCAGATAGGCCTGCACTGTGGCGGCGTAGCCCAGCTCCAGCGCATCGGCAATGAGGGCGTGGCCAATCGAGACTTCGAGCACACCCGGCACGTCGCGCACAAAGGCCGCGAGGTTGTCGCGGTTGAGGTCGTGGCCGGCGTTCACGCCCAGGCCCACATCCAGCGCGGCCTGGGCGGCGGCGGCGTAGCGCTTCAGTTCGACGGCGTGCTGCGGCGTGCCCCAGGCAGCGGCATAGGGCTCGGTGTACAGCTCCACCCGGTCGGCACCCACGGCCCTGGCGGCGGCCATCTGTTCGGGCACCGGGTCCATGAACAGGCTCACCCGCACGCCCAGCGCCTTGCACTCGGCGATCAGAGGCGCCAGGCGCTCCGCGTCCTGCGGAAAGCTCCAGCCGTGGTCGCTGGTGAACTGGTCTTCGCTGTCGGGCACAAAGGTCGCCTGCTGGGGCCGCACCTGGCGGATGAAGTCCATCAGGTTCTGCGACGGGTTGCCTTCGATGTTGTATTCGCGGTCGGGCCAGGCTTTCATCAGCGTGGCCAGCTCGAACACATCGTGGCTGCGGATGTGCCGCTCGTCGGGCCGGGGGTGCACCGTGATGCCCTGTGCGCCCGCCTGCAGGCACAGCGTGGCCGCGCGGGTGACGCTGGGGATGCCCAGGTGGCGCGTGTTGCGCAGCAGCGCGACTTTGTTGACGTTGACCGACAGGGCGGTGGTCGGATGCGAAGCGTTGTGGGATGGCTGGTTCATAGGGCCTGCAGGTCGATCATGAGCTGGCGGGTGCGCAGCATGGGACTGCCGCAATGGTATTGCAGCACGGTGCGCAGCTGGGGCTTGAGTTCTGCCGCGACGGGGGCACAGGCGCGCAGCGTGGCGGTGTAGCTGGCGGTGCCGTCATCCAGCGCCCGCTGCAAGGCGGTCCACTGGCGGCCCGTCAACCCCGCGCGGTCGGCCGCGGAGGCTGCCCGCAAACCGCCTTCGGCCACCAGGGTGTAGCGCGTGGCGGGCTGAAGCGGCTCCAGCGTCATGGTCTGCACATCCAGGCTGGGCAAGAGGCCGATCTCGCGCAGCAGCAGCAGCTCGAAGCTGCGCAGCACGGGCTCTAACGCGTCGCCGTGCTCGCTGGCCAGCACGCGCACCACACCGGCATAGGCATCGAACAGCGCGCTGTGCGCATCGGCCCGCGCCAGCAGGCGCAGCAGCAGTTCATTGAGGTACAGGCCCGACAGCAGGGCGTCGCCCGTGGGCATCACATGCCCCCCCACCCACTCGGCCCCCTTGAGGGTGTGGATGTCGGCGCTGCCGTCCCCCGCCAGGGTGTAGGTGAGCAGCAGGGGCTGCAGCGGCAGCAGCACGGGGCGGAAGTTGGAGGTGGGCTTCTTGGCCCCCTTGGCCACCAGGGCCACACGCCCCTGGCGGCGGCAGAAGACTTCCAGGATCAGGCTGGACTCGCTCCAGTCGTAGCTGTGTAGCACATAGGCGGGCTCATCGGAAATGCGCTTGGCGGCAGCCACGGAACGCAGGTCACTCGTAGCCGAAGGAGCGCACGCGCGCTTCGTCATCGGCCCAGCCCGAGCGCACCTTGACCCAGAGCTCCAGGAACACCTTGGCATCCATGAGCTTTTCCAGCTCCTGGCGGGCTTCGGTGCCAATGCGCTTCAGGCGCTCGCCCTTGTCACCAATGACCATCATCTTGTGGTTGTCGCGCTCCACCACGATGGTGGCGGCGATCTTGACCAAGCGCTTGTGCTGCTTGCTCTTTTCCTCGTCGAACTTGTCGATGACCACGGTCGAGGTGTAGGGCAACTCATCGCCCGTGAAGCGGAACAGCTTCTCGCGCACGGTTTCAGAGGCCAGGAACTTCTCGCTGCGATCGGTCAGCTCGTCCTCGGCATACCACCAGCCCTGCTCGGGCAGGTATTTGGCGCAGATGCCGAACAGGCGCTCGATGTCGCCCTTGTTCTTGGCCGACATGGGCACGAACTCGGCAAACGGGTGGCGCTCCTGCATGCTCTTGAGCCAGGGCGCGATCTCGGCGCGGCGGTGCACCATGTCGAGCTTGTTGGCCACCAGCAGCGTGGGGATGCCGGGCTTGAACAGCGACAACACCTTGGCATCGGCCAGCGTGAAGTTGCCCGCCTCGACGACGAAGAGGATCAGGTCCACATCGCCGATCGCGCCCATCACGGTCTTGTTGAGCGACTTGTTGAGCGCCGTGGCATGGCGCGTCTGGAAGCCCGGCGTGTCCACGAAGATGAACTGCGTCGCCTCGCGCGTGCGGATGCCGGTGATGCGGTGGCGCGTGGTCTGCGCCTTGCGCGAGGTGATGCTGATCTTCTGCCCCACCAGGGCGTTGAGCAGCGTGGACTTGCCCACGTTGGGCTTGCCCACAATGGCAATCACACCGCAGCGCTGCCCCGGCACAGCGGCAGGCGCCGCAGCGGCCGCCAGCATGGCTTCGAGGTCATTCTGCACGGGGGCGCTTTCTGCGCCCTCGTCACCAGCTACATTTTTAGTAGCATCATTCATACGTTCTTTGCTTTCAATGTGGCCAGCATGGCTGCCGCAGCCGCCTGCTCGCCCGCCCGGCGCGAGCCCCCGATGCCGCGCTCGGTCAGGCCCAGTTCGGGAATATCGCACTCGACATCAAAGGTCTGGCGGTGGGCCGCGCCCACGGTCGCCACCACCTTGTACTGCGGCAGCTTCATTTTGCGGCCCTGGAGCCACTCCTGCAACGCGGTCTTGGCATCCTTGGACGCGGCCTGCATCTGGGGGTTGATCTCCACCCCTTCAAACAGGCGGTGCACCAGTGCTTCGGCACCGGCATAGCCTGCATCCAGGTACACGGCGCCGATCAGGGCCTCCAGGGCGTCAGCCAGGATGGAGGGGCGCTGCTGCCCCCCGGACTTGGCCTCCCCTTCGCCCAGGCGCAGCACCTCGGAAACTTTCAGCCGCAGGGCCAGCTGGTGCAGGGTGTCCTGCTTGACAAGGTTGGCCCGCACCCGCGAAAGATCGCCTTCCGGCAGGGCAGACAGGCGCCGGTACAGCAGGCTGGCGACCGCCAGATTCAGGACAGAGTCGCCCAAAAATTCGAGCCGCTCGTTGTGGTCCGCAGAAAAACTGCGGTGCGTGGTGGCACGCTGGAGCAGCGAAGGATCGGAAAAGACATGCTGCAGTCGCCCCTGCAGCGCTACGAGACCGGCGTGCACCTAGTTGGTCTGCGCTTCAAAGCGGTAGACCAGGTAGGCCGGCCCCGCCAGAGGAATCTCGCGTGCGTACTTGAACGACACCACCACCTTGTCACCCCGCTTGGTCACGTCCAGGTCCGTCCCCTTGATGGAGGTGATGTCATCAATCGCCGCGGCGCGGTCAAAGGCGGCGCGCACACCCGGCACCGTGCTCTCCACCTTGGCCTTTTCAATGGCCTTCTTCGCGGAGGTGTACTCCAGGAAGATCGGCACGGACTGCCCCCCGATGGCGAACACAGCCACCGCGATCAGGCCGATAAAGATCAGTCCAAAAAAAGACAGCCCGCGCTGGCGTGAACGGCTTGCGGTGCGATACAGCTTCATAAATTACCCCCTCGCTATGTGGTGTGCAGCAACTCTGTGCATCCGTGATCAGTGATCAGTGGAACGAACCGATGCGCTTGAGATTACCGAAATTCATCCAGACAAAAAAGGCCTTGCCCACGATATTGCCCTCCGGGACAAACCCCCAGTAGCGGGAGTCCAGCGAGTTGTCGCGGTTATCGCCCATCATGAAGTAGTGGCCTTCAGGCACCTTGCAGGCAACGCCTTCCACACTGTAGCGGCAGTTTTCGCGGTAGGCAAAATTGCTTGCGCCCTGCACGAAGGCCGGCACGTCCGGGTTGTTCAGGAGGCGGTGGGGCTGCTCGCCCAGCTGCTCCTCGAACTGCTTGAAGTAGCGCATCGCGTCTTCTTCAAAAAAATCCGGCACCGCTTTGGTATCAAGGGCCTTGCCATTGATCGTGAGGCGCTTGTTGATATAAGCCACCTCATCGCCGGGCACACCGACGACGCGCTTGATGTAGTCCATGCTGGGTTGCGGCGGATAACGGAACACCAGCACATCGCCGCGCGCGGGCCTGTTGCCCTCGGTGATCCGGGTGTTGAGGACCGGCAGGCGGATGCCGTAGGTGAATTTGTTCACCAGGATCAGGTCGCCCACCAGCAAGGTCGGGATCATGGAACCGGAGGGAATCTTGAAGGGCTCGAAAAGAAAGGAGCGCAACAGGAACACGCAGACAATCACCGGGAACAGCCCGGCGGTCCAATCGAGCCACCAGGGCTGCATGAGGATCTGGCCCTTGGCGTCCTGCACGTCCACATCGACCTTCTGGATGCCCATGCGGTCCAGTTCGGCACGGCGTGCCACGGCGGCGTCCTCGATGGCCTGCGCCGCACGCTGACGGCGCGGCAGGAAGTACAACCGTTCGGCGAGCCAGTACGCACCGGTGATCACGGTGGCCAGGAACAGCAGCAACGCAAAGTTGCCCTCGATCGCACCAAAGTACCAGGCGCCGACATAGCCGGAAAAACCGGCCAGCACCAACGACGTGAGAATTTGCATGAACTGCATCAATCTTCCACCTGCAAAATGGCCAGAAACGCCTCTTGGGGCACCTCGACCGAACCGATCTGCTTCATCCGCTTCTTGCCTGCCTTCTGCTTTTCGAGCAGCTTGCGCTTGCGGGTGATGTCGCCGCCATAGCACTTGGCCAGCACGTTCTTGCGCAGGGCCTTGATGGTCTCGCGCGCGATGATGTTGGCACCGATGGCGGCCTGGATGGCCACGTCGTACATCTGGCGGCTGATGATCTCGCGCATCTTGGCGACCACGGCCCGGCCACGGTACTGCGACTGTGAGCGGTGCACGATGATGGACAGCGCATCGACCTTCTCGCCGTTGAGCAGGATGTCGACCTTCACCACGTCGGACGCGCGGTACTCCTTGAACTCATAGTCCATGGAGGCATAGCCACGCGAAACGGATTTGAGCTTGTCAAAGAAGTCGAGCACGATCTCGCCCAGTGGCATCTCATAGGTCAGCATCACCTGGCGGCCGTGGTACGCCATGTTCATCTGCACGCCCCGCTTCTGGTTGGCCAGCGTCATCACCGGGCCCACATAGTCCTGGGGCATGTACAGGTGCACCGTCACGATGGGTTCGCGGATTTCCTCCAGCCGGCCCTGGTCGGGCATCTTGGAGGGGTTCTCGACCATGATGACTTCACCATCGGCCTTGACCACCTGGTAGACCACGCTGGGCGCCGTGGTGATGAGGTCCTGATCGAACTCGCGCTCCAGGCGCTCTTGCACGATCTCCATGTGCAACAGGCCCAGGAAGCCGCAGCGAAAACCAAAGCCCAGCGCCTGACTGACCTCGGGTTCGTAGTGCAGCGACGCATCGTTGAGCTTGAGCTTTTCCAGCGCGTCGCGCAGCGAGTCGTATTCGCTGGCTTCCGTCGGGTACAGGCCCGCAAACACCTGGGGCTGGATTTCCTTAAAGCCAGGCAGCGCCTCGGCCGCCGGGCCTGCGTTGTTGGGCAGCTTCTTTTCGAGCGTGATGGTGTCGCCCACCTTGGCCGCCTGCAGCTCCTTGATGCCGGCGATGATGTAGCCCACCTGCCCGGCATCGAGCGAATTGCGCGGCTCGTTGGCGGGCGTGAACACACCGAGGTTGTCGGCGTTGTAGACAGCCCCGCTGGCCATCATCTTGATGCGCTCACCCTTGAGCAGGCGGCCATCGACCACGCGCACCAGCATCACCACGCCCACGTAGCTGTCGAACCAGCTGTCGATGATCATGGCGCGCAGCGGGCCCTCGGCCTTGCCGCGCGGCGCGGGCACCTTGGCCACGATGGCTTCGAGGATCTCGTCGATGCCCATGCCGGTCTTGGCCGAGCAGGGGATGGCATCCGTCGCGTCGATGCCGATCACATCCTCGACCTCGGCCTTCGCATTCTCCGGATCGGCATTGGGCAGATCCATCTTGTTGAGCACGGGCAGCACTTCCACACCCAGGTCCAGCGCCGTGTAGCAGTTGGCCACGGTCTGCGCCTCCACCCCTTGCGATGCATCGACCACAAGCAGCGCGCCTTCGCATGCGGACAGCGAGCGGCTCACTTCGTACGAGAAGTCCACATGGCCCGGTGTGTCGATCAGATTGAGGTTGTAGACCTGGCCATCACGCGCCTTGTACTGCAGCGCAGCGGTCTGCGCCTTGATGGTTATCCCACGCTCTTTTTCGATGTCCATCGAGTCCAGGACCTGGGCCTCCATCTCGCGTTCCGCGAGCCCGCCACACCGTTGGATCAAGCGGTCAGCCAGCGTCGACTTGCCATGGTCGATGTGCGCAATGATGGAAAAATTTCTGATGTGATTCATCAACGGAAAGCGTCAAGTGATTGAATTAAAACGGCGCCCACAAGAAAAAAGGGCGCGTCGAGTGGCGACGCGCCCTGAACCAACAATCATTGGCAACTGCGATAGTTGGAGCTTCATTGTAGGCAAAAAGGCCGCTGGGAAAAGCCCGCCCGACTGTACCCAAGGGGAGTTGCCGGTCTGCAACAGGGATTTTATGCACAGTTTATTCACAGTTGGCACAACAACAACGCTGGACAACTTGTGGGTGAGCTGTGGATCAGCTGTGCATTGCACAGAAGCATCCCGCATCGTGAACCCTACGCCAGTCAATATGCAGATAAGCGTTTAACGGAAGCCTCTATTCTATCGAATCCGGTGAATAGGCCTCCAAAAAGTTAGCAAAAGCTAACATCTAAAGCCCCCCAACGGGGCCAACGCAAAAATACAAAAAAAGAGCCACGCCTCCAAAGGCCCGCACCGAAACAAGGGGAATCCGCCGCTGCGCAGCCGCTTCCCCCGTCCCCCATGGCCCTTCAGCGGCCAGGGCGGATCAGGGCGTATTGCGCCCATTCGCCGCGCCGGTACAGCACATTGATGGACTTGCCCTTGTCTGCCCTGGACAGTACGGACTCGAACTCCTTCACACCCGCGACCTCGGTATTGGCAACAGACAGGATGATGTCCCCTTCGCGCAGACCCGCACGGGCCGCAGCCTCGGTGGCGGTGGCCACCAGCACCCCGCCCTTGACCTTGAGCTCCTTCTTCTGCGCGTCCGTCAGCTCCGTCACCGACAGCCCCAGCTGTTGTGCAGCCGCAGAGGCCTTGGGCTTCTCTTCACGCTCAGCCACCTTGGCGGTCGGCTTGTCCGGTTCGATTTCAGCAATGGTGATGCCCAAATCGCGCGAAGCACCTCGGCGGAACACGGTCACCGTGCTCTTGCTCCCGGGCTTGGTGTTGCCGACCAGACGTGGCAGATCCGCCACCTTCTCGATGGGCTTGCCATCAAAACGCGTGATGATGTCGCCGGCCTCCACACCGGCCTTGTCGGCAGGCGATCCGCCCTCCACACCGGTGACCAGGGCGCCCAGCGCCTTGCCCAGGCCAATGGACTCGGCCACATCTTTGGTAACCGCACCGATCTGCACGCCAATGCGCCCGCGCGTCACGCGCCCCGAGGCGCGCAGCTGCTCACTCACCCGCATGGCTTCATCCATGGGGATGGCAAACGAAATGCCCATGAAGCCGCCCGAGCGGGAATAGATCTGGCTGTTGATGCCCACCACCTCGCCGCGCATGTTGATGAGCGGGCCGCCCGAATTGCCGGGGTTGATGGCTACATCGGTCTGAATGAAAGGCAGGTAGTCGCCCGTGTCGCGCTGCTTGGCACTCACGATGCCCGCCGTGACGGTGTTCTCCAGCCCAAAGGGGGAGCCGATCGCCATCACCCATTCCCCCACGCGCAGGCGGCTTACGTCCCCCACCTTCACCGCAGGCAGGCCCGTGGCCTCGATCTTGACCACGGCCACATCCGTGCGCTTGTCCGCGCCGACGATCTTGGCCTTGAACTCGCGCTTGTCCGGCAACGTCACGATGACCTCGTCGGCCCCCTCCACCACATGGGCGTTGGTCATGACAAAACCATCTGCCGTCAGGATGAACCCGGACCCGACGCCGCGGGGCTGGGCTTCCTCTTCCTGCTGCGGCCTCTGGGGGCGCTGCTGGCGGGGCAGATTGGGAATGGGCACGCCAAACCGGCGAAAAAACTCCAGCATTTCCTCGTCTACGCCATTGGCGGCTGAACGAGCGGCTGCTTTTTCGACCGTGCGGATATTGACCACCGACGGCCCCACCTGGTCCACCAGCTCCGTGAAATCCGGCAAGCCCCGAACCACGGCCGCAGGCTGGGCCCACGCGGCCTGGGGTGCCGCCACTGCGCTGGCGACCCCGGCAAACATGCACGCCAGTGCCACAGAGCGCAGCTTATTTCCTTCGAACTTCGGCATCTTCGACCTTTCGTGAATTGTGCAAATGCTGTCCATCAACTTGGTGTCACTGTGAAGAGTGTGCCGCGAATTGGTTCCCCGCAGAGGCCCCGCTTTCATTGCGCATCGGCACCCGGACGAAGGTGGTGCGCCCCAAGCTCCCGGCCCCAGAACGCAAACGGGCTCAGCGCACGCGTTCCAGTTGGCCGGCAAAAAGGCGCAGCGTTTGCAACGGGACCTCGCCGACAACCGTGAGCCACGTGTCGGACGACACCCGCTGCGCCAGCAGCTGAGTCGCGCCCATGCCAGACACCTGGGGTTGCGCCGGGTGGCGCTGCGGGTCGAAGGGCTCCAGGAACAAAGACACCGAAGCCAGGCCATCGGAGTACAGGCACTGCAGCAGGCTTTGCGCATCGTCTGCGGCAGAGACCGCGCGCCGGTGGCAGCTCACGGGCACAAAGCCCGCCACCGGCTGCCGCAGCGCCCAGCCCTCGGCCTGGGCCGTCGTCTTCACCACGGCCGGGGCCACCACCTTATAGCCCGCCGTCGAATCCATCAACCGGGAGAGCTGCTCCACCCGCACCGGCGCATTCAAATCCAGCTCGGAAAAAGCAGCCTGCTCCAGCACCCGCCCGTCCAGGGCCAGGGTTTGCAACTTCACCACCAGCCCGGTATCACGCTCGACCCACAGGCGGTAGCCAAATCGCAGGGCGTCCAGGGGCTTGAACCACACCACATCGGACGCAAACCCTGCCACCCGCTCCTGCCCGATCAGGTGAGAGGTATAAAACTGGGCCATGGACGTGCCACTGACCACAGGCACGCGGGGGAACAGCCCAGCCGCATCGCGCCGGTCCGTGCGCACCACACGCGCTTGCGGCAAAAAGGTCCGCACCTCGTCGTTGCGCCGAAAAACAGTGCGCGGCGTGCCGCTCAGCGACTCCACCCGTTCCATCTGCTGGAGGCCGTCGCAAGCGTGCCAGATGCGTGAACTGGACATCGCTCCATTGGCAGACATCACCACGAACACCCCGGCATAGGACTTCCGGCAGGGCGCGCCATGCATGCGTTCAACCCACTGCGCCATATCCCGCTCGGCAGGGGCTGCCGCAACGACTTCGGCGGAAGGTGCCCCGCCAGGAGCCGCCGCCAGGGCCACCGAAGCCCCCAAGCCCCATGCAACCGCCATCCACCAGGACATCAGCCACCGATTGCGAAAAATTCCGACAGCGCCCAGCACTCCCAATGTGTTCATCACGCGATCTCAATGCCTGCTGCAGGCATCCCTATTCCATACTCAGCGGCCCGGGGTTTCAAACGTGGCATTGCGCAGGAAACCCGCCGGCATCTGCAGCGCCGACGTGCTGCCAAACTGCTTGTGGGCCGCCAGCAATTCATCGAGGCGGGGGTCCCGAAGCATGACCTGCTGCCCGTCGGCGTCAGCGACGGCCACCACGGGAGCCCCTTGGGCCGGGATGCTGCGTTCGGGCAGGGCAGCCAGCTGGGCGCCCGCTCCCGCAGGCCCCGCCCCTTGCAAGCTGGCCAGGGATGTCCAGCCGATTGCCGCCACGGCGGCCAGCGAAGCAAAGCCCGCCACCATCTTCCAGCGGAATACGGACGCATTGGCCGCCTCGGGCAGCCCGGCGGCCACCACGGCCACCGCGACCGGGACACGGGGGCGCTCAGGCAGTGCCTCCTCGGCCAGTTGTTCGCGCAAACGGGCCATGAACGCCGGATTGGCAGGCCGCGCCAGATCCGCAGAGCGCAGCACATCACCCACCAGGTGGTACAGCTGCCAGGTCTTGGCCCCGTCTTCGTCCTCGGATGCATAGGCGAAGGCCGCCTCCCGTTCGTCACCCTGGAGCTGGCCATCGGCCAGGGCAGACAACCGCTCCCGGGGGTCCATCCCATGGGCCACGGGGCCGCCCGCCAGTCCATTGATACCTGTTTCAGCCTTGTTCATTGCATCACCTCACCACCGTTTGCCCGACTGGTTCTCAAGCAGAGGACGCACCTTGGCCGAAATGGCCTCGCGCGCCCGGAATATCCGGGACCGCACCGTGCCGATGGGACACCCCATGGCCGCCGCGATCTCTTCGTAACTCAAGCCCTCGATCTCGCGCAGCGTTACCGCCTGGCGCAAGTCATCGGGCAATGCCTCCATGGCCGCATTCACCACCTGCGCAATCTCTTGGGCGGCCAGCACGGTCTCGGGGGTTTCGTCGCTGGTTAGTTCATGTCCGAGGCGGGAAGTTTCATCCTCATCCTCACTGCCCCGGAAGGCGTTCTCCGAAATGACCGGATTGCGCTTCATGTCCATCAGCGCCTTTTTGGCGGTATTGACGGCAATGCGGTACAGCCAGGTGTAGAACTGCGCCTCGCCACGGAACTGATGGAGCGCCCGGTAGGCCCGGATGAAGGTCTCCTGCGCGATGTCCTGGACAATGTCTGTGTCGCGCACCATGCGCCCTATCAAGCGCTCGATGCGCCGCTGGTACTTGATGACCAGCAACTCGTAGGCGCGCTGATCGCCCGCTACCGTGCGCTCCACCAAGTGGAGATCGCTGTCTTCGGAGGGGGAAGGCGAAATTACAGTCATGGATACTCAGGATTCACGCCCCGCAGCCGTGGCCGGGGCGTTTTCGTCAGCGTTGTCAGTGCCCGGTACGGCGCGCGAATATACCGCACGGCGCATGTCCAGCCAGCGCTCAGGCTGGCTCGCGCGCTCCAGCCAAAGCCAGGTGCGGCGATGCCCCAAGGGAGAGACACGCACCCAAAGATGGGCCTGCAAGTCGAGAAGGACTTCCGGCGGCGCAGAAAGTGCCCTGAATATTTTTTCAGGACCTTCCCCCTCCAGGGCCCAAGCCTGCCCATCCCAACGCAGGGCACCTACAAACTGCTGCCGCCAAAAATGCACCGCACCGACGGCAGCCGCCAGCCAAAGGCCGCCGGCCGTTGCCACAGGCCCCCAGGACAGCACGGCGCCTCCTGCAAGCCAAGCCGCCAGCACAGTAGCCCCCGCAAGCAGCCAACCCACCAGCACCACCCCCAGGGCCACGCTGCGCCCCAAGGGGTACAGCACCGCAGGCGCACGCCGTGTGAGCCGGATCATGACATCCAGGTCAGAGAAAAAGCGCGCCACACCACGCTACCCCCCTGCAGAACAAGGGGTGGGCATTTTGCGTGTGGGGCAAATGAGGTCCACGGGCACCCATGCCACGATGGGAAACGCAGTCTGCGGGGTCAGATGCGCTTGAAAACCAGCGTCCCGTTGGTACCGCCAAAACCAAAGTTGTTCTTGACGGCCACGTCGATCTTCATATCACGCGCCGTGTTGGCACAGTAGTCCAGATCGCACTCAGGGTCCTGGTTGAACAGGTTGATGGTGGGAGGCACCTTCTGTTCGTGCAGGGCCAGCACGGTGAAAACACTTTCAATCCCGCCAGCGCCACCGAGCAGATGACCCGTCATGGATTTGGTGGAACTGACAACGGTCTTGTAGGCATGTGCGCCCAAGGCCGCCTTGATGGCATTGGTTTCGTTGATGTCGCCCAATGGCGTGGACGTGCCGTGCGCATTCAGGTAGTCCACCTGGTCGGCATTGATGCCCGCATTGCGCAGGGCATTGAGCATGGCACGGCGGGGGCCGTCCATGTTGGGCGCCGTCATGTGGCCAGCATCGGCACTCATGCCAAAACCGCTGAGCTCGGCATAAATCTTGGCACCCCGGGCCTTGGCGTGTTCGTACTCTTCCAACACCATCACGCCAGCGCCTTCACCCAGCACAAAACCGTCGCGGTCCTTGTCCCAGGGCCGGGAGGCCGTTTGGGGGTCGTCATTGCGGGTGGACAGCGCGCGCATGGCGGCAAAGCCACCAATGCCCAGCGGTGACACCGTGGACTCCGTGCCACCGGCCACCACCACATCCGCATCGCCGTATTCGATCATGCGGCCCGCTTCTCCGATGCAGTGCAAGCCCGTTGTACAAGCGGTCACCACGGCCAGATTCGGTCCCTTGAAACCAAAGCGCATGGACACATGGCCAGCCACCATGTTGATGATGGACGCGGGCACAAAAAACGGCGTGATACGCCGCGGCCCACGGCTGGCCAGTTCCGCATGGGTGTTTTCGATCAGTGGGAGGCCGCCAATGCCAGAGCCGATTACGCAGGCAATGCGTGTGGCGAACTCTTCGCTGAGCGCCTCACCCGTAGGCAGGCCCGCATCCTGCACGGCCTGCGCAGCGGCGGCAATGCCGAAATGGATGAAAGCGTCCATCGCGCGCGCATCCTTGGCGCTGATGTACGACTCCAGGTCAAGACCTTTGACCTCGCCTGCGATCTTGCAGGCGAAGTTCGACGCATCGAACTTGGTGATGAGGTCAATGCCGGACTTTCCGGCAAGGAGGTTGGCCCAGGAATCGGCCACCGTGTTACCCACGGGGCTGACGCAACCCAGGCCGGTCACGACAACGCGACGACGGCTCATGCGTAAAAACCTTCTACTGATCGCTAGAGTCAGGCGCAGGGCGCCGCTCAGGCCTTCTGGTGGGTATTGGCGTAGTCGATGGCGTTTTGCACCGTGGTGATCTTCTCGGCGTCTTCGTCCGGGATCTCGATGCCGAATTCGTCTTCCAGAGCCATCACCAGTTCCACCGTGTCGAGCGAGTCGGCACCGAGGTCTGCCACGAAGGCCTTTTCATTGGTGACTTGGGACTCTTCCACACCGAGTTGTTCGGCAATGATTTTTTTGACGCGTGCTTCGATATCGCTCATGGTTTCCCTCTGGGGGTTGTGAATGAATCCGCGATTCTAGCCGCTTAAGGAGAATCCCCTTAGCAGCCCGCCGTCCGGATGAACCGGCGTTATCTTGTCTCAATTACATGTACATGCCGCCATTGACGTGCAACTCCTGCCCCGTCACATAGCCCGCCTCGCGCGAAGCCAGGTAGGCCACCGCGTGCGCGACGTCCGAAGGCTTGCCCATGTGGCCCAGCGGGATCTGCGCATTGAGCGCTTTTTGCTGGTCTTCGGGCAACACGGAGGTCATGTCGGTCTCGATGAAACCGGGCGCCACACAGTTCACGGTGATGCTGCGGCTGCCCAACTCACGGGCCAATGCGCGCGTCATGCCGGCCACGCCGGCCTTGGCCGCCGCATAGTTGACCTGGCCCGGATTGCCCGACGCCCCCACCACGCTGGTGATGCTGATGATGCGCCCAAAACGCTGCTTCATCATCGGGCGGATCGCAGCGCGGCTCACGCGGAACACGGCCTTGAGATTGGTGTCCAGTACCGCATCCCAGTCTTCGTCCTTCATGCGCATGGCCAGGGTGTCGCGGGTGATGCCCGCGTTGTTCACCACCACGTGCAGGCCGCCCTGCTGTTTGACGATGGCATCCATCAGCGCGTCAACAGCCGCTGCGTCGTTCACATTCAGATTGGCACCCCGGCAGCCGGGATAGGCCGACAGCGCCTGGCTGATGCGCCCAGCACCGTCGTCCGTAGTGGCCGTGCCCACCACCTGGTAGCCGCGCACAGCGAGCTCCAAGGCGATCGCTGCGCCAATGCCGCGCGATGCGCCGGTAACCAGCGCCACTTGCGCCGCCTGCGCAGCCGATGAAGATTCCGTCATGCCAACAACTCCTGGGTTTCGGCCAGCGTGGCCGGATCAAACAAGGCAGCGCCGACCAACTCCGGGTCAATGCGCTTGGTCAGGCCTGCCAGCACCTTGCCGGGGCCACATTCAACAAGATGGGTCACGCCGCGGCCTTTCAGCGCATGCACACACTCCACCCAGCGCACCGGACCGAAAGCCTGGCGGTAGAGCGCGTCACGAATGGCGTCGGCATCCTGCTGCACGGCCACATCCACGTTGTTGAGCACCGGGATCTGTGGCGCGGCCAGCGCCACATCGACCAAGGCCACCCGCAACTTCTCGGCAGCGGGCTTCATCAGGCTGGAGTGGAAAGGCGCCGATACCGGCAACAGCAACGCCCGCTTGGCACCTGCGGCCTTGAGCACCTCACAGGCCTTGTCCACGCCCGCCTTGGTCCCGGCGATCACGGTCTGGATCGGGTCGTTGAAATTGACAGCCTCGACCACCTCGGTAGTGCCGGGCCCAAACGATGCCAACGCCTCGCCACAACCGGCAATGACCTTGGAGGCATCCATGCCCAAGATGGCCGCCATGGCACCGGTGCCCACGGGCACCGCTTCCTGCATGGCCGCAGCGCGCAACCGCACCAGAGGAGCCGCCTGCGCCAGCGTCAGCACGCCCGCAGCCACCAGGGCCGAATACTCACCGAGCGAGTGCCCGGCCACGGCCACCGGAGCCGCACCGCCCTCGGCACGCCAGACACGCCAAGCGGCCACCCCGGCCACCAGCATCACGGGCTGGGTGTTGGTGGTCAGGGCCAGCGCCTCCTTGGGACCGTCCTTGATCAGAGCCGCTACATCTTCACCCAGGGCATCCGATGCCTCCTGCAGGGTCTGCACCACCACAGGGTGGTCGCCCCAACCGTCCAGCATGCCCACAGACTGCGAGCCCTGCCCCGGAAAGACAAATGCAAAAGACTTCATGAATAATCCAGAAATATGATTGAAATCAGCCTCTAGCGCCCATTGGCACAGCGCAAGCAGCTACAACTTCAGGAGCACAGCACCCCAGGTGAACCCACCGCCCACCCCTTCCAGCAGCAGCGTCTCGCCCTTCCGGACCTGGCCGGAGCGCACCGCATGGTCGAGTGCCAGCGGAATGGATGCCGCTGACGTATTGCCGTGCTGGTCCACGGTGACCACCACTTTGTCCATAGACAGCTTCAGCTTGCGGGCCGTGCCCTGCATGATGCGGATATTGGCCTGATGCGGAATCAGCCAGTCGATGTCCGCCTCGGTCAACCCGGCCTTGGCCAGCACCGCATGGGCGGCCTTTTCCAGGACCCCCACTGCCAGCTTGAAAACCGCCTGCCCATCCATCTTGAGGAGCGGGTCCCCCAGCACCTGGCCACCCGACACATTGCCCGGCACGCACAGAATGCCCACATGCTTGCCGTCGGCATGAAGATCGCTCGACAGGATGCCGGGCGTCTCCGACGCCTCCAGCACCACCGCGCCAGCGCCATCGCCAAACAACACGCAGGTGGTGCGGTCATTGAAGTCCAGGATGCGGCTGAAAACCTCTGCGCCAATCACCAGGGCGCGGTTGGCTGCCCCCGTTTGGATCATGGCATCTGCCACCGACAGGGCATAGACAAAACCGCTGCAGACCGCCTGCACATCGAACGCAGGGCAGCCATTGGCCCCCAGCTTGTTCTGCAAGATGCAAGCCGTGGAGGGGAACACCATGTCGGGCGTGGACGTGGCCACGATGATCAGATCGATGTCCGTCGGCAGCAACCCCGCAGCCTGCAAGGCATTGCGCGCGGCCTCCAGACCCAAATCGCTGCTGGCCACATCAGGGGCCGCAAAGTGGCGCGCCCGGATGCCGGTGCGCTCCACAATCCAATCATCAGAGGTTTCGATGCCGCGTTGGCCCAGTTCGGCCACCAGATCGGCGTTGGTCAGCCGGCGGGGGGGCAGGTAGCTGCCGGTGCCGGTAATGCGGGAGTAGCGTCTCATCAATGTGTCGTCGCCGCTGCGCCAGGCTGGGGCTGGGCGTCTGCAGGCACCAGAAGCGGTGTCGCATGCGCAATCCGGGTCCGGACACGGTCGAGCAGGTTGTTGCGGGCTGCATCATACGCCCGGTTCAAAGCCTGCTCGAAGGCCATGGCGTCGGCCGATCCGTGACTCTTGAACACCAGTCCACGCAGGCCCAGCAGCGCTGCGCCGTTGTATCGGCGGTAGTCCATGCGCTTCATGAGCGCTTTTAAGACCGGATAGGCAACGATCGCGGCCATTTTTGTGAAGATGTGGCGCGAGAACTCGGCTTTGAGCCCCCCGATGACCATCGAGGCCACACCTTCGCTGGCCTTGAGCGCCACATTGCCCACAAAACCGTCACACACCACGATGTCCACGGTGCCTTTGAAAATGTCATTGCCTTCGACATTGCCAAAGAAGTTCAAATCACCAGAACTGGCTGCAGATCGCAGCAATTCACCCGCTTTTTTGATGACTTCGCTGCCTTTGATGACCTCTTCACCAATGTTCAGCAAACCCACCGTGGGCTCGCCGCCTTCTTGAAGAACCGACACCAGGGCGGAACCCATCACGGCAAACTGCAGCAAGTGCTCGGCCGAGCAGTCCACATTGGCCCCCAGGTCCAGCACCGTGGTGGCCCCACCCGTCGCGTTGGGCAACTGGGTGGCAATGGCCGGACGGTCAATGCCGTCCAGTGTCTTGAGGAGATAACGGGCAATGGCCATCAAGGCGCCGGTATTGCCAGCAGAGACAGCCGCCGATGCCGCGCCATCCTTGACCTGCTGGATGGCCACGCGCATCGAAGAGTCCTTCTTCTTGCGCAAAGCCACCTCCACCGGGTCGTCCATGGCCACCACTTCGGAGGCGGGAACGATGGCGGCACGGTCGTGCGAGAACGATTGCAGGCTGCCAGGCAGGCCAACAAGCAGCAGGCGGGCGTCAGGGTGGTGTTCGAGAAACTGGCGGCACGCCGCGAGCGTGACGCGGGGGCCGTGGTCGCCCCCCATGCAGTCAACAGCCAGTGTGATCATGGGCGACTTGTCCGGCCAACGGCTGGGGCCGGAAGAAAAATACGACGGTCAAAACAAAGGCCCGCACTACGCAAAGTAGTTGCGGGCCTTGGTGGAGGCTGAAATCAGGCTTCAGACTTGTTCTTCAGCACCTGGCGGCCACGGTAGAAACCGTTGGGGCTGATGTGGTGGCGCAGGTGCGTTTCACCGGTGGTGGGTTCCACAGCAATGCCTGGCACGTTCAGGGCATTGTGCGAGCGGTGCATGCCGCGCTTGGAAGGGGACTTTTTGTTTTGCTGAACGGCCATGATGGCTCCTGATCTTGAGTAGGTTGGTAAAAACGCGATCAGCCCAAAAGACACGATGGGATTCGCGTGAAGCCCTCGATTATAACCCAAATGATTTTCGGGTCACCCAATCACCCCTTGTCATCCTTGCGCAATGCAGCGAGCGCGGCAAAGGGATTGGGTTTTTCGGCGTTTGCTTCTTCGAAATCGTCGTCGGACGAAGCCAGTGGCACAGCCGCAGGGCACTCGTCGTGCTTGGGCACCACGGGCAAGGCCATCAGCAGCTCATCCTCGATGAGTTCATGCAGGTCGAACTCGCGACTCAGGGCGAGCAGGTCTTCCTCGCTCTCATCGTCCAGCGCCTCGGCCGTGGCCTCGTCCGCCACAAAACGGAACGCACGGTCCACCTCCAGCGGCACGTCCACGGGGGCCATGCAGCGCTGGCATTCCATGGGGAAGCTTGCACGCACCTTGATGTGCAGCCACACCTGCCCCATGCCGCCCAGCGCGGTACGCACTTCGCCCACCGCCTCCCAGTCCACCAGGAGGTCGGGGTGCAGGCCCTTGGCCTCCTGGGCCAGGCGTTCGTACTTCAGCAGCGAGTCGTGGCCCGCCAGCCGTCCGCCCGCCTGTGCAAAGGCTTTCACGTCCAGGCGCTGCGGGGAGAATTCCTTGGTCATGGCGGCAGTGTAAGAGAATCGGCGCATGCATCAATCCCCCTCCCTGCAGCGCCCTCTGGTATTGGGCTCCACCTCGCGCTACCGGCGTGAATTGCTCGAGCGGCTGAACCTGCCTTTTGAGGTCGCAGCCCCGGATGTGGACGAGACCCCTCTGCCCGGCGAAGCCCCGCGTGCGCTGGCCCTGCGCCTGGCGCTGGCCAAGGCACGCGCCGTGGCGCAGCAGCATCCCGGGGCCGTGGTGATCGGCTCCGACCAGGTGGCCGACCTCGCCGGCATGCCCTTGGGCAAACCCGGCGAACACGAACGGGCCGTGCAGCAGCTGCGCCAGATGCGCGGCCAGACCGTGGTCTTCCAGACCGCCGTGGCCGTGGTGTGCGCCGCCACCGGCTTTGAGCAGGTGGACCTGGCCCCCGTGGAAGTGCGGTTCCGCGCCCTGTCCGACGAAGAAATCGAGCGCTACCTGCGCGCCGAACAACCCTACGACTGCGCCGGCAGCGCCAAGAGCGAAGGCCTGGGCATTGCGCTGCTGGACGCCATCCACAGCGACGACCCCACGGCCCTCATCGGCCTGCCGCTGATCCGCACCTGCCGCATGCTGCGCGCTGCGGGGCTGGTATTGCCATGAGCACCGCCCCCCTCGGCACGCTGTACCTGGTGCCCGCCCCGCTCGACTTTGGCTGCGACACCCAGGCGCCGCTGCAGGACACCCTGCCCGCCAGCACGCTGCAGACGGCCGCCCGCCTGACCCACTGGGTCTGCGAGAACGCCAAGAGCACGCGCGCCTATCTCAAGCGCATCGACGCCCTGCACCCCCTGGCCGCACCCCTGCAGCAACAGCAGATCACCGAACTGCCGCGCGAAGTTCACAAAAAAGGCGACCACGGCGACAAGGGCTCGGCCCCATTCGACGCCCGCCCGTTGCTGGCGGCTGCGCTGGCGGGCCACGACATCGGCCTGGTCAGCGAGGCCGGCATGCCCGCCGTGGCCGACCCCGGCTCGTCCGTGGTGCGTGCCGCGCACGACCTGGGCCTGCGCGTGGCGCCCCTGGTGGGCCCGGTGTCGCTGTTGCTCGCCCTGGCGGCCAGCGGCCTCAATGGGCAGAACTTCGCCTTTGTGGGCTACCTGCCGCAAGACGCACAGGAACGCACCCAGCGCATCAAGGAGCTGGAGGGCATCGCGCTGCGCACCGGCCAGACCCAGCTTTTCATCGAAACCCCGTACCGCAACGCAGCCCTGTGGCAAGCGCTGGTACAGACGCTGCAGCCCCACACCCGCCTGGCACTGGCAGGCGGGCTGACACTGCCGCAGGCCCATGTCCAGAGCCAGCCAGTGCGCCAATGGCGCCAGCAACCGGCACCGCCCGACAACCGCACGCCTTTCGTTTTTGCGCTGGGGCGCTGAGCGTGGCACATGCGCATGGAATAGCTATCTTTTTGATAGCTTCTACCGCTGACTGCGCGGGCGCCAGCACCAATATGCCAACATAAAAACAAAATGCCCCGGGTGGAATCTCCGCCCGGGGCATGGGGTGCGAGTGGCCCGAGGGCCAGGCTGAACCGGGTCAGCGCAACTGGGGCCCGGCCACAGACAGCGACTTCACCGCGCCCACGCCGATGGCCGCGCCAAAGCGCTTGACCAGGCGCTCGGCCACGTTGTCGCGGCGGGTGTAGTCGATGATGTCCTCGGCCTTCACCACCTCGCGCGCCACATAGTCCAGGGTGCCCAGCTTGTCGGCCAGGCCCATTTCCACGGCCTGCTGGCCCGTCCAGAACAGGCCGCTGAAGGTGTCGGGCGTGGTCTTGAGGCGGTCGCCGCGCCCGGCTTTCACCACGGCGATGAACTGCTGGTGGATCTGGTCGAGCATGGTCTGCGCGTAGGCGCGCTGCTTTTCGGTCTGGGGGCTGAACGGGTCGAGGAAACCCTTGTTCTCACCGGCCGTGAGCAGGCGGCGCTCCACCCCCACCTTGTCCATGATGCCGGTGAAGCCAAAGCCGTCCATCAGCACGCCGATGCTGCCCACGATGCTGGCCTTGTCCACATAGATGTCGTCCGCCGCCGCCGCGATGTAGTACGCGGCCGAGGCGCAGGTTTCCTCCACCACGGCGTAGATCGGCTTGTTGTGCTTGGCCTTGAGCCGGACGATCTCGTCGTTGATGATGCCCGCCTGCACGGGGCTGCCGCCGGGCGAGTTGATGAGCAGCACCAGCGCCTGCGAGCCCTCGTCTTCGAGCGCGCTGCGCATGGCGGCCACCACGAACTCGGCGCTGGCCTCGGCACCGCTGGCGATCTCGCCCTTGATGTCCACCACGGCCGTGTGCGGCGCACTCTTGCTGGTGCTGGGCGAGGCCTGGCGCAAGACCACAAACGCCATGCCGGCGATCAGCACCAGCCAGGCCAGGCGGAAAAAGATCTTCCAGCGGCGGGCGCTGCGTTGTTCGTTGAGGGCGGCAAAGGCCAGCTTTTCCAGCGTGGCGCGCTCCCAGCCGGGTTCACGCGAAGAATCACTCACAGGGGCTCCTGAATTCGTAGCTGCTTGCGCCCACAGATCGGGCGCGGGGTTGTTGTGGGGCTCAAAGCCCGAAGAACCGGGCTGCTGGGGGTCTGTCATGTCATGCGTCCTGGGCATTGCGCCGCTGCTGCTGGTGCCCGCACGCTGCGCTGGCGGGCACCAGGCGACAGCACACAAGGGCCATTCATCTGGGTTTTCTAGAACTCTGGGGGTTGCAGGTTGTATGCAGTATGCCAGTGCACCACACCCTCGCTTTCCGACAAAACTATTTTCACCAGCCCGCCCCGGCAGGGGCCTCCTGCGCATTGGCCCGTGTGGGGCAGGTAGGCCGCCCCATGGGTGGCGCACAGCAGCCACTGGCCGGTGTCATCAAAGAATTGGCCTTCCTGGTAGTCCATCTCCATCGCCACATGGGTGCAGCGGTTCAGGTAGGCATGGGGCACGCCCCGGTAGCGGATGGCGAAGGCCCGGCAGGTCTGCCCCGCATACCGCACATCAAACGCCACCGCCAGACCGCCATCGACCAGGTCGGCGCTGTTGCACAGAGGAAGGGACTGCTCGGGGGGCGTGGTCATGGGTTCGTCGGCCCGGGCCGGGCCAGGGGCTTCAGCCATGCTGCAGCAGCCAGTCGTGCAGCTCGCGCACCGAATGGACCACCGACAGCGGGTTCAGCGCATGGAAGGCATCGGGCTCGTGGGCGCCATAGCTCACACCCACCCCCGCACAGCCTGCATTGACGGCCATCTGCAGGTCATGGGTGGTGTCTCCAACCATCAAGAGGCGCCCAGGCGCCACGTCGAAGTCGGCCATCAGCTCCTGCAGCATCAGGGGGTGGGGCTTGCCGGCGGTCTGGTCGGCCGTGCGCGAGCCATCGAACACGCCCCGCAGATCGACCGAATGCAGCGCCTCATCCAACCCGCGCCGGCTCTTGCCCGTGGCCACGGCCAGCAGGTGGCCGCGCTCGCGCAAATCGTTCAGCATGGGCAACACGCCCTCGAACAGGCTCAGGTCGTCCTGGTGCTGGATGTAGTGGAAGCGGTAGCGGTTGCCCAGTTCGGTGTATTTTTCGGGCGGCACATCGGGGGCCGCATGGGCCAGGGCCTGCATGAGCCCCATGCCGATCACATAGGCCGCCTCCTTGTCGGTGGGCACGGTGCCGCCCACGTCGCGCACCGCCGCCTGGATGCAGCGCACGATGATGGCGGTGGAATCAAACAGCGTGCCATCCCAGTCAAAGGCGATGAGGTCGAAGCGGCGCGGACGAAAGGTTTTGGCGGACATGGAGGGGGTTCTTCGCGCTGGATCGTCAGGCGGGGGAGACAAATTCGGCCAGCTCGGGGGGCAGTTCGGCATTCAGCTGCACACGCTCGCCCGAGGCGGGGTGGTTGAACTGTAACCGCCACGCATGCAAAAACATGCGCTTCATCCCCTGCTTCTGCAGGCGCTTGTTCAGGTCGAAGTCGCCGTATTTGTCGTCGCCCACGATGGCGTGGCCTTGGCTGGCCAGGTGCACGCGGATCTGGTGGGTGCGGCCGGTCTTGATGGTCACTTCCAGCAAGGACATCACAGGCAGGCCCTGTTCCGGCCGGGCCGCCGCCGTGCTGCGCACATTGACCAGGGTGATGGAGCGCATGCCGTCCGGGTCGTCGGCCGTGGTCACGCGCACGCGGCGCTCGCCGTCGGCCTGCAGGTACTTGTGCAGCGGCAGGTCGATGACCTTCTTGTTGGCCGGCCAGGTGCCCGTGACCAGCGCCAGGTAGGTCTTGCCCGTCTCGCGCTCGCGGAACTGGTCTTGCAGGTGAGTGAGCGCTGACCGCTTCTTGGCCACCAGCAGGATGCCCGAGGTCTCGCGGTCCAGCCGGTGCACCAGCTCCAGGAACTTGGCGCCCGGGCGCGCCTGGCGCAATTGTTCGATCACGCCAAAGCTCACGCCGCTGCCGCCGTGCACCGCCACACCGGCGGGCTTGTCGATGGCGATCAGGTGCTCGTCTTCGAGCAGGATGGGGAATTCGCGCGCGGGCGCCGGGCGCTCGGCTTTTTCAGCCACCTTGTCGGAAATCCGCACGGGTGGCAGGCGCACCTGGTCGCCCGCCTCCACCCGGGTGTCGGCGCTGGCGCGGCCCTTGTTGATGCGCACCTCGCCGCTGCGGATGATGCGGTAGACATGCGTTTTGGGCACGCCCTTCAGGTGGCGTATCAAAAAGTTGTCGAGCCGCTGGCCTGCGGAGTCTTCATCGACTTCCACCATGCGGGCTGCGGGAAGGCCCGCAGGAGCGACGGGCGGTTTGGCCCCTATAATGTGTTTCACCTGCGCGTTGTCATGTAAGTGGTTGATTTGTCTGGAGTTTAGTCCACACAACCCGTTGCATTGTGCAGGCAGGTCGATGCCAGCGGGTGTCGTGCGCGCAGATTGCAGGCCAGATGCCTGTGGTGGCCCGCATGCCACGCGGCGGGCTGACAGATTGAAACACTGATACGGAATCCCCCAAGCTGGCAGATGTTCCCTACCCGGGTGCAGCCTGCCAGCGGATCGAAGCGAGCATGTGGTTGTTGATGGCATGGATAGAGACCCTGTGGCGGAGGCTGCGGCCTTTGGCTGCATGCTCAAAATCGCCTTCAGCGCCCAGCCAGCAAGCGCAACCAGCTACTCTTTTGCTAGCAAAACTGCGCTCCTACCACTCGCCCCCATCCACGCGCCCCTGCCTCCCGATGCTGCGCTAGAGCGCGGCAGATCATTGGCATCTCCGGCAATTCCCTTCGTTTCGACGCGTCAGTCCAGGCATTCACAGCTCCTGTAGAGCTTGTTGTATTGGTTTGGAAACTGTGGGCGGCAGCCCGCGCAGCCCGTCCCTGTGGGTCAGGTCGGCTGCACCGCTGCTGTCCGCGAAACACTGAAGGAATCGCATCATGAAGCGGATGCTCATCAACGCCACGCAGCCCGAAGAACGGCGCCTGGCCATCGTCGACGGACAAAAGCTCCTCGACTACGAAATCGAGATCGAAGGGCGCGAACAGCGCAAGGGCAACATCTACAAGGCCGTCGTCACGCGCGTCGAGCCTTCGCTGGAAGCCTGCTTCGTCGACTACGGCGAAGACCGCCACGGCTTCCTGCCGTTCAAGGAAATCTCGCGCCAGTATTTCGCCCCCGGCGTCTCGCCCAGCCAGGCGCGCATCAACGAAGTCATCAAGGAAGGCCAGGAGCTGCTGGTCCAGGTCGAAAAGGAAGAACGTGGCAACAAGGGCGCGGCCCTGACCACCTTCGTCAGCCTGGCCGGCCGCTACGTGGTGCTGATGCCTAACAACCCCCGGGGTGGTGGCGTGTCGCGCCGCATCGAGGGCGAGGACCGCGCCGAGCTGAAAGAGGCGATGGACCAGTTGGAGTACCCCAACGGCATGTCCATCATCGCGCGCACTGCCGGCATTGGCCGCACCGCGCCCGAGCTGCAGTGGGACCTGAACTACCTGCTCAAGCTCTGGAACGCCATCGACGGCGCCGCCAAGGGTGGCCGGGGCGCGTTCCTCATCTACCAGGAATCGTCGCTTGTCATCCGCGCGATCCGCGACTACTTCAACAACGACATCGGTGACATCCTCATCGATACCGACGACATCTACGAACAGGCGCAGCAGTTCATGGCGCACGTCATGCCCGAGCATGCCGCCCGCGTGAAGCGCTACCGCGATGACGCCGCCCTGTTCAGCCGCTTCCAGATCGAGCACCAGATCGAATCGGCTTACGCTCGCACCGTGAGCCTGCCCTCGGGCGGCGCCATCGTGATCGACCACACCGAAGCACTGGTCAGCGTGGACGTGAACTCGGCCCGCGCCATCAAGGGCGGCGACATCGAAGAAACCGCCACCCGCACCAACCTGGAAGCCGCCGACGAAGTGGCCCGCCAGATGCGCCTGCGCGACCTGGGCGGCCTGATCGTGATCGACTTCATCGACATGGAGGAGAGCAAGAACCGCCGCGAGGTCGAAAACCGCCTGCGCGACGCACTGCGCCAGGACCGCGCCCGCGTGCAGTTCGGCACCATCAGCAAGTTCGGCCTGATGGAAATGAGCCGCCAGCGCCTGAAGCCCGCGCTGTCCGAAGGCTCGTCCATCCCCTGCCCCCGCTGCGGCGGTTCGGGCCATATCCGCGACACCGAATCGTCGGCGCTGCAGATCCTGCGCATCATTCAAGAAGAATCGATGAAGGACAACACGGCCGCCGTGCACTGCCAGGTGCCGGTGGAAGTGGCCTCGTTCCTGCTCAACGAAAAGCGCACCGAGATCGCCAAGATCGAGCTCAAGCAGCGCGTGGCCGTGCTGATGGTGCCCAACAAGACGCTGGAAACCCCCAACTACCGCCTGGAACGCCTCAAGCACGACGACCCGCGCCTGGACCACATCGAAGCCAGCTACAAGCTCGCCGAAGAAGTGGAAGACCCCACGGCCGTGACGCGCCGCTCGCAGGAGCCCACCAACAAGCAAACCCCGGTGATCAAGGGCGTGCTGCCTGACGCACCCGCTCCGCAGGTCGAGCCCCGCCCCGAAGGCGCGGCCCGCCCACAGCGCGCCGGCCAACCGCAACGCGGTGGTGCCGCGCCAGCGCCAGCGCCTGCACCGGCCCCGGTGGCAGCGCCTGCTCCGGCCGCTCCGCCTGAGCAAGGTTTCTTTGCCTGGCTCAAGAGCCTGTTCGGCTTTGGCAGCACCCCCGCTGCCGCGCCCGCCCCCGTGGCAGCCCCCGCACCTGCGCCAGCCACCGAGCCCGCAGGCCGTGGTGAGCCCCGCCGCGAAGGCCGCAACAGCGAAGGCCGTGGCCGCCGCAGTGGTGGCCGCGATGGCCAACGCGAAGCAGGCCGCGACGGCAACCGCGAGGGTGGCAACAGCGAAAGCCGGGGCCGCCGTGGCGAACGCCCGGCCGAAGGCCGCACGCCCCGCGATGCCGAGAACCGAGCCCCCCGTGACACCGACCGCCGCCCCGAGGGCGAGGGCCGCGAAGGCGGTGGCCGCAACGGACGCGATGGACGCGACGGTGGCCGTGGCCGCCGCGATGCCGAGCCACGCCAACACAATGCGGGCCTGAACGGCGACAACGCCGCCGCCACCGCGCAGGTGGAAGGCCCAGGCAACCAGGGCGCCGGCACCGAAGGCGCGCCAGCCCAGCAACCGCGTGGTGAACGTGGCCCCCGCCGCGAACGTGGTGACCGCGCCCCCCGTGGCGACCGCGCACCCCGCGCCGTGGAAGCCCAGGAAGCCGCAGCAGCCACGGCCCCTGCCGTGCCCGGCGACTTTGCCGACACTGCGCCCCTGGCCGCCTTGCCCGACCTGGACCTGAGCGGCAATGACGCCCCCGGCAACGGCAATGGTCAGGGCGCGGCCGGTGAAGAGCAGCGCCGCGAGCGCCGCTCACGCGACCGCTATGGCCGTGACCGCCGTGAACGCGGCGAACGGGGCCCCCGCGACGGCAATGGTGCCGAAGCCGCCGCCGCACCGGCCATGCTGGACTTCGACCCCACCCAGGCCGAGCCTGCAGCAGCCCCAGCAGCCGCGCCCCAGGACGAGCCACCACGCCGCAGCTACTTCAATGCCCCGGCCACTGCGCCCGCCGCTCCGGCGGTAGCAGCAGCCGCTGCGCAAGCGCCCGCCGAAGCCGTCGCACCTGCCACGGCCCCGGTGGCAGCCCCTGTAGCACCAGCGGTTGCACCCGTGGCAGCCGCCGCCCCTGTCATGGCAGCCGCCCCGGCCACGCCCGCCGCAGTGGCACCGGCAGCGCCCGCCGCCGCCCAGGGCGGCCTGCCCCGCGTGCAGGCATTCACGCTGCCGGTCGATGCCCTGCAGCAAGTGGCTGCGTCGTCGGGCCTGCAATGGGTGAACTCCGACGCGGACAAGATCGCTGCCGTGCAGGCCGCGATCGCCGCCGAACCCAAGCCCATCCACGTGCCCCGCGAACGCCCCCCGCTGGTGGTGCTGGACGAAGGCCCGCTGGTGCTCGTGGAAACCCGCCGCGACCTGTCGGCCATGGCGCTGCCTTTTGAGCAGCCCCCTGCCGCCTGAGAACGGCGCACCCACCGGCTGTGGCCCCCAGGCCACAGCCCCCTAGAAGGCGGCCCCGGCCGCCTTCTTTTTTTGGCGGGCCGCTGCCAATACCCGTCGGCAGCCAAGGCCTGCATGCCAGCGGGTACTATTTCGGGCCCATGGTCAAAGGTGGTCAAAGGTGGTCAAGGGTGGCGGGGACTGGCCGGTGCAGCGGCCATCGCCGCTGCCTCCATGGCCCGCCCGGCACGGGCTGCCACCCACCACACCACCAGCCACAGCCCCCACCCACTGCCATCCACGAAGCTTCCGGCCTTCCCCCATGCTGTTCCTGCTGTCCCCCGCCAAATCGCTCGACTACGACACGCCCCTGCCCGAAGGCCTGCCGCACACCACGCCCCAGTTCGTGGCGCAATCCACGGCCCTCATCGAGGTGCTGCGCACGCAGTCCCCGCAGCAAATCGCCTCGCTGATGGAGCTGAGCGACACCCTCGCGGCACTGAACGTGGCGCGCTACCAGGCCTGGCGCCCCCGCTTCACGGCCACCAACTCGCGCCAAGCGGTGCTGGCCTTCAACGGAGATGTGTACGAGGGGCTGCAAGCCCGCAGCCTGGGCCCTGAAGACCTGGGCTGGGCACAGAACCATGTGGCCATCCTGAGTGGCCTGTACGGTGTGCTGCGGCCCCTGGACCGCATGCAGCCCTACCGCCTGGAGATGGGCACACGCCTGGCCACCGGCGCGGGCAACAACCTCTACCAGTTCTGGGGCAGCCAGATTGCCGAACACCTCAACACCCGGCTGCGGGCCGACACCACGCCCGTGGTGGTCAACCTCGCCTCGCAGGAGTATTTCAAGGCCGTGGACCGCAAGGCGCTCAAGGCCCGCGTCGTCGAATGCGTGTTCGAGGACTGGAAGGGCGGCAACTACAAGATCATCAGCTTCTTTGCCAAACGTGCGCGCGGCCTCATGGCGCGCTACGCCATCACCCACCGCATTGCCACGCCGCACCAGCTCGAAGGTTTTGATCTGGACGGCTATGCCTTTGCCCCGGCATCATCTGACCCGGAGCGTCTGGTGTTCCGGCGCAAGGCGGCACCTGCCGCGTAAATTGCGCCTTGTTTCGCTCCCCACCCGCACCCCGTTGAAGGACCGCCATGGCATCACGCTCTGACACGCATTCCGACAGCACCGCCACCGCCCAACGCGCCCACAGCACGGCGCGGCAGGCCATCACGCCCGAGCTGCGCCGCTGGATCATCGAGCAGGCCCAGGCTGGCCACGCCGCGCCCGTGGTGCTGCAGTCCATGCGCGATGCGGGCTGGGACGAAGACGTGGCCGCCGACGCGCTGGAGATCACGCTGCAGGACCACCTGAACGAGCTGGCCGTGCAGCAGGGCCTGCCGCCTGCCGTGCCCGTGCCAGAACCGCAGCTCGCTGCATCGCCCGCGCAGGTGGACTGCGGCGACCGTACCGTGAACGTGCTGCTGGCCATGGCCCAGCCCCGCATCGTGGTGTTTGGCAACCTGCTGTCGCCCGAGGAATGCGATGCGCTGATCACCGCCGCCGAGCCCCGCCTGGCGCGCTCGCTCACCGTGGCCACCAAAACGGGCGGCGAAGAGGTCAACGATGACCGCACCAGCGACGGCATGTTCTTCCAGCGCGGCGAAACCCCGCTGATCCAGCGCATCGAGGAGCGCATCGCCCGCCTGCTCGACTGGCCCATCGAGAATGGTGAAGGCCTGCAGGTGCTGCACTACCGCCCGGGTGCCGAATACAAGCCGCACTACGACTATTTCGACCCGGGCGAGCCGGGCACCGCCACCATCCTCAAGCGCGGCGGCCAGCGCGTGGGCACCCTGGTGATGTACCTCAACACCCCCGAAAAGGGCGGCGGCACCACCTTCCCCGACGTGCATGTCGAGGTCGGCCCGCAGCGCGGCAACGCCGTGTTCTTCAGCTACGAACGCCCCCACGCCTCCACGCGCACCCTGCACGGCGGCGCGCCCGTGATCGCGGGTGAGAAGTGGATCGCCACCAAGTGGATGCGCGAACGAGAGTTCAAATAAAAACAGGCCCTAGCGCTTATCCATCAAGCGCTACCAGCTATCAAAACAGTAGTAATAATTGCAGGCATCGCATGAGCACGAACACACCAGAACAATCCCAACTTGGCAAGGCATCGGCCTACGTGGACCAGTACGACGCCTCGCTGCTGTTCCCCATCCCCCGCGCGGGCAAGCGGGCCGAGATCGGCATCGCCGGCGCTGCGCCCTTCTTCGGCGCCGACCTGTGGACGGCGTTCGAGCTGTCGTGGCTGAATGCACGCGGCAAGCCGCAGGTGGCGCTCGCGCACATCACCGTGCCCTGCGAAACCCCCAACATCGTCGAGAGCAAGTCGTTCAAGCTGTACCTCAACAGCTTCAACAACACGCGTTTTGCCGACATGGCCGAGGTGCAGGCCCGCATCCGCACCGACATCAGCGAAGCCGTGTGGCGCGGCGCCGAACACCCGGCCACCGTGGGCGTGAAGCTCATCGCGCCCGAACTGTTCGACCAGGAGCCCGTGCACGAGCTCGATGGCCTGAGCCTGGACCGGCTGGATGTGGAATGCACGCGCTACCAGCCCGCCCCCGAACTGCTCACCGCCGAATTCAATGCAGCTCCGGTGACCGAAACCCTCACCAGCAACCTGCTCAAGAGCAATTGCCTGGTGACAGGCCAGCCCGACTGGGGCAGCGTGCAGATCAGCTACAGCGGCCCCCAGATCGACCAGGAAGGCCTGCTGCAGTACCTGGTGAGCTTTCGCAACCACAACGAGTTCCACGAGCAGTGCGTGGAGCGCATCTTCATGGACCTGTGGGCCCGCTGCAAACCCATCAAGCTCACGGTGTATGCGCGCTACACGCGCCGCGGCGGCCTGGACATCAACCCCCTGCGCACCAGCCACCCGCAGGGCCTGCCGCGCAACGTGCGCACGGCGCGCCAGTAATTCCATTTCCAAATCATGCGTGTCCAGGCGCGAAGCCGCAGACAGTGCTGTAGCACGGCAAGTGCGAAGCAACAACGACACGGATGGTTTGAAGACGGAATAAGAGCCTGTTTACGATCTCGCAGGGGATCGCGTTGGGGCGCAATCGGGAGGAGTGGATGCCTCGGATGCGCCGCATGGGCTCATGCCCATGCAAGCAGCCGGGGCGGCCTTGTCGCCCGATTTCGCTCCAACCCTTCGGGCAGCGGTCTTGGCGGCCAGGACTCAGCGCCCCCGCCCCTCGACATCAATCCAGTCGCACCGCAGGGTGTGGCGCAGGTGCGCGCGCGTGCGCCAGGTCACATACAGGCTGGGCACAAAGATGCCGACCAGGCACACCGGGGCAGTCCACGGTTCGCCAAAGGCACAAATGGGATACCAGCCCACCCAGCCCAGCACCCAGAGCGTCAGCACCAGGTCCCACAGGTGGTACTCCAGCGGGTGGTCGGCCTTGTGCGCAACATGCCATTGCTTGATGCGTTGCAGCTCGTTCAGCGTCATGGGAATCTCCCGGAAAACGGGTGACTCAATGTAAGTTACGAGTAAGAATCCGTCAAGCGCACAAGCTGGCGCGCAAGCGGGGGGCCGCCTCATACCCGTTTGCGTTCAACAAACAAGAACCGTTCGGGCTGAGCCGGCCTGCGCCTCGCGCGGCGCTTCGACGGATTGAGCGTGAACGGACTGATATCCTTTTGAACGCATACCAGTATCAGAACAGCGGCGCCGTGGTGCCGGCGGCGCCATGGGCACCGCCCACCTCCCTGCGGCCACCACGCGCAGAAGGTTGGGGGCTCGGAGCCTCCCCCAGGCGCGCGAGCGTGCTGGCCCGCACCCCCAACAACCGCAGGCGTTTGTCCAGCGGCACGCGCTTGAGGCACTGCCCCGCCAGCTGGCGGATGGTGGCGCCATCGGCCGTGTAGAGGTCTGCGGTGTGATCGCGCGTGGCGATCTTGAAATCGTCGTAGCGCAGCTTGATGCCGATGGTGCGCGCCACATAACCCTTGCGCTGCAAATCCTCGGCCAGGCGCAGGCACAGGTCGGTGAAGATGGCCGAGAGTTCCGCCTTGTCGCGCACGGCGTGCAGGTCGCGGTCGAACGTGGTCTCGCGGCTCATGCTCACGGGTTCGCTTTCGGTCACCACGGGGCTGTCGTCGCGGCCCCAGGCCACGCGGTGCATCCAGGCGGCGGTGGACTTGCCGAAATGGCCGATGAGCCACTGCGGGTCCTGCGCCGCCAGCTGGCCAATGGTCTCCACCCCCAGGCGCGCCAGCTTCTCCCCCGCCTTGGGGCCGATGCCGTTGACCTTGCGCACGTTGAGCGGCCAGATCTTTTCCTGCAGGTCGTCCTCGTAGACGATGGAGATGCCGTTGGGCTTGTTGAACTCGCTCGCCATCTTGGCCAGCAGCCGGTTGGGCGCCACGCCGATGGAGCAGGTGAGCCCGGTCACGTCGAAGATGCTTTTCTGGATGAGCCGCGCCAGCACCCGCCCGCCTTCGCGCTGGCCGCCGGGCACGTCGGTGAAGTCGATGTAGACCTCGTCCACGCCCCGGTCCTGCATCACCGGCGCGATGTCGGTGATGGTGCTCTTGAAAGCGCGCGAGAAGCGGCGCACCTCGTCGAAATCCACCGGCAGCACAATGGCCTGCGGACACAGCCTGGCCGCCTTCATCATGCCCATGGCCGAGCCCACGCCGAACTGCCGCGCAGGGTAGGTGGCGGTGGTGATCACGCCCCGGCCCACGTAGTCCTTGAGCAGCGGGAAGTCCTCCACCGGGATGAAGCGCCGCTCGCGCTCTTCGGTGCCATCCGGGCCGCGCAGCAGCAGCTCATCCACCTTGCGCCGCCCGCCACCGATGACCACGGGCAGGCCCTTGAGTTGGGGGTAGCGCAGCAGTTCGACGGACGCAAAGAAGGCGTCCATGTCGAGGTGGGCGATGCGGCGCAGCTTATGCCCCGGGTGCCCGGTCTGGGCGCCAGGGGACGGCTCGTGGTCAGGGAAATCGGGCGCGGGGAGAATCACGGCCGCTATTGTGCGCGGCGGCATGACAGGCGTGCAGCCACGCCCCTCTGCGCTACCGCCAGGCCGCCGTCACTGCTTGGCCAACGCCGCTTTCCGAATGCCCTGTAGCGTCCCCGTGGGCGTGATCGCCTCCGGGTCGATCAAACAGTGCAACACACTGGGCAGGCCGCTGGCGCGCGCGCGGGCCAGCGCGGGGGCGAAGTCTTCCGTCCGCTCCACGCGCTCGCCATGGCCGCCGAAGGCCTGGGCGTAGGCCTTGAAGTCGGGGTTCTTGAGCTGCGTGGCGCTGATGCGGCCCGGGTACTCGCGCTCCTGGTGCATGCGGATGGTGCCGTACATGGCGTTGTCCAGCAGCACCACGAGGATGGGCAGACCGTATTGCACGGCGGTCGCGAACTCCTGGCCGTGCATCAGGAAGTCGCCGTCGCCCGCGAAGACCACCACCTCGCGCTGCGGCCACAGGCGCTTGCCGCCCACCCCAGCGGGCAGGCCGTAGCCCATGGAGCCGCTGGTCGGCGCCAGCTGGCTGGCGTAGGTGGTGAAGGGCCAGAAGCGGTGAACCCAGGTGGCAAAGTTGCCCGCGCCGTTGCAGAAGATGGTGTCGGCCGGCAACACCTCCTTGAGGTGCTGCATCACCTCGCCCATCTGCAGATTGCCGGGGATACGGATAGGGGCCGGATCGCTCCAGGCCAGGTATTCAGCGTGGGCAGCTTCGGTGTGGGCCTTCCAGAGCACGGGGGCTGTGGGGCGCACCGCGGTCAGCGCGGCGGTGAATGCCTGCGGCGTGGCGTGGATGGCCTGCGTGGGGCGGTAGAGCTTGCCCAGTTCATCTGCATCGGCATGCACATGCACCAAAGGCTGCGCGGGGATGGGAATGTCGAACAGCTCATAGCCCTGCGACGGCACTTCAGACAGGCGCCCACCCACCACCAGCACCAGGTCGGATGCCTTGATGCGCGCCAGCAGCTTGGGGTTGACGCCCAGGCCCAGGTCGCCGCCGTAACAGGCGTGCGTGGCCGGGAACAGCATCTGGCGGCGGAACGAGCAGTACACGGGAATCGACCAATCTGAAGCAAACGCCGCGAACTCGCGCACCGCCTGCTCAGACCAGCGGCTGCCGCCCAGAATCGCCACCGGGCTTTTGGCGGCTTGCAGGCGCTGCACCAGCTCGGCCATTTGCGCGGCGCCGGGGTGGGTCTCCGTCACCTGGTAGGGCAGCGCGTCGGCCACCGTGGCGGCTTCGGTCAGCATGTCTTCGGGCAGCGCCACCACCACCGGGCCGGGGCGGCCCGATGTGGCCACATGGAAGGCGCGCGAGATCAGCTCGGGCACGCGCGCCGGGTCGTCGATCTGCACCACCCACTTGGCCATGGTGCCGAAGACGGCGCTGTAGTCCAGCTCCTGGAACGCCTCGCGCCCCATGGCGCCGCGCGCCACCTGGCCCACGAACAGGATCATGGGGGTCGAGTCCTGGTGCGCAATGTGCACACCGGCCGATGCATTGGTGGCACCCGGCCCCCGCGTCACAAAGCAGATGCCGGGCTGGCCCGTGAGCTTGCCCTGCGCCTCGGCCATCATGGCCGCACCGCCCTCCTGGCGGCACACGGTCACGCCGATGTCGGCATCGTGCAGGGCATCCAGCACGGCCAGGTAGCTTTCGCCGGGCACACAAAAAAGCTGCTTCACACCATGGGTGATGAGCTGCTGCACCAGGATCTGGCCGCCGGTGCGGGGGGTGAGGGAGGTCGTGGTCATATCAGCGGTATCGGGTCAGGAAATCAGAACAGGGCCTGGCAGGCACGCTGAATGCGCGCGCAGGCCTCCTGCAAATCGGCCGTGGAGGCCGCATACGAGATGCGAAAGTATGGCGCCAGCCCCAGCACCCCGCCGGGCACCACGGCGACATGGTGCTCGCGCAGCAGGTAGGCGCAGAAGTCGGCATCGGTGCGCAGCAGCATGCCGCCCGGCGTGGTGCGGCCCAGCACGCCTTCGCAGCTGGCAAAGGTGTAGAACGCGCCCTCGGGCACGCGGCAGCGCAGGCCGGGCGAGGCATTGAGCGCGGCCACGACCAGATCGCGCCGATCCTGAAACGCATGGCAGCGCTCGCGTACCACGTCTTGCGGCCCCGTCAGCGCCGCTACAGCAGCCGCCTGGCTGATGGACGAAGGGCACGACGTGGCCTGACTCTGCACCACAGCCATGGCCGCAATCAGCGCCTTGGGGCCTGCGCCATAGCCCAGGCGCCAGCCCGTCATGGCATAGGCCTTGGAGACACCATTCACCGTCAGCGTGCGATCGCGCAGCGAGGGCAGCACAGCGGCGGGCGTGGCAAACGCACGGCCGTCGTACAGGATGTGTTCGTAGATATCGTCCGCCAGCAGCCACACTTGGGGGTGGCGCTCCACCACCTCCAGCACAGGCCGCAGCTGCTCGGCGCTGTAGGCCGCGCCGCTGGGGTTGGAGGGCGAGTTGATGAACACCCACCGCGTGCGCGGCGTGATGGCGGCCTCCAATTGCTCGGGCGTGATGCGAAAGCCGTTGGCCTCGGTGCAGGGCACCACCACCGGCACGCCGCCCGCAATCAGCACCATGTCGGCATACGAGGTCCAGTACGGCGCGGGCAGGATCACCTCGTCGCCCGGGTTCACCGAGGCCATCAGCGCGTTGTAGAGGATCTGCTTGGCGCCCGCTCCGGCCGTGATCTCGTTCAGCGCAAAGCTGAGCCCGTTGTCGTGCTGGAACTTGTGCTGGATGGCGGCCTTCAGCTCGGCCGTGCCGTCCAGCACCGTGTAGTGCGTCTCCCCCCGCGCCATGGCCTGCTGCGCGGCCTCCAGGATGTGGGCAGGCGTGTCGAAGTCGGGCTCGCCCAGGCCGAGCACGATCACCGGCTGGCCCTGGCGCTTGAGCTGGTTGGCCTCTTGCGTCAGGCGCACGATTTCCGAGACGCCGATGGCGCCCAGGCGGTCGGCCGCGCGGAAGGCCGTGGCGGGGATGGGAGCGTTCATTGCTGGTAGGTCTCCAGGGGCTTGTCGTTGGGGGTGGCGAACAGCTGGCGCAGCGTGGTGCCCAGCGGCAGGCTCAGGCTCGCGTTCTTGGGTGGAATGGGGTTCACAAACCACTTGGTGTAGATCTTTTCCATCTCGCCGTTTTGCATGAGTTTGGTGAGCACACCGTCCACCGCCGCCTTGAACGTCGGGTCGTCCTTGCGGAACAGCAGCGCAATCGGCTCAGCGCCCAGCGGCTCGCCCACGATGCGGTAAGCCGAGGGGTCTTTGGAGTTGGAGATCATCCCGGCCAGCAGGTTGTCATCCAGCACGAACGCATCCGCGCGGCCCGACTCCAGCAGCAGGAAACTCTCGTGGTGGTCCTTGCCCAGCACGGTCTTGATGGGCGCGCCGCCCAGCGCGCGTTCTTGCTTGCGCAGCAGCTGCACGGCCGTGGTGCCGGTGGATGCCGCAATGGTGCGGCCCGCGAGCTGGCTGATGGATTTCAGGTCCGAATCCTTGCGCACCGCCATGCGCACTTCGCTCACGTAGGTGGTCACCGCAAACGCCACCTGCTGCTGGCGCGCCGTGTTGTTGGTGGTGGGGCCGCAGCCGATGTCCAGCGTGCCGTTCTGCACCAGCGGCAATGTGTTCTGCGCCGTCACGGCCATGTATTCGAGCTTGGCGTCGGGCGCGATTTCTTTGAGCACCCGCTCGCACAACTCGACGTGGTAGCCCACGTATTTTTCATTGGCGCCCAGCGCATAGGCCATGGGCGGCGAGGTCTCGCGCACGCCCAGCACGGCCTTGCCGGATGCCTTGATCTTCTCCAGCGTGGGCTGGGTGACCGTCTGCGCCAGCGCGGGGGCCGTGGCCATGCAGGCCAGGGCCAGGCCTGCGGCGAGCGCAGTGAAGGTCTTTCGGGAAATTGCCATGTCGTTGTCTCCGTATGTTTTGTGGTTGGCAGGTTGAGAAAAGGGTGAGGGAAAACTGGCAGTAACGATGGTGCTCAGATCACGTTCTTTTCGAGCAGCGGCGCGTTGCGGGCAATGCGCTCGATGGACAGCGGCGACAGGTCCAGGCTCTGGTAGCGGCCCGTCAACATCCACTCCGCCAGGCCACGCCCCACCGCCGGGCACTGCTGCAGGCCGTGGCCCGAAAAGCCGTTGGCAAACACCAGGTTGTCGCACGCCGGGTGCAGGCCCACGATGGCGTTGTGGTCGAAGGTGTTCATCTCGTAGTACCCCGCCCAGGCGCCCTGCATGCGCAGCGCTTCAAAGCCCGGGATGCGCTCGGCCAGCGTGGGCCAGATGTGGTCCTCGAACGCCGCGTACTCGGGCTCCAGCGGGGCAAAGTCGGCGTCGTTGTCTGCGTCGGGCGCAAAGCCGCAGATAAACCCTTTGCCCTCAGGCCGCAGCCAGATGCCACTGGTGTCGATGAGCAGCGGGCAGCCCGGCAGCGCTGCTGGGCTGGCCAGGTTGAAGACCGTGCGGCGCTTGCCCACCACCGGCAAATCAATGCCCGCCCAGCCCGCGATGGCTGCAGCCCACGGGCCACCGGCGTTCACGGCATAGCGGCAAGGCAGCACGGCGCCGCTTTGCAGGCGTACTGCGTTCACATGCAGCACGCCGTCGCTACGGGCCGTATCCAGCCCCACGGCCTCATCGGCCACATAGCGTGCGCCCTGGCTCTGCGCCTTCTTGCGCAGCGCCGTCAGCAGCAGATAGCCATCAAACCAACCCTCGCCCGACAGGCCCAGCGAACCCAGCACCACGTCCTGCAGCGCCAGCCACGGAAAACGCTCGGCCAATTCACGCGGGCTGAGCAGCGCCACATCGGCGCCATGCTGCTTTTGCAACGCATGGTTCTCGCGCAGCGTGGCCTCGCCCGCCTGGGTGGCCAGATACAGGTAGCCGCCTTCGTGCAGGCCAATGTCGGGCACATCGCCGTGACAGGCCAGCAGCGCGCCCACATTGCGCAAAAAGCCAATGCCGTAAGCCGATATCTGGATATTGATGTCGGTCGAAAACTGCTGGCGAATCGAGCTGGCCGACAGCGCCGACGATGCCCGCGCATAGGTCGGGTCGCGCTCGACCACCACCACCTCGCAGCCCGGTTGCTGCAGCGTGAGGAAGTACGCAATGGCGCTGCCAATGACACCACCGCCGATGATGACGATGGGGTGTGGGTCCTTAGCGATCAACATGAACGGGACAACCAGCGCGTGGGTTACACATCAAACGTCACGCCCTGTGCCAGCGGCAGTGCGGTGGAGTAGTTGATGGTGTTCGTCGCCCGGCGCATGTAGGCCTTCCAGCTGTCCGAGCCCGCTTCGCGCCCGCCGCCCGTTTCCTTCTCACCGCCAAATGCGCCACCGATCTCCGCACCGCTGGGGCCGATGTTCACGTTGGCAATGCCGCAGTCCGAACCAGCGGCCGACATGAACTGTTCAGCCTCGCGCACATTGAGCGTGAAGATGGACGACGACAGGCCCGCGCCCACGGCGTTGTTCAGAGCAATGGCTTCGTCGATGCTGCTGTAGCGCACCACGTACAGGATGGGCGCAAAGGTTTCGTGCAGCGCGGGGCCTTCATGCTTTTGCAATTCGACCAGCGCGGGGCGCACGTAGTAGGCATCGGCACCACCCACGCCTTCCACACGGCCACCGCCATGCACCGTGGCGCCCAGCGTGCGGCTTTGCTCCAGCGCCTTTTGCATGCCGTCAAACGCGGGGCGGTCGATCAGCGGGCCCACCAACGTGCCAGCGGTGCGCGGGTCGCCCACCTGCACGTTGGCGTACACCTTGGCCAACTGGGGCACCAGTTGGTCATAAATGCTCTCGTGCACAAACAGGCGGCGCAACGTGGTGCAGCGCTGGCCCGCCGTGCCCATGGCGGCAAACGCAATGCCGCGCAGCGCCAGGTTCAGGTCAGCCGTGGGCGCCACGATGGCCGCGTTGTTGCCGCCCAGCTCCAGAATGCCCCGCGCAAAACGCGCCGCCAGGCGCGGGCCCACGGCGCGGCCCATGGCGGTGGAGCCCGTGGCCGACAGCACGGGCACGCGGGCGTCATCCACCAGCACCTCGCCAATGTCGCGCTGGCCCACGATCAGCTCCAGCAGGCCCTCGGGCGCGTCGCTGCCAAAGCGCGCAATGGCGCGCTGGGCAATCGCGTGCGTGGCCAGGGCCGTGAGCGGCGTTTTCTCAGACGGCTTCCACACCACCGAATCACCACACACCAGTGCCAGCGCGGCGTTCCACGACCACACGGCCACGGGGAAGTTGAAGGCCGAGATCACGCCGCACACGCCCAGCGGGTGCCAGGTTTCCATCATGCGGTGGCCGGGGCGCTCGGTGGCAATCGTCAGGCCATACAGCTGGCGCGACAGGCCCACGGCAAAGTCGCAGATGTCGATCATCTCCTGCACCTCGCCCAGGCCTTCGGACGGGATCTTGCCCGCCTCGATGGTCACCAGCAGGCCGAGGTCCGCCTTGGCGGCGCGCAACTCTTCGCCCAGCAGGCGCACCAGCTCACCCCGGCGCGGTGCGGGCACATTGCGCCACGCCGTGAATGCCGCATGCGCACGGCCGATGGCGGCTGTGGCGTCGGCCATGCTTTGCTGCGGCACCTGGGCCAGCACCTCGCCCGTGATGGGCGAGCGGGCCGCCAGCGTGCCACCGGAGTAGGCCGCGCGCGGCACACCCAGGCGTTGCAGCAGTTGATCGACTTCGGTCACGAGGGAAGGGGCGGCAGAGGTGGCAGACATGGCGGCTCGCAAGGGTGGATGGAGGCAGAGAAAAGGAAACAGCGTGGGAGAACACACGCAATGAATGCGCCAATATCCGCCAATCGCGCCGCGCTGGATAGCGAAAAAAAGGAACTACTTGATCACAAATCAGAATGAAGTACCTGAAAATACCAGGACTGCCACCCCATACCCAATGCGCGGAAGAGGCTCAAAAGGCTCAATTTTTGGCACCCATCATCATTCTCCCAACGCATGACCCGGCATGACCCTGCTGCGCCGCTCCTTCCTGCCCTCCACCGCCGACCTGCTGGCCTTCGAGGCCGCCGCCCGCCACCAGAGCGTGTCGCGCGCGGCGGAGGAGCTGCACCTCACGCAAAGCGCCGTGTCGCGCCAGATCCGCCAGCTGGAGGAACAACTGGGCACCGCCCTCTTCCACCGCGTGCGCCAGCGTGTGGTGCTCACCGACGCGGGCCGCATCTACGCCGCCGACGTGCAAAACGTGCTGCAGCAGCTGTCGGCCAGCACGCAAAAAACCATGGCGTTTTCCAGCACCGACGGCCTGCTCAACCTGGCCGTGCTGCCCACGCTGGGCACCCGCTGGCTCATCCCGCGCCTGGGCGGCTTCATGGCACTGCACCCCGAGGCCATGGTCAACTTCTCGGCCCGCACCGAGCCCTTTGACTTTGCGGGCACGCCGTTCGACGCTGCCATCCATTTCGGCACCCCGCACTGGGCGGGCGCCGTGTGCGAATACCTGATGCACGAAGAAACCGTGCCCGTGTGCAGCCCCACCTACCGCGACCGCCACGGCATCCACACCCCGCAGGATTTGACCCGCGCGGTGCTGCTGCAGCAAAGCACCCGCCCCACCCAATGGGCCGAATGGTTCGAGCTGGTGGGCGCCCCCACGGCGCTCGCGCTGCGCGGCCCCCAGTCCGAACACTTCGCCATGATTGCGCAGGCTGCGGTCTCGCACCTGGGGGCGGCGCTGCTGCCGCGCTTTTTGATTGAGCAGGAGCTGGCGGCCGGAAGTTTGGTGGAGCTGTCAGACCAGGTGCTGACGAGTACCGATGCGTATTACCTCGTGTACCCCGAGGCGCGGGCGCAGACGCCGCTGGTGAAGGCGTTCAGGGACTGGGTGGTGGGGGAGTGTGGGGGGCAGGGTTGAGGGCTGCGGCCTGAACAGGGCTCTGACTTACGGGTCAATTCACTAGTGATCAACACTTGACACTAGTATTGCCCAAACATCATACTGAGGATCATCATTGATTGGAGCCAGCCATGCCTCAGTTCACCGTTGACGAAGACCTCGCCGCACTAGTCGAACGCCTTGCGAATCCAAAACCATTTGAAAACTTGTCCTTCAACGCGGCATTGCGTCGAGTTTTGAACTCTCTCATCGACCAATCGCCAAAGAAAGTCGACAAACTCGACCAACTATTGGCTGAGTCCATGGCTCTAGCCGCTCAACGCCCAAAGAAAGCTCCTTCGCCCAACCCATCGGCTTGGGTGGCCTCAGTTCCAGAGCTTCGCAACAAGGTAGGGCTTGCGTCTTGGCAATCTATCTGCTCGCACCTTGGAGTTGACACCGCTGGGGACTCCGCTCGGAGGAGACTTAGCAATTGGGTTCGGCAGAACAAGCCAAAGTGGCCGCCAGTCCCCGAAATTGCGGAAGGTAGCACTTAGCGAGTCGGCCTACGCAGGAGCCCTCGGTACCTTTTGACTCCACCAGAGCATCAAGGGCCTCAGTTCTGCACGTTGATCAGGATCGCTTTGGAGAAGTATGGGAGGCCACATGGAGCCCAACCCGGCCCCTACACAATGTCGAGTTCGTTCAAGACCCCACACCCTCGCCCGGGCACCATCCCGCGCCATGCAACTTGAACCCCTCGACACCCACCTCTGGCACGCCACCCACGCCTTCAGGGCCAACGGCCTCCCCATCACCACGCGCATGACGGTGGTGCGGCTGCCGGGGCGCAAGCTCCTGATCCACTCGCCCATTCCGATGCCACCGGGCAGCGCGTTGTTGCGCCAGGTGCAAGACCTCGGCAGCGTGGCCTTCATCGTGGCGCCGAACAAGATGCACCACCTGTTTCTGGCGCCCTGTGCGGCTGCCTTCCCTGGCGCAGTGGTTTACGGCCCGCAAGGGCTGGCGCAAAAGCGGCCGGACCTGGCCGCAACGTTGCGTGCGCTGCCTTCGGGCGACCTCCCCGAGTGGCTGCCGGACCTGGAGCACTTTGCCTTCGATGGCATTCCGGCAGGCAATGAATCGGTGTGGTTTCATCGGCCGTCTGCCACGCTGATCGTGACGGACCTGCTGCAGTGGATGGCGGGCGACCTGCCCTGGCCCACACGGGCCTATGCCACGCTGACGGGGGTGCGCAGCCAGCTCGCCGTGCCGCTCACGGTGCGTGCGCTGGTGCGTGACCGGGCTGCAGCGGCCCACAGTGCGGAGCGTTTGCTGCGCTGGCCCTTTGCGCGGGTGGTGGTGGCCCACAACTGCACCATCGACACCGATGCGCGCGCGCAGGTGGCCCGGGCGCTGGCGGTGTTCTGACCACAGGCCGAGGCAGGCGTCAGGGCTGCGGCTGTGCAGCCCCGCGTGCCATCAGCCAGTAGGGGCGGCCAGAGACGGGCTCCACACACTCGACCACACGCACAAACCCCAGGCGCCGGTAGAACGGCAGGCTGAGCGGGTTGAAGGTTTCCAGATAGCAGGTGGCACGCGCCTGGTCTGCACGCGCCAGCGTTGGCTGCAGCAGCCGCTGCGCCAGCCCCTGGCCCTGCGCAGCGGGGCGCACGCCCAGGATGGAGAGGTACCACGCGCCGTGCAGGTCGGCGGGCACCTGCGCCTCCATGGCGGCACCGATGTGCTGGTAGTGGCCGAACCCGATGGGGCCGAGCAGGCGCGACAGCGCCTGGGTGCGGCGCTCGCTGTGCAAGGCGCGGTGGCTGGCCGAGGCCTCGGGGGTGAGCCACAAGGCCGCGCCGTCGTCACCGGCCAGATGCACTTCGCCCACGGCACGGGCTTCGTCCAGCGCCAGCACAAAGTAGTGGGCCAGCACGCGGTGCCGCAGGGCGGGGTCGCCCGCGTGGTCGATGGTGACGGCCTGGTAGAACGCATCATCCCTCAGCGCTTCGGCCAGGGCGCCACACACGGGCGGGAACGCTGCCTGGGGGTCCATGGCGGGTGGCATGACAGGAGCGGCGATGGGTTGTGGATGCATGGTCACGCAGATAGGCAACGGGCGGCAGGACTGGCGTGGCCAGCCCCGTCCCCTCCGTCTCAGGCAGCAGGGTGGGCGGCGCCGGATGGCACCAGCAATTGTTCGGACGGCTGCCCCGCCAGGCTTTGTGCGGGGCGGCGCAAGGTCGCATCGAAAGGGTGGATGCGCGGGCCAATGGCGGCCGCCTCGCGCTTGAGCAGTTCCACCACTGTGGGCAGGCGGTCTTCGTTGAGGCGAGCGGAGATGGTGCCCACGCTCAGCGCTGCCACGGCGCGGCCTTCGCGGTCGAGCACCGGCACGCCCACGCCAGCCATGCCTTCGAGCAGGCCGGTGTTGCGCGCCGCATAGCCGCTTTGGCGCACGCGCTCGATCTCGGTGCGCAGGTAGACCTCGTCGTACACGCCGTACTCGCGCACGCGCGAGAGGTTGAAGCGAATCACCTCTTCGCGCTCGGCCTCGGGCAGGAAGGCCAGGATGGACAAGGCCCCCTGCCCCACCCCCAGCGCCACGCGGCCGCCGATGTCGCCGGTGAACGAGCGGATCGGGAACGGCCCTTCGCTGCGGTCCAGGCAGATCGCGTCGAACCCGCTGCGCACCAACAGGAAGATGCTGTCGCCCAGGCTGGCGCTCAGGCGCAGCAGCGCGGGCCGGCAAATGCTGCGCAAGTCACCGGGGTTGCCCGCCTTGGCTGCGAGCGCAAAGAACTCGGTGGACAGGCGGTAGAGCTTGCTGCGCTCGTCCTGCTCGACCATGCCTTCCGCAACCAGCGATTGCAGCAAACGGTGCGTGGTGCCTTGCGTCAGGCCAATGGCACGCGCCAATTGGGTGACCCGGCCGCCCTCGGCCTGCACGGCCACCAGGGCGCGGATGAGGGCAAAGACCCGGGGTACGCCGCCCGTGCCTGCGGATGCTGCTTCCATGCGTCACTCCTGCGGAATAGATGGCTTGCATTCTAATCTTCACATTCCATTAAACGGAATAAATTAAAGAAAAATTCTGATTAATGGAATACCCGATTCAACCTGGTTCGCATATTGCAATAGAGTGAATCAACATCGCAAGGCGAGTCCAATTTCAGGCACACAGGCGCACCACGGCGGTGCAGCCGGCTCCACGCACTGGAACAGAACCCGCCCGGCGTTCCGATACACCGCAGTGGCCCGTGCTTTTCGCAGAAGCCGGGCGGCTGCCCCGCCAGAACAGACAGATAGACAAACAGGCAGAAAGAAAGGCCCACGCATGTCCTTCCTCCAGCTCACGGATGTGACCAAGTTCTATGGCAGCACCTGCGCGGTGCAGTCCATGAACCTCTCGGTGGAAAAAGGCGAGTTCGTCTCGCTGCTGGGCCCTTCGGGCTGCGGCAAGACCACCACCTTGCAGATGGTGGCGGGCTTCGAGGCCGTGAGCAGCGGCCGCATCGCGCTGGCCGGGCGCGACATCACACACGCCAAGGCCAACACGCGCGGGCTGGGCATCGTGTTCCAGAGTTATGCGCTCTTTCCGCACATGACGGTGGCCGACAACGTGAGCTTTGGCCTGGAGATGCGCAAGGTGCCCAAGGCCGAACGCAAGGAGCGCGTAGCCCAGGCCCTGGGCCTGGTGCACCTGGAAAAACACGCAGGCCGCTACCCGCGTGAGTTGTCGGGCGGACAGCGCCAGCGCGTGGCACTGGCGCGTGCGCTGGTGATCGAGCCGCCGGTGCTGCTGCTGGACGAACCCCTGTCCAACCTGGACGCCAAGCTGCGCGAGGAGATGCAGTTCGAGCTGCGCCAGATCCAGCGCAAAGTCGGCACCACCACGGTGATGGTGACCCACGACCAGAGCGAAGCCATGTCCATCAGCGACCGCGTGGTGGTGATGGAGGCGGGCCGCGCCACACAGATCGACCACCCGCACCGGGTGTACGAACACCCGCGCACGCGCTTCATCTCCACCTTTGTCGGCAAGGCCAACCTGGTGCCGGGCCAGGTGACCACGGCCAGCGCCACACACACCCATGTGGGCGCAGGGCCCATCGAAGTGCGGGTGGAAGGCGCGCAGTTCCGCCCCGGTGCGGCCGTGCTGCTGAGCGTGCGCCCCGAAAAACTGCAACTGGTGCCCGCAGTGCAAGGCCGCATCGACGGCGAGGTGTGCGAGCGTTTCTTCCTGGGCAGCCAGTGGCTGTACCGCGTGGGCACGGCCATGGGCGACCTGATGGTGCTGGCGCCCAACGATGGCCGCAGCGCGCTTGACGAAGGCGAGCGCACGGGCCTGGACTGGCCCGACCACTGCATGCGCCTGCTGCCTGCCGATGAAGCCGCCTTGGCCGACGCCGAGGCTACGCCATGACAAGAGCTACGACGACGACGGCTGCAACGCCGCACCCTCTGCTGGGCAGAAAGGCCCTGCCCTGGTGGCTGTCGGGCCCGGCGCTGCTGCTGTTCACCGTGCTGCTGCTGGTGCCCCTGGGCCTTACCGCCGTGCTTTCGTTCAATGCCTTTGACCCAGCCACGGGCGTGAAGGCGGGCGAGTTCACGCTGGAGCACTACGGCCATGTGTTTACCGATTCGTACTACCACGCGATCTTCTGGCGCACCTTCTGGATCGCCGGCCTGGTCACGCTGATCTGCGTGGCGATTGGCGCGCCCGAGGCCTATGTGCTCAGCCGCATGCGCAACCCGTGGCGCTCCATCCTGCTGCTGGTGGTGCTCGCCCCTCTCCTGGTATCGGTGGTGGTGCGTGCCTTTGGCTGGAGCATGCTGCTGGGCCCCGAGGGGCTGGTGAACGCGGCCTTTGGCCTGGTGGGCATCGGCCCGGTGAAGATGCTCTACACCGAAATTGCAGTGGTGATTGCGCTGGTGCATGTGATGCTGCCGTTCATGGTGATCCCCGTGTGGACATCGCTGCAGAAGCTGGACCCGGGCGTAGAGAACGCGGCGCTGTCGCTGCAGGCCTCGCCCTTCACCACGCTGCGGCGCATCGTGCTGCCGCAGGTGCTGCCCGGCATCCTGTCCGGCAGCCTCATCGTGTTCGGCCTGGCGGCCAGCTCGTTTGCCATCCCCGGCCTGCTGGGCGGACGGCGGCTGAAGATGGTGGCCACGGTGGTGTACGACGAGTACCTGCACGAGCTGAACTGGCCGCTGGGCGCCGCCATTGCGCTCACGCTGCTGGTGGCGAACCTGGTGGTCATGCTGAGCTACAACCGGCTGGTTGAAGGCCGCTACAAGAAAGCGTTGGGCTGAAGCGATGCAGAAGAATGGACCCATCGCCCTCGCGTTCAACGCGCTGGTCATCACCTTCATGCTGGCACCGCTGCTGGTGGTGTGCATCGTGGCGTTCACGCCGCACAACACGCTGACGCTGCCCACCACCGAGTTCTCGCTGCGCTGGTTCAAGGCGGTGTTCGCGCACCCCGACTTCATGCAGTCGTTCTGGAACAGCCTGTGGCTGGCCCTGGCCTCGGCCACGCTGGCCACGGTGCTGGCCGTGCCCGCGGGCATCGCCATCACGCGCTACGAATTCCCGGGGCGCGGCTTCCTCAACGGCCTGTTCCTGTCGCCACTCATCATTCCACACCTGGTGCTGGGCGTGGCCCTGCTGCGGCTGTTTGCGCTGATCGGCGGCACGGGCAGCTTTGGCTGGCTGGTGGTGGCGCATGCGCTCATCGTCACGCCCTACACGCTGCGCCTGGTGGTGGCGGCGCTGGTGGGGTTTGACCGCAGCGCCGAACATGCGGCCCTGTCGCTGGGCGCGAGCCAGGCCACGGTGTTCACGCGCATCACGCTGCCGATGATCCTGCCGGGCGTGACGGGCGGGTGGATGCTGGCCTTCATCAACAGCTTTGACGAAGTGACGATGTCGATCTTCGTCACCTCGCCCAGCACGGTGACGCTGCCGGTGCGCATGTACATGTACGCCACCGAATCCATCGACCCGCTGATGGCCGCCGTGTCGGCGCTGATGGTGGCAGTCACCGCCTTTGCAATGGTGCTGCTCGACCGCGTGTATGGCCTCGACCGTGTGCTCGTGGGCCGGAAGTAGATGAGCACTGAAATCATGAGTCCCAGCCAACCCCTGCTGCACCGCGTGGCCGAAAAGGACCGCGCGCCCGTGCGCTTCACCATCGACGGCCAGCCTGCCATGGCGCTGGAAGGCGACACGGTGCTGACCGCCATCCTCACCCAGCGCGCACAGCTGCGCCGCAATGAATTCAGCCACGAACCCCGTGCGGGCTTTTGCTGGATGGGCGCCTGCCAGGACTGCTGGGTGCTGACCGACAGCGGCGAACGCCTGCGTGCCTGCAGCACCTTCATCACGCCGGGTTTGGCGCTGCGCACCGAGCCCGTGGACGCCATGGATTTTGCCAGCGGAGGCCAGGCATGACACATGCGTCCTCCCTGCAACCCGTGATCGTGGGCGCAGGCCCTGCCGGCATCCGCGCTGCGCAGGCGCTGGCCGCCCATGGCGTGCGCCCCGTGCTGATCGACGAGGCTGCGCGCGGCGGCGGTCAGATCTACCGCCGCCCGCCCGCCCATTTCACACGCGCTCCGGCCACGCTGTATGGCACCGAGGCCGCGCGCGCCACGGCGGTGCACGCTGCGCTCGACACGCTGCAGGACCAGATCGACTACCAGCCCGACAGCCTGGTGTGGAACGCCCAAGGCGGCCTGCTGGATGTGCTGCATGGCCCCACGCAGGCCACACGCTCGGTGCCTTACGGCCAGCTCATTGTGGCCAGCGGCGCCACCGACCGCGTGCTGCCCCTGCCGGGCTGGACACTGCCGGGCGTGTACACACTGGGCGGCGCGCAGGTAGCGCTCAAGTTCCAGGGCTGCGCCATCGGCAGCCGCGTGGTGCTGATGGGCACGGGCCCGTTGCTCTACCTGGTGGCCTACCAGTATGCGAAGGCCGGTGCCTCTGTGGCCGCCGTGCTGGACACCGCGCGGTTCACCGACCAGTTGGCCGCCGTGCCCGCCATGCTCACCCAGCCCGCCGTGTTTGCCAAAGGTGTGTACTACGTAGCCTGGCTGCGCGCACATGGCATCCCTGTCCACAGCGGCGTGCGCCCCGTGCGCGTGCTGGGTGACGGCCGCGTGGCGGGTGTGGTGTGGGCCGACGGCGCGGGGCGCGAGCACACGCTCCCCTGCGACGCCGTGGGCTTGGGCTACACCCTGCGCTCCGAGACCCAGCTGGCCGATCTGCTGGGCTGCCGCTTTGCCTGGGCCCCCCTGCACCGCGCCCACCTGCCCGAGCGGGATGCCGAGGGCCGCAGCAGCGTGCCGGGCGTGTACCTGGCGGGCGATGGCGCGGGCATCATGGGTGCCGATGCGGCCGAATGGGCGGGCGAGCTGGCGGCGCTGGCGCTGCTGCAGGACCACGGCGTGACCGTCGATGCCGCCCGCATGCACACATTGCGGGGCCAGCTCCACCACCTGATGCGGTTTCGCCAGGGGCTGGAGCGTGCCTTCCCCTTCCCCACCGACTGGGCCGCACACGCACCCGATGCACTGGTGGTGTGCCGCTGCGAGAACATCACGGCCGGTGAACTGCGCGCCTGCGTGCGCGACACCGGCGCTGACGAGATGAACCGGCTGAAGGCGCTCACCCGCGTGGGCATGGGCCGCTGCCAGGGCCGCACCTGTGGCGTGGCAGCCGCCGAGATCCTGGCCCAGGCCACCGGCCAACCCGTAGAGCGGGTGGGCCGCCTGCGCGGGCAGGCCCCCATCAAACCGATACCGATCCACTTGCAGACACAGCCCTCTGCCGATGGGGGAGCCAACACATGAGCAGCACCACCCGCATTGTCAAAACCGACGTGGCCATTGTGGGCGGCGGCATCGTGGGCGCTTCGGCCGCACTGGCCCTGCGCCACAAGGGCGTGGAGGTGGTGCTGCTGGAGCGCGACCTGTGCGGCTCGCGCTCCAGCGGCGTGAACTACGGCGGCGTACGCCGCCAGGGCCGGCCTGTGAGCCAGCTGCCGCTGGCACAGCGTGCCCACCAGATATGGGCGCGCTTGCCCGAGCTGATCGGAACCGACGGCGAATACCTGCGCACCGGGCACTTCAAGATCGCGCGCAGCGAGGCGGACATGGCCTCGCTGGAAACCTATGCGGCCAGTACACGCGACTTCGACCTGGGACTGCACCTGATCTCGGGCGAGCGCCTGCGTGCGCAGTGCCCGTGGCTGGGCGGCCGTGCGGTGGGGGGCTCGCTGTGTGTGGACGATGGCCAGGCCAACCCGCGCCTGGTGTCGCCCGCCTTCGCGCTCGCCGCCCAACGCGCAGGCGCACAAATCTTTGAGCGCTCGCCCCTCACGCACATCGAACACAGTGGCCAGCAGTTCACGCTGCAATCGGGCGCCGCGCTGCAGGTGCAGGCCCCCGTGGTGCTCAACTGCGCGGGTGCCTGGGCCGGCGCCATGGCGGCGCAGTTCGGCGAGGCCGTGCCGCTGCGCTCGGGCCACCCGGCCATGATGGTCACCGAGCCCCTGCCCTACTTCATGCAATGGAGCCTGGGCGTGGAGGGCGGTGGCATCTACTGCCGCCAGGTGGCGCGCGGCAACCTGGTGCTGGGCGGTGGCTCGGGCTTCTGGCTGGACGAGGACCGCGCGCGCTCGGAGCGCAGCGCGATCGCGTCGCTCACGCTGCAGGCCATCGAGCTGCTGCCCGCGCTCAAACACGCGCATTTCATCCGCACCTGGAGTGGCACCGAGGGCTACCTGCCCGACCGCCAGCCCGTGCTGTGCAAAAGCCGCACCACGCCGGGCCTAATCCACGGCTTTGGGTTTGCGGGCGCGGGTTTCCAGATCGGCCCTGCCGTGGGCGAGGTGCTGGCCGAGCTGGCGTGCGATGGGCAGACCAGCACGCCGATCGATGCGTTTTCTCTCGCGCGCTTTGACGAACCACCCGTGCCCGCTGCCGGCACCGCCCCGACAACCCCAGTGCAGGCCCACTGAGGCCGCCAATCTCTCACTCCCCCCTGACCCACCCGAAAGGCAATCACCATGAACTTCGCTTTCCGCTCGAACGTTGTTTCCCTGCGCCGTGGCCTGCTGGCCGCAGCGGCTGCTGCCACGGCCCTGGCCGCCAGCGGCGGCGCCGTTGCGCAAACCAAGACGCTGTACATCGGCATGAATGGCGGCACGATGGAGAAGGCGTACACACAGTACGTGTTCCCGGCCTTCGAGAAACTGCACGGCGTGAAGGTGGTGGTGGTGCCCGGCACCTCGTCCGACATCCTGGCCAAAGCCCAGGCCAACAAGGACAAACCACAGATGCATGTGATGTTTCTGGACGACGGCATCATGGTGCGCGCCATGGGCATGGGCCTGTGCGAAAAGCAGCGCCCCAACCCGCACCTGAATGACATCTACCCTGCCGCACGCTTCAAGGACGACCTGGCCAGTGGCGTGAGCCTGGGCATGACCGGCATCGCCTACAACACCAAGATGTTTGCGGAAAAGGGCTGGGCCGCGCCCACGTCGTGGATGGACTTTGCCGACCCCAAGTTCAAGGGCAAGGTGGTGTTCCAGTCCATGCCCTCGTCCTCGTTCGGCCTGCACGGCTTTTTGATGTTCAACCGCATCCAGGGCGGCAACGACAAGAACGTGGAGCCGGGCTTTACCAACTGGGCCAAGACGATTGGGCCCAATGTGCTGGAGTACATCCCCAGCTCGGCCAAGATCTCCGAGATGGTGCAGACCGGCGAGGCCGCACTGTTCCCGCTCACGCCCACAGCCGTGGCGGCGCTCAAGGTCAAGGGCATCCCGGTGGAATACGCACAGCCCAAGGAGGGCTCGGTGGTGCTGATGACCGGCCAGTGCGTGATCGCCAAGAACAGCGAGCCCGAGCTGGCGCAAAAGCTCGCCGAGTTCCTGCTGAGCCCGCTGGCCCAGGCCAATGTGCTGCAGTTTGGCGCGCAGATCCCCACCAACCCCAAGGCACCGGCCGTGGGTGAAGGCGCGGCCCAGGTCGCACAGATCAGCCAGTGGATGAAAAACGCCGTGACGCTGGACTGGGACAGCGTGAACGCCAACCGCCCCGCCTGGAACACACGCTGGAACAAGACCATCGAGCGCTGAGCGCAGGGGCAGGGCCCCACACCGGCGGGCCGTTTGTGACAAATGTCACCGGCCCCGCCCCGCCCTGGGCCTGAGGGTGTGCCAAACCGCTTCTTCGACTTCAGAATCCGCCGCCTGAACACGGCAATTGGGTCGTTGGATCGAAGAAGAGGGATACCACCATGAAACGCTGGATCACATGGACCGCTGGCGGCGCAATGCTGCTGGGGGTCTTGATTGCCGCCACGGCGGCCAGCGGCCTGTACCTGGCCGAAGAGAAGCGCAACCGCTACATCGACGTCAAGCCCCGCCCCGTGGCCTACACCACCGATGCGCAGACCATCGAGCGGGGCCGCTACCTGTATGCATCGCGCGGCTGCACCGACTGCCATGGCGCACAAGGCACGGGCCGCGAGTTCGTCAATGATGGCAAGGGCACGCGGCTGGCGGGCCCCAACATCACCCCCGCCGGCGCGGTGGCCCGCTACCAGCCCGAAGACTGGAACAGCGTGATTCGCCACGGCGTCAAGCCCAACGGCCGCCCTCTGCTGGTGATGCCCAGCGAAGACTACAACCGCTTGACCAACGACGACCTCAATGCCCTGGTGTCGTACGTGCGCCAGCTCACCCCCAAAGAAGGCACCCCAGCCGTCATCGAGCTGCCCCACCCGGCCTGGGTGCTCTATGGGCTGGGGGCCATCCCCGACGCTGCGGCACGCATCGACCACCAGCTCGCGCCCTCGCGGCCGGTGCCCGCAGGGGTGACGCTGGCCAACGGCCAGTACGTGGCCACCATGTGCATTGGCTGCCATGGCGTGGATAGGTCAGGCGGCAAAATCCCCGGCGGCCCGCCCGACTGGCCTGCGGCCGCCGACATCCGCCCCGGCGCCGAGAACGCCGACAGCGCCATGGCGCGCTACCCCAACGCGGCGGGTTTTGTGGCCATGCTGCGCACCGGCAAGCGGCCCGATGGCACGCCCATCCAGGTGATGCCCTTCGAGTCGCTGGGCCAGCTCAGCGACGTGGATGCCCAGGCGCTGTACCTGTACCTGAGCGCCCCCACCGGCAGCGTGAAGCAGGACATGGGCAGCGCCCCAACGGCCCGGGGCACCCAGAGCAGTGCCAACACCCTGCCCTCGGGCCCGAGCGGGCTCAAGCTGCCGGGGTGAACGCGGGCACGATGCGGGCGCCCCCCGCCGCCGTCAGGGCAGGTCAGCTGCCGGGGTGCGGATGGGCGCCGTGAGTGGACGCAGGCACCGGCGCCAGGCTGTACGCGCCCATGGGCCCGCCCGGGGTGTTGCCGGGTACTGGCGGCGGCGCCCGGCGCACGCGCGGCACCACGCTGAGCTGCACGGTGTCGAGCACCGGGCCGGGCACCACATTCAGGGCCTTGCGCGGCAGGTCCACCAGCTGCTCGGCATGCCACACACGCACCTGGGCCGCGCCCTCGGGCACGCTGGCAAAACGGGCGATGCCGTTGTCATCGGTCTTGAGCGTCCAGGCCGAGTCGGTCACAAACACATGGCCGCGCATGGAGCCATGCAGGTGGCAGCCCAGCAGCACCACACCGGGGGTGTCGAGCTTCACATCGGCAGAATTGGCGGGCTTGCCGTCGGCCTTGCCTGCCAGGCGCAGTTCAAAATTGGTGCTGGCCACGGCCGCGCCCGGTGCGGCAACCGGGGCCCCGCCTGCAGGGTTGCCGCGCACATGGTGGTCCCAGCGGTCCTGGTTGGTGAAACGCACGGTGGTGCCGGGCATCACCACCGTGAGGGCGGGCACGAAGCGCATGCGCTCCTGCTCGATGGTGGGGCTGGCCTGCAGCAGGCTGGGCGCAGCCCCCGCCGTTGAGCCGGGGTACATCACCACCACGGCGTCGGGCACGGGCTTGCCCTCGCGGTCCAGCACCTGGATCTGCACGTTTCCGGCGTTAGCGCTTGCCCACAAAGCGCTTACAGCTATCAAAACAATAGTATTTTTCATCGTTTCCTTCATCGCTTGGTGATCACGTCACGGTGCATGGGGGCCAGCAGGGCCAGCAGGCGGTTTTGCTGGGCAAAGGGGATGCCCTCTGCATCCATGGCGCTTTGCAGCACCTCGACCAGGGCGTTGAAGTGGCCCTTGTGGATGTCCATGTCGGCATGGACCGATTTCATGTCAGCGCCTTCATATTTGCAAGGGCCGCCACTGAGCTGGCAGATCTGGTCGGTCAGGCTTTCCTTGAGGGCGGCGGGCTTCACGTCCTTGAAGTGGCCGCCAATGCGCGGATCCTTCACCACACGGTTCACGAAGCCGTCCATCAGGCGGGTGATGCCGGGCTTCTCGCCCAGCGCCTGGTACAGGCCCGCAGGGGCCATGGCCATGGCGGCGCTGCCCTGGGCAAACGCTGGTGGGGCCCACAAGCCCCCCAGAGCAATGGCAAGGGCGATGAGGGTTTGGGGGTGCGTCATGACAATCTCCTCACTCAGAATGCGACTTGGGCCGACAGGTAGTAGCCCGTCTGGCGGCGGTTGTTCGTGATGCCGGGCACGATGCGGCCCAGGTCCACATAGGCCAGCGTGAGCGACAGGTTCTTGCTGGGTGCCCAGGCGATGAAGAGGTCTTTCCAGTCGTCCTCGCGCAGCGCGGCACCCAGGCCGGCCGCGGCGCCCAGGGCCTGCAGGTTGTTGGGCTTGAAGCGGTACTCGGCCCCCACGGCCAGGTGCTTGTTGATGAGGTACGCCACCGAGAACTCGGGCTGCAGGCTGCGGCGGTTCTTGCCCGGCGCGGCCGAGCCAAAGCCCAGCAGGCCGTTCTGGTTGGCGTTGGTGTAGCGCAGCGTGCCGTTGACCAGCAGGCTCTGCGCCAGCAGCAGCTTGGTGGCGCTCACGTACACATCGGTGCCGCTGGTTTGGGTGCCCAGAAAGTCCAGCACCGGCCCGATGGAGCCCGGGTGCACCCGCTTGTGCTCCAGCCCCACCGCAATCTGCGGCATCCAGCTGTCGCTGTCGAGCACGGCGTCGCCCGCCACCTTCAGCTTGACGCCCAGCACGTCCATCTTGAGGTGCTGGCCCGGCGCCACGCCAAACGGTGCAATGCCGTTGAGCGCGAGGGCGGGCGAGGCATCGAAGTCCTGCCGTGCCAGCGACAGCTCCAGCCGCTCGTGCAGGCCCAGGGCCACGCCATAACCGTTCAGGCTGTAGTCCTGCGTGGCGGCACGGGTGGCATAGGCGCTCACGCCCACCTCGCCCTCCGTGGCGTTGCTGCCGATCACGGCCCAGGGGGTGAGCCCGCCACCGGCCGACCCGGCGATGGTGCTGACGCCACCGGTGAGCAGCAGCTTGCCGGTATCGGCCTGGGCCCAGCCGCTGACCGTGGCTAGCACGGCCGCAGCCAGCAGGGTGAGTGAGGGCCTGTGTTTCATCGCGGTCTCCTGTTCCAGTAAAAGAGGGGTTGCAAACAGCATTTGTCTTCTCCTTGCACATACGCCCCCGGCACCGGAGCAGATTCACGCATTCCGAAAATTTTTGACAACCTTCAAAAAAACACGCGGGTCATGCTGGCCTGCTCAGAGCATCCGCTGGATCAGCGCCCCCTTGAACAGCACCGGCCCGGTGGGCCCGGTTGCACTGGGCACGCCGCCCTTGGGCTCCAGGCTGATGGCCAGTGCAGGCACCTGGCGCACATCGGCCTCGCCTGCCACGAGCTTGAGCAGCCTGTCCGGCCCCAGCACGCCCAGCGAGCGCGGCCCGCCCGCAGGCGGCAGCGCCCACAGCTGCAGGGACTTGTCGGCGCCCTCCCGAAAGCCGCCCACGCGCTGCAACACGAGCTGGTTGTTTTGGGGGTCGAAGGTGACCAGCATCGACGCGGCCGCTTGGTCGTCGGCCAGCACGGCCACGTACTGGATCTGGGGCGTGGCCTGCAGTTGCTGCTGCAGGGCTGCGATCTGCGCGCCGGTGGTGGTGCGCAGGCCCCCGTTGACCTGCACCCCCACCCCCACGGCCGCCAGCGTGGCCAGGGCCCCGGCGGCTGCGGCGCCACGCCACACCAGCAGGTTGCGCCACCAGCCGCCAGGCGCCGGGGTGGGCCCGGCCTGCCGGGCAGCCTGCAAGGCCTGCTCCAGCTGGCTGGCCCGCACCAGGTTGTCGATGCGCGTCCACACGGCGGGCGACGGCGCCACCTGCGGTTGCAGCTCGGTCAGGCCCGACCAGCGGGTCTGCCACACCAGGGCGGCGGCGCGCACCGTGGCGTGCTCGCGGGCCAGGGTTTCAAAGCGGCGGCGGGCGCCGCCGCGCAGCGTGCCCAGGGCGTAGCTGGCGGCCAGGCGGTCGATCAGGTCGGGGTGTTGGGTGATGTTCATGGCAGCGACCTCAGGCATAGCGCGCCATGCAGGCACGCAGTTGCTCCAGCCCCCGGCGAATCCAGGTCTTGACGGTGCCCAGCGGCAGCCTGAGCTGCTCGGCCAGCTCGCCATGGCTCTGGTCGCGCAGGTAGGCCAGGCTCACCACCTCGCGCTGCCTGCTCTCCAGCTTGCCCAGGCAGTGGTGCAAGGCAAACGCCTGCTCGCTGGCGTCGGCGGCATCCATGGGGTTGGGCGAGTCGCCTTCCAGCGTCTGGGCCATCTCGTCGTCCAGCTCGTTCATGCGGTCGGCCCGGTCGCTGCTGCGCTTGCGCAGTGCGTCCAGCGCGCGGCTGCGCACGATGAGCCCCATCCAGGCCATGGGCGGGCTCAGCGATGCGCGGTAGCTGCCCGCGCTGCGCCAGATGGTCAAAAACGCCTCCTGCAGCACATCCTCGGCCGCATCGCGGCTGCGCACAATGCGCAGGGCCAGGCCCAACAGCGGCGACGCCGTGCGTTCGTACAGGCTTTTCAGCGCGGCATCGTCGCGCGCGGCAAGGCGGTCGAGGAGGTCCATCAGTTCGCTGTCGGGGTGGCGGGTGCTCATGCGCCCATTGTGTGGGATCGGTCTGGATTCGCGGCTTGGGGGCATCGTCTGTGGGTGTCGTCTGTGGGTGAATACGCCACAAGCCGCCCGCCGGATTCAGGGGCCGCGCCAGAAAAAGAAAAAGGCCGCAATGCGGCCTTGGGGGAGCGGGCTTTGTCAGCCCTCGGGCAGGTCTGCTTCAGACCGGGTAGGTGCCCGGCAGCAGGATGGAGCGGTCCACCGTGTTGATGTTGGTGTGGCCGCAAAACGCCATGGTGATGTCCAGCTCCTTCTGGATGATCTGCAGCGCGCGCGTGACGCCCGCCTCGCCATGGGCGCCCAGGCCGTACAGAAAGCTGCGCCCGATCAGCGTGCCCTGTGCGCCCAGCGCGCGGGCCTTGAGCACGTCCTGCCCGCTGCGGATGCCGCCGTCCATCCAGACCTCGATGCCGCCGCCCGCCTGGCGCACGGCCTCGGCAATGCCGGGCAGCGCCGCGATGGAGGATGGCGCGCCGTCGAGCTGGCGACCGCCGTGGTTGCTGACGATGAGCGCGTCGGCGCCGCTGTTGGCGGCCAGGCGCGCGTCTTCGGCGTCCATGATGCCTTTGAGGATCAGCTTGCCGCCCCAGCGCTTCTTGATCCACTCCACATCGCCCCAGTTGAGCTGGGGGTCGAACTGCTCGGCCGTCCACGACGACAGCGAGGACAGATCGCCCACGCCCTTGGCGTGGCCCACGATGTTGCCGAAGGTGCGGCGCTTCGTGCCCAGCATGCCCAGGCACCAGTGGGGCTTGGTGGCCAGGTTGATCAGGTTGGCGAGGGTGGGCTTGGGCGGGGTGGACAGGCCGTTCTTGATGTCCTTGTGGCGCTGGCCCAGGATCTGCAGATCGAGCGTGAGCTGCAGCGCCGAGCAGTTGGCGGCCTTGGCGCGGTCGATCAGGCGTTCGATGAAGTCGCGGTCGCGCATCACATAGAGCTGGAACCAGAACGGGTGGCGGCCCGTGTGCTCTGCAATGTCTTCGATGGAGCAGATGCTCATGGTCGACAGCGTGAACGGGATGCCAAACGCCTTGGCTGCCTTGGCGCCCAGAATTTCGCCATCGGCATGCTGCATGCCCGTGAGCCCCGTGGGCGCAATGGCCACGGGCATGGCCACGTCCTGGCCGATCATGGTGGTGCGGGTGCTGCGCCCTTCCATGTTCACGGCCACGCGCTGGCGCAGCTTGATGGACTGGAAGTCCTGCGTGTTGGCGCGGTAGGTGCCCTCGGTGTACGAGCCTGAATCGGCATAGTCGTAGAACATGCGCGGCACGCGGCGCTGGGCAATGGCACGCAGGTCTTCGATGCAGGTGATTTTGGACAGGTCAGGCACGCGGGCTCTCCAGGGTGGGAAATGCGCCAGATGGTAGGCGCTGACGCGCGGGCCAGCCATCAAAATTATTTCGATGGGCTGCAACAAATTTCCAGCAGGGCGCCCATGCGCGCGGCCGTGCGCACCATCAATCACACAAAAAACCGACCCTAGCGCCCTATGGATCAGCTCAAGAAGCTACAAATTCAGTAGCAAACACACCGCCCCCAGTGCCGCCGCTTACCCATCGGCCTCACCGGCGCTAACGGCCACCTCGGGCAGCACGGCCACGGGGTCTGCATCGGGCCCCCGATAGAGCATGAAGCGCATGCGGCCGCCGCGCTTGGCGGCATACATGGCGCTGTCGGCGTGGCGCGAGAGCGCGTCGAAGGTGTCGCCGTGCTGCGGGAACAGCGCAATGCCGCCGCTGAGTCCGACGCGCACCAACTGCCCGCCCAGGTCAAAGGGAGCGTCGCACGAGGCGAGGATCTTGCGCGCCACACCACATGCGGGCTCGGCGCCGTCGAGGCCCGGCAGCAGCACCACAAATTCGTCACCGCCCTGGCGGCAAACGGTGTCGGACGCGCGCACGGCGGCCTTCAGGCGCTGGGCAAACTGCACCAGCAACAGGTCGCCCACGTCATGGCCCAGGCGGTCGTTGACCTCCTTGAAGCCGTCCAGGTCCAGGTACATCACAGCCAGCGACTTGCTGTCGCGCCGCGCCTGGGCAATGGCCAGTTGCGCGCGGTCGTGCAGCAGCACACGGTTGGGCAGGTCGGTGAGCGCATCGTACTGAGCGAGGTGCGCCATGCGCTCGGCCATGGCCACGGCCTCGGTCACGTCGCGCAGCACCGCCACCGCCCCATTGACGGCGCCATGGCGGTCGGTGATGGGGCTGGCGGTTTCTTCCACCTGGAAACGCTTACCGCTGCCACGGTGCACCACCACACCGCGCATGGCCTCCATGGCAGCCCCCCGCAGGATGGCCGCGCGCAAGGGGCTGGGCAGCAGCGCATCGTTGTCGGGGCTACGCAGGCAGACCACATCGTCCACGTTGTGCCCCGCCGCGTCGAAGGCCTGCCAGCCCGTCAGGCGCTCGGCCGCGGGGTTGAGGTAGGTCACGTAGCCCCGGGCATCCGAGCAGACCACGGCATCGCCAATCGACTGCAGCGTAAGGCGCACGCGCTCCTTCTCGTCGAACAGCTCGTCCTCCATGCGCTTGCGATCAGAGATGTCCGTGGTCTGCACAAAGATGCCACGCACCGCGTCGCCCTCGGTGTCGGGCACATAGGACACGATCATGTGGTGCGAGGCGCCGTGCACATCCAGCAGGGTGCTCTCGAACAGTTGGGATTCGCCCTGCAGCGCGCGCTCCAGGAAGGGTTTGCTCACCGCAAACCGGTCGAGGCCCACCAACTCGCTGAAATGCATGCCACGCAGTCGCTCGGGCTCCATGCCAAACCACTCGAAAAGCGACTTGTTGGCAAACCGGTTAAGCAGTTGTGCATCCCAGTAGCCGATCATGGACGGCATGTTGTTGAGGATGGTGCGCACATCGTGCTCGGCCTCGCTGAGCTGGGCCGCCACCTGCTGGCGCAGGATCAGCTCACGCACGAACAGCATCGCCAGGCCCAGGCAAGCCGCCATCAGCAGCAGCGCAAACCCGCCCAGCCACAGCGCGCTGCGGTACCACTTGGCCAGGATGGTGTCGGTGGCCTGGGCCACATTGACGATCAGCGGAAATTCGCCCACCTGCCGGAAGGCATACAGGCGGGTGACCCCGTCAATCGCCGCCTTGCCCACAAACGCGCCGTTGACCTCTTTCTGGAACCGCTCGAGGTTGGGCGACCCTGCGATGGTCTTGCCCACGTCCGCATCCCCATACGGGAAGCGCGAGATCACGGTTCCATCCCTGCGGAACAGGTTCACGCCGCTGTTGGCCCCCATGTCCAGCGAGCCAAACAGCTCGTTGAAATAGCTCAGGCGGACCGCCCCCACCACCACGCCCGCAAAGCTGCCATCCGCATGGTAGTAAGCCCGGGACAGGGGCAGGATGTTGAGGCCCGTGATGCGCGAGGGCACGGGCTTGCCAATGAACAGGGCCTGGTGACCATCCACCTTGAACGCCAGAAAGTAGTCCCGGTCGGAGAGGTTGACCTTGCGCGGCGTGAGGGAGCCCGAATCGAGCACGATGTTGCCCCGCGCATCGAGCACCAGCACATCGCCCGCGCCCCGGGCGCGCAAGGAGTTGTCGAACACCACGCGGGCGCGCAGATCGGGCGACAAGGCCCAAACCTCGGGGCGGCTCACCTCGCGGGCCACGCCCTCCAGGGACTTGTCAAACGAATCCAGCACCCAGCCCAGGCCCTGCTCCAGGGTCTGCACCAGATTGCTGTTGGTCTGCACCGCATAGTTCCATTCGTCGTTGCGGATCGTCCAGATCGAGCGCGCAAACAGCGCGCCGATCCCCAGGGAGACCAACAAGGCAAGCCAGATCAGGCGGTGAGAGAAGAACTGGCGCAAAAACGGCATAGAAATAGTTTGTAACCATTTTAGGCGACCCCACCGGGACGCAATCGGCGGAAGTCACACCCTATTCGTCGGCTTAACGTCGGCTTAATCGCCCATCAAGGTGCAACAGCCCGCGCCGGGGCCGCCACGCCGGCGCCACGCACCTCGATGCGGACCTCGTCCAGCACCTGCCCGGCCGCGTCGGTGATCTGCACCACATGCCGCCCGGGCCAGGGCAGCCAGGCCACCCGGGGGCCACGGCCCAGGGGCTTGCCGTCCATGTGCCACAACAGGTTACTGCCCGTGGCAGTGAACTGCAGGCGCTGGCGCGTGGGGGGGATGTCCGGGTCCAGCGCAATGATGGTACCGGCCGCTGGTGCGGTGATGCGGGCGGGGCCAGGCAAAGCCTCTGCCGCCGGGGCGGCCAATCTCCTGGAGCCTTTGGGGGCCTTTGCGCTGGAAGGATCGGTACCACCAGCCACTGCATCCATCGCAAACAGGGGCTGCTGCGTGCCTTGCAAAAACCACTCGTCGCGTGCGGCCTCCAGCGGCGGGCGGCCCTGGAACGCGCGCGCCCCTGCGCCGCCGCCCCCGCCGCCATCCGCCCCATCCGCCGCCGACCCGGGGCCGAAGCGTACCCCCGCCTTGAGCAGGCCCGCCGGTGCCTTGGGGGCCCGGCTGGGCTCGCGGGCATGCAGAAAGCCCATCACGGCCGCCCAGATCGGCGCGGCGCCGCTGGTGCCGCTCACGTCGTGCATGGCCGCGCCGCTGGCATTGCCCACCCACACGCCCACGGTGTAGCGCTCGGACCAGCCCACGGCCCAGTTGTCGCGCATGTCCTTGCTGGTGCCGGTCTTCACCGCCGTCCAGAAGCGCGTGGCCAGCACGCTGTCGGTGCCAAAGGTGCGCACACGCGCATTGCCGTCGGACAGGATGTCGCCCACGATGAAAGCGGCCCGTGCGTCCAGGCCCTGCACGAAGGCCGGCGCCCGGCCCGCAGCCGGGGCGGCCAGGGCCACCGGGCTCAGGCGCCCGCCGTTGGCCAGCGTGCGAAACGCGTTGGTCAGGTGCACGAGCGGCACCTCGGGGCTGCCCAGCGCCAGGCTAAAGCCAAAGTAGTCACCGCTCTCACGCAACGGCAGGCCCACCGCGCGCAGCTGCCGGTGGAACGCGCCGGGCGTGACCATGACCAGCGTGCGCACCGCCGGCACGTTGAGCGACGCGGCCAGCGCGGTGCGCACCGACACCCAGCCCTTGAACTGCCGGTCGTAGTTTTGCGGGATGTACAGCCCGCCCGCCGTGGCGATGTGCGCGGGCGAGTCATCGACCAGCGACGCGGCCGTAAGGCGCCGCTCGGCAATCGCTTCGCCATAGAGAAAGGGTTTGAGCGTGGAGCCGGGCTGGCGCAGCGCCAGCACCCCGTCCACCTCGCTCGCCTGGCTGAGCTGCCCCGACGAACCCACCCAGGCCAGCACCACGCCCGTGGCGTTGTCGAGCACCAGCACCGCGCCGTCCTCCACATTGCGGCCGCGCAGCTCGCGCAGGTGCTGCTGCAGGGTCTGCACCGCAAAGCGCTGCAGGGGCGCGCGCAGCGTGCTCTGCACACGCTCGGGCACCGCCCCGTCCTTGCCGAAGCGCTGGCGCAGCAGGTGGCGCGCAAAGTGCGGGGCCACGCCTTCGCTGGCGTCAAACGCGCGGCGCTGCAGCGCGGCGGTGGTGAACAGGTCCAGCGCATCACAGTCGATGCGGGCGCCCCGCTGCATGTCGCGCAGCACCCCGCAGGCGCGCTGCGCCACCAGCGCGGGCCGGGCATTGGGCGCGCGCACCAGCGCGGCGGCCACGGCCGCCTCGCGGTCGTCCAGGCCATGGGCGGCCTTGCCAAACAGCGTGCGGGAGAGCGCATCAATGCCCACCAGCTCGCGGCGAAACGGCACAAGGTTAAGGTAGGCCTCCAGGATCTGGTCCTTGCGCCAGCGCCGGTCCAGCACCTGGGCCGCCACGGTCTGCCCCAGCTTTTGCACCACGCTGCGCCCGCCCGGCCCCTGGCGCCAGTCGCCGTCGAGCAGCCCTGCGAGCTGCATGCTGATGGTGCTGGCCCCGCGCGTGCGCTGGTTCCACAGGTTGCCCCAGGCGGCGGCCGATGCCGCGCGCCAGTCCACGCCGCTGTGTTCAAAAAACCGCTTGTCCTCGCTCAGCACCAGCGCCTGGCGCAGCGCGGGCGAGATGTCAGCCAGCGGCACCCACTGGCCGCGCCGCACCGTGGGGTCGGTGCGCAGGCGCTGCAGCACCTCGCCTTCGCGCGAGAGGACCTGGGTGTCGGAGGGCTTGAAGTCGGCACGGACTTCATCAAAAGCAGGGATGGCGCGCGCTGGCAGAGCGAAAGAAGCTATCAAAACAGAAGCAAACCACCACCGCAGGCGGGGGGCCGGTTGCTGCTGCGGCCGCCCCGGCCGCGCAGCACGGCGATGGTCAGCGGCCATGCTGGCGGCCCCTGCCGACAACGGCCCCGGCCCAGGCTGCAGCCACAGCCTGCCCCGCAGCGGCGGCCCGTGGCATCACTTTCCGGCCTCCACCTTCACCCGCGCGTTGGGTACCTCGCCAAACATCTCGGGCGCATACATGGCCTCCACGCGGCTCGGGGGCAGCGCGAAGTCGCCCACGTTGTTCAGGCGCACGGTGTATTCCATCTTCACCGTGCCCTTGGGCAGGTATTCGTAGTAGCTGCGGAAGGACTCGAAGCTGCGCTCTTCGAACGCGGGCCAGCCGGGGCCGGTGCGCGCCTTTTCGCCCTGCGTGGCGATGGCCGAGTCGCGGCCCAGGCCGCTGCCCAGGATGGTGGCGCCGCCCGGGATGGGGTCGGTGATGGCCACCCAGGTCATGTCGGCGGTGGCGTTCACCTCCAGCGTCACGCGCAGCACGTCGCCACGGGTGTATTGGCCGGGCGGCAGCGCCTTGTTGGCCTGCTCCACGGGCGTCACGGTTTTGGTGATGCTGTACCCCGCCGCGAAGGGCGCCTTGAGCTGGATGGCGGCCACCGACTGCAGCGTGAGCCACGGCTTGCCGGGGCCCTGGTGCGCGACGGCGAGTTGCTCCTTGCCACCGGCCTTGCCTACCGCGCTGGACCATGGCAGGAACATGCCGTTGTTCTTGAGGTTGCCCGGCGATGCAGGCGCGCCGAACCAGGTCGTCTGGTGCGCGGCGCCTGTCGCGTCGCTGCTCTTCACGCGCTCGACCTTGCTCCAGTCCACGCTGGCGTTGTTGCCGCCCATGGTGGCCTTGGTGGTGCCCGACACCGGCACGGCCTCGAACTTGGCGCTGAACTTCTCCAGCGCCAGCCCGCCCCACAGGTTGGCGGTGGTGGTGTGCCACGCGCCCGCTTGCTGGCGGCTGATGAAGCCGTTGGCCAGGCGGCCCATGTCGTCCTTCCAGGCCGGGTCGTCCATCACGGCCAGCATCAGGCGCGCGGTGTTCACGTCGCCGTTTTGCATCAGCCACCACCAGTAGTCGTCCTGCTCGGTGCTGAAGATGAGCTTGGTGCCCTGGAACGACAGGCGCGCGCGCAGGATCTGCATGGCCTCGGCCAGGCGCTTGTCGCGCTCGGGCACGTCGGCCACGCGCTTCAGGACATTGACCCAGTCGATCACCGCATGCGTGGGCCACTGGTTGGGCGCGATGGTGACGCTGCTCACCATGCGGCCCTGGGCCTTGCCGTAGCGCGACAGTGCCTCGATGGCGGCGAGCTTGCGCATGTCCAGGTCCTTGCGCGGGCTCCAGAAGCTGCGCTCAATGCGGCCTTCGATGAAGGCGATCAGGCCGCGCTCCATGGGTGCGCGCACGTCGTCCGGCAGGGCAAAGGCAGGGTTGACGGCGGCGGCCTCGTGCGTGGCGGCCAGCACATAGGCGGTGAGCGTGTCGCTGCCCCGGTTGCTGTCGCCATCCCGCGGCGGGAAGTAATTGGCCAGCCCGTCGCTGTCGAGGTAGGTGGGCAGCTGCGCCACCACGGTCTGCCACAGCGCGCCGTCGCGCAGGCCCACGGCCTTGCTGGTCTTTTGCTCCAGGCAGGCGAACGGGTAGCGCGCCCACCAGTCGCGCACGCCCGGCAGGCCTTCGGCCAGCTTGGGCTGCAGCGACAGCTTGAGGCCGCCCCGGCCCGGCAAGGCGTCGGCCGGTGGGTTCACGTCCAGGTTGAAGCTGCCATCCACCTGCACCAGCGTGGCCTGCTGCACCGTGAGCGGCACGGCCGGGATCAGCTTCTGGCTGGCCTTGAGCGCGTCGCGTGCGCCGCTGACCTGGTCCTTGGCCTCGATCTCCCACAGGATGGCCTGGGCGCGGGTCTGCGCGAGCTGGGCAGGCGCGGTCACGCTCCAGGCCACCTCGCGCGATTCACCGGCGGGGATGTCCACGGTTTGTGGTTTCAGGTCCAGCAGCGTGGCGCGCGGCGCCACCTCGACCTTCATGGCCGCCTTGGTGGTGTTGCGCAGCGTGAGCTGGGCGCGGAACTGGTCGTCCTCGCGCACCAGGGGCGGCAGGCCACTGATGATCTGCAGGTCCTGCGCGCTACGGATGCTGGTGCTGCCAGTGCCGAACAGGCCGGTGGACGCATCGGCCACCGCCACGATCTTGAAGGTGGTGAGCGCATCGTTGAGCAGCACCGTCACCTTGGCCTGGCCGTTGGCATCGAGTTGGATCGCGGGCTGCCACAGCAGCAGCGTGTCGAGCAGCTCGCGCGTCTGCGCCTTGCCGCCGCCGCCGCCCGCGGGCACGGCCTTCTTGCCGTAGTGGCGCCGGCCGATGATCTCCATCTGCGCGGTGGAGGTCTCCACGCCCCAGCTGCGGCGCTGGAGCATGGCTTCGAGCAGGTTCCAGCTGTTGTTGGGCATCAGCTCCAGCAGCGCCTGGTCCACGGCGGCCACGGCCACCTCGGCATTCGCGGCGGGCTTGCCGCCGGGCAGGGTGGCGGTGATGGTGACCTGCGCCTTGCCGCGCACGGCGTAGCTTTCCTTGTCGGCCGCGACCTTCACGTCGATCTGGTGGGCTTGCGTGCCCACGCGGATCTCGGCCAGGCCCAGGCGGAAGGCGGGTTTGGAGAGGTCCACCAGCGCGGTGGGCGCCTGGTATTCACGGCCTTCGTACCAGAACGACGTCCACCACTCGCGCGGCGATTTGAAGCCCCAGGTGAAGAAGCTGTACCACGGCACCTCGCGCAGCCGGCCGCGCAGGGCCAGCACGCTCACGTACACGTTGGGGCCCCACTCGGGCTGGATCTTCAGGCTGATGGTCGGGTCCTGCCCGTTGAGCTGCACCACCTGCGTGTCGATGATGCCCTCGCGCTCCACCGCCACCAGCGCCGTGGCGTAGCGGAACGGCATGCGCACCTGGAACTTGGCGGTCTCGCCCGGCTGGTAGCTCTTCTTCTCGGGCAGCAGGTCGATGCGGTCGTGGTCTTCGCCACCAAACCAGAGTTCGCCCTGGCGCGTGACCCACACCGACGACGCGGCCACGCTGGTGTTGCCGTCCTTGTCGGTGGCCGTGACCACCAGTTCCACCTCGCCGGGTTCGTCGAGCTTGGACTCGCACAGCAGCAGGCCACGCGCGTCGCTCTTGCCGCTGCACAGCGTGCCCAGGTCCTTGGTCTCGGTCTGGTTGTCGTAGCTGTAGAAGCCACCCACCATGCGCTTGCGCGTGGTGGTGGTGATGCGCGCCACGGCCTGCACCTGCAGGGACATGTCGGCGGCCGGCTTGCCGCTCAGCTGCAGCGCCAGCGCCTGGAAGCGGATCTTCTGGCGGGCCGACACCCAGCCTTCGGTCTTGATGCCGGCCACCACGCCGGCAGGCCACAGGGCCTGCGTGCTGCGGATGGTCTGCACTTCGCCGTTGGGGTCGGCGTAGGTGGCTTCCATCACCAGATCCTGCGGCTGGCGGGACTGGGGCACGTTGTCGATGGTGACCTTGCCCGCGCCGTCCTTGTTGAGCGTGAGCGGCAGCTTGTCGGCGATCACGCGCGCGTCCTGGCTGGCCGTGGCCTCCTCGTCGTCGCTGTGGGCGTTCGACTGCTCGCGCTTGCGGGGCGGGTTGAAGCTGAAGGCCTCGTAGTCGCTGTAGTTCAGCATCTTGCCACGCACCATGGCCGACACGCGCACCGGCAGGTGGGCCGCACCGCCGCCCGCCACGTAGTTGATCTGCACATCGGTGGGCACCGAGCGCACACGCACCAGGGCCTTCTTGTCGGCGGGCGCGATGCGGCCTTCGAGCACCGGCAGGCGGAACTCCTCCACGCGGAACTCGCCCGAGCTGAAGCTGCGGCCGTTGTTCGACTGGTTGCGCAGCTCGACCTGGTACAGGCCCAGCTTGGCGGCCGGTGGCACGGCAAACGTGCTCTGCGCACTGAAACCGCCGGTGGCCGTGCCGCGCCAGGCCAGCGGCTGGGTGAACTGCTGGCCGCTGCCCACGTGGGTGACGACCAGGGTGTCGGGGCCCGTGCCCGGCACACCGAAGCCCTTGCGGTTTTCGGTGCGCAGCAGGTGTTTCATCGACACCGTCTCGCCCGCGCGCAGCAGGGTGCGGTCAAAGATGGTGTGGGCCCGTTCGTCGGGCTCGGGGGCGCTGCTGGTGGGCACGTTGAAGCGCCAGGGCTCGATGCCCCGCTGCCAGTCGCTCCAGGTGAAGGCCATGTCCTCCACGCCGTCGGCGCCCTTGTGGCGCGCGCTCACGAAGTAGCCCCGGCTGCCGTCGCCCTCTCCATAACCATCGCCGCAGGTCGGCGAGTCCGTAGAAACACCCTCCAGGCGCGCCAGGCCCTGCGCATCGGTAACCCCCGTGGCCACCTCGTTGCCCCGGCAGTCGGACACGCGCACCCTGGCGCCCTCCACCGGCTGGCCCTTGTCCAGCGTGGTCACCCAGGCCATGGCGTTCTCGCGGCCCAGCTTGAAGTGCACGCCCAGGTTGGTGACCAGCGCCGAGGTGCGCACGTACATCGTGCGGCCCTCGCCATGGCGGTCGTCCAGCAGCGAGGCGCCGAGTTTCTGCGAGGCGATCTCCACCACGTGGAAACCCGGCGGCAGCGGGATGCCCACGACCTCGAAGGGGCGGGCGTCATTGCTCGCGGGCTTGGGCAGGTCCAGCGTCTTCACGCCGCCCTTGCCGGCCAGCAGCGACAGCATGCGCGTCTGCACCTGGTGGCGCTCATCGTCCAGCGCCTTGGGCAGCGGGCCGGTCACGTCCTGGCGCGCCTGCTGGCGGTCCACCGTGTAGTTGTCGTAGCGCTTGACCTTGCGGAACCAGGCAATGATCTCGGCATCGGTGCCGGGTTGGAGCGTGCTCACCTTGCCCGCCGGTGCGGCCGCGCCCGGCGCGCCGGGCTGCAGGCCCTGCACGCGCAGCGCGGCTTCCACGTTGCGCAGGGTTACCGGCAGCAAGGCGGGCGGGTTGCTTCCCGCCGGGCCTTCGGCAAAACGCTCCACCACGCCAAACGAGGCCGCCGCAAACTTGGCCAGCGGCGGCATGCCGCCCGTGGCCACCTTCAGGGGGTAGCTGTCGGCATTGCGCAGCGTGCGGCCCGAGGCGTCCTTGAAGTCCTTGGGCAGCTCGATGGTGAAGGCCGTGTTTTCAGGCAAGGGCGCAGTGAACTGCACGCTGTTGACCAACGCATCGCCTTTCTGGCCTTCGACGCCTCCGTCGGCCTGGGGCTTGAGGGTGTCCTTGGCCGACTTGAGGCGGATGGCCGTGGCCAGGTTGCGTGGCACGGGCGCATTGAAGAACAGCTGCATCGGACGGATGGGCAGGCAGGCGGCCTGGGCGTTCTCGCGCTCGCAGCTGAACTCTGCCGAAAACGGCTCGCGCACCTTGAAGTCGAAGCGCCTTTCCACCGTGTTGGGCACGCCGCTGGGCGTACTGACCCCTTTGCCGAACACCACCTGCATGCGCGAGCCCGAGGTGAAGCGCCGGTTGCAGGCCAGGGTGGCGTATTGCAGGGGGTCTTGCGCCGCGGGTTTGTCCAGCCCCAGCGCCTTGAGGATCTCGGTGCGCTGGGCGCCGTCGATCATGCGCGCGGGGATGCGCTCGCCCACCCCCTCGGCGGTGCACCACACGTTGGCCTGCACGCTGGCCACGGTGGCCGGCCCGTTGAACTGCAGCACAAAGAACTGCTCTTCGTCGATCTGTTCGTAGGGGTTGGGACGGATGGCCTGGACAAAGGGCCCGCCACTATTGAATTGATAGCTTTTAGCGCCCGTCAGATCAGCCCCAGCGGCCGATTTGAACCCGGGCTTGACGGTGGCCGTGCAGCGCACGCCGGGCGGCAGGTCGCGCTCGAAGTCGAACACCCACTCGCGCTCGCCGGTCCAGCGGCCCGTGCCCTTGGTGGCGCCGGCATCGCTGCAGGACAGGCTGATGGGCGCCTGGGCCTTGGGGTCGCCAAAATTGACCGCCGCCGCGTCGAACTTGGCCACCACCTGGCGCACCCGCGCCACCTCGCCCTGGGGCGAAAAACTGCTGATCTGCAGGGCCTGCGCGCCCCAGGCCGCCAGCGACAGGCCAGCGGCCAGCATCCATTGTTTTTTGTTCATGTCTTCCCCTCCGAAGGAACCAGGGCGGGCCTCCCCGGTGGCCCCGCGCGGGGAAGGGGAATTGCACGACCTGCGAGCGTAACAAAACGGCACCCGCGCCAGCACAGCGTTGCAAGCGCTTACGTATGCAGGCAACGAGGCCGCCACCGGGCTTTTTCCCCCATGGACAGGCTCGCCCAAAGTGCGCACACTGGCACAAACCTGTTCCACGCTGCTGCGTTGCACGGCCCTCCCCCAGCCCAGCGCGCGGCCCATGCCAACCACACTGCAAGGAGACGCCATGACCCGTGTGCACTACGACAGCCACCAGCTGGATGAGCTGGTGCTGCAGATGATGGAAACCGAACAGATGGGCGAGCTGGTGTACCGCGCCGCCATCGCCTGCGCCCACCATCCCGCCCTGAAGAAGGAATGGCAGGGCTACCTCAAGGACGCGCAGGCGCACCAGGCCGTGGTGCGCCGCATGTGCGACGCACTGGGCCTGCACCCGGACGCCCCCAGCGCCGCGCGGGCCGTGGCTCGGCAGCTGGGCGATGCATGGGTGCAGGCCATCGAGACGGCCCAGCGCACTTGCGACCCGGACACCGCCCAGCGCGCGGCCTGCGAGTGCGTGCTGCATGCCGAAACCAGGAACCACGCCCACTGGGAGCTGCTGGGCCGGGTGGCCCGGGTGGCCATCGGTGACGTGGGCCAGACGCTCAAGGCCGCCTACAAGGCCGTAGAGAAAAACGAGGACCACCACCTGCACCACATCCAGGGCTGGCACCGTGAGCTGGCCATCCAGGCGCTGGGCCTGCCCGCCGTGCTGCCGCCGCCCGAGGCGGGCAAGAGGATGGGTCAGGGCCTCGGCAGCGCGCCCCGGGCCGAGCTGCAGGTGGCCCTGCACTGAGAGGCTGAGAGGCGCAAAGGCCCAGGGGCCCAGAGGCCCTTCCCGCCCGCGGGTCAGCCCTGCAGCGCCGCAGCGCCCCCCGGGGCATCGGCCAGCGTGGCCACCCCCTTGCCGCCGCGCTTGCTCGCATAGAGCGCGTGATCGGCGCGGTCCATCAACGCGGGCAGGGACTCCACGGCCGGCCCCTGGAACAGCGCCACCCCGATGCTGGCGCCCACCAGCACATGCTGGCCGTTGTCGAGCCCGATGGGCGCCACCAGCGCCGCCAGCACCTTGTGCGCCAGTTCCATGGCGGCCTCGGGCGAGGCCACGGCGTTCAGCACCAGTGCAAATTCATCGCCCCCCAGCCGGGCGGCGGTGTCGTTGGCGCGCGCCAGGCCCGCCAGGCGCTGGGCCACACGCACCAGCACCTGGTCGCCACTGCCATGCCCCAGGCTGTCGTTGACGGCCTTGAAGCCATCCAGGTCCACCAGCAGCAGCGCGCCCGCTCGGTGGTCGCGGTAGGCCGCCAGCACTGCCTGCGACAGGCGGTCCTCAAACAGGCGGCGGTTGGGCAGCCCCGAGAGGCGGTCGTGGCTGGCCAGGGCCAGCACCTGCTGGTGGGCCCGCACCAGCCGCGCGCTCAGCAGGCCCAGCACCAGCGCAAAGGCATAGGCCAGCATGACCACCAGCGTGGGTGCGCGGCCTGCCGCCGCCCAGCCGCCGATGGGCACAGCGCCCAGAGTCCAGCTACCGCCGCCGGGCAAGGGCACATCGAGCGTGGCGGGGGCCTCGTCAAACAGCTGGGGGCGGCCGATGAACACCGCGCCCTGCGCGCCCATGGCGTCCAGGCCCCGCGCCGCCACCTGAAAACCCATCTGCTCGGAGTTGAGCCCCACGTCGGCAAACAGGGTGTCGGCATTGACCGTGAGCGAAACAATGCCCCAATACGGCGGCCCGCCCACGGGCGGCCGCTCCGGCGGGTGGGCCAGAAACACCGGGGTGCGGCTGATGATGCCCAGCCCGCCCTGCACCAGGGTGATGGGGCCCGCCACCACGGTGCGGCGGGTCTGGATGGCCCGCTCCACGGCGTCGCGCTGTTGCGGGTTGTCCAGGTAGCGCAGGCCGATGGCGCGCTCGTTGCCCACCCGGGGGTAGACATCGGCAATCACGTTGTCGGGCGCCAGCGCCAGGTTGCGGATGTTGCGCTGGTGTTCCAGCAGGCGGCCCACCACGGTGGCAAAGATGTCGGGCGACATGCTGCCCTGCGCCGCGATGAAGGCCGCCACCGTTTCGGGCACGGACAGCGTGCTTTGCAGCTGCCGGTCCAAGCGGTCGCGGATCTGCAGCAAATGGCTTTGCGCCTGCCCGGCGATCTCGGCGCGCGCCTTGGTGTGCGAAATGTCAATGACCACCCAGGCCAGCAACGCCGCCAGCGCACCGCTGCACACCCCCACCACCAGGGGCAGGTACCGATGCTGGATCAAGTGGGAAGGGAGGCGGCTGGTGGACATGGGGCAAAAGAGAGAGGGCCGTAAGAAATGGCCCCTGCACACCGGAACTGAGCCCGGTGCACCAGGGCCGGCCACAGCATAAGCGAACCCCCTTCGCTCCATGCAAAGCGAGCGGCAGGCAACGCGCCTGCGCGCCTGCTTACTGCGCCACGAAGCCGCTGGTCTTGATGATGCGCGTCCAGGCTTCGGTGTAGGCCTGCTGGCGCGCCGCCAGCTGCTGGGGCGTCATGTGGCCCACCGTGAGGCCCATGGCCGTGAGGTGCTCGCGCACATCGGGCTGGGCCACGACCTTGGCCAGCGCGTTCGAGAAGTCGGTGATGAACTTCTGCGGCGTGCCGGCAGGCGCATAGATGCCGTAGTACGGCAGGTCTTCAAAGCCCTTGAGGCCCATCTCGTCGAAGGTGGGCACATCGGGCATGGCGGCCTGGCGCTTGGTGCCCAGCACGCCCACCACGCGCACCTTGCCGGCCTTGTGGTTCTCCATGAAGTCCTGCACCGAGCCCACGCCCGCACCGATCTGGTTGCCCAGCATGTCGGCCATCATGGGCGCGGCGCCCCGGTACGGGGCCGAGACCAGGTCCAGCTGGTACTTCTGGCCGATCAGCTTGACCAGAAACTCGGGCGTGGAGGCCGGCGCCGGGATGCCCACGGCCCCCTTGCCCTGGCCCGTGGCCTTGACCCAGTGCACGTACTCGGTGAACGACTTGGCGGGCGTGCCGCCCGAAACGGCAAACGCATTCACGAAGGTGGCAAAGCCCCCCACGGGCACGAAGTCGCGCACCGGGTCGAAGCCGGGGTTCTTCACCACCTGGGGCAGGATGGAGATGGTGTGGTCGTGTGTGATGAACAGCGTGGTGCCATCGGGCGCCGCCGCCTTGAGCGTCTGCGCGGCGATCTGGCCGCCCGCGCCGGGGCGGTTGTCCACCACCACGGGCACGCCCAGCTCATCCTTGAGCTTTTCGGACAGCGTGCGCGCAATCGCATCCGAGCCCCCACCGGGCGGGAAGCCCACCAGCAGGCGGATCGGCTTGGCCGGCTGGGCCGAAGCCAGCCCCACGGCCAGCGCGGCCCCAACAAAGGCACCGGTGCGCACGAGGCGGAACAGCAGGTTGCGGCGGGAAGTCGTCATGGCAAAACTCCAATTGTGAGATTCGTTAATAAACGGCGCGTCTTTGAACTGGACACGGTCCATGCCAGTGGCCGCCGCGCAAGGGCCGCCCCGCCGCGCTGGCGGCGTCCCCCTTCCCGAATTGCGCAGCAATACGAGAGAAGGGGGAAGGCGCGCAGCGCCACAGGGGGATGTCGCGCCGCCTTTCAGCCCAGGCGTGCGCGGTGGCGCGCCAACTGGGCGCGCACCTGCGCGGGGGCCGTGCCGCCCAGCGTGTTGCGGGCGTTGAGCGAGCCGCGCAGGCTCAGGCACTCGTACACGTCCTTTTCGATCTGCGGGTGAAAGCCCTGCAGCACGGCCAGGGGCAGCTCCGACAGGTCGCAGGCATGCGTGGTGGCCGCCTTCACGGCATGGGCCACGGTTTCGTGCGCGTCACGGAAGGGCAGGCCCTTCTTCACCAGGTAGTCGGCCAGGTCGGTGGCGGTGGCATAGCCCTTGAGTGCGGCCTGCTCCATGGCGGGCGCATTCACCGTGATGCCGCCTTCCTTCTGGCCCGTGGCGGGGTTGAACTGGCCGCCGACCATCTCGGCAAAGATGCGCAGCGTGTCCTTGAGCGTGTCCACGGTGTCGAACAGCGGCTCCTTGTCTTCCTGGTTGTCCTTGTTGTAGGCCAGGGGCTGGCCCTTCATCAGGGTGATCAGGCCCATGAGGTGGCCCACCACGCGGCCGGTCTTGCCGCGCGCGAGCTCGGGCACGTCGGGGTTCTTCTTCTGCGGCATGATCGAGCTGCCCGTGGTGAAGCGATCGGCGATCTTGATGAAGCCGAAGTTCTGGCTCATCCAGATGATCAGCTCTTCAGACAGGCGGCTCACGTGCACCATGCACAGGCTGGCCGCAGCGGTGAACTCGATGGCGAAGTCGCGGTCGCTCACGGCGTCCAGGCTGTTCTGGCACACCACGGGGGACCCGTTCACATCCACCATGCCCAGCGTCTTGGCCACGCGCTCGCGGTCCAGCGGGTAGGTGGTGCCGGCCAGGGCCGCGCTGCCCAGCGGCAGCACGTTGGTGCGGCGGCGCACGTCGGCCATGCGCTCGGCATCGCGCTTGAACATTTCCACATAGGCGAGCATGTGGTGGCCGAAGCTCACGGGCTGGGCCACCTGCAGGTGGGTGAAGCCGGGCAGGATCACCTCCACGTTCTGTTCGGCCACATCGACCAGCGACACCTGCAGCTCTTTGAGCAGGTCGCCGATCAGGTCGATCTCACCGCGCAGCCACAGGCGCACGTCGGTAGCCACCTGGTCGTTGCGGCTGCGACCGGTGTGCAGGCGCTTGCCGGCGTCGCCCACCAGCTGGGTCAGGCGGGCTTCGATGTTCAGGTGCACGTCTTCCAGGTCCAGCTTCCATTCAAACGCGCCGGACTCGATCTCGGACGTGATCTGCGCCATGCCGCGCTGGATGGAGGCATGGTCTTCGGCGCCAATGATGCCCTGGGCCGCCAGCATTTCGGCGTGCGCCAGGCTGCCCGCGATGTCGGCCTGCCACAGGCGCTTGTCGAAGAACACGCTGGAGGTGTAGCGCTTGACCAGGTCGCTCATGGGCTCGGAAAACAGCGCCGACCAGGCCTGGGCCTTGGTGTCGAGCTGGTTGTGGGACGGCGCAGAGTCAGTGCTGGTGGCTTGGGCTTTGGACATAAGGAGGGCAATAATCCGGAGGTTCAGACACCCGGACAACCCGGGCGCCGCAATGCAAAACACGCAAATTTTATCGACCCCGCCCGCGCCGCAGGATTCGCCCCTTTCCAGGGGTGCGCGGCGCAGCCCCCAGCCACCCCGTGGGCGGGCGCTGGTGTTCGATGCCTGCCAGGTCGGCGTGGTGCTGCGGGCCGTGCTGTTTGTGGAGGTGGTGGTGGGCGTGGGGGCCATGTACGGTGCCGGCAGCCCCCTGCAGTGGCTGGCCAGTCTGGCGCTGCTGACGGGCGGTGCCCTGCCCGCCACGCTGGTGTGGCTGGTCACGGCCTGCAGCCTCAAGACGGTGCTGCAGCGCCTGTCCACCGCGCAGCAATACGCGGCGGGCGTGCTGCTGGGCGCGCTGGCCGGTGCCTATGCCTGCGGCATGCTGGCCCTGGTGGGCATGGCCGCGCCGCCGCCCTGGCTGGCCAGTGCCGCCACCGGCGCCCTGCTGGCCGCCATGCTGGTGGCGGCCCTGGTGCTGCGCGCGCGGGGCCGCACGCCAGCCGCCACCACGGCACGCCTGACCGAATTGCAGTCGCGCATCCGCCCGCACTTTCTGTTCAACACCCTCAACAGCGCCATCGCGCTGGTGCGCGAAGAACCCGCCAAGGCCGAATCACTGCTGGAAGACCTGTCCGACCTGTTCCGCGTGGCCCTGGTGGAACAAGGGGAATCGGTCACGCTGGCCGAGGAGATCACGCTGGCGCGCCGCTACCTCGCCATCGAGGAGGTGCGTTTTGGCAAGCGCCTGCAGGTGCAGTGGAACCTGGACCCACGCACCGACAGCGCCCGCCTGCCCCCGCTGCTGCTGCAGCCCCTGGTAGAAAACGCCGTCAAACACGGCGTGGAACCCAGCCCGCGCGGCGGCAAGCTGCGGGTGCTGACCGAGTTGCGCGGCAGCCGCGTGGTGGTGCGCATCACCAACACCCTGCCCCCCAAGGAAAAAGGCCGCAGCGGCAAGGGCGATGACCCGGCCCCCAAAGGCCACGGCATTGCGCTGGCCAATGTGCGCGCACGCCTGGCGCTGCTGCACGATGTGCAGGGTGAATTCACTGCCGGCGTGCTGGACGGTCTGTACCAGGTGCGCATCACCCTGCCCGCCGCCGACCTGAAAAAGCCGCGCTCGCGCATGCCCTCCCGCCACCGCGACGGCCCCCGGGGCAGCGTCCGCCGCGGCGCCGTTCCCTCTGCAGACCCCACTCCCACCGACGACCATGAATATCCTCATCGTTGATGACGAAACCCTGGCGCGCAGCCGCCTGCGCACCCTGCTGTCCGACTGCGCCGACACGGTGCGCTGCACGGTGGCCGAGGCCTCCAATGCCGCAGAAACCCTGGCGCTGCTGAGCCCCACGGGTGGCCGTGCCTTTGACCTGGTGCTGCTGGACATCCACATGCCGGGGCAGGACGGCCTGGCCCTGGCCCATGCGCTGCAGGCCCTGCCCCAGCCCCCGGCCGTGGTGTTCGTCACCGCCCATGCCGACCACGCCGTGAGCGCGTTCGAGTTGGACGCGGTGGACTACCTCACCAAGCCCGTGCGCCGCGAGCGCCTGCAGCAGGCCCTGGCCAAGGTGCAGCGCGGCACCCGCAGCCCCCTGCCCGCCACGGCCCCCAGCGTGCCCGAGGGCGAAACCCTGCTGATCCAGGACCGGGGCCGCACCGAGCGCCTGCCCCTGGCCGAGGTGCTGTACTTCAAGGCCGAGCAGAAGTACGTGACGGTGCGCACCACCACGCGCAGCTACATCATGGACGGCTCGCTGAGCGACATCGAGACCAAATTTGCCCCGCGCTTCATGCGCATCCACCGCAACGCCCTGGTGGCCCGCCGCGCCATGCGCGCGCTGGAGAAACACTACGACCCGGAGGAAGGCGAAGGCTGGGCCGTGCGGCTGCAGGGCTCCACCGAGCTGCTGGCCGTGTCGCGCAGGCAGGTGGCAGCGGTGCGGGAAGAGCTGGCGCGCTGAACGCACCACCAGCCCCTCACCCGCCCTTCACTCCTTGATGTTCGCCGCCTTCACGATGGCGGCATAACGTGCGCTTTCAGCCTGCACGAAGCGCGTGAAGTCCGCCGCGGAGCCCTTGCCGGGCGCGGCACCCCCGTCGACCAGCTTGGCGCGCACCTCGTCCATGCGCAGCACCTCGGCCAGCTCACGGTTGAGCCGCTCCACCACGGCAGGCGGCGTGTGGGCGGGCGCGAAAATACCCGTCCAGGAAACCATGCCAAAACCCTTGAAACCCGCCGTTTCGGCCACGGTGGGCACCTCGGGCAGCGATGGCATGCGGTGGTCGTCGGTGAGCGCAATGCCCTTGAGCTTCTTGCTCTGGATATGGGGCGCCGCCGTGACGCTGATGAGCACCGCCAGGTCCACCTGGTTGCCGATCACGTCGGTCACGATCTGGGCCCCGCCCCGGTAGGGCACGTGCACCATGAAGGTCTTGCTCTGCTCCTTGACGCGCTCCATGGCCAGGTGCAGCACCGTGCCCACGCCCGAGGTGGCGTAGCTGAGCTGGCCCGGCTTCTCGCGCGCCAGGCGCACCACGTCGGCCAGCGTGTTGGCGGGCAGCCCGGGGCGCGCCACGATCACCATGGGCGCGGTGCTCACCAGGCCCACGGGCGCCAGGTCCTTGAGGGTGTCGTAGCGCACGGCCGCGGGGTTCACCAGGCGTGCGATGGCCGCGGGGCTGTCCGCGCCCAGCACCAGGGTGTAGCCGTCCGGCGCGGCCTTGGCGGCCTTCTCCATGCCGATGACACCCCCGGCCCCCGCCACGTTGTCGATGACCACGCTCTGCTTGAGGCGCTCGCCCAGCTTCTGCGCGATGAGGCGTCCCGTCACGTCCACGCTGCCCCCGGCGCTGAAGGGCACGATGAGCGTGATGGGTTTGGCCGCCGGCCAGGCGGCCTGGGCCTGGGCCTGCGCGGACACGCCCGCGCCGCAGGCCACCAGGCCGGCCAGGGCCCACAACGCCCGGCGGCGATTGCGCGAAGAGAAAGGGGGCAACAGGGGGGACATGGGAACTTCCTTCAGGATGGCACGGCGCAGAAAGGGTCTGCCGCCGCCAGTTGTGTGTCGAACGCGGCCAGCCACTGCGCGCGCCAGGCACGGCGCGTGCTGTCGTCGATCCACGCGGCGTCCAGGCCATTGGCCATGAAGCCGCGCAGGTCGGCCGCGTCAAAGCCGAAGTCGCGCACCATCATGGCCCAGGCCTGCGTGGGGTCCACGTGGTGCAGGGTCGGGTCGTCGGTGTTGGGATGGATGCGCAGGCCGGCTGCCGGCATGTGGCGGATGGGGTGGTCCAGCGCCCAGCGCTCGGGGGCCAGGGTGCGCAGGTAGTAGGAATTGGTGGGCACCACGGTGAACACGATGCCCCGGTCGGCGCATTCGCGCGCCAAGGCCGGGTTGTCCAGCACGGTGTAGCCGTGGTCGATGCGGTCCACCTGCAGCAGCTCCACCGCCGTGCGCACGTTGTGCCAGGGCATGCCGAACTCGCCTGCGTGGGCCGTGGTCTTCAGCCCGCCCCGGCGCGCCAGGGCATAGGCGGGTGCAAACCACTCGGGCGGGTGGTCCACCTCGCGGTAGTCGATGCCGATGCCGATCACCTCGTCGCGCCGGTGGGCCAGCACCCATTCGACCATCTCGGTGGCGGCTTCGGGCGGCGCCTCGCGGTCGATGGCAGCAATCAGCCGGCCCGTGATGCCGAAGTCGGCCTGTGCATCGGCAATCGCGCGCACGATACCCGCCAGCGCCTGCGGGTAGGCCAGCCCCGACTGCCGGGCCGTGCCCGTGGGGTTCCAGAAAAACTCGGCATAACGCACCTGGTGCGCGGCGGCGTCCTGCAGGTACTCGTAGGTCAGCCGGTGCAAGTCGTCGGGGCTGCGGATCAGCTCGGCATCCAGCGCCCGCAGCACCCGCAGCACGCCCACGGGCTTTTCGCCGCGGGTGTAGAAGGCCTCGATCTCGGCCTCGCTGATGGCCGCACCCGCACGGCGCACCAGGTGGGTGAACGTGGCGCGCCGCACAGTGCCCAGCAGGTGGCAGTGCAGCTCGACCTTGGGCAGGGCGTGGAGAAACGGGTACAGCGGGTCGGCGGGCGCCAGAAAGGTGGGCATGGCCGCATGCTATGCAGCGCCAGGTGATAACGGAAGTGATTTAATTTGATGGCGTGATAAAGGCGATTTATGAGCAAGCACCCCATCCACAGCCCCGCCGCCGCCAGCCTGCCCCCGCACCACGCGCCCACGCTGCGCCAGTTGCGCAGCTTTCAGGCCGTGGCGCGGGCCCTGAGTTTTCGGCAAGCGGCCGAGGCCTTGTCGCTCACCCAGCCCGCGCTGTCGGCGTCCATCCGCGAGCTGGAGGCCGTGCTGGGCGCCCCGGTGCTGGACCGCGGCACCCACCATGTGCGCCTCACGCCCCAGGGGGCCTTGCTGTTGCCCCAGGTGGAGCGCCTCGTCAACGGCTATGAACAGGGGGTGGACGCCCTCTTCCGCACACTGGGCGACGGCAAGCGCACTCTGCGCGTGGCCGCCCTGCCCTCGGCCATGCACCTGCTGGCAGAGCCGCTGCGGCAGTGGCTGGCGCAGCACCCCGACGTGGACCTGCGCCTGCGCGACCCGCTCAACGACGACCTCGTGGCCGCCTTGCAACGCGGGGAGGTGGATCTGGCCCTGGGCGTGGCGCTCGACCTGCCGCCCCAGATCGAGAGGTATCCCGTGGCGCAGGACGATCTGGTGGCGGTGCTGCCCCTGGGCCATCGCCTGGCCCGGCGCAAGCACCTCACCTGGCAGGACCTAGCGGGTGAACGCCTGGCGTTGTTCGCGCGCGGCAGCACCTACGAGCTGGCCATGGCCACCTTGCGTCAACATGGGGCCGACCTGGCGCGGGCCGACCAGCTGCTGTACAGCGAATCGCTCTACAGCCTGGTGCGCTGCGGGCTGGCCGTGGGGGTGATCTCGCGGCTGTACACGCACAGCCTGGATGCCGGCACCCTGCGGGTCTGCCCGCTGCACGCGCCGGTGATCTCGCGCCGGGTGGCGCTCCTGGTGCACGCCCCCATGGGCGCGCGGCCGCCGCTGGTGCAGGACTGCCTGGAGTTCCTTGTCCAGGCGCTGCACACAGGCTGAATCCGCAGCAATGCGGCCTGGTCAGTGGTTGTGCGCGGCACCACTCACCAGCGTCACCACCACCATGCCTGCGATCAGCCAGGCGATCTGCGCAATGGTTTCCCGCGCCGTGAGGCGCTTTTGCAACTGGGGGATCAGGTCGGCCAGGGCCACATACACAAAGCTGCTCGACGCCACGGCCAGAAAGTACGGCAGCAGGTCCTGCAACTGCCCCACCAGAAAATAGCCCACCACGCCCCCCAGCGCCGTCACAGCCCCCGCCAGGGACACCTTGACCAGCGCCATGCGGCGGTTGGGGCTGGTCTGGCGCAGCACCACCAGGTCGCCCATGTGGTGCGGCACCTCGTGCGCCAGCACGGACACGGCGGCGATCACGCCCAGGCGGATGTCGGCCATGAAGGCCGAGGCGATCAGGATGCCGTCACCAAAACAATGCACGCTGTCGCCCGTGAGCACGGCCCAGCCGCCCGCACGCGGGCCATGGTGGTGGTGCGCATGGCCGTGGTCGTGGCCGGCGTGAGAATGCGCGTGGCCGTGGGCATGCCCATGGTGATGGTCCTGCGGGGCCGGTTCGGGATGGCTGTGCTCATGCCCGTGGTGCCACAGCTCGGCCTTGTCGAGCAGAAAGAAGAACACCACCCCCACCAGCAGCGTGGCAAACAGATCGTGCGCGCCCGCCTGGCTCTCGAACGCCTCGGGCAGCAGGTGCATGAAGGCCGTGGCCAGCAGGGCACCCGCCGCCAGGCTGAGCAGGTGCTGGGGGCCCACGCTGTCGGCCCGCCCGCCCAGGCCCAGCCGCATGAGCAACGCGGCCAGCCACACGCTGCCAATGCCTGCGGCCAGGGTGGCCAGAATGATTGCTACCAAAGTCATAGCTTATTGCGCTTTATAGATAAGCCCTGGGGCCCATTTTCCTTCAAACACCATACCCCGGAAATGCGATGAAAAAAGCCGCCCCGGTGGCGGGGCGGCTGCAGTCGGCCAGCCAATGCGGGGCCGGGCTCAGTCACACGGGGGGACGGATCACGCCACGCCCTGCGCCTTGAACCAGGCCAGCGCCCGCTTCCAGCCATCCTCGGCCGCTTCCTTGCGGTAGCTGGCGCGGTAGTCGGCGTGGAAGGCATGGGGGGCGTCGGGGTACAGCACGAATTCCGATGCCCTGGCCTGCGGCGATCCGCTGGCCAGGGCAGCTTTCATCTTATCAACCGTGTCAAGGGGGATGCCGGTGTCTTTTTCGCCATACAGGCCCAGCACCGGCGCCTTGAGGATGGGCGCAATGTCCACGGGGTGCTTGGGCGTGAGCTCGCTCACCTGGCCCACCGGGCGGCCATACCAGGCCACACCGGCCTTGACGGGGCCGTGCGCCGCATACAGCCAGGTGATGCGCCCGCCCCAGCAAAAGCCGGTGATGCCCACCCGCGCGGCATCGCCCCCATTGGCCGTGGCCCACTGCACGGCGCCGTCCAGGTCGGCCATCACCTGGGCATCGGGCACCTTGGACACCACCTCGGCCATGAGCTTGGCGATCTCGGTGTACTGCGAGGGATCGCCCTGGCGGGCATACAGCTGGGGCGCAATGGCGAGGTAGCCCGCCTGGGCAAAACGGCGGCAGGTGTCGGCGATGTACCCGTGCACACCAAAGATCTCCTGGATCACCAGCACCACCGGCAGGCCCGCCTTGCCAGCCGGAGCGGCGCGGTAGGCCGGCACATTGAAACCATTGACGGTGAAACTCACCTCCCCGGCCGTCAGCCCGTCAGCAGGCGTGACGATGGCCGTCTGGGCCATGATGGGCGCGGCAGCCGCTGCATAACCGAGGCCCAGCGCAGCCTGCAGCACGGTGCGGCGGGTGGCGCCCGCATCGGTGCCGCGGCCCGGCAGCAAGGCCAGGGCATCGGCGTGGAGGTCGTCACAGAACATGGGGTTTCTCCAGAAAAAAAGGGGCGGATGGGATGGACGCAGGAAAATGCGAGCCCGCAGTTTAGGGTGTGTTGACCACATTTGCTGAGCGCCCGCGCCCTCCAGGACGGGCCGGGTCGGGCCACCGGGGGTTTACCGCAGGGCGCCATTTTCGGTTACCGGAAATGGAAGAGCACTGCTAGACTTTCTGCGAACCGCCCGGCGTCTGCCGCGCAGCCCCCAACTTCCCCTTTTTTGCACGCCAGGTAACCCAGCCCCCACGCCCTCCAGCGACTGCCTCACCGCATGCCCCGCACCACCCCCCCCACCCTGCCGCGCGGACACCAGCTGGCGTTGCTGGTGGCGGCGTTGTGTGGAGCGGGCGGGCTGGCGCTGCTGGCCTGGGCCCTGGCCAGCCGGTCCCTGGACGGGGCCACGCGCGCGGCGTTCACCACGGCCGGCAGTGGCCTGGTGGCCAGCGCGCTGCTGTCCTGGTGGCTGGTGCGGCAGGTGCAGGTGCTGCGCGCCCTGGCCAGTGAGGCCCAGGCCGCGGCACAGCGCGCCAGCACCCAGCTTTCGGCCACCCTGGACATCCTTCCGGACGGGCTCGCCATCTATGACGCCGACGACCGCCTCGTGCTGTGCAACGCCCAGTACCGCGAGGTGAACACGGGCACGGCCATGTCCCTCGAATACGGCACGCGGTTTGAAGACGTGCTGCGCCGTGCCGCCCAGTCGGGCCACATCGTCGCCGCCCGGCCCGATGTGGACAGCTGGCTGGCCCGCCGCATGGCCCGGCACCGCGCGCCCGACCTGCCCGAGGTGCAAGAAGTCGATGGCGACCGCTGGATGCAGATCACCGAACGCCTCACCGAAGGCGGTGGCGTGGTGGTGCTGCGCACCGACATCACCGACACCGTGCACAAGGAGCGCGTGCTCAAGCAGGCCCTGCACCATGCCGAGCGCGCCGAGCGCAGCCTGCGCGAGGCCATGAACGCCATGCCCGCCGGACTGGACATTTACGACGAAAACGACCGCCTGGTGCTGTGCAACGACCAGATGGCGCGCCTGCGCCCCCACCTGCCGGTGGCCGATTCGCTGGGCAAGACCTACGAAGAGCTGCTGCGCGCAGGCCTGCGCCATGGCATCCCCGAAGAAGCCAGCGGCCAGGAGGAGCTGTGGCTGGCCCATGAACTCGCCATCCGTGGCCACCGGCCCGGCCCCGAGGTGCGCCACTACCCCAACGGCGCCTGGATGCACATGCACGAAAGCCGCACGCCCTCGGGCATGACGGTGTGCGTGCGCCTGGACATCAGCGACCTGATCGAGCAGCGCCACAAGGTCGAAACCGCCCGCCAGGAAAGCCAGCGCACCCGGCAGCTGCTGGAGCGCGCGGTCGAGGCCCTGCCCGTGGGCATCGAGATCTTCGACGAGCAGGACCGGCTGGTGCTCTACAACCAGCAGCTGTCGCGCATGTACCCGTACATGAACTACGCAGAGCACCTGGGCAAGGGCTTTGCCGACATCCTGCGCCATTCGGTAGAGCGGGGCCTGATCCCCTCGGCCCAGGGCCGCGAAGAGGCCTGGATCGCCGAGCGCCTGTCCGAGCACGGCAGCCGCACCTCCACGCTGGTGCAGCGCCTGGCCGACGGGCGCTGGATCAACATCTACGAAACCCGCACCCCCGAGAACTACGTGGTGGCGGTGCGCCTGGACATCACCGACCTGATCGAGCAGCGCCAGGCCCTGGAAAGCGCCCAGGAGGCCGCCCTGCAGGCGCGCCAGCTGCTGCAGGACGCGGTGGAATCGCTGCCCGAGGGGTTCGCCCTGTTCGATGCGGACGACAGGCTGGTGGTGTGCAACGCCCAGTACCGCCGCCTGTACCCCATCTCCGCCCCCCTGATCGTGCCCGGCAACACCTTCGAGCAGATTGCGCGCTACGGCGCCGAGCGCGGCCAGTACCTGGACGCCGTGGGCAACGAAGAGGCCTGGATCACCCAGCGTGTGGCCGACCACCGCGCCGCCAACCATGCCGTGCTGCAGCGCCTGCCCGAAGGCCGCTGGCTGCAGGCCGACGAGCGGCGCACCCCCCAGGGCGGCATCGCCGGCGTGCGCACCGATGTGACCCAGCTGGTGCGCAAGGAGCAGGAGCTGGCGGCCGCCAATGCCAAGCTGGCCCTGCTGTCCACCACCGACGGCGTGACCGGCATTGGCAACCGGCGCCGCTTTGACGAACGCCTGGCCGCCGAGTGGATGCGCTGTGGCCGCCACCACCTGCCGCTGGCCCTGATCCTGGTCGATATCGACCATTTCAAGCTCTACAACGACCACAATGGCCACCTGGCCGGCGACGAATGCCTGCGCCGCGTGGCCCAGCTGCTGCAGGGCAACATCCGCCGCGCGGACGAAGTGGCCGCGCGCTATGGCGGCGAAGAGTTTGTGCTGCTGCTGCCCGACACCCCCCTGGCCGAGGCCGTGACGGTGGCGCAGCGCTGCATGGAGAACCTGCGCGGGGCAGCGCTGCCCCACCCCCATTCGCCCACGGCGCCGATCGTCACGCTCAGCCTGGGCGTTGCCAGCACCGTGCCGCGCCCGGAAGCGCGGCCCGACACCCTGGTGCAGGCCGCCGACGCAGCGCTGTACCGCGCCAAGTCCGCAGGCCGCAACCGCCTGGAAGTGTTTGAAGAGGCCGCGCCTGAATGATGCGCCGCCCGGGGCTCAGCCCACCTCCTCCTCCGGCACCGCATCGCGGTAAGCGTGGCGGGACAGCGCGGCCGCCAGCACCTGCGACGGATTGACCAGCGCCATCCCCTGCAGCCGGCCGCGCGCCGACAGGGCCAGCGGAATCTCGGTACACCCCATGATGAGCGTGGACACCCCGTGGCGCTGCTGCAGCGCCAGGGCCACCGCCTCGAACCGCTGACGCGCCAGCGCGTAGTCGCCCGCTTTCACGCCGTCGTAGATGCCCTGCATGAGCAGCTCCCGCCCGTGGGCCTCGGGCACAAAGCAATCGATGCCGCAGCGCTCCAGCTCGCCCTGGTACAGCCCCGCCTCGTAGGCGCCCTGGGTGGCCAGCAGCCCCACACCACGCACCTGCTGCCGGGCCAGCCCGGCCACCACCTCCTGCACGCCGTGCAGCACCACCATCTGCGGAAACCGCTGCTGCAGCAGCCCGTGCCAGGCGTGCGCCGTGTTGCAGGCAATGGCCACCACGCGCGCGCCCAAAGCGGCCAGACGGCCGGTGGCCTGCAGCAGCGGGTCGGCCGGCTGGTGTGCGCCCGGGCGGGTGTCGTGCAGGGCCGCCGTGCGGTCGGGGATGGGCACCTGCGCCAGCCAATGCTCCGGGTAGGCCTGGTCGTGCACCGGAATGCCCAGCGCGCCCATGCGGTCCGTGCAGGCCTGCACGAACAGGCGCACAAAGTCGGCCCCGGCGGCGGGGCCCATGCCCCCCAGGATCCCCACCACCTGCGGGGCCTGGCGGCCGCTCGCGCAGGGGGCTACGGGGGCTCTCGGGGCCATGTGCATTGCACTCACAGCGCAGGCTTGTCGCTCTGCGCCACCAGGTTCTCGCGCAGCTCGCGGCCCATGGGCAGGTTCAGGTTCTGGTTGCGCGGGGGCACGGGCGACATGAACCACTTGCTGTAGAGCTTGTCGAACTCGCCCGACTTCATCATGCCCCCGATCACGCCATTGACCAGCGCCTGGAACTGCGGGTCGTCCTTGCGCAGCATGCAGGCATAGGGTTCCACCTGCAGCGAATCGCCCACCACCTCCCAATCGCCCGGGTTGCGCTGGTTGCCCATCAGGCCGAACAGCAGGATGTCGTCCATCGCAAAGGCCTCGGCACGGCCGCTGTCCACCAGCAGCACGGCGTCGTCGTGGTCCTTGCCCAGCACGATGTCCAGGTCCAGGTTGTTGTCACGGCTGTATTTGCGGATGACCTGCGCATTGGTGGTGCCCGAGGTGCTGGCCACCTTCTTGCGGGCCAGGTCGGCGTAGTTCTTGACGCCCGAGGTCTTCTTGGTCAGCAGCCTGGTGCCGGTGTAGAAGTGGTTGATGGCGAACTGCACATCCTTGGCCCGCGCCGTGTTGTTGGTGGTGGACCCGCACTCCAGGTCGATGGTGCCGTTGGTCAGCAGCGGAATGCGGTTCTGCGAAGTCACGGCCTGCAGGTCCACCTTGATGGCGGGGTTGTTCAGGCGCTTCTTCACTGCGTCCGCCACCGCGTTGGAAATGTCCACCGAGAACCCCACGGGCACGCCCGGGCCCGCCAGGTAGCTGAAGGGCACCGACGACTCACGGTAGGCCAGCGTGATCTTGCCCGTGTCGGCAATCTTCTTGAGGGTGTCGGCCTGGGCCACGGTGGTGGCCCACAAGCCGGCCACCACGATGGCAGCGGAAGTGACGACGGAGAGCTTCATGGGAATCCCTTTGCAAAAAAGCAGGTCAGCGGGTGGATGAAAAAGCAAAACGCAGGGGCACTGTAAAAACTCGCGGCGCCGTTGAACAATTCATTTGCGGGGGTGCGTCATGATGAAAAGTTATGGCTCTTGTGCGGTGCACACCGCTGCACCAAATTGCGTCAGCACGCACCATCTGCGCCATGCCTCCATGCAAAGGGCAGGCCCGTGGCGAGGGGGCTGCCGCACATAACTTCCCGGCATGGGCGGGCATGGCATTGGCATTGTTCAAAGCGCGGGCCCCGTCCTACATTGGCCTGCAATCCGTCAACTCCCCACCCCCCAACAAGATGCAGGTATGTGTATTGGGCGCAGGCATCGTCGGCCTGGCCACGGCGTATGAACTCCAGCAGCGCGGCATGCAGGTCACCGTCATCGACCAGGCCCAGCCCGGCACCGGCGCCAGCGGCGGCAACGGCGCCCAGCTCAGCTACAGCTATGTGCAGCCCCTGGCCGATGCCAGCATCTGGCGCCAGCTGCCCCGCCTGCTGCTGTCGCCCAGCTCCCCGCTCAAGCTGCGCCCGCAATGGGACACCCACCAATGGCACTGGGGCCTCGCGTTTCTGCGCGCCTGCAACCGGCACACGTCCGAGCGCAGCACCGAACGCTTGCTGGCCCTGGCCGCGCTGAGCCGCCACCGCTTCGAAGCCATGCTGCAGTCCGAATCCATCGACTGCGACTTCTCCCGCACCGGCAAGCTGGTGCTCTACGACACACCCGCCGGCCTGGCCGCCGCACAGCGACAGATGGAGCTGCAGCGCGCCTGGGGCAGCCAGCAGCAGGCCGTTTCGGCCGCACGCTGCGTCGAGATCGAACCCGCGCTGCAGCATTACCAGCACCGCATTGCGGGCGCCATCCACACCCCCAGCGAATGTGCGGCCGACTGCCTCAAGGTCTGCCAGGGGCTGCAGGCCGCGCTCGCGGCGCGGGGCGTGCGCTTTCTGCTGGGCGCCCGGGTGCAGGGCTTTGTGCGCCATGGCCAGCGCATTGCCGCTGTGCGCACCAGCGCTGGTGCGGTCGAGGCCCAGCAGTTTGTGCTGGCCCTGGGCAGCCACAGCCACCCGGTGGCCCGCACGCTGGGGCTTCGCCTGCCGGTCTATCCGCTCAAGGGCTACAGCATCACGCTCGATACTGCCGAGGCCTCGGCGTCCACCACCGCCATCGCGCCTCGCGTCAACGTGACCGACGCCGCCCGCAAGGTGGTCTTTGCACGCATCGGCCACCGCCTGCGCGTGGCTGGCATGGCCGAGCTGGTGGGGCACGACGCACGCATCCCGCCCGCACGCATCGAAAGCCTGTGCCACGCCACGCGCGCGCTGTTTCCAGGCTGCAGCCAGTTTGAAGAACTGCGCCCCTGGACCGGCATGCGCCCCGCCACGCCCACCGGCCTGCCCGTGGTGGGCCTGCACGCCAGTGGCCCCGACAACCTGCTGCTCAACACGGGCCATGGTTCGCTGGGCTTCACGCTGGCATTTGGCACGGCCGCGCAGGTCGCCGAGCTGCTGGCGCCGGCCTGAGCCACACAGCCCCACGTCCTACTCCACGTCGGGCAAGTTCACGGAGGCCATGGTCTCGGCCACCGCCTGGCGCATGCACTGCGTCATGGCGCTGGCCAGCAGCGAGCTGGGCCGGTTCACGGTGCGCAGTGATTTGATGGGCACGGCGATGTGGGGCGCCAGCGCCAGCACCTCCACCTTGCTGCGGTCGGCCGACGCGGCCGTGCAACTGTCCACCACCGCCACCGCATGGCCGTGGTGCGCCAGGGCCAGCGCAGCGTGGTAGGTCTGCACCGTGATCGCCGTCTGCAGCCCCACGCCCGCTTCGCGGCAGGCATGGTTGACCACCGTGCCGATGGGGTCACGCACATCGAGCCGCACCACCGGCGTGTCGGCCAGGTCAGACAGGTGCACCACACCCGCATGCACCAGCGCCGCACTCAGCATGCCTTTGGGCGCCACACACACCATGCGGCCATCGGCCAGGTGCTCCTGCGTGAGTGCGGGGTGGGCAATGGCGCTGAACACAAAGCCCACGTCCGCCTCCTGCAGCACCAGGGCCGAGACGATCTGGGGTGAATGCAGCGCGTCGATGGTGACCTTCACATCCGGGTGCTTCTGCCGAAAGAACCGCAGCGCACGCGGCAGCACCTCGTAGCTCAGTGCCAGCACGCTCAGGATGTGCAGTTCGCCCTCACGCTGGTCATTTTTAAGGCTGTTGGCCAGGCGCTGCACATCGTCCAGCTGGGTGAACAAGCGCTCGATGTGCGGGTACAGGGTCTGTGCCTCGGTGGTGGGCACCAGCTTGCCCTTGAGGCGGTGAAACAGCGGAAAGCCCAGCTGCAATTCAGCATGCGCCAGGATTCGGCTGACGGCAGGCTGGGTGACGTTGATGAGGCGGGCCGCCGCGCTCACGCTGCCGGTGAGCATGACGGCGTTGAAAACTTCTATGTGGCGGAGGCGCATGGGGTGACGATGCAAGGAATGGGCCGGATGCGCAACCCTTGCATCTACCCATTGCAAAGGCAATGACCTCGCTGCGCCCGCTGCTACAACGACATCGACGGCCGCGCCGCCATGGCCGCACGCCAGCGCAGCAGATGCGGGTGCTGCTCGCCCGGCTTGTGCTTGACCACGCGCGCAAAATCCACCGCCACCACGGCGGTGATGTCGGCCACGCTGAGGCGGTCGGAGGCAATGAAGTCGCGGCCTGCCAGCCGTTCGTTGAGCAGCTGGAAGAACTGCCCCACACGCACCAGCCCACGCTCGGCCAGGGCCGGGATTTGCGGGTAGTCCACTGCGCCGGGCAGCGCCCGGTTGGCCATGGCGGGTGCGCTGTTGCGCAGCGCCTCGGCAATGGCCTGCAGGCCCTCGAACTCCATGCGCCAGTTCCAGCTCGCAATCTCGGCCTTCTCGGCGGGCGTCTCGCCCAGCAATGCCGGTTGCGGATACCGCGCCTCCACATAGGCCGTGATGGCCGCGTTGTCGGCCAGCAGCAAACCGTCTTCGGTGCGCAGCGCAGGCACCGTGCACTGCGGGTTGATCTGGCGGTAGGCCTCGCCCAGTTGCTCGCCACTGCGCAGATCCACCTGCACGGTGTCGTGGGCAACGCCCTTTTCTGCCAGCAGGATGCGCGCGCGGCGGGGGCTGGGCGCCGTGGCGCAGTCGTACAGAGTGATCATGGCGGCGCCTTGCGAAACACTCATCGGGCGGGTGACGACGAAGAAGAAGCCAACGCAGCAGCTTCGATCTTGTCTTGCGTCTTGGTGTCAAAGTCGCTGGCCTCATGCCGCTCACGCAACTGGCTGGCCGGATCGCCGCTGACACGGTTGACCTTGCGCCCGCGCTGCACCGCCGGGCGCTTGGCAACCTGCTCGGCCCAGCGCACCACATGCGTGTATTCGTGCACCTGCAAAAACTCGCCCGCGTTGTAGGCCTGGCCTTTCACCAGCAGTCCATACCAGGGCCAGATCGCGATGTCCGCCACCGTGTACTCATCGCCCGCCACATACTCATGCACGGCCAAGCGCTGGTTGAGCACATCGAGCTGGCGCTTGGCCTCCATTGCGTACCGATCAATCGCGTACTCGATCTTGACCGGGGCATAGGCATAGAAATGCCCAAACCCGCCGCCCACAAACGGCGCACTGCCCATCTGCCAAAACAGCCACGACAGGCACTCGGCCCGCGCCGCACCGTTCTTGGGCAGAAAGGCGCTACCGAACTTCTCGGCCAGGTACATCAGGATGGCGCCGGATTCGAACACCCGCACCGGGTTGGCGGAGTCGGTGCGGTCTTGCAGCGCCGGAATTTTGGAGTTGGGGTTGATGCCCACAAACCCGCTGCCAAACTGCTCCCCCTGGTTGATGCGAATCAGCCAAGCGTCGTACTCCGCGCCGCTGTGGCCCAGCGCCAGCAACTCCTCCAGCATCACCGTCACCTTCACGCCATTGGGCGTGCCCAGCGAATACAGCTGCAGCGGGTGCCGCCCCACGGGCAATTCCTTGTCGTGCGTGGCCCCGGCAATGGGCCGGTTGATGCTGGCGAAATGACCGCCGTTTTCCTTGTTCCATTGCCAGATGGCGGGGGGGGTGTAGGGGGTGGGGGTGGACATACAAGGGCTCCGGGCAAATGAGTGGAAAGTGGCTGAATCGCCAGCGATTGCTAAATGAGTTTAGCGATGCGCTTTGTTCACCGCCGGACCATGGTGAGTGTTCTGCGAAGAGGCCTCTATGGGGAACTCACAAGGGATGCGGCAGCTTTCGCACCATCCAATGCCGCTCCAGACCTCATTGAGCACGCTCATCGTCAGAGGTCGGTCTCCGGTGACTATGTGGAGCCAAACGCAGTCGCCTTTATGAAGTGAGAGAAGCACAGTCAGCAAAAACTGTAAGCGCTGCGACGCCACAACGAGGAAGGCCTTCCCGTTCCCGCCCTATAAACTGGCGAGATGATCTGCTCGCCGAGCACCTCAACCTCCAACCGTAAAGCCAACTTTTCCACCAACTTACAAGCGGAACGATGAGCTTTGCGCCATGAGATGGATCCTGAAGATCTCATAGGCGAGTACGAAGAAGATACATCAGATGCTTTCAACAACTGTCCCACTTCGTACCAGAGTCTTACGTATGGATGCAAACGAATGACGGAGATCAATACCAATGCTCACTCACCTACACATTAAGAACTTTAAGGCCTGGAAAGACACGGGGCCGATTCGTTTGGCACCGCTCACCGTGCTCTTCGGGGCTAACAGTGCGGGCAAAAGTAGCCTTGGCCACCTCTTGCTAGCGTTGCAGCAAACAGCGCGCTCGACAGACCGCAAGCGCGCGCTACATATGGGCGATACCTCATCCCTGATCGATTTGGGCACTTTTACAGATTGTCTACATGGCCACGATCTGAAACAGGCCCTTTCCTTTGAGCTGGGTTGGAACTTACCCAAGGTTTTGGATGTGCGCGACCCATTGCAACCCGACTCCCGATTCCAAGGGGATGGCATGCGGCTGGATGTATCCATGGTGGCAAACAAAGCGCAGCAACCAGAAGTTCAGGCGCTGCGCTACGCTATGTCGTCGGGTGACAGAGAGGTGATCGACGTTACGCTTGAGCGCGACGAGAGGCGCAAGCTCAATCTGACGTCAAGCCAGTATGGTTTCAAGATGGCCGACGGGCGAAAATGGCCTCTGGAGGAGCCCGAGAAGTTCTATCGTTTGTCCGACACCAGCATGGCAAGGTACAAGAACGCCGGTTTTCTAGCTGACTTCGCATTGGCCGCTGAGAGCATGCTGGAGCGAATCTCCTACTTGGGACCGTTGCGCAGCCATCCCCAACGCATCTACCAGTGGTCAGGCGAAACGCCAGCCAGCGTTGGACAAATGGGTGAGTACGCCGTGGCGGCGATTCTGGCTGCGCAGGGGGAAGGCCGCCGCCTCAATCGGCAGGCTGGACATCACACCAAAGGCTTTGCCGAGTTCATAGCGGCATGGCTCAAAGATCTCGGTGTCATTGACGACTTCGCTGTACGGCCCGTGGCTGTGGGGCGCAAAGAGTACGAGGTGCTAGTGAAGACCCACAACAAAGCCCCTGAGGTGAAGATCACTGACGTGGGTTTCGGCATCTCTCAAGTGCTGCCGGCGTTGGTGCAGGCCTTTTACTGTCCGCCAAATTCCACGGTTTGGATGGAACAACCTGAGATTCACTTGCATCCGCAAGTTCAGGCTGAGTTGGCTGACGTCTTTATTTCAGCAACCCAGGCCCGTGAGGATGGCAAGCCGCGAAACGTGCAGTTGATTGTAGAAAGTCACTCAGAGCACTTCCTGAATCGTTTGCAGCGTCGAGTTGCAGAAGGAATGATTAAACCGGCGGATGTGGCGGTTTACTTTTGCCGTCGCGCCGGGTCAGCTACCGAACTTGAGCCACTGAGGTTGAATATGTTTGGAGAAATCGAGAACTGGCCAGAACACTTCTTCGGCGATGAGATGGCGGATATCGCGGGCCGAGCCCTGGCGGCAATGCACAGGAAAAAGGAGCTAAAGCTGCAAGGCAGTGCGCAATGAAAGCAGTGATCGATACCAACGTGCTCTTGGTCGCCAATGGTCAACATGACCAAGTATCTGAGGATTGTGTGATTGATTGTGTTATGCGGCTGCAATCGATTCAACGGTCAGGCGTTGTCGTCATCGACGATGGCTACCGCATCGTGGGTGAGTACCGCCACAAGACTAGCCTGAAGCCCGCGAAAGGGGTCGGTGACAAATTTCTGAAGTGGATGCTCCAGCATAGCGGGACACCCAAAGTAGAGCAGGTTTCGCTGAACGAGACCGAAGACAACTGCTTTACCGAATTCCCTGATCCTGCGTTGGAGCAACTGTTTGATACATCGGATCGAAAGTTCGCCGCCGTGGCCTATGCTCACCCGGATAAGCCGACAATTTGGCAAGCAGCGGACTGCAAATGGTTGGACTGGTGGCCAGCCCTAAGAGCCAAGGGTGTTGAGGTCGATTTCTTGTGTCCAGAAGACGTCTGCACGGTTTACGGAAAGAAGTTCCCAGATAAGCCTGCGCCCCAGCTGCCGGGCTGAATGCCATGGATGGTGACTTTTTCCGCTTCCCGCACACCCCTCACTTGGCTTGGCTGGGCAAGAACACGCCGCGCGATGACAAGGTACTTTCACACACCGAAGCGCAGGCTTTGCTGGAGAGCGACGTGATAGTGGAGGAAAAGCTGGATGGTGCCAACCTGGGCCTTTCTCTGGCCTTGGACAACACTCTGCGCGCCCAAAATCGGGGCCAGTATTTGGCTAAGCCACACGCCGGGCAGTTCGCCCGGCTACCTTCATGGCTCACCCAGCATGGAGAAGCGCTGCGCAGCGTTCTGACGCCCAACATCATTGTGTTTGGCGAGTGGTGTGCCGCACGTCATACGCTTGACTATGCTGCGCTGCCCGATTGGTTCTTGTTATTTGATGTGTATGACCGTCGCGCTGGTCGTTTTTGGAGCAGCGCGCGTCGTAATGCGCTGGCGCATTCGGCGAGGCTGGCTACGCCCCCCCAAGTCGCGTGCGGGCGGTACACCGTCTCATCACTGAAAAAGCTGGTGGCCACACGCGCCAGCCACTACAGGGATGGCCCCCTAGAAGGCGTGATCATTCGCAGGGAATCTGCGCAGTGGTGTGACTCCAGGGCGAAGCTCGTTCGGGCGGACTTCACGCAGGCCATCGAGATCCATTGGCGCAAACGCGCAATCGAATGGAATCGGTTGCATTTCTCCAACGGCACCGACGGCAAACCTGCTTTCGTGAGGTAGCCGCGCGAAATCGACCAGCAGCCTTAACGGCAGATTCAAAAAGTGAAGTGCTGCTGACTATTGACGAGCAAATCGCGATCAGGTAGTTACAGGCGGCTATATCAAATTTGATAGCTGCCAGCTTTTACGGACAAACGTACAGGCCAAAACACTCAAATTAATGACCTGTCAGCTTGCTCTCGCACGCTCAATGCGCCTTATCCCAATTAGCCCCCACTCCCACCTCGGCCAGTAGCGGCACCTTCAGCGCCGCCACGTCTGCCATCAGGCGCGGGATATGGGTCTTGAGCCAGTCCACCTCGCCCTCGGGCAGCTCAAACACCAGTTCGTCGTGCACCTGCATGATCATCTGAATGCCCGGCTTGTGCGCGTCCAGCTCCTTCTGAACCGCCACCATCGCCAGCTTGATGAGGTCAGCCGCCGTGCCCTGCATGGGGGCGTTGATGGCGGCGCGCTCGGCGCCCGCGCGGCGGGGGCCGTTGGGGGAGTTGATTTCGGGCAGGTACAGGCGTCGGCCAAACACGGTTTCGACATAGCCCATGGACTTGGCAGCGGCCTTGGTGTCGTCCATGTACTGCTTCACGCCGGGGTAGCGCTGGAAGTATTTGTCGATGTAGGCGGCGGCGGCCTTGGTCTCGATGCCCAAATTCTTGGCCAGGCCAAAGCTGCTCATGCCGTAGATGAGGCCAAAGTTGATGACCTTGGCGTAGCGGCGTTGCTCGCTGGTGACCTGATCGACCTCCACCCCAAACACTTCAGCAGCCGTGGCGCGGTGCACGTCCAGCCCGGCGTGAAAGGCGTGCAGCAGCGAATGGTCGCCGCTCAGATGGGCCATGATGCGCAGCTCGATTTGGGAGTAGTCGGCACTCGCAATCACGCGGCCTGCGGGGGCCACGAAGGCCTCGCGCACGCGGCGGCCTTCGGGGGTGCGGATGGGGATGTTCTGCAGGTTGGGGTCGTTGCTGGACAAGCGCCCGGTCACGGCCACAGCCTGCGCGTAGTGCGTGTGCACGCGGCCCGTGCGTGGCAGGGCCAGTTGCGCGAGCTTGTCGGTGTAGGTGCCTTTGAGCTTGACGAGGCCCCGGTGCTCCAGCAGTTTGGCGGGCAGGGGGTAGTCCTCGGCCAGTTTTTCCAGCACTTCTTCGTCGGTGCTGCGCGCGCCGGTGGCGGTCTTCTTCACAACCGGCATGCCCAGTTTGTCGAAGAAGATTTCGCCCAGTTGCTTGGGGCTGCTCAGGTTGAAGGGCTGGCCTGCAATCTCATATGCCTCGGTTTCCAACTGCAGGATGCGCTGGCCCAGCTCGTGGCTCTGCGCGGCCAGCGTGGGCGCGTCGATGAGCACGCCGTTGCGTTCGATGCGGTACAGGGCCTCGCTGCTTTGCATCTCCAGCTCGTAGATGAAGCGCAGCTTGTCATCCGCCTGCAGCAGGGGCCACAGGGCGTTGTGCACGTCCAGAGTCTGGTCGGAGTCTTCGCACGAGTAGGCGGCGGCCTTGTCCACCGGCACTTGCGCAAACGGAATCTGGTGCGCGCCTTTGCCGCACAGGTCTTCATACGTGATGCCCTTGCGGCCCGTGTGGCGCTCGGCCAGGCTGGTCAGGTTGTGGGGCTTGTGCACTTCGAGCACGTAGCTTTGCAGCATGGTGTCGTGCGCGTAGCCTTGCACTTCGATGCCGTGGTTGGCGAACACATGGCGGTCGTACTTGATGTGCTGGCCCAGCTTGTGGTGCTTGGGGTCTTCCAGCCAGGGCTTGAGGCGGGCGAGCGCTTCGTCGATGGGCAATTGCTCGGGCGCATCGGGGCCTTCGTGGCGCAGGGGGATGTAGGCGGCCTCGCCGGGCTGCACGCTGAAACTGATGCCGACGATTTGCGCGCGCATCTCGTCGAGCGAATCGGTTTCGGTGTCGATCGCTGCCAGCGGGGCCTTGTGCAGGCGTTCCAGCCACTGGTCAAAGTCCGCCCAGTTCAGGATGGTGTCGTACACCACGGTGCGGTGCTGGGCTTCTTCGGCCACGGTGCTGGCGGAGTGGTCGGCAAACAGGTCGCCGCTTTGGCCGGGCATGGCGACGGTGGGGGCTGTGGTGGCGGGGGCCGCTGCGCCCTTGATGGCGCTGGCCAGGCCCTTGAAGCCGTACTTTTCGTAAAACGGCAGCAGGCCGGTGTTGTCCGGCGCGTCCAGCGTGATGTCGTCAAACGCGGGCAAACCGGGGATGTAGTCGGCCAGCGCGCAGTCGGTCTTCATGGTGACCAGCTGGCGGCTCAAGGCCAGCTGACCGCTGGCAATGGCCTCACGCAGGTTGTTGCCCGCTACGCCCTTGATGGCATCGGCATTGGCAATCAGGCTGTCGAGCGAGCCATATTCTTCCAGCCACTTGGCGGCCGTCTTGGGTCCTACCTTGGTCACGCCGGGCACGTTGTCCACGGTGTCGCCCACCAGCGCCTGGTAGTCCACCATCAGCGCAGGCGGCACGCCAAACTCCGCCGTCACGCCCGCCACATCGCGGCGCTTTCCGCTCATGGTGTCGATGATGGTGATGTGCTCGTTGACCAGCTGGCTCAAATCCTTGTCGCCGCTGGACACAATGACCTCAATGCCCTGTGCGGCCGCCACCTGGGCCAAGGTGGCGATCACGTCGTCGGCCTCCACGCCAGGCACGGCCACCACTTTCCAGCCCAGCAGGTCCACCACCTCGTGGATGGGCTCGATCTGGCTGCGCAGGTCGTCGGGCATGGGCGAGCGCGTGGCCTTGTATTCGGTGTACAGGGCGTCGCGGAAGGTGGGGCCGCTGGCGTCGAACACGCAGACGGCGTAGTCGGCAGTCACCTCTTTGCGCAGGGCCTGCATCATGTTGATCATGCCGCGAATGGCGCCCGTGGCGGCGCTGCTGGGGTCACCCGGCACGGCCCGCAGGTCGGGCATGGCGTGAAAGGCGCGGTAGAGGTAGCTGGAGCCGTCCACCAGCACCAGGGTCTTTTTGTCAGTCATGCGGCAATTGTGCACGGCCACGCCACGCCCGGGCAGCGCTCTACAATCGCCCCATGCGCGCCGTTCACCTCTTCCTTCTGCTGGGCCTTGCCACCGGCACCGCCCTGGCCCAGACCACGCCCCAGAACACCGCCCAGGGCGCAACAGAAAAGCGCGAAGCGCTACAAAATCCAGAGCAACCCGCAGGCCGCACCAACCAGCGCACCGAGCGCATCCAGGTCGAAGACGCCGGCAGCCGCGTGGACGAGCTGCGCGTGGGCGGGCAAACCCAGACGATTTCCGTGCAACCCAAGGCCGGCAACATGCCCGGCTACGAAGTGCAGTCGCCCGATGGCGCCCGCAGCCGTGCGGGCAGCAACAGCGGCGCCGAGACCACCACCGCCCCCCGCGTCTGGAACGTGCTGAAGTTCTGAGCCCGCAGCAGCCGCGCCTGCTGCCCGCAGCGGCCGCGCGCCGCCCGGCCCTCTGCATTCCCGCCAACCCCCCCTCTTTTTTCGATACCTTCTGAGCGATGGCCGTTTTTACCGAAGTCTCCAATTCCGAGGCGCGCGAGCTGCTGCGCCGTTTGCAACTGGGTGAGCTGGTAGGGCTGCGCGGCATCGAGGGGGGCATCGAGAACACCAATTACTTCCTCACCAGCGACCAGGGCGAGTTCGTGCTCACGCTGTTCGAGCGCCTCACGGCCGAGCAGTTGCCGTTCTACCTGCACCTGATGAAGCACCTGGCGCACGGCGGTGTGCCCGTGCCCGACCCGCGCGCCGACAAGAACGGCGACATCCTGCACACCGTGTGTGGCAAGCCCGCTGCGGTGGTGAACAAGCTGCGCGGCAAGAGCCAGCTGGCGCCCCAGGGCGCGCACTGCGCCGCCGTGGGCACCATGCTGGCGCGCATGCACTTGGCAGGGCGCGACTTCGAGCGCCGCCAGCCCAACCTGCGCGGCCTGCCCTGGTGGAACGACACCGTGCCCGTGGTGCTGCCGCACATCGGCGCAGCGCAATCGGCGCTGCTGCGGTCCGAGCTGGCCTACCAGAACCATGTGGCGGCGGGCTCGGCCTACGCCGCCCTGCCCCGCGGCCCCGTGCATGCCGACCTGTTCCGCGACAACGTGATGTTCGAGGGCGAAGAACTCACGGGCTTTTTCGATTTTTATTTTGCGGGTGTGGACACCTGGCTGTTCGACCTGGCCGTGTGCCTGAACGACTGGTGCATCGACTTGGGCCAAGGCACGCACGATGCCGAACGCGCCACCCGCATGCTCGACGCCTACCAGGCCGTGCGCCCGCTCACGGGGGCCGAGCGCGAGCTGCTGCCCGCCATGCTGCGCGCGGGCGCGCTGCGGTTCTGGATCTCGCGCCTGTGGGACTTCTACCTGCCGCGCGAGGCCTCCATGCTCACGCCGCACGACCCCACGCACTTCGAGCGCGTGCTGCGCAACCGCGTGGCGCACCCTGTGCGCGCCTGATCCCGAAGGCCCAAGTACGCCAGGGCGGGCCTTTGCCCCGCCTGTCCCTGCGCCGTGGCTGGAATGGGCCCCTGGGGTAAATTCACGCCTGTTGCACTCTCTGCAGTGCCCAGGGCACCGCCCCTTTCCTTTCACGTATCCATGAAACTCCACATCGTCCCCGCCCGCACCGGCATGGCCTGGGTCAAGCTTGGCGTCCGGGTGTTCTGGCAGCAGCCCATGGCGCTGGCTGCGCTGTTCTTCATGACCATGGCCTCCATGTCGCTGGCCACCATGATCCCGCTGGTGGGCCCCGCCATTGCGCTGGCGCTGCTGCCCTCGGCCACCCTGGCCATGATGGTGGCGGCGGCCCAGGCCTCGCTCGGGCGGTTTCCCACGCCTGCCCTGCTGCTGGTGGCGTTTCGCACGGGCCAGCAGCGCCTGCGCGACATGCTGGTGCTGGGTGCGCTGTACGCCGTGGGCTTCCTCGGCATCATGGGCCTGTCGGCCCTGCTGGATGGCGGGCAGTTCGCCCAGGTGTACCTGGGCGGCGCACCGCTGACCAAGGAAGTGGCGGAAAACCCCGCGTTCCAGAGCGCCATGTGGCTGGCCATGGTGCTGTACCTGCCGCTGTCGCTGCTGTTCTGGCATGCGCCGGGGTTGGTGCACTGGCATGGCGTGCCGCCGGTCAAGGCGCTGTTCTTCAGCATCGTGGCCTGCGTGCGCAACTTTGGCGCCTTCCTGGTCTATGGGCTGGGCTGGCTGGGGGTGTTCCTGCTCGGCGGGCTGGTGGTGAGCCTGGCATCGGCACTGCTCGCAGTGGCCGGGTTGGCCGGTTCGGCGGCCGGTGGCATCATGGTGGGGGCGGCGATGATGATGGCCGCCATGTTCTTCACATCGGTGGTGTTCACCTTCCGTGACTGCTTCGATCCCCCCTCCACGACGACCGAGCCCGAGGCCCCCCATGACGCGCCACAACCCCCCGCACCACCGCCTGGGCCGCACTGAGGACGAACTGGCCTGGTTCCAGCGGCGCAGCCTCCTGCAGGCCGCCGCGCTGTGGATGGCATCCGGCGGCTGGGCTGCCGCCCACGCGCAGGGCCGCAGCAACATCGTGGAGCTGCGCGGCGACGTGCTGCGCAATGGCGAGCGCCTGACCGCCCAGCACACCCTCACCGCCAACGACCGCATCGAGACCGGCCCGGGCTCGACCGCCGTGTTCACCGTGGGCGACAGCGCCTTCATGGTGCGGCAGAACTCGCGCGTGGCCCTGGAGAGCGACACCCCCACCGCCGCCCGGGTGCTGCGCGTGCTCAGCGGCGCGGTGGCCAGCGTGTGGGGGCGCGGCCCGGACCGCCAGATCATCTTGCCCACCGCCACCGCAGGCATCCGCGGCACGGGGGTGTATGCCGAAGTGTTTGCCGACCAGGACCAGCGCGGCTACCTGTGCAACTGCTACGGCACGGTGGACCTGGCGGCCGGCACCGAGCGCCTGGTGAGCCAATCGTCCTACCACCAGTCCTTCTGGGCCGAGCCCGCGCCCCGCGATGGCCGGCTGCTGACACCGGCCGGCGCCATCAACCACACCGACGAAGAGATGGAGTTTCTGGCAGGCCTCGTGAACCAGCGCACGGCCTGGCAGATTGCCGGGCGCAAGGGCATCAAGGACGGACGGGGGCAGATGGACTATTCGGCACCCGGCAGCACGCCCCCTGCGGCTGCGCCGACACCGGCACCGGCCCCCGCTCCAGCCCCTCGGCCCGCGCCTGCCGCGGCCCGGCCACCCGGCAGCGACACCTACTGATCCGCAGCCCCACGGGGCCGCCTGGGCAGACTGGGCGCCCGCCTGACGGCGTGCCACCCCAGCGTCACACAACCGTCAAACCACTGTCACAGGGCATTTCTAGCATCGGCGGCTGGAAACAATGCCCCCGTCCACAGCGCCCCGCAAGGGGGTGCTACCGGCGGTGCCTGGGCATTTCCTGACCGTTTGCATACCAACCTGGAAATCTCCCCAAAATGACCCAACCGACGATGCCCACCCGCCGCAAAGCCCTGCAACTGCTGGCGGGCGTTCCCATGCTTCCGCTCAGCGCCAGCGCGTCGGCAGCCCTGCTGTCCGCCTGCGGCGGCGGTGGCGACTCTGCACCCGGCTACGTATCGGCCAGCTTCACGTCGATGGCCGCACCCACGCTGGCATCGGCAGCGGCCATGGCCACGACCACGGTGGGCTCCACGCTGAACATCAAGCTCAGCGATGACTCGGTGCAGTCCTACCAACTCGCCTACCAGCCCTTCTTCGTGACGGGCGACTTGGTGGCGGACGGCAAGGGCGGCAAGGTTCTGTCGGGCGGCTACTACGACATCAACAACAAGCCCATCATCGACAGCACCGTGGCCGGCAGCGAACGCCATTTCTTCTCGGATGCCCCCGATGGCACCTCGCTGCTCACCGTGGCCAACCCCACCGTCACCGGCCTCAAGGGCAAGGCCGTGTTTGCCGTGGTGCAGTTTGAATACACCACCTGGGCACAGGACGGCAAGACCGACATGTACGGCAAGCTGCCCTCGCCCATCGCCGTGCTCACGCTGGACCAGGACCCCGACACCGGCAAGCTCAGCCTGGTGAAGTACCACAACGTGGACACCTCCAAGGTGCACGGCCTGTGGATCACCTGCGGCGCCAGCCTGTCGCCCTGGGGCACCCACCTGTCGAGCGAAGAGTACGAACCCGATGCCTTCAGCGTTGCCAGCAACGCCATGTTCAAGGCCTACAGCAAGAACCTGTACGGCGATGAGACCACAGCCAACCCCTACCACTACGGCCACATGCCCGAAGTCACGGTGAACGCCGATGGCACGGGCAGCATCAAGAAGCACTACTGCATGGGCCGCATCTCGCACGAGCTGGTGCAGGTGATGCCCGACAACCGCACCGCGCTGATGGGTGACGACGCCACCAACAGCGGCTACTTCGTGTTCGTGGCCGACAAGGAAAAAGACCTGTCGTCCGGCACGCTGTATGTGGCCAAGGTGGGCGCGGGCTTCTCCATCGACCCCAAGGCCACGGCCGCCGCGCCGCTGACCTGGATCAAGATGGGCTCGGCCACCAGCGCCGAGATCGAGACCCTGGCCAACACGCTCAAGCCCACGGACATCATGACCGTGGCCAGCAAGGACCCCAGCGACGCCTCGTACACCAAGATCGTTGCCAACGGCAAGACCGAGTGGATCAAGCTCAACGCCGGCATGGAAAAGGCCGCCGCCTTCCTCGAAACCCACCGCTACGCCGCCTACCTGGGCGCCAGCCTGGGCTTCACCAAGATGGAAGGCACCACCGTCAACGCCAAGGACAAGATTGCCTACTCTGCGCTGCAGAACATCCAGTCGTCCATGGTGGCCGGCAACGCCGCCAACGTGCCAGGCAACGGCATCTCGGTGCCCAAGCAGCTGGTGGCCGGTGCCGTGATGGCACTGAACCTGCGCGGCGGCCAGAAGGACACGGCCGGCGCCGCCATCAACAGCGAGTGGATGCCCGTCGATACCAAGGCCCTGCTGGCCGGTGAAGACATCTCGGCCGACGCGCTGGGCAACACCGCCAACCCGAACACCATCGCCAACCCGGACAACCTGAAGTTCTCCGAGAAGATGCGCACCCTGTTCATCGGCGAAGACAGCAGCCAGCACGTGAACAACTTCCTGTGGGCCTACAACGTGGACACCAAGCAGCTGTCGCGCATCATGTCCATCCCTGCAGGCGGCGAATCCACGGGCCTGCACGCCGTGGACGAAATCAACGGCTGGACCTACATCATGAGCAACTTCCAGCACGCCGGTGACTGGGGTGCTATCCACAGTGTGGTGAAGGACACGCTCGACCCGCTGATCAAGGCCAACTACAAGAACAAGGCTGGCGCAGCCGTAGGCTACCTCACGGGCGCCATCAAGCAGCCCACTTTGGCCAAGGCCTAAAACCCACGTGCCAGCGGCCCGCCCGCCCTAGAGTGCGGCCGCCCACCACCATCACAACGGGGCCCTGCGGGGCTCCGTTGTCATTCATTGGGTCCGCGAGGTGGTGTGTGCTGCATGAAGGGGTAGTCTGCCACCCCACCTCGATACCGGTCGTTCAGTTGGCGCATGCCTAACGACCGTTTGCCACCAGAGGACTAAACCGCTC
>NZ_QAJR01000018.1:0-67694 GCF_003852545.1 Acidovorax sp. FJL06
TTGCATCGGCACCAACACCCAGGGCCACAGCAGCGCGAGTTGCACGGGCTTGAGGAACAGGAAGACTCCCTCGTGGTCGATGGAGAACGAGAAAGGGCCGGTGTTGGCCGAAGGGTTGGAGAGCACGTACCAATCGAGCTTGGCAATGCCCAAATCGAGCTTGACCATGATTCGGGGCCTCTGTGTGGGGTGTGGATGGGGTGTTCTGGGCTGGGGCTGCGGCGGGGCGTTGTGGCCCTGCGTCCAGCTCGCCACGGGTGATGAAAACCGTGCGGGGGTCCTGCCAGGTCAGTAGAAAACCGGCAGCGCGCCAAACGGCCACATAGCCGTCGAAGCACTGAAGCTGGCGGAAGCGCTTGCACCGGCCATCGGGTAGCGTGGCCCTGGCGATCCACCCGCCGCCGTCTGCCTGGTCCACCGCCCTGGCGGACCTGGTTCCCTCCCCCCCCGCATGCACTGGCGTGCAAGCGGGTGCCCCGGTCGGCGCCTTGTGGCGCCACGTCTGGGGAGGGCAGGGGGGCACAGAAGCCCCCTGTTGATCAATGAGGTGGCGCATTGCCGCCGCGCCTCAACCGACCAACGCGTGCAGCACCTCCACCGGCTCAGCGCGGCCCTTGCGGCGCGCCTGAGCCTCTTTGTCGTCGTGCACCGTGGCTCGCTGCACATCGGCCATTGCGGCCTGCAGCAGCTCGCCATGAGTTTTTGCGTCAGCGGCGAGTTTGATCGGGTCGCCATCGGGCACCGCAACGGGGGCACGGCCCAGCAGCTTTGCGAACAGCAGGCCGTTTTCGGCGAGCAGCTTTTGAATGGCGATCTGTTGCGCTTGGGCGGTTGCGTCGATGGAGGTACTGAAAAGAACACCGCGCGAGAGCTTCCGTTCAAGTGCCGCTGTCAGGCTGGTCTCGTTGTCCTCGATGCACTCAAAGATGGCATCGATTTGCTTGTCGCTCAGGCTGGGATCGATGCGGATGTGATGGAGCTTGGATGCGATGGGGCGCGCTGGTTTTCCTTGGTTTTCCGAGGGAGAACCATCAGTTTCGCCAGCGGCGCTGGCCGTTTTACCAACCACGCCTGCGGGGAAAACATCGCCCCGCGCCTTGGCCTTTGCGCCGGGTGCATCGTCATCGTGAAAGTCATAGCCCTCGCCCTCGTAGAACTCGCGCAGGTCATTGAGGAACTGGGCATCGGGCACATAGTTGCCCGATTCGAAGCGCTTGATCTTGTGGGCGGGGAGATTGGACTTCTCGGCGGCCTGTGCTTGGCTTAGGCCGAGAAAGTTACGGGCGGCGCGTGCCTCGTTGGGGGAGAGCGCAAGTGCAGAAAAATCGATGATCATCAGAACTCCTTATGAAAACAGAACAGGCGTAAGTGCCTGATCTGTTTTCAATCATAGGGTGGTTACCAAAACAGGTCAAGCGTTCTGATTTGTTTTCTTTTTACATTTGTCTATGAAGGGCGTGTGGTCGATTCTTCTAAGCTATTTTCCATGCGCTGCCGTGTCGTCGTGACAAGTTTGACGAGTTCTTCCTCTGAAACCTTTATTGCACCGTCTGCAGCAGTCACGCTGTCCAACGCAATCAATGCTTCTTTGGCCGCGCTCATGAGCATCGCTGATGCCCCGGGATTCCGTGCGCGCATGAGCCCTGCCACGATCCGGAGAAGACTCATTACCTCTTCTTCATCCATGAGAGACGCCATCAGTGGCATGCACATGGTGTAGAAAAGACCTGCCAGCTCAGGCCGTGCGCGTACCTTCCGATAGAAGGATGTGAACTCTGAAGGGTTTGCTTCGAATTCGTCGCTGCCAAATAACAGCCGGTTGGGCGATATCTGCAACGCGGCGCAGAGCAGCCGTATTTCACGTGCACCCGGCTTAGTCCGAGCACGCTCGTAGCCGTGAAGTACGGTTTTCGAAATGCCAGTTTGCTTGCTCAAATCCGCAATGGACAGGCCAGCATCCACTCGTGCGCTCTGCAGTTGAAAGGAGATCGAGTCGCTGTCATTCGCCGGGTCGCGTTTGACGCTGTCGTTCTTTTCGGTGGAGGGGTCGGGCGTGTTCACTCTTGCATCTACAAATAGCTGGGGGCTTGAGGATACACGCGGCTTGCCGTGGCACAATCCCGCTCCCCTTTGTAGAGGGCTTTTTCTTGTTGGCCGTTGATCCGCAAGGTTTTTTTGAGAGATTGAAAATCCTTGTGTCGGTGGTTCGATTCCGCCCCAGGCCACCAAACAAAAAGCCCTTGATTTGAAAGAATCAAGGGCTTTTTCAATTTCGCGCGTCGCAACCATGGCGCGGTGGTGGGGGGCCGGTGTCGTCCTCTACCGGGCCGGTGTCGCCTTCGCCGCAGGTGCATCCGGGCGGCTTGCCCTGCTGCACTCCGCGCATTCCTTTCCTGTCTCTCCCGCTTGCTTTCCATGTCCCTTCTGCACGACACCACCCTCGGTATCGACTTTGGTACTTCCAATTCCGCCATGGCCGTGCGCCAGGGGGCGGGCCCTGCGCGGATGATTGCGCTGGAAGGGGTTGCGCACACGCTGCCGACGGCGCTGTTCTTCAACGGTGAAGACCATCGCACGCACTTTGGGCGCGATGCCGTGGGGCAGTACCTGGCGGGGACCGAGGGGCGCCTGATGCGCTCGCTCAAGAGCCTGCTGGGCAGCGCGCTGCTGCAGGACAAGACGGCCGTGCACAACCAGCTGGTGAGCTACCAGGACATCATCAGCCTGTTCCTGCGCATGCTGGCGCAGAAGGCCCGCGAAGAGCTGGGCGGCCTGCCTGCGCGCGTGGTGATGGGGCGGCCCGTGCATTTTGTGGATGGCGATGCTGATCGTGACCAGCAGGCGGAAGACGCGCTGCGGCAGGCCGCGCTGGGGGCGGGGTTTGAGAACGTATCCTTCCAGTTCGAGCCCATTGCGGCCGCGCTGGACTATGAGCAGCGCATCGCGCACGAGTCGCTGGTGCTGGTGGTGGACATTGGCGGGGGCACCTCGGACTTCACCGTGGTGCGTCTGGGGCCCGAGCGCATGGCCCGCGCGGACCGCAGTGCGGACGTGCTGGCCACCACGGGCGTGCACATCGGTGGCACGGACTTCGACCGCCGCCTGAGCCTGGACCTGCTCATGCCCTTGCTGGGTTTTCGCCACGCCGGTCCCACGGGGCGTGAGGTGCCGAGCCGCGTGTTCTTCGACCTCTCGACCTGGCACCTGATCCAGTGGCTGTATGCGCCCCGGGCCTTGCGCGACGCGCAGAACCTGCGCACTGACTATGCCGATGCGCGCCTGCACGGGCGGCTGATGCGCGTGCTCAATGAGCGCCTGGGGCATCGTCTGGCCAACACGGTGGAGCAGGCCAAGATTGCGGCCTCGCAGTCGGACGCCGATGCGCCCATGCCGCTGGACTGGATCGAGCCGGCGCTGGCTGCGGCGGTGACATCGCAGGGGCTGGCGCAGTTCCTTGCACAGCCGCTGGCACAGGTGGTGGCCTGCGCGCAGGACTGCGTGCGCAGCGCAGGGCTGGCGGGGCAGGGCCTGGAGGCGATCTACCTCACCGGGGGCTCATCGGCACTGCGGCCGCTGCGGCAGGCGCTGCAGGCCGCGTTTCCGGACACGCCGCAGGTCGAGGGGGACTTGTTCGGTGGCGTGGCGGCGGGCCTGGCCGTATCGGGTTGATTGTTTGCTATGAAGTATGTAGCTGTTTGCGCTTGACCGGTGGGCGTTGGCGGCCGTTTTCTTCAATTCATGATGGTGAGCGGGTCAGTCAGTCAGTCAGTCAGTCAGCCGCCGCGCCACCACTGTCGCCGTTGCCATCGCCATCGCGCTTCCACGCCAGGGCGGTGTCATACAGCACATTGCGCGACGCGCCGGTGATGTCGGCCGCCAGGCGCACGGCGCTTTTCAGGGGCAGTTCGGCCAGCAGCAGGCGCAGCACCCGCAGGCTATCGCCGTCGTTGCCCACCACGGGCACGGGGTGCAGCAGCACCACGAATTCGCCGCGCGAGCGCTGGGGCGAACCGCCGAGCCAGGCGGTCAGGGCCTGGGCGGGCTGGGTGGTGATTTCTTCAAACTGCTTGGTCAGCTCGCGTGCCAGGGTCACGGGCCGCGTGCCCAGCACGGCCAGGGCCTGAGCCAGTTCGCCGATGCGGTGGGGGGCTTCCAGCAGCACCACGCAGCGCGGCTCGCTGGCCAGCTGCTGCTGGATCACCGTGGCGCGCTCTGCGTTCTTCACGGGCAGAAAACCGGCAAATACAAAACCACCATGCTCGGCGCTGTGGACCACGGCACCGGCCGCACTGAGGGCCGTGGTGATGCTGCTGGCACCGGGCAGGGGCATGGCGCGCAGGCCTGCGGCGTGCACGGCCGCCACCAGGCGGGCGCCGGGGTCGCTCACACCGGGGGTGCCGGCATCGCTCACATACACCACGCGCTGGCCTTGCTGCAGCCGCTGCACCACGGCCTGCGCGGCCTCGGCCTCGTTGTGCTGGTGCACGGCCAAAAGCTGGGCTGCGCCCTTGTCGATGCCATAGGCGCGCAGCAGGGCCTGGGTGTGGCGCGTGTCCTCACAGGCCACGGTGTCGGCCAGCTGCAGCACGTGCAGTGCGCGCAGCGTGATGTCGGCCAGGTTGCCGATGGGCGTGGCCACGATGTACAGGGCGCCCTCTGGATAATGCTGCGCAGCCGCTGCATCGTGTGCGGCGCCCAGGGCTGAAGCGAAAGAGGCGCTCAATGAAATTCCTTGAAAAGAGAAAGCCGGAAGGCGCACCGGGAGTGGCGGCCAAGACCACCACCACCACCACCGCGACAGCGGCAACGACGCGCGAACGTGGCAATGCTGCCGAGGACCGGGCCCTGGCCCATCTGCAGGCGGCGGGCCTGCAACTGGTGGTGCGCAATTATCGGACGCCTGGGCGCGGCGGTGGCGAGATTGACCTGGTGATGCGCGAGCGGGACGGCACGCTGGTGTTTGTGGAAGTGCGCAGCCGAGCCGGCAGTGCATTCGGAGGCGCGGGGGCGAGCATCAGTGCCACCAAGCAGCAGCGCATCATTTTTGCGGCCCGGCACTACCTGCTGCGCCTGCCGTCCCCGCCGCCCTGCCGCTTCGATGTGGTGCTGGTCGAGGCCTCGCTGCAATGGCTCAAGGCGGCCTTCGATGCGCAGTAGCCGCCGCGTTCCGTGTGGGCCATTTGGGCGGCAGCGTAAAGCCAGTGACTACGGTTTGCTACAAAAGCTGTAACACGCGGCGGGTATCATCGGGCCCTCATGCTTGAGCAACGCATCCAACAGCATTTCATCGACAGCGCCGACCTGAAGTACCAGGCCGCGCAAGCCCTCAGCCACCCCATCGCTGCCGCCGTGCAGGCCGTGCTGGCCTGCGTGACCAGCGGCGGCAAGGTGCTGGCCTGCGGCAACGGCCCCTCAGCCGCCGAGGCCCAGCAGTTTGCCGCCTTCTGTGTGGCCGGTTTTGAGCGCGAGCGGCCCGAGCTGGCCGCACTCGCACTGACCGCCGACAGCACCTTGTTGACGGCCGCCGCAGCGGCCAGCCAGGATGCGACCCAGCAGTTTGCCCGCCAGGTGCGGGCGCTGGGCCAGGCGGGCGATGTGCTGCTGGCCTTGTCGGTCACCGGCAATGACGCCAACCTGCTGGCCGCTACCGAGGCCGCCCACGAACGCGACATGACCGTGGTGGTGCTGACCGGCCGCACCGGCGGCAAGCTGGCCGCCCTGCTGCGCGAGACCGATGTGCTGATCAGCGTGCCCCACGACCGCGCGGCGCGCGTGCGTGAAGTCCATGCCCTGGCGCTGCACTGCCTGTGCGACGGCGTGGACGCCCAGTTACTTGGTGAACAGGAGATTCCGTGATGAACAACCCAACCCTGAACCGTACCCACCGTGCCGTGTGCACGGTGCTGGCCGCTGCGGCGCTGGCCGCTGGCCTGTCGGCCTGCGCCCCGCTGATCGTGGGAGGCGCTGTGGTGGGCGGCGTGATGGCCGTGGACCGCCGCACCACCGGCACCCAGATCGAAGACGAGGGCATCGAGCTGCGTGCGGTCAACCGCATCCGCGAAACCCTGGGCGACCGCGCCCATGTCAACGTGACCAGCTACAACCGCCAGGCGCTGCTGACCGGTGAAGTGCCCAATGCGCAAGACCGCCAGGCCGCCGAGCAGATCGTTTCGCAGGTCGAGAACGTGCGCTCGGTCGTCAACGACCTGGCCGTGATGCCCAGCAGCACGCTGGGCCAGCGTTCTACCGACACCTTCATCACCGGCAAGGTGCGCGCCAGCCTGGTGGACGCCCAGGACATCTCGGCCAACTCCTTCAAGGTGGTGACCGAGCGCAACACCGTCTACCTGATGGGCCGCGTGTCGCAGCGCGAAGCCAACCGCGCCACCGACGTGGCCCGGGGTGTGAGCGATGTGCGCAAGGTGGTGCGTGTGTTCGAGATCGTCTCGGAAGAAGAGCTGCGCCGCATCGCGCCCCAGCCCGCGCCGGTGACGACGGACACCCCGCCCGCTGGAGGCTGAGGGCGACAGCCTCTGACCTCTGATGCCAGGGGCCAAGTCCCGAGCCGCGTTGCGTGGCCCGGGACTTTTTTCTTGGGGCTCTGCGCGACGCGCCTCAGGGGGGCTTCCTACTTCAGCCGTTTGATCAGGCTCGACGTGTCCCAGCGGTTGCCGCCCATGTGCTGCACATCGGCATAGAACTGGTCCACCAGCGCCGTCACCGGCACGCGCGAGCCGTTGCGCTTGGCTTCGTCGAGCACCAGGCCCAGGTCCTTGCGCATCCAGTCCACGGCAAAACCAAAGTCGAATTGGCCGTCCACCATGGTCTTGCCCCGGTTGTCCATCTGCCAGCTTTGCGCGGCGCCCTTGCCGATCACCTCCAACACCTGCTTCATGTCCAGCCCGGCGTTCTGACCAAAGGCCACGGCCTCGGACAGGCCCTGCACCAGGCCCGCGATGCAGATCTGGTTGACCATCTTGGCCAACTGGCCCGAGCCGCTCTCGCCCAGCAGCGTGAAGGCGCGCGAAAATGCCATGGCCACGGGCTGGGCGGTGCCGAAGGCGGCGGCATCACCGCCACACATCACCGTGAGCAGGCCGTTCTGCGCGCCGGCCTGGCCGCCGGACACGGGGGCATCCACAAACTGCAGGCCCAGCGCCTTGGCGGCGGCATACAGCTCGCGCGCTACCTCGGCCGACGCCGTGGTGTGGTCCACAAAAATGGCGTCGGGCTGCATGCCCGCAAAAGCGCCATCGGCCCCCAGCGTGACGGAGCGCAGGTCGTTGTCGTTGCCCACGCAGCAGAACACGATGTCGGCACCGGCCACCGCCTCGCGTGGCGTGGCCGCATGCTTTGGCGCCTTGGCGCTTGCGTATTCTGCGCACCACGCTACTGATTTTGTAGCTGTGCGGTTGTACACGGTGACCTCATGCCCCGCCAGCGCGAGGTGGCCGGCCATGGGGTAGCCCATCACCCCGAGGCCCAGGAAGGCGACCTTGCGGGAAGGGGTGGCGTCGTAGTTGCGGGGGTTGGTGCTTGGCATGGCGGTAGGGGGTTAACGGGTTCGTGGAAATGAAAACCCGCCCAAGAGGGCGGGCGAAAAGGGGGGAACAGGGGCGACGGGGCTTGAAAACAGGGACGGGCCCCGGTCAAACAATCGCAAAGTGCTCGGTGCCCTGGGCCAGGTCGGGCGACTTGGCGCGCTGGCTGTTGAGCTTGATCTGCAGGCGCAGGTCGTTGAGCGAGTCGGCGTTGCGCAGCGCATCTTCGTAGCTGATCACATTGGCCTCGTACAGGTCGAACAGCGCCTGGTCGAAGGTCTGCATGCCCAGGTTGCGGCTCTTCTTCATGATCTCCTTGATCTCGGAGACCTCGCCCTTGAAGATCAGGTCGGAGATCAGCGGCGTGTTGAGCATGATCTCCACCGCCGCCGCGCGGCCCTTGCCGTCCTGCTTGGGGATGAGGCGCTGCGACACCATGGCGCGCAGGTTGAGCGACAGGTCCATCAGCAGCTGGGCGCGGCGCTCTTCTGGGAAGAAGTTGATGATCCGGTCCAGCGCCTGGTTGGCGCTGTTGGCGTGCAGCGTGGCCAGGCACAGGTGGCCGGTTTCGGCAAACGCCACGGCGTGTTCCATGGTTTCGCGGTCGCGGATTTCACCCATCAGGATCACGTCGGGCGCCTGGCGCAGCGTGTTCTTCAAGGCCGCTTCCCAGCTGTCGGTGTCCAGGCCCACTTCGCGCTGCGTGACCACGCAGTTCTTGTGCGGGTGCACGAATTCCACCGGGTCTTCCACCGTGATGATGTGGCCGAAGGAGTTCTCGTTGCGCCAGTCCACCATGGCGGCCAGCGTGGTCGACTTGCCCGAGCCCGTGGCACCCACCAGGATGCACAGGCCGCGCTTGGTCATCGTCACTTCCTTGAGCACCTGGGGCACGCCCAGGCCATCGATGGTGGGCAGCGTGAGCGGAATGGTCCGCAGCACCATACCGACCTTGCCCTGCTGGATGAAGGCGTTGACGCGAAAGCGCCCGATGCCGGCGGGCGAGATGGCGAAGTTGCACTCCTTCGTGCGTTCAAAGTCGGCCACCTGCTTGTCGCTCATGATGGCGCGTGCGAGCGTGAGCGTGTGGGTGGGAGTGAGCGGCTGGGGCGACACCTTGGTCACCTTGCCATCGACCTTGATGGCCGGCGGAAACTCTGCCGTGATGAACAAATCGCTGCCATTGCGACTCACCATCAGCTTGAGCAGGTCATTGATGAATTTACTGGCCTGATCGCGTTCCATCAGAATTTCTCCCGGGGGTGGTCGTCGTCTGTCGGACGGTCATGGGTCTTGGTCTTGTACTGCTGCATCACTTCTGGTTGTCGCTCAGGCGTGCGCTCACCACGCGCAGGCGCAGGGACAGCTTGCGCGCCAGCAGTGCAATCAGGCTGGCGGCGAGCTGCGGGTCTTTGGTCATCATGTCGTCCATGCCCTCAGCCGAGAGCACGGCGATCTCGCAGTCAGTGAGCGTGGTGCAGGCCGAAAAGCGGATGCCGCTGTCCAGCAGCGACATCTCGCCCAGGATGTCCCCGGGCCGGGTCTCGGCCAGGCGCAACTGCTCGCCCCAGGGCTGCACGCGGTCCACGGCAATGGTACCCGTGAGCAGCACCACCATGAAGTTGCCGTACTCGTCCTGGCGGATCACGTCGCGGTTGGACGGGATGGCGGCAAATTCAAAAAAGCGCTCCATGCGCTCCACGGCGTCCTTGTCCAGGTGCGCCATGTACTTGTCCTTGGCCCACAGGCCCTGCAGCAGCTTGCCGCCCCGGCTGGTGGGCAGGCGCTTGGCACCCACCTCGACGGCGCGGGCCTCCCAGGGCACCAACATGGATTCGTCCACGCCCTGGCCCGCGAACGCGGTGGAGAACAGCACGGAATCCGTGTGGTCTTCCCCCGCCTTGCCACTGCGGGTTTTCATTTTCAGAAGGCTCAGAATGCCTTTCATATTGCGCTCCAGGTTGCGGCGCCCACGGGGGCCGCCAGGTCATGGGGTGTGCCGTGTCAGCCCGGGAAGTTCTCGGGGATCTTGGCCTTGGCGCGGGCCTCGGCCGGGCTGATGATGTTGCGCCGCACGAGGTCGGTGAGGTTTTGGTCCAGCGTCTGCATGCCCACACTGTTGCTGGTCTGGATGGTGGAGTACATCTGCGCCACCTTGGCCTCGCGGATCAGGTTGCGGATGGCGCTGGTGCCCAGCATGATCTCGTGCGCAGCCACGCGGCCCGAGCCGTCCTTGGTCTTGCACAGCGTCTGCGAAATCACGGCCTGCAGCGATTCGGAGAGCATGGCGCGGACCATTTCCTTTTCTTCGGCGGGGAACACGTCGATGATCCGGTCGATGGTCTTGGCGGCGCTGGAGGTGTGCAGCGTGCCGAACACCAAGTGGCCCGTTTCAGCGGCCGTCATGGCCAGGCGGATGGTCTCCAGGTCGCGCATTTCGCCCACCAGGATCGCGTCCGGGTCTTCGCGCAGTGCGGATTTGAGCGCGGCCGCGAACGACAGCGTCATCGGGCCGACTTCGCGCTGATTGATCAGGCACTTCTTGGATTCATGCACGAACTCGATCGGGTCCTCCACCGTGAGGATGTGGCCGTATTCCGATTCGTTGAGGTAGTTGACCATGGCGGCCAGCGTGGTGGACTTGCCCGAGCCCGTGGGGCCCGTCACCAGCACCAGGCCACGTGGCTTCAGGGCCAGGTCGCCGAAGATCTTGGGCGCGTTGAGCTGTTCCAGCGTGAGGATCTTGCTCGGAATCGTGCGGAACACGGCAGCCGCGCCCCGGTTCTGGTTGAAAGCGTTGACGCGGAAACGCGCCAGGCCTTCGATCTCGAACGAGAAGTCGACCTCCAGGAACTCTTCGTAGGTCTTGCGCTGCGAGTCGCTCATGATGTCGTACACCATGGCGTGCACCGTCTTGTGGTCGAGGGCATCGACGTTGATGCGCCGCACGTCGCCATGGACCCGGATCATGGGCGGCAGACCGGCGGAAAGGTGCAGGTCGGAGGCCTTGTTCTTGACGCTGAACGCGAGCAATTGGGTAATGTCCACGGAGTCCCTCTATCGTTTGGTACGCTTGCCAAACATTATGACCACGATTGCTAACAACCTCCAACAGGTTCTGGGCAGGATGGCGCAGGCGTGCCAGGCCGCTGGACGCGCCCCCGCCAGCGTCGGCCTGCTGGCCGTTTCCAAGACTTTTGGTGCCGATGCCGTGCTGGAGGCCGTGGCCGCCGGCCAGCGCGCCTTTGGTGAAAACTACATCCAGGAAGGCGTGGACAAGATCGCAGCAGTGCGGACTGCCTTGCCCGATGTGGCGCTGCAGTGGCACTGCATCGGTCCCATCCAGAGCAACAAGACCCGCCCCGTGGCCGAGCACTTCGACTGGGTGCACACGGTGGACCGCCTCAAGATCGCCGAACGCCTGTCGGCCCAGCGCCCCGAGCACCTGCCGCCGCTGCACATATGTATCCAGGTCAACATCGACGGCGGCCCCACCAAGTCGGGCGTGGCGCCCGCCGATGCGCTGGCGCTGGCGCGGGCTGTCGCAAAACTGCCACGGCTGGTGGCGCGGGGGCTCATGGCCATCCCCGACCATGCTCCTGAATTTGAAGCGCAGCTGGCAATCCACATAAGCGCCAGAGGGCTTTTTGACCAAATTGCTGCGTTGAAGGAGCCAGGCCTGGCGCAGTTCGACACCTTGTCCTTGGGCATGACGGCCGACCTGGAAGCCGCCATCCAGGCGGGCAGCACGCTGGTGCGTGTGGGCACCGGCATCTTTGGCGGTCGGACCTACCCCACCGCCTGACAGCCTGCGGCGTTTCAGCCCGGCAGTGTGAAGCGTGCCACGCAGTCGAGCGTGGTTTTCACATCGGCTTCGTTGACATCCAGGTGCGCCACCCAGCGCAGCCGGGTGGCGCCGCCATAGAGGCTGCTGGTCACGCGCACGCCGTTCTGCGCCAGCCAGGCCGTGAAGGCCGGGGCCACATCCGCATGCAGATCGGTGAACAGGATGTTGGTCTGCCAGGGCAACACCGTGATGCGGCCCTGCAGCACGGGGTGGCTGCGGTTGGCTTCGCCCAGGCCCTGCGCCAGGCGGTCCAGGTTCGCATGGTCATCGGCCAGGCGGCGCACATGGTGGTCCAGCGCATGGTGGCCCGCAGCGGCCAGCACCCCAGCCTGGCGCATGCCGCCGCCCAGGATCTTGCGGGTGCGGCGGGCCTGCCGGATGAAGTCGCGCGAGCCCAGCACCAGCGAGCCCACAGGTGCGCCCAGGCCCTTGCTCAGGCACAGCGATGCGGAGTCGAAATGGCGGCAGAGCGCACGCGCCTCGTCGTACACATCGGTGCCGTGGCGCGCGGCATTGGCCGTGGCGGCGTTGAACATGCGCGCGCCGTCCAGGTGCATCGCCAGTCCCCGGCTGCGCGCCAGCTGGGCCACCTCGGTGATGTAGGCGGGCGGCAGCACCTGGCCGCCGGTCGTGTTCTCCAGCACCACGAGCCGGGTGCGCGCAAAGTGCGGGTCATCCGGCTTGATGGCGGCGGCAATGTCGGCCACGCGCAGCGTGCCGTCAGGCTGGGTCTCGATGGGTTGCGGCTGGATGGAGCCCAGCACCGCCATGCCCCCCGCCTCCCAGCGGTAGGTGTGCCAGCTCTGGCCCACGATGGCCTCGTCGCCGCGCTGGCAGTGGCCCCACAGCGCAATCAGGTTGGTCTGCGTGCCCGAGGGGGCGAACAACGCCGCCTCAAAACCGAGCAACTCGGCCGCATGCTCCTGCAGCGCGTTCACCGAAGGGTCGTCGGCAAACACATCATCGCCCAGCGGGGCCTTGAACATGGCCTCGCGCATGGCGGGCGTGGGCTGGGTGACGGTGTCGCTGCGAAAGTCAGGCATGGGCGCGGTCCTTGTGGGTCGGGTCAATGAAGGCAATGACCGGCGATGTTAGCGATGGCTGGTGACGGCCGCCGCTGCAGGGGATAGGCGCACCCGGTGGCTTTGTCGTTAGGGCCTCGTCATCTTGCAGTCGGTGCCTTGCGCCAGCTCGTTGCCGGTGTAGGCCGCATCGGTGCGAAAGCCATAGTTCGTGCCTTCCCAGCCCACCTTCACGGCCTTGCCGTCCACCGGCGCGATGGTGTTGACCACCTGGGGCAGCAGCAGCTGGTGGTCTTCGCCGCGCATGCGCACGGGGCCCACCACCGAGTCGAGCGTGAGGTCTTCCAGCGCACGGGCCACCTTCACCGGGTCGGTGGACTGGGCCTTGTTGATGGCCGCCGCCAGAAAGCGCGGCGTCATCTCGATGCGCGGCGCAAGGAAGTCCTTGCCCGTCTTGGCCTGGTAGGTCTTGGCCAGTGCATCCACCTTGGGGGTGTCGGCTTGGCCGGGGTGCCATTCGGCCACCCAGGTCAGCTGGCCCTGCTTGGCCTGCGACACGGCCAGCACCGTGCCCGGGATGGAGCCCGCGCTGTGGTTGAAGTAGCGCAGGTTGTAGCCCGCGTCGCCCGCAGCCTTGAGCAGCAGCGTCATGTCCTGTCCCCAGTTGCCGCTGATGACCGAATCGGCCTCGCTGCTCTTGACCTTGGCGAGATAGGGCGCGAAGTCCTTCACGCGGCCGATGGGGTGCAGCGCCTCGCCCACAAACTGGATGTCGGGCCGCGCCAGGCCCACCATCTCGCGGCCATAGTGCGCCCACTGCTTGCCGTGGGCGTAGTCCTGGTTCAGCAGGTACACCTTCTTGATGTCCGGCTGCTTCTTGATGTAGTTGGCAATCGCCTTCATCTTCATGGCCGTGTTGGCCTCGAACTGGAAGTGCCAGAAGTTGCAGGCCTTGCCCGTGAGCTCAGGGTCGATGGAGGAGTGGTTGAGCACCAGGATCTCTTTGCCCGGGTTGCGCTGGTTGTGGCGTGCCGCCGCCTGCACCAGTGCGGTGACCACCGACGAGCCCGAGCCGCCCGTCACGATGGCCTTGGCCCCCTGGTCGATGGCGGCCTGCAGCGCGCTCTGGCTCTCCTGCGCCGAGAGTTTGCTGTCGAACTGCAGCAGCTGCAGCTTGGTGCCCTTGAGCACGCCGCCCTTGGCGTTGATGTCCTCGATGGCGTACTGCGTGTGCGTGAGCATCAGCTCACCCACGTTGGCAAACGGGCCCGAGAGCGGGTCGATGTAGGCGACCTTGAAGGTCTTCTGCGCGCTGGCGGTCGTGCCGATCAGCAGGGCCGCCGCTGCGGCCAGCGGGGTAAGGAATGCGGTCTTTTTCATGGTGCTCTTGTCTCCTGTGGTGATGGGGCTTGTCCTGTGTTCCGCCGCGCGCCGTTGCGTGTCGTGCAGCGCGCTATGCCGCGCTCCGCTTGCGGGTGCGCCGCAGCCCGAGCACGCGCCAGGCCAGTTGTGCCAGCTCCCGCGCCACCGCGTCCTGCGACAGGCGGCCATCCGGGCGGTACCAGTTGTAGAGAAAGCCGGGCAGGCTGCAGGCGGCCAGCGCGGTGATCTTGGTGTCGTTGAATTCGAACATGCCGTCGTTGCGGCCCTGTTCGAGCAGTGCGCACAGCCGGTCGTAGAAGTGGTTGGCCAAGTCCTTTTGCGCTGCCAGGTATTCAGGCCGGTACACCTGCGGTTCGCGGTACGGGAAGAAGGCCGATGGATGGTGCTCCAGCGTGGCGCGGATCAGCCGCTCGATGCCCTCGGTCACCTTTACATGCGCGGACCGGTCGTCGTCTGCCGCAAAGTCCATCGCGGTAAAGCACGCCACGGCAGGCGCCCAGGACAGGGTCTCGAAGATCTCCTGCTTGTTGCGGAAGTAGTAGTACACAAAGGGCTTGGTCACGCCCAGCTGCTGCACGATCTGCTCGATGGTGGTGTTGGCGTAGCCCTGCGCATCGAACAGCGCCTCGGCTGCACGCAGGATGCGTTCGCGCTTCTCGTCCGACCCGGCCGTGGCGGCCTTCTGGCGGCCGCTGGCCTGCACGGGGGGCTGCTGGTTCATCGGTGTCCTTTGCGCGACGTTGAAGTTATACCCATGGGTAGCATTGTTCTACCGAGCGGTATATATTGGCAAGACGCTGGCGGGTGCGGCCACCCAGAGAAAACCCTGAGTGGCCGCCAAGAACCAGCGATTCCAGACACCTCGGAGACAACGCCATGCCTTCTGCCGCACCGCAGCTGCCGCTGCACGAACACCTGCGCCGCCATGCGCGCGAAACGCCCGACCGCATCGCCTACCTCTGGTACGGCCAGCCCATCACCTGGGCGCAGCTTGATGCGGCCAGTGATGCGTTTGCCGCGCGCCTGCAGGCGCTGGGTGTGGCCAAGGGCGAGCCCGTGGCGCTGTTCATGAACAACTGCCCGCAGTACGTGATGGCGCACTACGGCATCCAGAAGATCGGCGCCATCGTCTGCCCGTGTGGCCCGCTGAACAAGGAGCACGAGCTGGAATACCAGCTCACCGACCTGCAGGCGCGCGTGCTCGTCGCGGCCGACGTGCTGCTGCCGGTGGTGGACAAGGTGCGCGCGAAGACGACGCTGCAGACTGTGTTCGTGGTGCGCTACGCCGAGCTGCTGCCCGAGGGCGCACCCAGCATCGACGTGCCCGCCGAGCTGCTGGCCATGCGCGCCGCCATGGCCCCCGTGCCTGCGGGCTGCGAAGACTTCCTGGCCGCCACCCGCACCGGCGCGCGGCCAGCACCTGTGGCGCTGTCGCTGGATGACGTCTCGCTCATGACCTACACCTCGGGCACCACCGGCCTGCCGAAGGGCGCGATGCTGAGCTACGGCAACGCCAGCTTCAAGACCGCCGCCTCCGCCGACTGCAATGGCATGAGCCAGGGCGAGATACTGCTGGCGGTGGCGCCGCTGTACCATATCGCCGGCATGGTGATGGGCGTGAACCTGCCGGTCTACACCGGCGCCACCGCCGTGCTGCTCTACCGCTTCGACCCGCTGGGCGTGGCCCAGGCGCTCGCGCGCCACCGCGTCACCTGGTGGTACAGCATCGCGCCCATGAACGGCGCGCTCATGCAGGTGCCCGGCGCGCGCGACATGGACTGGAGCGCGCTGCGCCGCAACCCGGTCACCAGCTTTGGCATCACCTTCACCGAAGCGCTGGCCCAGCAGTGGCAGCAGTTTGCGCCGAACTGCATTGCGCACGAGGCGGCCTACGGCCTCTCTGAAACCCACACCGTGGACACCGCCATGCCGGTGGACGCCATCTGCTGGGGCACCCAGGGCAAGCCCGTGCCGGGCAACACCTTGCGCATCGTCGACCCCGACACCGGCGCGCCGCTGGCCGCCGGCGAGGTGGGCGAGATCACCATCCACGGCCCCGGCAACTTCCAGGGCTACTGGAACAAGCCCGAGGCCACGGCCAAGACCCTGCGTGACGGCTGGGTCTACACCGGCGACATGGGCAAGATCGATGCGGACGGCTACCTCACCTTCATCGGCCGTTTCAAGGAAATGATCAAGGTCTCGGGCTACAGCGTGTTCCCCGAAGAGGTCGAGACCCTGCTCATCAAACACCCCGCCGTGGCCCAGGCCGCCGTGATCGGCGTGCCTGATGCCGAGAAGGGCGAGGTGGTGCGTGCCTTCATCGTCGTCAAACCGGGCCAGGTGGTGGACGCCGCCGCACTCGTGGCCTGGTGCCGCGACAACATGGCGCCCTACAAGGCCCCGCGCGAGGTGCGCTTTATCGACGCATTGCCCGCCACGGGCGCAGGCAAGGTGCTGCGCCGCCTGCTAAGGGATATTGCCTGATTGGATAAAAAAATTGCCTGATGAGCAACCTACCTAAGGCGCCTTCTCTTCTCCGCCCGAACGGTTGGGGTGGCATCTGAAGGATGTCGTCAATCAGGAGAAAACGGCTGCTGGCGCTTGATGAATAAGCGCTGGCAGCTATACAAAATATAGCGACTGCCCCATGCCTTCTTCTGTTCTGTTCACCAAAGTGCTGGTTGCCAACCGGGGTGAAATTGCACTGCGCACCGTGCGCGCCCTGCACGACCTGGGCATTGCCAGTGTGGCCGTGTATGCCGACGACGACGCCGCCAGCCCCCATGTGCACGCAGCCAGTGCGGCCGTGGCGCTGGGCGCCACCGGCCCTGCGGCGTATCTGGACGGCGCGCGCCTCATTGCCATTGCCCAGGCGCAGGGCTGCGATGCCGTACACCCAGGCTATGGATTCCTGAGCGAGCGGGCAGACTTTGCCCGCGCCTGTGCCGAGGCCGGGCTGCGCTTCATCGGCCCCACGCCCGCGCAGCTCGCGCTGTTCGGCGACAAGGCGCAGGCCCGTGCGCTGGCGCAGCAGCAGGGCGTGCCGCTGATGCCCGGCACGCAGGCGGCGGTGTCTTTGGAGGAGGCGCAGGCTTTCTTTGCACAGCATGCCCATGCGGGCATCGTGATCAAGGCCATCGGCGGCGGCGGTGGGCGCGGCATGCGCGCGGTGGCGGCGGCCGATGATCTGCCTGCTGCCTACGCGCGCTGCCGCAGCGAGGCGCTGGCCGCCTTTGGCGTGGACGGCGTGTACGTGGAGCGCCTGATGGGCAATGCGCGCCACATCGAGGTGCAGGTGCTGGGCGACGGGCGCGAGGTGATCGCGCTGGGCGAGCGCGAGTGCACGCTGCAGCGGCGCTTTCAGAAGGTGGTGGAGATTGCGCCCAGCCCTTCGTTGCCCGCGCCGCTGCGCGAGCGCATCACCACCGCCGCACTGTCCATGGCGCGCGCCGTGGCCTACGAAGGCCTGGGCACCTTCGAGTTCCTGGTGGACCTGGCCTCCACCGACCTGCCCTTCGTGTTCATCGAGTGCAACCCGCGCCTGCAGGTGGAGCACACCATCACTGAAGAAGTCACGGGCGTGGACCTGGTGCAGGCGCAGATTGCGCTGGCCGCGGGCCGCACGCTGCAGGACATCGGCCTGGACCCGGCCGCACCGCCGGCGGTGCAGGGTTTTGCGGTGCAGTGGCGCATCAACGCCGAAACGCTGGATGCGCAGGGCGGCGCCGTGCCGGGCAGCGGCACGCTCACCCGCTTTGACCTGCCCGCTGGTCCCGGCGTGCGCGTGGACACTCACGGCGTGGCCGGCGCCGCGCCCTCGCCGCACTACGACACGCTGCTGGCCAAGCTCATCGTGCACTCGCGCAGCCCGCGTTTCGCCGACGCGCTGCGCCGCTCGCAGCGCGCGCTGGCCGAGTGCCGCATCGACGGGGTGGCCACCAACCTTGCGCTGCTGCAGGCGCTGGCCGCCCGGCCCGAGATGCAAGCCCAGCAGGTGCACACGCGCTGGCTCGAATCGGTGTTGCCGGCACTGCTGGATGCTTCAAAAACAATAGCTGCCAGCGCTTTTCCAGTAAGCGCTGAAGGCCAAAAAGACCCAAATAACCAGCAGCAGGCCGCCCCCGAGGGCGCCGTGCTCGCGCCCATGCCCGCGCGGCTGGTGCAGCTCAGCGTGGCCGAGGGCGACGTGGTCGCCGCCGGTGCCGAGCTGGCCGTGCTCGAAGCCATGAAGATGGAGCATGTGCTGCTGGCCCCGCATGCGGGCCGGGTGGGCGCGCTGCTGGCCGTGGCCGGGGACTACCTCGCGCAAGGGCAGCCGATCCTGGTGCTGCAGGCCGCCGAAGGCGCGGCCGAGGCCGAGGTGCCGGGTAGCGCCGCACAGGACCCCGGCCACATCCGTGCGGACTTGCAGCGTGCGCTCGACCGCCACGCGTTCACGCTCGACGCCGCGCGGCCCGACGCCGTGGCCAAGCGCCACGCGCAAGGCGGACGCACTGCACGCGAGAACATCGCCGATCTGTGCGACGGCGACAGCTTCATCGAATACGGCGCGCTCGCCATCGCCGCGCAGACGCGCCGCCGCAGCCTAGACTACCTGATTGCCAACACACCCGCTGACGGCATGGTCACGGGCATTGGCGGCATCAACGGCGCGCTCTTCGGGCCTGAGCAATCCCGCGCGGTGGTCATGTCGTATGACGCCACCGTGCTCGCGGGCACCCAGGGCGCGCGCAACCATGCCAAGACCGACCGCATGCTGGGCATCGCCCTGGCGCAGAAGCTGCCCGTGGTGCTGTTCGCCGAAGGCGGCGGTGGCCGCCCGGGTGATACCGACATGCCCGTGGTGGCGGGGCTGCATGTGCACACCTTCGCCAGCTACGCCGCGCTGTCGGGCCAGGTGCCGGTGATCGGCATCGCGGCGGGGCGCTGCTTTGCGGGCAATGCGGCGCTGCTGGGTTGCAGCGACGTGATCATCGCCACACGCGGCAGCAACATCGGCATGGGCGGCCCGGCCATGATCGAAGGCGGCGGTCTGGGCGTCTTCAAGCCCGAGCAAATCGGCCCGAGCCGCGTGCAGCATGCCAACGGTGTGATCGACGTACTGGTCGATGACGAGGCCGGGGCGGTGCAGGCCGCGCGTCACTACCTGTCGTTCTTCCAGGGCCGTACATCGCAGTGGTCCGCGCCCGACCCGCGCCTGCTGCGCGCCGTGGTGCCCGAGAACCGCCTGCGCGTGTACGACACCCGCACGGCGATGGCCGGCCTGGTGGACGAGGGCAGCCTGCTGCAGCTGCGCACCGGCTTCGGCGCCGGCATCCACACCGCATTGGCGCGCATCGAAGGCCGCCCCGTGGGCCTGCTGGCCAACAACCCGCAACACCTGGGCGGCGCCATCGATGCCGATGCGGCCGACAAGGGCGCGCGTTTCATGCAGCTGTGCAACGCACACGGCCTGCCCATCGTGAGCCTGGTGGACACGCCCGGCTTCATGGTCGGCCCCGAGGTGGAGGCCACGGCCCAGGTGCGCCACGTGAGCCGCCTGTTCGTCACCGCCGCCAGCCTGCGCGTGCCGACTTTCAGCGTGGTGCTGCGCAAGGGTTACGGCCTGGGCGCCATGGGCATGACGGCCGGGGGCTTTCATGCGCCCGTGTTCACCGTGGCGTGGCCCACGGGCGAGTTCGGTGCCATGGGGCTCGAAGGCGCCGTGCGCCTGGGCTTTCGCAAGGAGCTGGAGGCCCTGCCCGAGGGCGCAGAGCGCGACGCGCTGTTTGCCAAGCTGCTGGCCAAGTCCTACGCCAACGGCGAGGCGCTGCACATGGCGGCCACGTTGGAGATCGACGCGGTGATCGACCCGGCGGACACGCGGGCGTGGCTGGCGCGCGGGCTGGCGTCGGCGCAGGTGGCGCCGCCGGGGCACCGGTTCGTCGATACGTGGTGATAAGCTGGCCCACCGATTTGTTCAACGGAGAGATTGCCCATGCCCGGCCTTTTGCCCGATATCGACCCTGATGGCCTGCTCGAATTTTCGGTGGTCTACACCGACCGCGCGCTCAACCACATGTCCAAGCGCTTCACCGGCGTGGTGCAGGACATTCTGGGCACGCTGAAAGAGGTCTACCACGCCCACACCGCCGTGCTGGTGCCCGGCAGTGGCACCTTCGGCATGGAGGCCGTGGCGCGCCAGTTCGCCAACAAGGAAAAGGTGCTCATCGTGCGAAACGGCTGGTTCAGCTACCGCTGGACGCAGATCTTCGACGCCGACAAGGGCCTGGGCGGCGGCTCGGTCGTGTGCAAGGCGCGCCCGCAGGGCAGCGGCCCGCAGGCGCCCTGGGCGCCATGCCCGGCCGACGAAGTCGCGGCCACCATCCGCGCTGAAAAGCCCAAGGTGGTGTTCGCCCCCCATGTGGAGACAGCCAGCGGCATCATCCTGTCCGACGACTACATCCGCACCGTGACGGCGGCGGCCCACGAGGTGGGCGCGCTGTTTGTGCTGGACTGCGTGGCGTCTGGCGCCATGTGGGTGGACATGCAGGCCACGGGCGTGGACGTGCTGATCTCTGCCCCGCAAAAGGGCTGGAGCGGCTCGCCCTGCTGCGCCATGGTGATGTTGAGCGAACGTGCGCGCCAGGCCATTGATGGCACTACGAGCAGCAGCTTCTCGTGCGACTTGAAGAAGTGGATGCAGATCGCCGAAGGTTACGAAAAAGGCCAGCACGCGTACCACACCACCATGCCCACCGATGCGCTGGTGCGCCTGTCCGAGGTGATGGCCGAGACGCGCGCCTATGGCTTTGCCAAGGTGCGCGATGAGCAGATCGAGTTGGGCGCCAAGGTGCGCGCGCTGCTCGAATCGCGCGGCTTCCCCAGCGTGGCGGCCGAGGGCTTCAAGGCCCCCGGTGTGGTCGTGAGCTACACCACCGACCCTGGCATCCAGAACGGCAAGAAGTTCATGGAAGTGGGCTTGCAGACCGCTGCGGGCGTGCCGCTGCAGTGCGACGAGGGGCCGGACTTCAAAACCTTCCGGATTGGCCTGTTCGGCCTGGAAAAGTGGCACAACGTGGACCGCACCGTGGGCCATTTGTCGAAGGCTCTGGACCAGATTGCGGCGGCTGCCTGACGGCTTGCCGTCGAAGTCGGCGGGCCAGGCCGAATGAACGCCGAAGCTGATAGCCCAATCCTCGCCTTGCGGCGTGCCAAGCGGCAGGCGCTGGGGTTGTTGTTGCTGGTGACGGCCGTGTTCATCGCCACCAGCGTGGTCGAACGCGGCCTGTGGCTCCACGGCGTGAAGGCCATGGCCGAGGCCGCCATGGTGGGCGCGCTGGCCGACTGGTTCGCGGTGGTGGCGCTGTTCCGCCGCCCGCTGGGCCTGCCCATTCCGCACACCGCCGTCATCGCGCGCAACCAGGCGTGCATCGGCCGCAACCTGGCGGTCTTCGTGCGCGACAAGTTCCTGGATGTGCCCTCGCTGGTGGCGCTGATCCGCCGGCACGACCCCGCCGAGCGGCTGGCGCAGTGGCTCACGGCGCCCGGCAACGCCGCGCTGCTGGGGCACCAGGCGACGCGTCTGGCGTCTGCCGCGCTGGAGACGGTGCAGGACGCGCAGGTGGAGCGCTTTATTCAGAAGGCGGCGCGCGCATTGATCGGGCAGGTGGACCTCTCGCGCGCGCTGGCGGCGGTGCTGGACACACTGACCCACAACGGCCGCCACCAGGCGCTGCTGGACGACGTGCTGGCCAAGCTCATCGAGCTGCTGCAGAACGAGCCAACCCGCGCCTGGGTGGCGCAGACCATCGTGGCCTGGCTCAAGAAGGACCACCCGCGCACCGAGAAGTTATTGCCCAGCGACTGGCTGGGCGACAAGGGATCGGCCCTGCTGGCCCGCGCGCTCGAGAGCGTGATGGCCGACGTGGCCGCCAACCCGCAGCACGCCTTGCGCGCGCAGTTCGATGCGGCGGTGCAGCGTTTTATCGAGCGCCTGCGCAGCGACCCCGACTGGGCGCGCAAGGGCGAGGAGATTCGCACCTGGCTGCAGACCGATGCCACGGTGGGTGGCTATGTGCAGGCGCTGTGGCAGGACCTGCGCGGGGCGTTGCAGCGCGATCTGGCCGACGCGGATTCTGTCGTGGCGCGGCAGGTGCGCAACCTGGGTCAGTGGCTGGGCCAGTCGCTCGCGGGCGATGCCGCGCTGCGGCAGTCGCTGAACGACCGGCTGGAGCATTGGGTGCAGGGCCTGGCGCCCGACGTGTCGCAGTTCGTGGCGCAGCACATCGAGGACACGGTGCGGCGGTGGGATACCGAAGCAATGACACAGCTGATCGAGCTGAACATCGGCAAGGATTTGCAGTACATCCGAATCAATGGCACGTTGGTGGGTGGGCTGATAGGGCTGGTGCTGTTTGCGGTGTCGCACGTGGGGGAGATTGGGCGGGCGGTGGTGGGTGGCTGAGTCTGACGAAGTCTGAGTACCACCTCCACCCGTTCGGGCTGAGTTTGTCGAAGCCTTGGCGTGCTGGTTTGGAAAGCATGCTCGTGTTGAGGGCGGAGGCCGGGAGTCGCCCGGCATGCGAGTAACTTTCTTTTGGGTCGCCAAAAGAAAGTCACCAAAGAAAAGGCGACCCCCAGTCTGCGACCCCTGCGCTTCGCTACGGGGCAAACCTGCGGCGGGGCGGTTGCGGGGTGCGCCGTGGAACTCGCTTTGCTGCTGCGCAGCGCCGCTCGGACAACCACGGCGAGTCAGTTCACGAAGCACGCGCGCTCCGACGCGCGTGCCACCCCACAACCGCCCCGCCGCAGGCGCAGCCAGCAGGGGTGGGGAGCCGAACAGCCACTCGGGCCATCGCGTTGCTCGGCCGCGCCCGAGCGGCGTCGGTTAGCGTGCCGCTTGATCAGCCGCCATGTTGGCCGCGTGTTCTTCCTGCAGGTGCTGCGCAATCTGCGCCCACGCCTGCTTGGCCTCGGCGTCCTGCGCCCAGGCGTAGCAACTGGCAATGTGCATGGCCGTCACCGCATGGTGCGGGTCGAGCGCAAAGGCCACCTCGCACTGCTGCGCCGCCTGTCGCCACATGGCCGTCGCATCCTCTGATCCTTCTTTCTGCAGCGCATGGGCTTCTGCCACCCACGCCTGCCCCAGGCGAAACGCAGCAGCATGTTGAGTGGGGTCGGCTTCGTGCGCTCGTTGAAACAACACCCCCGCCTGCCGCCACAACGCGCGTGCTGCTGCAAAGTCTTGCGTGGCTACGGCCTGTGCTTGTGCGGCGAGAGCGTTGGCGGATTGGAGGAGGACGGAGGGAGCGTCGCTGAGCATGGTGCGAAATGGAAGACGATGGAGCTTCGGATTGTCGGAGGTCCTACTGCAGCTACCGGCCAGAGGCCAGCCAGTGACAGTTAGAGAAGGCGGGCGCTCAACGTTGGATTTGACTGGCACGCAACGCCAAGTCGCTAGAACCTATAGACCGAAGAACATCCTACGTTCTTCACTCTTGTGCAGGTCGTGTTTGGCGATGTGATACAGCTTAGGTCCGACAGCGTTAGACCACAGTCGGAAAGGCAGGCCATCGATGCAAATTTCCGCCATTACAGCGGAGAAGTCTTTCTCGTAACAGTCCCGTAGGATCTTCAAGTTAGTTGACGGAAAGCTGTCTTTGAACTCTTTGTTGAAGTCGGGGTAGAAGTATCTGATCAGGGCGGCCTCGTAGAGCGAGATACGTTCTTCCTCCGTCGTATTAAAGAGTTTGTCCAGCCCTTGTCGAATTCTCGTTCCGCTTTCATCCTTGTTCTTCGCTCGAGGATTGATCACGGTTACTAGCTGATTGTTTGGTTCAATCGCCAACAGAAGCAAGGTGATTTGATAGCCGTCTGGCGCTGTCTTCAAGGCAATTTTCTGAAGCGTCTCGTGCTTGAGGAGGCGATCTATGGCATTTCTGGATCCGCCTTGTCCGTAGGCCTGCCCAACATACTTAACCTCGAACTTGACTGCGCCTGTGGCGGCTAGCCTAGTCTGCATGTCCATTTCGTTTGGCCAGAACCTCTTTCCGGAGCTGTCGCCGACGTAGAAGAGATCGCCTTCAGTCCCGAGCGAGGCGCCTTCGGGCAGTACGTACTCGACCACATGATTTTCCGAGAGAACCTTGAACGACAGCAGAAGATTTCGATCCTTCTGTTCGGCCCCGACAAAGTCAATCCTTGGGGTGTAGCCGATCATGTATATGTGGCAGGTGTCAAGGACACTCGCATACTGTGCTAGCGCCTCTTTGTCGTAGAGACCCGCAGCGGGGATTGTGCAAAAACTGAGTGCATACATGCTAAGTGCATGCTCAATGTCAAAGGCGGCGTTCCCAAAAACATCATCTCTCGTCAGTTTTTCAGATTTCTTCACGCTGATTTTCCTTAGATATTTTGGCCACTGACCTCTTCTGAATTTGCCGAGGGCTACATTACTCAAAACCTCGGCAAATCCGGATGCTTGATTTGCCCCCCGCGCACCAGCATCTTTCCGTACTCCGCACACCGGTTCAGCGTAGGAATCACCTTACCCGGGTTCAACAGCCCCGCCGGGTCGAACGCATGCTTGAGCCCGAACATCTGCGCGTTTTCCTCGGCCGAGAACTGCACGCACATGCTGTTGAGCTTTTCCACGCCCACGCCATGTTCGCCCGTCACCGTGCCGCCCATCGCCACGCTGGTCTCCAGGATGTCTGCACCAAACAGCTCGCAGCGGTGCAGCTGGTCGGCATCGTTCGCATCGAACAGGATCAGCGGATGCAGGTTGCCGTCGCCCGCATGGAACACGTTGGCGCAGCGCAGCTGGTATTTCTTTTCCATCTCCTGGATGGCCAGCAGGATGTCGGCCAGGCGCTTGCGCGGGATGGTCGAGTCCATGCACATGTAGTCGGGGCTGATGCGGCCGCTGGCGGGGAAGGCGTTCTTGCGGCCGCTCCAGAAGCGCAGGCGTTCGGCCTCGTCCTGGCTGACCGAGATGGCGGTGGCGCCCGCAGCGCGCAGCACCTCGCTCATGCGGCCGATTTCTTCTTCCACTTCTTCGGGCGTGCCGTCGCTCTCGCACAGCAGGATGGCTTCGGCGGTGAGGTCGTAGCCCGCGTGCACAAAATCCTCGACGGCGGCGGTCATGGGCTTGTCCATCATCTCCAGGCCGGCAGGGATGATGCCTGCGGCGATCACGGCGGCCACGGCGTCGCCCGCTTTGCGCACGTCGTCGAAGCTGGCCATGATGCAGCGCGCGAGCTGGGGCTTGGGGATGAGCTTGACCGTCACTTCGGTGGTCACGGCCAGCATGCCTTCGCTGCCGATCACGGCGGCCAGCAGGTCGTAGCCAGGGGCGTCGAGTGCCTCGCTGCCGAATTCCACCGGCTCGCCTTCCACCGTGAAGCCCTTCACCTTGAGCACGTTGTGCACCGTGAGGCCATATTTGAGGCAGTGCACGCCGCCCGAGTTCTCGGCCACGTTGCCGCCGATGGTGCAGGCGATCTGGCTGCTGGGGTCGGGGGCGTAGTACAGGCCGTAGGGCGCAGCCGCCTCGCTGATGGCCAGGTTGCGCACGCCACACTGCACCACGGCCGTGCGGCTTTCGGGGTTGATGCTCAGGATGCGGTTGAACTTGGCCAGCGACATCGTCACGCCCATCGCATGGGGCATGGCGCCGCCCGACAGGCCTGTCCCCGCGCCGCGCGCCACCACGGGCACCTGCAGCCGGTGGCAGACCTGCAGCACGGCCTGCACCTCGTCATAGGTTTCGGGCAGGCACACCACCAATGGGCGCTGGCGGTAGGCGGTGAGGCCGTCGCATTCGTAGGGCGTGGTGTCTTCGGTGTGCCAGAGCAGCGCGTGCGCCGGCACGGCCTGGCCCAGGGCCTGGACAACTTCGGCCTGGCGCGCGGCGCGCTCGGCCGGGGTGGGGGGCGCAATGGGAGAAGAAGCGGTGTTCATGGCCGCCACTGTAGGGGATGGGTGCGGGCAGGGTGTGAGGTTTTCTGCAGGCGTTTGTGAAAAACACTTGTTTGCTCACAGGCGGGTAGCTGCCGGCGCAAACGGATAGGGCGCCAGAGGCCAATTGGGCTTGCCTTGGAGCCCAAGTTGACGCATTTTTTGTGTGCCGTGGGCCATCAAAAATGACGTGGCCCAGGCCAGCAGACGCCGAAGCGGCTCAGGAGGACGAACCTGAACTACGCCATGGTTTTGCGCAGCCACTCGGCAAACGCGGCGCATTCCCACCGGTCCATCGTGCCGGTGCGCCAGCACAGGTAGTGCGCGTGGGGGCTGGCGGTGTCGGTGGCAAACAGGCGCACCAGGGTGCCGTTTTCCAGCCAGGGCGCGCCGAGCTTGAGCCGCACCAGGGCCACGCCCATGCCGGCAGCGGCGGCATCGCACATCAGGCCGATGTCGTTGAACTGCGAGCCCTCGCTGGGTTCGGCCCAGGAAAGGCCCGTGGCGGCGAACCAGGTACGCCAGGGCTCCAGGGGGCTGCGCAGCAGTTGCACGCCCTCCAGGTCTTCGGGGCGGTCAAACGGGCCGTGCTCGCGCACGAACGCGGGCGAGGCCAGGGGCGTGACCACGTCGCGCGCCAGCTCCACATGCTCCACATCGGCATAGTGGCCGGGGCCAAAGCGCACCATCAGGTCGGCGTCTTCGGCCACCACGTCCAGCAGCGGGATGGAGACCTGCAGCGCGAGGTCGATCTCGGGGTAGGCCTCGGTGAACTGGCGCAGGCGCGGGATGAGGATGGTGCGTGCGAACGTGGGGGTGACGGCCAGCTTGAGTCGCCGGCGACCGGGCGCTGCCGCCTGGCCCGGAAAGCGCTGCAGCGCGGTGAGCCCCTCGCGCACCTGGGCCAGGTAGGCGCTGCCTTCGGTGGTCAGTGAAAAGTCGGCCCGGCCGAACAGCCGCGCGCCCAGGATCTGTTCGAGCTGCTTGACGCGGTGGCTCACGGCGCTGGGCGTGACGCACAGTTCGTCGGCCGTCTGCGTCACGCTGCGCAGGCGGGCCAGCGCCTCGAAGGTCAGCAGGCACTGGATGGGCGGGATGCGCCGCGCCGCGCTGCCGAGGAAGGACGACGGGGCTGCCGTGGCCATGGGGCAGGCAGGGCGGGCTAGCGGAAGATCACGGTCTTGTGGCCGTTCAGAATCACGCGGTGCTCGCTGTGCCACTTCACGGCGCGGGCCAGCACTTGGCTTTCGGTGTCGCGGCCCCGGGCGGTGAGGTCTTCCACGGTGTCGGTGTGGTCGGCGCGGGCCACGTCCTGCTCGATGATGGGGCCTTCGTCCAGGTCGGCCGTCACGTAGTGGGCGGTGGCGCCGATGAGCTTCACGCCCCGGTCATGCGCCTGGTAATAGGGCTTGGCACCCTTGAAGCTGGGCAGGAAGCTGTGGTGGATGTTGATGGCCCGTCCGGCCAACTTTTGACATAGATCAAGTGAAAGTATCTGCATGTAACGGGCCAGCACCACCAGTTCGGCCCCTTCGGCCTCGATAATCTCCAACTGTTTTGCCTCGGCCTGGGCTTTGGTCGTCCCGGTGAGCGGGATGTGGTGGAACGGCACGTTGTAGCTGGCCGCGAGTTGGTAGAAGTCGCGGTGGTTGCTGATGATGGCGCGGATGTCGATGGGCAGCAGGCCACTTTTCCAGCGGAACAGCAGGTCGTTGAGGCAATGGCCCTCTTTGCTGACCATGAGCACGGTTTTCATGGGCGCGGCGGTGGCGTGCAGCGTCCAGCGCATCTGGTGGGGCTCGGCAAAGGCGGTCAGGCGGGCCTTGAGGGTGGCGTGGTCGTGCTGGTCGCAGGCAAACTGCACCCGCATGAAGAACAGGCCCGTGGCGTGGTCGTTGTACTGCGCGGCTTCTTCGATGTTGCCGCCGTGCTCCAGCAGAAAACCGGAGACAGCGTGCACCAGCCCCAGGCGGTCGGGGCAGGACAGGGTAAGGATGTAGGCGTTGGTCGTCATAGCTGCAACATTGTCGCAGCAAGGGCCGCACGCCGTGGAACCGTGTGACACGAGGAGTTCAATGGGCGAAGAGGGGCATGCCCCACCACTGGTCCCCTGGCGGGGCATGCTGCTGTACCTGGTGCTGGGTGTGGCCTGGGTGTTCGCGGGCGACATGTTGCTGGCCCACTGGGTTACCGACCCGGATCTGCTGACCCGCTTTCAGACCTGGAAGGGCTGGGGCTATGTGCTGCTGACCAGCGGCCTGGCCTGGTGGCTGCTGCGGCGCATGCGCCGTGCCGAGAAGGTGCGCATGGCCATGGCGCACGAGCTGACGCAGATCGTGCGCCATGCCCCCGCTGGCATCGCACGCGTGGCGCCGGACGGGCGCTTTCTGTGGGCCAACCACCGCCTGATCAACATGTTGGGGGGCACGCTGGCGCAGGTGCTCACCCTCAACTTCCGCGAAGTGATGATTGCGCAGGACCGCGACTGGGCCGCGCGCCAGTTCGAGCGCCTGATGGCGGGCGAGATCGACCACTATGTGGGCGAACGCCATTGCCTGCGCCTGGACGACGGCCGCCAGGTGTCGGTGCTGTGCACCGTGACCCTCGCGCCCGAGGGGAACGATGGGCCGGCGCACCTGGTGTGTGTGGTGCAGGACCTGGACGAGATCAAGGCTGCACGCGCCGCCCTGCAGCGCAGCGAGGCCCGCCAGCGGCTGGCGGCCACCGTGGTGGACAACACCATGGAGGGCGTGGTGGTGACCGATGCCCACAGCCGCATCCTGTCGGTGAACGCGGCGTTCACGCGGCTGCTGGGCTACACCGAGGACGAGCTGCTGGGCAAGACCCCGCGCGTCTTCAAGTCGGGCCGCCATGACCAGGCGTTCTACGAGGCCATGTGGTCGGCGCTGATCGAAACCGGCCACTGGCAGGGCGAAATCTGGAACCGCCGCAAGAACGGCGAGATCTTCCCCGAGCACATGTCGCTGTCGGCCGTGCGCGATCCGGCGGGCGAGATCACGCACTACGTGTGCATGTTCACCGACATCTCCGAAGAAAAGGCCCAGCAGCGGCGCCTGGAGTTCCTGGCCCACAACGATGCGCTCACGGGCCTGTCCAACCGCACCTGGTTCGGGCACCAGCTGGAGCTGGCCGTGCAGGAGGCGCGCGCGAGCGGCGAGAACATCGCCGTGCTGCTGCTCAACCTGGACCGCTTCAAGGACGTGAACGACAGCTACGGCCACGCCACAGGCGACGAGGTGCTCAAGCACATTGCGCGGCAGGTGCAGTCGGCCCTGCGCCCGGGGGATGTGCTGGGGCGCATGGCGGGCGATGAATTGGCCGTGGTGGCGCGCAACCTGCGCCATGCCGATGGCGCGGCGGCCATGGCGCGCCACCTGATCCAGGCCGTGGCCGAGCCCTGGCGCTCGCCCGACGGGCTGGAGGTGGTGGCCGGGGTGAGCGTGGGCATCTGCATGTTCCCCGAGCACGCCAGCACCACCGAGCTGCTGCTGCAGGGCGCCCACGCGGCGGTCTATGGCGCCAAGGCGCGGGGCCGGGGCGCCTGGTGCTTTTTCAACGAGGCCATGACCCAGGCCGCCCGCGAGCGGCTGGAACTGGAGTCGCGCCTGCGCCTGGCGCTGATGCAGGGCCACCTGCGGATGCACTACCAGCCCCAGGTCGAGATTGCCACGGGCCGCATCCTGGGCGCCGAGGCGCTGGTGCGCTGGTACGACCCGCAGGAGGGGCTGATCTCTCCCGCGCGCTTCATCCCCGTGGCCGAGACCTCTGGCGTGATCGGCCCGCTGGGCGAATGGGTGGTGCGCGAGGTCTGCCGCCAGGGCCAGGCGTGGCGCGATGCCGGCCTGCCCGAGGTGATGCTGGCGGTGAACGTGTCGCCACGCCAGTTCCACCTCACGGACCTGGCCGGCTGCGCCTCGGCCGCGCTGGCCGAATCGGGCTTCCCGGCCCGGCTGCTGGAGATGGAGATCACCGAAAGCGCGCTGGCCGAGCGCACCGAAGAGGCCCGCCTGGTGCTGGTGCGCCTGCGCGAGCTGGGGCTGCGCATCGCGGTGGACGACTTCGGCACGGGCTATTCGTCGCTGGCGCAGCTCAAGCGCTTTCCCATCGACGTGCTCAAGATCGACCAGGGTTTCATCCGCGACATCCCGCAAAGCGAGGACGACATGGCCATCAGTGCCGCCATCATCGCCATGGGGCACAGCATGGGGCTGTCGGTGCTGGCCGAAGGGGTGGAGACCGAGGGCCAGCTGGCCTTTTTGCGCGGGCGCGGCTGCGACACCTACCAGGGCTACCTGTGCAGCCGGCCGGTGCCGGCCGACGAGTTTGCGGCGCTGTTGCGGGCGCAGGCCGTGCGCGCAGCAGCGCCATAGCGCTTCAAGGCGGGGTGGCGGCGGGGCGCCACTGGGTGCGCAGTTCGGCGCAGGCATCGCGGGGTGGCAGGGCCGGGGTGCCGATCACGGAGTCCGTATCGGCATCCGCAGTCGGCGCCATGTTTGCATCGTTTTTGATAGCTGCTTGCGCTTGTCCTGCTTGCGCCAGAACCACTTTGGAAACCAGGCCGTCCGGCCAGTGCGTGGGCACGCCCAGGCTGCGCAGCACATGGCCGCCGCCCGCCACCAGCAACACCGTCCGGCCGGGCTGCAGGGCCTGCTGTGCGGTCTGGGCCATGCGCGCGTCGCGGGCGATCTGGATGCGCGCCATGGGGGCGATCTGCGTTTCGGGCAGCAGGCCGCAGTGGCCCTGGCGCAGGGCTTCGTGCTGGCGCTGCAGCGCCGGGGCGGGCAGGTGCCGGTCCCAGGCGGTGTCGGCCATGGCGGCGCGCATCTGGGCGCGCGGCAGGTTGCCGCCCAGCACGGGCACGCCCGCCGCCACGGCGGTCATGACCACGGGGCCATAGGCCTTCCAGGGCCAGGCGGCATCGTTCCACTGCAGGGCGGCCTGGGCCTGGGCGTCGCTGGCGCCCTGCGGCAGCGACCGGGTGCTGTGCCCGCTTTCGGCCATCTCCAGAACCACGGCCGCCAGCTGCCCCCGCGCCGCGAGCCACTGCACGGCCTCGCGCTGCAGGCGCTGGTGGTCGGCGGCGTCGTGCTGCTCGCCCAGCAGCAGCACATCGGCGGGCAGCAGGGCCTGCAGGTGGCCGGGCCAGGGGTGGGCCGGCGGCGCGCTGGGGGCGCTGGGGCCCGTGGCGGCGCAGCCCGCCAGCGTTGCCGCCAGGGCGCCGGCCAGCAGCAGGCTCTGGCGCAGGGACGCTCTGGCGGATCGGGGGGCTGAACTGCGGGTGTCGGGAAATCGTTGCATGGCGCGATGCTACGCGCGCCCGGCTTGACGCAGGTCAAGGTTGAGGGCGGGCGTGCTGCCTACACTGCCTGGCATGCTGGCCCACACCAAACCCACGCTGACCACCAAGCTCCTGGCCATGGGCGCAGGATTTCTGCTGGTCGCGCTGGTGTCCATCGGCCTCACGCTGTGGGTGACCTGGAAGCTCGAAGGGGGCGCTGCCGCCGTCAACGAGGCGGGCCGCCTGCGCATGAACATGCTGCGCATGGTGCTGGTGCTGCAGGCCGAGCCGCAGCAGGCGGTGCAGGAGCGCGCACGCCAGTTCGACGCCAGCCTGGAGCTGCTGCGCACGGGCGACCCGTCGCGGCCCCTGTTTGTGCCCTGGAGCGAGGAGACGCGCACGCGGTTCGACGGCATCCGTGTGCAGTGGGCCGTGGCGCGCACCGGCTGGGTCAGCGCCTCGCCGCCCGACCGCGCGCAGACCCTGGCGCAGGCCGACGCCTTTGTGCAGCAGGTGGACGGTTTTGTGGATGCGATCGAGGTCCAGATTGCGGGCTGGACGGCCGCGTTGCACCTGTTCCAGCTGTTCATGATGGCGTTGGCCATCGTGGCCGCCGTGACCTTCATGGCCGTGAGCTACCTGCTCGTCATCAACCCCGTGGCGCGCCTGCAGCAGGCCCAGGCCCGGCTGCGCCAGGGCGAGCTGGGCACGCGCCTGCCGGTCGAGACGGATGACGAGTTCGGCCAGCTGTCGGCCGGCTTCAACCTCATGGCCCATGCGCTGCAGACCTCGCACGACGACCTGGAGCACAAGGTGCGCGAGAAGACCGCCAGCGTTGCCGTGCAGAACCAGCGCCTGGCCGCGTTGTACGAGGTGAGCGCACTGGCCTCCACCGCCGGCAGCCTGGAGCTACTGGCCCAGGGCTTTGTGCAGCAGATCCGCCGCGTGGCCGGTGCCGATGCCGCCGCCGTGCGCTGGTCCAACGAGGCCAACGAGCGCTACGTGCTGCTGGCGGGCGACGGCCTGCCGCGCGCCATGTCTGACGGTGAACACTGCCTGCACACGGGCAGTTGCCTGTGCGGCCAGCCCCAGGCCCAGGCGCGCACGCGCGTCATCCCCATCACGCCGTCCACCCAGGTCGCGTTGCCCCACTGCCGCGACGCGGGTTTTGAAACCATGGTCACCATCCCCGTGCAGATGCAGCAACGCCTGCTGGGTGAGGTGGACCTGTTCTTCCGCACGCAGGTCGAACTCACCGATGAGCTGCGCGACCTGCTGGAAGCCATGACGCGCCACCTGGCCAGCGCCATGGAAGGCCTGCGCGCCTCCGCGCTGGAGCGCGAGGCCGCCGTGGCCGAGGAGCGCAGCCTGCTGGCGCGCGAATTGCACGACTCCATTGCGCAGTCGCTGGCTTTTCTCAAGATCCAGACACAGCTGCTGCGCGACGCCGTGGCGCGCGGCGACGAGGCCAAGCGCGACCGCAGCATGGGCGAGCTGGATGTGGGCGTGCGCGAGTGCTATGCCGATGTGCGCGAGCTGCTGGTGCACTTTCGCACCCGCACCAGCGAGGAGGACATCGAGTCCGCGTTGCGCGCCACGCTGTCCAAGTTCGAGCACCAGACGGGTGTGGCCACCACGCTGGGCATGGTGGGCCATGGCCTGCCGCTGCCGTCCGATCTGCAGATCCAGGTGCTGCACATGGTGCAGGAGGCACTCTCCAACGTGCGCAAGCACTCGGGTGCCACGCGCGTGGACCTGCTGGTGCACCGCCATCCGCGCTGGCGCTTTGAAGTGCAGGACAACGGCAAGGGCTTCGAGGTGGCCAGCGTGCCGCCCGACTCGCTGCATGTGGGCCTGGGCATCATGCGCGAGCGGGCCCAGCGCATCGGGGCGGTGGTCCAGGTCGAATCGGCGCCAGGGCAGGGCACCCGCGTGTGCATCGAGCTGCCCACGGTGGCGCCGGAACCCGTTGCCCGGTCTTCTTCTCCCGCCCCCGTGCCGGCCGCTGCCGCCGCAGCCCCGGGCCGGGAGCCCCGTCCCGCCTTGCAGGAAGCGCACACCCCATGACGACCCCGTTGTTCCCCTCGACGCAGCCCCAGGTGCTGGAGCCTGCGGCGCCGCCCGTCACGCTGCTGGTGGTGGACGACCACACGCTGTTCCGGCGTGGGCTGATTGCGCTGCTGGGCCAGGACGATGGTCTGCAGGTGGTGGGCGAGGCGGGTGACGCAGCCGAAGCCCTGCGGCTGGCGCCCCGGCTGCAGCCCCAGGTGATCCTGCTCGACAACCACCTGCCGGGCGTGATGGGCGTGGACGCCATTCAGGGCCTGCGCGAGGTGGCGCCCGCGTCGCGGGTGCTCATGCTCACCGTGAGCGAAGACGCGCAGGACCTGGCCACCGCGCTGCGCAATGGCGCGCAGGGCTACCTGCTCAAGACCATCGAAGGCGACCTGTTGGCCGAGGCCATCCGCCGTGCGGCGCGCGGCGAGCCCGTGGTCAGCCCCGAACTGATGGGCAAGCTGGTGGCGGCCTTCCAGTCCCAGGGTGCGCCCGAGGCCCCGCCGCCACCGCCGGCCGATGCTGCGGCCGCCAGCGGCCTCACGCCGCTGTCGCCGCGCGAGGAAGACGTGCTGCGCGAAATTGCGCGCGGCGCCAGCAACAAGGAAATCGCGCGCACGCTCGACATCGCCGAGACCACGGTGAAGATCCACGTGCAGCACATCCTGCGCAAGCTGGGCCTGAGTTCGCGCGTGCAGGCGGCGGTCTACGCGTCGGACCGCCAGCGCACCGAGTAGCCGCAAGCCGCCCAGGCGCCCAGGCGCCCAGGCGCCTGCTGCGGCGCTGTCCGCAGCATCCCTTTCCTGTTTTTGATATTTTGAATTTGCTACTGAAATGGTAGCTGTTTACGCTTGTCCATCAAGCGCTAGCGGCTGATTTCTCTTGCATCTCGATCGGGGCGGCGGGGCACACCGGCCCCTGGGCTGCGTGCGTCCCCGGCGGCTGGCCCTGCCGCGGCAGTTGTCCATAGTTCTTTCGGAGGATGCGCCGCCGCGGCGGACTACTCCTTCTGCCGCGGCGCGGGTGTGCTTGCGAAGGATGTGCAAAACCGCCCATCGGCGCGAATATTCCTCTCATGCAAAAAGAGAGGACTAGCGCAATGGCACACACCACCTTGCCCCCGGGCGACAGCCCCCAGCGCACCCGCCAGGCCTGGTCGGTGCTCATCGTGAGCACCTTCGCCTTCACCGTCTGCTTCATGGTCTGGATGATGTTCGGCGTCATCGGCATTCCCATCAAGAAGATGCTCAACCTGAACTCCACGCAGTTCGGTTTGCTCATGTCCATGCCCGTGCTCACGGGTTCGCTGGTGCGGGTGCCACTTGGTATCTGGACCGACAAGTTCGGCGGCCGCATCGTGATGGCCGCCGTCATGGCCACCACCGTCCCCGCCATCTGGCTCATGAGCTATGCCACCGAATACTGGCACTTCCTCACCATCGGTCTGTTCGTGGGGCTGGCGGGCGGCTCGTTCTCGGTGGGCACGCCCTATGTGGCGCGCTGGTTCCCCAAGCACCGCCAGGGCACGGCCATGGGCGTGTATGGCGCGGGCAATTCGGGCGCGGCGGTCAACAAGTTCGTGGCCCCGGTGTTGCTGGTGGCCTTCGGCTGGACCATGGTGCCGCAGGTGTACGCGGCCATCATGCTGGGCACGCTGGTGCTGTTCCTGCTGTTCAGCCACAGCGACCCGGCCCACCTGGTGCCCAGCAACGTCAAGTTCACCGACCAGCTCAAGGCCCTGAAGGACCCCAAGGTGCTCAAGTACTGCCAGTACTACAGCATCGTGTTCGGCGGCTACGTGGCGCTGTCGCTGTGGATGGTGCAGTACTACGTGGGCGAGTTCGGCCTGGACATCCGCGTGGCCGCGCTGCTCGCAGCCTGCTTCTCGCTGCCTGGCGGCGTGCTGCGCGCCATCGGCGGCATGCTGTCTGACAAGTACGGTGCCCACAGCGTGACCTGGTGGGTGATGTGGGTGAGCTGGATCTGCCTGTTCCTGCTGTCGTACCCACAGACCGATTTCACCATCCTCACCGTCAACGGCGCCAAGACCTTCCACCTGGGCCTGAACGTGTATGTCTTCACCGGCCTCATGTTCCTGCTGGGCATTTGCTGGGCCTTCGGCAAGGCCAGCGTCTTCAAGTACATCAGCGACGACTACCCCAAGAACATCGGCGCCATCAGCGGCATCGTGGGCCTGGCCGGTGGCATGGGCGGCTTCATTCTGCCCATCCTGTTTGGTGCCCTCATGGACCTCACGGGCATCCGCTCCAGCGCCTTCATGCTGATGTACGGCGTGGTCTGGGTCTCGCTCATCTGGATGTACTTCACCGAAGTGCGCAACACCCGTCTCATGGGCGCGCAGGACGCTGTCGCACAGCCTGCCACCCGCTGATTCTTCAAGGAAACCTCACCATGTCTGCCACCACCAAAAGCGGGCGCCAGGGGCGTCTGCTTACCCTCTGGGCCCCGGAGGATAAGTCGTTCTGGGAGCGCGAAGGCGAAGCCGTCGCCAAGCTCAACCTGTGGATCTCGGTGCCCGCGCTGTTCCTGGCCTTTGCCATCTGGCAGGTCTGGAGCGTGGTCGCCGTGAGCCTGCCGGGCCTCGGCTTCAAGTACTCGACCAACCAGCTGTTCTGGCTGGCCGCAGCGCCCGCGCTCTCGGGCGCCACGCTGCGCATCTTCTACTCGTTCATGGTGCCGCTGGTGGGTGGCCGCCGCTGGACGGCGATCTCCACCGCCTCGCTGCTGATCCCTGCGATCGGCATCGGCTTTGCGGTGCAGGACAACAGCACCGCCTACCCCACCATGCTCATCCTGGCGCTGCTGTGCGGCCTGGGCGGGGGCAACTTCAGCTCCAGCATGGCCAACATCAGCTTCTTCTTTCCGAAGGAGCGCAAGGGCTCGGCGCTGGGCGTGAATGCAGGCCTGGGTAACCTCGGTGTGTCGGTGGTGCAGTTTCTGAGCCCGCTGGTCGTCACGGCCGGCATCTTCGGCATCTTTGGTGGCGAAGGCCAGACCATCGTGAAGAACGGCCAGACCGTGCAGGTGTGGACGCAGAACGCCGCCTTCATCTGGGTGCCATGGATCGCCATCACCGCACTGGCCGCCTGGTTCGGCATGAACGACATTGCCGACGCCCGCGCCTCGTTCGCTGCGCAGGCCGCCATCTTCAAGCGCAAGCACAACTGGCTGATGTGCGTGCTGTACCTGGGCACCTTCGGTTCGTTCATCGGCTATGCCGCAGGCTTCCCGCTGCTCATCAAGAGCCAGTTTCCCAACATCAACCCTCTGGCCTATGCCTGGCTGGGCCCGCTGGTGGGCGCGGTGATCCGCCCCTTTGGCGGTTGGCTGGCCGACAAGCTCGGCGGCGCGCGCGTCACGCTGTGGAACTTCGTCGTCATGGCCATTGCCGTGGTGGGCGTCACGGTGTTCCTGCCCTCGGGCGGCAACGAGGGGCAGTTCTCGGGCTTCTTCGTGTGCTTCCTGGTGCTGTTCCTCACCACCGGCATCGGCAACGGTTCCACCTTCCGCATGATCCCCGTGATCTTCCTCACCGAAGCCATGCGCGGTGTGGACAAGCACGATGCCGCCGCCGTGGCCAACGCCAACAAGGAAGGCAACACCCTGGGCGCCGCCACGCTGGGCTTCACGGCCGCCATGGCCGCCTACGGCGGGTTCTTCATCCCCAAGAGCTATGGCAGCTCGATTGCCCTCACTGGCAGCCCCCACGCTGCGCTGTGGACGTTCTTCGCGTTCTACCTCGTCTGCATCGTGATCACCTGGTGGTACTACGGCCGCAAGAACGCCGAGATGCCTTGCTGAGCTGCCCCACAGAACCGCACAGAAAAGACAAGAAAAGGAGTCCCCGATGAGCCATTTCCTCGATCGCCTCACCTATTTCTCGCAACCGCGCGAGACCTTTGCCCAAGGCCACGGCGAAACCAACGGTGAAGACCGCACCTGGGAAGACGCCTACCGCGACCGCTGGGCGCACGACAAGATCGTGCGCTCCACCCACGGCGTGAACTGCACGGGCTCCTGCTCGTGGAAGATTTACGTCAAGGGCGGCATCGTGACCTGGGAAACCCAGCAGACGGACTACCCCCGCACCCGTCCCGACCTGCCCAACCACGAGCCCCGTGGCTGCGCACGCGGCGCCAGCTACAGCTGGTACCTGTACAGCGCCAACCGCGTGAAGTACCCCATGGTGCGCGGGCGCCTGCTCAAGCACTGGCGCGCCGCCATTGCCCTGGCCAAGAGCCCCGTGGACGCCTGGGCCAGCATTGTCGAAAACAATGCCGCCAAAAGCGAATGGCAAAAGCAGCGCGGCCTGGGCGGCTTTGTGCGCAGCACCTGGGACGAAGTCAACCAGATGATCGCTGCGGCCAATGTCTACACGATCAAGAAGCACGGCCCGGACCGCATCATCGGCTTCTCGCCCATCCCGGCGATGTCGATGATTTCGTACGCCGCAGGCTCACGCTACCTGAGCCTGATCGGTGGCGTGTGCATGAGTTTCTACGACTGGTACTGCGACCTGCCTCCCTCCAGCCCGCAGGTGTGGGGCGAGCAGACCGACGTGCCCGAGTCGGCCGACTGGTACAACAGCTCGTACATCATTGCCTGGGGTTCCAACGTGCCCCAGACACGCACGCCCGATGCCCACTTCTTGACCGAGGTGCGCTACAAGGGCACCAAGGTCGTGTCCATCACGCCCGACTATTCCGAAGTGGCCAAGCTGGGTGATCTGTGGATGCACCCCAAGCAGGGCACCGACGCTGCCGTGGCCATGGCCATGGGCCACGTGATCCTGAAAGAGTTTTACTTCAAGGACGGCGGCAAGGGCCGCAGCACCTACTTCGACGACTACGCACGCCGCTACACCGACCTGCCGCTCTTGGTGGTGCTCAAGGAAAAGACGCTGCCCGATGGCAGCAAGGCCATGGTGCCCGACCGCTATGTGCGTGCCAGCGACTTCCCTGGCCAGCTTGACCAGTCGAACAACCCCGACTGGAAGACCGTGGGCTACGACGAACTGGGCCAGGTCACGCTGCCCAACGGCTCCATTGGTTTCCGCTGGGGCGCCGATGGCCGCGCCGACCAGGGCCTGTGGAACCTGGAGAACAAGGAAGCCCGCACGGGCAACACCGTCAAGCTCAAGCTGTCGGTGATCGAAGACGGCGCACAGGCCCATGAAGTGGCCAAGGTGGCCTTCCCCTACTTCGGCGGCGTGCAGTCGCCCAACTTCACGGCCAACGAACAAGGCAGCGACGTGATGGTGCGCCCCGTGCCCGTGACGCACCTGGAGCTGTCCGGCCACGAAGCCCAAGGCCGCGTGATGGTCGCCACGGTGTTCGACCTGCTGGCCGCCAACTACGGCATCGACCGGGGCCTGCCCGGTGAAGAGCCCGGCGGCAGCTACGACGCCGACCGCCCCTACACCCCTGCCTGGCAGGAAAAGATCACGGGCGTGCCGCGCGACCAGATCATCACCGTGGCGCGCCAGTTCGCCGACAACGCCGACAAGACGCATGGCAAGTCCATGGTCATCATCGGCGCGGCGATGAACCACTGGTACCACTGCGACATGAACTACCGCGGCATCATCAACATGCTGATGCTGTGCGGCTGTATTGGCCAGAGCGGCGGCGGCTGGGCCCACTATGTAGGCCAGGAAAAGCTGCGGCCCCAGACCGGCTGGACGGCACTGGCCTTTGCGCTGGACTGGATCCGCCCCCCCCGCCAGATGAACAGCACGAGCTTCTTCTACGCCCACACCGACCAGTGGCGCTACGAGAAGCTGGGCATGGAAGAAATCCTCTCGCCCCTGGCCGATGCCAGCGCCTACCACGGCGCCCAGATCGACTACAACGTGCGCGCCGAGCGCATGGGCTGGCTGCCTTCGGCGCCCCAGCTCAAGACCAACCCGATGCAGGTGGCCAAGGATGCTGCGGCGAAGGGCATGGACGCCAAGGACTACGTGGTGCAGTCGCTCAAGAACGGCAGCCTCACGATGAGCTGCGAGGACCCGGACCATCCCGACAACTGGCCGCGCAACATGTTCGTGTGGCGCTCCAACATCCTGGGCTCGTCGGGCAAGGGGCATGAATACTTCCTCAAGCACCTGCTGGGCACCACCCACGGCGTGCAGGGCAAGGACCTGGGCCAGGACGAAGCCAAGCCCGAGGAAGTGCAGTGGCACGCCAATGCGCCCGAAGGCAAGCTGGACCTGCTGGTCACGCTCGACTTCCGTATGAGCACCACCTGCCTGTACTCCGACATCGTGCTGCCCACGGCCACCTGGTATGAGAAGAACGACCTCAACACCAGCGACATGCACCCCTTCATCCACCCGCTGTCCACAGCGGTGGACCCTGCCTGGCAGGCCAAGAGCGACTGGGAGATCTACAAGGGTTTTGCCAAGGCCGTGAGCGAGGTCAGCGTGGGCCATCTGGGTGTCGAGAAGGACGTGGTGCTCACGCCCATCATGCACGACACCCCCGGTGAAATGGCCCAGCCCTATGGCGTGCGCGACTGGAAGAAGGGCGAGTGCGAACTCATCCCCGGCAAGACCGCGCCCCAGGTCACGGTGGTCGAGCGCGACTACCCCAACCTGTACAAGCGCTTCACCGCCCTGGGCCCCTTGATGGACAAGGCCGGCAACGGCGGCAAGGGCATCGGCTGGAACACGCAGACCGAAGTCGGCCAGCTCGGTGACCTGAACGGCCGCGTGAAGGAAGAGGGCGTGACGCAGGGCATGCCCCGCATCGTGACCGACATCGACGCCACCGAAGTGGTGATGATGCTGGCGCCTGAGACCAACGGCCATGTGGCCTGCAAGGCCTGGGAGGCCCTGGGCAAGCAGACCGGGCGCGACCACGTGCACCTGGCGCTGCACCGCGAGGACGAGAAGATCCGCTTCCGCGACATCCAGGCGCAGCCGCGCAAGATCATCAGCTCGCCCACCTGGTCGGGCCTGGAAAGCGAGAAGGTCAGCTACAACGCGGGCTACACCAATGTGCACGAGTACATCCCATGGCGCACCCTCACGGGCCGCCAGCAGTTCTACCAGGACCACCCGTGGATGCGTGACTTCGGCGAAGGCTTTGTGAGTTACCGCCCACCGGTGCACCTGAAGACGCTGCACGAAGTCGAAGGCAAGAAGCCCAACGGCAACAAAGAGATCCAGCTGAACTTCATCACGCCGCACCAGAAGTGGGGCATCCACAGCACGTACAGCGACAACCTGATGATGCTCACGCTGAACCGGGGCGGCTCGGTGGTGTGGCTGAGCGAAGACGACGCCAAGGTCGCCGGCATCGTGGACAACGACTGGGTCGAACTCTTCAACGCCAACGGCGCCATTGCGGCCCGCGCGGTGGTGAGCCAGCGTGTGAACCCCGGCATGGTGATGATGTACCACTCGCAAGAGAAGATCATCAACACCCCCGGCTCCGAGATCACCGGCACCCGTGGCGGTATCCACAACTCGGTCACCCGCATCGTGCTCAAGCCCACCCACATGATCGGCGGCTACGCACAGTACAGCTACGGCTTCAACTACTACGGAACCATCGGCACCAACCGCGACGAGTTTGTGCTGGTGCGCAAGATGGACCGCGTGGACTGGCTTGACGACGAAGCCCCCGCATCGGCCCACCACGCCTGAAGCCGAAGACAAGGAGAAACACGATGAAAATTCGCGCACAAATCGGCATGGTGCTGAACCTGGACAAGTGCATTGGTTGCCACACCTGTTCCGTCACCTGCAAGAACGTCTGGACCAGCCGCCCCGGGGTGGAATACGCCTGGTTCAACAACGTCGAAACCAAGCCCGGCATCGGCTACCCCAAGGAATGGGAAAACCAGGACCGCTGGAACGGTGGCTGGGTGCGCAGCCCCGACGGCTCCATCGCGCCCCGCCAGGGCGGCAAGTGGAAGCTGCTCATGCGCATCTTCGCCAACCCCAACCTGCCGCAGATCGACGACTACTACGAGCCCTTCACGTTCGACTACGACCACCTGCAGTCGGCGCCTGAAAGCAAGGCCGCACCCACGGCCCGCCCGCGCAGCCTGATCACCGGCAAGCGCATGGAGAAGATCGAATGGGGCCCGAACTGGGAGGAAATCCTGGGCGGTGAATTCAGCCGCCGCAGCAAGGACAAGAACTTCGACGATGTGCAAAAGGACATCTACGGCCAGTTCGAAAACACCTTCATGATGTACCTGCCGCGCCTGTGCGAGCACTGCCTGAACCCGGCGTGCGTGGCCTCGTGCCCTTCGGGCTCGATCTACAAGCGCGAGGAAGACGGCATCGTGCTGATCGACCAGGACAAGTGCCGTGGCTGGCGCATGTGCGTCTCGGGCTGCCCCTACAAGAAGATCTACTACAACTGGCAGTCGGGCAAGGCCGAGAAGTGCATCTTCTGCTATCCCCGCATCGAGGCCGGCCAGCCCACCGTGTGCTCGGAAACCTGCGTGGGCCGCATCCGTTACCTGGGTGTGCTGCTGTATGACGCAGACCGCATCCAGGAAGCCGCCAGCGTGGAGCGCGACCGCGACCTGTACCAGGCCCAGCTCGACATCTTCCTGGACCCGAACGACCCGGACGTGATCAAACAGGCCCGCATCGACGGCATCCCGGACAGCTGGATGGACGCCGCGCGCAACAGCCCCGTCTACAAGATGGCCGTGCAATGGAAGGTGGCCCTGCCGCTGCACCCCGAGTACCGCACGCTGCCCATGGTTTGGTATGTGCCACCGCTCTCGCCCATCACGGCCGCCGCCAACGCGGGCCATGTGGGTGTGAACGGCGAGATTCCGGATGTATCGCAACTGCGCATCCCCGTGCAGTACCTGGCCAACCTGCTCACCGCAGGCGACACCGGCCCCGTGGTGCGGGCGCTGGAGCGCATGCTGGCCATGCGCACCTACCAGCGCGACAAGCATGTGGAGCAGCGCCAGAACCTGTCCGTGCTCAAGCAAGCGGGCCTGTCGATGGCCGAGGTGGAGGAGATGTACCACGTGATGGCGATTGCCAATTACGAGGACCGCTTCGTGATCCCGTCGGCCCACCGCGAATACGCCGAGAACGCGTTCGACATCCGGGGTGGCTGCGGCTTCTCGTTTGGCAACGGCTGCTCGGATGGCGCGACGGAAGTCAGCATGTTCGGCGGCAAGAAGCCCCGCACCATTCCGATCAAGGCCACGGTCTGATCGCACACAGGAAGGAATCACCATGTTCAAGAAGAACCCGACCTCTGTGCGCCTGACCCTGCGCGCCCTGGGCTACCTGCTGAGCTACCCCGATGCGCAGCTGCGCAGCGTGATGCCGCAGCTCATCGACGCGCTGCAGCTGGAGCAGGCCTTGAGCCACGAGCGTGTGGCCGAGTTGACAGGCGTGTGCCAGCACCTCGCGGCGCTGGACCCGCTGGAAGCCGAAGCCCGCTATGTGGACAACTTCGACCGGGGCCGCCAGACCTCGCTGCACCTGTTCGAGCATGTGCACGGCGACTCGCGCGACCGCGGCCCGGCGCTCATCGACCTGATGCAGACCTACGAAAAAGCCGGCCTGCAATTCGAGGCCGACGAGCTGCCCGACCACCTGCCAGTGGTGCTGGAGTTCGCCTCCACCCAGCCGCCCGAAGTGGCCAAGGAGTTCCTGGGCGAAATGGCCCACATCCTCAACGCGCTGTTCAGCGCGCTGGTGGCAAGAAACAGCCCCTACGCCAGCGTGATTGCGGCCGTGCTCGAAGTGTCGGGCCAGCGTGTGCAGTCGGTGGCGCTCACCCCAGAGCCGCCCATGGACGAGGTCTGGGCCGAGCCCGAAGCGTTTGGGGGCTGCAGCACCCAGGGCCAGGCCAAGCCTGACCAGCCGCAGCCCATGCATTTTGTTCGTACCCCCCGCGCCGAGCGGGCACCAGAAGGAGTCTCAGCATGACCACCTGGCTCGATACCCTGTTGTTTGGCATCTATCCCTATATTTGCCTGGCCGTTTTCTTCATTGGCAGCTGGGCGCGGTTCGACCGCGACCAGTACACCTGGAAGAGCGATTCCTCTCAACTGCTGCGCACCGGCAGCCTGCGCTGGGGCAGCAACCTGTTCCACATCGGCGTTCTGTTCCTGTTCTTCGGCCACACCGTGGGCATGCTCACGCCGCACTTTCTGTATGAGCATTTCATGAGTGCGGGCGCCAAGCAGCTCATGGCCATGGTGTCGGGCGGCATTGCGGGTACGCTGGGCTTCATCGGCCTGTCCATCCTGCTGCACCGCCGCCTGTCGGATGAGCGCATCCGCGCCACGTCCAAGGCCAGCGACATCCTGATCCTGGTGCTGCTGTGGCTGCAACTGGCGCTGGGCCTGGCGACCATTCCGCTGTCGGCCCAGCATCTGGACGGCTCCATGATGATGAAGCTGGCCGAGTGGGGCCAACGCGTGGTGACCTTCCGCAGTGGGGGGGTGGAGCTGCTGGCCGAAGCCGGCTGGATCTTCAAGGCCCACATGTTCCTGGGCATGAGCATCTTCCTGGTCTTCCCGTTCACCCGCCTGGTGCACGTGTGGAGCGGCTTTGGCACGCTGGCCTATGTGCTGCGCCCCTACCAGGTGGTGCGTGCGCGCCGCCTGAACCTGCCCGCAGGCCACATGCAGTCGCAAGACCGCCGCGCCTGAACCCCACCCATCCAAGGAGCACACCATGAGCGGATGTGGAACCGGGGGCTGCGGCTGCAGCTCCACCGAGAACAGCGCTGCGGCCACGGCCAGCACGCTGACCCCCACGCAGACAGCGGCCTACGAGGCCCTGGTAGCAACAATGGCCGACGCGCCCCCGCAGGCCACGCTGGCACCGCAGGTTGGCGTCACGGGGGCCGTGGTGGCCGAGGTGGCGCGCATCAATGGCGTGGCCCTCAATGCCCCGCACGAGTTGCTGGACGAAGAGGCCCTGCGCCAGCGCGCCTGCACCGAGCTGCTGCGCCAGGCGGCGCAGCAGGCCGGGCTGCTGCCTGCGGGCGATGTGCCGGGTGTCGAAGGCGCGATCAGCGTGGACGCGTCGAATGCCATCGAGCAGCTGCTGGAGCGCGAGCTGCAGGTCCCTGACCCCTCGGAAGAAGCCTGCCGCCGCTACCACGAGGCCCACCCTGCGGCACATGCCCAGGGCGAGCGCGCACAGCTGCGCCATGTGCTGTTTGCCGTGACGCCGGGCGTCGATGTGAAGCAGCTGCGCCTGCGGGCCGAGGCCTTGCTGATCGAACTGCGCTGCGCCGACGATGGTGGTGCCCAGTTTGCCAAGGCGGCGGCCCAGTGGTCCAACTGCCCCAGCGGCCAACAGGGCGGTGACCTGGGCTGGCTCACCCGTGCCGACTGCGCCCCCGAGTTCGCCCGCGAGGTGTTTGGCGGGGGCTCCGAGATCGGTGTGCTGGCGCGCCTGGTGCACAGCCGCTTTGGCCTGCATGTGGTGGAGGTGGTGGCGCGCGAAGCCGGGCATCAGCCCGCTTTTGAAGAGGTGCGCCAGGCCATTGCGCTCACCCTGCGCCAGCAGGCCTGGGTGAACGCGCTGCGCCAGTACCTGCAGCTGCTGGCTGGCGCGGCCGTGGTCGAAGGGGTGGCGCTCGATGCGGCCGAATCGCCGCTGGTGCAGTAGCCGCATGCGCTGTTTTCGGCTGCACAACCATGCCTGACGAACTGCTGGACCGCCTGCGCCGCTTTCACGACGACGCCTTTCCCCAGTACCGCGAGCAGTTCCAGACGCTGGTGGACGAGGGGCAGCACCCCACGACCTTGTTCATCGGCTGCTCCGACTCGCGCCTGGTGCCCTACCTGCTGACCGGGGCGGGGCCGGGCGAGCTGTTCCTGGTGCGCAACGTGGGCGCGTTCATTCCGCCCTATGACGGATCGCATGGCCACCATGGCACCACGGCGGCCATCGAATTCGCGGTGCTCAACCTGCAGGTGCGCCGCATCGTGGTGTGCGGCCACAGCCACTGTGGGGCTATCAAGGCGATGTATGGTGAGGTCTCGCCCGAGGCCCCCAACCTGAACCACTGGCTGGACCTGGGGCGCGAGGCCCTGCTGCCCATGTCGCCGGGCCCCGAGGTGCTGCGCCGCACCGAGCAGCGCGCCGTGGTGCTGCAGCTCGAGCGCCTCATGGAGTACCCCATGGTGCGCAGCCGGGTGCAGGCGGGCCAGATCAGCCTGCATGGCTGGCACTACGTGATCGAGGAGGGCGAGGTCCATGTGTTCGATGTCAGCACCGGCGGCTTTGTGCCCGCATCGCGCGCGGACAACAGTGGCACGGGCCCCTACCAGCCTTATGTGGAGCACGACGGTCAGGTGCTGGTGGACGAGTGACCGGCCACCGGCTTGCCACGGGGCGGCATTCGGAGTGGAATGAGTGCTCCTTGACGGAACGCAACCCCGTTTCAGTGTGAAACCCAAATCATCGGCCCCCATGAAACGCGAACCCCAGCGCCCCCTCGGCCCCACGTCCTCCCTGCAGCCCATCAGCCTGGATGTGCTGCGCGAAAAATACCTGAAACCGGGCGAGACCACGGCTGAAGAGCTGTACCAGCGCGTGGCGCGCGCCCTGGCGTCGGTCGAAAAGCCGGAGCTGCGCCAAAAGTACGAAGCCCTGTTCCTGTCCAACCTCCAGGCCGGAGCCATCGGCGCGGGCCGCATCATGAGCGCGGCGGGCACCGACATCCAGGCCACGCTGATCAACTGCTTTGTGCAGCCCGTGGGCGACTGCATCCAGGGCGTGGACGACGAGGGCTTCCCGGGCATCTACGAAGCGCTGCGCGAAGCGGCCGAGACCATGCGGCGCGGTGGTGGCGTGGGCTACGACTTCTCGCGCATCCGGCCCAAGGGCGCACACGTGAAGGGCACGGCCTCCATGGCCTCGGGGCCCTGCAGCTACATGAACGTGTTCGACCAGTCCTGCTCCACGGTCGAGAGCGCGGGCGCGCGGCGCGGTGCACAGATGGGCGTGCTGCGCATCGACCACCCCGACGTGCAGGAGTTCATCACCGCCAAGCGCACACCGGGCCGCTGGAACAACTTCAATGTGTCCGTGGGTGTGTCGGACGCCTTCATCGAGGCCGTGCAGAACGACGCACCGTGGGAGCTGGTCCACAAGGCAGCCCCGGGCGCCGCGCTGCAGGCGCAGGGTGCGCACCAGCGAACCGACGGGCAGTGGGTCTATGCCTCTGTGCAGGCGCGGCAGCTGTGGGACACGATCATGAAGTCCGCCTACGACTTTGCCGAGCCGGGCATCCTGTTCCTGGGGCGCATCAACGAAGACAACAACCTGCATTACTGCGAGGACATCGCGGCGACCAACCCCTGCGGCGAGCAGCCACTTCCGTCGTATGGCTGCTGCGACCTCGGCCCCGTCATCCTCACGCGTTTTGTGCGCCACCCCTTCGGGTTTGGCGGCGTGGCGGCCTTCGATTTCGATGCGTTCAGCGCGGCAGTGGCGCTGCAGGTGCGGGCGCTCGACAACGTGCTGGACGTGACGTTCTGGCCGCTGCCGCAGCAGCGGGACGAGGCCATGGCCAAGCGGCGCATCGGTGTGGGCTTTACGGGCATGGGCAACACGCTGGCCATGCTGTGCCTGCGCTATGACCTGCCCGAAGGGCGCACCATGGCCGCCCGCATCGCCGAATGCATGCGCGATGCGGCCTATGCGGCGTCGGTTGCGCTGGCGCGCGAGAAAGGGGCGTTCCCGAAATTCGATGCCCGGGGCTACCTGGCAGAGGGCACTTTTGCGAGCCGCTTGCCCGAATCGCTCAAGGCGTTGATCCGCGAGCATGGCATCCGCAACAGCCACCTGCTGTCCATCGCGCCCACGGGCACGGTGAGCCTGGCCTTTGCCGACAACGCCTCCAACGGCATCGAGCCGCCGTTCTCGTGGATGTACAAGCGCAAGAAGCGTGAGTCCGATGGCAGCACCACCGAATACGCGGTGGAAGACCACGCCTGGCGCCTGTACCGCGATCTGGGCGGCGATGTGAATGCGCTGCCCGATTACTTCGTCTCGGCGCTGGCGATGTCCGCGCAGGACCACATCGCGATGATGGAGGCCGTGCAGCCCTTTGTGGACACGGCCATCTCCAAGACCGTGAACATCCCGGCGGACTACCCGTACGAGGGCTTCAAGGACCTGTACCTGCAGGCCTGGCGTGCGCGGCTCAAGGGCCTGGCCACCTACCGGCCCAACAGCATCCTGGGCTCGGTGCTCGAAACCCATGCCGAGCCCGCGCCAGAGCCCGCTGCCGTCGCCAAGCCGGCACCCGCCGCGCCACCCGTGGACCCCATGCGCACGGTGATCGAAAGCCGCCCGCAAGGGGGCCTCTCGGCCGTGGCCGAAAAGCTCGAATACTGGACGCAGGAGGGGCACAAGACGCTGTACCTCATCGTCTCCTTCCTGCCCGTGCCCACGGGCGTGGGCTCATCGGGCAAGGGTGGCACGGTGGACCGCGCCATCGAGTTCTTCATGCCCGTGGGCCAGAGCGGCGAGTCGCAGCAGTGGATCACCTCCAGCATGCGCATGTTGTCGCTGGCCGCGCGTGGCGGCTTCCTGGAGCGGGCCCTTAGCGACATGCGCAAGGTGGCCTGGGACCGGGGCCCGGTGCGCCTGGGCACGCACCGCAAGGACGACGGCACGCTGGTGCCGATGTGGCACGACTCCGAGGTGGCGGCCATGGCCTATGCCATCCAGAACATCCTGGCGCGCCGCGTGGCCGACCCGGTGCAGCAGCAGCTGCCGCTGGACGAACCCGCCCCGCCACCTGTGGCCGTGCCGCAGGCCATGGCGGGCAAGAAGTGCAGCGAATGCGGCGCCCATGCGGTGATCCGCAAGGACGGCTGCGACTACTGCACGCAGTGCGGCCACCTGGGGAGCTGCGGGTGACGCCCTCTCGCCCCACCATTCCCTTGGGGGTTGTCTCGGGCAAGCCCTCGGCCGAGGCGCTGGCGCAGATGGACAAGCGTTGGCGCTGGCGCCATGTGATGCTGGCGCCCCACCGGCTCGGTTTTTTGCTGGCCATGGTGGTGCTGGTGGCCTCAGGGGCCTGGTGGGCGCTGGTGCAGGTGGACCGCTCCACCGGATGGCTGGGCCTGGCCTGGGTGCTGCCGCCCACGCTGGTGCACGCAGCGGTGATGGCGTTTGGGTTCATTCCGCTGTTTTTCTCGGGCTTCCTGTTCACGGCCGGTCCCAAGTGGCTGGGGGTGGATCCGCTGCCGCCGCAGGCGCTGCGCAACCCTTTGCTGGCGCAGGCGGCGGGCTGGCTGCTGTGGCTGGCCGGGGCGCATCTGAATTCGGTGATCGCGCTGGCCGGGCTGGCGCTGGCCTGGGGCGGGCTGGTGGCGATGACCTTGCAGTTCTGGGGCCGCGTACGGCGGAGCCAGGCGCAGGATCAGCTCCACGCCCGGGTGATTGCGGGGGCCTGTGCGTTCGGGGGCCTCTGCGTGGCCGGGGTCTGGCTCAGCCTGGCGCTGGGCGCGCCAGCCCTGGCGCGGGTCTGGGTACTGTCCGGCCTGTGGGGCTTTGTGGTGGTGGTCTACGTCACGGTGGCGCACCGCATGATTCCGTTTTTCACCTCCAGCGCCCTGCCCATGGTGCAGGCCTGGCGGCCGTTCTGGGTGCTGTGGCTGATGCTGGGCGCTGCGTTGCTGCAGGTGCTGGCGGTGTGGCTGGACTGGGCCGGCGTGCCCGCCGGCTCTGCAGGCCCTGCCTGGGGCCTGGTGTGGGGCGCGCTGCAGCTGGTGGTGGGTGGTGTGCTGGTCTGGCTGGCCTGGGTGTGGGGGCTGGTGCAAAGCCTTAAGAACCGGCTGCTGGCCATGTTGCACATCGGGTTCTTGTGGCTGGGCCTGGCCTTTTTGCTCGGGGGCACGTCGCAGTGGCTGGCCTGGGGGCTGGGCCTGGGCGGTTTGGGCCTGGGGGCGTTGCACGCGCTCACCATGGGCTGCCTCGCGTCGCTGATGCTGGCCATGGTCACGCGGGTGTCTTGCGGCCACAGCGGCCGTGCACTGGTGGCCGACCGCATTGCCTGGACGCTGTTCTGGCTGCTGCAGGCGGCCACGCTGCTGCGCATTGCGGCGGCCGTGCCGGGTGTTCCGGGGGCGGTGGTGCCCTGGCTCCTGCTGTTGGCAGCGGGGCTGTGGGCTGGCACCATGGGGGCCTGGGGCGCGCGCCTGGGCCGTTGGTATGGCTGCCTGCGGGCCGATGGCCGCCCGGGCTGAGCAAGAAGGTGCAATGCGCCCTTTCAAGGATTGTTTGTCATGGCTGTCATCCCCTGGCCTCTGAGCCCTTCTTCCAAATCTGCATCTGCTGCCGCGCGTGCGCCCGTGTCCGACGACGTGGCGGGCATGGCGGCGGCGCTGATCCAGTCGCGCCAGACCATCCTGCCCAAGCGCCTGGGCACGCCGGGGCCGAATGCGGCCGAGCTGGCCCAGATCCTGAGCGCCGCCGCCCATGCGCCCGACCATGGCCAGCTGGTGCCCTGGCGCTTTGTGCTGGTGCCCGAGGCGTCGCGCAAGCCGCTGGCCGACGTGTTTGCCCAGGCCCTGCAGGAGCGCGACCCCGCCGCCACGCCCGAGCAGGCCGAGCAGGCGCGCGAGAAGGCCTACCGCTCGCCCGTGCTGCTGCTGGCCGTGGTGGATGCCGCGCGTGGCGATGCCGAGGTCGACCTGGCCGAGCGCACCGTCTCGGCCGGTTGCGCGGTGCAGAACATGCTGCTCATGGCGACGGCCCAGGGCTACGGCTCGGCGCTGACCAGCGGCAAGGCGCTCAAGGCCGACAGCCTGCGTGCGCTGTTCCAGCTGGCTCCGTCCGAGCAGGCACTGTGCTTTGTCAGCATTGGCACCGTACAGTCGCGCAAGGCCGTGCGCACGCGACCCCTGGCCAGTGCGTATGTGAGCACGCTGGATGCAGACCGGGGCGTGGTGCCTGGTTTTTAATTGCATCCCCCCCTCTTGATGCGCTGCGCGCTTCCCCCCGCCTTGGGCGTGCAGCGCGACAGGCCACTGATTGACCCTCTGACTTTGATTGCGAGACTTTGTGATGGAAATTGCCAGCTTCGACGACCTGCTGCAGGCTGCCCGCCTGCAGCCCGAACCCCAGCGCCTGCTGTTCGTTTTTGCCGCCGCCGAGTTGCCCGACGACGCCACCCCCGCGCAGCGCGCGCGCTTTGAGGCCGGGCAGGGCGGGGCCCTGGTGCCGTTGATGTGCGTGGACAAGACGCCGCAGGAGCTGGCCTCGTTCAGCGCCCTGGTGGAAGAGGCTCGCCAGTTCACGGCCCCCGGCCACGACTGGGCCATGGTGTTTGCGGCCGCGCTGTCCGGCACCTTGAACCAAGCCCCCACCAGCGCCGATGCCGAGGCGCCGCTACAGCGCATGGTGGACGCGATCAAGGGCGGCGCCCATGGGGCCTACATCCCGTTCGACCGCCAGGGCCAGCCTGTGCGCCTGGGCTGAGCGGGGCCATGGCGCCGGTTCCCCCCACGGGCGCTGCCCGCCACCTGCCGGGTTTCAGTGCCCCGGCGGTGGGGTTTGAGCAGCCCTTTGCCATGCTCGAAGCCTGCCACGAGCGCGTGCAGCGCACCCTGGCCCTGCTGGAGCGGCTGCGTGCCTATGTGTCCCAGCATGGGGCCGACGAGGAGGCGCGCCAGGCCGCGCGCGACGTGCTGCGCTACTTCGACATCGCCGCGCCGCTGCACCACCAGGACGAGGAGATGCATGTCTTTCCCCTGCTGCTGGCCCAGGGCTCGCCCGACCTGGTGGCGCTGGTGCAGCGCCTGCAGCACGACCACGCCTGCATGTCGGCCGACTGGGCGGCAGCCCGCGCCCCCCTGGAGGCCCTGGCGCACGCGGCCGCCACCGCCTTCACCCCCGAGGACGGCCGCGCATTCGACCGGTTTGCCCAGCGCTATGGCGACCACATCGCCGCCGAAGAGGGGCATGCCTACCCTGCGGCGGTGGCCAGGCTCGCCCCCACCGATCTGGAAGCGATGGGGCGCGAGATGGCCGAACGTCGGGGGGCGGGCTGGGCGCGCGGCAGTTGAGCTAAATGCTATTAAAAATATAGCTTATCCCGCTTGATGGACAAGCGCTGCAGCCCTTTTTGCTTCCATGCGTTGGTGGGCCAGCCGGTGTGTGCTGCCTTTGTGCCGCCAGGGCCGGTCTGGCACGGGGCGCACAACACCGTGGCAAAAGGGCGGTAGACAGCGTTTTGCCCCGCAGGCATCCTGGCCGCTGGCACCCACCGGGGAGGGCGACCGTGCGTCAGGCGGCAATCCGCAAAAAGCGAAAGCGACCGGGTTTCACGTGGCTGGAACTGGTGGTGAGCGCGGCCATCCTGGTAGCGCTGGTGCGCTTCATCGGCGGGCCATCCAACACCCGGGTGGTACCCCGCCCCGCAGGGCCGGACCCGCTGCGGCGGCAGATCGAGCGGGTGTTGATGTAAACCGGCGTGCCACCCCGCTGCGCGGCGGCCGCGATGGCTGCCGCAGCGGATCGCGTGGGCCTTGGGGGGCCGGGCCGGGGGCGGGCCGGTGGCCCGCGCCTAGAATTTCAGCACCCCGAGAGCCTCATTTTTAGCCCCAGCGAGGATGCGTGCGCGTCGGGGCGCTCTACTTTCTGCCCTTTCCCTTCTGCCTTCGGCTGCCTGTGGCCCCTTTCACCATGCCTTTTACTGCCCCGGCCGCGTGGTCGTTTCCCGTTCGTGTGGGCCTGACGCTGGCGCTTGCCTGGGCCGCCGCCGCCGCTTGCGCGGCCCTGCGCACCCCGTTGCCCTGGATGATCGGCCCGCTGCTGGCCACCTCGCTGGTATCGATCGCGGGCGGGCCCACCGAAAGCTGGGGCCCGCTGCGCAATGCCGGGCAGTGGACCATCGGTGCGGCGCTGGGCCTGTATTTCACGCCGCAGGTGGTGGCGCTGATCGGTGGCCTGTGGTGGGCCATCGTGCTGGGCATTGTGTGGGCGCTGTTCCTGGGCTGGTTGTTTGGCGCCTGGCTGTACCGGGTGCATGCGCCGCGCATGCATGGCGTGCCCGCGCCCATGCTGCGCGCCACCAGCTACTTTGCGGGGGCCATCGGCGCAGCGTCCGAGATGACGCTCATCGCCGAGCGCGAGAACGCGCGCACCGACCTCGTGGCCGCCAGCCACAGCCTGCGCCTGCTCATCGTCACGGTGGCGATTCCGTTTGCGCTGCAGTGGAGCGGCCTGCACGGCCTGGACATCCTGCCGCCCACGCTGCGGGTGGTGAGCGGGCCCGGGTTGGCGCTGATGGCCTTGATGACCGGGGCCGGCGCCCTGGTGATGGACCGGTTGGGCCGCGCCAACCCCTGGTTCATGGGGGCGATGCTGGTGTCCATGGGGCTCACCATGGCCGGCCTGGGCCTGTCGGCCGTGCCACAGGGCCTGATCAATGCGGCGCAGCTGGTGATCGGCGTGAGCCTGGGCGTGCGCTTTCGCCGGGAGTTCTTGCACACGGCGCCGCGCTGGCTGGCCACGGTGGCCGTGGGCACGCTGGGGCTGATGGCGGTGTGCGCCGTGTTCGCCGGCGCGCTGGCCTGGGCCACGGGGTTGCCCTGGGTCACGCTGCTGCTGGGCACCTCGCCCGGCGGCATCACCGAAATGGCCATCACGGCCAAGGTGTTGCAGCTGGGCGTGCCGGTGGTCACGGCGTTCCAGGTGTGTCGGCTGATTGCGGTGCTGATGCTGGTGGAGCCGATGTACCAGCGGATTTATCCCAAGGACGAACACCAGGCACTAAAGGTTTGAAAAGAAGAACTGCACGACAAAACTGGCGCGCCCCAGGGCCAGGGATGCCAAGCAAGGGCCGCCCCGCAGCGAGGGCATCGTCCCCCTGCCCGCGAAGCGAAGCGTAGCGAGAGCGGGGGGAAGCCGCGCAGCGGCTCAGGGGGGTGTCTTAGTGCACCACCACCGGGTTCTGCGCCAGCCCGGCATAGCGGTCCAGGGCGTCTTCCACTTCTTCCTGCGTGGGGGTGTCGCGCTGCCAGGCCAGGATCTGCTCCTGGAACATTTCGGCCCAGGAGCCGTCCAGGTACACCTCTTTGCCGGAACGCTTGTCCACGATTTCAAAACCGTGGCGTGCGAGCTGGGGAGCGGCGGGGGCGGTATCGTTGAGCGCCGGGCCGGTGCTTTTCTCCACGGCATCGGGCAGCATGTGGACCACCACGAAGGATTCTGAGTCGTAGAGCATGTGCATCGTGTTCCCCTTGTCGATATGAATATGAGATGACAGCGGGTTGGCAGAGTTCAAGCCCTGGCGGAGCTTCCAGGAAGCGCTGGCAAGCTTGTAACGTCCTGCCCTGCACATCGGTTATCAAGGGAAGCCCGCTGGGGATTGCGCCTTTGCTGCGTTCCAGTATTTCATGAAAAGCGGGGGCGGCCGGGCTCGTGGGGGTTTTTTACCGGTCTGGAGTGCGTGTGGCGTTCGGGCGCAACACTTTGGCATTCGGCGGTACCGTCACGGTGCACCGCTGCTGCGCAGCAGCAGGTCCGCAAAGTCGCCATTGGCCTGGGTGAGCTTGATGCGCACCGGCAGGTAGTGCAGGGCCGGCGACACCCACAGCTCGGCTTTCTGGTCGTAGTCCTTGCGGGGCAGGCGCAGCAGTTTCAGGGCCGGGGTGGGGCCCGCAGGCAGGTCCAGGGTTTCGGGGCCTTCGACGGTGAAGGTCCAACGGTCGGCGGTGCGGGCGCTCACGGTGGTGATCGTGACCTGCGTGCCGGGCACAAAGCGGCCGGGGTCGGCGGCCAGCAGGGCGCCCAGCTGGAGGAACAGGCTCAGGCGGTCCTGTGCGCCGGGGCCCACGGCGGCGTCGGGTGTGTTGGCACTGAAGGTCACCCGGCCCTTGGCGTGGTCGAAATGCGCGGCCTGCTCGCTGCGGGACTTGTCGGAAAACTTCTCGGGCAACAGGCCCTGGGCCGTGATCGCGCCCACGCTGCGCTGCGTGCGGGTGCCCACCAGAAACGCGCTGACCTCCTGGCGCGCCTCGTAGCGGCTGCCATCGTGCTGCCAGAGCAACTCGGCACGGGCGTTGTAGGCGAATTTCTTGGCCTGCCCGCTCACGTCGAAAGACAGCCGGGTGGGGGCCGGGATGCGCACGGGCGGTGGTGGAGCGCCGGTGCTGCTGCCGGCGCCGGGTGGTGCAATGTCGATCCCGGCCGCCGTGGAGGGCTCTTGCGCGGGGGGCGCGGCCGAAGCCGGCGGCACCGGCGGTTCGGCCTGGGAGGCCGAGGCGGGGGCTGCGGGGGCTGGCGCCGCGGTGTCTGCGGCAGGCGCCATGCTGGCCTCTGCGCCTGCTACTTGCACGGGGGGCTCTGGGGCTGCAACGGGCGCAGCATCTGCCGCCGCCGCCGGTGCGGCGGGGGGCGGTGCGGGCTTCTTGCGCACCACGGGCCGGGGGGGCGTAGCCGGCGCGGGGGCGGGGGCTGCGGCCCGGGCGGGTTCTGGTACAGGCTGTGGCGCAAGAGGTGGCGCGGCCACGCTGCGGGTGCTGAAAATGGGGCCTGTCCGCTCCGAGGGGGGCGGCTGGGCGCCGTCCCAGGCCAGGGGCACGCCGCTCAGCACCAACCAGTGCAGGGCCACCACCAGGGCGGTGATCAGGGCCAGGGCGCGGCGGGGCATCCGGTGTGGGCGCGGCGCGGGGTCAGGCGCTGCCCGCGCCCAGGTCGCGCGAGAGCTGGGCGGCGGCCGCGCGCAGCGGGGCGTCGATGGCGCCGCCCCATTCGGGGTCGAAGGTGGCGATCGAGCCCAGCGTGGTGATGCCCAGTTCCAGGTGGCCGTCGGCGTCGAACACCGGCGCGCAGAACGCGACGATGCCGGGCAGCAGGGTGTCCACCACCCGGGCGGCGCCGCGTTCGCGCACCTCGGCCAGCAGGGCATTGGCTTCGGCCAGGGTGGCGGGCAGGTCGGCGCGGCGCATCTTGGCGGCGCGGGCCAGTTCATCCTTGAGCAGCGGCGCCACCACGTCGGGCGCCATGTGCGCCGCAAAGCAGCGGCCGGTGGCCGACGACAGCAGGGGCATCACATCGCCCAGGCGCAGGTTGGCCGTGACGGCCTGGGGCGACTCCTCCCAGTGCACGATGGTCGGGCCGTGGTTGCCCCACACGGCCAGCGCCAGCGTGTGGCCGATGGTTTCCATCAGCGCGGGCATGCGTTCTCGGGCCAGGCGCACGGCATCCAGCCGGGCCAGCGACGCCAGCCCCAGCTTGAGGGCGGCGGGGCCCAGGTCGTAGCGCGCGGTGCGCGGGTCTTGCGTGACCAGGCCCAGGCGCTGGAAGCTCACGAGGTACCGGTGCGCCTTGGCCGCGCTCATGCCGGCCGAGGCCGCCACGTCCTTGAGCATCAGCGGCCCGCGCGAGCGTGTCAGCCCCTCCAGCAGGGCAAACCCGACCTCGACCGATTGAATTCCTGCACGTTCTTTGTCCATGTGCACTAAAATTTGCGAGTTTTGTTTAGTTAAATCAATTTACCCAAGCGTAATTTTCGCTAGCGGTGCCCATCAACCCTTCTGAGACAAAGGTCCTGCCACCATGAAACTCGCTACCTACAAAGACGGCTCGCGCGACGGCCAACTGGTTGTCGTCTCCCGCGACCTGGGCACAGCCCATTATGCGACCGGCATCGCCAGCAAGCTGCAGCAGGCGCTGGACGACTGGGGCTTCCTCTCGCCCCAGCTGCAGGACCTGTACGACCAGCTCAACAGCGGCCGCGCGCGCCACGCCTTTCCGTTCGACCCCGCCCAGTGCATGGCCCCGCTGCCGCGCGCCTACCAGTGGGCGGATGGTTCTGCCTACATCAACCATGTGGAGCTGGTGCGCAAGGCGCGCAACTCCGAGGTGCCCGAGAGCTTCTACACCGACCCGCTCATGTACCAGGGCGGCAGCGACGACTTCATCGGCCCCTGCGACGATGTGGTGGTGCCCAGCGAAGCCATGGGCATCGACTTCGAGGCTGAGATCGCCGTCATCACCGGCGACGTGAAGATGAGCACCAATGCCGACCAGGCGCTGGACGGCATCCGCCTGGTGATGATTGCCAACGACGTGAGCCTGCGCAACCTGATCCCGGCCGAGCTGGCCAAGGGCTTCGGTTTCTTCCAGAGCAAGCCCGCCACCGCCTTTGGCCCCGTGGCCGTGACGCTGGACGAGCTGGGCGACGCCTGGGACCACGGCCGCGTGAACCTCACCGTGCAATCCACTTGGAACGGCCGCAAGGTCGGCATGTGCGACGCCGGCCCCGAGATGACCTTCCACTTCGGCCAGCTGATTGCCCACGTGGCCAAGACGCGCAACCTGCGCGCGGGCTCCATCATCGGCAGCGGCACCGTGAGCAACAAGGGCGTGACCGACGCCAACGGCCGCACCGAATGGCCCAAGGGCTACAGCTGCATCGCCGAAAAGCGCTGCATCGAAACCATCCAGGACGGCAAGCCCAGCACCGAGTTCATGAAGTTCGGCGACACGATTCGCATCGAGGTCAAGGGCAAGGACGGCGCGAGCATCTTCGGCGCGATTGACCAGGCGATTGCCGCCCCGGCTGCCTGAGCACCTAGCCGGTAGAAAATTTGAATAAAAAAGCTGTTTGCGCTCTATGGATGAGCGCAAGCAGCTATCAAATTAATAGTATCAAGGAGACAGCCCCATGCAACGCAGAACCCTCTTGTCCGCCCTGGCCGCCGCAGGCGCCACCACCGCCGCCCCCTGGGCCGCCGCCCAGCAAGCCGCCTGGCCCGACCAACCCCTGCGCTGGGTCGTGCCCTACCCGGCCGGCGGTGGCACCGACGTGCTGGCGCGCACCGTGGCCGAGGCCATGCGCCAGACGCTGGGCCAGCAGATCATCGTGGACAACCGCCCCGGCGCGTCCACCAACATCGGCGCGCAGATGGTGACCACGGCCAAGGCCGACGGCAACACCTTCATGTCGGCCGACAACGCCGTGCTGGCCTACAACGAGCACCTGTTCACCAAGCTGCCGTTCAACCCCGAGAAGGACTTCACCTACGTGGGCGGCATCAGCCGCTTTCCGCTGGCGCTGGTGGTGCACCCGGCGTTCGAGGCCAAGACGGTGAAGGAATTCCTCGCCTACGCCCGCGCCAACCCCGGCAAGCTCAACTACGCATCGCCCGGCAACGGCTCGCCGCACCACCTGGCGATGGAGATGTTCAAGAACCGCACCAAGACCTTCCTCACGCACATCCCTTACCGGGGCGCGGCCCCTGCGCTGCAGGACGTGATGGGTGGCCAGGTGCCCTGCATGTTCCTGGACCTGGCGGCCGGCCTGCCCGTGATCCAGTCGGGCAAGGTGCGCGCGCTGGCCATCGGCTCGGCCAAGCGCGTGGCCGCATTGCCCGATGTGCCCACGCTGGCCGAAGCCGGTGTGCCCAACACCGAGGTGTTTGCCTTCCAGGGCATCCTGGCGCCTGCCGGCTTGCCCGCCGCCATCACGGCCCGCCTGAACGGCGACCTGAACAAGGCCCTGCAGAGCCCCGCCGTGGTCAAGCGCATGGCCGACTTCGGCATGGAAGCCCTGCCCGGCACGCCCGAGCAGTTCCGCGCCATGGCCCGCGCCGAGTCCAAGCGCTGGGGCGAGATCATCAAGGCGGCGGGCGTAAAACTCGACTGACCCCCCTGAGCGGCTGCGCCGCTTCCCCCCAGGGGGACGCACCCCGTGGCCTGGCAAAGCCAGTTCCACGGGTGCACTCGCTTGGGGACGTGCCCTCTGCGGGGTGTGCTGCGGTGTTGCTTACTCCGGCAGGTGGCACACCGCTTCCACGTTGTTGCCTTCGGGGTCGATGACGAAGGCGCCGTAGTAGTGCGCGTGGTAGTCGGGCCGCAGGCCGGGGGCGCCGTTGTCCTGGCCGCCCGCCGCGATTGCGGCGGCGTAGAAGGCGTCCACCTGCGCACGGTTCTGGGCGCGCCACGCCAGGTGGCAGCCCGTGGTGGCCGGGGGGCCGCCGTAGGGCGAGGGGCCGTCGATGAACCACACGTCGGCCTTCTTGCCATCGGGCTCGGATGCATCCGGGTAGGCAAAGCCCAGCATGTTGGCGCCGTAGTTGCCTTCAAAACACAGGCTGTAGCCCAAAGGCGCAAGGGCGGCGCTGTAGAAGGCCTTGGCGCGGGCAATGTCGGTGACGCGGAAAGTCATGTGGTCCAGCATGGGAGGGGCTCCTGGGGTTGTTGTGTTCCGTTTTATACCTGAAATACTGGTTTTAATCACAGTATTTTCGGCAGAAAACACAATCAACCGCACTTTTGGAGCCGCCTCGCCCCGGCGGCCCCGGGGCCTCCGTTCCAGCCCTTGAGCACGCGGGTGAGCACCCGCGCCCAGTGCTCTGACGCCGACTTGCGCTTGAACTGCGCCAATCGAGTGACACAGGGTCGTCGATCCGCGCAACAGGCTGCCAATCGGGTGTCCGGATTCAGCGAGTGCCCTGGGCGAGGCGGTTTTACGCTCCGGTCGGAGTGGGGCGCCATGCCATCGCTCGCCCGGCCGGTGGCGCACCTGGCGCCCGGCACTTCTCTCCAAGACCCAAAGGCATCTTCATGAATATCGTTCTTTTGCACGGCAGCTGGCATGGCGCCTGGTGCTGGCACAAAGTGGTCCCGCTGCTGCAGGCCCGGGGGCACCAGGTGCATGTGCCTGACCTGCCCGCCCATGGCCGCCACTGGCGGGTGGCGCGCGGGCGCACCACGCTCTCGGCCATGGCGGCGCATGTGTGCCGGGTGCTCGATGCGCTGGATGGCCCGGCGCTCATCGTGGCGCACAGCCGGGGCGGCATTGTGGCGTCCACGGTGGCTGAGCTGCGGCACCACAAGCTGGTGGGCGTGACCTACCTGGCCGCTTACATGCTGCGCCATGGCGAGCGGGTGACGGACTTCTTCCGCCAGGACAAGGCCTCGCTGGTGGCGCGCCACATCCATGTCAGCCGCAGCACGCTGACCGACCACCTGGCGCCCGAGGCCTACCGCCCCGCGCTGTACGCCGATTGCTCGGACGCCGACGTGGCGCTGGCCCAGGCGCTGCTCACGCCCGAGCCCTCGTTGCCCGCGCTCACGCGGCTTCAGCTGACAGCGCCGCGTGATGGCAGCGTGCCCCGGCACTACATCGAGCTGACGCAGGACCGGGCCGTGACCATCGGGCTGCAGCGCAAGATGATCGAGGCCTCGCCCTGCGCCACGGTGTCGTCCATCGAGGCCAGCCACTCGGCGTATTTCTCGCAACCCCAGCGGCTGGCGGACACCGTGCACCAGATCGCCGGTTTTCGCTGACGGGGTCGGGATGAGCGCGGCGGCCGCAGGGCTATCGCCCACGCGACCCGCCCCGCGCACAGGTGCGCCGCACAATGCGACCCCCACGGCGCATGCGCTTGCCTTCCCCAGAAAGACCCCCATGCTGAACTTCGACTTCCACAACCCCACCCACATCGCCTTCGGCCAGGGCCGGATCGCCGACTTGGCCAAGCTCGTGCCCGCTGCGGCCAGGGTGCTGATCCTGGTGGGCGGCGCCAGCGCCGAGAAGACCGGCACGCTGGCCGAGGTGCGTGCGGCGCTGGGCGAGCGCCCGCACGCCACCTTCAGCGGGATCGAGCCCAACCCCAGCTACGAGACCTCGATGAAGGCCGTGGCGCAGATCCGCGAAGGCGGGTTTGATTTTCTGCTCGCCGTGGGTGGCGGCTCGGTGATCGATGCCGTCAAGTTCATTGCTGCTGCCGTGCGCTTCGAGGGCGATGACCCCTGGGCGATTCTCGAAAAACACGGCCGCAACGTGAAGGGCGCCCTGCCGTTTGGTGCTGTGCTCACGCTGCCCGCCACGGGGTCTGAAATGAACAACGGTGGCGTCATCACCCACCGCGCCAAGGGCGCCAAGCTGGCCTTTGGCAGCGTGCACACCTACCCGGTGTTTTCGGTGCTCGACCCCACCAAGACCTACACCCTGCCGCCCCAGCAGCTGGCCAACGGCGTGGTCGATGCGTTTGTGCACACGGTGGAGCAGTACCTCACCTACCCGGTCAACGCGCCCCTGCAGGACCGTTTTGCCGAAGGCATTTTGCAGACGCTGATCGAGATCGGCCCGCGCCTGCTCACGGCCCCCGAGCCCGTGTACGACGACCGCGCCAACCTCATGTGGGCGGCCACCATGGCGCTCAACGGCCTGATCGGCGCGGGCGTGCCCCAGGACTGGGCCACGCACATGATCGGCCACGAGCTGACCGCGCTGCACGGCATCGACCACGCGCGCACGCTGGCCATCGTGTTGCCCGCGCTGCTGCACGAGCGCCGGGGCGCCAAACGCGCCAAGCTGCTGCAGTACGGCGAGCGCGTGTGGGGCATCACCATCGGCACCGACGACGAGCGCATCACCGCCGCCATCGAGCGCACGCGCGCCTTCTTCGAGGCCATGGGCATCGCCACGCGCCTGTCCGGCTACGGCCTGGGCGCCGACACCGTGGGCGCTGTGGTGGCGCAGCTGGAGGCGCACGGCATGGTCACGCTGGGCGAGCAGCGCGAGATCACCCCGGCCGTGAGCCGCCGCATCCTCGAAGCCGCGCTGTAATACCGGGATGTGTTCAAAAAAATACAAGTCCGTTCACGCTGAGTCCGTCGAAGCGCCGCGCGAGGCGCAGGCAGACCTGTCCTGAGCCTGTCGAGGGGCTCAGCCCGAACGGTTCTTGTTTATTGACCGCAAACTGGTGTAACGCGGCGCGCTGGTCGCCCCTTCTGCGGTGCATTTCGCGCCGCGCAGCGGCGTTTCGTCGCAGGGCGCTGGAGCCCGTTGCGGGCGCTGCCTACAGTGCCGTCAAGCCGCCACCCCGGGCGGCATGTGACGAAAGGCGCACCGTGACCCTCATCCTCTTCCTGGCCCTCCGATCCTTGTGGCGGGTTTCCCGCGCACCGCTGCTGGCGGCGTTGGTGGCGCTGCTGGCCTGGGCCACCCCCGCCTCGGCGCAATACGCCGGGTTGCGCACCCTGGTGGTCCCGGGCGCCGAGCCCGTGACCGTGGCCTTGTACTACCCCACCCCCGCTGTAGCCCGCACCCAGCCCATGGGGCCGTGGCGGCCCCAGGTCACGCCGGGGGCGCCGGTGGCTGCCGCGCCCCTCAAGGGCCTCATCCTCATTTCGCACGGCACGGGCGGCCATGAGCTGGGCCACCACAACCTGGCCACGCGCCTGGCGGCCGATGGCTATCTGGTGGCCGCGCCGCGCCACCCGGGCGACAACTGGGAAGACCGGTCGATGATCACCTCGGGCCGCTATTTCAGCGAACGCCCGCGCCAGGTCAGCCGCGTGCTGGACACATTGCTGGCCCACCCCGAATGGGGCCCCCGCATTCCCGCCGGACGCATCGGCGCGGTGGGACACTCGGCCGGCGGCTACACCGTGCTGGCCCTGGCCGGTGCACAGGCCGAGCCCGCCCGCGCCGTGCAGCACTGCCGCAGCGTCTCAGACGACCCGGGCTTCTGCAGCCTGGGCAAACTCTCTTCGGCCCAAGGCGCCAGCAGCCCTGTGGCCCCGGCACCTTCTGCGGTCGGCGCGCAGGATGGCCCGCTGGTCTCGGTGGCCGACCCCCGCATCCGCGCCGTGGTGGCCCTGGCGCCCATGGCCGTGGTCTTGACGCCCCAGAGCCTGGCCGCCATCACCGTGCCGGTGAAGGTGCTCATGGCCGAGCGCGACGTGGTGCTGCAGGGCCCATACCACGGCCAGCATGTGGCGGCCCACTTGCCCGGGGTGGACGCCAGCACCGTGCCAGGCGCCGGGCACTTTGCCTTCATGGCCCAGTCCGCCTGGCCCCTGCCATCGGATGCCGGCGACGCCGCCGCCAACCCCGAGGGCTTTGACCGGGTGGTCTACCACGCCACGCTGGAAAACCAGGTGGCGGAGTTCTTTGGGCGCCAATGGCGGTGAGTACGCCGAATGTTTAAAAATGGCTGTTTGTGTTCAGCGGTAAAGGGTTTTTTGCTATCCAATTGGTAGTTGGTTGCGGTACCCCTGCTGGCGTCTCAATCCTTCGGTAGGCAGCGCCACTTTGGGCGTCCGGGCCAGGCAGTCATAAAACTTCGGCGCACTGCCCAGGTCGTTTTGTCTCGCTCGCCAGGGCCTTTACGAGCCCTGCGGTTACAGCGATGGGGCGGACAATTTGCCCATAGGGCGATAGATTCTCGCGGCTGGGTTTCATAATCCCCAAACACCCGTGACGAGACTTGCTTTGCCTGCCCACCACACCACGCCCTACCAGTCCCAATACGTCGCCTGGCTGCTTTCAAGGCAGATCGGGCGTGATTCCCCCGACCTCCTGGCCTCGACCCTGGTCGATGCGCGGGTTGGTCTGAATCCCCATCAGGTCGAGGCGGCTCTCTTCGCCTTCCGCAGCCCGCTCTCGCAAGAGGTGATCCTGAGCGCCGAGCAACTCGACGTCCTGGCCGAAGAGGTGGGGCCTGAACGCAGCCTGCTGGTGTGCTGTGGTACCTACCGGGGCGTGATCGCTGCACAGGCCGCGCAGCGCTGGCCGCAGCTCACCATCAAGAAGATCCCCACGATGGTGAAAGACCGCTGCGAGTGGGGCCACGACGACTACAGTCTGAACGGGGCCAATCTGCCCATGGCCGCGCCCAAGCCGGGGGCACCTGCGCAGGATGATTTGTTGGGCGAGGACGGGGCATGACAGCGCCGCCGAGCCAGCCTTTGGAGCCGTCGTCACCCGTGGTGCCCTTGGTGCCCGTGGGGGCGGATGGGGGAGAGTTTCTGGTGTTCCAGTCGGCCGATGCGCAAACACGGGTGCAGGTGCGGCTGACGGATGGTGCGCTGTGGTTGACGCAGCGGCAGATGGCCGAGCTATACCAGAAGGACGTGCGCACCGTCAATGAGCACCTGAAAAACGTGTACGCCGATGGCGAGCTGAACCCGGATGCAACCATCCGGAAATTCCGGATAGTTGCCCAGGAAGGCGCGCGCACCGTGCAGCGGCTGGTGGACCACTACAACCTGGACGCGGTGTTGCACGTAGGCTACCGGGTGCGCTCGCCGCGCGGGGCGCAGTTTCGCCAGTGGGCGACCGAGACACTCAAGGGCTATTTGGTCAAGGGCTTTGTGCTGGATGACGACCGCTTCAAACGCGGGGCGGATGCGGACTATTTTGAAGAGCTGCTTGCGCGCATCCGCGACATTCGCTCGTCCGAAAAGATGTTTTGGCGCAAGGTGCTGGACATCTATGCCACCAGTGTCGATTACGACCCCCGGGCCGAGGCGTCGCAGAAGTTCTTTGCCACCGTGCAGAACAAGATGCACTGGGCAGCGCACGGCCACACGGCGGCTGAGCTGATTGCTTTGCGGGCGGATGCTAGCAAGCCCCATGCGGGGTTGATGACCTGGGCGGCTGCATCGGTGGGGGGGGCGCCGCGCAAGGCCGACATGGCAGTGGCCAAAAACTACCTGAGCGAAGAAGAGCTGCAGGTGCTCAACCGCATCGTCAACGCCTATCTCGAGTTTGCGGAGCTGCAAGCGCTGAACCGCCAGCCCATGACCATGGCGCAGTGGATCGGCAAGCTGGACGACTTCCTGCGCCTTTCGGGCCGCGAGATATTGACCCATGCTGGTCGCACCACGTCCGAGGCCGCTCAAGCCAAGGCGGAGGCCGCGCTGGCAACGTATCGGCAACAGCACATCGCGGCGCCCAGTCGGGCGGAGCAGGATTTTGAAGCGGCCCTGGCCAAGCCGGTCAAGACGCTACAGGCGCTGCGCAAGGCGGCGCCACGGCCCAAGGCGGGCAAAAACAACCAGGGAGAAGCATGAATCAACGCGAAGTTAGCGCCATTGCAGGCCGCCTAGCCTGCGCAAACCGCAAACCGAATCGTTGCAGCGACTGGCGGATGAAGCTGCGCGACGGCGTGCGCATGCACGAAGCCACCAAGGTGGCGTTGAAGACCTCTTTCGTTTGGAGGTGTTCAGCTGCTGAACCTGCCTTGGGGTTTTGAGGTTCTGAAGAAAATGACTGCTAGCGCTTGATGATAAAGCGCTAGCAGCTATTGAATCAGGAGCGCTTCTCCTGCGGCCAAGTGTCCGAGCCTTCAGGCGGATGCCTCGACGGCAGTGTGCACTGCGCTGGCCTCCACCTCCACCAGGCAGTCATAGAACGTGGGCGCGCGCCCCAGGTCGGTCAGCGCCTGGCTGGTGACCTCGTTCACGTTGGTGCCGTCCAGGCCCAGCTTGCGCCACCAGATGCCCAGGCCGTTGACCACGCCCGGCCGGGCGCGGCGCGAGACGGTGGCGTGGCACAGGTAGCTGCCCCGGTCGTTGAACACGCGCACCACGGCGTCATTGGCAATGCCGCGTGCCTCGGCATCGTCGGGGTGGATCTCCAGCACCGGGCGGCCTTCGATGTGGCGCAGGCTTTGCACATTCACGAAGGTGGAATTCAAGAAGTTGCGTGCGGGCGGCGAGATCATGGCCAGCGGGTGGCGCGCATCCGTGCCCTGCAGTTCATGGTTGGGCAGGTGGTCAGGCAGGCCGTCCAGGCCCTGCGCGGCCAGGCGGGCGCTGTAGAACTCGCATTGGCCGGACGGCGACGGGAAATGGCCCTCGGCAAACGGCGCATCGGGGAGGGCCAGCGTGGCAAAGCCCTGGGTTTCGAGCAGCGCGTAGTCCACCGCGTTGCCAAAGGCCTGGCGGCACAGGGCTTCGTCGCTGTCGGTAAAACAGGGCTCGGAAAAGCCCATGCGCGCGGCCAGGTCGCGGAAGATCTGCGCGTTGCTGCGGGCCTGGCCCTGCGGCGCAATCGCGGGGCGGTTGAGCACCACGTCGGTGTGGCCGTAGCTCAGGTGCACGTCCCAGTGTTCGAGCTGCGTGGTGGCGGGCAGGATGTAGTCGGCGTAGTCGGCCGTGTCGGTGCGAAAGTGCTCCAGCACCACGGTGAACAAATCCTCGCGCGCAAAGCCGCGCACCACCTTGCCCGAATCGGGCGCCACGGCCACGGGGTTGCTGTTGTAGACCACGAGGGCCTCGACCTTCGGGCCAAACGCGGGCGAGGCTGCGCGCAGCAGGTCGTCGCCGATGGTGGACATGTTGATGGTGCGCGGTGTCTTCGCAGGCATCAGGTCCGGGCGCTGCAGCACGCCCCGTTGGGCGGGGAACTGGCCCGAGCTGGACAGCAGCATGCCGCCCGCGCGGTGGCGCCACGCGCCGGTGAGCGCGGGCAGGCAGGCCACGGCGCGCACCGCATTGCCGCCGCCGCGCACGCGCTGCATGCCGTAGTTCAGGCGGATGGCGGCGGGCTTCGTGGTGCCGTAGTCCTTGGCGAGCTGGCGGATCTGCTCCACGGGCACACCGCAGACTTCGGCGGCGCGCTCGGGCGGCCATTGCAGGGCGCGTTCGCGCAGCTGCTCCCAGCCCAGCGTGTGGCGCGCGATGTAGTCGTGGTCCAGCCAGTCGTGGGCGATCAGCTCGTGCATCAGCGCCAGGGCCAGCGCGGCGTCAGTGCCAGGGCGCAGGGCAATGTGCTCATGGCACTTGTCGGCCGTCTCGCTCTTGCGCGGGTCGATGCACACCAGCCGCGCGCCGTTGCGCTTGGCCTGCTGCGCATAGCGCCAGAAGTGCAGGTTGCTGCCGATGGAGTTGCTGCCCCAGATCAGGATGAGCTGCGATTCGGCAAAGAACTCCACCTTCATGCCCACCTTGCCGCCCAGGGTCTGGACCAGCGCCTCGGCCCCGGCAGATGCGCAGATGGTGCGGTCGAGCTGCGACGCGCCGAGCTGGTGGAAGAAGCGCCGGTCCATGCTTTCGCCCTGCACCATGCCCATGGTGCCCGCGTAGCTGTAGGGCAGGATGGCCTCGGGGGCGCGGGCGGCGATGGCTTGCAGGCGCTGCGCGATGTCGGCCAGCGCCTCGTCCCAGGTGACGGGGGCAAACTGCCCGCTGCCCTTGGCGCCGGTGCGCTTGAGCGGGGTGAGGATGCGCTCGGGGTGGTAGCTGCGCTCGGTGTACTTGCTCACTTTGGCGCACAGCGCGCCGTCGGTGTGGCGGTGCTCGGGGTTGCCCTGCACGCGGGTGGCCACGCCGCCCTCCACCGTGGTGAGCAGGGCGCAGGTGTCCGGGCAGTCGTGCGGGCAGGCGCCGCGCACCTGGACGGGGGCAGTGGGGTGGGGAATTGCGGCGGAGGGCGTGGACATGGATGGAGCGGTCGTTAAACTGCCAGAAGATTGGAAGCGGCGTGCATATCTCTCCGATCAAATCCTGCGCCGCATATCCAGCAGGCTGCCCACCGGCAGCATCGAGGATTCACCTCACGATGTTTGACAAGAACAGAGATTTCACCATGAAGCAAATGGCATTGGGACGCAGACAGTTTTCCGTGGGCCTGGGGGCGGTTGCGCTGGGCGGCTTCCAGCTGGCCCAGGCGCAGGGCGAGGGCCGCATCGTGCTGGGGCAGTCGGCGGCCTTCACCGGGCCCGCCGCCCAGCTGGGCGTGCAGTTCAACCAGGGTGCCAAGCTCTTCTTCGACCAGCTCAACGCCCAGGGCGGCGTGGGCAAGCGCCTGGTCGAGATCCGCACCATGGACGATGGCTACGAGCCCGACCGCTGCGCCGAGAACACCAGGAAGCTCATTGCCGACGACGTGTTTGCGCTGTTTGGCTACATCGGCACGCCCACCAGCCTGGCGGCGATGCCGCTGTTCAACCAGGCCAAGGTGCCGTTCTTTGGTCCCTTCACCGGGGCCGAGGCGCTGCGCCAGCCGTTCAACCGGCTCATCTTCCATGTGCGCGCCTCGTACTACGACGAGACCGCGCTCATCGTGCGCCAGCTCACCAACCTGGGGCTCAAGAAGATCGCGGTGTTCTACCAGAACGATGCCTATGGCAAGGCGGGCCTGGAGGGCGTGACCCGGGCCCTCACCGAGCTCAAGCTGGCCCCGGTGGCCACGGCCACGGTGGAGCGCAATTCGACCGACGTGAAAGCCGCCGTCGAAAAACTGGTGCCCGCCATGCCCGATGCCATCGTGCAGATCACGGCCTATGCCTCGGCCGCAGCCTTTGTGCGCGCGGCGCGCAAGGCGGGGTTTGGCGGCACGTTCTACAACGTGTCCTTTGTGGGCACGCAGGCGCTGGCCGACGAGCTGGGCAAGGACGGTGCGGGCGTGGTGGTGTCGCAGGTCGTGCCCTCGCCCTACCAGCCCTCGCGCCAGATCACGCGCGAGTTTTTGGAGACCATCAAGAAGGGCGGGGACAAGGTGCAGCCCAACTACTCCAGCATGGAGGGCTATGTGGCGGCCCGTGTGTTTGCCGAGGGCCTGCGCCAAGCCCAGGCGGGGGGCAAGATCACGCGCGAGGGTTTCATCGCGGGCACCGAGGCGATTGGCAACCAGGTGATTTCGGGCTTCCCGGTGTCCTTCAGCGCCACCAGCCATGCGGCGTCGAAGTTTGTCGAGATGTCCATGTTGAGCGGGGACGGCCGCGTGCGCACCTGAGCGCCTGGTGGCGATCTCGCAGGGGCTGAGAACCTGTTCAAGATCTTTTCGGGGATCGCATTGGAGTGCAATCGGGAGGAGTGGATGCTTCGGGTGCGCCGCATGGGCTCGTGCCCATGCAAGCAG
>NZ_QAJR01000018.1:67770-83667 GCF_003852545.1 Acidovorax sp. FJL06
GCGCTTGTGGATAGCCGGGCTATCCACTGCGCACCGCGCCTAGCATCCCATCCCGGCAAGGGACTTGTGCGACCCCGAAAAGATCTTGAACAGGTTCTGAGATTGTCAACAGATCCTGGGCTGCGAACGTAGGGCCAATGCGGATGGCGTGCCTGCTGCTGCGCTCCTATATTCGCGCGCACTGCGCCGCTTGTGGGGCAGACCCCGGAGGCGGCAATGCAATTCACACACCCTGCACCGTGGGGGCGCGCGGTCTGCGCCTTGCTGGCGCTGGCGGCCTGTTCCATCGCGCTGGCGCAGGCCCCCACGGGCGCGCCCATCGTGTTGGGGCAGTCGGTGGCGCTCACGGGTGCGGGGGCGGCACTGGCCCTGCCGTTCCAGCAGGGCGCCAAGCTCCACTTTGACCGGGTGAATGCCGCAGGCGGCATTGGCGGGCGGCCCATTGAGCTGCTCACGCTCGACGACGCGGGCGCGCCCGAGCCCGCGGCGGCCAACACCCAGAAGCTGCTGGCGCAGAACCCGCTGGCGCTGTTCGGCTACTACGGCTCGCCCCAGGTCACGGCCAGCTACCGGCTCATCAAGGACAGCGACGTGCTGCTGTTCGCACCCATGGCGGGCGGGGACGAGTTCCGGGGGGCGGTCTACCCCAACGTGTTCACGCTGCGGCCGGGCTATGCCGAAGAGTCGGTGGCTGTGATGCGCCACGCCGCCACGCTGGGCGCGCGCAAGCTGGCCTTGCTGCACGGGGCCGACAGTGAATCCCTGGCCGCGCTGGAGTCGGCCGAGAACACCCTCAATGGCCTGGGCGCCAACCTGGTGTTCAAGGGCTCCATCGCCGCGCCCGACAAGGCGCTGGCGGCCAAGCCGGAATCGGTGCTGGTGATTGGCGACGCACGCGGCGCGGCCAGCGCCATCCGCGAACTGCGGGCGCAGGGCTTTCGCGGGCCGGTCTACGGGTTCTCGAACACGGGCGAGAGCCTGCTGGCGGAGCAGCTGGGCACGGCGGGCGCGGGCGTGGTGGTGGTGCGCGGCGTTCCGCGCAGCGACAACGCGCGCCTGGCCATCGTGCGCGAGCTGCAGGCCGACGCGGCGGCCGGCAAGCTGGGCAAGCCCAATGTCTACATGCTGGAGGGCTACCTGGCCGCACGGGTCATGACCGAGGCCCTGCGTCGCATGGGCAAGGACATCAGCCGCGCCCGCCTGCGCAAGACGCTGGAGGGCATGGAGGAGCTGAACCTGGGCGGCTTTCGCGTGCACTTTGCGGGCGACCGCGTGGCCTCGCGCCTGCTGGAGCTGGGCCTGATCGACGGCCAGGGGCGGGTGCGGGAATAGCGGCCCGCGCGTGCATGCGGGCGGGGCCTTCAGCCCAGCGTGCGCGTGCGCGCCAGCCCTTGCATGAAGGTCTCGCAGCGCGCGAGCTGGTCCAGGCTCACGTACTCGTCGGGCTGGTGCGCCTGCTGGATGCTGCCGGGGCCGCACACCACGGTCGGGATGCCGGCGTTCTTGAACAGCCCCGCTTCGGTGCCAAAGGCCACCAGGGTGGTGCCCTTCTCGCCCGACAGCTCCTGCGCCAGCCGGGTCACCGGGTCGTCCTTGCTGCCCAGGAAGCTCGGGATTTCGCAAATCGTCTCGAACTCGAAGCCCGCTGCGGGCGCCACCTTCTTCATGGCGGGCTCCAGCGATTTGGCGTAGGCGACCACCTCGGACTGCATCTGCGCGGCGTTGGCCGTGGGCAGGTCGCGGAACTCGTAGCGGAACTCGGCGTCGCGCGGCACCACGTTGTCTGCAATGCCGCCATGGAACTGGCCCACGCTGCTGGTCGAGAACGGCACGTCAAAGCCCTCGAAGCGGGGCTCGTTCTTTTCAAAGTCTTCCGCCATGTCGCGCACCCGGCCCACCACGCGGGCCGCCATTTCGATGGCGTTGACCGAGTGGGGTGTGAGCGAGGAGTGCGCCTCCTTGCCGCGCACGCAGCATTTGTAGCGGTACACGCCCTTGTGGGCGATGGCCGGCACCATGCTGGTGGGCTCGCCCACGATGCAGGCCAGGGGTCGGATGTTCGCGTCGCGCAGGTCGGCGATCAGCTCCTTCACGCCAAAGCAGCCGATCTCTTCTTCGTAGCTGAATGCCAGATGGACCGCAAAAGGCGCATCGCTGTTCAGGAACTGCTCTGCCTGCGACACGGCCACGCCGATGAAGGCCTTCATGTCGGCGCTGCCGCGCCCGTACAGCCGGCCGTCTTTCACGAGCGCGCTCAGCGGGTCCATGCTCCAGTCCTGCCCATCCCAGGGCACGGTGTCGGTGTGGCCCGAGAGGATCACGCCCGCGGGCTTGCCCTCGCCCAGGGTGGCGAACAGGTTGGCCTTGGTCTTGTCTTCGTTGAAGGTCAGGCGGCTTTTCACACCCAGCTTTGCCAGGTGGTCACGGATGAAATGGATCAGCTCCAGGTTGGAGTGGTGGCTGACGGTGTTCATGCGCACCAGGGTTTGCGCAAGCTCAAGGGCGTGGGGGGATGGTGTCATGTTGCAGTGCAAATAAACCCCGGGTGGCGTGGGGCGGGCCGGCGGGCTAGACTGTGAGATCGTAAGGACACATATCATGAACGTTATCGACTCCATCGTCACCCAGGCGGCCAGTATTGCAGCGGTGCGCCGGGACATTCACGCCCACCCCGAGCTGTGCTTTGAAGAGGTGCGCACCGCCGACGTGGTGGCGCAAAAGCTCACCGAATGGGGCATTCCCATCCACCGGGGCCTGGGCAAGACGGGCGTGGTGGGCATCGTGAAGGGCCGGGATGGTGGTGCCAGTGGCCGGGCCATCGGCTTGCGCGCCGACATGGACGCCTTGCCGATGCAGGAGTTCAACACCTTCGCCCACGCCAGCAAGCACCAGGGCAAGATGCACGCCTGCGGCCATGACGGTCACACCGCCATGCTGCTGGCCGCGGCGCAGCACTTTGCCAAGCACCGCAACTTTGACGGCACCGTGTACCTGATCTTCCAGCCTGCCGAAGAGGGCGGCGGCGGCGCCCGCGTGATGATCGAGGACGGCCTGTTCGAGCAGTTCCCGATGCAGGCCGTGTACGGCATGCACAACTGGCCCGGCATGCCGGTGGGCACCTTTGCCGTAAGCCCCGGCCCGGTGATGGCATCGACCAGCGAATTCAAGATCGTCATCCGGGGCAAGGGCGGCCACGCAGCCCTGCCACACACCGGCATCGACCCCGTGCCGATTGCCTGCCAGATGGTGCAGACCTTCCAGACCATCATCAGCCGCAACAAGAAGCCAGTGGATGCGGGCGTGATCTCGGTGACCATGATCCACGCGGGCGAGGCCACCAACGTGGTGCCCGACAGCTGCGAGCTGCAGGGCACGGTGCGCACCTTCACCGTGGAGGTGCTGGACCTGATCGAGAAGCGCATGCGCCAGATTGCCGAGCACCACTGCGCGGCGCACGATGCCACCTGTGAGTTCGCCTTTGTGCGCAACTACCCGCCCACCGTCAATTCGCCCGCCGAGGCCGAGTTTGCGCGCAAGGTCATGGCCGGCATCGTGGGCGAGGACCAGGTGCTGCCTCAGGAGCCCACCATGGGCGCCGAAGACTTCGCCTACATGCTGCAGGCCAAGCCGGGCGCCTACTGCTTCATCGCCAACGGCGACGGCGCGCACCGCGAGATGGGCCATGGCGGTGGGCCCTGCATGCTGCACAACCCCAGCTACGACTTCAACGACGACCTGATCCCGCTGGGGGCCACCTACTGGGTCAAGCTGGCCGAAGAATGGCTGGCCCAGCCCGCCAGCGCAGCCTGATGCGCTGATTGGCGCTTCGCAAGCCTCGCACGCCCCGGGCGCACGCTGCGTGCGCCCGGGGGCGTCTTCTTTTTTTGTCGAATTCCCTCGAAAGCCTTAGTCCATGATCGGTCTCGTTGACGCCTTCTCGCCCAGCTACGCCCGTGCGCGCACCCAGTTTCTGGAGGCGGCCGCCGCTGCGGGCCTGCCCATCGAGTCGCATGCCCATCCGCTCCAGGGCCGCGACGGCGAGGACCTGGCCATGGACGTGGTGCGTGATGGCCCCGCCGATGCCAAGAGGCTGCTCATCGTGAGCAGCGCCTGCCACGGCGTGGAAGGCTATTGCGGCAGCGGCGTGCAGGTGTTTGCGCTGCACGACCAGGAATGGCGCGACAAGGCCCATGCAGCGGGCGTGGCCACGCTCTACATCCATGCGCTCAACCCCTATGGCTTCTCGCACGTGCGCCGCTTCACGCACGAGAACGTGGACCTGAACCGCAACTTCCAGGACTTCTCCCAGCCCCTGCCCGTGAACACCGCCTACCGCGAGGTGCAGCCCCTGCTGCTGCCCGAGCAGTGGCCGCCCGCAGGCGAGAACGCCGCTGCTGTGCAGCAGTACATCGACACCAAGGGCGAGGGCGCCTGGCAGGCCGCGATCTCGCAGGGCCAGCATGAGTTTCCACAGGGCCTGTTCTTTGGCGGCACCGAACCCACCTGGAGCAACCGCACGCTGCGCCAGGTGCTGCGCCAGCACGGGGCCCGGGCATCGCATATCGCGTGGATCGACCTGCACACGGGCCTGGGGCCGAACGGCCATGGTGAGCGCATCTATGCCGGCAAGGACGACGCCGTGGCCGTGGCCCGTGCCCGCGCCTGGTGGGATGGTGGCGGCGCCACGCCGGTCACGTCCATTTACGACGGCTCGTCCACCTCGGCCTTCCTCACCGGCCTCATGTGGACCGCCATCTACGACGAATGCCTACATGCCGAGTACACCGGCATCGCCATGGAATACGGCACGGTGCCCGTGCTCGACGTGATGGACGCGATTCGCGCGGAGCAGTGGCTGAACCTGCACCCCGGGGCGCCCGCCGAGCAGCATGCGCAGATCAAGGCGCAGATGCTCGCGGCCTTCTACACCGATACCGACGCCTGGAAGGGCCAGATCGTGAGCCAGGCGCGCCAGTCGATGTTCCAGGCGGTGGACGGGCTCGCGGGCTGAGAGGCTGAGAGTCTTTTATCCATGCCCGCCTTGCACGCCAAAACACCCCGGCTCGTCGTTGCAAATGCTCGCCATAGCCCGAGCTATGGCTGCGCTTTGCGCCTAAATCCGGGGCGTTTTGACGCACCTTTCGGGCACGGCTAAAAAACTCCCAGCCTCTGACCTGGCGCCGACGACGCTGCGGGCGTCAGGACGCGAGCGCGCGCATCTCCGCGATCAGGTCCGACTTGCCCTCGAAGCCGATGCCCGGCAGCGGCGGCAGCGTGACGTAGCCGTTGTCCACCTTCACCCCGTCGGGGAAGCCCCCATAGGGCTGGAACAGGTCGGGGTAGCTCTCGTTGCCGCCCAGGCCCAGGCCCGCCGCAATCGCCAGCGACATCTGGTGGCCGCCGTGGGGGATGCAGCGGCTCGCGGACCAGCCGTATTCCTTGAGCATGTCCAGCGTGCGCAGGTACTCCACCAGGCCGTAGCTCAGCGCGCAGTCGAATTGAAGGTAGTCGCGGTCCTTGTGCATGCCGCCGTGGCGGATCAGGTTGCGCGCGTCCTGCATCGAGAACAGGTTCTCGCCCGTGGCCATGGGGCCTTGGTAGACCTCGCCCAGCTTGGCCTGCAGCTCGTAGTCCAGCGGGTCGCCCGCCTCTTCGTACCAGAACAGCGGGTACTGCGACAGGGCCTTGCCGTACTCGATGGCGGTGGCCAGGTCGAAGCGGCCGTTGGCGTCCACCGCCAGCTGCTGGCCCGGGCCCAGGATCTTGAGCACGGACTCGATGCGCTCGCAGTCTTCGGCCAGCGTGGCGCCGCCGATCTTCATCTTGACCACTGAGTAGCCGCGCGCCAGGTAGCTTTCCATTTCCTTCTTGAGGCCGTCCAAGCCCTTGCCGGGGTAGTAGTAGCCACCGGCCGCGTAGACGAACACGCGCGGGTTGGGCGTGCCGTTGCCGTAGCGCTCGGCCAGCAACTGGAACAGCGGCTTGCCCGCGATCTTGGCCGTGGCGTCCCACACGGCCATGTCGATGGTGCCCACGGCCACTGAGCGCTCGCCGTGGCCGCCGGGTTTTTCGTTGATCATCATGCGGGCCCAGACCTTGTGCGGGTCCAGGTTCTCGCCCGTCTCGTCCAGCAGGCTGGCCGGCTCAGCCTCCAGCACGCGGGGGATGAATCGGTCGCGCATCAGCGCGCCCTGGCCGTAGCGGCCGTTGGAGTTGAAGCCGTAGCCGATCACCGGCTTGCCATCGCGGATCACGTCGGTGACCACGGCGACCAAGCTTAGCGTCATCTTTGAGAAGTCGATGTAGGCGTTGCGGATGTCCGACTTGATGGGACGGGTGGATTCGACGATATCGACGATTTTCATGGTGGTCGTGGTGGTTGCGAAAACGTGAAAAGAAGACTCAGCGGGCGAGCGAAGAGCCCCCGCAGATGGCGATGTCCTGCCCCGTGATGGCGGCGGCAGGGTCGGAGAGAAGAAAGCCCACCAGTGCGGCAATCTCGACCGGCTCGATCAGGCGGCCGATGGGCGGCAGGCGCGGCGCGCTGCCTGCGCGGGCCGGGTCGTTCAACATGCCGGTAGCGGTGGCTGCGGGCGAGACGACATTCACCGTCACGCCCTGCGCGGCCACCTCGGCGGCCCAGCTGCGCGCCAGCGCAATCAGCGCGGCCTTGGTCGCGGCGTACTGACCGCGCCCGGCCATGCCCTGCGCCACGCGGCTGCCGATGAACACCACGCGCCCCTGGCCGCGCTGGGCCATGCCGGGCACGAGGGCATCGGCCAGGCGGGTGGCGGCGTCGACATGCAGGCGCCACATCAGCTCGCCGCCTGCATGGTCGAGCTGGCCCAGCGGGCCCACCCGCAGCACGCCGGCCGCATGGACCAGCGCGTCCACGCCGGGCAGCGCAGCGGCCACGCGGGCGATGTCTGCGCCATCGGCCAGGTTGACCGGTGTATGGGTGAACGAGGGGTGAACGACCGTCGGCTGGGCCACATCCAGGCCCGTCACGCGCCAGCCGCCAGCCAGCAGCGACTCGGCGATGCTGCGGCCTATGCCGCTGCTGCTGCCGGTGACGACGGCGTGGCGGGCATTACTCGACACGGATGTTCCCTTCGGTGACGATCTTCTGCGAGCGCTCCATGTCGCTGCGCTGGAACTTCGCAAAATCCTCCACGCTGCCCGGCGTGGTCAGCAGCCCTTGTTCCTTGAGCTTGGGCGTCATCTCGGCCAGCGCCTTGTTCACCTCGGTGTTCAGCCGCTGCGTGATGTCTGCAGGCAGCCTGGCCGGGCCCCACAGGCCGTACCAGCTGTAGAACTCGTAGCCCGGAATCGTCTCACCCACCGTGGGCACGTCGGGCAGGCTGGCCGCGCGCTGCGCGGAGGTCACGGCCACCACGCGCAGCATGCCGCTCTTGTGGTACTGCAGAGACCCCAGGATGGGATCGATGAAACCGTCGATCTGCCCGCCGATCAGGTCCTGGAACGCGGGCGCCGTGCCCTTGTACGGCACGATCAGGTAGTCGAGGTGCCCGGCACGCTTGAGCAGCTCGGTCGAGAGGTGCCCGGCCGAACCGATGGAGCCCACAGCGAACGTCATCTTGCCGGGGTTGGCTTTGGCGTAGGCCATCAGCGACTTGATGTCGGTGACGGGCAGGTTCTTGTGGATGGCCACCGACAGCGGGGCCTTGGCCACCAGCGCCACGGGCGTGAAGTCCTTGACCACGCCGTAGGGCACAGACCTCATGGTCATCGGCGCCGTGGTGAAGGTGGATGCGTTGAACAGCAGCGTGTAGCCGTCGGCCGGGGCCTTGGCCACCACGTCGCCGCCGATCACGCCGTTGCCGCCCGCCTTGTTCTCGACGATGAAGTTCTGGCCCATCTGCTCGCCCAGCTTCTGCGCCAGTTGGCGGCCCACCGTGTCGAGCGTGCCGCCCGGCGGAAAGGGGATGACCATCCGGATGGGCTTGGTGGGGTAGGCCTGCGCAAAGCTGCCGGCCGCCATCGCGAGGGTGGCGGCGCCCAGGGCCGTGCGCAGGGCGGTGCGAAGGAATTGCTTGCGTTGCATGGTGTCTTGTCTCCTGTCGGTGTTCTTGTGTGCCATCCAGGCGCAGGGGACTCCTGGTCCCCCGGCCTCGCAGGGGCCGCTCAGCGCTTGAGCAGGCCGGCCTGCTTCACCGCAGCGCGCAAGGCCTCCACTTCGTGGGCGTTGGGCGCCTCGGTCGGCGGGCGCACGGTGGCGTCGTCGATCACGCCGGCCAGGTACATGCCGCCCTTCATGCGGGCGTGGGCCTCGCCGGTGGGCTCGCCCCCGCCGTAGACCGCGTCCTTCAGGGGCGTGATGACAGCCTGCACCGCCATGGCTTTCTTCAAGTCGCCGGCCTTCACCGCGTTCCACAGGTCGATGATGAGTTGCGGGATGAAGGTGGCAAAACCCACCAGCGCGCCGTCCACGCCCTGCACCATCGAGGCCAGCAGGTACTCGTCGTGGCAGGTCAGGATGGCCTTGGACGCATCGGCCTCGCGGATCGCCTGGATGTCGCGGGCGTATTTGTTCATGTCGCGCTGGCCTACCTTGAAGGCCTGCAGGTAGGGCAGCCGGGCCAGGTCGGCGAGCAGTTGCGACGAGTACGAGGCGCGCGTCCAGGCCGGGTACACGTGGCAGACCAGGTCGGCGCTGGGGGCTGCTTGGTGGATGGCCTCGAAGTACTGCAGCGCATGGCCGGGGGTGAAGCCAAAGCGCAGCCAGTGGTGCGGGGGCATCACGTCCAGCGCCACGGCGCCCGCCTCGACGGCGGCGCGTGCGTGGTCGGCGGCGTCGGCCAAGCCTTCGCAGACGATGGAGGAAATGACAGGCATGCGCCCCTTGAGTTCGTCGGCCACGATGCGGGTGACCTCGGCGCGCTCGGCCGGCGTCAGCGAAAAGACTTCGCCCGTGTGGCCGTTGGTCATGATGGCGACCACACCCTCGTGGCCCGCCAGCCAGGAGGCGAGCTTGCGCAGCGCGGGCTCATCAATGCGGTGGTCGGGGGTGAAGGGGCACGAGATGGCGGGGATGATCCCGCGATAATTCGAGATGGCAGGCATGCTTTCTTGTCTCCGTAGGGAAAAGCTGGTGAACAACGGGGTGGATCATTTCCCGTGGGGCGCCAGCGGTCCAATACTCGAATCGCATACAACTATCGCAAGGCAGGAAGGCACCCCATGGGACCGGGCAATCGACCGCTGGATCTGGAGTGGCTGGAAGACTTTCTGGCGCTTGCGGAAACCGGCAATTTTTCGCGCGCGGCCGAGGCCCGTGCCATTGCCCAACCGGCTTTCAGCCGCCATATCCGCGCGCTGGAAGACTGGGTGGGCGTGGAGCTGTTCGACCGCAGTGCCCATCCCGCTGCGCTCACGCCCGCAGGGCAGCGCTTCTTGCCCCTGCTGGAGGGCGTGCTCGCCAACCTGGAGGCCGCCCGCATCAAGGCCCGCGCGGCCCACGACCTGGCCGCCGCCAGCCTGCGGTTTGCGGCCACCCATGTGCTGTCGCTCACCTTTTTTCCGCGCTGGCTGGTGGGCATGGAGGCGCGGCTGCGGCTCGGCCCCATCCAGACCATGTCCGACAGCTCGCAGGCCTGTGAAGACCTGATGCTGCAGCGCCGCGTGCAGTTCGTGCTGTGCCACGGCCACGCGGACGTGCCGGGGCGCCTGGACGAGGCGCAGTACCCCATGCGCCGCCTGGCGGACGACCTGCTGCTGCCGGTGAGTGCCCCGCAACCCGGTGGGGCGGCCGGCCTGCCGCTGCACGCGCTGGGCCAGCAGGCCTCTGTGCCCGTGCTGGCCTACAGCGAGGCATCGGGCCTGGGCCGCATCATGCGGGCGCGCATGCGCGGGGTGTTTTCAGAAGGCGCCGACAGCGCGGTGCCCAGTGGGGTGGCGGTGGTGTTCACAGCGCACCATGCGGTGCTGCTCAAAACCATGGCCCAGGAAGGGCGGGGCGTGGCCTGGCTGCCCGAAAGCCTGATCACCGATGAACTGCGCGCCGGAACCCTGGTGGCCGCCGGGGGGGCGGATTGGAACGTGCCCGTGCAGATCCGCCTGTACCGCCAGCGCGCCGAGATGTCGCCGGTGGCCGAGTCCTTGTGGGAACTGGCGGTGGCGCACACCGGCCCGCAGACCCGATAGCCGCCGCCCGTGGTCCATCGGCGGGGCGGTCGGGGGCGCAGCTTTACAGCCCCAGTTCGCTCAGCCCCGGGTGGTCGTCCGGCCGGCGCCCCAGCGGCCAGAAAAAGAGCCGCTCGGCTGCCGGAATAGGGCGGTCGTTGATGCTCGCGTGCCGCACGGCCATCAGACCCGCGTCGTTGAACTCCCAGTTCTCGTTGCCATAGCTGCGAAACCACTGGCCTGCATCGTCGTGCCATTCGTAGGCAAACCGCACGGCAATGCGGTGACCGCTGAACACCCACAGCTCCTTGATGAGCCGGTAGTCCAGTTCGCGCGCCCACTTGCGCTCCAGAAACTGCCGGGCGGCCTCGCGGCCCACGGGGAACTCTGCTCGGTTGCGCCAGCGCGTGTCCTCGGTGTAGGCCAGGGCCACGCGCGCAGGGTCGCGCGCGTTCCAGCCGTCTTCGGCCAGGCGCACCTTCTCGGTGGCCGTGGTGTGGGTGAAGGGGGGCAAGGGAGGGCGGGATTCCATGGGGGCCTCAATCAATGTCAAAGGGGATGGGTGTAGACAAGTCTGTCTATATGGCCATCATAATGGAGTGTAGACAAGTCTGTCTACAATGCCCGATATGAACTTCGCCCCCTTGCCCGCTGACTTGAAAGATCTGCCCGCCCGCGACCGCCTGTTGCACACGGCGCATGCGCTGTTCTACCAGGAGGGCATTCGCGCCACCGGCATCGACCGTGTGATTGCCGAGTCGGGCGTCACCAAGGTCACGTTCTACCGCCACTTCCCCAGCAAGAACGCCCTGGTCTGCGCCTACCTGGAGTACCGGCATTCCGGCTGGATCGCCTGGTTTGCCGACGCCCTGCAGCGCCATGGCGATGCCCTGCCACCGGGCGCGGGCCGCGTGCACGCGCTGGCCCCGGCCCTGGCCGAGTGGTTGGGCAGTGAGCACTTTCGGGGCTGCGCTTTCATCAACAGCGTGAGCGAGCTGGGGGAGACCGTCCCGGAAGTGGTGGAGATTGCGCAGCGCCACAAGCGGGAAATGACGGCGTTGCTCGCCACCTTGCTGCCTGTGTCGGCCCACCACATGCAGGATGCGCAGGCGCTTGCTTTGGTGGTGGAAGGCGCCATCGTGCGCGTTCAGATGGGTGAACCCGTGCGAGAGGTGGTGGCCACAGTGTCCCGCCTGACGGATGCCCTGGTGCCTGCATCGCCCCAACGCAAAGGATGAGTCTCACAGGCCGATGCCAACGCGCCTGATGGTCGACTGTGTATTCAGTCCAGCCGGGCGCCTTGCGTGGCACCGTGGCGGGTGCGCTCGTCATACTGTTTTTCGCGTTCCGCATGGTCTTGCAGCAGCCGGCGACCCAAGGCGTTGGCTTCGCGCTCCAGCGTGGGGCAGTCGGGGGCTGCCGGCAGCTGGGCGATGCCCTGGTCGATGGCCTGTGCCGCATCCCGCGCGATCTGCACATGGCCTTGCTCGTGCTGCGACAGGGCCTGCAGGTAGCGGTCAAACGCCGCCTGCTGGGCGGGCGTGGCGCCCTGCAGCTCGGGCAGTTGCACCTCGGTGCGCAGGCGGGTGGTGACCTGGGTGATGGCGCAGCGGCCCGAGCCCTCGCGCCACCAGCGGTAGTTCCAGCGCACGTTCCAGCGGGTGTAGCCATGAAAGCGCCGCCCGTCCACCGTGATGGGCGTGGCGGCATGCAGGGCCTGGCGCAGGGTCTCGCCCGGCTGGGGGTTCACCACATAGGGGCGCTGGGTGTTCTCTTCCTCCACCGCCGCCTGCGCGCCCCCGGTGGCGGCCAGCGCCGCCGCCAGCCAACCCAGGCATGCGAGCGCGCGGCGGGGGGTGTGCCCTGGCATGCGCATCATTCCCCCCAGGGCAGCATCAGCGTGAGCAGCGACAGCTGGTCGAACTCGGGTGCAAAGGCGTCGATGATGAGCTGCGGCTCGGGGCACAGGGTGGTGTCGGTGATCACGCCGAACTGCACGCCACCGCCATAGCTCAGGATGGAGACCCCAAGGCCGATGTCGCCCGACTGCGGCACCCAGAACATGCACTGCGTGACGCGCGAGCCGCACAGCGTGAGCTGCTCCTTGGGGCCGGGCACATTGGTCATCACCGCCGTGGTCTTGCGGCCAAACAGGTTGAGCAGTGCATCCTGCGCGGGTTTGATCATCAGGCCCGCCACGGCCAGCATGGCAAACGCCAGGATGGGCTGGGTGCTGCCCTTGAGCGCATTCATGCGCCGGCGCACTTCGTACACACGCTCCACCGGGTTGGCCATGCCGATGGGCAGCACCAGCGGCACCAGGCCGAAGCGGTTGCCCAGCTTCCACGCCTCTTCCATGGGGCGCAGATTCACAGGGATCATCGCGCGGATCTCCTGGCCCGTGGGGTCGTCACCCTGGCTGCGCAGGTAGCCGCCAATCGCCCCCGCCACACACGACAGCAGCACATCGTTGATGGAGCAGTTGAGCGCCTTGCCGATGGCCTTGACCTCTTCGAGCGGAATGGGCGGGCACCAGGCCACGCGCTTGGCGCGGCCGGGCTGGCCCTTCAGGCGCGTGGGTGAGTCGTCGGGCATCAGCGCCAGGGCGGCGGCATCGCTGACCAGCTGGTAGGCCACGCGCGCCATGTCCAGGGTGCCCGACAGGCCGTTCTGCATGGCCTTCTCCGGGTCGCCCAGCATCTGCAGCGACTTGGCCGCGCCGTCACCCGCCAGGTCCAGCGCCTTCACGGTCATGCCGGTGAAGGGCTTGATGAGCGTGTCGGCGATCCAGTCCTCGGCCGTGGCGGCCTCTTTGTCTGCGCGGGGTTTGCGTTTGGGCGGCTCGGCGCCCCCATCGACCAGCGACATGGTCACCGAGATCAGGGCAATGCCGTCGGCGATGCAGTGGTGGATGCGCACGATGAGCGCGCTGCCCTTCTCGCCGTCGTCGCCCACGAAGTCTTCGATCAGGTGCATCTGCCACAGCGGGCGGCGGGTGTCGAGCGGCTGCATGGCCAGTTCGCCCACGCGGTCCTGCAGCGCGCGCTGCATGCTCTTCTCGCCTTTTTTGACGGTGAGCTTCTCGCGCAGCACATGGGCCGCGATGTCGAAGTGGCGGTCTTCCACCCAGGTGGCGCCGGCGGCGTCTTCCACCACGCGCTGGCGAAAGCGCGGGTACTTCAGCAGGCGCTGCTGCACGCGTTCGCACAGGGCCTGCCAGGTGATGCCGGGCGCGAGTGTCCACACGCCGTTGATCATCATCAGGTTGCTGCCCGAATCCATGCGCAGCCAGGCGGTATCGACCTTGCTCATGCGTTCGCCCGACAGGCCCAGCATGCCGGTGGCGGCGCGGCGCACGTTCTTCTGCACCACGGTGGCGGCCTTGCGGGCGGCCGGGGGCAGGGCCTGGGCGGCCTTGCGCGCCACGTCGGGGGCCTGGTCGCGCACCGTGCGCAGGGGGCTTGTGCCGCCGCCCGATGGGGCAGTGCGGGGGGCAGGAATGCGGGTCACCATCAGATGTACACCTATTGTTTGATTTTTGGGGGCTTGCCTCTATGGATTGCACGGCCTCTCACCATGCACAGCCCGTAAGATACAACGCAGCAAACCCTTGCCGACACCGTTCTTTCCCTCCCCCCAAGACGAACCCCAGGAGCACACTGACATGGCCGATCTCAACGCCACCTTCGAAGCCGCCGTGGCCAATTCCAAGAACCTGAGCGAGCGCCCTGACAACGCCACGCTGCTCAAGATCTACGCGCTGTACAAGCAGGCCACCGCTGGCGACAACGCCGAAAAGAAGCCCAGCTTCTCCGACATGGTGGGCCGCGCCAAATGGGACGCCTGGGAAAAGCTTAAGGGCACGGGTGCCGACGAGGCCAAGCAGCAGTATGTGGACCTGATCACCTCGCTGAGCTGATACGGCGTTCCTTCCAAAGAAAAAGGCGACCTTGGTCGCCTTTTTCTTTGGGCACTAACCCTGTGCCCATCCTTTGGGCAGCCCCGCCTCGGGCGTCATGCCGTAGATCGGCTCGCCCGGCAGCCCCGCCTGCAGCGGCGCGCGCGCGGCCATGAGCCGGCCCAGGTCCACGCCCGTGGCAATGCCCATGGCCTCGAACATGAACACCAGGTCTTCCGTGACCACATTGCCCGACGCGCCTGGCGCATAGGGGCAGCCGCCCAGCCCGCCCAGCGACGCATCGAAGGTGCGCACCCCCACGTCATAGGCCGCCAGGCAGTTGGCCAGGCCCAGGCCCCGCGTGTTGTGCATGTGGGCCGCGCCAGCGCGGGCCCCCAGCTCGGCGCGCAGGCGCGTGAACAGGCGGCGCACCTGGGCCGGGTTGGCCATGCCGGTGGTGTCGGACAGCCCCACCTCATCGGCACCCGCCTCGGCGCACAAGCCGGCGAGCCAGATCACGTCGTCCTCGGGCACGGCGCCCTGCAGCGTGCAGCCAAAGGCGGTGGACAGCCCCACCTCCACCAGCATGCCGGGCGCCTGCGCATCGCGCAGCCGGGCCACGGCCTGCACTTCCTCGACCATGGCCTCGCGCGTCTTGCGCACATTGGCCAGCGAGTGGGCCGCGCTGGCCGACACCGGCAGCGTGACCTTGTGCACGCCCGCGGCCAGCGCGGCTTCGGCCCCGCGCAGGTTGGGCGCCAGCGCCATCACGGTGATGCCGGGGTGGGTGAGCGCATGGCGCACCACCTCGGCTACATCGGCCATCTGGGGCAGCAGGCGCGCTGGCACGAACGAGCCGACTTCGATCTCGCGCAGGCCGGCCGCCACCAGGGCATCGATCCAGCGCAGCTTGTGGGCGGTGGGCATGGTGGCCTTCACGGACTGCAGGCCATCGCGGGGGCCGACTTCGCTGATGAGAATTTCGGGGGGCATCATGGTGCAGGGGCAGGTGAAGCCGCCGAGGATAGCGCGCCGACGCCCCCAGGGGGTATTGGGCAAAGTGGCAATTTGGGCTGCCATACCGGCAAGTTGGCCTGCAATATGCGGCAGTTTGGGCGATTCCCATTGCTGTGGCGCTCCGGGACACTGGTTCGAGCAGCGTTCCTATCCCTTCGGAGACAAAGACCATGGCTTCCCCCACGCATTTTTCCACCCTCTACCTCAGCGCCCCCGAGGTCATCGCGCTGGTGCAGCGCCAAGGCGTCGAGGCCTGCCTGCGCGGCATTGCCGACAACATCCACGCCGACTTTTTGCGCTGGGGGGCGTTTGACAAGTCGGCGCGCGTGGCCAGCCATTCGCGTGATGGTGTGATCGAGCTGATGCCCATTGCCGACGACCAGACCTACGCGTTCAAGTATGTCAACGGCCACCCCAAGAACACGCGCCTGGGCCTGTCCACCGTGATGGCGTTTGGTGTGCTGGCCGATGTGGCCACCGGGGCGCCGCTGCTGCTGAGCGAACTCACCCTCACCACCGCGTTGCGCACGGCCTCCATGTCGGCCGTGGCGGCGCGGGCGTTGGCCCGGCCCGGCAGCCGCACCATGGCGCTCATCGGCAATGGCGCGCAAAGCGAGTTCCAGGCGCTGGCGTTCCACCACCTGCTGGGCATCACCACCCTGCGGCTGTTCGACACTGACCCCGCTGCCACCGCCAAGCTGCAGGCCAACCTGCAGGGCTTGGGCATCCGCACCGTGGTGTGCGCCAGCTCGGCCGAGGCCGTGCGCGGCGCCGACATCGTGACCACGGTGACGGCCGACAAGACCAATGCCACTATCCTCACGCCCGACATGCTGGCC
>NZ_QAJR01000018.1:83723-166036 GCF_003852545.1 Acidovorax sp. FJL06
TGCCGACGTGCTGCGCCGTGCTGAGGTGTTCGTGGAGTACGCGCCCCAGACGCGCATCGAAGGCGACATCCAGCAGCTGCCCGCCGACTTTGCGGTGACCGAGCTGTGGGAGGTGCTGACCGGCCAGCGCGCCGGCCGCAGCGGCGATGCGGCAGTCACCGTCTTCGACTCCGTGGGCTTTGCGCTGGAGGACTTTTCTGCGCTGCGCTTCCTGCGCGATGCGGCCACCGCGCTGGGCATGGGCCAGCCGATGGAGCTCATTCCCGCGCTGCCCGACCCGAAGAACCTGTTCGGGGTGCTGCGTACACGCAACCCGCTGCTGCGCGCGGCGGCCTGATCGGCCTGATCCCGGGTGGGTGGGTCAATCCCGCCACACCACGCTGGCCGCCGGGTCGGCGCGCGTGGTGCGGAAATGGTTGGCCGGGTGGTCTGGGTCCGCCATCCCAAACGAGATGCCGCAAACGATGCTGCGGTCTGCGCCAATGCCCAGCACCTCGCGCAGCACGCCGGGGTAGGACGCGAGCGCGGCCTGTGCAATGGAGCCCAGGCCCAGGCTGTGCGCGGCGAGCATGAAGTTGCCCACATAGGCGCCGCAGTCCACCGCGCCATACACGCCCAGCGCCTCGTCGCTGGTGACGATGGCCACATGGGGCGCGCCAAACATCGTGAAGTTCTGCGCCGCCTGGCGCGCCGAGGCCTCGCGGTCACCCTTGGCGATGCCCAGGGCCTCGTACAGGCCCCAGCCGCATTCGCGCCGCCGCTCCTGGTACACGCCGCGGTACTCGCGCGGCCAGGGTAGGTCGGGGGTGGTGGGGGCGGTGGGGGCTGCTGCGGCAAACGCGGCACGCAGGCGCTCCAGCGTGCCGCCGCTGGCGATGTGCACTTGCCAGGGCTGCGCGTTGCACCACGAGGCCGTGCGCTGCGCGGTGGCCAGCACCTGTTCGATGGTGGCGCGGGGCAGGGGCGTGGGCCGAAACGCGCGGCAGCTGTAGCGGGTGTGGAGCAGCGTGGAGAGGGTGTCGAAAGCCTGCGCGCTGGCAGGGGCTTCGGAGCGGGCGGCGGAGGTCATGGGGCGGCCTGAAGGGTCAGGTTTTTTTGGCCTTGGCCGCTGCTGGTTTGGCGGCCGTTTTGGCGGCAGCCTTGGCGTCCGCCGCGGGGTGCTTTTTATCGGCAGCCGTTTTCTTGCCCGCCGGGTGGGGGGCGTTGAGCAGGGCATCGAGCTGTTCGCTGATCTCGGCCTCGATGCGGTCCTTGAAGGCGCCCAGCAAAAAGCCCAGCTGGGCCTTCATCTCGAACTGGTGCGCATCCACCAGCAGCGTGCCCTTGACGCCCGTGCGGGTGAAGGTCAGCAGGTCCTCCGTCTCGCCCTCTTCGTAGACGCATTCCATGTCGAACTTTTCCTCGGCCTTCTCGGCCCAGGTGAACGCCACCTTGCGGGCTTCCTTGAAGCCCAGGTGGTGGTCGCGGTGGATGTGGATGTCAGGCATGGGGTGTCTCCTTAGGACGGTTCTTGTGGGGGCGGCGGCGGGGGCAGCCATGCGCGCAGGGCCTCATGGCGCGCGGGCAATGGCTGCTGCGTCAGTTGCCGCACGGCATCATAAAACCGGGGCCAGTCGCGGCCACTGTGCTCGAACAGCGCTTCAAACGCAGGCACCAGCTCGTCGTAGGCGGCCTGGGCTGCAAAGCTGGCGTTGTTGGCCTGGGCCACCCAGCGGTCATAGCCAGCCACCTGGGCCGTGGTGGCCCCGGGGGCTGCGCCGGCCGGGGCGTTCAGCCACCGCGCGCGCAGGGTGGCATAGCCCGCGCGAAAAGCCTGCATTGCTTCCAATTTCATAGCTGATAGCGCTTGCTCATCCAGCCCTGCAGCCTCTTTTTGTTCATAGATTTCTGCCAGCCTGGCACGCGTGGCGCGCGTCAGCGCACGGAAGGCACTGCGCCGCGCCTCGCTGGTCGCAAAGGCGTCGCGCGCCTGGGGAGTGGATTGCTGGGCCAGCCACAGCGCGCTGCCGATGCGCTCCACGGCCGTGGCAAACGATTCGTTGAACAGCGTATCGCCCTGCGCATACACCACCTGGTGCGCCAGCTCATGGAACAGCAGGCGCACAAACTCGCCCTCGGGCCAGCCGATGAAGGTGGAGAGCAGCGGGTCTCCCCCCGCCCAGTTCATGTAGCCCAGCGTGGAGTAGGCGGGCACGCCATAGACCTCCACCTCCAGCCCCTGGGCCGCCAGCTGGTCGGCCTCGGCCTGCGCGTCGGCCTGCGTGAAATAGCCCCGGTAGCCGATGCAGCCCGTCACCGGTAAGCACCAGGTGTGCAGCGTGAGCGCATAGGGCGGCGCTGCCACCACGTTCCACACCGCGGCCGGTCGCTTCAGGTCGGCATAGCGTTTGTAGCTGGCGTTGTCGGGCAGGCCCAGCTCCGCCACAGCAAAGGCGCGCGCCTTTTGCGCCAGTTGCAGGCGCTCGCGCAGCGCGGGAGGGATGTCGAGGCGCGCGATCCAGCGGTCGATGGGTTCGGCCGCCTGCATGAGCTGCATGTGGCCGCGCACCGATTGCCAGTAATAGCCCAGTGCGCTGCCGGGGCCGGTGGTGCTGGCGCAGCCCGCCAGGGCCAGGCTGAACATCAATGGAGACAGGGCCCGCAGGCCGGGGAGAAGCTGGCGCATGCCGGCAGTTTATGGGCAGACCGTGCAAGGCGTGCGGAGGGTTGTCAGCTGGCTGGCTGCCGTGGTTTCTAGAATGCAGCGCATGACCGCTGAAACTCCCCCCGAGCTGCCTGGCCTGCCTGCAGGCCTGTTTGCCGACGAGGCCGGCTGCCCGCGCTGCACTTGGTGCCAGGCCACGCCGCTGTACCGCCACTACCACGACCACGAATGGGGCTTTCCCGTGGCGGATGACCGGCGCTTGTTTGAGAAGCTGTGCCTGGAGGGTTTCCAGTCGGGCCTGAGCTGGCTCACCATCCTGAACAAGCGCGAGGGATTTCGCGCGGCGTTCGACCACTTCGACGCCGAGAAGGTCGCGGCCTATGGCGAGGCCGACATCGAGCGCCTGGTGCAGGATGCGGCCATCGTGCGCCACCGGGGCAAGATCGTTTCCACCATCAACAACGCGCGCCGCGTGCTGGAGCTGCGCCGCGAGTTCGGCTCGCTGGCGCACTACGTGTGGCGTTACGAGCCCGCAGCCGCCGACCGGCCCGAGCGCCTCACCCGCGAGGTGGCGCGCACGCTGTCCACCTCGCCCGCGTCCACCGCCATGTCCAAGGACCTGAAAAAGCGCGGCTGGAGCTTTGTCGGGCCCACGACGGTCTATGCCTTCATGCAGGCCATGGGGCTGGTGAATGACCACCTCGAAGGCTGCCATGCGCGCGCGCAGGCCTTGCAGGCGCGGGCCGCGTTCACGCCGCCGCTGGCCTAAAGAATTTCCAGCACCCGCTCCATCGGCCGGCACACGCGCACGCCGCGCGGGGTGATGACGATGGGGCGTTGCAGCAGCTGCGGATGCGCTGCCACGGCGTCCAGTCGCTGCGCATCGGTCACGCCGGGGGCCTCCAGGCCGAGTTCAGCGCACAGCGTGTCCTTGCTGCGAAGGAAGTCGGTGGCGGGCTGACCGCTGTCGGCCACCAGGCGCGCTAGCGTGGCGCGGTCGGGCGGCGTTACCAGGTATTCGATGACCTCGGGTTCCAGGCCGCGCTCACGGAGCAAAGCGAGCGTGTTGCGCGAGGTGCTGCATTTCGGGTTGTGATAGATCGTGGCGATGGATTTCATGGCAGGGGCGGGTGGAATGTGTGCGGGCGCAGGGCCGCCAGTGTGCCACTGGCACCGGGCCAGCCGGGCAGTTGCGACAGGGCCTGCAGCAGCGCGTGGCCTGCGTTGTCCAGCGTGCCATCGTTGTGCACCTCGATGCTGGCCGTGCCCGGTGGCGCCTGGAACCGCAGCGCGCGCTGCACGCGCTGCACCACCTGCTCGGCGCTTTCCCGGCCGCGTGACAGCAGGCGCTGGCGCAGCACCTCGGGGCTGGCCGTGATGTGCACGGCCACCAGGGCCGGGTAGCGCGCGAGCGCCTCGGGCAGGTAGGCGCGGGAGCCGTTGACCAGCAGCCAGCGGCCCTGGGCCAGCGGCGCCAGCTCGCCATGGCGCACGCCATAGGCCAGGCCGTTGGCCTCCCAGTGCAGCGCAAAGGCATCGGCGGCGCGCAGCGCGGCGTGGGCGTCAGGTGTGGTGCTTTCATGCGCCTCGCCGCCGGGCACAGCCGGGCGGCTGATGGTGCGGCGCGCCCACTGCACGGGCAACCCGGCGGGCAGGTGCTGGCGCAGCCAGTCGAGCAGACTGTCCTTGCCAGCGCCCGAGGGGCCCATGAAGTACAGCAACTTCGCGGTGCTGCTCATGCGCCCAGCTCCAGGTGGTCGAGCAGCACGAAGTCGGCGCCCGGCGTGGGTTCGGCGAACAGGGCCAGACTGTTGAAGCGCAGCGGTGGCAGGTCGGCAAAGAACTGTTCGGCCGCATCGAGCACCAGCGCCACGGTGTCCGCATCGGCACCCGCGAGCGGGCCGGTCAGCGACAGGTGAAAGCGGAACTCCTCCTGCACGAACGGATAGCCCCACTGCTGCAGCAGCTCGTCCTGCCGGGGCGTGAGCCCGGCGGCGCGCCGGCGGGCCAGTGCCTGTGCGGACAAGGGCGCGGCCAGGGGCTGCAGCTGGGTGGCGCAGGCAGCGGCCACGGCCTGGAGGTCGCTGTTCGCCGCGTGCCCGGCCATGGGCACCAGCGCGAGGAAGTCGTCGATGCGCTCGACCTGCATCGGCGGCATGTCGAAGGGGTGCAGGCTGCCGGCCAGCGTCTGCACCGCATGCTGCAGCGTGAGCCAGTCCACGCCCGGGGCCAGCGCGAACGGGGCCTTGAGCGTGGCGTGCCAGCCATAGCGGCGCGGGGCCGCGGTCAGGCGTTCGAGGTCTTCCCGGGCCACGCCGTGGATGTCCAGCTGCTGCAGGGGCTGCAGCAGCGCGGCGCAGCGGCCCAGCCAGTGGCTGCCGGCCAGCCAGGCCAGGGTGCCGGGATGGGGCGCGAAATACACCGCGTAGCGGTGGGCCGCGGTGGGGGAGGGGGTGTCATTCGTCATGGCTGATGGTGAGTTTGACGCGGTCGCCCGCGAACCAGGCGCGCGCCCATTCGATGGGCGTGCCGGCCAGGTCGACATTCAGGCTTTCCACCAGCAGCACGGGGCGCGTGGCGGGCTGGCGCAGCTCGGCGGCCACGGCGGTATCGGGCAGCTCGGCGGTGATGCGGCTCTCGCGCCGGGTGTAGTCGGCCACGCCGCGCGAGCTGAAGCCCGCCGTGATGGAGCCGGTTTCGCGGACCACGGCGGCCAGGCCTTCGAAGCGGGGCAGGGGAAAGTAGCGCTCGCTCACGTGCAGCGGCTGGCCCTCGGCCTGGCCGATCACGCGCAATTGCAGCAGCGGGCTGCGGGCCGGCACCTGCAGTGCCTTGGCCAGGGCGGCCGTGGCGCGCACCGTCTGCGCCTGCAGCACCACCAGGCTGCCGCGCAGGCCGGCCTGGGCCAGGCCCTGCTGGTGGCGCACGCGCTTGCCCAGGGCCAGGTCCACCGCGAAGTCCTCCACGTAGGTGCCGCTGCCCTGGGTGATGCGCACCAGCCCCTGGCTGCACAGGCTGGCCAGCGAGCGGCGGATGGTGTGGCGGTTCACCCCGAACTGCTCGGCCAAGGCATGTTCCGAGGGCAGGCGCTGGCCCGGGGGGTAGATGCCGCTGCCGATGGCCTCGGCCAGTTCGGCGGCAATGCGGGTCCAGAAGCTGTCGCGTGCCGGGCGTGCGGCAGGAGCGGGGTGGGCAAGAACTTGGGTGCTGGTGGTGGCTGTCATGAAACCTACATGCGCGCTGTCTAAGCTGGCGCCAGTTGTTTAATTTGTCTATACAACTTCAAGAGTACCACCTCCATGTTTCAAGCCTTTGACAACCCCGGCCCGGGCCGCCCGCAGGCGCGGGCGCACTGGATGGCGCTGCTGGCCCGCGCGCCCATCGACATCCTGGAGCCTGCGCTGCACGGCCATGCCGCGCTGCCCGCCCGCTGGCTGCGTGCCCCCGAAACCGGGCTGATGATGGTGCAGGGCCGCGCCGGCGGCACCGGCGAGCGTTTCAACCTGGGCGAGGTCACGGTCACCCGCTGCGCACTGCGCGTGGATGCGGATGCCGCCGAGGGTGGTGAACCCACCGTGGGCGTGGCCTACGTGCTCGGCCGCTCGCACCGCCAGGTGCAGCTGGCGGCCCTGGCCGATGCGCTGCTGCAGGACCCTGCGCACCAGGCCGCGCTCGACGCCAGCCTGCTCGACCCCATCCGCCGCCACCTGGCCCAGGCGCAGTCCGAGCGCCAGGCCCGGGCGGCCAGCACGCGGGTGGACTTCTTCACGGTGGCCCGCGAGAGCGGCAGCATCAACGACGACGGCGGCGAGGAGGAGCAGGAATGAGCACCACCCCGACGACCTCCCTGTCCGCACTGGGTGCGGGCTTTTCCAACGAGGCCCTGGGCAGCCAGGCTGTGTTCCGCGCGGTGCTCAAGGCGCTGTCCCAGCCTGGCGACCCGGTGGCGCTGGAGCACGATGCCGAGGTGCCTGCCACCGGGCACGCCGCATCGGCCGCCGTGCTGCTGGCCCTGCTCGACAGCGAATGCACGCTGTGGCTCTCGCCCACGCTCGCTGCCAGCCAGGCTGGCACCTGGCTGCGCTTTCACACCGGCTGCGTGCTGGTGGACGCCCCCGGGCAGGCCCGTTTTGCCTGGGTGGCTGCGGGCGATGCGATGCCCCCGCTGGCCAGCCTGCAGCGCGGCAGCGACGAGTACCCCGACCAGTCCGCCACCTGCGTGGTCGATGTGGCCGTGATGGCACCGGCTGCCGATGGCGCAGATGCCTGGCGCCTCACCGGCCCCGGCATTCGCACTGCGCAGCACCTGCACGTGGTGGGTCTGCCGGGCGACTTCGCCGCGCAGTGGGCCGACAACCACGGCGCGTTCCCGCGTGGGGTGGACGTGGTGCTGGCCACGGCCACGCACATCGCCGGCCTGCCGCGCACCACCCGCATCGAATCACCATCCACTGTGGAGGCCTGAGCCGCATGTACGTTGCCGTCAAGGGCGGGGAAACCGCCATCCTCAACAGCTACCGCCTGCTGGCCGAGCAGCGCCGGGGCGACACGGCGCAGGCCGAGCTGTCCGTGGCCCAGATCCGCGCGCAGCTCAAGCTGGCCGTGGACCGCGTGATGACCGAAGGCTCGGTCTACGACCCCGAGCTCGCGGCCCTGGCCATCAAGCAGGCGGCGGGCGACCTGGTCGAAGCCATCTTCCTGCTGCGCGCCTACCGCGCCACCTTGCCGCGCCTGGGCACCACCTTGCCGCTGGACACCGCGCGCATGGCGCTCACCCGGCGCATCTCGGCCACCTTCAAGGACCTGCCCGGCGGCCAGGTGCTCGGCCCCACCTACGACTACACCCAGCGCCTGCTCGACTTCACGCTGCTGGCCCAGGGCGATGCACCGGCTGCAGCGGCCGTTGCCGCGCCGCTGGCCGATGCACCGGCGACCACGCCGCGCGTGGTCGACCTGCTCAACCAGGAGGGGCTGATCGAGACCCGCCCCGTGCCCCCGGGCGACCCGGCCCCGGCCGACCTCACGCGCGAGCCGCTGCGCTTTCCGGCCCACCGGGCCACGCGCCTGCAGAACCTGGCACGCGGCGACGAGGGCTTTCTGCTGGCCATGGCGTATTCCACGCAGCGCGGCTATGCGCACTCGCACCCCTTCGTGGGCGAGCTGCGCCTGGGCACGGTGGCGGTGGAGGTCGTGCCCGAGGAACTGGGTTTTGCCATCTCCATCGGCGACATGGAAATCACCGAGTGCGAGATGGTCAACCAGTTCGCGGGCAGCAAGCTCCAGCCGCCGCAGTTCACGCGCGGCTACGGCCTGGCCTTCGGCCACAGCGAGCGCAAGGCCATGGCCATGAGCCTGGTGGACCGCGCCCTGCGCGCCGACGAGCTGGGTGAGCCGGTGGAGTCGCCCGCGCAGATGCAGGAGTTCGTGCTCTCGCACAGTGACAGCCTGGAAGCCTCGGGCTTCGTGCAGCACCTGAAGCTGCCGCACTACGTGGACTTCCAGTCCGAGCTGGAGCTGGTGCGCCGCATGCGCGCCACTGCGGCGGCCAACCCCTCCGAAGAAACCACCCTGGGAGACGACGCATGAACGCGCCCCACGAGCCCGCGCTGATGGGCCTGCCCGCCGATGCCGCCCCCATCGACGGCCATTTCAACTTCGCCTACCTGGACGAGCGCACCAAGCGCATGATCCGCCGGGCCCTCCTCAAGGCCGTGGCCATCCCGGGCTACCAGGTGCCCTTCGGTTCGCGCGAGATGCCGCTGCCCTATGGCTGGGGCACGGGCGGCATCCAGGTCACGGCGGCCATCATCGGGCCGGACGACTGCCTCAAGGTCATCGACCAGGGCTCGGACGACACGGTCAACGCGGTCAACATCCGCCGCTTCTTCGAGCGCACCACGGGCGTGGCCACCACCACGCGCACCACCGAGGCCACGCTGATCCAGACGCGCCACCGCATCCCCGAGACCCCGCTGGCCGAGGGCCAGGTCCTCGTCTACCAGGTGCCGGTGCCCGAGCCCATGCAGCGCCTGGAGCCGCGCGAGACCGAGACACGCACCCTGCACGGCCTGGCCGAGTACGGGCTCATGCATGTCAAGCTCTACGAAGACATCGCGCGCTACGGCCACATCGCCACCACCTACGACTACCCGGTGCTGGTCAACGGCCGCTACGTGATGGCGCCGTCGCCCATCCCCAAGTTCGACAACCCCAAGATGCACATGAACCCCGCGCTGCAGCTCTTCGGCGCGGGCCGCGAAAAACGCATCTACGCCGTGCCGCCCTACACGCCGGTGGAAAGCCTGGGCTTCGAGGACCACCCCTTCGAGGTGCAGCGCTGGGACTGCGCCTGCGCGCTGTGCGGCGCCACGGACAGTTTCCTCGACGAGGTCATCACCGACGACCAGGGCACGCGCATGCACGTGTGCTCCGACTCCGACTACTGCCAGGAGCGCCAGGCTTCGGCGCAGGCCCCGGTGGCTGGGGAGGGCGCATGAGCACGGTGGTTCTGCGCGAGGCCACCGAGGCCGATCTCGAGGAGGTGCTGGCCCTGTACCAGGGCATCGAGGACAGCCCCGAGCACGTGCTCACGCTGGACGAGGCGCGCGCCGTGCTGGCGCAGTTCCGCGCCTACCCGAGCTACCGGCTGTGGGTGGCCTGCGAGAGCACCGGGTCTGGTGCCGAGGTGGTCGGCACCTACACCCTGCTGGTCATGCACAACCTGGCCCACCGGGGGGCGCCTTCGGCCATCGTCGAAGACGTGGTAGTGGCCGCCGACCGCAAGGGCCAGGGCATTGGCCGCCAGATGATGGCCCACGCCGCGCAGCAGGCGCGCGAGGCGGGTTGCTACAAGCTGGCGCTCTCGTCCCACCGCAAGCGCACCGATGCGCATGCCTTCTACGAATCCCTGGGCTTAGCGCAGCACGGCCTGAGCTTTTCCATCGAACCTTGATCGCCATGGACGCCACCCTTTCTTCCCCTACCCCCCTGCTCAGCGTGCGCGGCATCGGCAAGCGCTATGGCCAGCGCGTCGCGCTGCAGGATGCCTCGTTCGACCTGTGGCCCGGCGAGGTGCTGGCCGTGGTCGGCGAGTCCGGCTCGGGCAAGTCCACCCTGCTCAACGCCGTGGCCGCGCGCAGCCGGCCCGACGCGGGCAGCGTGCACTTCCAGGGCCGCGATGGCAGCCTGCAGGACGTGCTGGCCATGAGCGAGGCGCAGCAGCGCCTGCTGGCGCGCACCGACTGGGGCTTCGTGCACCAGAACGCGGCCGACGGCCTGCGCATGGACGTGTCGGCCGGCGCCAATGTGGGCGAGCGCCTCATGGGCCTGGGCGAGCGCCACTACGGCCGCCTGCGCGCCACCGCCACTGAATGGCTGCAGCGCGTGGAGATCGATGCCGGCCGCATCGACGACGCGCCGCGCGCCTTCTCCGGCGGCATGCGCCAGCGCCTGCAGATCGCGCGCAACCTGGTCACCCAGCCGCGCCTGGTGTTCATGGACGAGCCCACCTCGGGCCTCGACGTGTCGGTGCAGGCGCGCCTGTTGGACCTGCTGCGCCAGCTCACGCGGCAGATGCAGCTGGCCGCCATCGTCGTCACGCACGACCTGGCCGTGGCCCGCCTGCTGGCCCACCGCATGGTGGTGATGCAGCGCGGCCGCGTGGTCGAGTCGGGCCTCACCGACCAGGTGCTCGACGACCCGCAGCACCCCTACACCCAGCTCCTCGTTTCCTCGGTACTGCAACCATGATGAACACGCACGCACCTATCCTCGAACTCCAGGGCGTGGCCAAGCGCTTCACCCTGCACCACCAGAACGGCATCGAGCTGCCCGTGCTCGGCAATGTGGACCTTTCCGTCGGCCCCGGCGAATGTGTGGTGCTTGACGGCCCCTCGGGCATGGGCAAGAGCACGCTGCTCAAGCTGATCTACGCCAACTACCGCGCCAACGCGGGCCGCATCACGGTGCAGCCGGCCGGCGGCCCCGCCGTGGACGTGACCCGGGCCACCCCGCGCGAGCTGGTGCAGCTGCGCCGCGACACCGTGGGCTACGTGAGCCAGTTCCTGCGCGTGATCCCCCGCGTGGGCGCGCTCGACGTGGTGGCCGAACCCCTGGCCGAAGACGCGGGCGACGACGCCCATGCACTGGAAGCCGCACGCGAAACCGCCCGCCAGTGGCTCACCCGCCTGCGCATTCCCGAACGCCTGTGGCACCTGCCGCCCGCCACCTTCTCGGGCGGGGAGCAGCAGCGCATCAACATCGCCCGCAACATGATCAAGCCCAAGCCCCTCTTGCTGCTCGACGAGCCCACCGCATCGCTCGACGCCGCCAACACCGGCACGGTGATCGCCATGGTCCGCGAGGCCGTGGCGCGTGGCGCCGCGCTGGTCGGCATCTTCCACGACGCGCACGTGGGCGCTGCCGTGGCCACGCGCCGCGTGAACGTGGCGGACTTCCGCAGGGTGGCCGCATGAGCGCGGCGGCGGTGTTTCACAACGCCCGCATGGTGCTGCCCGGCGAGGTGGTGCAGGGCTCGCTGTCGGTGCGGGACGGGCGCATCGACTCCTTGGCCTCGGGCGGCACGGCCGCGCTGCAGGGCATCGACCTGGGCGGCGACTACCTGCTGCCCGGCCTGGTGGAGGTGCACACCGACAACTTCGAGCGCCACCTGATGCCGCGCCCCAAGGTGCAATGGGCCGAGATGCCTGCGCTGCTGGCGCACGACGCCGAGATCGCCGCCGCCGGCATCACCACCGTGCTGGACGCGCTGGGCGTGGGCGAGGCCGATGTGGACAGCCTGCGCGGCAGCGCCTGGAACCGCGTGCTCGACACCATCGACACCTGCACCGAGCGCAACCTGCTGCGCGCCGACCATCACCTGCATGTGCGCTGCGAGCTGCCCGCGCCCAACACCATCGACCTGTTCGAGCCGTTCCACGGCCACCCGCGCCTGTCGCTGATCTCGCTGATGGACCACACCCCCGGCCAGCGCCAGTGGGAGGACATCGGGCAGGCGCGCACCTACTACACCGGCAAGAAGGGCTGGAGCGCCGAGAAGTTCGAGCGCCAGGTGGCGCACGCCGCCACCCTGCAGGCGCAGTACGCCGAGCCGCACCGCGCCTACTTCGTGGACTACTGCCGCACGCACGGCATCGCGCTGGCCAGCCACGACGACACCACGGTGGCGCACGTGGCGCAGGCCCATGCCGAGGGCGCGGGCATGTCGGAGTTTCCGACCACGCTGGCGGCGGCCCAGGCCGCGCACGCGCGCGGCCTGCTCACGGTGATGGGCGGGCCCAACGTGGTGCGCGGGGGCTCGCACTCGGGCAACGTGGCGGCGTCCGATCTGGCGCGCCAGGGTCTTCTGGACATCCTTTCGTCCGACTACGTGCCCGGCAGCCTGCTGAGCGCCGTGATGCGCCTGGTGCACGACGGCATCCTCACGCTGCCCGAGGCCGTGGCCACCGTCACGCGCAACCCGGCACGCGCCTCAGGCATGGCCGACCGCGGCGAGCTGGCCCCGGGCCTGCGCGCCGACCTGGTCCAGGTGCACATGGTCGATCTGCCCGGCGGCGCGCAGCAGGCCGTGGTGCGCGGTGTCTGGCGTGAAGGGCAGCGCGTGCTGTAGCTGCGCGCCCGCTTTCCGACGCTGACACCCAAACTTCTCTCAACTGTCAAAGCCCTGTCACGTGGGACAACCACACTCCGGTTGTCTAGACGACTTAACCCCAGGAGGCCGCCATGACCGCCGCACTGCACATCCACCAACTGAACAAGCATTTCGCCAACGGCAAGCAGGCCCTGCGCGACATCAACCTCACCGTGCAGCGCGGCGAGATGGTGGCGCTGATCGGCGCCTCGGGCTCGGGCAAGTCCACCCTGCTGCGCCATGTGGCGGGCCTGGTGGTGGCCGATGCGGCGAGCGATTCGCGCATCGAGGTGGACGGCTGCTGCGTGCAGCAGGGCGGCCGCATCCACCGCGATATTCGCAAGGTGCGTTCGCAGGTGGGTTTTGTGTTCCAGCAGTTCAACCTGGTGGACCGCCTGCCCGTGCTGATGAACGTGCTGGTGGGCCTGCTGCACCGCACGCCCTGGTGGCGCGGCTGGCTGCGCATGTTCAAGCCGCAGGAGCGTGCGCTGGCGCTCGAAGCGCTCAGCCGCGTGGGCATTGCCGAATGCCATGCGCAGCGTGCGTCCACGCTGTCGGGCGGGCAGCAGCAGCGCGCGGCCATTGCGCGCACGCTGGTGCAGGGCGCCAAGGTGGTGCTGGCCGACGAGCCCATTGCCTCGCTCGATCCCGAATCCTCGCGCAAGGTCATGGACATCCTGGCGCGCATCAATCGCGAGGACCGCTGCACCGTCATTGTGTCGTTGCACCAGGTGGATGTGGCCATCAAGTACTGCCCGCGCGTGGTGGCCCTGCACCACGGGCAGGTGGTGTACGACGGCCCTTCGGCGGCCCTCACGCCCGCCCTGCTGCGGGGGCTGTATGGCGTGCAGGCTGACGAGATCCTGGCAGAGGCGCCGCCCCTTCACCCCGTGGCGGCGCCCGCTGCCGCGCCCGTGCCCCAGTGGGCGCCTGCGCTGGCCCAGGCCGCGTGACGCGCCCCCCAGTTTTTTCCTTCACCCTTTCTGGAGTTCTTTCCATGTTCAAGAAACTGTGCACCACCCTGGCCCTTGGCCTGGGCCTCGCCACGGGCGCGTTGGCCCAGGACATTAACTTCGGCATGATTTCGACCGAAGCCTCGCAGAACCTCAAGGCAGACTGGCAGCCCCTGCTGGACGACATGGCCAAGCAGACGGGCCTGAAGATCAACGCCTTCTTCGCCTCCGACTACGCCGGTCTCATCGAGGCCATGCGCTTCAACAAGATGCAGGTCGCCTGGCTGGGCAACAAGTCGGCCATGGAGGCGGTGGACCGTGCCAATGGCGAAGTGTTTGCGCAGATGGTCAACGCCGACGGCACGCAGGGCTACTACTCGCACCTGATCGTGCACAAGGACAGCCCGCTGGCCACCTTGGACGATGTGCTCAAGAACGGCAAGTCGCTGAGCTTCGGCAACGGTGATCCCAACTCCACCTCGGGCTTCCTGGTGCCGGCCTACTACGCCTTTGCCCAGAACAAGATCGACGCCAAGACGCATTTCAAGATTGCGCGCAGCGCCAACCACGAGACCAATGCCCTGGCCGTGGCCAACAAGCAGGTCGATGTGGCCACCAACAACAGCGAAAACCTCGACAAGATCAAGGAACGCCAGCCCGAGAAGTTCAAGGACATCAAGATCGTCTGGACCTCGCCGCTGATCGCGCTCGACCCGCTGGTGATGCGCAAGGACCTGCCCGAGCCGCTGAAGGCCAAGATCAAGGACTTCTTTTACAACTACGCCAAGACCGATGCGCGCGAGAAGGAGATCGTGATGAAGATCTCCAAGCTCTCGGGCTTCAAGCCCTCGACCAACGCGCAGCTCACACCCATCCGTCAGCTCGACCTGTTCGGCAAGCGCAACAAGATCGAAGGCGACACCACGCTGGCCGACGCCGACAAGAAGACCCGCCTGGCCGAGATCGACCAGCAGCTGGCGTCGCTGAAGTAAGCAACGCAGCCGGCCAGTACCCACCATGTCTTCCGCATTGACTCCTTCGCTCGCGACCCTGGCGGGCACCACAGCGCCCAAGCGCAGCCTCGCCTGGTATCTCTCCTGGGGCATCCTGCTGGTGGTGCTGGCCGCATCCTGGAAGGGCGCCGACATGCGCCCCCTCGACCTCGTCCGCGATTCGGGCAACATGGCTCAGTACGCGGCCGAGTTCTTCCCGCCCAACTTTGCGCAGTGGCGCATCTATGTGCAGGAGATGCTGGTCACGCTGCAGATCGCCTTGTGGGGCACGGCGCTGGCGGTGGTCACGGCCATTCCGCTGGCGCTGCTGGCCTCGTCCAACATCGCGCCCTGGTGGGTCAACCAGCCGGTGCGCCGCGTGCTCGACGCCTGCCGCGCCATCAACGAGATGGTGTTCGCCATGCTCTTTGTGGTGGCCGTGGGCCTGGGGCCTTTTGCCGGCGTGCTGGCGCTGTGGATCCACACCACGGGCACGCTGGCCAAGCTGTTCTCCGAGGCGGTCGAGGCCATCGACCCGCAGCCCGTAGAAGGCATCCGCTCCACCGGCGCGAGTGCGCTGCACGAAATCATCTACGGCGTGATCCCGCAGGTGATGCCGCTGTGGATCTCGTACACGCTGTACCGCTTCGAGGCCAATGTGCGCTCGGCCTCGGTGGTGGGCATGGTGGGCGCGGGCGGCATCGGCGTGGTGCTGTGGGAGATCATCCGGGGCTTCCAGTACGCCGAAACCTGTGCGGTGATGCTGATCATCGTGGTCACGGTGAGCGCCATCGACCTGGTGTCGGCGCGCATCCGCAAGGCCCTGGTCTGACAAGGGGCGCACCGTGGCACTGAACCTTGAAGACATCGGCCACCTGTTGACCGCCCGAGGTGTCCACCAGTATGGGCGCGAGGCGGTCAGTCAGCTGGAACATGCGCTGCAATGCGCCCGGTGGGCCGAGAAATCCGGCGAAACGGCGGCCACGGTGGTGGCGGCCCTGCTGCATGACCTGGGGCATTTGCTGGCCCCGGGCGGCGACGCCACCGAGCGGGACGACCTGCACCAGTACCTGGCCATTCCGTTCCTGCGCGGCCTGCTGCCCGATGCGGTGCTAGAACCCATCCGCCTGCATGTGGATGCCAAGCGCTACCTGTGCACCATGGAGCCGGGGTACTGGGAGACGCTCTCGCCCGCATCGCAGCACAGCCTGGCCTTGCAGGGCGGGCCCTTCACGCCCAAAGAGGCCATGCAGTTTGCCGCCCAGCCGTTTGCACAGGAGGCCATCCGCTTGCGCCGCTATGACGACCATGCCAAGGTGCCAGGCCTGGCGACGCCGCCGCTCGCCCATTACATGGCCCTGGTCGTGGATCTGGCGCGGGAGCGGGAGGGCCTGCTGGCGGCGCACTGACGGCTGTGCGGCGTTGGGGTGCCTGGTTCAGGCCCCCAGCGCTTCGCCTGCGCGGCACTGCCCGGGGGCCATGCCCAGGTGCTGCCGCAGGGCGCGCGCCATGGCATCCATCGAACCGAAGCCGCTGCGCGCCGCCACCTTGTCCTGGGGCCAGTCGGTCTGGCGCAGGAGGGCCGCCGCGTGTTGTGCCCGCGCCTGGGCGACGAAGCGTGCCGGGGTGCAGCGGGCCTGTGCGGCGAACGCGCGGGCGAAATTGCGCGGACGCATGTGGACCCTCTGCGCCAGGGTGTCCACCGACAGGTCGTGCGTGAGATGCCCCTGTATCCAGGCCATCAGCTCGCGCAGGCGGACCGAGGCATCGGCCTGGGCCTGCAGCGCGGGGCTCAGTTGCGGGGAGATGCCGGTGCGGACGGTGAAGACGGCCAGGTTGCGCGCAATCTGCATGGCCAGGCCCCGGCCCAGGTCTTCTTCGATGAGGGCCAGGGCCATGTCCAGTCCGGTGGTCACTCCGGCGGAGGTCCACAGCGCCCCGTCGCGCACAAAGATGCGGTCGTGCTGCACCTGCGCTCTCGGGCAGAGCTGGGCCAGCAGCTCGCAGGCATTGGCATGGGTGGTGACCTGGCGCCCCTGCAGCAGGCCTGCCGCAGCCAGCGCAAACGCGCCCGTGCACACGCTGGCCACGCGCCGTGCGCGCTGCGCGGCCTGGGCCAGCCAGGCCCCCACGCCGTCCTCGTAGATGGCGTGGCGCACGGCGGCCTCTTCACCGCCCGCCACGATCAGTGTGTCGATGGGGCCTTTCAGGGCGTGCATGGGCACCGTGTCGGCAAGGGCAAAGCCCGCACTGGTGGCGACGGTGCCGCCGCGCGGCGAGGCCAGGTGCAGGCGGTAGGCACCCGCACCCAGGAGCGATGCCTGGCTGAACGCGCTGGCAGGCGCTGCAATGTCGATGGCTTCCACCCCCTCAAAGGCCAGCAGGACCACATCACGGGACGGGCCGGGGCCGGAGGGGTTGGCAGGATCTGCGGCGGATTTGGCATGGCGTGGCATCTGGGCGGTCCCTAAGCTGGGGTCTTTGCCGGTGGCAACGGTTTTGGGAGGTGGAGCGTGGCGGTATTGTGGCGTTGGATGGTGGCCCTGGCTGTGGGCGGGATGGCGGTGGCGGTGCTGGCGGTGCAGCCTGCCGAGACAGGGCAGGACCGGCCCGAGGACGCGCCGCTGGCGCTGGCCCTGCGGCCCGCGCTGGCGGCGGGGGCGGTGCCTGTGATCGCCGTCCTTGCGTTGAACGAAGGCACCGAAACCACCGACTTCCTGGTGCCCCATGCCGTGCTGCGGCAGGCCGGGGTGGGCCGGGTGGAGGCGGTGGCTCCGCGCGCCGGGCCGGTCGTGCTGATGCCCGCGCTGCAGGTCGAGGTGGCGCGCAGCTTTGCGGCCTTTGACGCAGCCTACCCCGAGGGGGCTGACATTGTGGTGGTGCCCGCCCTGCACACCGACGACGACCCGCTGGTGCTGGCATGGCTGCGGGCCCAGGCGACCAAGGGCGCCGTGGTGGTCGGCATCTGTGCGGGGGCGCGTGTGCTGGGCCAGGCAGGGCTGCTCGACGGGCGCAGGTTCACTGGCCACTGGTATGACCGCAGTACCTTGCTGCGGCGCCATGCCGGCGCGGTCCATGTGCCCGGTCGGCGCTATGTGGCCGACGGGCCCATCGTGACCACCACGGGGGGGTCTGCGTCCCTGCCGGTCTCGCTGGCCATCGTGGAGGCGTTGGCGGGGGCTGGCCGGGCGCGTGTGGTGGCTGCCGAACTGGGGTTGCCCTCCTGGGGAGACGCCCACCGCAGTGGCTTGTTCGGCCTGGGGGCTGCGCACCTGTGGACGCTGTCGGTCAACACGGTCCTTTTTTGGCGGCATGAGCGCGTGGACATCCCCGTGGCCGAGCTGGGCGACGATGTGGCGCTGGCATGGGCGGCGGATGCGTGGTCGCGCACCTACCGCTCCCGTGCTCAGGCGGTGCATGCCGGCGCCTCCAGCGTGCAGCTGCGCAGCGGCCTGGTGTTGCGGACCGTGCCGCCCGATGCTGCAGCGGTCCCGGTCTTGCTGGACGCCGCGGTGCGCCCGGCCTGTGTGCTGGACCACAGCCTGCGGGCGATTGGCCAGCGCTACGGCGCCGCCACGCGCCGGTGGGTCGCTACGCAACTGGAGTATGACGACGAAGGCCCTGCGGGGGCTTGCCCGGATGCGCAAGGGGGGCTGCTGTGACGCGCGCCAGCCCAGGCGCTGGTGTGGTCAGTCGCCCTTGTCGCTGTTCAACCACCCCAGGTCCAGCGGCCGGTCTTCAAACTCCGTGTTGAGCACCACCGTGCTGGTGGTGCGGGCCACGCCCGCGATGGCCTTGATTTCGTAGATCACGTCTTCCAGCGCACGCGCATGCGTGGTGCGGACCTTGGCCAGAAAGTCGTATTCGCCCGCCACGCTGTGCAGCTCCTCCACCTGGGGCATGGCGCGCAGGCGCGGCGCCACGTCGCGGCAGTGGATGCCGCCATCGTTGCGGATGGCCACGAAGGCGGTGAAGTTGAGCCCTACGCGCTCGGGGTCCACGCTGATCGAGAAGCGGCGGATCACGCCCTTGTCCAGCAGCTTCTTCACCCGCTCGTGCACGGCGGCGGTAGACAGGCCCACCTCAGCCCCCACGTCGGCGTACGAACGCCGGCCGTCCGTACCCAATGCCGAAATAATTCTGGCATCCATGTCGTCTGTCTGAATATTTGCTTGCATAGCCGCTTGATTTTGGTAAAAATTCCGAAAACCTTGCGGTTTCCATAAATTATTCGGTCAGGTGAAGAATATGCCGGCAATTTTCAACGCGCAAGCCCATTCCACGCGGAGTTGGGCCGTTGCCATGGCCCTGCTGCTGGTCTATGTGGTCTGGGGCACCACCTACTTTGCCATTGGCATCGTGCTCACGAGCATGCCGCCGCTGCTGATGAACGCCATCCGGTTCCTGTGCGCCGGGGGCGTGATGCTGCTGATGGCGTTGTGGCAGGGCCACGCGCTGCCCACGGTGCAGCAGTGGCGCAACTCAGCGGTGGTGGGTGGTTGCATGGTGTTCCTGGCCATGAACCTGATGGGCTTTGCGCAAAAGCTGGGCATTGGCTCCGGCCTCATGGCCACGGTGGTCACCACCATGCCCATGTGGCTGGCGCTGTGGTCGCGCTGGGGCGGCGAGCGGGTGCCGTTTACCAGCTGGATTGGCCTGGCGCTGGGCGTGGTGGGCGCGCTGCTGCTGGCGCTGGAGGGCGACTTCTCGGCCACCTGGCTGGGGGCCGTGCTGGCCTTTGGCGCGCCGCTGTGCTGGAGCATTGGCTCGTATGCCTCGCGCAAGCTCTCCTTGCCTGCACCCGCCATGGCCTCGGCGGCGCAGTGGCTGGCGGGCGGGGCCATGGGCCTGGTGGTGGCGCTGTGGTTCGAGCCGCTGTCGGCCCTGGGCCAGGTGAGCGCCAAGTCCTGGGCGGCCTGGGTCTATCTGCTGGTGTTTGGCACGCTGGTGGCGCTCAACGCCTACCTGTGGTTGCTGCAAAACACATCCGCCGCGCTGGCGGGCAGCTACTCGTTCGTGAACCCCGCCGTGGCCTTGCTGGTGGGCGTGGCGCTGGGCGGCGAGCTGCTCACGGGCTGGGTGTTTGCCGCGCTGCCGTTGATTGGGGCGGCGCTGGCGTTCATCCTGTACGGGCAAGCGCTGCAGCGGTGGCTCGCAAAGTTCAGTCCGGGATTACGGCGGTTGCTTCAATCTCGATCTTCGCGCGCTCTTCCATGAGCCCCGCCACCTGCACGCACGCCATGGCCGGAAAGTTCTTGCCCAGCACCTCGCGGTAGACAGCGCCCAGCTCCTTCAGGCGGCTGTTGTACTCATTGCGGTCGGTCACGTACCAGGTCAGCCGCACCAGGTGCTCGGGGCCCGCACCGCCGGCTTCGAGCACCGCGCGCACGTTCAGCAGCGTCTGCCGGGTCTGGGCGATGAAGTCGTCGCTTTCGAACTGCTGCTGCGCATTCCAGCCGATCTGGCCGCCGGTGAAGACCATGGTGCCGCGTGCGGCCATGCCGTTGGCGTAGCCCTTGGGGGTGACCCAGCCTTCGGGTTGCAAAAGGGTGTTTTTCATCGTCATGTTGTTTTTGTAGAGGAAGGGGCCGCAGCGCCCTGGCGCAGCTTGAAGCGCTGGAGCTTGCCGGTTTCGGTGCGGGGCAGAGCGAGGGCGAACTCCACCACGCGCGGGTATTTGAACGGGGCGATGGTCGCTTTCACATGGTCCTGCAGCGTCTTGACCATGGCGGCATCGCCCGTGTGGCCGGGCTTCAAGACGCAGATGGCCTTGACCACCATGCCACGCTCCTCGTCGGGCACGCCGATCACGCCGCACTCGGCCACGGCGGGGTGGCGCAGCAGGGCGTCTTCCACCTCGGGGCCGCCCACGTTGTAGCCGGCGGTGATGATCATGTCGTCATCGCGCGCCTGGTAGAAGAAATAACCGTCGGCGTCCTGCGTGAAGGCGTCGCCCGGGTAGTTCCAGCCGTCCTTCACGTACTTGGCCTGGCGCGGGTCATCCAGGTATTTGCAGCCCGTGGGGCCGATCACCGCGAGCTTGCCCACGGTGCCGCGCGGCACTTCATGGCCCTCGTCGTCCACCACCTTGGCGGTGTAGCCGGGCACCACCTTGCCCACAGCGCCAGCGCGGCATTCTCCGCCCGCCGACGAGATGAAGATGTGGAACATCTCCGTGGCACCGATGCCGTCCGTCATGTCGAGGCCGGTCGCGTCCCGCCAGAGCTGGCGCGTGGCGTCCGGCAGGCCCTCGCCCGCGCTCACGCTGGTGCGCAGCTGCGGCAGGCCGATCTGCTTGGCAAACGGCGCCATCTGCCGGTAGAACGTGGGCGCGGTGTAGCAGAGGGTGACGCCCGCATCGCGCATCAGGCGCACCATGGTCTCGGGCGTGTAGGGCTGGTCGGGGAAGTACACGCTGGCCCCGGCCCACATCGGGAACACGAGCAGCCCACCCAGCCCGAAGGTGAACGCCAGCGGCGGCGAGCCGGCCACGATGTCGTCGGGCGTGGCGCGCAGCACATGGCGCGGCCAGGCCTCGCAGCCTGCCAGCACGTCGCGGTGCGTGTGCACGGCGGCCTTGGGCGCGCCGGTGGTGCCCGAGGTGAAGGCCATCAACGCGATGTCGTCGGCCGATGTGGGGCAGGGCGGCGTGGTGCCGGGTTTGCCTTGCGCGCGCTGGATCAGGTCGGCCGCATCGGGTGCGGTGTGGAAGGGCACGATGGTGGCGAGCACGGGGTGCTGCGCCTGTGCGGCCTGCAGCTCCGCCAGCAGGCGGCCATCGCACAGCGCCAGCGTGGGCTGGGCGCGCTCGATGATGCTGGCCAGCTCGCCGGCGCGCAGCAGGGGCATGGTGGCCACCGCAATCAGGCCCGCATACACCGTGCCCAGCCAGGCCAGCGCCATCTCCACCGTGTTGCCGCCGCGCAGCAGCACGCGGTTGCCGGGCACGAGGCCGTGGTCCTGCGTCAGCACCTCGGCAATGCGCGCGGCCTCGGTGCGGGCGTCGCGGTAGGTATACGTGCGGTGCGGGCCGCGCAGCAAGGGGCGGTCGCTGTGGCCTGCGCGGTCGGCCTGGTCGAACAGGGACTGCACCAGGTTGGCCTGGTTGGCGATCTGCAGCTCGGGCCGGTCGTAGCGCAGCGTGGGCCAGGCCGCAGGCGCTGGCAGCCGGTCGTGCACGAAGTGGTCGGGCTGGGCGGAGGGCACCGTCATGGTCGTTACTCCTGCAAGAGGCTTTTGCCGATGATGAGTTGCTGCACTTCGGTGGCACCTTCGTAGATGCGCAGCGAGCGGATGTCGCGGTACAGCGATTCGACCTTGCTGCCCACTTCCACACCGCGCCCGCCGTGCAGTTGCAGCGCCATGTCGATCACGCGCTGGGCGTTTTCGGTGGCGGTCATCTTGGCCATGGCCGCTTCAGCCGTGACGCGGGTGCCGCCCCGCTTCTCGCCTTCATCACGCAGCCAGGCCGCACGGTAGGTGAGCAGCGCAGCGCTGTCCACCAGCGCGGCCATCTCGCCGATCTTGGCCTGCGTGAGCTGGAAGTCCGCCAGCGTCTGGCCGAACATGCGGCGCTGGCGCGCGTGGTGCACGGCCTCGGCCAGCGCGCGGCGCGCCATGCCCAGGGCCGCGGCGGCCACCGAGGCGCGGAAGATGTCGAGCGTGCGCATGGCCAGCTTGAAGCCGCCATTCTTTTCGCCCAGCAGCGCGTCGCTAGGCACTTTGCAATCCGTGAATTGCAGTGTGGCCAGCGGGTGCGGCGCCATCACATGGATGTGGCGCGACGCGTCGAGGCCGGGCGTGTCGGCATCCACGATGAAGGCGCTGATGCCGCGCGTGCCGCCTGCCGGGTCGGTTTTGGCGAACACGCAGTAGAAGTCGGCGATGCCGCCGTTGCTGATCCAGGTCTTGGTGCCGGTGAGGGCATAAGAGCCTTTTGGGCCGCTGCCGCCCGATGGGTAAGCGCTGCTAGCTATTGTTTGCATAGCGCCTACATCGGAGCCCGCCTCGGGCTCGCTGAGTGCAAACGCCGCAATCAGTTCGCCGCGCGCCACGCCTTGCAGGTAGTGCGCCTGCTGCGCCGGGCTGCCCGCCAGCGTGATCGCACCGCTGCCCAGCCCCTGCATCGCAAACGCAAAGTCCGCCAGCGGCGAGTGGTAGGCCAGCGTTTCGCGCAGCAGCACCAGCGCGCGCGAGTCGAGCGCGGGCAGGGCGCCGCCGTGTGCGGCGGGCACGCAGTAGTGCAGCCAGCCGCCCGCACCCAGGCGCCGCACCCAGTCGCGGCAGGCGGCGCGGTCGTCGGTTTCATCAACCTCTTGCGCGGCGGCCCAGGGCACCAGGCCCTCGGCCAGCGCGCGGTGGGCGTCGTCAAAAAAAGGCAGCGCCAGGTGCGCTGTGGAGGGCGGGCAGGGCGCGGGGGGCGTGGCGATGTGCATGCGCTCAATCTCCCTGGAAGACTGGTTTCTGCTTGGCCGCAAACGCTTCATACGCGCGCCGGAAATCTTCGGTCTGCATGCAGATCGCCTGCGCCTGCGCCTCGGCCTCGATGGCCTGCTCGATGGTCATGCTCCACTCCTGGCTGAGCATGGTCTTGGTCATGCCGTGGGCAAAGGTGGGGCCGCTGGCCAGTGCGCGCGCCGTGGCCTGCACATTGGCCAGCAGGTCGGTGCTTTCGTACAGGTCGTTGAAGAAGCCCCAGGCCAGACCCTCGTGCGCGGTCATCGCGCGGCCGGTGAACAGCAGCTCGCTGGCGCGGCCCTGGCCGATCATGCGGGGCAGCAGGGCGCAGGCGCCCATGTCGGCACCGGCCAGGCCCACGCGGGTGAACAGGAAGGCGGTTTTGGTGGCCTCGGTGCCGTAGCGCATGTCGCAGGCCAGCGCCATCATCGCGCCCGCACCGGCGCAGATGCCGTCGATGGCGCCCAGCACGGGCTGCGGGCAGGCGCGCATGGCTTTCACCAGGTCGCCTGTCATGCGTGTGAACTCCAGCAACTCGGGCATGGTCATGGTGGTCAACGGGCCGATGATCTCGTGCACGTCGCCGCCCGAGCAGAAGTTGCCGCCCGCACCCGTGACCACGATGGCTTTCACATCGGTGGCGAAGCGCAGCGCGTAGAAGAAGTCGCGCAGCTCGGCATAGCTCTGAAAGGTGAGCGGGTTCTTGCGGTCGGGCCGGTTGAGCGTGACGGTGCCAACGCCCGCATCAAAGCTCCAGGCGAAGTGTTCGGCCACGTAGCTGGCCTGTGGGTTGAACTGCTCGCGCATGGGGTTGTTTGCCCCGATGTAGTGTTTCATTCGGCGGTCTCCTGTGTGTGTTCCTTCACCTTGCCCAGCAGGCGGTACAAGGTGCTGATGTCGCGCTCGCCGAGCGAGGCGAAGGCTTCGACGATCCATTGCTCGTGCTGGCGCGCCATGGTGTTGAACTGCTCGCGGCCCTGCGGCGTGAGGCGCACCAGGTAGGCGCGGCGATCGCCCTCCACGTCCATGCGCTCCACCAGCCCTTCGGCCACGAGCTGGTCGGTGATGCCGGTGATGTTGCCGCTGGTCACCATCATGCGGCGCGAGAGCTCCTTCATCTTCATGCCGTCCGGTGCGCGCTCCAGCTGCGCCATCAGGTCAAAGCGCGGCAGCGTGGTGTCGAACTGGGCGCGCAGGTGGCTGCGCACCTGCTTTTCGATGAGCTGGGTGCAGGTGAGCAGGCGCAGCCACAGGCGCAGGGCCTCGGGGTGCTCGCTGGGGGCGGCGCCGTGCAGGCGGGCTTCGAGGTCCATGGCTAGCCTTCTTCCTCGGATGCTCTGTTTTTAGTAGCTGCTTGCGCTTGATGGGCCTGCGCTGCAATCTGTTTTTGCTTCGAAATTTCGCGCAGCATCTGGTCGCGGCCGCTGGCGTACTGCACGGGCCAGTCGGTGTGCGCGGCCGCCACGGGGCTCAGCTGCGCGGCGGCGTGCAGCGTCCAGGCCGGGTCGGCCAGGTGGGGGCGGGCGATGGCGCACAGGTCGGCGCGGCCGGCGGCGATGATGCTGTTGGCATGGTCGGCCTCGGTGATCGCGCCCACGGCCATGGTGGCAATGCCCACTTCGTTGCGGATGCGGTCGGCAAACGGCGTCTGGTACATGCGGCCGTAGACAGGGCGCGAGTCGCGCGTGGTCTGGCCGGAGGACACGTCGATCAGGTCTGCGCCTGCCGCCTGGAACCGCTGCGCGATGGCGATGGCGTCATCGGGCGTGTTGCCCCCGTCCAGCCAGTCATGGGCCGAGATGCGCACGGAGAGCGGTTTGCCCTGGGGCCACACGGCGCGCACGGCAGTGAACACTTCCAGCGGGTAGCGGCAGCGGTTGTCGATGCTGCCGCCGTATTCGTCGGTGCGTTGGTTGGTGATGGGGCTGATGAAGCTGGCCAGCAGGTAGCCGTGCGCGCAGTGTAGCTCCAGCCAGTCGAAGCCGCAGGCCAGCGCGCGCCGGGCGCTGGCAACGAACGCGGCGGTCATCCGGTCCATGTCGGCGCGGGTCATCGCCGCGGGTGTCTGGTTCTGTTCGCCATAGGCCAGCGCGCTCGCCGCGAGCAGCGGCCAGTTGCCCTGGGGCAGTGGCTCGTCCGTGCCTTCCCAGCCCACGCGGGTCGATCCCTTGGGGCCGCTGTGGCCCAGTTGCAGGCCGATTTTGGCGGTGCTGCTGCCGTGCACGAAATTCACGATGCGGGCAAAGGCGGCTTGCTGCGCGTCGTTCCACAGCCCTGTGCAGGCAGGGGTGATGCGGCCCTCGGGCGTGGGGCTGGTCATCTCCACCATCACCAGCGCCGCGCCGCCGAGGGCCCGCGCGCCCAGGTGCACCAGGTGGAAGTCCTGCGGCACGCCATCGACCGCGCTGTAGGTGGCCATGGGGGAGACGACGATACGGTTCTTGAGCGTGAGGTCCTTCAACGCAAACGGCGTGAGCATGGGCGGCACGGCCGCCTTGCCGCCTGCCAGCCAGGCCTCGTAGCCTTCGAGCCATGCCGCATCGCGCAGCCGCAGGTTCTCGTGGCTGATGCGCTGGCTGCGGGTGAGCAGCGAATACGCGAATTGCTCGATGGGCATGCCGGTGTAGCGGCCCACGTTCTCGAACCACTCGGTGGAGTTGCGCGCGGCGTTCTGGATCTTGAGCACCTCCACGCTGCGGCGCGCCTCGTAGTGCTGCAGCACGTCGTCGATGGGCAGGCCCGTGGCGAACTCGTTGGCCAGGTCGATCGCATCTTCGAGCGCGAGCTTGGTGCCGCTGCCGATGGAAAAATGCGCCGTGTGCGCCGCATCGCCCATCAGCACGATGGGCACGCGCTTGCCTTTGACGGTCTCGCGGTGCACCCAGGTGTTGCAGATCACGCGCGGAAAACGGATCCAGTTGGCCGAGCCGCGCAGGTGCGTGGCGTTGCTGATGAGGGCGTTGCCGTCGAGGTATTTGGCGAACAGCTTCTCGCAGAACGCGATCGCCTCGGGCTGCTCCATCTGGTCGAGGCCGTGGGCCTTCCAGACCGCCTCGGGCGTCTCGATGATGAAGGTGGAGGTGTCGGCGTCGAACTGGTAGGCGTGGGCCTGGAACCAGCCGTGCTCGGTCTGCTCGAAAGCGAACGTAAAAGCGTCCAGTTTCTTGTGCGTGCCCAGCCACACGAAGCGGCATTCGCGCAGGTCGATGTCGGGTTGATAAACGTCGGCGTAGCGGGTGCGGATGCGGCTGTTGAGGCCGTCGCTGGCGATCACCAGGTCGGCGCCGTATTGCGCGGCCAGCGCCTGGTCGTCGGCCACATCGGTCTCGAACACCAGCTCCACGCCCACCGCCAGGCACCGGTCCTGCAGGATGTTGAGCAGCCGCTTGCGCCCGATGCCGCAAAAGCCGTGGCCGGTGGACCGCACGCTGCGGCCCTTGAAGAACACCTCGATGTCGTCCCAGTGGTTGAACGCATCACCGATGAGCGCGGCCGTGGGCGCATCGGCCGCCTGCAGGTTGGCCAGCGTCTGGTCCGACAGCACCACGCCCCAGCCGAAGGTATCGAACGGCCGGTTGCGTTCGACCACGGTGACGCGGTGCGCCGGGTTCTGCTGCTTCATCAGCAGGGCGAAATAGAGACCGGCGGGCCCGCCGCCAATGCAGAGGATGTTCATGTCAAAATAGTTTAGACCTAAACAAATTACTGTCAATGGGGGGTTCCCGTGCAGGCTTTCGGCGCGGCACGGGCCCGGCGCACAATCACGCCCATGGGGCTGCTGCCCCGCACGCCCTTGCTTTGACCTGACCTGAGAAGGCTTTCACTCCATGCTCTACAAATTCAAGTCCCGCGCCGCTGCCGATCTGATCATGCTGGAGCCGCAAGGCCGGCAGATCGTGGCCCTCATGGGCAAGACCCCGGGGGGCAGCGGCATCGTGACGGCGGCGCAGATCCCGGGCGCCATTGCGGCGCTGGAGGCCGCTGTGGCCGCCGAAGAGGCCCTGCCCCCCGTCAACGAGGCGGGCGAGGAGGCGACGGAGCAGGAGCGCGCCGACGCGGTGCGCCTGCGCCAGCGCGTGGCGCCCTTCATCGAGATGCTGCGCCGCAGTGCCGCCGAGCAGGTGGACGTGGTCTGGGGCGTGTAGCCCCGCCTGCGCGGCGCCAGATCGTCGTTGTCGGGGGCTTCTCCAGCCGGGCTTTCGGCGCCACAATCTGCAGATTCACCCCCCTTCGGGAGTTGCTCCATGCCCGCAAGCCAACGCACCGTGCAGATCTGCTTGTTCCTCGTGGCGGCCATTGCGCTGTTTGGTGGTTCCTTGCAGCTGCTGATGGGCCAGCCCGAAACGACTCCCCGGCTGGACAATGTCCACCGCTTCATGGGCGGCATCTATTTTTCCATGGGCGTGATCTGTGCCTGGGCTGCCCTCACCATCCGGCAACAAGGGACGCTGGTCTACCTGATTGCCTTTGGGGTGCTCGTGGCCGCCGTCGGGCGGCTGCTGTCGATCAGCAAGGTGGGCATGCCCGAGCCCGCCGCCCTGTGGCTGGGCTACCTCATCCCCGAACTGGTGCTCCCTGTCGTCCTGTGCGTGGCACATTGGCGGAGCCAGCGCCGCCGCTGAGGCTTTCGCGCGGGGGCCTCTCAGTCCACCTTCGCGCCCGAGGCCTTCACCACCTGTGCCCACTTCCGGTGTTCGTTGTCGATGTGCCGGGCAAAGTCGGCAGGCGTGTTGCCGCCGGGAATCGCGCCCTGCGCCAGCAGCCGCTCCTTCATGGCCGGTGTGGCCAGCGACTTGGCGACCTCCTGCTGGATGCGGTTCACGATGTCGGGCGGGGTGCCTGCCGGGGCCAGCAGGCCAAACCAGGAGCTGGCCTCGTAGCCCTTGAGCGTGGGGCCGCCGGCCTGCTCCACCGTGGGCACGTCGGGCAAGGCGCTGGAGCGTTCCGCGCTGGTCACGGCCAGCGCGACGAGCTTGCCGGCCTTGATCTGGGCCATGGACGAGGGCAGGTTGTCGAACATCACATCGGCGTTGCCGCCCACCAGGTCCATCAGCGCCGGGCCCGAACCCCGGTAGGGCAGGTGCAGCATGAAGGTGCCGGTCATGCTTTTGAACAGTTCGCCCGCCAGATGGATGGAGGTGCCGTTGCCGCTCGATGCCATGTTCATCTTGCCGGGGCTGGCCTTGGCCACGCGGATGAAATCCTGCACGTTGTGCACGCCCATGGCCTTGGCCCGGTCGGTGTTCATCACCATCACATTGGGCACGGCGGCCACCAGGGTGATGGGCACGAAGTCCTTGATGGGGTCGTAGGGCAGCTTGGTGTACAGCGCGCGGTTGATGCCGTGCGTGCCCACCGTGCCCATGAGCAGGGTGTAGCCGTCGCCGGGCGACTTGGCCACGACCTCGGCGCCCACATTGCCGCCGGCGCCTGCGCGGTTGTCCACGATGAATGGCTGGCCGAACGCGCGGCTCAGCTCGGGCGCCATGGCGCGGGCCAGGATGTCGGTGGTGCCCCCGGGGGCAAATGGCACCACGATGCGCACCGGCTTGGCGGGCCAGCCCCCGCCCGCAGGGGCTGCCTGTGCGTGGGCCGTGCCCGGCGCCAGCAGCGCGCCGGCGGCTGCGAGCGCCAGGGCGCCCAAGGCGCTCAGGGTGAACGCCAGGGCCATGGCCTTGCGGCGGCTGCGTGCCTGGCTGCGGGCCTGGATCTGCGCGCTGGAGCGCGCGGGGGTGCGGAAGTCATGTTGCTGCGCCATGGAAGCCATTCCTCGTTGAAGTCCTTGGAGCCCGGAGGGCTCGCATGCCCTCTGTTCTACGCGGGTGTGCACGGCAGGGGCAGGTGGGATTACCCGAGGGGCGTCGGCACCGTTGGCGCGGGCGGGCCTGCCGAGATGGCGCCACGGGGCACCAAAGAGAAAGCCACCGGGCCGGGTGGCGCGGTGGCTGGGGGTGTGCGGGCGATGCGCTGCCGGATCGCCCGGGGTTCCTTCAAGCCGGCTTAGTCGGCGTAGGTGCCGGCAGCCTTGATCACGGCGCCCCATTTGTCGATTTCGGCGGCCACGAACTTCTTGTGCTCGGCGCCGTCCACGCGCTTGTCGGTGACGACCACGGCACCCAGGGCTTCCTGCTTCTTGATGAACTCGGGGTCCTTCAGTGCGGTCTTGAGGGCTTCGTTGATCTTCTTCTGCACATCGGCTGGCGTGCCTTTGGGGGCGTACAGGCCGTGCCAGATGCTCACGTTGAAGTCCTTCAGGCCCGATTCGGCCAGCGTGGGCAGGTCCTTCAGGGCGGGCGTGGTCAGGCGCTTGGCGGTGGTCACGGCGTAGGCCTTGACCTTCTTGCCTTCGATCTGCGAGGTGGTGTTGGTGGTCTGGTCGCACAGCAGGTCGATCTGGCCGCCGATCAGGTCGGTGATGGCGGGGGCGGTGCCCTTGTAGGGCACGGCGGTCATGTCCACCTGCATGGCGCTCTGGAACATCAGGCCGCACAGGTGCGACGCCGCGCCCAGGCCTGCGTTGCCCAGGTTGATCTTGCCCTTGTTCTGCTGGATCCAGGCCGTCAGCTCCTTGAAGTTGTTGGCGGGCATCGTGGGGCGCGCGATCAGCGTCATGGGCACTTCGTTGACCATGCCCAGGTACTCGAAATCGTTGGGCACGCTGAACGAGAGCTTGCGGTACAGCGCGGGCATGGTGGACATGCCGATGTGGTTGAGCAGCAGCGTGTAGCCATCGGGCGCGGCGCGGGCCACGCGGGCGGCGCCAATGGAGCTGCCGGCACCAGCGGTGTTGTCCACCACCACGGTGGCGCCCAGGGGCTTGCGCAGGGCTTCGGCCAGGTCACGCGCCACGCGGTCGGTGGGGCCGCCAGCGGCAAAGGGCACCACGATCGTGACCGTCTTGTCCTTGGCGGGGAAGTCCTGGGCATGGGCGCCCAGGGCGGCTGCGGCGGCAGCGGCGATCAGTGCGACTTTCAGCATTGTTTTCATGGGTGCTCCTGTAAATGACGGGCCATGATAGCGAGGGGGGTTTTGGGCAGCATTGCGGATAGTACGTAGCACACGCGCCGCATGGTCTTTAAGAAGAATGCGCCTGTAAGGCCCATCAATAAAGCGCTATGCGCTATTAATTGAGGAGCTTGGTTAGGGTAACTACTGCGATTTCCCCAAGGGCTAAATGGGATTGCTTTGCGCTGCCGCAAACCCGCCGCCGAAGGGGGCGGCAGCCGCCATGCGATGTGCCCGCCCGGCCTTGCGTGCGCCCGGTGCTGGTGCGGCGCCGCCAGGGGTCGGGCAAGGCGCAGCCCCCGAAGGCGGCACGGGGGATTACTTGTAGCTGCGCGCGTCTTCAATCACCTTGCCATCGTTGGGCAAGGTGCCGGGGGGCAGCATCTGCACGTCGCCCCGCAGCTTGGTCACTTCGCGGATGGCATCGCCCAGCTGGTGGGCCAGGCCCTCGGCGGTCTCGGTGGTCTCGACCTGCAGCACCATCTGGTCGTTGGCCATCTCGCCGCTGACCACCAGACGTGCGCGCAGCACCTGCGGAAAACGCCGTGCAATCGTGGCCACCTGGCCGGGGTGCACGAACATGCCGCGCACCTTGGTGGTCTGGTCGGCCCGGCCCATCCAGCCCTTGATGCGGGTGTTGGTGCGGCCCGTGGGGCAGGGGCCGGGCAGCACGGCCGAGAGGTCGCCGGTGCCAAAGCGGATCAGCGGGTAGTCGGGGTTGAGCGTGGTCACCACCAGCTCGCCCACCTCGCCCTCGGGCACGGGGTCGCCGGTGCCGGGGCGCACGATCTCGACGATCACGCCTTCATCGAGCACCAGGCCTTCGCGCGCCGAGGTTTCGTAGGCGATCAGCCCCAGGTCGGCCGTGGCGTAGCACTGGTAGCCCGCGATGCCACGTTCGGCAAACCAGTCGCGCAGCGAGGGCGGAAAGGCCTCGCCCGAGACCAGGGCCTTGGTCACGGTGGGCAGGGGCACGCCCAGTTCGGCGGCCTTTTCGACAATGATCTTGAGGAAGCTCGGCGTGCCGATGTAGCCGGCCGGGCGCAGCTCGGCCATGGCCTGCACCTGCTGCTCGGTTTGGCCCGTGCCCCCGGGGAACACGGTGCACCCCAGCGCATGGGCGCCGGTTTCCATCATCGAGCCCGCAGGCACGAAGTGGTAGCTGAAGCTGTTGTGGATCAGCTCGCCGCAGCGAAAGCCCGCCGCATGGATGGCGCGCGCCATGCGCCAATAGTCGCGCCGCGTGCCTTCGGGCTCGTAGATGGTGCCGGGGCTGGCGAACACGCGCGTCATGCCGGGGCCAAAATCCAGTGCACTGAAGCCGCCAAACACATTGGCGGCGCGGCCGGCCTGCTGGCGTTCCAGCAACTCGTATTTGCGCGTGACGGGCAGCTGCGCCAGCGCTGCGCGGCTGGTGACCGCCGATGCGTCCACCCCGGCCAGGATGCCGGCAAAGGCCGGCGAGGCCTTCTGGGCGTGGGCGATCTGCTGCGGCAGTGCCGCCATCAAGGCCGCTTCGCGCTCGGCGGGGCTGCGCGTCTCCAGGGCGTCATAGAACGTGCTCATGCCTGGGTTTCCTTGTGAGGTTGTTTGATTGAAATATGCCTCTAGCGCTTTTCGATCAAGCGTAAGCAGCTATGAAATTGAGAGTGATTCCGTTGGAGGTCTGAAAAGGAACACGGCCCTGGTCGCCCGCGCTGCCGGAGGCCAGCGCCACCGCGCAAGGGCCGCCCCGCCGCGCTGGTGGCGTCCCCCTGAGGGGGATGGCGCGTTAGCGCCTCAGGGGGCACCCTAAGCAAGCCAGCGCTTGCGCCGCTTGTAGCTTTTGACATCCTTGAAGCTCTTGCGCTCGCCGCCGCCCACGCCCAGGTAGAACTCCTTCACGTCCTCGTTGTTGGCCAGGTCGCTGGCAGCGCCGTCCATCACCACGCGGCCGCTTTCCATGATGTAGCCGTAGTCGGAATATTTGAGCGCCATGTTGGTGTTCTGCTCGGCGAGCAGGAAGGTCACCTTCTCCTTCTTGTTCAGGTCCTGGACGATGTTGAACACCTCCTCCACGATCTGCGGTGCCAGGCCCATGGAGGGCTCGTCCAGCAGCACCATGCGGGGGTTGGCCATGAGCGCGCGGCCGATGGCGCACATCTGCTGCTCGCCGCCCGAGGTGTAGGCCGCCTGCGAGGTGCGGCGCGTCTTCAGGCGCGGAAAGTAGTTGTAGACCTTCTCCAGGTTGGCCGCGATCTCGGCCTTGCTGGTGCGGGTGTAGCTGCCCGTCATCAGGTTCTCTTCAATCGTCAGGTGGGCAAAGCAATGCCGCCCCTCCATCACCTGCACCACGCCGCGCTGCACCAGGTCGGCGGGCGAGAGGTTTTCGATGCGCTCGCCGCGCAGCTCAATGGAGCCCTTGGTGACCTCGCCCCGCTCACCCTTGAGCAGGTTGGAGATCGCGCGCAGCGTGGTCGTCTTGCCCGCGCCGTTGCCCCCCAGAATGGCCACGATGCTGCCCTCGCGCACCTGCAGCGAGACGCCCTTGAGCACCAGGATCACGTGGTTGTAGATGACTTCGATGCCGTTGACGTTGAGAACAATGTTGCTGTTGGAGTCCATGGTCTTCCTTCGCTTTGCCAATCCAAAGAGCTGCTGCACAACCCTTTGGATTGGCGGCTGCCAAAAAAGCAACCGCTGCTCACTGGCCGTAAAAACTGTCGCTGCCCAAGGCCAGGGCCACCGTGCAAGGGCCGCCCCGCCGCACCGGTGGCGTCCCCCTTCCCGAATCGCGCAGCGATTCGAGAGAAGGGGGAAGGCGCGTCAGCGCCTCAGGGGGATGTACCGAATCAAGACTGGCAGTCCGCCGCATCCCGGCGCGTCATCTTCTTGTCCGCCAGGTACTTGTCGGCGCCCGCCTTGATCATGGGCTTGAGGATCTGCTCATCGGCCTGGTACCAGTCCGACGAGAAGTTCCACTTGCCGCCGTCCCAGGTGTGCACGCGTGCCCAGGTGGAACCCATGTGGTCGGCGCAGCTGGTGGACAGGGGGCGCATCACGCCGCCAAAGCCCAGTGCGTCGAGCTTCTTCTGGTCGAGGGCCAGGTTCTCCATGCCCCAGCGCACTTGTTCGCCGGTCATGACCTTGCCCTTGCCGAAGCGCTCCTGCGCGCGGCGCACCGACTCGACGGCCAGCATCTGGATGATCACGCCGCGGGTGTACAGCACCGAGCCCACTTCATCCTTGGGGCCCGTGCCCTGGCCCTTGTCGTGCACGTTCTTGAGGATGTCCTGGATCACCTTGGGCTGCTGGCCCGAGGTGTTCAGGGCCAGCGCGTTGTAGCCCTTGGCGCCTTCACCCACGTCGCGCACGTCCGGTTCGGCACCGGCCCACCACACGCCATACATCTTGTCGCGGGGGTAGCCGGTGGCCTGGGCTTCCTTCAGGGCGGTGGAGTTCATCACACCCCAGCCCCACAGCAGCACGTAGTCGGGGCGGCTCTGGCGCACCTGCAGCCAGGTGGCCTTCTGCTCCACGCCAGGTGCGGTCACGGGCAGCATCTGCAGCTCGAAGCCGTGCATCTTCGAGCGTTCCTGCAGCAGCGGGATGGGTTCCTTGCCGAAGGGGCTGTCGTGGTACACGAGGGCGATCTTCTTGCCCTTGAGCTTGTCCATGCCGCCTGCGGCCTTGCCGATGTGCTGGATCAGGATGTCGGCGCCGGTCCAGTAGCTGCCCATGAAGGGGAAGTTCCACTTGAACGCCTGGCCGTCCTGTGCCACCGACAGGCCATAGCCCAGCGTCATCAGCGGGATCTTGTCCACGGGGGCTTTCTCGGTCAGTGCGAAGGTGATGCCGGTGGCCTGCGGGTCGAACAGGGTCACGCCGGGCTTGCCCTTGAGGCGTTCGTAGCATTCCACGCCGCGGTCGGTGGCGTAGCCGGTTTCGCACTCTTCAAAGGTGAGCTTCACGCCGTTGATGCCGCCATCGCGCGCGTTGATCATCTTGATGTAGTCCTGCTTGCCGTTGGCCCATGGCACGCCGTTGGGGGCGTAGGGGCCGGTGCGGTAGGACAGCAGCGGGAAGAACTGTTCCTTGGCTTGAGCGAACGCGCTGGTGGTCACCGCCGAGGCGCCTGCGGCAACCACCGCAGCGGCGATCACGATCTTCGAAAGCTTCATGGATGTCTCCTTTGAATGAATGTGTTGAAGCACGGGAAAAAACCGGAGGAACAGACAGTGAACGCGGCAATGCGGGGTGTCCGTATCGGGAAATGCGCGTAAGGGGTTTCCGCAGGGGCTTTGCGCTCAGTGGGGGAAGGGCCACAACCGCAGCTTCTGCTTGGCCGTAGACCACAGCTTGGCCAGGCCGTGGGGCTCCACGATCAGGAACCACACGATCAGCGCGCCGAAGATCATCAGCTCGGCGTGCGAGACACCGGCCGTGGACACCTCGATACCGAAGAGGCCCATGAAGGCAGGCAGGAACTGGTTGAGCACGATGGGCAGCACCACGATGAAGGCCGCACCAAAGAAGCCCCCCGAAATGGAGCCCAGCCCGCCGATGATGACCATGAACAGGAGGCGGAACGAAATTTCCACCGAGAACGCAGCGGGCTCCCAGGCCCCCAGGTGCACAAAGGCCCACAGTGCGCCGGCCATGCCCACGATGAAGGAGCTGACGGCAAACGCGCTGAGCTTGGCATACATGGGGCGGATGCCGATCACGGCGGCGGCCACGTCCATGTCGCGGATGGCCATCCATTCACGGCCGATGGCGCCGCGCACCAGGTTCTTGGCCAGCAGCGCCACCACGACCAGCAGCGCCAGGCAGAAGATGTATTTGCTGGTGGCGCTTTCGATGGGCATGCCGAAGACCTGCAGGTTGCTCACCGATACCGAGCCCGAGTCGGAGTTGTTGGTGAACCACTTGATGCGCAGGAACATCCAGTCGCTGAAGAACTGCGCCGCCAGCGTGGCCACCGCCAGGTACAGGCCCTTCACGCGCAGGCTGGGCAGCCCGAACAGGATGCCGAAGAAGGTGGCGCACAGCCCGCCCAGGATGAGTGCCGGGATCAGCGGCAAGCCCGGAAAACGCACGAAGAAGTTGTAGGCCCCGTAGGCACCCACGGCCATGAAGGCACCCGAGCCCAGCGAGATCTGGCCGCAGTAGCCCACCAGGATGTTCACCCCCAGGGCGGCCAGCGCCATGATGACAAACGGAATCAGGATGGCGCGGAAGATGTAGTCGCTGGCCAGCATGGGCACGACGAGGAAGGCGACGGCCAGCAGCAGCGCAATGGCGATGCGGTCCTGTGCGATGGGAAAAATCTGCTGGTCGGCGCGGTAGCTGGTCTTGAACTGACCATTTTCACGGTAGAGCATGGAGGTCTCCGGTTCTCGTTGTTATGGGTTACACGCGGTCAATGATCTTGTGCACGGGGGCGCACCTGCGGTGCCCTGTGTGAACTTCGTTCCCACAGTCAACGTGCTGCGCACGTTGTGCCTCCTTCGAAAAATCATGGCTCTCGTATTTCATACGCGATCAATGATTTTTTCGCCGAACAAGCCTTGGGGCCTGAAGAGAAGGAACACCAGCGCCAGCACATACGCAAACCAGATCTCGATGCCCCCGCCCACGAACGGGCCCAGGTACACCTCGGAGAGCTTCTCGCCCACGCCGATGATGAGCCCGCCGATGATGGCGCCGGGCACGGAGGTGAGGCCGCCCAGGATCACCACCGGCAGCGCGCGCAGCGCCACCGTGGTCAGCGAGAACTGCACGCCAAGCTTGCTGCCCCAGATCATCCCGGCCACCAGCGCCACCACACCGGCCACACACCACACGATCACCCAGATGCGGTTGAGTGGGATGCCGATGGACTGGGCCGCCTGGTGGTCGTCGGCCACGGCGCGCAGGGCGCGGCCGGTGGAGGTCTTCTGGAAGAACACCGACAGCAGGGCCACCAGCGCGGCGGCGATGGCCGCAGCGATCACGTCTTCCTTGTTCACCAGGATGCCGCCCTGGAACAGGCTCTCCAGCATGAAGATCGGGTCCTTGGGCATGCCCACGTCGATCTTGTAGATGTCGCTGCCGAACAGCGTCTGGCCCAGGCCTTCCATGAAGTAGGTGATGCCCAGCGTGGCCATGAGCAGCGTGGCGCCCTCCTGGTTCACGAGGTGGCGCAGCACCAGCTTTTCAATCACCCAGGCCACCACGAACATGATGGCGCCCGCAATGATGAAGGCCGCGAGGTTGGCCACGATGGGGCTGCTGATGCCCGTCCACTTGGGGATCCATTCGGCAAAACGCGCCATGGCCAGGGCGGCGAACAGCACCATCGCACCCTGCGCGAAGTTGAAGACGCCCGATGCCTTGTAGATCAGCACGAAGCCGAGCGCCACCAGTGAATACAGCATGCCGGCCATGAGGCCGCCGATGAGGGTTTCCAGAAAGAATGCCATTTGTCGTTTCTCCCGCCCTTAGTGGCTCGTGCCCAGGTAGGCACTGATCACGTCTTCGTTGCTGCGCACTTCGTCGGGGCTGCCGTCGCCGATCTTCTTGCCGTAGTCCAGCACCACCACCCGGTCGCTGATGTCCATCACCACGCCCATGTCGTGCTCGATGAGCACGATGGTGGTGCCGAACTCGTCGTTCACGTCGAGGATGAAGCGGCACATGTCCTGCTTTTCTTCCACGTTCATGCCGGCCATGGGCTCGTCGAGCAGCAGCACCTGCGGCTCCATGGCCAGGGCACGGCCCAGGTCCACGCGCTTTTGCAGGCCGTAGGGCAGCTGGCCCACGGGGGTCTTGCGGAACGCCTGGATTTCGAGGAAGTCGATGATGTGTTCGACATATTCGCGGTGGCGGATTTCCTCGCGCTCGGCCGGGCCCCAGCGCAGCGCCTGCAGCAGCAGGTTGCTTTTGATCTTGAGGTTGCGGCCGGTCATGATGTTGTCGATCACGCTCATGCCCTTGAACAGCGCCAGGTTCTGGAACGTGCGCGCCACGCCCATCTCGGCCACCTGGCGCGAGTTCATGTGGTCAAACGTCTTGCCCCGGAAGGTGATGGAGCCTTCGGACGGCGTGTACACGCCGTTGATGCAGTTGAGCATGGAGCTCTTGCCCGCGCCGTTGGGTCCGATGATGGCGCGGATCTCGTGCTCCTTGACGTTGAACGAGATGTCGGTCAGCGCCTTCACCCCGCCAAACCGCAGGCTGATGTTCTTGACGTCGAGGATGACGTCGCCGATCTTCTTGGTGGTCATGGGCAGGGGCTTCTCAAGCGGGTAGAGAGCGGGTTTCATGCGGCGGCCTTCACCGGGGTGAAGGTCTTGGTGTCGGACAGCTTCAGGGTAGCGCTCACGCTGCCCGTGCGGCCGTCCTCGAACTTGACCTGGGTTTCGATGTATTGCTCGGTGCGGCCCGCATAGAGCGCATCGACCAGCACCGCGTATTTCTCGGCAATGAAGCCCCGGCGGACCTTGTTGGTGCGCGTGAGTTCGCCGTCGTCGGCGTCCAGCTCCTTGTGCAGCACCAGAAAGCGGCTCACCTGGCTGCCCGCCAGCAGCGTGTCGCTGGCCAGGTCGGCGTTGACCTTCTCAATGCACTCACGGATCAGCTCGTACACATCAGGCTTTTGCGCCAGGTCGGTGTAGCCCGCGTAGGGCAGGTTGCGGCGCTCGGCCCAGTTGCCCACGGCGTCGAAGTCGATGTTGACCATCACGCAAACCTTCTCACGGCCGTCGCCCAGCGCGACCACTTCCTTGATGTGCGGGAAGAACTTGAGCTTGTTCTCCACGTACTTGGGCGCGAACATGGCCCCATCGTTGGCGCCGCCCTTGATGCGGCCCACGTCCTTCACACGGTCGATGATCTTGAGGTGGCCGTGTGCGTCGAGGAAGCCCGCGTCGCTGGTGTGGTACCAGCCGTCGGCGGTCAGCACCTCTTCGGTGGCCTTGGGGTTCTTGTAGTACTCCTTGAGCAGGCCGGCCGACTTGACCAGGATCTCGCCGTTGTCGGCCACCTTGATCTGCACGCCCCGGATGGGCACGCCCACCGTGTCGGCGCGGGCCTGGTTGTCGGGCTGCAGGCAGACGAACACGGCGGTCTCGGTGGAGCCGTAAAGCTGCTTCAAGTTGATGCCGATGGAGCGGTAGAAGGTGAAGAGGTCGGGGCCAATCGCCTCGCCCGCCGTGTAGGCCACGCGCACGCGGCTGAAGCCCAGGTTGTTGCGCAGCGGGCCGTAGACCAGCAGGTTGCCCAGCGCGTACTTGATGCGGTCGAGCAGGCCCACGGGCTGGCCGTCCATGAGCGCCGGGCCCACGCGCTGGGCCACGGCCATGCAGGCGTGGAACATCTTGCGCTTGAGGGCGCCCGCATCCTCCATGCGGATCATCACGCTGGTGAGCAGGCCTTCAAAAATGCGCGGCGGCGCAAAGTAATAGGTGGGCCCCACTTCCTTCAGGTCGATGGTCACGGTGCTGGCCGACTCGGGGCAGTTGACCACGTAGCCGCAGGCCAGCCACTGGGCGTAGCTGAAGATGTTCTGGCCGATCCAGGCCGGGGGCAGGTAGGCCAGCACTTCCTCGCTGCTGGTGAGCTTGTCGAACTCGGCGCCGGCCGACGCGCGGTCCAGCAGGGTGCTGTGGGTGTGCACCACGCCCTTGGGGTTGCCCGTGGTGCCCGAGGTGAAGAACATCGCCGCCACGTCGTCGGGCTGGGCCTTGGCCACCTCGGCGCGGAACCACTGGGGGTGCTTGGCGACATGGGCGGCGCCCGCCTCGATCAGCGCATCCAGCGACGCCAGGCCAGGTTCTGCGTAATTGCGCAGGCCGCGCGGGTCGTCAAAGAAGATGTTGGAAATCTGCGGGCATTGCTCGCGGATCTCGAGCAGCTTGTCCACCTGCTCCTGGTCTTCCACCATGCAAAAGCGCACCTCGGCGTTGTTGAGCGGGAAGATGCACTCGGCGGCCACCGCGTCCTGGTACAGCGGCACGGGGATTGCGCCCAGCGACTGCGCGGCCAGCATGGTGGCGTACAGGCGGGGGCGGTTGGCGCCAATCACCACCATGTGCTCGTTGCGCTGCAGGCCCGCCAGGTGCAGGCCGGCGGCCACCTGTTCCACCAGGCGCACCAGGTCGGCCCAGCTGTGGGTTTGCCAGATGCCATATTCTTTTTCGCGCAGGGCCGGGGCCGTGGGGCGCTCGGCGGCATGCTGGAGCAGCAGTTGCGGGAACGTGGTCTTCATTCCGGTTCCTAAAAGTGAGTGGGTGTCCGCCCGGTGACAGCCGGGGGCGCAAGCTTGTGATTGCGCGATGGGGGAATGCTAGGACCCACTTTGACGCCATCTTGTCTTGCCGACGACAATTTACGGGAAACTCCTCATTGGGTAAAACCCTGCCTCGGTGCGCCGAGCCTCCGTCCTGGGGTACCGGGGGCCTGGGGGACGAGGCTTCACAGGGGGGCGGTATCCTCGGTGCATGTACGCCCCGTTTTTCGGTCTCCAGCATCCCCCGTTTTCCATCGCTCCAGACCCGCGCTATTTGTTCATGAGCGAACGCCACCGCGAGGCGCTGGCGCACCTGCTGTACGGGCTGGATGCCGGTGGCGGCTTTGTGCTGCTGACCGGCGAGGTGGGCGCGGGCAAGACCACGGTGTGCCGCTGCTTTCTGGAGCAGATTCCGGCGCACTGCAACGTGGCCTACATCTTCAACCCCAAGCTCACGGTGCGCGAGCTGCTGCGCTCCATCTGCGACGAGTTCGGCGTGCCGCACAAGCCCACCGTGCCGGGCGGGGTGGAGACGGTCAAGGACTACATCGACCCGCTCAATGCCTCGCTGCTGGCCGCGCACGGGGCCGGGCGCAACACCGTGCTCATCATCGACGAGGCGCAGAACCTCTCGGCCGACGTGCTGGAGCAGCTGCGCCTGCTCACCAACCTGGAGACCAGCGAGCGCAAACTGCTGCAGATCATCCTGATCGGCCAGCCGGAGCTGCGCGCCATGGTGGCCAGCCCCTCGCTGGAGCAGCTGGCGCAGCGCGTGATTGCGCGCTTCCACCTCGATGCACTGAGCCCGCGCGAGACCCAGCAGTACATCGTCCACCGCCTGGCCGTGGCCGGCCTGCAGGGCCCCGTGCCCTTCAGCCAGCGCGCCATGGCGCGCGTGCATGCGCTGTCGCGCGGCGTGCCCCGGCGCATCAACCTGCTGTGCGACCGGGCCCTGCTGGGCGCCTATGCCGCCGGGGTGCGCGAGGTGAGCGCCACCATCGTCCAGCGGGCTGCGCGCGAGGTGTTCGATGCGTCTGCACCGGCCGCCGCGCGCCTGGCCTTGCCGCGCTGGGCGGTGGCGGGCCTGGGCGTGGTGGCCGGGGCCGCCCTGGTGGCGGCAGGAGGCTGGGCCCTGGGCGGCTGGCCCTTGGCGCCACGCTCGGCTGGCACACCGGCGGGCGGGCCAGCCGTTGCCGCCAGCGCTGCTGTCGCCGCCGCATCAGCGCCCCTGGCGGCCGGGGGGCTGCAACCGCCGGCCAGTGCTGCAGTGGCGATTGCGTCCCCGTCGGCGCCGGCCAGTGCGGCATCGGTGCCGGGCGCCGAGGGGGGCGCAGCGGAGCCGCTGTCGGCGCTGCAGCAGTGGCTGGCGGCACAGCCGGCCAGCGATGCCCCGGCCTGGCAGGCGCTGGCCACGCGCTGGGGCGCCCGCCTGCCCGAGGGCGCGGACGCCTGCGCCACGCTGCCGCGCGAGGGGCTGCGCTGCTACCGCAACCGCCGCGCGGGCCTGAACCTGGTGCGCCAGATCGACCGGCCGGTGCTGCTGGCGCTGTACCCCTCGGAAGACTCCGATGCACCGGTCTCGGTGGTGCTGCGGGGCCTGGACAAGGACCTGGCCACGCTCGAAGGCGCGGGCCGCACGCTGCAGGTGCCCGTGGCCGAGCTGGCACAGGTCTGGCGCGGCGACATCGCCACCTTGTGGCGCACCCCGCCCGGCATGCCGGACAAGGGCGACATTGCCGACACCAGTGCCGGTGCCGCCTGGCTCGACAAGCAACTGGCCACGGCCGCGGCCGGCGGTGCGGGGGCGAACGGGCGGGCGGCCACGCCGGCGGTGCGCCAGTCCCGCATCCAGCGTTTCCAGCTCGCCCAGGGCGTCACGCCCGACGGCCGCGCCGGCCCCCTGACCCTCATGCTGCTCAACCGCGTCAATGGCGTGAGCGAACCCCGTCTGCGCACAGGAGCCTGATCCCCATGTCCTACATCCTTGATGCGCTGCGGCGCGCGGAAGCCGAGCGGGGGCGGGGTGCCGTGCCGGGGCTGCACACACAGGCCGTCCCGGTGCCCGGCGCGGCCGCCGTGGCCGAACGGCCGGCCGCCCCTGCGTGGCGCCTGGCCACCGCCGGTGTGGCCGTGGCGGCCGTGGCCGTGGCAGGCACCTGGTGGGTGATGCAGCCGCAGCGCCCGGCCCCGGTGGTGGTGGCTGCGGCCCCCGCACCGGGCCCCGTTGCACCCACGGCCCCCATCGCCCCCGCTGCGCCTGCGGTGGCGCTACCGGCTGCGCAGGCCATCCCCGCACCGGCCCTGGCGCCCACGCCTGCGCCAACACCTGTGCCCGCGGTGCTTGCGCCGCCGCCCGAACCCCGCTCAGTTGAGAAGCGCAGCGCGGCCCCGCCGCGTGAGAAGCCCGCGCCGCAGGTCCATGCCCCCCGGGGAACAGGCGCAGAGCCTCCTCCTCCCCGCCCCCGTGCCGATCCCGCCCGGGACCCAGCCCCGGCGCGCGCGCCCGAACCTGCCGCCGTGGCCGCCGCGCCTGCGCCGACCACGGCCACCGGCACGGTGTTTGCGCAGGCCGACCTGCCCGAGGCCGTGCGCGCGCAGCTGCCTTCGCTCAAGATCTCGGGCGTCACTTACTCCGGCAACCCGGCGTACCGCATGGCCATCGTCAACGGGCAGGTGCTGCACGAGGGCGACCCGGCGGGGCCGGGCCTGCTGCTGGAGCGGATCGAGCCCGGACGCACCATCTGGTCGTTCAAGGGCTACCGCTACGGGCTGGCCTCGCAGTAGCGCAGGCCGGCGCGGGGTTTGAATTCAATGCGGCGCTAGCGCTTTTTGGGTAAGCGGTGTGTGCTATTAAATAAATAGCATGCGTGGCCGACCCAGCGCCCCGCAGGCGGTTCAGCGGATGAAGCGCCCGTCGCGCCCCACCAGCGTCAGCTCCACAAAGCGCGATGCGTTGCGCTCCGGGCTGCTGGCGCTGATCTCGAAGCCGCCCAGGTCCCATTTCCTGAGGTTCCAGGTGGCGTCGATGAAGGCCGCGCGTGTGGGGTTGCGGCCCGCGCGCTGCAGGGCCTCGGCAAACACGCGGGCGTTGATGTAGCCCTCCAGCGCCAGGTGCGAGGGCTCGGCCGTGGCACCCGAGGCCTTCCAGGCCGCCTGGAACTCGCGCACCACGGGCATCACCACGTTGGAGGGCAGGGGCACCACCTGCGAAATCGCCATGCCCGTGGCGTCCGCGCCCAGGGCCTTGACGGTGGCGGGCGTGCCCATCACCGACAGCGCGTACAGCGTCACGCCGCGCTGGAGCGCCCGGAAGGCCTTGACGAACTCCAGCGTGGGCTTGCCGGCCAGGCCGATCACGACGGCCTCCAGGTGGCCGCCCGCCAGTTTGGCGGCGGCGCTGCCGGCGTCCGAGGCGTTGTTTTCCACCGTCACGGCCAGCGCCTCGGGCAGCTTGAGCCGGTCCATGGACTGCTTGGCCGCGCTGAACACTTCTTTGCCGAAGGTGTTGTTCTGGTAGACGATGCCGATGCGCTGGATGCCGATGGTGGACAGGTGCTGCACCAGCTTTTCGGCCTCGTCGGCATAGCTGGCGCGGATGTTGAACACATTGCGCGCCTTGGTGCGGCTGAGCTGTGCGCCGGTGAAGGGCGCAAAGAACGGGATGCCGCTCTCGATCACCTTGGGCAGCATGGCGTCGATCATGGGCGTGCCCATGCAGTTGAACAGCGCAAAGGTGGCCGGGTCGGCCAGCAACTGCTCCACGTTGGCCAGCGCCTTGGGCACGTCGTAGCTGTCGTCCAGCGTGGTCAGTTCGATGGCACGGCCGTGGATGCCACCGCGCGCATTGAGGGCCGCGAACGCCGCCTTGGCCCCCTGGTGCATGGCCGAGCCCAGGTCGCCCAGCGGGCCGGTGAGCGCGGTGGACTGCGCGATCCGGATGGCGCCGTCCTGCGCGTGCGCACGGCTTGTGGCTGCCAAGCCGCCCAGCCCCACCCAGGGCAGGGCGGCGACGGCGGCCAGCGCCTGGCGCCGCCCCAGGCCGCTGCGGGGGGCGGGGTGGGCGGGTGCGGCGGTGCCGGGCCCGGTGAATGGGTGTTTGTTCATGGCTTTGTCTCCTCGGTAGCCCCGACCTGAGGTGCGGGGAGGCGCCATCATCCGGTGGAGATTGGCATTTTTTTGTCTTTCTGACGACAATTCGAATCAGGATTTCCCGTACCTCCGACCCCACCGAACGGATCGCATCCATGGACTCCCGAATGAACCAGGACCTGTCGCTGCACCAGCGGCGCAGGCCCCCCACCGCTGAAGAACTGGGCGGCATCCCGTGGCTGGACCAGCTGCAGCCCGCCGAGCGCGAGCGCGCCGTGGCCTCGCTGCTGGTGGGCGATGCCAATGCGGGCGACTACGTGTGCCGCATCGGCCGGCCGGTGACCTACTGGTTTGGCGTGGTGGAGGGGCTGCTCAAGATGAGCAGCGACAACGCCCAGGGCCAGACCATGACCTTCACCGGTGTGCCGCCCGGGGGCTGGTTTGGCGAGGGCACGGCGCTCAAGCGCGAGCCCTACCGCTACAACATCCAGGCGCTGCGCAAGAGCGTGGTGGCGGGCCTGCCCATCGACACCTTCCACTGGCTGCTGGACCACTCCATCGGCTTCAACCGCTTTGTGATGAACCAGCTCAACGAGCGCCTGGGCCAGTTCATCGCGGCGCGCGAGATCGACCGCCTGAACAACCCCGACGTGCGCGTGGCGCGCAGCCTGGCGTCGCTGTTCAATCCGGTGCTGTACCCGGGCGTGGGCGAGGTGCTGCGCATCACGCAGCAGGAGCTGGCCTATCTGGTGGGGCTGTCGCGCCAGCGCGTGAACGAGGCGCTGGCGGCGCTGGAGGGGCAGGGTGCGATCCGCATCGAATATGGCGGCCTGCGGGTGCTGGACCTGGGGGCGCTGCGGTCGAGCATCTTCCAGCTCAAGGGGGGCTGAGCCGCCCCCCCCAATATTCAGCGCGGCAGCGACGGCAGCGTGCTGCGGGCCTGCAGGGCCGGTGCGTGCGGTCTGGCGCTGCGCCGTGCGGGCACGGGGGATGCCGCCGGGGGCGATGCGCCCCAGCTGTCCTCGCCGCCGCCATCGTTGCGCGAGAGGCGGAAGGTGCCCACCATCTGCGTGAGGCGCCCGGCCTGGTCCTTGAGGCTGTCGGCCGCGGCCGCGCCTTCTTCCACCAGCGCGGCGTTCTGCTGGGTCATCTCTTCCAGTGCGCCCACCGACTGGCTCACATGGCCGATGCGCTGGCTTTGCTCCTGCGTGGCGGCGGTGATCTCGCCCATGATGTCGGACACGCGGCGCACGGAGAGCACCAGCTCTTCGATGGTCTTGCCCGCGTGGTTCACCAGGGTGCTGCCTTCCTGCACCTGATCGACGCTGGCGCCGATCAGGGCCTTGATTTCGCGCGCGGCGTTGGCCGAGCGGCCGGCCAGGTTGCGCACCTCGCCCGCCACCACTGCAAAGCCCCGGCCCTGTTCGCCCGCCCGCGCGGCCTCCACGGCGGCATTGAGCGCGAGGATGTTGGTCTGGAACGCAATGCCGTCGATCACGCTGATGATGTCGGCGATCTTGCGCGAGCTGGCGCTGATGGTGTCCATGGTGCGCACCACCTGCGACACCACCTCGCCGCCGCGCGTGGCCGCGTCCGACGCGGTGGACGCCAGCTGGTTGGCCTGGCAGGCAGAGTCGGCGCTTTGCGACACGGTGCCGGTCAGGTCCACCAGCGAGGTGGCGGCGCTTTGCAGGTTGTGCGAGGTCTGCTCGGTGCGCTGGCTCAGGTCCAGGTTGCCCGAGGCCACCTCGGAGCTGGCCACGAGGATGGAGTCGGCCGTCTGGCCGATCTCGCCCACCAGCGTGCGCAGGCGCTCCTGCATGGCGGCGATGGCCTCCAGGAGGCGGCCGGTTTCATCGTGGATGCGCACCTCGACCTGCGAGGTGAGGTCGCCGCGCGCAATGCGCTCGGCCACCACCACCGCGCGGCCGATGGGCGCGGTGATGCTGGTGGTGATGCGCCAGGCAATCAGGGCGCCCAGGCCGATGGCCAGCAGCACCAGCAGGCCGCCCACCAGGCGGGCGTTGCCCTGGGTCTGCTCGGTGGAGGCCGTGGCTTCGGCGTTCAGGGTGTTCTGCAACTCGATCAGCTCGCGCAGCTTGGCGCGCCAGGCGGTCTCGCCCGGGGCCACGCGCGTCATCAGGGCCAGCGTGGCGCTCACGGTGTCGCCATCGTCGGCGGCCTTGGTGGCATTGGCGAGTTCGGGGCGCGCCTTGCGGCCCAGTTCCTGCACCTCGGCCAGCAGCTGGATCTCGGCCGGGGTGGCATTGCCCGGCGTCAGCAGCGCGGCCAGCGCGGCTTCCTGGGTGGCGTAGTCCTTCAGCGTCTTGCCGACGGCGTCGATCTGCTCACGCGCCTGCTTGGGGTCGATGTCGTTGAGCATGGCCGCCGAGCGGCTCTGGATGCCGATGGCACTCACGTTTTCCAGCATGCCGTTGACCAGCTTGGCCTTGTTCGCGCCGATACCGGTGATCTGGCGCATCTGCTCGTGCACCTGGCTCACCGACAGCTGGCCCAGGGCCGCCACGGCAATGACGAGCACGAGCATGCAGCCAAAGCCCAGGCTGAGCCGGCTGGAGATCGACAAGGATTGGAGGGGGGTGGCGGCAGGCATGGAGGTCCTTGTGTCTCGGTGGGCGCAGGGGGGAATCATCAAAACGGGCACGGGAAACCGGTGCGAACGGACCGAAGCAATATCGGTGCCCACGGGGCGGCGGGCGGGGCGGGGCGCACGCTCGACGCAGTGTAGGCAGAAACTCCGCCCTGCGTCATGAGCGTTGCGGATGCCGCCATGCCCGAAATGCATGGCCGGCCCGGTTACAAATCGGCCGGCTTGCTTTTGTGGTGCGGCTGCGCGAAAGTGCAACAGGGCGTGGTGAGCGATGGACGAAAAAATCGCTGCAAGCGCTTGGCAAGGAAAGAAAGTTTGCTCTCTTTTTTGATGTTCATGCCCGGCCGAGGGTTTGCCCTGCGGACCGGCGCGCTGGGGGGCGATCAGGTATAAACCTGTAACAGTTGCGAGGTCTCTGATGCATTCCATTTTTTGCTTCTCGAAGCTCCGTGCTGCCTGGGCCGCATTGGCATGGGCCGTGCTGGCCGGTTGCGCCGCACCGGTGCCCGATAGCGGCCTGCGCGAGACGGTGGTCGCCGTGACGGCGTCGCACGAACTCATCACCTTCCACGCCGGGCAGCCCGGCCGCATCCTGGAGCGGCGCCCGGTGACGGGCCTGCCCGCCGGCGAGCGGCTGGTGGGCATCGACTTCCGTGTGGCCAAGGGCGTGCTCTATGCGCTGTCGCAGGCCGGGCGCCTGTACACGCTTGACATCCCCACGGGCGCGTTGCGCCCCGTCGGTGCCGCGCCCGCGGTGCTGCCGCTCAACGGCAGCGTGTTCGGCTTCGATTTCAACCCGGCGGCCGACCGCATCCGCGTGGTGTCCAGCACCGGCCAGAACCTGCGCCTGCACCCCGACACCGGGGCGGTGGTGGATGGTGACCCCGCAGTCGAGGGCGTGCAGCCCGACCCCGCCCTGCGCTATGCCTGGGGTGACGTGAACGCCCGCCGCCGGCCCGACATCGCCGGGGCGGCCTACACCTACAACCCGAACGACAGCAAGATCACCACCAACTACGCCATCGACCGCGCGCTGGGCGTGCTGGTGATGCAGGGCTCGCGCGAAGGCACAGTGCCGGTGGTTTCGCCCAACTCGGGGCAGTTGCGCACCGTGGGTTCGCTGGGCCTGGGGCCCCTCGCGGATGTGGCTTTCGACATTGCAGATGTGGGCAACACGGCGCTGATCGCGGTGCGCACGGCAGCCGACAACCAGACCCGCCTGCACCAGGTGGACCTGGCCACCGGCGCCACGCGGCCGCTGGGCACGGTGGGCGAGGGCACGCCGTTGCTGGGCATGGCGATCGAACCATGAGGCCTGGCGGAGCGCTCCTGCTGCGCAGCTGCCTGGCCGGCTGGCGCCCGGCCGGTATGGCTGTGTGCGCGGCGGGCCTGGTGGGCTGCGCGGCCGTTCAGGCAGGCACGGTGCAGGTGGAGGTGGCAGACGCTTCGGGCAAGCCGCTGGCCGATGCGGTGGTGTTTCTGGACTCGGCCGATGCGCGCAAGCAGGCCCGCCCGCTGGCCGGCGTGGAGATGGCGCAGGAGAAGCGCCAGTTCGTGCCCGGCGTGCTGGTGGTGACGGCCGGGACGGAAGTGCTCTTTCCCAACCGCGACACGGTGCGGCACCATGTGTATTCGTTCTCGCCTGCCAAGAAGTTCGAGCTCAAGCTCTACACCGGCACGCCTTCCAACCCCGTGCTGTTCGACCGGCCCGGCGTGGTCACGCTGGGCTGCAACATCCATGACCAGATGGTGGGCTGGATTCTGGTGGTGGACACCCCCTACTTCGCGCGCTCGGCAGCGGCCACCGGCAAAGTGCAGATCGACAACGTACCGCCGGGCACCTACACGCTGCGCACCTGGCACACACGCCTGCCCGTGGGGGCTCCGGCGATGGAGCAGGCGCTGACGGTGCCCGCCACCGGCGCTGCCACGGCCTCGGTGCGCTTGACGGGGTTGCAGCCTTGACGCGGCTGCGCCTGGCCCGGCGCAGCCTGATCCTGCGGCTGGTGGGGTTGTCGCTGCTGTTGCTGCTCATCGTGCAGGCGGCCGGTTTTGCCGTGGTGCGCGAATCCATCGACCGCAATGCGCGCGCCCAGATCGCGCAGGCGCTGGACCTGGACGAGAACATCTGGCGCCGCCTGCTGGAGCAGAACGCCGAGCGTTTGCGCCAGGGTTCGGCCCTGCTGGCGGCCGACTACGGCTTTCGCTCGGCGGTGAACTCGGGGGACGAGGACACCATCCAGTCGGTGCTGGAGAACCACGGCAGCCGCATCGGGGCGGCCGTGACGGCCCTGCTGGGCACCGACCTCACGCTGCGCGCGGTCAGCCTGTCGGGCGGCATGGAGCAGTTTCCGGCCACGCTGCGGCAGGTGGTGCCGCGCCTGGCCAGCCAGCCCCAGGGCAGCCAGACCGTGGTGATGGACGGCGTGCCCTACCAGTTCGTGATGGTGCCCATGCGCGCGCCGGTGGTGATTGGCTGGGTGCTGATGGGCTTTCCGATCGACCAGTCGCGTGCCGACGAGGTGCGGCAGCTGCTGGCGGTGCATGTGGCGCTGGTGGTGAAGGGCGCGGACGGCGTGGTGAAAGTGCCCGTGACCACGCTGCCCCCCGAGGCCCTGGCGCTGCTGCGGCGCGAAGGCGGTGCGGTGGGGGAGCTGCAGACGGCCGAGGGCACGCTGCTGGTGCGTTCCCGGGCGCTCGACAGCGTGGGCGGCGAAGTGCATGCACTGCTGCTGCGCTCGGTGGACGAGGTGGTCGCCCCCTACCGCCAGCTGCAGGTGCTGCTGGCCATCATCACCGTGGCCGGCGTGCTGCTGTTTGCCGTGGGCACCGGGCTGGTAGCGCAGCGGCTCACCACGCCCCTGCGCTCGCTGCTGGCCGCCACGCAGCGGCTGTCGCGCGGCGAGTACGACACGCCGCTGGAACACACCGGCCGCATGGACGAAATCGGCAACCTCGCGCGCTCGTTCGACCACATGCGGGTGGACATCGCGGCGCAGCAGACCGAGATCCGCCGCCTGGCCTACTGGGACCGCCTCACCGGCCTGCCCAACCGGGAGCGTTTTCGCGAGGCCGTGGTGCGCGCCCTGGCCGGCCATCCCGAACACCCGGGCCGAACGACCCCCGCCGCTGTGCCCCAGCCGGTGGCGGTGCTCACCCTGGACCTGGACCGCTTCAAGCATGTGAACGACGTGCTGGGCTATGCCTTTGGCGACCGCCTGCTGCAGGCCGTGGCCGGGCGCCTGAGCCTGCAGGTGCGCTCGCCCGAAGACATGGTGGCGCGCCTGGGCGGCAACGAGTTCGCCATCCTGCTGCTGAACGCAGACGCCGCCGCTGCGCACGACATCGCCCAGCGCATCAACCACTCGTTCGAGGAGCCACTGGCGTTCGAGGACCAGACCGTGGACCTGAGCGCCGGCATCGGTTTTGCCTGCTGGCCGGGCGATGCGGACGATGCCGACACCCTGCTCAGCCGCTCGGAGATCGCGATGTATGCGGCCAAGCGCAAGCTCAGCGGGGCGCTGGAGTACGACGCCGCCTTCGACTCGGCCAGCACGCAGACGCTGTCGCTGCTGACCGAGCTGCGCCAGGCGGTGGAGCACGGCGAGCTGCGCCTGTACCTGCAACCCAAGGTGCCGCTGCATGGCCAGGCGGGCCTGGCGGCCGAGGCGCTGGTGCGCTGGCAGCACCCGCAGCGGGGGCTGGTGCCGCCCATGCAGTTCATCCCGTTTGCCGAGCAGACGGGTTTTGTGCGCCAGCTCACGCTGTGGATGTTCGAAGAGGTGGCCCGGCTGCTGGCCGACCCGCGCACGCGCGGCCTGCCGCTCCGGGTGTCGGTCAACCTCTCGACACGCGACCTGCTGGACCCGGAGCTGAGCAACCGGCTGGCCGACATCCTCGCGCGCCACGGCGTGGCCGCCAGTGCCTTCTGCCTGGAGATCACCGAAAGCGCGATCATGGACGATCCCCAGCGCGCCGAGGCCATGCTCAACCGGCTCTCCGAGCAGGGCTTCAAGCTGTCCATCGACGACTTCGGCACGGGGTACTCGTCGCTGGCCTACCTCAAGCGCCTGCCAGTGGATGAACTCAAGATCGACAAGTCTTTCGTGATGGGCATGGAGACGGGCGAAGACGACGCGATGATCGTGCGCTCGACCATCGACCTGGCGCACAACCTGGGGCTCACGGTGGTGGCCGAGGGCGTGGAAACCGCCGCCATCCTGGAGCAGCTGCGCGCCCTGGCCTGCGACGAGGCGCAGGGCTACCACATCACGCGGCCCTTGCCGGTCGAGGATTTCCTGGCCTGGCAGGCGCGCCAGGGGTAGAAATCTGCATTTTTTCCGGCCGCAACGGCGCTCCGGGCGCGGTCGGCCGCATGGAATGTGGACCCCGGTCGGCCCGCAGGCGAAAATACGCGCAATGTCTTCTTCCTCTTCTCGCCCGCCAGCCGGTCCTGCTGCCGCCCCGGCCACCGATGCCGGCGGCCCCCCTTCTTCGGCGCCTGCGGCGCCACGCCCCGTGCTGCGCCGCCCCACCCTGGCGGCCAAGCCCGCGCCCGTGCGGCCTGCGCCGCCGCCCCGAGCCCCCCGGCCCGCCCGTTCACCCGCTCCGCCCAGCTACCGCACTGCGTCTGGTACCTTTGTGGCGCCGGTGCGCCAGGTGCCTGCGCCAGCGACGGGGATGGTGGGAGGCTTGCTCACCTCGCGCCTGAACAAGCGCATGGCCGAGCTGGGCCTGTGCTCGCGGCGTGAGGCTGACGACTGGGTGGAGCAGGGCTGGGTCAAGGTCAACGGTGTGGTGGCGACCATGGGCCAGCAGGTCACGGCCGCCGACCGCATCGAGGTGGACAAGATCGCCCAGGGGTTCCAGGAGCAGCGCGTCACCATCCTGCTGAACAAGCCCATCGGCTATGTGAGCGGCCAGGCCGAGGATGGCCACACACCCGCCGTGGCACTGATCAACCCCCGCACCCACTGGCGCGATGACCCCAGCCGCAACCGCTTCTCCCCGCCGCAGCTGCGGGGCCTGGCACCTTGCGGGCGGCTCGATATCGACTCGGTGGGCCTCTTGGTGCTGACCCAGGACGGCCGCGTGGCCCGGCAGATCATTGGCGAGGACTCCGAGATGGAAAAGGAGTACCTGGTGCGCGTGGTCTACCAGGCCCCGGGCCAGGCGGTGCCACGCCACCCCGGCGAGCGCTCCGCGCCGCTGCAGGAAATCAACGAGCGTGACCCGGTCAGCACCAATGTGCAGGCGGTGTTTCCCAAGGAGTTGCTGGAACGCCTGCGCCATGGCCTGAGCCTGGACGGCGAGCCACTCAAGCCCGCCAAGGTCGATTGGCAAAACCCCGAGCAACTGCGTTTTGTGCTCACCGAGGGCAAAAAGCGCCAGATTCGCCGCATGTGCGAGCTGGTGGGGCTCAAGGTGGTGGGGCTCAAGCGCATCCGCATCGGCCGTGTGACCCTGGGCAACCTGCCCGTGGGGCAGTGGCGCTACCTGTCGCCCAACGAGCGCTTCTGAGAGCTGCCGGGCTCCGCACAACCCCCCGCCTTTTTTTCTGGATCGGAGCCTTTCTCATGCCCTCTTCGCGCCCACCGCGCATGCGCAACAGCGCCCCGGCTTCTGGAACCAACCCGCTGCGGCAGTTGCGTGCCTCCGACCTGCGGGGCGTGGCCCGCCTGGCCACGCAGGCCACGGCCGGCATCAGCCGTGTGGCCGAGGGCGTGCACCAGTCGGTGCGCGGCACCCTGGGGTTGCCCGGTGGGGCCCAGCCGGGCCGTACCGGAGGGCTGACCGGCATGGTGTACCAGAGCATCCGGGGGGTGACGCAGCTCGTGGATGCGGGCCTGCAGGCGGGGCTTGCGCGGTTGGAGCCCTTTTTCTCTGCCGGCGCGCCTGGCACCGAGGTGCTGTGGGAGCGCGAGGCGGTCATCGCGGCCCTCAACGGCGTGATGGGCGACCGGCTGCAGCAGGACAACAACCCGCTGTGCACCCGCATGGGCTGGTACCAGCAGGGCCTGCCGCTCGATGTGCGCGCCCTGGGCGCTGCGGGCGCGGCCAGCGGCAAATTGCTGGTGCTGGTGCATGGGCTGTGCATGAACGACCTGCAGTGGCAGCACGGCGGCCATGACCATGGCGCCCACCTCGCCCAGGCGCTGGGCTACACGCCGGTGTATCTGCGCTACAACACCGGCCAGCACACCTCGACCAACGGCGCTGAGCTGTCGGCCCTGCTCGAATCCCTGGTGGCCTCCTGGCCCGTGCCCGTGACGGAGCTGGCCGTGCTGGCCCACAGCATGGGCGGGTTGGTGGTGCGCAGCGCCTGCCACCACGCGGCCACCCAGACTGCGGGCGCCAGCGGCTGGCTGCCCCGGTTGCGCCAGGTGGTCTTTTTGGGCACGCCGCACCATGGCGCGCCGCTGGAGCGGGCGGGGAGCTGGGTGGATGTGCTGCTGGGCAGCACCCCCTATTCGCGGCCGTTTGCGCGCTTGGCACAGTTGCGCAGCGCGGGCATCACCGATCTGCGTTATGGCCATGTGCTCGATGCCGACTGGCAGGGCCGCGACCGCTTCCGCAGCCGCCCCGACCAGCGCACCCCCGTGCCCTTGCCCGCCGGGGTGGCCTGCCATGCGGTGGCGGCCACGCTGGCCGCCCGGCGCAGCCCCGTGGCCGAGCGGCTGGTGGGGGATGGGTTGGTGCCCTTGCACAGCGCCCTGGGCATCCACGATGATGCAAAGCGGGGGCTCGGGTTCGCCAAGGACCGGCAGGCCGTCTTCTACCGCATGGGCCACCTGGCGCTGCTGGGCGACGCTGCCGTGGCGCAGCAGCTGGTGCAGTGGATGGCGCCGGCATGACGCCCACCCCGTGCCTCCTCGCCTGCGCGGCCGTCTTTTTTTCTCGGGGGGCGGGGTGTGCCAGGCACCGGGGTGCGGCTACGATGTGGTCATGGAGCAATAGGTAACAAGGAGAAACTTGTGAGTGATGTGAAATACCGCCTGGTGACCCGCAGCGACTTCGACGGCCTGGTCTGTGCCGTGCTGCTCAACGAACTCAACCTTATTGACGAGATCACCTTCGTCCATCCCAAAGACATGCAGGATGGCAAGGTCGCCATCACCAGCCGCGACATCACCACCAACCTGCCCTATGTGCCCGGCGCGCACCTGGTGTTCGACCACCACGAGTCCGAGACCATCCGCAACTCGGGCCGGCGCGATGAAAACCACATCATCGAGGCGCATGCCCCCTCGGCCGCACGGGTGGTCTACAACCACTACGGCGGCAAGGCGGCCTTTCCACGCATCACCGACGACATGATGGCCGCCGTGGACCAGGCCGATTCGGCCCAGTATTCGCGCGAGGACATCCTCGACCCCCAGGGCTGGGTGCTGCTGAACTACATGATGGATTCACGCACCGGGCTGGGCCGCTTCCGGGAGTTCCGCATCAGCAACTACGCGCTGATGATGGACCTCATCCAGTATTGCCGCGACCACTCCATCGACGACATTCTGGCCCTGCCCGATGTGCAGGAGCGGGTGCAGCTGTACCGCGAGCACGCGGCCAAGGCCAAGGAGCAGCTGCAGCGCTGTGCCATCTGCATCGGCAAGCTGCTGGTGCTGGACCTGCGCGAAGAAGAGACCATCTGGGCCACCAACCGCTTCATGATCTATGCGCTGTTCCCGCAGTGCAGCATTTCCATCCACGTGATGTGGGGGCTGCAGAAGCAGAACACGGTGTTCGCCACGGGCAAGTCCATCCTGGACCGCAGCAGCCACGTGCACATCGGCAACCTCATGCTGGAGTTCGGCGGTGGCGGCCATGCCGCTGCAGGCACCTGCCAGGTGGCCAACGACAAGGCCGACACCATCCTGCAGACGCTGGTGCAGCGCATCACGCTCGAAAACTGAGCCAGCCTGCTGCGGGCGCAGGCCGGGCGGGCCCAGGGCCGCTCAGTCTTCGCCGAACAGCCCCCGGTAAATGGCGGCGCCAAGCAGCGCACCCGCAATGGGCGCGGCCCAGAAGACCCACAACTCCGACAGCGCATAGCTCGGGCCAAACAGTGCGGGGCCGGTGCTGCGTGCCGGGTTGACCGAGGTGTTGGTCACCGGGATCGAGATCAGGTGGATCAGCGTGAGGCACAGGCCGATGGCCATGCCACCCACACCTTCGGCGGCGCGCCGCGAGGTCACGCCCAGGATCACGATCAGGAACACCGCTGTGAGCACGACCTCGGCCACCACGGCCGCCAGCAGCCCATAGCCGCCCGGCGAATGCTCGCCATAGCCGTTGGTGGCAAAGCCGCCGATGTCCGCACCGGGCTTGCCCGTGGCGATGAGGTAGAGCACCCCGGCTGCGGCAATGGCGCCCAGCACCTGGGCCACCACGTAGCCGGGCAGTTCGGACACCTTGAACCGCCCGCCCAGTGCAAGCCCCACGGACACTGCTGGGTTGAAATGCCCGCCCGAGATGGGCCCCAATGCGTAGGCCCCCGTCAGCACCGTCAGGCCAAAAGCCAGCGCCACGCCCAGAAACCCGATGCCCAGCTGCGGAAACGCGGCCGCCAGCACGGCGCTGCCGCAGCCGCCAAAGGTGAGCCAGAACGTGCCGAGGAATTCGGCAGACCATTTTTGCAAAGAGGTGGGCATGGGACTTGTCCAAAAAACAGGTGGGCCGGCTGCCGGCGCGGGCCCGCAGCAGATGCGGCATCTTAGGAGCGCAAATTGCGCTGAACAAGCGTTAATTGCGCGCAAATTGTCAACAATGCTTCCCTGGGGTATGGGCCGGGCACCAGCGCCGCCGGGCCAGATGGTATGCCGCCAGCCCCTTTCGCGGCCGCTGGAGTGCTGTTGGCCTTGAAATTGGCCCATCCGCCCCGAGGTGAGCACGCGCGAATGTCTTTTGCACTGCAGGGTGCCCAAGGACATTTCTCCAGACCGTATGAAGTAGCCCATTTCAAGACACCATGAGCACCAAACAAACCCTGTCTTTCCAGGCCGAAGTAGCGCAGTTGCTGCACCTGGTTACCCACTCGCTGTACTCCAACCAGGAAATCTTCCTGCGCGAGCTGATCTCTAACGCGTCGGACGCCTGCGACAAGCTGCGTTTTGAAGGCCTGAACAACTCCGCGCTGTTTGAAGACGCCCCCAACCTCGAAGTGCGCGTGCGCTTCGACCAGGCCGCCAAGACGCTGACCATCACCGACAACGGCATCGGCATGAGCCAGCAAGAGGCCATTGACCACCTGGGCACCATCGCCAAGAGCGGCACCAAGGACTTCATGGGCAAGCTCAGCGGCGACCAGAAGCAGGACGCCCAGCTCATCGGCCAGTTCGGCGTGGGCTTTTACTCCGGCTTTATCGTGGCCGACAAGATCACCGTGGAATCGCGCCGCGCGGGCCTCACGGCCGACGAAGGTGTGCGCTGGATCAGCGGCGGCACGGGCGACTTCGAGGTGGAAACCATCACCCGCGCCCAGCGCGGCACCAGCATCATCCTGCACCTGCGTGACGACGCCGAGGAATACCTCAACGCCTGGAAGCTCAAACAGGTCATCGCCAAATACTCCGACCACATCAGCCTGCCCATCCGGATGGAAAAGGAAGAGTGGAAAGATGGCGAGCTGATCAACCCGTCGGACGAAAACGGCGGCCGCCAGCCCGGCGGCATGGTCAAGACCGGCGAGTGGGAAACCATCAACAAGGCCAGCGCCCTGTGGTCCCGTCCCAAGAAGGACATCAGCGAAGAGCAGTACGCCGAGTTCTACAAGGCCATCAGCCACGACCACGAGGCCCCGCTGACTTGGGCGCACAACCGCGTGGAAGGCAACACCGAGTACACGCAGCTCTTGTACATCCCCGCCAAGGCGCCGTTTGACCTGTGGAACCGCGACAAGAAGGCCGGCGTGAAGCTCTACGTCAAGCGCGTGTTCATCATGGACGACGCTGAGGCGCTGATGCCCACCTACCTGCGCTTCGTCAAGGGCGTGATCGACTCGGCCGACCTGCCGCTGAACGTGAGCCGTGAGCTGCTGCAGGAAAGCCGCGACGTGCGCTCCATCCGCGAAGGCAGCACCAAGCGCGTGCTCAGCATGCTGGAAGACCTGGCCAAACACGACAAGCACGATGCCGCCGCGAATGCCGACGGCGTGACCGATGTGGTCGATGCCGACGACAAGGCCAAGGAAGGCAAGTACAGCGCGTTCTACGCCGAGTTCGGCGCGGTGCTGAAGGAAGGCCTGGGCGAAGACTTTGGTAACCGCGAACGCCTGGCCAAGCTGCTGCGTTTTGCATCCACCACCAGCGATGCCGCGACGGTGGGCTTTGCCGACTACAAGGCGCGCATGAAGGAAGGCCAGGAGGCGATCTACTACATCACCGCCGATACCCTGGCCGCCGCCAAGAACAGCCCGCAACTCGAAGTCTTCAAGAAGAAGGGCATCGAAGTGCTCTTGATGACCGACCGCGTGGACGAGTGGGCGCTGAACTACCTGCACGACTTTGATGGCACGCCGTTGCAGAGCGTTGCCAAGGGCGCGGTGGACCTGGGCAAGCTGCAGGACGAGGCCGAGAAGAAGGCCGCCGAAGAGGCCGCCGAGGCTTTCAAGCCCGTGCTCGCCAAGCTGAAAGAAGCGCTGAAAGACAAGGCCGAAGACGTGCGCGTGACCACCCGCTTGGTCGATTCGCCCGCCTGTCTGGTGGTGCAGGACGACGGTATGAGCACGCAACTGGCCCGCATGCTCAAGCAGGCCGGCCAGCAGGCCCCCGAATCCAAGCCCGTGCTGGAGGTGAACGCCGAACACGCGCTGGTGAAGAAGCTCGACGGCAGCGTGCATTTCCACGACCTGGCCCACATCCTGTTCGACCAGGCGCTGCTGGCCGAAGGCGGCCTGCCCGAAGACCCGGCCGCGTACGTCAAGCGCGTGAACGCGCTGCTGGCGTGACGGTGGATGGGGTGGTGGCAGATTCGCCTTGAGGGGCGGGAGTCTGCCCCACCCGCTGGTGGATAGAAAGCGCGCCAGCAGCGATCAACAGTGAAACCCCCGGGCGGCCAGAGGCACCCGGGGTTTTTCTTTGTGCGGGGCCGGCGCTACTCCTCCGGCAGTGCCTGCTCCAGGATGCGTTCATACACCTGATTGCGTTCCTGCGGGTCGGCATCGATCAAGGTCTTGAGGGCCCCCTCGGGCAGCCGCATGCCCCGGCGCCGGTCGGTCTCCACCGGCAGGTTGCGCCAGCCAGAGAGCACCAGCCAGTCCCACAACTCGTCCGCGATGGGGTGGGTGACCGCCATCTTCAGTGAGCCGCGCAGGATGCCTGAACCCACCGCAGGCAAAGGCCCCACCGGCGCGGGGCGGCGTGGCTGGCGGATGGATAGGGCTGTGCGAAGCCAATCTTTCATGGGGGGCGTCGGGTGAAGCGCTGGTCGCAGCATAGCCCACGACCCACGGGCGACTCAAGCCCGGTCTTGCATGGCTGGGTGCTTGGTTACGCCCAGCCTCCATGACCTTGGGGCGTCAGGCGCAGGTGCTCAGGGTCCGGCGTCGTTACTGGGTTTCCAGTGGCTCGGTGACAGCGGAGCACAGGAATGGCGTCGCAGCCGACGCTTCGGGTGCGGCGTGTGGCCGTGGGGAGGCCGGGTCCAGCCGGTACCCCATGCCGTAAATCGCCGAGATCGTGTAGCCGTTGGCTTCGGTCAGCTCCAGCTTGGTGCGCAGGCGCGACATGTGGGTGTCGAGGGAGCGCGATGGCGTTTCGGTGGCGTCGCCCCACACGGCCTCCCGCAGGTGGGTGCGGGACAGCAGGCGGCCTGCGTTGCGGAACATGAACAGGGCCAGCTCGTACTCGCGGTTCTTGAGGTCGATGGGCTGGCCGTGCACGGACAGCGCGCGCTTGTCGGCATCAAAACGGTAGGCCCCGAAGGCCATGCGGGCGCCCATGCTCTCAGGGAAGGCGCGGCGCAGCAGGGCGGTGGTGCGCGCCACCAGTTCGCCCATGCGCAGGGGTTTGCTCATGAAATCGTCCGCACCGCGCGACAGGGCCTCGACCACGTCGCGCTCGTCGTTGCGGCGGGTGATGAACAGGATGGGCAATTGCATGCCGCCCATGTCGCGCACGGTCTGCACGACCTCGGTGCCTTCCATGTCGGGCAGATGCCAGTCCACGATCAGCAGATCGAAGGTTTCCTGCCGCAGGGCCTTGAGCAGGCTGCTGCCGTCGGCATAGGTGTGGCACACATGGTGGTGGCATTCCAAGGTGCCCTTGATCTGCTCCAGGAGGAGAAGGTCGTCGTCAAGGACTGCGATGCGCATGGTGGTGGGCTCGGGGCCGGGGGCCGTGAAAATCAACTACAAAACACCCCCTTGGGGAGGGAGTGCCTTGATGGTGCCCCACATCGGGCCGCTGTGCGCAGGGGTTGACAATCGTTTGCAATGGTCGGGCGGGCGCCGGCCGTGCGTGTCCACGTCCGGTCAGGCCACCAGCGGCTCTTCCTGCATGGCCTCGATCTGCTCGATCAGCATGTCCACCTGGCCGCGCCAGTAGTCGCTGCTGCCGAACCAGGGGAAGTTGGCGGGGAAGATCGGGTCCTGCCAGCGGCGCGCCAGCCAGGCGCTGTAGTGGATGAGGCGCAGCGTGCGCAGCGGCTCGATGAGCGCCAGTTCGCGGCGGTCGAAGCTGCGGAACTGTTCGTAGCCGTCGAGCAGCGCGCCGAGCTGGTGCGTGCGCTGGCGCCGGTCGCCCGACAGCAGCATCCACAGGTCCTGCACGGCCGGGCCCATGCGTGCGTCGTCCAGGTCCACGAAGTGTGGGCCGCCGCGGCCCCATTCGTCGAGCGGGGTCCAGAGGATGTTGCCGGGGTGGCAGTCGCCGTGCAGGCGGATGGAGGCGGCATCCTTCAAGCCAAATGAGCCTCCTGGGCCTGCCTGGCGGGCTGTATAAGCTATCAATTCAAGAGCAATATCGCACTGTGTCTTCCAGGCGGCCGCCACGTCGAGCGGGAGGATGTCGTTGTCCAGCAGCCAGTCGCGTGAGGTGGTGCCGAAGGTCTGCACATCCAGCACCGGCCGGTGCGCAAAGGGCTGGGCCGCGCCCACGGTGTGGATGCGGGCCAGAAAGCGGCCGATCCATTCCAGCACCTCGAAGTCATCCAGCTCGGGCTGGCGCCCGCCGCGCCAGGGGCTGACCGAGAACGCAAAGCCATCATGCTGGTGCAGGGTGGTGCCGTTCAGCACCAGCGGGCCCACGGCGGGCACCTCGGCGGCCATCAGCTCGGCGGCAAAGGCGTGTTCTTCGAGGATCTGCGCCTCGCTCCAGCGGCCGGGCCGGTAGAACTTGGCCACCACGCGCTGGCCGTCTTCCAGCGTGGCCTGGTACACCCGGTTTTCGTACGACGACAGGGCCATGAGGCGGCCATCGCCATACAGGCCCACGCTGGCCAGCGCGTCCAGCACCTGGTCGGGGGTGAGCTGGGCGTAGGGATGTTGTGGGTTGTTGGCTGCGGTATCGGGGGGCAATGGGGTCATGCCCCATTGTCGCTGCCAGGCCCTCGGCCGCCGGGCCGCGCGCGTTAGTTGGGCCGCATCGTGGCGATATGCCCGGCGCGCGGGTCGCCGCTGCCTGCCAGCACGGTGGCGAACAGCGTCTGCGTAGCCTGGGGCCCCGCATGGTGCTGCACCACCAGCCAGGGCTGGGGCCCGGCCGACACGGCGGTGCTGAACTGGTTCCAGGCCGCCACCAGGCGCTCGTTCAGGCCCTGGGCACCCCAGTCGGCGTGGCGCTTCTTGACCTGGGCGGGGGCGAAGAACATCACCGGGCGCGGGCCGGGCAGCTGGCCCGCGCCGCCCAGGTCCTGCACGTGGCTGGCACCCACCGAACAGCTGTAGGCCAGGCCCGTGCAATGGGCATGGATGCGCTGGCGCAGGCCCACGCTGCCTGCAAAGTCGATGTACACGCTGGGTGTGGCGCCGTCGATGGTGTCCAGTGCGTCGTAAGTGACCACGCGGCTGTAGCAGCCCAGGCTTTCGCAAAACGCCACATTGCCGGGCGAGGTGAGGCCGATGACCTCGATGCCTTCGCGCTGCGCGAGCTGGAACGCGGTGCCGTAGGCCGTCTTGCTCGATGCGCTGGACAGCAGCATGCGCTTGGCACCGAAAAATTGCTGGTCTTCCAGGAAGTCATCGATGAGCCAGGAGGTGATGAACAGCGGCCGCAGCAGCGCCTGCACGTCCTCGTTGTCGGCGCGGTACAGCCCGTCGGTGCCGGTGCGCAGGTAGTGGTTGTAGACGGCGTGCAGGCCCGCGCGGTGCGCGGCGCCATCGCTGAAGCCTGCGGCATTGACGCGCTGGGGCGAGAGCACGGCCTGGCTGGCCATGGGCCAGTAGCCGTACAGGCGCTCGCCCACGGCCACGGCCGGGTGCAGCGACTGCACCACCGTGCCAAAGCCCCACACGGGCACGATGCCCCAGCCGGGTTCGTTGCTGGGGAAAAACTGCCAGTAGCTCAGCATGCCGCCCAGGGCGGCGTAGGTGATGTTGTTGGCCGTGAGGGCAAAGGACTCGACCCGCACGCGGACCTGGCCCTCGGCGAGGGCGGTGTCTTCGGTGGTCAACAGGCGGGTGGTGGCCAACTGGTCCTGGCGCACGAGGAGGGTGGTGGTGCTCATGCCGCCACGCTAAACGAAAGCGGGCGTGCGCTCAAGCGGGGCGCGCCGCCTGGGCGACAGCAGCACTGTGGAGGGACACCGGGCCCACGCCAACCACACACAGCCGCTCACGCTGAGCTTGCCGAAGCGCTGCGCAGGGCGTCGACCCTTCGACGAAGCTCAGCCCGAACGGGATGGGATGGCGGAACGCGAAGCCGCGTCAGCCCGAGAATGGCTGGCCCAGTTGCTCGAACGGCAGCGCCTGCTTGACCAGGATGACGGTGCAGGGCGCGTCGCGCGCCACGCGCACGGGCACCGTGTCTATGAAGCGCTGCATCTGCAGCCCGTGCGTGGCGGCGCCCAGGATCATCATGCTCACATGGTTGCTGGCCGCGTAGCGCACCAGCGCCTGGGCCACATCGCCCGCTTCGAGCACGTGGTAGCTCACGGTGTGCCCGCTCAGGTCCAGCGCCTGGGCCCATTGGCGCAGGCGGGCCATGTGCTGGCGGTGCAGCGTGGTCTCGCTGCGGTTGCTGTCGCTGGTGCTGCTGGCGCCGGGCGAGATCACTGTCACGCAGGCCAGCCGCGCGCCGGGGCGGATGCCCAGCGAGCGCCCCACGGCCTGGCGCAGCGAGTACAGCGTGGCATCGCTCACATCGGCATGGGGCACGGCGACCATGAGGATGGGCGTGTCCTCGATCTGCGCCGACGGCAGCGGGCTGGGCTGGTAGTGCATGCCCGCTGCCCGCAGCCAGCGTTTGAAATGCGTGGAGAGCGGCGTGCGCTCGGTGCGTTCGCCGCGGTCGGTGATGTGCACCTGCTCGGGGTGGGCCAGGTCGAACGCCAGGTGCGCGGCCGAGGGGTAGCGGTGGGAGGCCTCGGGCTCCAGGCAGCGCAGGATCACCTCCTGCAGCCAGGGCGGGAGGTCGGCGCGGTGCTTGCGTGGCGGCGCGGGTGTCATCCACAGGCGCTGGCGCAGGCCGCCGCTGGTGGTGGGCGCGCCAAAGGGCAGTTCGCCCGTGGCCAGCTCGTACAGCATTACGCCGAGGGCAAAGATGTCGCTGCGCGGGTCGCCGCGCACGCCCACCACCTGCTCGGGGGCAATCCAGGCGGGCGAGCCCACGGCCTGGCGCATCTCCTCGGCCAGCAGGTCGGGGTAGTGGGCGTGGCACGAGAGGCCGAAGTCCAGTAGCACGGCCGTGCCGTCTTCCTTGACGAGCACGTTGGCCGGTTTGAGGTCGAGGTGGCACACGTTCTGCTGGTGCAGGCTGTGCGCCGCGCGCGCGGTGGCCGCGCCCAGGCGGGCTATTGTTGCGGTGTCGCAGCGTTCGGGCTGGTCCAGCCAGTGCTGCAGCGTCTGGCCGGGGATGTATTCCATCACCAGGTAGGGCAGGCGCACCAGGTCGCCCGCGGCCACAAAACGTGGCACATGCGGGCCGCTGAGCACGGGCAGGATCTGCAGCTCCACCTCGAAGCTCACGATGTTCTCGGCGCCATCGCCCGCCGTCATGCGCGGGATCTTCATCGCCATGGCAAAGCCGGGGCTGCGGCCTTCCTGCGCGTACTCCACGGCGTAGATGTGCGCCATGCCGCCCGCGTGGATGCAGTCCACCACGCGGAAGCCGTCGATCTCGGTGCCGGGGGCGAGCAGCTTCATCTCATTGGCCTTTTTCCAGCCGGTCCGCATAGAAGCTCGGCAGGCATGCCGCGCGGATGGCGGCGGCGGCGGCCAGGTGGTCGTAGGGCACGCGGTAGAAGGTGATCTGCTTGGCGGTGTCGTCGAACAGGGCGTACATGGCACGCGCATCGCCGTCGCGCGGCTGGCCCACCGAGCCCACGATGGCGAGCCACTGGCGGTGTGGCGGCACGGGCACGGGCACGCCGGGCTCGGGCGCAAAACGCATGAGCTTGGCGGTGGGCGTGAGGAAGTACAGCACCTGTTCGTGCACATGGCCGCTGAACACGTAGCGGATGGCGGGGTCGATGCCCTGGGCGGCGGTCATGCTGCGCTCGGCGGCGTTAGAGTCTTCTACGTAGCGCCACTGGGCGGGCATGTCGGCGCTGGCATGCACCAGCAGCGCGCTGGGCCCCAAGCGCGCGGTGAGCGGCAGCGACTGCAGAAAGGCGATGTGGCTGTTGCCCAGCTGGTCGTGCGTCCACTGTGCGCCCAGCTCGCTGCGGTTGCGCGGGTTGGCGGGGGGCGCGAGCGCCATGGCGTCGTGGTTGCCCAGCACGCACAGAGCGCCCTGCTGCACCAGGTCACGGACCTGCTCGACCACCGCGACGGGCTCGCCACCGTAGCCCACCAGATCGCCCAGCAGCGCGAACTGCTCGGCGCCCTGGGCGTGGGCGTGCTGCAGGCAGGCGCTGAGGGCCTGGCGGTTGGCGTGGATGTCGGAGAGGAGGGCGATCTTCATGGTGCGAGGGTATCGCTTCATCATCGCGCCGGGGGCTGAACGCCAGCTTGCAGGTGGGAATACCCACCGGGGCGTCCCATAAAAATAGCTGCCAGCGCTTGTCCATCAAGCGCTGGCAGCTATTGTTTTTGTAATTCAGAGGCTGCGCTGTGCGGCTGGCTTGTCCAGCGCCAGCGCCAGCACCAGGCCCAGCGCAATGATCGCGGGCAGCGCCTGGCTGAAGAAGATTTTGGGCGCAGCGGTGGCGGCGCCAAACACCCCGGCCACGATCACGCAGGCCAGGAAGAAGATCTTGAACAGCCGGTTGCCGGTGAACAGCCCCCAGAACAGCCCAGCCGCCAGAAAACCGTTGTACAGCCCCTGGTTGGCCGCCAGCGTGGTGGTGGCGTCGGCCAGCTCCTGGGTCAGGTTGAAGGTCTTCATGCCCAGGGGCTTGTTCCAGAAGAACATTTCGAGCACGAGGATGTACACATGCTCGATGGCCACCAGGGCCACCGCGATGCGGGGAAGCAACTGGCGGCCCATGGCTTACACCAGCGTGATGGTCACGTCGATGTTGCCGCGCGTGGCGTTGGAGTAGGGGCAGACCTGGTGGGCCGCGTCCACCAGCTTCTGGGCCGTGGCCTTGTCCAGGTCGGGCAGGCTGATGGCCAGGCGGGCTGCGATGCCGTAGGCGTTCGGGATGGGGCCCAGATCGACTTCGGCGTCGATGGACACGTCCTGTGGCACGGGGATGCCGATCTTGCCGCCCACCGCCTTCATGGCGCCGATGAAGCAGGCTGCGTAGCCGGAGGCAAACAGCTGCTCGGGGTTGGTGCCAGTGCCGGAGGTGCCGGGCGAGGACAGCTTGACTTCCAGGCGGCCGTCATCGGTCTTGGCGGCGCCATCGCGGCCACCGGTCACGTGCGACTTGGCGGTGTACAGGACTTTTTCGAGTGTGGTCATGGTGTCTTCCTTGCGGTTGTTGCCCACTGGCGGGCGGTGGAGGGAATCTGTGGGGTGGCTGGGCCGGTCAGCGTTGGCTGAGCCGGTCCCGCAGTTGTTTGAGTTCGGTGGTCAGGGCCGTCAGCTCGGCAATCGAGCACTGGCTGCTTTGCAGCACGCAGGGCGGGATGGCCTCGGCCTGGTCGCGCAGCGCACGGCCCTCGGCGGTGAGGGTGATGCGCACGCGGCGCTCGTCCTGCACATCGCGCAGCCGGGCAATGTGGCCCTGCGCCTCCAGGCGCTTGAGCAGCGGCGTGAGCGTGCCGGAGTCGAGAAACAGGCGCTCGCCCAGCTCGGACACGGTCACGCCGTCCTGCTCCCACAGCACCAGCATCACGAGGTACTGCGGGTAGGTCAGGCCGATCTGGTCGAGCAGCGGCTTGTAGAGCTTGGTCATCGCCAGCGACGCGGAATACAACGCAAAGCAGACCTGGTTGTCCAGCCGCAGGATGGCGGGGCTGGGAGTGACGGGGGTGCTGGGGCGGGGCATGGGGTGAATTGTGGCGATCAATTAAATTGTGCGCAATTGAATTTCGTAAAGCCTTATTGCCGGAGAGGGCGGACGGAATTGGGGGGAGAACGGAGGCTCAGGCCGTGGTAGGCGCGTACCTGCGCAGGGCGCTGGGTAAAAGCGGCTGCTACTCTTTTGATAGCTTGTCTGGCAAGATGGACGAGCGGTGACCGGCATTTTTGCTTGAGATCCCATCCGGCCGAGGTGTGGGGCTTCCGCCGACCCCGCTCCACCGGAGGAGGCTGGTGCGAAGGGGCCGGTGCCGCCCGGTGGGGCCCGCCGCCGCGCCCCGTTCAGCGCCCGCTGAACTGCGCGGGCCGCCGCTCCACAAACGCGCGCACGCCCTCGGCCGCGTCCTCGCTGTTGGCCAGCTCTTTCTGCACGGGGATGAAGTCCGCCACCGCTGCGGCCTGGCCTTGCTCAATGGCCTTGAGCACATTGAGCCGCGTGGCCACCACGGCCAGCGGCGCCTGGGCCTCGATGCGCTGCGCGATCGTGATGGCTTCATCGAGCACCTGCGCAGCGGGCACCACCTTTTGCACGAAGTTCAGGCGGTACGCTTCAGCGCTGCCGAATTCGTCAGCGGTCAGCAAATGCAGCAGCGCATTGCCCGTGCCCGCGCGCTCGGCCATGCGCAGCGTGGCGCCGCCCGTGGCCATGATGCCGCGCTGCACTTCCATCTGCGAAAAGCGGCAGTCATCGGCCGCCACCACGATGTCGGCGCCCAGCATCAGCTCGATGCCCACCGTGAAGCAGATGCCCTTGACGGCCGCCACCATGGGCTTGGTGCGGCGCCGGTAGCCGGGCAGGCCGTAGTCGTGGGGCTCCACCAGGCCCTCGGGGATGGCCTTTTCGCCGCGCTGCATGTAGGCGCTCACGGCGGGCAGGTCCAGGCCCGCGGTGAAATGGTCGCCAAACGCATGCAGCACGCCCACGCGCAGGTCGGGGTCGTCATCGAGGCGCGTGTAGGCCTCGGCCAGCTGGCGGAACATGGGCGGCGTCCAGCCATTGCGCTTGGCCGGGCGGTTGATGCCGATCAGCAGCACATGGCCGACGACCTGGGTGTCGATGCAGCCTTCGGGCGGGGGTGTGGTGGGGGTGATGCTTGTCATGGGCGCGGTGTCTCCTTGCCCATGATTGAAAACCCAACGGAAAGTGCGCGCGGTCCCCGGGGGGACAGCGCGCATGGCGCCCGTCAGTAGGTATAGACGCCGCGTCCCGTCTTGCGGCCCAGGCGGCCGGCGGCCACCATTTCCTTGAGCAGCGGGCAGGGGCGGTACTTGCTGTCGCCAAACTCGGTGAGGTACACGTCCATCACCGCCAGGCACACGTCCAGGCCGATCATGTCCGCCAGCGCCAGCGGGCCGATGGGCTGGTTGCAGCCCAGCTTCATGCCCGCGTCGATGTCCTCGGGCGTGGCCAGGCCTTCGGCCAGCACGAAGAAGGCCTCGTTGATCATGGGCACCAGGATGCGGTTGACCACGAAGCCGGGCGCGTTCTTCACGGTGATGGGGCTCTTGCCCAGGGCTTCGGCCAGCGCCTTGACGGCGTCGTGCGTGGCATCGCTGGTCTGCAGGCCGCGGATGATCTCCACCAGCGCCATCATGGGCACGGGGTTGAAGAAGTGCATGCCGATGAAGCGGTCGGCGCGGCTGGTGGCGGCCGCCAGCTTGGTGATGGAAATCGACGAGGTGTTCGAGGCGATCAGCACCTCGGGTGCCACCAGCGCATCCACCTGCTTCAAGATCTTGAGCTTGAGCTCGTAGTTCTCGGTGGCGGCCTCGATCACGAGCTGCGCGGCCTTCAGGTCGTCGTAGCTGGTCGATGTCTTGATGCGGCCCAGCGCGGCGGCCTTGTCGGCCTCGGTGATCTTTTCCTTCTTGATCAGGCGGTCCAGGCTGCCGGCCACGGTGGCCAGGCCTTTTTGCACTGCAGCATCGGAGATATCGACCATCACCACGTTGATGCCCGACACCGCGCAGGCCTGCGCAATGCCGTTGCCCATGGTGCCTGCGCCGATGATGCCTACGGTCTGAATCGTCATATAGAGAGCCCTCTTCAAAGTGAAACGGATGGACAGGATGGTAAAGCGAATCGCACGACCGTTCGGTTATCGTGCCTTGGCGTGGCCCGCCCTGCCCGTTCGCAGGGGTGTGCGAACCGCACTTCACTCTACATAAACCACCCGCTGCACCGCAGGGCGGAGGAGACACACAACATGTTCGATTACATCGTCGTTGGCGGCGGCTCTGCCGGCTCCGTACTGGCCGGTCGGCTCACCGAAGACCCCGCCGTGCGGGTCTGCCTGCTCGAAGCGGGCCCGGCCGACAACAGCGTGCTCATCCATTGCCCCGCCGGGCTGGCCGTGATGGCCAAGTTCGAGCTGAACGGCTGGGGCTTCAACACCACGCCGCAGGCCGCGCTCAACCACCGGCGCGGCTACCAGCCACGCGGCAAGGTGCTGGGGGGCTCCAGCTCCATCAACGCCATGGTCTACATCCGGGGCCAGCATGCCGACTACGACCACTGGGCCGCGCAAGGCAACCCCGGCTGGGGCTGGGAGGATGTGAAGCCCTATTTCTTGCGCGCTGAGCACAACGAGCGCGGCGCCGATGCCTGGCATGCGCAGGGCGGGCCCTTCAACGTGGCGGACCTGCGTGCGCCCAACCGTTTCAGCCGCCACTTCACCGAAGCGGGCGTGCAGGCCGGGTATCCGCACAACCCCGACTTCAACGGCGCCACGCAGGAAGGCGTGGGCCTGTACCAGGTCACGCACAAAAACGGCGAGCGCCACAGCGCCGCCAAGGGCTACCTCACGCCCCACCTGGCGCGGCCCAACCTGCAGGTCATCACCGGCGCCCACGCCACCCGCATCCTGTTCGACGGCACCCGTGCCGCAGGGGTCGAGTACCGCCAGGGCGGTGCGTTCAAGCAGGTGCGCGCCGGGCGCGAGGTGCTGCTGAGCGCGGGCGCGCTGCTGTCGCCGCAGCTGCTCATGCTGTCGGGCGTGGGGCCGGCCGCGCATCTGCAGCAGCTGGGCATTCCGGTGCTGCACGACCTGCCGGGCGTGGGCCAGCACCTGCACGACCACCCCGATGTGGTGCAGGTGCTGGATGCGCCCGAACTCAAGGACCTGTTTGGCCTCTCGCTGTCCGGCGTGGCGCAGGCGGTGCGCGGTGTCTTTGAATGGCGCAGGCACCGCACCGGCATGCTCACCACCAACTTCGCCGAGGCGGGGGGCTTCATCAAGAGCGATCCGTCCGAGGCCGCGCCGGACCTGCAGCTGCACTTCGTGATCGGCAAGCTGGTGGACCATGGCCGCAAGACCGTGCTTGGCCACGGCTACTCGGCCCACATGTGCCTGCTGCAGCCCAAGAGCCGGGGCGCGGTGACGCTGGCCAGCAAGGACCCCATGGCCCTGCCGCTGGTGGACCCGAACTTCCTGGCCGACCCTCAGGACATGCTGCGCATGGTGCGCGGCTTCCAGCGCACGCGCGCCATCCTGGCGCAACCAGCGCTCGCGAAGTTCGGCGCCAAGGAGCTGGCGGCCTCGGCCAGCGCGCGCACCGATGCCGAGATCGAGCAGTTCATTCGCCAGTACGCCGACACCATCTACCACCCCGTGGGCACCTGCCGCATGGGCCCTGGCGCGATGGATGTGGTGGATGCCGAACTGCGTGTGCACGGCCTGGCCGGCCTGCGCGTGGTGGATGCGTCCATCATGCCGCGCATCGTGAGCGGCAACACCAACGCGCCCACGGTGATGATTGCGGAGAAGGCGGTGGACCTGCTGCGCGCGCGGGCGTGACGTTGGATCGTAAAAACGTTCTTAGGCTTTGAACCGCTTGCGCGTGAGCGCCAGCGCCACCCAGAACGCCACCCCCGTGGTCACCACCAGCACCAGGCCATGGCGCCAGGGGTGGGCGGGCCACTGGTCCATGAACAGCGGGCGCACCAGCTCGACCGCGTTGGTCAGCGGCAGCCAGTCGGAGATGGCGCGCACGAGGGGCGGCAGCTGCTCGCGCGGGAAGAACACGCCCGAGAGAAACATCATGGGCGTGAGCACCAGCGTGAAGTAGTAGGTGAAGAAGTCATACCCTTTGGCCAGCGCATTGAAGATGAGTGCGATGCTGGAGAACATCACGCCCACAAACAGCAGCACCGGCCAGGCCACCAGCAGCTTGGGGCTGTGGCTGATGGAGAGCGCCAGCATCACGCCCAGGATGGCGGTGACGGTGAACAGCGCCTTGAAGGCCGCCCACAGCATCTCGGCCAGCACCACGTCGTCCAGGCTCACGGGGGCGTTCATGATGCCGTCCCAGGTCTTTTGCACATGCATGCGCGAGAAGGCCGAGTACAGCGCCTCGAAGCTGGCCGCATTCATGGCGCTCATGCAGATCGAGCCGCTGGCCAGGAACAGGATGTAGGGCACCTTGGTGTCGCCGCCCGCGCCGCCCACGTTCACCTGCCCCACCAGCGCCCCCATGCCGTAGCCAAAGGCCACCAGCCACATCAGCGGCTCGGCGATGTTGCCCACCAGGCTGGGGATGGCCAGCTTGCGCCAGACCAGCAGGTTGCGCAGGAACACGGGCCACCAGCGCGCCGACAGGCTCGGTGCCCGCCATGCGGAAGGCTGAGGGGGCACGTCGGCCAGGGCGGGGGGCGAGGTGGAGGGGGCGGTCTGCATGCGCCTATTGTGCGATGCCGGATGGGCTGCCGCCAGCCCTTGTGTGCCGGGGTCGCGCGTGGCAGGCACAGGCATTGCTTGGGGTTGGGGGCTTCCCTCTGCGTCTTTTCAATCCCCCAGGAGACCCCATGAACCGCACCGACGTTACCGAGAAAATCATCAGCACCAAGGTCGCCAAAGGCCTGCAGTGGCACGCCATTGCCAAGAAGGTCGGCCAGTCCAAGGAATGGACCACGGCCCTGTGCCTGGGCCAGATGACGGCCACGCCCGAGCAGGCCAAGGTGCTGGGCAAGATTTTTGGCCTGACGGCCGAGGAGCAGAAATGGCTGCAGGTGGTGCCCTACAAGGGATCGCTGCCCACGCCCGTGCCCACCGACCCGCTGATCTACCGCTGGTACGAGGTGGTGAGCGTGTACGGCACCACCATCAAGGAGCTGATCCACGAGGAATTTGGCGACGGCATCATGAGCGCCATCGACTTCAGCATGGACATCACGCGCGAGGCCGACCCCAAGGGTGACCGCGTCCAGGTGGTGCTGTCAGGCAAGTTTCTGCCGTACAAGTCGTACTGAAGGGCGAGGGGCGCAGGTGAGGGCGCGTGCTTCTGGTGCATTAAAGTCGCTGGCACCGGCTGAGCGGGGCGTCGTCCGCTGGCCTCTCACGCGCGACACCGGTCCGCTCCCCTTTTTTCTTCTGGAAAGCCTCACCCATGACCACCCTCGGAACCCCCTTGTCCCCCCACGCCACCAAAGTCATGCTGCTGGGCTCCGGCGAGCTGGGCAAGGAGGTGCTGATCGCGCTGCAGCGCCTGGGCGTGGAAACCATTGCGGTGGACCGCTACGACAACGCCCCCGGCCAGCAGGTGGCCCACCACGCGCGCACCATCACCATGAGCGACCCGGCGCAACTCAAGGCGCTGATCGAGGCCGAACGGCCCCACTTGGTGGTGCCCGAGATCGAAGCCATCGCCACCCCCATGCTCGAAGAGCTGGAAGCTGCCGGCACCGTGCGCGTGATCCCCACGGCCCGTGCCGCGCGCCTGACCATGGACCGCGAAGGCATCCGCGTGCTGGCCGCCGAAACGCTGGGCCTGCCCACCAGCCCGTACAAGTTCTGCAATTCGCTCGACGAGCTGCAGGCGGCCATTGATGCGGGCATCGGCTACCCCTGCATCGTCAAGCCGGTGATGAGCAGCTCGGGCAAGGGCCAGAGCAAGATCGACGGCCCGGCCGATGTGCAAAAAGCCTGGGACTACGCCATGGCCGGCGGCCGCGTGAGCCACGGCCGTGTGATCGTCGAGGGCTTCATCGACTTTGACTACGAAATCACGCAGCTCACCGTGCGTTCGGTGGGCGCCGACGGCCAGATCACCACCAGCTTCTGCGACCCCATCGGCCATGTGCAGGTGAGTGGCGACTACGTGGAAAGCTGGCAGCCGCACCCCATGCACCCGGCCGCGCTCGACAAGTCACGCCAGATCGCCAAGGCCGTGACTGACAACCTGGGCGGCCAGGGATTGTTTGGCGTGGAGCTGTTTGTGAAGGGCCAGGACGTCTGGTTCAGCGAAGTGAGCCCGCGCCCGCACGACACCGGCCTGGTCACCTTGTGCACCCAGCACCAGAGCGAGTTCGAGCTGCACGCCCGCGCCATCCTGGGCCTGCCCGTGGACACCACGCTGCGCAACCCCGGCGCCAGCGCCGTCATCTATGGCGGCGTGGAGGCCCAGGGCATCGTGTTCGACGGGGTGGACGAAGCCCTGCGCGTTCCGAACACCGACCTGCGCCTGTTCGGCAAGCCCGAGAGTTTTGCCAAGCGCCGCATGGGCGTGGCGCTGGCGCGTGCGGAGGACGTGGGCACCGCGCGCAGCAACGCCAAGTTGGCGGCGAGCAAGGTCACACCCCGGAAGGCGTGAGGTTCAGGGAAGAATGACCGCTGCCGCTTGATGGATAAGCGCTGATAGCTATTGTTTTTATAGCGTCTGTTGGCTGGCGCGGAAAATTCGCGCCACGCCAATGGACTTCAACGCTCAGCCATCCTCGCGGATCTGCCGCCCGGTGAGCTTGAGGAACAGGTCCTCCAGATTCGCCGGCCGGTGCAGCGTGCGCAGGTGGCCATGTTGGCCCAGGGCCTGCAGCAGCGGCTGGGCGTTCTGGGTGTAGAAAAACACTGTCTCGCCGCTGACTTCCACCCGGGCCGCGAGCGAGCGCAGTGCAGCGTCTTCCGTGAGCGCCACCGCGCCCACCCCAAACACTTCCACCACCTCGCGCTCCAGGTGCTGGGCGATCAGTTCGCGCGGGCGGCCTTCGGCGATCTTCTTGCCATGGTCCAGCACCAGCAGGCGCGAGCACAGGCGCTCGGCCTCGTCCATGAAGTGGGTGGTCAGCAAAATCGACTTGCCCTGCTGCAGCAGCAGTTGCAGCCGCTCCCACATCAGATGGCGCGCCTGCGGGTCCAGGCCCGTGGTGGGCTCATCCAGCAGCAGCAGGCGCGGGTTGTTGACGAGGGCCCGCGCCAGCGACAGGCGCCGCTTCATGCCGCCCGACAGTTCGCCGGGCTTGGCATCGGCTTTGTGGGTGAGGGCGGCAAATTCCAGCAACTGCGGCACGCGCCCGTCCATCACCGCGCCCTTGAGCCCGAAGTAGCGGCCAAACACGCGCAGGTTCTCGGCGCAGGTGAAGTCGGGGTCCAGCGTGTCGAACTGCGTGACCACGCCCAGCTGCGCCTTGATGGCCAGCGCGTCGCGCGGCATGTGCAGCGGGGGGCTGCCGGGCCCGGGCGTGAAATGAACGGCCCCGCCATCGGGCGCCGTGAGGCCCAGGCACATGCGGATGGTGGTGGTCTTGCCGGCGCCGTTGGGGCCGATGACGCCCAGGCATTCTCCCGGGGCAATGGCAAACGACACGTCATTCACCACGGTGGTCTCGCCGTAGCGTTTGCGCAGCTGCAGGGCTTCAAAGAGTGCGGTCATGGCCTGATTGTGTGCGAAGCCCGTTGCTGCGGGGCATGCGATCAGCCGCACCGTACATGGCGCGTGCCCGGGCCTGTCAGTCGGCGGCCGCCAGCCGCCCCCGGCCCGCTGTCTTGGCTTCGTAGAGCGCGCGGTCTGCCCGTGCCATCAGCGCAGCCAGGTCACTCTCGCCGGGCTGCAGGGTCGCCAGCCCGGCGCTGTAGTCCAGCGCAAAGCCCAGTTCGGCCACACTGGTGGCGTGCAGCCGCCGCCGCAGGCGCCGGTCAAACGCCAGGCCGGCGGGGGTGCTGTTGTGCAGCAACAGCACGCCAAACTCCTCGCCACCCAGCCGCCCGATCAGATCGCCGCTGCGGCAGGTGTCGCCCAGCAGCCGCGCAAATAGCTGCAGCGCACGGTCGCCGGCCCCGTGCCCCCGGGTGTCGTTGATCTGCTTGAAGTGGTCCACGTCCAGCATCAGCGCCGTCATGGGCAACTGATGGCGGGCCGCATGGGCCAGCAGGCTGCCGCCCCGCAGGGTGAAGCTGCGCTGGTTGAGCAGGCCCGTGAGGCCGTCGGTCATGGCCAGGGTGTGCAGCTTCTGCTCGGCCTCTGCACGCCAGGCCACCAGCAGGGCCACCGTGCCCAGCACCAGGCTCACGTTGGTGGCCACGGCCGCGGCCAGGTTCACGGGGTGGGGTGTGCGAAAGCTGGGGTACTGGTCGGTAAAGGCGCCGAGCACGCCGCGCGCCAGTGTGAAGGCCGCCGAGGTCAGCAGGCAGCCCAGCAGCAGGCTGCGCCAGCGCAGGTCGGCCGGGGCCCGTGGCGCCATCGTGGCGCGTGCCACGATGCACAGGATGGCGGCCATCAGTCCATTGGCCCAGCCCACGCGCCACGCGTAGTGGTCAAAACCGAGCGCGTAGCCCAGGGGGGCGGCAATCACCAGGGCCAGCAGCACGCGGGGCAGCGGGCGGGGGCCCAGCCAGTCTGCTAGCGCGCGGTACAGCATCCACTGCGCGGCCGCATTGCACGCGATCGACAGGCTGGACAGGGCCTGGTCCCACAGCGAGGATGAGGCAATGATCGCCGCCCAGGCCACGGCCTGCAGCAACATGCTGGCCTGCACATGGCGCGCCGCGCGGCTCACGCCCCGGCCCATGATCAGCGGCAGCGCGGCCGAGATCATGAACAGGTTGGCGGCCATGACGGCCATCAGCGTGAGGAAGTCCAGTGGCATGGGTCGGTGTGGCCCGGTGTCCGTGGCGCTTTCTCTTTATTGGAAGGCGACTTCGGCAAAGCTGCGCAACTTGCGGCTGTGCAGGCGGTCCACGCCGCCGTTGCGCAGGATCTCGATGGCGCGCATGCCAATGCGCAGGTGCTGGTCCACGCGCTCGCGGTAGAAATGGTTGGCCATGCCGGGCAGCTTGATCTCGCCGTGCAGGGGCTTGTCGCTCACGCACAGCAGGGTGCCGTAGGGCACGCGGAAGCGGAAGCCATTGGCGGCGATGGTGGCGCTTTCCATGTCCAGCGCCACGGCGCGGCTCTGGCTGAAGCGGCGTTGCGGCGTGTTGTCGGGCAGCAGCTCCCAGTTGCGGTTGTCGGTGCTGGCCACAGTGCCCGTGCGCATCACGCGCTTCAGGTCTGCGCCGCTGATCTGCGTGACATCGGCCACCGCCTGCTGCAGCGCAAGCTGGATTTCGGCCAGCGCCGGGATGGGCACCCACAGCGGCAGGTCTTCGTCCAGCACATGGTCCTCGCGCACATAGGCGTGGGCCAGCACGTAGTCGCCCAGCTGCTGGCTGTTGCGCAGGCCCGCGCAGTGGCCCAGCATCATCCAGGCGTGCGGGCGCAGCACGGCGATGTGGTCGGTGATGGTCTTGGCGTTGGCCGGGCCTACGCCGATGTTGACCATGGTGATGCCGCTCGCATCCTTGCGCACCAGGTGGTAGGCGGGCATTTGTGGCAGGCGCGGCGGGGCGGCGCCCAGGTCGTCGCCCGCCTCGGCGCTCAGGCCCACGCGGCGCGTGACCACGTTGCCGGGTTCGATGAAGGCGATGTACTCGCTGTCAGGCTTGGCCATCTCGGCATGGCCCAGGCGCACGAATTCGTCGATGTAGAACTGGTAGTTGGTGAACAGCACGAAGTTCTGGAACCACTCGGGCGCGGTGCCCGTGTAGTGGCGCAGGCGGTGCAGCGAGTAGTCCACGCGCGGCGCGGTGAACAGCGACAGCGGCTGCGCCTCGCCGGGCGCGGCCTGCCAGGTGCCGTTGGCAATGCCATCGTCCATGGCGGCCAGGTCGGGCAGGTCGAACACGTCGCGCATCAGCATGCGGCGCGCCGGAGTCAGCGTGCCCTCGATGTGGTCGTGCTCGGCAAACGAGAAATGGATGGGGATGGGGTGGGTGCTGGTGCCCACTTCCAGCTCCACGTTGTGGCTGGCGCGCAGCAGGCGGAACTGCTCGGCGTAGTAGTTGGCAAACAGGTCGGGCCGGGTCAGGGTGGTCTCGTAACGCCCCGGGCCTTCCACAAAGCCATAGGCCAGCTTGGTGTCCGCCCGTGCCACGGTGGTGGTGTGCACGCGCACAAAGGGGTAGAAGGCGCGTACGGCACCCTCGGGCGTTTCGCCTGCCACAAAACGCTGCATGGCGCTGCGCAGGTGGCCGATCTGTTGCTGGTAGATGCGCTGCACCTGGGCCAGGGCCTCGGCCGGGTCGGTGTGGCGGGTGGGGGCGATGAAGTCGGGGATGAGGGGCATTCCCCTATTGTCCACAAGCCAGGGGTTCGGAATGCAAAAAGGGAGCCTACCGGCGCAACCAACGCTCTGCGGCTTCCGCATCCATGGGCATGGCCACCACAAACCCCTGGATCGAATCACACCCCAGCCCCGCCAGCAGATCGATCTGCGCCTGCGTTTCCACCCCCTCTGCCACCGTTTTGAGCTGCAGGCTGCGGCCCATCTGGATGATGGCGGTGGCGATGGCCACGTCGTCGGCGTTGCCGGGGGTGTCGGCCACGAAGGAGCGGTCGATCTTGAGCTTGTCGATGGGGTAGCGCTTGAGGTAGGCCAGGGACGAGTACCCCGTGCCAAAGTCGTCGATGGAGATGCCCACGCCCAGGGCCTTGAGCGCGTTGAGGGTGCCCAGCACCTGGCCGGTCTGGTGCATGAGCACGGATTCCGTCAGCTCGATCTCCAGGTACTGAGGGGCCAGGCCGGTTTCGAGCAGCACTGTGGCGATCTCGGCGGCCACGTCGCGCTGGCGGAATTCGAGGGCTGAGAAGTTCACGGCCACGGGCACCAGGGCCAGGCCCTGGTCCTGCCAGGCCTTGAGCTGGCGGCAGGCCTCGCGCATCACCCAGCGGCCAATGGGCGTGATGAGGCCGCGCGATTCCGAGAACGTGATGAACTCGTCCGGGCCCACCAGCCCCCGCTCGGGATGGCGCCAGCGCACCAGGGCTTCCAGGCCCTGCAGCGAGCCGTCTGCCAGGCAGATCTGGGGCTGGTAGTGCAAAACGAAGTGGCCGTTGGCAATGGCCTCGCGCAGCAGGCGTTCCTGCTGCAGCACATCAAGGCCGCCGGCGCTCATGCTGGAGGTGTAGAACTGGCGGTTGCCCCGGCCGCTGTCCTTGGCATGGTGCATGGCCGCGTCGGCGCAGCGCAGCAGGACATCGGCGCTGGCGCCATGGTCCGGGAACAGGCTGACGCCGATGGAGGGCGAGATGGTGAGCGGCAAATCGTCCACCGTGAACACGCCGTGCATGGAGTCCAGCAGCTTGTCGGCCACCATGGCCACGTCGTCCTGGCTTTGTACGTCGGTGAGCACCACCACGAACTCGTCGCCACCCAGCCGCGCGACCAGGTCGGCATCGCGCACGCCTTGGCGCAGGCGCTCGGCCACGTTGCGCAGCAGCAGGTCGCCCGCGTGGTGGCCCAGCGAGTCGTTCACGGTCTTGAAGTGGTCCAGGTTCACAAACAGCACGGCAGCACGGCCGTGGCGCCTGCGCGCCAGCGACAGCACCTGCGACAGCTGCTCCATCAGGAAATGCCGGTTGGGCAACTGCGTGAGGGCATCGTGCAGCGCGATGAAGGCCTCGCGCTCCTGGGCCTGCTTGCGCGCTGTGATGTCGCGCACCACCACGATGCGGTAGTCCGCATGGTGCATGGGCATGGTCTTGCCCACGACTTCCACGGGAATGGCATGGCCGTCCTTGTGGCGGATGGCGACTTCGTAGGGGTCCTCGCGGCCGCTGCGGGTGTATTCGAGCGCTGTGGCGCGCCACTCGGGGCTGATGAAGTTGAAGATCGACAGGCCCAGCACCTCGTGCAGCGCATAGCCCGTGAGCCGGTTCAGGGCCTCGTTGCCATCGGTGATGATGCCGTCGCGGTGGAACACGATGGCCTCGTCGGTGGCCTCGGTGAACTTGCGCATGCGCTCTTCGCTCTGGCGCACGGTGCGTTCTGCGCGCCAGCGCTCGGTGATGTCGGTGATGAGCACGAACGAGCCGATCTGCTGGCCTGCATCGCCAAAGTGCGGGATCAGATTGACCTCGATCATCCGGGCCTCGCCGTTGGGCAGGGTCTGTTCGCGCGTGTACTTCACGTGCTCGCCCTGGGTGGAGCGCTCCACATGCGGCTCAATGGCCTGCCAGGCCTTGTCGCCAATGGCCTCCTGCACCGTGAGGCCCAGGATGGATTCGGTGCTGTGCCCGTTGTAGGCCGCATAGCCCTGGTTGGCGAACTGGCAGCGCAGCCCGGGCAGGTCGTAGTAGGCCATCAGGGCCGGCACCGAGTCGGCAATCAGGCGCAGCAGCGAGTCGCTGGAGCCGCCCTGGCCCGGGGCGTTGGCTGCGTTGGATGAATCTGGCATGTCCCACTCGGTGCGTGTGTGCTGGTTATAGCCGATACCCCTGCCGGGGGCGTAAGGTAGTTGCCCGGATACCCCGGGCCGGATAATCGGGCCATGACCTCCAAAGAAACCCCCGCCAGCACCGATTTCAGCACGCTGGCGCTGAACCCCGCCATGCTGGCCAACCTGCAGCAGCTGGGCTACACCCAGATGACCCCCATCCAGGCGGCCAGCCTGCCGCCCGCGTTGCTGGGCAAGGACCTGATCGCCCAGGCCAGCACGGGCAGCGGCAAGACGGCCGCGTTTGCGCTGGCCCTGCTGGCCAACCTCAACCCGCGCCGTTTTGCGGTGCAGGCCCTGGTGCTGTGCCCCACGCGCGAGCTGGCCGACCAGGTGAGCACCGAGATCCGCCGCCTGGCGCGGGCCGAAGAGAACATCAAGGTCGTGACCCTGTGCGGCGGCGTGCCGCTGCGCGGCCAGATGCTGAGCCTGGAGCATGGCGCCCACATCGTGGTGGGCACACCCGGCCGCGTGATGGACCATCTGGAGCGCCAGCACCTCACGCTGGAGGCGCTCAACACCCTGGTGCTCGACGAGGCCGACCGCATGCTCGACATGGGCTTCTTCGACGACATCGCCACCGTGGCGCGCCAATGCCCCAAAGAGCGGCAGACCCTGCTGTTCTCGGCCACCTACCCGGAAGGCATTGCCAAGCTCAGCGCCCAGTTCATGAAGACGCCCGAGCAGATCACCGTGCAGGCCCAGCATGCCGAGGGCAAGATCGAGCAGCGCTGGTACGAGGTGAAGAACAGCGAGCGCCTGCACGCGGTGTCGCAGCTGCTCAACCACTTTCGGCCCGATTCCTCTATCGCGTTCTGCAACACCAAGCAGCAGTGCCGCGACCTGGTGGGCGTGCTGCAGGCCCAGGGTTTCAGCGCGCTGGCGCTGTTTGGCGAGCTGGAGCAGCGTGAGCGCGACCAGGTGCTGGTGCAGTTTGCCAACCGCAGTTGCTCGGTGCTGGTGGCCACCGACGTGGCCGCGCGCGGGCTGGACATCGCCAACCTGGCCGCCGTGATCAATGTGGACGTGACGCCCGACCCCGAGGTGCACATCCACCGCATCGGCCGCACGGGCCGGGGCGATGCCGAGGGCCTGGCGCTGAACCTGGCGAGCATGGACGAGATGGGCAGCGTGGGCAAGATCGAGCAACTGCAGGGCCGTGAATCGCGCTGGTTCCCGCTGGCGGACCTGGTGCCCACTGGCAGCGGCCCGCTGGTGCCGCCCATGGTCACCATCCAGATCATCGGCGGCCGCAAGGAGAAGATCCGTGCGGGCGACGTGCTGGGCGCGCTGACCGGCGACATGGGCTACACCCGCGAGCAGGTCGGCAAGATCAACGTGAACGACTTCTCGACCTATGTGGCGGTGGACCGCGCGATCGGCGCCCAGGCCGTGGCGCGGCTCAACAGTGGCCGGGTCAAGGGCAAGAGCGTGAAGGCGCGGCTGGTGCCGGCGGACCAGCAGTTCGATTGAGTTGACTCGAAAATGGCCGCTGGCGCTTGTCAGGCAAGCGCTGGCAGCTATGTTTTTTGATGGGCTGGGGCTGGCGGGACGCGCTCAACGGCGCGCCGCCGCCTGCTCCAGCATCTGCACCATGGCCGTGTAGCCCCGCTGGCGTGCCAGCTGCAGCGGCGTGGTGCCCTGCCGGTCGGTGAGGGCCTGGCTGGCGCCGGCCTGCAGCAGGGCCTGCAAGGTGGCCTGGTGGCGTGGGCCGCCGTTGCCCAGCACGATGGATTCGATGAGCGCCGTCCAGTGCAGGTTGTTCACATGGTCCAGCGGCGCCCCGGCGGCAATCAGCTGGCGCACCACGCCATCGTGCCCCAGATGGGCTGCGGCGATGAGGGCCGTGCCGTCGTAGCGGCTGGTCACCTGCCCGGCGCTGGCACCCAGTTGCAGCAGCAGGCGCAGCGTGGCTTCGTCGTCGGCCACGGCGGCAATCGTCACTGCGTCGTAGCGGTCGTTTTCCAGCGCGTTCAGGTCGGCGCCGGCCTGGGCCAGCTGGCGGATGGCCGCATGCTGGCGCGCATAGGCCGCCACATGCAGTGGCGTGCGGCCATAGGCGTCGCGGGCGTTCACATCGGCCCGCGCCGCCACCAGCCGGGCAAGCGCAGGCAGGTCGCCCTTGGCCGCTGCCGCATGCAGGCCCTGGTAGGCGGCGGTTTCGGCGGCCGTCGGAGGCACCTGCGCCAGGGCTGGGGCGGCGCAGGCCAGGGCGGCCGCCAGTGCGATGGCAAGGTTCCAGTGCTTCATGGGGCCTCCGGCGCGGTGCTGTGCGGTGAACGCAGGGGGGCCGGCCTTACTTCAGCAGGTCCTGCACCTTGGCGATGCCGGCCAGGGCGCATTGCTCGTCCAGGTGGCCGCCGGGCGCACCACCCACGCCCACAGCGCCGATGACTTCGTTGCCCACTTTCACCGGCACGCCGCCGCCCAGCAGCAGGTAGCCGGGGATCTGGCCCAGGTTGGCGGCCGCGGGGTTCTTTTGCGAGCCTTCCATGATGGCCAGCGTGGTGTTCTTGGCCGATGCCGAGGTGTAGGCCTTCAGGCGGCTGGCTTCCAGCGTGTGGGGGCCGGCGTTGTCGGCGCGCTGCACGGCACGCACGGTGCCGGCGCGGTCCACCACGGTGGCGGTGACGTTGTAGCCGTTGGCGGTGCAGGTGGCCACGGTCTGGGCAGCGATCTGCGTGGCCAGGTCCAGGGACATGTTCTTTTCGGTGCGCACGCCTTCGGCATGGGCAGCGGCGGTGGCGACCAGGGACAGGGTGATGGCGGCGACTTTGACGAGGGTGCTCTGCATGGTGTTCTCCGGTGTTTTGGGGCGGTGCCACCCGTTGTGGCGCCGTGGGAGAACTGTAGAAAATGCGCCTGCTTTCGCCCATTCGTGCGGTTACGCGCGGCCCTCCGTAGAACTACGCAGCGGCAGGCTCAGCGTGAGCGGTTCGTTGCAGCGGTGTGCAAGCGGTCGAGGCTGTTGGGATCACTGCGCGTCCACCAGCGCCGCATAGCGCCGGATGAGTTGCGCCAGCGACTCCGCCCCCAGCTTGGCGAACAGGTTGGCGCGGTGGGTTTCCACGGTGCGGGGCGAAAGCGCCAGCGCGCGGCCGATTTCCTTGTTGGTCAGGCCCTCGACGATCAGGCCCAGCACCTCGCGTTCACGGGCCGACAGCTGCGCAAAGCGCTCGCGCGCCTGCTGGTCGGCCTGGTGGCGCTCGCGCGAGCGCACATGCTGGCGCACGGCGTTCTGCAGGGCCTCGATCAGCACCTCGTCATCCACGGGCTTTTCGAGAAACTCCGCCGCACCGGCCTTGAAGGCGCGGCGGCACATCTCCACGGTGCCGTGGCCCGTGAGCAGGATCACAGGCTGGTCCACCCCCTGCGCCAGCAGTTGCTCCAACACCGTGAGGCCGCTGGTGCCCGGCATGCGCACATCGAGCACGATGGCGCCGATGCTCGCGCGGTCGAACCCCGCCAGGAAGGCCTGGGGCTCGGCCCAGGCCTGCACGCGCAGGCCCACGGTGCCGATGAGCAGGCTGAGGCCCTCGCGCACGGCGGCGTCGTCATCCACCAGGTGGATCAGGGGCGAGAGGGAGGGGGCGCTGTCGGTCATGGGGCGGTGGGCAAGGTCAGCACAAACTCGGCGCCCCGGCCTTCTGCACCGGGCACCTCGGGCGCCAGCGCCAGGCGGGCGCCCATGGCCTGGGCCAGGCTTTCGCACAGCGTGAGGCCCAGGCCGAGCCCGCCGCTGCGCGTGGTGAAGAAGGGCTCGAACAGGTGCTGGCGCGCTTCGGGCGGGATGCCGGGGCCATGGTCGCGCACCGACAGCGCCACATGCCCGGCGTCGGCCTGCTGCAGGGTGAGGTGCAGGCGGCGCTCGGCGGGCGGCACCTGCTCCAGCGCCTGCAGCGCGTTCATGAGCAGGTTGTGCACGATCTGCTGCAGCGCCACGGGCTCGGCCAGCACGCTGGGCAGGTCGGCGGCGGTGGTGACTTCGGGGGCCACACCGCGCTGGGCCAGTTCGGGCTCCAGCAGGTGCAGCACGTCCTGCACGGCTGTGGGCAGGGCCAGGGGCTGGGCCTGGCCGGCCAGGTCCGGGCGCTCCACCAGGCGGCGCAGGCGGCCCACCACGCTGGACGCGCGCCGGGCCTGCTCCACGGCACGGGCCATGGCCGTCTGCGCTGTGGGGAGGTCGGGTGGATCGTCGGCCAGCAGGCGCTGGGCGGCCTGGGTGCTGGAGAGCAAGGCGGTCAGCGGCTGGTTCAGCTCATGCGCCATGCCGGCAGCCAGCTCGCCCAGCGTGTTCAGGCGGGCCACCTGGCCCAGGCGCAGCAGCTCTTCGGCGCGCTGGCGGGCCACACGCTGGCGCCGCAGGGCGTGGCCCGCCCCCCAGAGCAGCGCGGTCAGCACGCACCAGCCCAGCATGCCCCACCAGGGCAGCTCGTGCAGGCCCACGCTGCGCCGCGCCACCACGGTGAGGGGCTGGCTGGGGGAGGCCAGCAACTTGTGGAAGTCGAAGCTGCGGCGCCAGGCCCCCGGACCTGTGCGCCCCGGCTGCACCACGAAGGCCTGGCCGCCCTGCTCCAGCGTCACCTGCACGGGGCTGGTGGCCATGTCCATGGGCCATTCGTCCGCAGGGATGGTGGTGCGCAGGTCGATGTGCAGTGCGTAGCTGGCGGGCACCCCCGCCATCACCAGGTGGTAACGGCCGGCCGTCAGGTCCAGCGCCGCAAGGGCAGCATGGCCGGTGCGGCGCGAGGTGGCTTCGGCGGCCGACAGCTCGGCCTGCAGCGTTGCGGGCCAGCTGCCCTGGGCCGGGCGCTGGAGCACGGACAGGATCTGCGGGTACACCGAGGGCAGGCGGGGCAGGGGGGCTTCGGCGCTGGCCGCTCTGCCTTCCCCTGGCGCGGCGGCGGGCTGCAGCAGCGTCAGTGTGGCCATGATGGCGTCGTGCTGTACCACGCGCTGGCTCAGCAGGCGGTGCACGATGCGCGCATCGGTCTCGAACGCGGCCTGCAGCTGCTGCAACCGGTTCGCCGCCAGTGCCCCCGCACCCGCGCAGGCCACGGCGGNNGGCGGCCCACAGCAGCAGGCTGGGGAGGTACGGGGCGTTCGCCAGAAGGGCGGGGCGGCGGTGTGCCGGGGTCATGCGCGGATTCTGGCATGGGGCTTGGCGGCCTTGGGGGCGTGAGCAGGTTCTAAAGCAGTGCTTAAGCCCGCTTTGGTGTAATTTCGGTCCTGCCATCTTCTGCGCGCCTTTGCACCCCCATGCCCTCTGCCCCCACAACGCCCCACCCCTGGCTCACCCCCCGCAACCTGCTGTGGGCCTCGGTGGCCGTGGCGGTGGTCACCATTGCCCTCAAAACATTGGCCTGGGTGGTCACGGGATCGGTGGGCCTGCTGTCGGATGCCATGGAGTCGTTTGTGAACCTGGCCAGCGCCATGTTCGCCCTGGCCATGGTGACCGTGGCCCAGCGCCCCGCTGACGACGACCACCCCTATGGCCACCACAAGGCCGAGTATTTTTCTTCGGGCTTCGAGGGCATCCTCATCGTGGGGGTGTCCGCGGGCATCCTGTGGGCGGCCGG
>NZ_QAJR01000019.1 GCF_003852545.1 Acidovorax sp. FJL06
CCACGCTGTCCCAGTCGTCTGCTGCAGCGATGTTGTAGGTCGTGGCACTGGCCGAACTGGTGCCGTTCTTGTTGAGCAGTGCATCGACTGCGGCAATGTCGACCCCCGCCAGGGTGAAGGTGAAGCTGGTGGCCGAGGTGACCTCCACGTTGGCCGAAGTGGACAGCGTGTAGGTGGCGCCGCCTTCTCCCGTGATGGTCAGCTTGGAGACCGTGATGTCGTTCGTTGCACCAATGGTCTTGACCAGGTTGGTGCCGGTGATGGTGAAGACGTGGGTGCCTCCGTCGTAGGTGGCACTGGTGATGGTGGGGGCCGTGACGTTGGAGACTGTGACGGCATTGCCAGTCAGATCGGAAGTGCTGGTGCGAGACGCATCCCAGCTGGCAGCCGCTGCCAGGTTGAAGGTTGTCGTATCAACGGCAGAGGTACCGTTGTTGTTCAGGATGCCGTTGATGTTGAGCTGGTCTGCGGCATTCAGGACCACAGTGAAGGACGTAGCGCTAGCGGCGGTGACGTTGGCAGATGTCAGCGTGTAAGAGCCCGCCTGGCCGGTGAGCGAAAGCTTGCTCACGTCGATGGTGTCGCCCGCGACCATGTTGGCGCCCGTCACCACCAGCGTGCCGGTGCTGGCATCATAGGTCGCGCTGACGACCGTGGGCAATGCATTGGAGACGGTGATGCCGTTGCCGGTGAGGTCGGCAATGTTGCCACCTGTGATCACGCTGTTCCAGTCGTCAGCGGCGGCGATGTTGTAGGTCGTTGTGCTGATGGCCGACGTGCCGTTTTTGTTGAGCAGGCTGTTCACACCGGCAATGTCGGCCCCGCTCAGGGTGATGCTAAAGCTGGTGGCGCTTGTCACTTCCACATTGCTGGGGGTGGACAGCGTATAGGTGGCACCGCCTTCTCCCGTAATGGTGAATTTGCTGACGGTGATGTCGTTGGTTGCCCCGATTGTTTTGACCAGGCCCGTGCCGGTGACCACGAGCACATTGGTGCTGCCGTCAAAGGTGGCGCTGGTGATGGTGGGGGCCGTGACGTTGCTGACGGTCACACCGTTGCCGGTGAGGTCGGCGGCAGCTGAAGCGGTCACATCCCAGTTGGCCGCGGCCGCCAGGTTGAAGGTGGTGGTGTCTACCGCGCTGGTGCCGTTCTTGTTCAAGATGCCGTTGACGGCCAGTTGGTCGGCCGCGTTGAGCGTGACCGTGAAGCTGGTGGCACTCGCAGCGGTGACGTTGGCGCTGGTGAGTATGTAGCTGCCCCCTTGGCCTGCCAGACTCAACTTGCTCACGTCGATGGTGTCGCCCGTGGTCATGCTGGTGGCAGTGACGGACAGAACCCCTGTACTGGCGTCGTAGGTGGCGCTGGTGATAGACGCTGGTGCAACGTAAGGCGTCACAGTCCCGCGGATGCCATTTGTGCTAACGCCTGCAGCACCTGCGGTGTTGCCAATACCGCTTGCTCCACCACCACTGCCTCCTGCACCGATATTGCCTGTAGACACCGAGTTGGAAGAAGCGGTATCCATGATGAGCGTACCCGTGGACCAAATACCACCTACCCCATCGCCGCCAACACCACCATTGCCTGTTGATGCGTAATTCGATGCCCCGCCGCCGCCGCCGCCGCCGCCTGCGCCGATATTGTTTGCAATCGAACTGCCCGTGATAGTGAGCGTCCCGGTGTTGTAAATCGCCCCAGCGGCTCCACCTCCTGCGCCCCCAACGCCATTCCCCCCAGCGCCACCACCGCCACCACCAATAGAGATCGACCCATTGTCTGCCATTCCACCGCTGCCGCCAACGGAATAGCCGGCCAGACTGCCGTAACTGCCTCCCATGCCTGCGCTGCTCGAACCGCCCACCCCCCCCCCGCTAGGCCGAGCGCCACCATGCCCTCCGCTTCCGCCAACGCCTGCGGCCGGGCTCGTAGAAGGCCCCGTGCCATAAGCGCTGGAGCCTCCAGTCCCCCCCAATCCCGACCCAAAGCCACCACCTCCGCCCCCACCGCCATTTATCAGGCTTATGCTCCCACCCGCTCCGCCGCCACCCGAAGCCTTATTCGTGGTGATTGTGCTGTTCGAAATCGCCAAGACTCCGGCGTTATTGATCCCGCCGCCCAAGCCACTGGAACCGGGCACCCCTGGGGCGCGGTCACTGCTACCACCGTTGCCCACAGCCAAACCATTGGTGATAGTCAGGTTGTCAATTGAGACCGCACTGCCGGCCCCACTGGTGACAACATTCAGCACCCGCGCGAGATTTCCACCGCTGAGAGTAAAACCACCACCCACAATGGACATCTTCTGTCCATCGGTCACATTGATGGCAATCGCGTCTGCAGCACTGGCGAACGTGATGTTTCCCGTGAGGGTGATCACGTCATCCGAGCCATCCGTGTTCCCCGTCGCAATGGCCGCCTTGAGCTGCGCCACGGTGTTGACGCTGGCCGTGTGCAGGCTGAAGTCATAGCCCGTCAGTGCCTGCACATCCAGTGCGGCGGGCGCCTCGATCTGCCCGCTCGCGACTTCCAGATCCCAATCGCCTCCACGCGCTGCCCCCGCCGTGCTGTCGTTGGAGGCAGCCACATCCGCTCCCGTCACCTGCGCCAAGGCCTGCAGGAACTGGGCACCTGCTTCGCCCGCTCCGACATCGCATCCATACAGCAGCAGGTCGCCATCCGGGCCCAATGCTGCACCAATGGCTTTGAGCTGCGCCTGGTATTGCTCCAGGTTTCCGCTGAACAGCGGGCCGTTTCCCAGCAACAGCACCCCCTCATCGCCGTGCGAGACCACGCTGATGGACGCCAGGCCATGCTCTGCTTCCAAGGCTTTCGCCATCTGAGCCACGCCGCTTTCATTCGGATCGAGGATGACCACTTTCACACCGGGGCGGGCTGCGGCGATGATGGCCTGCAGGTCGGGAACCCGGCTGTCGATGAAGAGCACTTCACGGGCGCTGGCAAAGGATGCGTCAGGTGTATGGTCAGTGGTCATGGTGATGATGGGTGCTGGTTGGTTTGTTGGGCTTGGTTGTGGTTCAGCTTTGTCGCTGCGCCCCCTCCGGGCGCGTTTTTGCTCACATGGAACTGGTTGCAGGGCCTTGCGGCACGGCCGTTTGCATCCGGGCGGTGATCACATTGGCCCGGCTGTTGGCCTGGTCCTGCCAGAACGACAGCTTGCTGTATTGCTCAAACAAGTCGGGGGGCAAGATGCTCTCGCGCCGCTGCAGCCCCACCTGCGGGCGCACCTGGTGCAGCCCGTGCAGTCCCAGCGCTTCGTCAAACTCGGGGGCGTCGTATTTCACCTGCTCAAAGTCGTGCGCAAACTCGGGCTCGCCCAGAAACTGGTAAATCAGCGGCAGCACCTTCTGCGGCGCCTGCGCCAGCAGGTCGTAGTCCACCAGCAGCAGTGAACTGGCATGTTCGCCGTAAAACGCTTCTTTCAGCGCGGTCCAGGGGTAGCCCACCATGCGGTTGCGTTGGGCCAGGGTCTCTACGCGGCTGTAGACGGTGTTGCGCTCGGTGTCGTCACTGAACAGCCTTGTGATTTCGTAGGGGTTGGCGCGGTACCTGCGCTCTATGCTGTCCATCACCCACGCCACGTTGCGTACGCAGGCAATCAGTTTGGCCCCCGGAAAGAGGTCCATCAGTGCCGGCATCTGGGCACTCCACATGCGGTTGGTGTCAAAGATGACTTCCTTGTCGCCCGCTTGATCTGCGTAGTAGCTGTCAAACAGCCCCCGCGACAGCCGCCTGCGTTGCTCTTTGGTGACCACAGGGCCAAATTCGCTGCCCGCCCCCAACTGGTTGAGCATGTTGCGAAACAGCCCCCCCACCGGGCTGGTCATGCCCGCATGAAAGCGGGGGTTCTGTAGCAGCAGCGCCGACAGCAGTGTGGAGCCCGAACGCGGCAGGCCTGTGATGAAGTGGTAACGAACGGGTTGTGGTTTGTTCATAAGGAGGACTATTCGGGTGTAGAGCCCACGCCATTGAGCATGCGCTCCACGGCCTGGCCCACGTCGATCACGCTGGTGTCGATGCGCAATGCAGGTGCCACGGGCGCCTCGTAGGCCGCCTGTATACCGGTCATTTGTGTCAGCTGGTTGGCCCGCGCTTTCGCATACAGGCCCTTGGGGTCCCGCTGCTCGCAGATTTCCAGCGGGGTGCTCACATGGATTTCCTGGCAGCGCTCCACGCCTATCGTGGCGTAGGCGGCGGCGCGTGCAGCAGATGCGGGGGAGACCATGGCCACCACGGCGTGGATGGCGTTGGCATTGAGCAGTTGGGCCATGTGCGCTGCCCTGCGCACGTTTTCTGCCCGGCTGGCTTCGTCAAACCCCAGGTCTTTGCACAGGCCCGTGCGCAGTTCGTCCCCGTCAATCACGCAGGCGGGTTCTCCGCGCTCACGCAAGGCTGCTGCCAAGGCCTGCGCCAAGGTGGTTTTGCCGGAGCCTGGCAGGCCTGTGAGCCACCAGGTGGCGGCCGTTTCTGGTTTCATAAGAAAAGAAGGGAGGCATCCAGCACTCCTGCAGGTTCCGCAGGCACCGCTTGGGGGCACGCAAGGCCCAGGCCTCAAAGGATTAACAATTTGGAGACTATGGGTTTTTAACCAATGTCTCCCAGCTTGTCACTCATTGTTTCTCTTTGTTGGAATCTGTCCCCCGACAGTCTGTTCACAGGCTTGGCTGGCGGGCCGGTATGCGGGTGCCACTCAGAACCAGAAGGGGTTGTGCCCCATGTCCGGCGCCAGCCCCACGATCGACAGCGCCAGCTTGCCCGGCGCACCCGGGTCCGTGATGATCCCGTCCACCTTCCCGTCCGCATCGAACTGCCCTCCGTCCTCGATGTGGAAGTCCAGCCTCATCTTCCCTCCCTCCATCACCGTCTTGCCTCCGTACGGCTCGCTCGCCAGGTTCACCCATTGCCCGTGGCTGTCCTGTTTCCAGTAGCCGTTCACTCCCAGTGCCGGGTCCACGTACAGGCTGAAGTTCTCTCCCGTCTTGCCCGCTCCCAGCGCCACCGTGAAGCTCACCAGCCCTATCGGCATTTGCATGCCCGCTGGCAGGTTGGCCGGTGCGTCCTTTTGCACCAGGCTGGTGATGCGCGCGTTGTCGTTGGCGCTGCCCACCTTGCCGTTCTGGCTGCTGGCCACCAGCGTGGTGAAGGTGGGCGGTGCACTGCCCGGGTTGCTCTGCCCCGTGGGGCTGAGCACGAAGCCTATCGAGGCAACTCCTGCCTGTTCGCTGTCCTTGATGCCGTCTCCGTTGCCGTCTCCCACCACGATGGCTCCATTGGGGCCTGGGATGCCTGGGGCCTGGTCTTCCACCGTGTTGGGCACTCCGTCGTTGTCCGGCACTCCGGGTGTGGGGGTTGGCGTGGGCGTGGGGATGACCGGGTCAGGGTCTGCGGGAGCGGGGGCGATCACCACGTCAAAGGTGTCGGTCACCGTGCCGCCGTGACCATCGTTGGCGATCACGTCGATGCCGAGGGTGCCGATGTTGGCGGTGGCAGGGGTGCCGCTGAAGGTACGGGTGGCGGCATTGAAGCTCAGCCAGGCTGGCAAGGCTCCTCCGCCCGCAAGCTGGGCGCTGTAGGTGAGTGTGTCACCCAGGTCCATGTCGGCAAAGGTGTTGGATGCGAACTGGAAGCTGAATGCAAAGCCTTCCGTGGCGCTGCGGTTGGGGATGGCGTTGGCGACCGTGGGGACATCGTTGGTGTTGGCCACTGAAATGTCGAAGGTGTCCGTCACCGTGCCACCATGGCTGTCGTTTGCAATGACATCGATGCTCACGGTTCCAACGTGGGCGTTGGCGGGCGTACCGCTGAAGGTACGGGTGGCGGCATTGAAGCTCAGCCAAGCTGGCAAGGCTCCTCCGCCCGCAAGCTGGGCGCTGTAGGTGAGTGTGTCACCCAGGTCCATGTCGGCAAAGGTGCTGGATGCAAACTGGAAATTGAACGCCGAGTCTTCCGTGGCGTTCTGATTGGGGATGGCGTTAGCGACTGTGGGAGCATCGTTAATGTTGGCCACCACAATGTCAAAGGTGTCCGTCACCGTGCCGCCATTGCCGTCATTGGCAATGACGTCGATGCTCACGGTGCCAACGTTGGCATTGGCTGGTGTGCCGCTGAAGGTGCGGGTGGCGGCATTGAAGCTCAGCCAGGCTGGCAGAGCCCCCCCGCCTGCGAGCTGGGCGCTGTAGGTGAGTACGTCACCGGCATCCGTGTCTGCAAACGTGTTGGATGCGAACTGGAAGTTGAACACCGAGTCTTGCACGGCGTTTTGGTTCGGGATCAGGTTCGCCACTGTCGGGGTGGCATTCAGCTGCGCAGTCAGCACGAAGTCATTGCCATCACCACCAACATAGCTGGCTTTCATCCGAATGCCACCCACCATGACCATCCCGCCCTCTGCCAAGCCACTGAAAGTCCCCACGATCGCATCGACTCCGTCGTTGGAGATGAGGGTGTGGGAGCTCCCATGAACAGGGGAGTAACTACCAAGGCTGGCCGCCAGCGTGGCACCTGTCAGGTTGACTGTGCCAGTGACCTTCACTTCGTCAATTGATGCCGCACCAGAACCGTTGATCTGAGCCACCAGCACGCTGCCAGAGTTCATGGTCAAGTTGCCGGTGCTCAACGCCCCGGCGCCTCCATTGACGCCATCGATCCCTGCCGCCAGCGTGCCTCCATTCTGAACGGTAACCTGGCCACTCAACGTCCCGGTGCCCGCCAAGGTACCGCCACTTTGCAACGTGGTCGCGCTGGCCGTGCTGCCAGTGACCGAGAGTTTTCCACCGGAAACCGTTACAACACCACTGTTGGTATTGCCCCCCGAAAGCGTCAAAGTCCCGCCCCCCGCCTTGGTCAACGCCCCCGCGCCGGAGAAAACACCAGACCATGTCACGTCGTTGACCACATTCACGGTCGAAGTGCCGGAAATTGTGGTTGCCTTGCTCATGGTCACACCACTGCCATTGATCTGCAGCGTCGTACTAGACAGGGTCAGCACGCCGGTACCCAAGTTGCTGCCGTCATTGATCTCCACCACCCCTCCGGAGATGGTGGTCGTCCCCGTATAGGTGTTGGCACCCGTCAAAATCATCCGACTGTTGGGCCCCGAATTGGGCGTGATGGCCAGGTTGCGACTTCCCCCACTTTCGGTGATGTTGCCGCTGAAAGTGACGATGCAATTGCCCGCCGCACCGTTGATGACGGTGGCATTGCCAGCCAGCACGATGTCGTTGCTGGCGGTCATGGCCCCTACGTTGAGGAAGCCCAGGGAGGCCCCGCTGGCGAGCGCAATTTGACCAGTCCCCAGTGCGGTCGCCGAGGCGTTGTCCACCAAGTAGCCAGCATTGACTGTCTGCATGCCACTGTGGGTGTTGTTGCCGTACAGGGACAGGAAATAGGTGCTGCCATTCTTGGTGATGGCGCCCGACCCGCTGATGTCACCCTTGAGATTGATGTCCCCGCTCTGGGTGTTGAAGGTGGCACCGCCACTGCCGATCACCAATTGGCTGCTCAACGTGATCTGGCTTCCGCCGGGGGCAGCCGCCACCGTGGCGCCATCCAGGGTCAGCGTACCCCCTCCCGTGTGGTTGATCACCGCGCCGGTATTGTTGATCGAGCCCGAGCCATCAAGAGATCCCGCCAGGGTCAAAGCGCCGCTGCTGGTCTTGCTGAAGGTGGCTCCGCCACTTCCGATCACCAGCGCGTTGGACAAGGTCTGGGCTGCACTGTTCGTATCGGCCAGCGTGGCGCCATTCAAGGTTAGCGAGCCAGAAGAGAGATGCCCGGGGTCCGAAATACGCAGCGTGCCACCATTCACGGTGATGTCGCCACTCATGCTGGTGTTGTTACCGACATTGGCCAACACCAAGGCTCCCGCCCCCGTCTTGCCCAACGTGCCAGCACCCACCAGCAGGCTGGAAATCGTGGTCGCCCCCCCAGCACTGTTGTTGAAGGTCAGGGTCTTGCTGGCGTTGAGGCTCAAGGTGCTCCCCATCAGGTTGAAACCATTGCCCGCAGTGGCATCCACCGCGACGCTGTCCGTGACCGACAAGTCGCCGGCCAGTGTCATCGCGCCCGTGAAGCCGCTGGACAGCAGCAACGTATCCGTCCCCGCCTGGCCGTTGGCGATGGCCATGGCTTCGCTGAAGCTCACGCCATCGTTCACATTGACCGAACTGGTATCGGCGGTGTTGGTCACATAAATGCTGCTGCTCGCGACCGTGACGTCCGAGGTCGTGCTCCCGCCTCCGTCGGAGAGTGTGAAGCGCACCGTCTCGTTCCCGGCAGGCGTGTCATTGCGGTAGGTGATGCCACGCACCACGGCCTGGACCAGGGCATTGGTGGCTATCGTGCCGGAGCTGGTGAAATTGACGGTGAGCACCCCGCCTGTGTCGGTAAAGGTGGCAAAAGTCTGCCCACCGGATTGCAGGTTTCCGCCATTGACCGAAAAGCCGGCCGCGTTGAAGCCCAGGGTGTCTGCTGCCCAGGCCGTACCCTGGCGCTGCACGGTCAGGCTGCCGCCCGCCCAATCGCCCTGGCCGCCGCTGAGCGCGCCAAACTCGGCATCCAGCACCGTGGCGTTGCCACCAGCGTCCAAAACCACGGTGTTGCCGACGCCAGCCCAACTGACCGTGTCACCATTCAGACCGCTCGTTTGCGGCTTGCCATTGTTGCCACTGACCGTGATGCCGTTACCCGCCAAGTCGGCGATCACGGCCGCGGCATCGGCACCAGCATTCCAGTCTTCTGCGGCGGCCAGGTTGTAGACCGTGCCCCCCTCGGAATTGTTGCCGTTCTGATTCAGCAAGGCGTTGACCGCTGTCTTGTCCGTGGCGCTCAGGTTCAGCGTAAAGCTGGTGCCCGAACCAATGTCCACATTGCCAGTGTCCGTCAGCATGTAACTGGCCCCGCCTTCACCTGTCAGTGTGAACTTGTTGGCCACGATGTCGTTGTTGGCCCAGACCAGGGATTTGAAGCCGGTGCCGCTAACCACCAGCGCACCGGTGGCGGCGTTGTAGCTCGCGCTGGTGATCGCAGGCGGAGAGACATTGCTCACCGTGACGGGGTTGGTCGTATCCGAGGTGTTGGAGCCAGTCACGACGCTGTTCCAGTCGTCCATGGCGGTCAGGTTATAGGTGCTGCCACCGGTAGAGGTCGTTCCATTGCGGTTGAACGCAGGCTCGATCACGGCCCGGTCGCTCACATTGAGCGTGATGGAAAACGAGGTGGCGCTGGTGATCTCGACATCGGACGAGGTCAGGGTGCGCGTAACGCCACCGTCGCCGGTCAGCATGAGCTTGGAGACCGAGATGTCGTTGTTGGTGCCGACCGTTCTGACGAGGTTGACGCCGGTGACCGTCAGCACATGGTTGCTGGCGTCGTAAGTGGCTGAGGTGATGGTCGGTGCGCTGACATTGCTCACCGTCACGGTATTGCCGGTCAGGTCTGCGGGCGCGCTGGCGTTGGAGTCCCAATTTGCCGCAGCAGCCAAATTGAAGGCGGTGAAATCGACGGCCGACGTACCGTTGCGGTTGAGCAGACCGTTGACCGCGGCTTTGTCTTCCGCATTCAGTGTGACGCTGAAGGCCGTACTGCTACTGGCCGTCGTGTTGGGCGAGGTGAGCGTGTAAGTCTGACCACCCTGCCCCGTCAAGGTGAGTTTGCCAGGATCGACAACATCGCCAGCCACCATGTTCGTGCCAGTGACAGCCAAGATGCCGGCACTGGCGTCGTAAGTAGCGCTGGTAATGGTCGGGCCCACAACCGCCGCCGAGATGCTGATGTCATCGATCTCAGGCGTGACCGCCCCGCTCCAACTGAAGCGGATCTCGTCAACGTTGTCGCAGCTGCTGTCAAAGGTCAACAGACCGTAGCTGCCGCCCGCCGTGTTGCCGAGGTTGGCGAAGGTGATATGGTCAGCCGAGTCGCTGCTGGTCATATTGACCAACTCACCTGCCACCACCAGTGCATTACCCCGATAGGCGCTGACCGTCACCGCGGTCGCGCCCGCCGAAGACCCCAGCACAAAGGAATTGAGCTTGAAGTCCGTGCCGTCGGTGGACTTCATGGAGAAGCTGGAGATCACATTACCATTCAGATTCCAGACGAAATTCCGGTCGCTGCCGCTGCCGTCCAGGTTCGAGTTGAAAGCTTGATCACCCGCGTTTGGCGTGGCCATGTCGTTACTGGAGGCCGAAGTGAAGGTCCAGCCGTTCACATTCATACTGGACACCGAATACTCAATCAACAGCCCAGCACCATCGAAATTTTCGCTGGCGATGCCCAGCAGGCCGTTGTACCGCGCGAGGGCGGAGGCATCAAAAGCCAGGGGTGCCTCGACGACGCCTGCCCGGGCCTCCAGAGTCCAGTTACCACCGAGGCGCGCAGCCCCCGTCAGATCGGTGGATGCCGCCACATCAGCTCCCGTCAAGGCCGCCAGTGTGTCGAGAAACTGCAGCCCCTGCCCGCCACTTGCCAGATTGCACGCATAGACCAGCATGTCGCCATCGGCCGTGAGCCCTTTGCCCAAGGCCGCCAGCGCGGCCTGGGTGTCTGGACGCTCCAGCATCGCCTGATTCAGTAAGGTGCTTCCCAGCCACAACTGGCCCGCGCTGCCATGGGCCAGAACATGCACAGCCCCTACATCGCCCCGCTCACCCAAGGCTGCACGCATCTGTGCCAACCCATCTTCACCGACGCTCAGATAAATCACTTCCGTGCCAGGCTTTACGCCCTGAAGCAGGGTCACGGCGTCTTGCACGCGGCTGTCCACGAAGAGAATTTCGCGGGATGTGTTGGTGGGGGTATTGCCCATGGTTTTCCCTTTTTGATTTGTTTTTTGCACAAAGGTCTGCTGCGATTCAACGAACCTCGGCGCCTTGCGCGCGGCACACGGCCGGCGTCAAAGACACCTGCTACGAAAGAAGTCCACCGGACTCCCGTCAACTGCCAGGGGGACGCCGACTACGCAGGTACCAACGCGAAGCGCGGACGCATCAGCCGCCTGGCAAGCAGCATGGGTGCCAGCAAGCCGCGCGACCGCGGGCGGTGCGCCCAGGCCTTGTCAGGAGTCGTTTCTCCGGGGCCCGTCAGGCCCGCGAGCCGCCAGGCGGCGGCAGATTTCTGTGGCGTCATTCAGAAGATCAACGAGAGGGTCAACGCCGGATCACATCAGCTACCTAAGACATCGCCTGTGAATCGCGGCAGAGAAAGTTAACAATTTGGAGCGGCGGTTGTACCCAAAGTTTTCTCGCTTGTCACGTTTTGCTTTTCCACACGCCATGCGTTCACCGCGCCATCGCAAACGGCTGAGAAGGTCCCGCCCCAAGGGAGAAAATGGAGCAATCACTCCACACAGTTCCCTTTCAGAGAAGCCCGATAGCCTCTGTCGCGCACCCGCTCATCTGCCCTGCTGCTACCCGGGCCCAAAGGCAACAAATTCACCCTCCAATTGCCCCGCAGGCTGCCCTTCGTAGTGCAACACCGACGCCTGCACGATGCGCCCAATGCCCTTGCGCTGCAGCATGCGTGCAAAGGGCTGCCACACCTGCGCGGAGGGCGCCTGCGCCACGGCAGTGAAGGTACCGGCCATGGGTGCCAGATAGCCCATGGTGTTGCGCTGGATGACCAGGCGGCTGCCCAGCCCCTCGGCCGACAGGCGCAGGTGCAGCATGGACCACGCCGCCAGGATGGCCACGGCCGACGCGCTGCCGCCAAACACCGTATCGCGGTGGTTGATGTTGGGCGCGAGCGGCGCGCTCAACACCACTTGGTGGGGCGATGCCTCGACCACGCTCACCTCCATGGCGTGGGATAAGGGGATGTGCTGGTGCAGGTAGGCCTGGAGTTCGAGAGGGTTCACGGAATGCACGGGGGCGGGCCCCGGAGATGTCGTTTTGCAGGTCTGATTCTGATGGAATGCAGCCCGAGGCGGCCTGCTAACGCCGGTCCGGCCTGAGCCGCCCGCTCTCTCCCTGCCCCACTTCCTTCAAAAAGCTCCACACCGCCTGCATGCGCGCCAGGTGCTTGGCCTCGGCGGGCATGCTCATCCAGAAGGTGCGGGTAAAGCGCGCCTCCTGCGGCAGCACGCGGGCCAGCACCGGGTCGGTGTCAGCCAGAAAGGCGGGCAGCACCGCCAGCCCGGCCCCGGCGCGCACGGCCTCGTACTGGGCCGTGACGCTGGTGCTGCGCATGGCAAAACGCTCGGGCGGGTAGAGCTGGTCGAGGAACTGCAGCTCCTTGGTGAACAGCAGGTCGTCCACGTAGCTCACAAACGCGTGGTGGCGCAGGTCTTCGCGCGTGGCCACCAGGGGGCGGCGCGCCAGGTATTCGCGCTGGCCGTACAGGTGCAGCGAGTAATCCGCCAGCTTGGTGACAATGACCGAGCCGCGCGTGGGCCGCTCCAGCGAGATGACGATGTCCGCCTCGCGCCGCGACAGGTGCAGCATGCGCGGCAGCGCCAGCAGGTCGATGGACAAATGCGGGTGTTTTTGCGTGAGCCGCGCCAGGTGCGGCGCCAGGATCAGCGTGCCAAACCCCTCGGTGGCCCCCACGCGCACCAGGCCCGAAGGCCCCGCCCCCGCCTGCGCCGGGGCGGCGCGCTCCACGCCCAGCACGGCGGTTTCCATGGCCTCCACGGCGGGCAGCAGTTGGCGCCCGGCCTCGGTCAACCGGTGGCCGCCCGCCTCGCGCGCAAACAGGGCGGCGCCCATCTGCTTTTCCAGCGCCTGGATGCGGCGGGCCACGGTGGTGTGCTCCACCCCCGCGCGGCGGGCGGCGGCGGCCAGGGTGCCAGAGCGGGCCAGCTCCAGAAAGTAACGCAGGTTGTCCCAGTCCATGATCCTAGAAACGGTTGTTGAACGCGCTCGTCAGTGCCCAGTGCCGTGATCGGCATGCCAGGCAAGGCGCGACGATCAGCGCTGTGCAAATTTGCAAAATCAAAGTGCATCATTGTCTATTGCCTCAGCAATTTTGCACAGATACGATGCGCCATTCGTCGGCAAACCGCCGCGTGCCAACCCAGGAGACACATCCATGAATGCACCGACTTCCTCGGCCGTGCTGGCCCCCACCGTCAAACTGCTGATCGGCGGCAAGTTCGTCGAATCCAAGACCACGCAGTGGCGCGATGTGGTGAACCCTGCCACGCAAGAAGTGCTGGCCCGCGTGCCCTTTGCCACCCCTGAAGAAATCGACGCCGCCGTGGCCTCGGCCCAGGAAGCCTTCAAGACCTGGAAGAAGACCGCCATCGGCGCCCGCGCCCGCATCTTCCTCAAGTACCAGCAGCTCATCCGCGAGAACATGGCCGAGCTGGCCGCCATCCTCACCGCCGAACAAGGCAAGACCCTGCCGGATGCCGAAGGCGACGTGTTCCGTGGCCTCGAAGTGGTCGAACACGCGGCCAGCATCGGCAACCTGCAGCTGGGCGAGCTGGCCAACAACGTGGCCGGTGGCGTGGACACCTACACGCTGATGCAGCCCCTGGGTGTGTGCGCAGGCATCACCCCCTTCAACTTCCCCGCCATGATCCCGCTGTGGATGTTCCCCATGGCGATTGCCACGGGCAACACCTTCGTGCTCAAGCCCTCCGAACAAGACCCCATGGTGACCATGCGCCTGGTGGAGCTGGCGCTCGAAGCGGGCATCCCCCCTGGCGTGCTCAACGTGATCCACGGTGGCGAAGCCGCTGTGAACGCGATCTGCGACCACAAGGACATCAAGGCGATCAGCTTCGTGGGCTCCACCAAGGTGGGCACCCATGTCTACAACCGCGCCAGCCTCAACGGCAAGCGCGTGCAATGCATGATGGGCGCCAAGAACCATGCCATCGTGATGCCCGACGCGAACAAGGAACAAACCCTGAACGCCCTGGCCGGCGCCGCTTTTGGCGCCGCTGGCCAGCGCTGCATGGCGCTGTCGGTGGTGGTGCTGGTGGGCGAGGCGCAAAAGTGGATCCCCGAGCTGGTCGCCAAGGCCAAGACCCTGAAGATCAGCGCCGGTGTAGAAAAAGGCACGGACGTGGGCCCCGTGGTGTCCTGCGCCGCCAAGGATCGCGTGCAGAGCCTGATCGAGCGCGGCATTGCCGACGGCGCCACGCTGGAGCTGGACGGCCGCAACCCGCAGGTGGCTGGCTACGAAAAGGGCAACTTCGTGGGCCCCACGGTGTTCAGCGGCGTCAAGCCCGGCATGAGCATCTACGACCAGGAAATCTTTGGCCCCGTGCTGTGCCTGTCGGCCGCTGCCGACATTAACGAAGCCATTTCCTTCATCAACGACAACCCTAACGGCAACGGCACCGCCATCTTCACCCAGTCGGGCGCTGCAGCGCGCAAGTTCCAGGAAGAGATCGACGTGGGCCAGGTCGGCATCAACGTGCCAATCCCCGTGCCCGTGCCCCTGTTCTCGTTCTCGGGCTCGCGTGCTTCCAAGCTGGGCGACCTGGGCCCCTACGGCAAGCAGGTCGTGCTGTTCTACACGCAGACCAAGACCGTGACGGCGCGCTGGTTTGATGACAGCACCATCTCGCATGGTGTGAACACCACGATTAGTTTGAAGTAACCCCCTGAGCGGCTGCGCCGCTTCCCCCTTTCTCTGCATCGCTGCGCGATGCGGAAGGGGGACGCCACCGGCGCGGCGGGGCGGCCCTTGCGCGGTGGCACTGGCTTGGGCCGCGCCGGTTTCGGCGGTAGCGTGCGGTGGTAAAAGCGGGGCATGCAAATTTCCAAGACGACGATGCGGGGATGGGCCATGGTCTTCGGTACGGCTTGCGCAGTGTTGATGGGCGCTCGTGCCCACGCACAGGCCGGTGCCGCCTGCAAACCCGGCGGCACGGTGGAAGAAACCAATGCCTGCGCCGTGCAAGCCTTCCAGGCGGCAGACACCGAGATCGCCATCCTCTACGGCGACGTGATGCGCGCCCTGTCGGCCCACGAACGGCCCCAGCTGCGGCAGGAGCACACGGCCTGGCAGCGCGAGCGCACCACCCGCTGCAAGCAGGCGCAGCGCAGCAACGAATCGCAACCCCAGTGGCCTCGCCTGTACCACGAATGCCTCACGGCCGAAACCCAGGCGCGCCGCAAGGGCCTGATGCGCTGGCTGACGCTGGACCACCCGTCCGCCAAGCCCTGAGCCAGGCCACCAGAACAACAAGAACTGACGAGACAGAACACCATGGACTTTGAACTCACCGAAGAACAACGCGCCTTTGCCCAGACGGCCCGCGACTTTGCACAAGCTGAGTTCGCACCCCACGCCGCGCACTGGGACGAAGAAGGCATCTTCCCGCGCGAGGCGATTGCAAAGGCGGGCGAACTGGGCTTTTGCGGCCTGTATGCCCCCGAAGCCGCTGGTGGCCTCGCCCTGCCCCGGCTGGACGCCACGCTGGTCTTTGAAGAAATGGCGGCTGTGGACCCCAGCACCACCGCCTTCATCACCATCCACAACATGGCCACCTGGATGCTGGGCACCTGGGCCACGCCCGCCGTGCGCGACCACTGGGGCCCGCTGCTCACCACCGGCGAGAAGCTCGCGTCCTACTGCCTGACCGAGCCCGGCGCAGGCTCCGACGCGGCCTCGCTCAAGACCCGCGCCGAGCTGGTCGGCAACGAATACGTCATCAACGGCGCCAAGGCCTTTATCAGCGGCGCGGGCAGCACCGATGTGCTGGTGCTCATGGCCCGCACCGGCGATGCGCAATCCGGCGCCAGCGGCATCAGCGCCTTTGCCGTGCCCGCCGATGCGCCCGGCATCAGCTACGGCAAGAAGGAACAGAAGATGGGCTGGAACAGCCAGCCCACGCGCACCATCAGCTTCGACAACGTGCGCCTCCCCGCCGACCACCTGCTGGGCCGCGAGGGCGAAGGCTTCAAGATCGCGATGAAGGGCCTGGACGGCGGCCGCATCAACATCGCCACCTGCTCGGTGGGCGCGGCGCAAGGCGCGCTCAATGCCGCCCAGCAGTACATGCAAGACCGCAAACAGTTTGGCAAACCCATCGCCAGCTTCCAGGCCCTGCAGTTCAAGCTGGCCGACATGGCGACCGAGTTGGTCGCCGCCCGCCAGATGGTGCGCCTGGCCGCCAGCAAGCTGGACGCCGGTGCGCGCGATGCCTCCACCTACTGCGCCATGGCCAAGCGCTTTGCCACCGACGCAGGCTTCACCGTCATCAACGACGCGCTGCAGCTGCACGGCGGCTACGGCTACATCCGCGAATACCCGCTGGAGCGCCTGCTGCGCGACGCGCGCGTGCACCAGATCCTGGAGGGCACCAACGAAATCATGCGGGTGATCATTGCGCGGCGCATGCTGGATGGGGATGCGACGGAGGCGATTCGATAGGAGCAGTCACAAGGAACATGCGCTGATGACCTACCAACCGGCACAACACCACAAGCCCTTCCCTCGTTTTGAAGAGACGCTTGCCGAACACTGCCCGGCATGCCAATCGACAAACCTGCAGCAAGGCCACCTGAATCTGGGCGAGGGAGGGGGAGAGTTCATCCTTTTCGGGATCAAACTGAAGCTCTTTCGCGCCACCCATGGCATGCCGTTGCACTCGCCAAAGTTTCAGATGTGTGGGGACTGTGGCCTGTTCTTTCGCAAGGAAGACGTGCGCGAACTGAACTACTTCATCGAACGCAACGCCAAGAAAACCTGAACTTTCCATGCCCGCCCGCCCCCTCTCCGACGAAACCCTGCACCTGATCGACGCCATCCGCACGGCGCTCGCGCAGCGCAGCGACGTGGAAGAGCGCCCACTGTTCGGCACCTATGCCTTCTTTGTGGACGGCAAGATGTGCATCGCGGTCAAGGGCGAAGAACTGCTGGTGCGCCTGCCGCCCGAGCGCCACGGCGAACTGCAGGAGATGCAGAACACCCGCGAGCTCTCGCCCGGTGGCGGCATGCAGGGCTACTTCTGGGTGGAGCCCAACGGCTACGCCACGCGCACGCAGTGGAACTATTGGGTTCAGGAGGCCCTGGCCTACAACCCGCTCGCCAAGGCGTCACCACGCAAGAAGAACAACAAGACAAGCGCCACCAGCACCCCGGCTGCGGGCAAGAAGGCACCCGCCCGCAGCAGCGCCAAGCCGAAGAAAACAGCGACGACGACAACAAGAACAACAACACCCGCCACCGCCAAGAAGAAACACAGCATCTTCGAAGCCGACGACTGACCGGCCCGCCCTTACCCATCACCCACCCGGAGCCCCCACCATGCCCCTTCGCATCGTCCGCCTTGGCACCCCGCGCGCAGCCGGGGAAGGCACCCGCATCGGCACCGTGCGCCGCCCACCGCGTGGCGTGCCCAAGGCCGAGTTTGCGAGCCGCGACTACTACGACGCGTGGTACCCGCTGCTCTCGCCCACACCCGAACTCATGGCCCAAGGCCAGCAAGCCCAGACCGAAAAGGATTGGGAGGCCTTCGTCAAACAGTTCCGCAAGGAGCTGGCCCTGCCCGAGGCCAGCCGCACGCTGGATTTGCTGGCCGCGCTGTCGCACCACAGCGCCCTATCCCTGGGCTGCTACTGCGAGGACGAAGCCCGCTGCCACCGCTCGGTGCTGCGCGCCGAGCTGGCCAGCCGTGGGGCCGACATCAGCCCCTAGAGTTCAAGCAATTTGGCCTCTACCGCCCGATAGATAAGCGCTAGCAGCTATCAATTTCATACTAAAAACCGACACCCTCCCCTTCACCATCACAACGACATCCAGGAGCAACACAGCATGAAAATCGCATTCATCGGCCTCGGCAACATGGGCGGCCCCATGGCACACAACCTGCACAAGGCAGGCCACGAAGTGCGCGCGTTCGACCTCTCACAACCCGCGCGCGACAAGCTGGCGGCAGACGGCGTGCCCATTGCCACCGATGCCAAGGCAGCCGTGGCAGGTGCCGAAGTCGTCATCAGCATGCTGCCCGCCAGCCAACATGTGGAAGGCCTCTTTTTGGGCGCGGGTGAACTGCTGGCCCAGCTGCCTGCGGGCACGCTGGTCATCGACTGCTCCACCATCGCTGCCGCCACCTCCCGCAAGGTGGCCGAGGCCGCCAAGGCCAAGGGCGTGGCCTTCATCGACGCCCCCGTCTCGGGCGGCACCGGCGGCGCCATTGCCGGCACGCTGACCTTCATGGTGGGCGGCGACACAACCGACCTGGAACGCGCCCGCCCCGTGCTCGAAAAAATGGGTGCCAACATCTTCCACGCAGGCAACGTGGGCGCAGGCCAGACGGCCAAGATCTGCAACAACATGCTGCTGGGCATCCTGATGGCCGGCACCAGCGAAGCCATCGCCCTGGGCGTGGCCAACGGCCTGGACCCCAAGGTGCTCAGCGAAATCATGCGCCGCAGCTCGGGCGGCAACTGGGCGCTGGAGAAGTACAACCCCTTCCCCGGCGTGATGGAAACCGCGCCCGCCAGCAAAGGCTACGCAGGCGGCTTTGGCACGGACCTGATGCTCAAGGACCTGGGCCTGGCACAAGAGAACGCCATGGCGGTGAAGGCCGCCACGCCGCTGGGGGGCATGGCGCGCAACCTGTATGCGGCGCACAGCCTGGCGGGGCATGGGGCGCTGGATTTTTCCAGCATCATCAAGATGGTGCAGAAGGGTTGATCGAGCGCTCCTTCATGACCAAGAAAAACGCCAGCAGATGCTGGCGTTTTTTTGTGGGCGAAGGGGTTAGGCCGCTTTTTCGCCGAACGTGCAATAGACGACCCTGAACCGTTCGCAAGCGACCGGCATGGATGGGCTTGGGATGCGACCAATGCGGGCGCACTCTCTTGCAGAGTAGGCCGTGTGCACTTCGCGCCAGTACTCAAGCGACCCGTCTCCTTCGCCCTCTGTGGCCGCGAACTCTGCTGTGACCTCCGAAAATGGCGTGATATCGACTTGCGTCGTTTCAATCACGCACACCGGCTGCCCGTCCCAGTTTGTGACTACGCTGAGATCCCCCGGCTTTGGAGTCGGCATGTTCGCTGCCTCGAACGACCAAACCAGACCGGCAGTGGCCCGCTTGACTCCGCGCACCACCAGCTCTGCCAGGTGATTGGCGCTCGGCTCGTTGTCGTCGAAGACGCAGACTTCGAAGAACCTGGCGTCGACATCCTCGGATTGCGTGGCCTTGAACGCGCTCCAGAACGCGCGAACGACGGGGGTCATGGGTGCTGACATGCTGCGGCTTCAACGCCAAGTTAACCGGCGCCGTAGCGCGAAGCGCGAAGGGTACGACTACAAACAAGGTTTGTAGGCGCGTCCGCGTTGAACGACCAGTTAGGCTGGTGACAGGTGCGGAAGCCGTTGATTGAATGATGACCGCGCATTTTCTATTGACGTTGAGGCAGTTGCAGATGCAGATGCTCGGACTTAAAAATCCTCGACTACCACCGAACCTTCCACATGCCACCGCCCGTGCACGACCCGCAGTGCTGAATATTCTTCCAATCATTTCTGCCCTCAAGCCTTTCGACACCCTTTTTTGCTTTATCCGCCTTGGCGGCACTTTGCCAACTTGTATGCCCACAACCATCGACTCTAATGAGCACGTCATACGCTGGTTTGCTGTGCTGCTTTTTGTAGTAGCGCTCCTCGCCGGGCTTTGGCTCACCGCTCTCTTGAGGTTCAGATAAATCAGGTTCAGTAGTTGCATCTGAACTCTTTAGTTGCGCAAGAGCGTACTCCGCCATTTCTGCGCGAGCATTCAATGCAGCTATCTCTGACTTGCTCTTTTCCAGAGCGCTCTTGAGTTCCTCGTTCTCATCAATGTAAAGCCGCGCAAGTGCAAGTTCATCAGAATTCGCGCTTGCCCGTTGCTCCAACTCCTGAAGGCGCTTACGCGAAGCAGCCTTCTTGATATCTCGCATCTCAGGTGGCGGTACAACAGTAAGTGCTGCGACATTCATCACTCTACGCCGGAGCGTTGACCTCAATCTGTTGAATCCCTTGCCGTCGTGGTCATTTGATAGAAGTGCTGAAGCCGTCCAGACCGTGCCAGGAAATTTTGGCTCGCCGGATTGATCGAGGCGCGTTGGCCAATACAGACGCACAGCGCCGAGGTAACAGGAATTCTCCCGACCTAATTCATCCGTAAGAAACCAGGAGGCATCTTCATCTACACGTACGACATGCGCAAGACCTGCAAGGTCAAAGGCAAGTTCATTGTCAAGCTTTGGCCACAAGACTTCATCGTCGTTCTCCGATACCAAGACCACTGGTAGCAAGCGTTCGGTAGAAGCAAGCTGCTCAACCAAAGCCTCGCAGGCACTCTCCCCCTTGATATATCTGGACCTTCCTTGACCAAGAGGATTTCCATTGAGGGACCAATCAGGAAACGATGAAAGCAAATCTCGAATGACCGTCGGGCAGCGCGGATCTGTATAAACGGGCGCAATCACGCTAACAGTGTTAGTAACCGAAAGTGAGCCGTAGACAGCGACCTTGCTGCTTAGCGCGACAACGGAAAGCATCGTTGTGAAAGTTTGCCCTCCCCGTGAGTACTCATCTAATCTGATCTCTTCGAGCATTCCATTGTCTGTAATGATGTGCTCACGTGTGAAGCGCCCGTTTCCGTTGTCTGTGAGGGATTCAAATGTTCCTGAACTATGGGTGGGGGCTGTCGCACCCTTCTTGGTAAGCCATGCAGATACGGATTTGGCGATCGCCGAAATCCGATCTGTCACTTTTTCTTGATTCAACCCATTTGCTTCGAGAAGATATGCTGAGAGTTCTTGCATGGTTACTTCATTCTTTGATGTGGGTTAATGGGAGGCCTAACGTTGAAGCTGAGCCGCGAGCGGCGGCTTGCCGACGCGAGTCGGCTCGAGCGACAGGTTAGGCGTCGATGCGCCGACAAGGTGGCGTCGGCTGGCTCGGCGGAAAGCACTACTCGTCGTACCGGTCATAGTAGTCGTCGTGACTGGTGATTGGAACGACGATGCCCGCCTTGCTCATCTTTGCAATAAAGCCAGGACCATCTCCCGTCAAGTGGCTTCCATCGTCACTGGTAGTTCCGTTGTCGGCGCCAGCAGTTATCGGCGAAGAGAAGACCTCGCGGTGCAGTTCAAGACAACGGCGACCTATCCCTCGATGTGCGCACTCCTCAAGCGCCAAGTGCGTTATGTGATAGGTGTCAGGTTGACGTGGGGGATCGCCTTCAATGTATCGGAGCGAAATTGTCCCAACAGTCTTTCCTCCCAGAACGACGCGTATCTCTTCGCCGAAGTCATCGACAGAGATCTCATAGGTTTGTCCGTCGGACGCTGTAAAGATCACTTCGCTCATCGTTTCGTCCTCTTCGCGCAGACTACAGGTTGGATTTATCTCGACGCCTAACGTAATTTAGACCGCAAAACCTGCGGGATAAACTGGACCATGCGGGATATTTTGGACACTTAATCCTCCTGAAAGCGGCTTACAGCCTGGGTTTGCAGCCGTTGCGCTGTTCAAATATCCAGGTATAAAAATTCCGAGAAACCCGGCAACTCCAACCTCCCAAACTATAGCCTGCGAAAGCACGGCGCCTGGGCCTCAACAGGCTCTTTTCAGACTGCGCAAATGGGGGTTGCGAACCAGTGACCGCGTGGGGCCCAAGTCCGCACCCACCTTCAGCCCCACAGGCTTGGTACGCCGTTGCGCGAGCACCACCGCCCACGCGCCCCTCTCCTACCCAGCCTGGGGTGCTTTTCCGCTAAGGTGGCGGAATGCACATGACACCGATTCACATCCCCAGCGCCGGGCGGCCCGCCTTCGGTAAGGCCCTGGCCGCGATCACGTTGGCGGCACTGCTGGCCGCCTGCGGCAGCCAGCCCCAGGGAGCCCCCATGACGCAGCCCCCTTCTCACTCTTCCACCGCCCCCTCTTCTTCGCTCCATGCGGCCCCGACCTCCGCCCGCACGCTGCAGGCCTATGACTGGGACCTGGTGTCCGCGCACGATGCCCGGGGCCAGGTGGCACCGGGCTGGCTGCTGGCCGGCCGCAGCCCGCTGCGCCTGCACTTTGAGGCCCAGCGGCTGTCGGTGCAAAACCTGTGCAACGTGATGGGCGCGGGTTACACGCTGCAAGGCCCGGGCCTGCAGGTGGGCCAGCCCGTGTCCACCAAACGCGCCTGCGCCGAGCGCGACTTGATGGCGCTGGAGCAGCGTGTGGGCGCCCTGCTGCCCCAGGCCCAGCGTTTTGAAGTGCGGGGCGGCGGCGCCACCGATGCGCCGCAGCTGACGGTATGGTTTGCCGACGGCAGCCGCTGGGAACTGGCCGGCACCCCCACGCCCGCCACGCGCTATGGCTCGGCGGGCGAGCGCCTGTTTCTGGAAGTGGCTCCCGAGCGCGTGGCCTGCAACCACCCGCTGATGCCCCACGCCCAGTGCCTGCGCGTGCGCGATGTGCGCTATGCCGACAACGGCGTGCGGCAGGGCGTGGGCGAATGGCGCATCTTCCAGGGCGAGATCGACGGCTACCGCCACGAGCCGGGCATGCGCAATGTGCTGCGGGTGCAGCGCTACTCGCTGGCGCGCAATGGCCAGTTGCCGGCCGACGCGCCCAGCCACGCCTATGTGCTGGACCTGGTGGTGGAGTCGGAGCGGGTCCGCTAAACGACCACAGGCAAAAACCCCTGATCTATGTATATGCCTCAGACACTTCTCCCCCATCCGTTCGGGCTGAGCCTGTCGAAGCCTTGCACGCACACGGCAAGCACTGGCTTCGACAGGCTCAGCCCGAACGGGTAGGTCGGTCTCTGAGACAGGTACATAGTCAGGCAAAAACCGCCTCTACCGCCCGCCCATCAAGCGCAAGCAGCTATACAAAACATAGCGCCCTACGACACAGGCGCAGGCGCCACCTCGCGCAGGAAGCGCTCCTCGAACAGGTGGGCGGGCAGTGGCTGGCTGAGCAGGTAGCCCTGGATCTCGTCGCAGCCCAGCAGCGCCAGCCGGCGGGACTGGTCCTCGGTCTCCACCCCCTCGGCCACCACCTTGAGGCGCAGCGAGTGCCCCAGGCTGACGATGGTGGACACCAGCGCCGCGCCCTGCGGCCCCGCCGCCATGTTCATGATGAACGAGCGATCGATCTTGAGCGTGTCCACCGGCAGCCGGGCCAGGTAGCTCAGCGACGAGAAGCCGGTGCCAAAGTCGTCGATGGCGATGGTGATGCCCATCTCGCGCAGCGCGTGCAGGCTCTGGGTGCTGCGCTCCACGTCGTCCATCACCATGCTTTCGGTGATCTCCAGCTCCAGCCCGCTGGCGGCTGCGGCGTCGTGGGCCACGGCATCGCGCACCTCGCCGATAAAGCCCCGGTGCCGCAGCTGCAGGATGGAGACGTTGACCGCCACCCGCAGGGGCGCCAGGCCCGCCTGGCGCCAGCGCAGGTTGTCGGCCAGCGCCTGCCGCAGCGCCCAGCGGCCCACGTCGTAGATCAGGCCGGTTTCTTCCAGGATGGGGATGAACTGCGCGGGCGGCACCAGCCCCCGGCGCGGGTCGTTCCAGCGGATCAGTGCCTCGGCACCCGCCAGGGCGCCAGTGGCCAGGTGCAGCTTGGGCTGGTAATGCAGCACGAACTGGCCTTGCTCCAGGGCTTCGCGCAGGCGCCCCTCCAGGCTCAGCGCCTCGGCCACGCGGGTGTTCATCTCTGAGGTGTAGAGCAGCAGGCTGTCGGCCGACGCCTTGGCCTTGTTGAGGGCCGCTTCGGCATTGCGCAGCAGCGTCTCGGCATCACCGCCGTCCAGCGGATACAGGGCCACGCCGGTTTTGGCCGCCATGCGCAGCTCGGTGCCGCCCAATGCAAAGGGGGCATCGAAGCAGGCGCGCACCAGGTGGTCGACCGCCACCGCCACGGCGCCCGCATCGCGCGCCTCGGTCACGGCAATGCCAAAGCTGTTGATGCCGATGCGGGCCACGTCGTACAGATCACCCGCCGCCTGCTGCAGCCGCTGGCCCACCTGCTTGAGCAGCTCGTCGCCCACCTGGCGCCCCAGGGTGTCGTTGACGATGCGAAACCGGCTGATGTCCATGAGCGCGATGCCCTGCAGCGCCTTGGCCCCTTCGCGGGGGCGCAGGTGCTGCCCGCTGCGCTCCAGGAACAGCGTGCGGTTGGGCAGGCCGGTGATTTCGTCGTAGTAGGCCAGGTAGCTCAGCCGGTCTTCCTTGTCGAGGTGGTCCATGGCAAAGCTGATGTCCCCAGCCAGCTCGGTCAGCAGCCGCAACTCGGCATCGTCAAAAAACCCCACCTCGTCTGCAAACAAGGCCAGCACGCCGACCACCTCGTGGGCGACCAGCAGCGGCAGCACGGCCATCGACGCCACACCGCGCTCCGACAGCTGCTGGGGCAGCATGATGCGCGGGTCGCCCAGGATGTCGTCGCACACCACGGGGCGCTGCGTGCGAGCCACCACGGCGCTCAGGCTCTCGCCCGGCGTGGGCGCATCGTGAAGCCACAGGCGGTCCTTGATGTGCATGAGGAAGTCGGCCCCCGCCCCCCACAGGGCCACCGGCAGCACCTGGTGGCGGCTGCGGTCCACCTTGCCAATCCACGCGATCTTGAACTGGCCCTGCTCCACGGCAATCCGGCAGGCCTCGCGGAACAGCTCGTCGCGCTGGCGCACGCGCACGATCAGGGTGTTGATGCCGCTGAGCACGGCATGCACGCGGTTGAGCCGCTTGATCTTGCGCTCGGCCTCGCGGCGCTCGGTGATGTCTTCGCCCAGGCAGGCCGCACCCGTGACCTGCCCGCCCACGGAGCGCAGCACGGTGTTGTTCCAGTGCACCAGGCGCCGCTCGCCCGAGCGGGTGAGGATTTCGCTGTCGTAATGCCAGGCGCAAGGGCGGTCGTCCAGCAGGTCGGCAAACAGGGCGCGCACCGGGGCTGCCTGCGGCGGCACGAACAGCTCGAACCAGTTGCGGCCGAAGACCTCCTCGCGCTGCCAGCCCGTCAGGCGCAGCAGGTAGTCGTTGCAATAGGTGATGTGGCCTTCGCAGTCCAGCATCATCGAGATCATCTCGACCTTGTCGAGCATGGTGTTGAAGCGCCGGTCGCTTTCGTGCAGTTCTTCTTCGGCGCGCTTTTCCTTGGTCACATCCTGGATGGTGTTGAACCAGCGCCCCGGCCCGTCCGCCCCCGCAGCATCGTCCTCCAGGGGCTCCATCACCTGGCGCAGGTGCAGCAACCCGCCACCGGGGGCCAACACGCGGTAGGTGAAGTCCACGCGGGCCTTGTCCTGCGCGGCCCGCAGCGCATGGTGGCGGAACATGCCGCGGTCATCGGGGTGCACCAGGGCCATCCAGTCGCGTGCGGACCGGGGCATGGCGTCGGCCACCAGCCCCAGCATGCCCGGCAAGGTGTCCTGCCAGCGCTCAAAGGTGCCGTCGGGCCCGCTGATCACATGCGTGATCTTGGCCAGGGCCTGCGCCCGGCGCAGGCTGGCCTTGTTGGCGCGCAGTTCATCCATGGCGCGCTGGCGCTCGAACACCTCTACCTGCAGTTGTTCGGCATGTTTCTGGATCTCTATGTAAAGGCTGCCGTTTTCATAGATGCGCCCCACCTGTGCGCCCAGAATGGCCAGGATCTTTTCGTCATCGGCGCTGAAGGCCTCGGCGCCCTCCTTGTTGGCCAGGCAGATCCAGCCATACGAGAAAGACAGCGAGGTGATGGGTGCAATCAGCCCGGTGTGCAGCGGCGGGTAGCCCGCTGGCAGGCCGATGGCGCTGGGGTGGCCGCCGGGGTTGGCCAGGCGCTCGGACCGGCGGTCGGCACGCAACTGCCCCAGCAAGCCGTGCGAGACCACGGGCAGGTCCAGCGGCTGGTCTTGCGGCCCGGTGCGCGCGGTCTCGATGCCGCTGGTGCAGGTGATGGCGCTGTCGCTGTGCTTGCGCACCACGCACAGCACGGCGTACTGCGCGCCCACCAGCTCGCGCGCGCCCCGGCACACATTGGCCAGCAGCACCTGCGGGTCGCGCTCGGAGGCCAGCTGCAGATTCAGGTCGGTCAGCGCGGCCAGGCGCCGGTTCATGGCCTCCAGCTCGGCCATGTTGCCGGTGAGCTTGTCGGTCATGAGCTGCAGATGCCGGGTCTGGAAGCCATGCTCCAACGACACCGACGGCCGGGGCGCAATCTGCGTGAGCGCCTGTTCGATGGCGGCCAGGATGTCCTGCGGCTCGCAGGGCTTGACCAGGACCTGCGTGACCGCGCAGGCCAGCGCGAGGCTGCGGGCCTCCTGCTCGCGGTAGTGCGCGCTGTAGAAGATCACCTGCGTGGCCGCCAGGTGGTGGTCAGCCCGCAACTGGCGCACGAACTCGTAGCCGTCCATGGTCGGCATCAGGATGTCGGAGATCACCAGGTCGGGCCGCTCGGCGCGCACCAGGGCCAGCGCCTCGGCACCATCGGCGGCCTCCAGCGCCTGGTGGCCACTGTGCCCGATGAGCGTGACCACCAGCGCCCGGTTGTCGGGGAGGTCGTCAACGACGAGGATCTTTGCCATGCGGGGCCTGCTGCAACGTCAACCCTCGGCGGGCTGTGAATTGAACGGGGGCCCCAGGAAGGCCTCGACCTGCTGGACAAAGGTCTCGGGCGTGATGGGCTTGGGCAGGTGTTCATTGAAGCCCACGTCCAGCGCCTTCTCGCGGTCGCCCGGCATCGAAAATGCCGTGACCGCCACCAGGGGCACCACGCGCCAGAGCATGCTGGTGCGCAGGCTGCGCGCCACCTCGTAGCCGTTCATCACGGGCATCTGCAGGTCGCACAGGATGATGTCCGGGCCCTCTGCCAGCGCGATGCGCAGCCCCACGGCCCCGTTTTCAGCGGCGAGCACGCGGTGGCCAGCGGCTTCGAGCAGGTAGGTGACCAGCTGCCGGCTGGCATCGTCGTCCTCGATGACCAGGATGGAGGCTTTTGTCATGCGCTGCGCTCCTGCAGTTCAAGCACGAAGGTGCTGCCCCGCCCCTCCTCGCTGTCAAAGCCCAGGGTGCCGCCCAGGGCCTCGGCCAGCTTGCGGCTCAGGTGCAACCCCAGGCCCGTGCCTTCGTGGTGGCGGCGGTCAGCGCTTTCGACGCGCGAAAAGGCCTCGAACAGGCGGGGCTGCTCCTGCAGCGCAATGCCGGGGCCCGTGTCCCGCACCCGCAGCTGCACGCTGCGCCCGCCCCTCGGCAGGGGCAGCTCATGCAGCACCACATCGACCTGGCCCTGCTGCGTGAACTTGATGGCGTTGCCCACCAGGTTGATGAGGATCTGGCTCAGTGCCCGCCGGTCGGTCGTGAGCAACACGTCCTCTGAAGGCATGTGGACCGCAAATGCCAGGCCCTTGCGCCGGGCCTCCAGCTCCAGCGTGGCCGACACCTCCTGGATCAGGGCCTTGCAGTCCACCGGCTCCAGGTTCAGCATCACCTTGTTGGCGCTGAGCTTGGCCACATCCAGCAGGTCGTTGATGAGGGACAGCAGGTGCTTGGCCCCTGTCTGCACGATGCGCAGCTGCTTGTCCTGCTCGGCATTGAGGGGGCCGGGCAGCTTCATCAGCAGCGTGCCCGTGAAGCCGATGATGGCGTTGAGCGGCGTGCGCAGCTCGTGCGACATGCTGGCCAGAAAGCGGTCCTTGACCAGGGCCGCGTTCTCCAGCTCCAGGTTCTTGTCGCGCAGCACCTGCTCGATGCGCTTGCGCTCGGTCACATCGCGGATGGCGCTGGAGACAAACAAACCCTCCTCCGTCTCCAGCGGGCTCAGGCTGATCTCGACCGGGAACTCCGAGCGGTCCTTGCGCAAGCCATACAGGTCCAGCCCTGCGCCCATGGAACGCGAACGCGGCTCGGCAAAAAAACGGTGCCGGTGTTCGGGGTGGCGGACGCCAAAGCGCTCGGGCACCAGCAGCTCGATGGGCTGCCCCAGCAGCTCGTCACGGCTCCAGCCAAACAGCTTCACAGCCTGCGAGTTGACCAGCACGATGCGCCCCTCGCGGTTGACGATGACCATGGCGTCGGGCGCGGCCTCCAGCAGGTCCTTGAACTTCTGGTCGGCCCGCTTGCGGTCGGTGATGTCGCGGATGGCGCTCATCACCATCGTGCCCTCTTCGGTGTCGATCGGGCTCAGGCTGATCTCCACCGGAAACTCGCCCCGGTCCTTGTGCAGGCCATGCAGCTCCAGCCCCGCGCCCATGGTGCGCGTGCGCGGCTGGCCAAAAAAGCCGCTGCGGTGGCCCAGGTGGGCACCCCGGTAGCGGTGGGGCAACAGCACCTCCACGGCCTGGCCGAGCAATTCGGCACGGGGGTAGCCAAACACCCGCTCGGCCTGGGAGTTGACCAGCACGATGCGCCCCGTCACGTTGACCATCACGATGGCGTCGGGGGTGGATTCGAGCAGATCGCGAAAGCGCGCTTCCAGCAGCTTGGCATCGCGCTGCACCTTGAGCTGCGTGACATCCTTGGTGCTGGAGAGGTAGTGCAGCAGCAGCCCATCGGCGCCCCGCACGGCCTTGGTGGACACATTGACATGCACGAGCGAGCCGTCCTTGCGGCGCCGCACCGACTCGTGCACCACCGAACTGCCGCGCAGGGCCTCGGCGCGCATGTCCGCGTCCTCCTGCGCCCGGTCTGGGGGAACGATCAGCTCCAGCACCGGGCGCCCCAGCACCTCGGCCTGGGGATAGCCGAAGATCACCTCGGCGGCGGGGTTCCAGTTGAGCACGTTGCCGTCGGGCGACAGCACCAACAGTGCATCGGGGTTTTGCTCCCAGTACGCGGCAGAAAAGTCAGACGCCATGCAGCCCTCTTGCTTTGTGGGGAGCCATACGCCCCCGGCTCTTCGATGCTTGCCACTGTCCGCAGGCCATGGACCCGTACAAGCCATGCCAAAGCGTCAAACCATATTAGGTGGGAACGCCCCAAAACACCAACACAGAAGTGCCAATGCTGCGGTGCCTGGCCCTTGGATTTCAGCGCCCACAAAAAAGCCCCTGACTCCATGAGGGAATCAGGGGCTGCCTGACCGCGCGGGCCCGTGCAGAGCACGGGTCTGTGGCGGCAGGAAGGCACATCACATGTGGTCGATCATCACCTGCCCAAAGCCCGAGCAGCTCACCTGCGTGGCACCGTCCATCAGGCGGGCAAAGTCGTAGGTCACCTTCTTGGAGGCAATCGACTTTTCGAGCGCGCTGATGATCAGGTTGGCGGCGGCGGTCCAGCCCATATGGCGCAGCATCATCTCGGCCGAGAGGATCTCGGAGCCCGGGTTCACATAGTCCTTGCCCGCGTACTTGGGCGCTGTGCCATGGGTGGCCTCAAAGCAGGCCACCGAGTCGGACAGGTTGGCACCGGGCGCAATGCCAATGCCGCCCACCTGCGCCGCCAGCGCATCGGAGATGTAGTCGCCGTTGAGGTTGAGCGTGGCCACCACCGAATACTCGGCGGGGCGCAGCAAAATCTGCTGCAGGAAGGCGTCGGCAATGCTGTCCTTGACGGTGATGTCCTTGCCCGTCTTGGGGTTCTTGAGCTTGCACCAGGGGCCTCCGTCGATCAGCTCGGCGCCAAACTCCTTTTGCGCCAGCGCATAAGCCCAGTCGCGGAAGCCGCCTTCGGTGAACTTCATGATGTTGCCCTTGTGCACGATGGTCACGCTGGGCTTGTCGTTGTCGATGGCGTACTGGATGGCCTTGCGCACCAGGCGCTCCGTGCCCTCGCGGGACACCGGCTTGACGCCCAGGCCCGAGGTGTTGGGGAAGCGGATCTTCTTGACGCCCATCTCTTCCTGCAGGAACTTGATGAGCTTCTTGGCCTTGTCGGACTCGGCTTCGAACTCGATGCCGGCGTAGATGTCTTCCGAGTTCTCGCGGAAGATCACCATGTTGGTCTTCTCGGGCTCTTTCAGCGGCGAAGGCACGCCCTTGAAATACTGCACCGGGCGCAGGCAGACATACAGGTCCAGCTCCTGGCGCAGGGCCACATTGAGCGAGCGGATGCCGCCGCCCACGGGCGTGGTGAGCGGCCCCTTGATGGAGACCACGTACTCGCGCAGCACCGCCAGGGTTTCTTCGGGCAGCCATACATCGGGGCCATAGACCTTGGTGGACTTTTCGCCCGCATACACCTCCATCCAGTGGATCTTCTTCTTGCCGCCATAGGCCTTGGCCACGGCGGCATCCACCACCTTGATCATCACGGGCGTGATATCGAGGCCCGTGCCATCGCCTTCGATGAAGGGGATGATGGGCTCGTCCGGCACGTTCAGCGACATGTCGGTATTGACGGTGATTTTCTGGCCTTCGGCAGGCACCAGAATGTGCTGGTAGGTGGTCATGGGGTGGAAGGTCTCCGGGGTGCACCGAATCGGATTCGGCAAATAAGGCAAAACGGTGTGGTCTCAAACCATTCTAATGACAAAAAATTTTGTCCCATCCCCTGTCAACGCACCTGGCGCTGCTATCGTTGCGACTGGAGCCGTACGGGTTTTCGCACGGCCCTCAACCCTTCGTTCACATTGGAAACGGCAAATATGAAAAAACTCCTCGCTGTCCTCGTGGCCGGTCTGTTCGCAGCTGGTGCTTTCGCACAAACGCCCGCCACAGCCCCCGCCCCCACCGCTACTTCCATGGCAGCCCAAGCCAACGCACCGGTAGCCCAGTCCAAGGCCACCAAGCCAGCCAAGAAGGTCGCCAAGAAGAAGACCGCCAAGAAAAAGACCGCCCACAAGGCAGCCTGAGCCAGGAGCATCGACCTGGCGCAACGCCCCCGGCGCCCCAGGTCTGCACTGATTCAAAATCGCCCGCACCAGCGGGCGTTTTTATTGGGCCCGCCACCGGCAGCCGGCCACCCGCCGGACTTTCTGCCCGGCAGGCCATCCGCCCCCTGTTGTGCCCTTTGTCTTTGTGCTTGTGTCTGTGTTGATCCGAAAGCCCCGCCCATGACCGCTGTTTGCACCACCCTGCGCCCCACCACCATTGCAACCCCTCGCCGCCAGCGCCCTCTGCGCCCCGGCCGCCCTGCGCGCCGCAGCGCCTGGGCCTGGGCTGCCGCGCTGGCGTGCACCTTCGTACTGCCCGCCACCGTGGCCATGGCCCAGGAGGGGCCGCAATTGGACCTGCAGCGGATCGAGATCACGGCCGGCATGCACCGCATCGACGCCCAGGTGGCCCTCTCCCCCCAGGAGCGCCAGACCGGGCTGATGTTCCGCAAGGACATGCCCCAGCACGAAGGCATGTTGTTCGTGTTCGAGCAGCCTTCCCAGCAGTGCTTCTGGATGAAGAACACCCTGCTCCCGCTCACGGCCGCCTTCGTGGCGGATGACGGCACCATCGTGAACCTCGCGGACATGAAGCCCCAGACACTCGATTCGCACTGCTCCGCCAAACCCGTGCGCTACGTGCTGGAGATGAACCAGGGCTGGTTTGCCAAGAAAGGGCTCAAGGCCGGCACCAAGCTGGGGGGCGCACCTTTCAGCCGCAAGTGAGGACTGAATGGCGCACTGAATGGCGCACCACACGGGCGCGGAAGAACTACATTTTTAATAGCATCTATCGCTTGCTGCTTGGACGGTAGCGGCCCAAAGACCTGATGGTCAGCGCCCCGCCCCGACCCGACCAGCCCATCAAAAAACGGCCCTCTGGGGCCGTTTTTTGATGGTGGACCGCCAGGCAACTCCCCGGCGGCCATGCGCTTTGCATCAAGCGAAGTTGGCTTCGGCAAACTTCCAGTTCACCAGTTTGTCGAGGAAGGTCTCGACGAACTTGGGACGCATGTTGCGGTAGTCGATGTAGTAGGCGTGCTCCCACACGTCCACCGTCAGCAGGGCCTTGTCGGCGGTGGTCAGGGGCGTGCCGGCGGCGCCGGTGTTGACGATGTCCACGCTGCCATCGGCCTTCTTCACCAGCCAGGTCCAGCCCGAACCGAAGTTGCCCACGGCGCTCTTCACGAAGGCTTCCTTGAACGCAGCGTAGCTGCCCCACTTGGCGTTGATGGCCGCAGCCAGCGCGCCCGAAGGCTCACCGCCACCCTGGGGAGCCATGCAGCTCCAGAAGAAGGTGTGGTTCCAGATTTGCGCAGCGTTGTTGTAGATGCCGCCGCTGGACTTCTTGACGATCTCTTCGAGCGTCATGGCTTCGAACTCGGTGCCCTTTTGCAGGTTGTTGAGGTTCACCACGTAGGCGTTGTGGTGCTTGCCGTGGTGGTACTCCAGGGTTTCCTGGCTGTAGTTCGGTGCCAGGGCATCGATGGCGTAAGGCAGCGGGGGAAGGGTATGTTCCATGGTGGTGTTTCCTCGTGGTTTGAAATTCTGGGATGCCGCCTGCAACGCGTTCTTTCCTGAGCCATGCAGCCGGACACAAAGCGAAGGGGGCATTGTAGGAAGATCGGGTGACCTGTGCAGCCTCAGGGTGACCCAGCACAAAAGAAAGCCTCCCCCAAACGGCTATATGCACCTGCCCTGGCCACGCCAGGAACAGGTTGGCGCACTCACAACAGGCGTGGCTGGGCGGCCACCGTCACGTCCACCACCCCGTCGGCCAGCGTGGCACGCAGCGCGGCACCGGGCGGGGCCTGGCGCACGCTGGTCACGGCCTGCCCGCCGGTGTCGGTGAGCAGTGCGTAGCCGCGCTGCAGCACCAGGCGCGGGTCCAGCAGTTCCAGGCGCAGGGCCGTGCGGTCCAGGCGGTCGGCTTGCTGCGCCAGGCGCCGCTGCAACTTGTCAGGCAAGTTGGCTTCTAGCGCCTGCTGCGCCTGCGCAAGACGCTGCATTTTCAATAGCACACCGTGGCGCATGCGCTGCGCCAGGCGGGCCAGCTGCAGCTGCTGGCGCGCCACCAGGCCCGACGGGCGGCCCAGCCGGGCGGCGGCCTGGTCCAGCCGCTGGTGGCGGGTGTCCAGCTGGCGCTGCACCCCATCGCTGATCCGGCCGGCCAGCAGGCCGAGGGCGCCCAACCACAGCTCGCGCGGCTGGGCCACCAGCTCGGCCGCCGCCGTGGGCGTGGGCGCGCGCAGATCGGCGCAGAAGTCGGCAATGGTGAAGTCGGTCTCGTGCCCCACCCCGCTGATGAGCGGCACCGGGCTTTGCACGATGGTGCGGGCCAGTTGCTCATCGTTGAAGGCCCACAGGTCTTCGATGGAGCCGCCGCCACGCACCAGCAGGATCACGTCGATGGGCGGGCTATTAGTCAAATCAGCCCCTGGGGCACGCCCCGCTTGCGCAAGCAGATACATTTTTGATAGCGCCGCCACCAGCGAGGCGGGGGCCGCCGCCCCCTGCACCTGCGCGGGCACGAGCACCACGGGGATGTGCGGCACACGGCGGCGCAGTGCGGTGACCACGTCGTGCAACGCTGCCGCACCGGGCGACGTGACCAGGCCAATGGCGCGCGGCAGCAGCGGCAGCGGGCGCTTGCGGGCGGTGTCGAACAGGCCCTCGGCATCGAGCCGGGCCTTGAGAAGCAGGAACTGCTCGAACAATGCGCCCTGCCCGGCCCGCTGCATGCTTTCGACGATGAACTGCAAGTCCCCACGCGCCTCATACACCCCGAGGCGCCCGCGCACTTCCACCAACTCGCCATCGCGCGGCGAAAAGTCAAGCAGGCTGGCCGCCCGGCGGAACATGGCGCAGCGCAGCTGGCCATGGGCGTCCTTGATCGAAAAATAGCAATGCCCGCTGGATGCGCGCGAGAAGCCCGTTATCTCGCCGCGCACGGCCACGGGATTGAAGCGGGCCTCCAGGGCATCAGCAATGGCGCGGCACAGCGCGCCAACCTCCCACACACGCGGCGCCACGCCTGGGTTTGTGCGCTCAAACATGAGAAACGGCGGGCGTTTGCGCTGCGCGCACCGGGCAAGTACTCCACAGAAACCGGCCAACGGCCAAGAACATGGAGAGCCCCCACCAACCCACCCGGAAAACACCAGCGCACGTACAAGTTATTGATTTATAAGGATTTTTCATTGCGCAATTTTTCATCAATCTGTTGCAAGCACGGCGGGGCGCCACTTTGCGGGGTTCCCAACAGGGGTTGCCCACAAAGTTATCCACAGATTTTGTGGGTGAGCGGGAACGCGGGCGGTGCGCGCAGCAAGGTAACGGTTTGTGACTCGGCAGCCCCCGCAAGCTGGGCCATAATCGCCGATTGCTTTCATCTGCGCGGAGAGAGATTTGCTGTCCATCATACAAGCCGCAGGCTGGCCCATCTGGCCCCTGATTGCGTGTTCCGTCCTGGGAATGGCGCTGATTTTCGAACGTTTTCTGGCCCTGAAAACGGCCCGCGTCGCCCCGCCCAAGTTGCTGGATGAGGCCATCACCGTGTCGTCCAAGGCCCTGCCCACCCCCGATGTGGTGAACCAGCTGGCCCAGAACTCGGCCCTGGGCGAGGTGCTGGCCAGCGGCCTGCGCGCCCTCAACAGCAACCCCCAGTGCAGCGAAACCGACCTGCGTGCCGCCATGGAAGGCACCGGCCGTGCCGTCGCGCACCGGCTGGAGAAGTACCTCTCGGCCCTGGCCACCATCGCCTCGGCCGCGCCCTTGCTGGGCCTCTTGGGCACGGTGATCGGCATGATCGAGATCTTTGGCTCGCAGGCCGGCGGCGGCGGTGTGGGCCAGGCCATGGGTGGCGGCAACCCGGCCCAGCTCGCGCATGGCATCTCGATCGCGCTCTACAACACGGCGTTCGGCCTGATCGTGGCCATCCCCTCGCTGATCTTCTGGCGCTACTTCCGCGCCCGCGTGGATGCGTATCTGCTCACGCTGGAGCTGGCCTCCGAGCAGTTTGTCCGCCACATCCTGCGTCTGCGCAAAGCCAAATAAAAGCCCCATGAATTTCCGCCCCCGCGCCAAGGAAGAGCCGGAGATCAACCTGATCCCGTTCATCGACGTGCTGCTGGTAATCCTCATCTTCCTGATGCTGACCACCACCTACAGCAAGTTCACCGAGCTGCAGCTCACGCTGCCGGTGGCCGACGCCGAGCAGCAGCGCGACCACCCCAAGGAAATCATCGTGGCCGTGGCGGCCGACGGCCGCTACGCGGTCAACAAGACCGGCGTGGACGGCAAGGGCGTGGAGTCCGTCGCCCAGGCCCTGCGCGCTGCGGCCACGGCGGGCCCTGGCAGCGTGGTCATCATCAGCGCCGACGCCATGGCGCCGCACCAGTCCGTGGTCACGGTGATGGAGGCCGCACGCCGTGTGGGCCTCACGCAGATCACCTTCGCCACGCAGTCGTCGTCCACGTCCGCACGCGCGACCAGCGCGGCCAGCCGCTGACGGGCATGGGCGCCGCCCCCGGGCCCCAGCCGCCCCCGGCAGCGCCCTCCCCCGCCCGCCCGCCCGCCGGGCGCGCCACGGCCGAGCAAGGCCTGCAAAAGATATGGCAAACCCGGGGTCCGGCCGCTTGGGCCTTGTGGCCCGTTGCGCTGCTGTACCACGCCCTGGTGGCGCTGCGCCGTGCGCTCTACCGCACCGGCCTGCTGCGCTCTGAGCACCCCGGCCGCCCCGTGATCGTGGTCGGCAATGTGATTGCCGGGGGGGCGGGCAAAACCCCCGTGGTCATCGCGCTCGTGAAACACCTGCAGGCTCGCGGCCTGCGTGTGGGCGTGATTTCGCGCGGCTATGGCCGCAGCACCCAGGATTGCCGCGCCGTGCTGCCCGGCAGCCCGGCCAGCGAGGTGGGCGACGAGCCCGCCCTGATCGCACGCAGTTTTGCAGAAAGCGCCGCCATGCCGGTGTTTGTGGCACCGCGCCGCATCACCGCCGCACGCGCACTGCTGGCCGCCCACCCCGGCACCGACGTGATCGTCTGCGACGACGGCCTGCAGCACCTGGCGCTGCGGCGCGATCTGGAAATCTGCATCTTCAACGACCAGGGCATTGGCAACGGTTTTCTGTTGCCCGCCGGCCCGCTGCGGGAGCCCTGGCCGCGCCATGTGGACTTTGTGCTGCATGCGGGCCATGCCCCGCCCGAGGAGGCATCCGCCCCGGCGTTTGGCCTGCAGCGCCGCCTCGCGCCCTGGGCTGTGCGCGCCGATGGCAGCCGGGTGCCATTGGCCCAGTTGCGCGGCCAGCCGCTGCACGCGCTGGCGGCGGTGGCCCGGCCCGGCGACTTCTTTGCCATGCTGCAGGCCGAGGGCCTGACCTTGGAGCACATGGAGGCCCTGCCGGATCACTATGATTTCAATAGCTGGAAGCGACCGCTGGATGCGCGGCAGACCGTGATCTGTACCGAAAAGGATGCGGTCAAGTTGTGGGCCTTGCACCCCCAGGCGCTGGCCGTGCCTTTGGCCGTGCAGATCGACCCCCTCTTTTTTGATGCGCTGGATGTGCGGCTCTCAGCGCTCCCGGCACTGGCACCCACGGCCGCAGAGCGCAAGCCACCGCTATCATCCCCCCCGGCCTGAATGGGCCTGTGAACGAACCCCGCCGAACCCTCCCGGAAAGCCCCCGCCCCCATGGACCCCAAACTGCTTGAACTGCTGGTCTGCCCTGTCACCAAAGGCCCCCTGACCTACGACCGCGAGGCGCAAGAACTCATCTCGCGCAGCGCACGGCTGGCCTACCCCGTGCGCGACGGCATTCCGGTGCTGCTGGAAAACGAAGCCCGCACACTTACCGACGAGGAACTGGAGCAGTGAGCACTACCGCCGCCGCCCCGGCAGCCGCGAGCCCGTTCACAGTGCTGATCCCGGCACGCATGGCATCGAGCCGCCTGCCGGACAAACCGCTGGCCGACATCGCTGGCCTGCCCATGGTGGTGCGCGTGGCCCAGCGCGCCGCTCAGAGCGCCGCCACCCATGTCGTGGTCGCCGCAGACGATGCCCGCATCCTGCAGGCCTGCGAGGCCCACGGCGTGCAGGCCATCATGACCCGGCCCGACCACGCCAGCGGCAGCGACCGGCTGGCCGAAGCCTGCACCCAGTTGGGTCTGAACGGCGATGACATCGTGGTCAACGTGCAGGGAGACGAACCCTTGATGGACCCCGGCCTCATCAACGCCGTGGCGGCCTTGCTCCCTGCCAGGCCCGAGGCCAGCATGGGCACGGCGGCCCACACCATTGCCTCGCTGGCCGACGTCACCAACCCCAATGTGGTCAAGGTGGTGCTGGACGCACGGGGCCTGGCGCACTATTTCAGCCGCGCACCCATTCCCTTTGCACGCGACCACGTGGGCACCCCCTGGTGGCAGGGCGCCGCGCAGGCTGCGGCCCCATCCGTGGCAGCGTTGGCGGGTTTCGCACCGCTGCGGCACATCGGCATCTACAGCTACCGCGCCGGTTTTTTGCTGCAGTTCCCGCAACTGGCCCCGGCACCGACGGAAGCAGTCGAGGCGCTGGAGCAGCTGCGCGCCCTCTGGCATGGCCACCGCATCGCCGTGCACCTGGCCGACACGCCCCCGGGCCCGGGCGTGGACACGCCCGAAGACCTGGAACGGGTGCGCGGGCTGTTCCGCTGAGCGCTTTGCCCCACCCCGCACCGCCCCGCTGGGGTGCGGCGGCGGGGAAACGTCGCCCATGTAAGTCGGCGCAAGGTGGTCGCATGCTATCCTCGACCGCAACGAGAGCACCGCATCCCGGGCGCACAGAACGGCTACAGGCGCCCTTCGAACGTCCCCGCCAGCGGCGCCACCCGATTTCTAACCTTCGAGGACTTCCATGAGACTGATTCTGTTGGGCGCGCCTGGCGCCGGAAAGGGCACGCAAGCCACGTTCATCTGCCAGAAGTACGGCATCCCGCAAATCTCCACCGGCGACATGCTGCGCGCCGCCGTCAAGGCCGGCACGCCCCTGGGCCTGCAGGCCAAGGCCGTGATGGATTCGGGTGCCCTGGTCAGCGACGACATCATCATCGGTCTGGTCAAGGAACGCATCACGCAGCCCGACTGCGCCAACGGCTTCCTGTTCGACGGTTTCCCCCGCACCATTCCCCAGGCCGACGCGATGAAGGCGGCGGGCGTCAAGCTCGACTACGTACTCGAAATCGACGTGCCCTTTGAAGCCATCATCGAACGCATGAGCGGCCGCCGCTCGCACCCCGCCAGCGGCCGCACCTACCACGTCAAGTTCAACCCGCCCAAGGTGGAAGGCCAGGACGACGTGACCGGCGAAGAGCTGATCCAGCGCGAAGACGACAAGGAAGAAACCGTCAAGAAGCGCCTGCAGGTCTACAGCGACCAGACGCGCCCCCTGGTGGACTACTACGGCAACTGGGCCAAGGCAGAACCCGCCGCCGCGCCCAAGTACCGCGCCATCAGTGGCACGGGCAGCGTGGACGAAATCACCGCGCGCGCGTTCCTGGCGCTGGCCAGCTGACGACAGGCAGCAGCGGCAGGCACGACCCCCGGCCGCAGCAGCCCCGCGACCTCCATCTGGCGATGCCCTGCACAGGGGCATCGCTTTTTTCATGGTGGCGCAGGGTGTAGCGAGCACGGTGGCGACGGCGTGGCCCTGTGCTGACCCCATTGCGGCCTCCGCGCTTCCAGCCTCCAGCCTCCAGCCTCCAGCAACCGTGCGTTCGGCCTCACCCCCGTCACGCCGGGCTGGACCGCAGACCATAGGCCTTGCCATCCACGAACAGGTACTCGGCGCGCAGCACCGGATCGCCCTTTTCTTCTCGCAAGGCGAACCCCACCACCGACACCATGGCACCCGGCCGGATCTCCTGCACCTGCCAGGCCTGCATGCGCGTAAGGGGCGCCAGCTCGACCGCCCAGAGCCGGTCCTTGCGGGTGGGCAGCACTGCTTTGGCCAGCAGCGCCTGGCCATCCACAGGCGCCGTCTGCGCCGGCACCGGCCGCTGGGCCAGATCGGCCGGCAGCGTCAGGCCGGCCGCAAGCTCCAGCGCAAGTTCGGCATGGGGGTTCTGCCAGCGCACCTTGCGCACGGTGCCTTCCAGATAGAGGGGGCGGTCCGCATCAAAACTGCTCCAGCCATGGTGCGCTTGCGCCCCCAGGGGCCAGGCGGTGGCGGCAACCAGCAGGTGGCGGCGTTGCAGGCTCATACAGACTCCTGAAGAAAAAAGGAGGGGGGAAGCCAGACAGGCTTCACAGGTAAGCGATCCAGCGGCCACACGCCACCACGGCCAGCCAGACCAACATGGACGCCAGCATCTGCGCGCGGGCCAGGCCATCCAGCCGCACGAGCGACCCGCGCCCATGAAACCACGCGGCATTGCACCCGGCCAGCATCAGCAGCAACATTTTCACGGTGAAGGCCCGGTTGCTGAGCAGCTCGGCAGGCTGGGTGGCAAACATCAGCAGGCCCGAGGCTGCGGCCAGCACAAAGCCGCACAGCGCCAGCGACAGGCTCAGCCGGGCCAGATCCTTCACCGGCAGCGCCGCGCCCCGACCAAATACCCGCAGCTCCAGCAGCACCAGGTTGCCCAACAGCAGCGCAATGCCCACGATGTGCGCCACCTCCAGCGCCGGATAGGCCCAGGCATGGGTCTTGAGTGCCGTGAACATTGGCAGGCGGCCCCGTCAATCCGCTTGCAGCAAGTCGAGCAGCAGCGCCACCCTCGCTTTCACCGGCGACAACCCCTGGGAGTCAGGCAACGCATCCCCGGGCTTGGGCAGCACCTGCCCCTCGGCGCACCGGGTGGCCCGCACCACCCGCACGCCCGCCTCCTGCGCACGCAGCAAGGCGGCCTCTAGCGCCTGGTGAATGGTCCCGTTGCCGGTGCACGCCACCACCAGGCCCTGCACGCCTGCGCGCACCAGGGCATCCACACCCCGGCCCTGCCCCCCCGCGTGGCTGAGCACCACCTCGACCCAAGGCCAATCGGCAGAAAAAGCTCCTTCTTTGATAGCACCAAGGGCTTGCCCTGTTTGCCCAACTGGCCAGTTTTGCACAAGACGCACATGGCCTTCCTCCACCCAACCCAAGGGGCCTGCATCGCCAGAGGTGAAGGCATGCACCCGGTACGGGTGGACTTTCTGGACATAGCGCGCGGCATGCACCTCGCCCGCGGCCACGGCCATCACCCCGGTGGCACCGGGGGCCAGCACCACGGCCACGGCGTCCAGCAGATTCTGCGGGCCATCGGGCGTCAAGGCCGTCGCGGGGCGCATGGCGCAGGTCAGCACCACGGGCTTGCTGACGTCCAGCACCTCATGCAGAAACCACGCGGTCTCTTCCAGCGTGTCGGTGCCGTGGGTAATGACCAGGCCTCGCACGTCCGGGTCCGCCAGGTGGTGCGCGCAGCGCAGGGCCAGCGCCCGCCAGACGCCGTCGTCCATGTCCTTGCTGTCCACCTGGGCCACCTGCTCAGCCTCCAGCATGCCGCCGGCCAGCGCTTGCAAGCCGGGCACAGCGGCCAACAACTGCGCCACACCCACCTGGGCAGCGGTGTAGCCAATGTTGTCCCCCGCCTGCGCCGAGGTGCCCGCAATCGTGCCCCCGGTGCCCAAAACCACAATTTTTTGCCCGCTCACTTGCATACTCCGAAAAACTGGTGAAAAATACAGTTACTGGATTAAAAAACAGTTGTTCGCCACTGTAACCGTCGCCACCGGAAACCACCATGCTCGACAACCCGAAACTCACCGCCCGCCAGCAGCAGATTCTGGACCTCATCCAGACCGCCATTGCACGCACCGGTGCGCCCCCCACCCGCGCAGAAATCGCGGCCGAACTGGGGTTCAAGTCGGCCAACGCCGCTGAAGAGCATCTGCAGGCCCTGGCCCGCAAGGGCGTGATCGAACTGGTCAGCGGCACGTCACGCGGCATTCGCCTGCGCAGCGACACGGTCCGCTCCATCAATGCGGCACGCGGCAACCAGTTCAGCCTGCCTATTCCAGGCCTTTCGCAGCTGATCCTGCCCCTGGTGGGGCGCGTGGCGGCAGGCTCGCCCATTCTCGCGCAGGAACATGTAGACCAGACCTACAGCGTGGAAAACAGCCTCTTTCAGCACAAACCCGATTACCTGCTCAAGGTGCGCGGCATGTCCATGCGCGACGCCGGCATCATGGACGGCGACCTGCTCGCAGTGCAGTCCACCCGCGAAGCCCGCAACGGGCAGATCATCGTGGCCCGGCTGGGGGACGACGTCACCGTCAAGCGCCTGCGCCGTACCGCAACCGCCATCGAACTGCTGCCCGAGAACCCCGACTACCCGGTGATCGTGGTCCAGCCCGGCGAGCCCTTCGAAATCGAAGGCCTCGCAGTCGGGCTCATCCGCAACACCATGCTGATGTAGGTCCAGACCTCTTTTGGGCCACACCGCGGGTGGCGGGCGTTTGGTATGCCGGCAACGGCATGCCAGCCCTGCGGTGCCGGCCCCACGCCCTGCCACAAGCCGATGCCAACGCGGCCATGATGACCGTCTTGCGGTGCCACCCCAACCGGCGCCGCAGGGCACCATCACACCCGCCATCATCCGGCCCATGCATGGCGTGAAATCACTTCGCAATCCTGCCTGTGTTCAACCCCCGACCTTCGGAGTTTTCACATGGGACTTGCCTTGCTCACCCTTACCGCCTTGCAAAATCCGCTGCGCGGCCTGAAGCGCCTGCTGGTACACCCCGCGCGCGCAGATACCGCAGCAGACGCCAACGCCGCAGTAGTGGGCCACCCGCGCCCGCCTACCCCGCAGTTGGGCCCACGGCCACTGCGCGGCAACTGGCCTTTCACAGTCAAGCCTCCGCTGCGCCCCTCCGAGGCACCCACACGGCAGCCTGCGTCAGCAGGTAGGTCTTTTCTGCCCATGGCCAACCCCATGGGCAGCCACCGCCACGCATTTTTATCAACGCTGCCCGCGGATTCGCATGCCCGCAGCCTGCGGTCGCCCAAGGTCCTGCGGCGGGTGTCCGACTCTGGCACGGGCCACCTGGTGATTGCGGGCCGTATGGCCGATGTGTGCGCCGAGCTGGACCGCATGGTGGCCTCCGAAGCCATGCGGGCCTAAGGCCTGTCGGAAGATCTTTTCAAAGACCGCCTTGCAGTCCTACGGTGATGGAGGTGCATGCCTTGGAGTTGAAGCGCAAGCTTTCGAGCCCTCAGATAGCAAAGCCTCAAACCCATCGGCCCGATTTCACGCCACCCCTTCGGTGGAATGCCGAGCCAGGCAACACCAACACTCCGTCACCAAAAGCCGGGGATTTTGATGCGCCAAACAGCCACCTGGCGCAGTACGCAATCTCTGCCAAGGCACAATGTCGGAATGAACATAGTGATCCTCGACGATTACCAGGATGCAGTGCGCAAGCTGCATTGCGCCTCCCGGCTCGACGCGTACACCGCCAAGGTTTACACCAACACGGTCAAGGGGCTGGGCCAGCTCTCTGTGCGACTCAAAGATGCCGACATCATCGTGCTGGTGAGGGAACGCACCCAGATCACGCGCCAACTCGTCGAAAAACTGCCCCGCCTCAAGCTCATTGCACAAACAGGCAAGATCGGTGGCCACATTGATGTGGCTGCCTGTACCGAGCGCGGAATCGCCGTTGCCGAAGGCGTGGGCTCCCCTGTGGCTCCCGCCGAGCTGACATGGGCCCTCGTCATGGCCTCCATGCGCAGGCTGCCCCAGTACATCTCCAACCTCAAGCACGGCGCTTGGCAGCAGTCCGGGCTGAAGACAGCCTCCATGCCCGCCAATTTTGGGTTGGGCAACGTGCTGCGCGGCAAAACCCTGGGCATCTGGGGCTACGGACGCATCGGGCAACTGGTCGCCGGCTATGGCCGGGCATTTGGCATGAATGTGCGTGTATGGGGCCGAGAAGGCTCGCGCGCGCAGGCGCTCACGGATGGCTACCAGGCCGCCACCACGCGCGAGGAGTTCTTCTCCCAGTGCGATGTCATCTCGCTGCACCTGCGCCTGAACGAGGAGACCCGCGGCATCATCTCGCTCGAAGACCTGTCGTGCATGAAACCCACCTCTCTGCTGGTCAACACCTCGCGCGCCGAACTCATTGAGCCCGACGCCCTGATTGCGGCCCTCAACCGGGGGCGCCCCGGCATGGCGGCCGTCGATGTGTTCGAAAGCGAGCCCATTCTGCAAGGCCATGCCCTGCTGCGGCTGGAGAACTGCATCTGCACGCCCCACATTGGCTATGTCGAACAGGACAGCTACGAGCTGTACTTTGGTGCAGCCTTCGACAACGTGGTGAACTTCATCAAGGGCACACCGACCAACATCGTGAACCCCGGTTCGCTCCAGGTGCGGCGATAAGAACCTGTTCAAGATCTTTTCGGGGATCGCATTGGAGTGCAATCGGGACGAGTGGATGCCTCGGATGCGCCGCATGGGCTCATGCCCNNCCCGATTTCACTCCAACCCTTCGGGCAAGTGCCTTGCCGGGCGGTCTGCGGCGTTGCGGCGCTTGCCAATAGCCGAGCTATTGGCGGCGCACCGCGCCTAGCATCCCATCCCGGCAAGGGACTTGTGCGACCCCGAAAAAATCTTGAACAGGTTCTTAGGCGGCCGGCGCCTCGCCGCTCTGCACAGCCCCATCCTCTCTCCTGACCCGAAGTTCAGGCAGCGAACGGTTTTTACCCCCTTCGCAACAAAAAAGGCTTCCCAAGGGAAGCCTTTTTTGTTGCCCGCAAGGCGCCTGGGTGCCTTGCAGAACGAAGATCTCTCTATTACAGAGGGGTCTTCTTGCCGTCCTTGTAGACGTACAGCGTGATGGAGGGGTTCTTCATTTCGCCGTTGGGTTCGAAGGCGATCGTGGAGGTCACGCCCTTGAAGCTGGACTTGGCCAGTTCAGCGGTGTACACCTTGGGGTCCACGGAGTTGGCGCGCTTCATGGCGTCCACCAGCAGGAACGTGGCGTCATAGGTGTAAGGGCTGTACACCTGGAACTGGTTGGGGTACTTGGCATCGTACTTGGCCTTCCAGGCCGTGCCGCCAGGCATCTTGGCCAGCGAAGAGCCGCCTTCTGCGCAGATCACGTTGCCCAGGGTCTTGGCACCGGCGGCCAGCTTGGCCAGTTCGGCCGTGCAGACGCCGTCGCCGCCGAAGTACTTCACGTTGCCCATGCCCAGTTGCTCCAGCTGACGCAGCATGGGGCCGGCTTGTGGGTCCATGCCACCGTAGAACACGGCATCAGGATTCTTGGCCTTGATGGCGGTCAGGATGGCCATGAAGTCGGTGGCCTTGTCGGTAGTGAACTGCTCGTCCACCACCTTGATGCCCTTGGCCGCAGCGGTCTTCTTGAACACATCTGCCACGCCTTGGCCGTAAGCGGTACGGTCATCGATGATGGCAACCGTCTTCAGCTTCAGGGTGTCCGCAGCGTAGAAAGCCAGGCCAGCGCCCAGGGCGTTGTCATTGGCGATGATGCGGAAGGTGGTCTTGTAGCCGGGCTTGGTCAGGTTGGGGTTGGTTGCAGCGCCGGTGACGTGGGGGATACCGCAGTCGTTGTAGACCTTGGATGCTGGGATGGTGGTGCCGGAGTTGAGGTGACCGACAACGCCTGCCACCTTGGAGTCGCACAGCTTCTGTGCGGCAGCCGTACCTTGCTTGGGATCGGCAGCGTCATCTTCAGCCTGCAACTCGAACTTGATCTTCTTGCCACCGATGGTGATGCCTTGAGCGTTCAGCTCTTCAATGGCCATGCGAGCGCCATTTTCGTTGTCCTTGCCGTAGTGGGCTTGGGCGCCGGAAACCGGAGCCACGTGGCCGATCTTGACCACCTGCTCTTGTGCAGAGGCCACACCAGCAACAGCTGCGATAGCAGCAACCACGGTCAGTTTCAACTTCAATTGCATATCAATCTCCAGTAAAGATAAACGCTGAGAATGTTCTTGTGTCTCAACGCAGGCGAACATATCGCAATTTACGGGCCAGATCATTAGGGAACACGATTAAATGCGAGGGAAACCACAAGGGAATACCCTGTCATCCCTTGCCGGCTGCGGGCGTCCCGCTGGCCAGCTCTTCTGCCACAGCCTCGTACACCGCGTGGCGGACCACGGATTCGATCTCTTCCCGCAACCTGGGCAGCACCGATCTTGTCTGCTCTTGCACCACGATGGCAATCGCTTCACGCAGACGTTGATCCAACACAACGTCCACGCGCTGCATGACCCGGTGCACCATGTATTCCTCCATGCCCTCGGGCAAGGGGCGGGTCGTCTCTGGCGCAGCTGCAGCCACAGCGGCGGCCGGCTGGGTGGCCGAAACAGGCAGAACAGCGCCCGGCATGCGCTGCGGACTGGCGGGCGCCGCCCCCCCTCCAGCCCCGCCAGCGGGCATCCGCACACCGCTCGCCCCGCCCCCTGGCAAAGACGCCAACGCGGGTGCAGGTGCATTGGCCGGCCGGGGCACGGCTGGCGATGGAGCGGCACCGGTTTGCCGCGCCCCTGCAGGTGCGGCGTGCAGCGGTGGCACGACCGCGGTGTGCGCCGGGGGAATGGCCGGGCTGGGCGCTTGCGGTGCACCAGGCACCTGCACCACTTCGGTGAGTGTGGGCACAAAACGGGGGGGCGCTTTGGGGGGCGTGGCCATCAGCCGGCTTTCAGCACCAGATCGTGGCGCGTGATGGCATAGCCCCGGGAGGCATAGTGGCGCCAGCGCGTGCGCGCTCCGATGCGATCGGCCTCGTCATGGGCGCTCACCACCTCCACCAGGCGATCAAAACGCCCGAAGCCTTCCGGGACTTCCGCGTGCAGGTTCAGCAGCACCTCATGGTGCGCCGCTGACCGTGCGTCCAGCGCCAACAAGACCGGGGACGCCTGCACCAGTTCCTCGTCCGCATCGCTGCGGCAATGGGCCACAAAATCCTGTGGCGCCATCGCCCAGAGCATGCGATCCAGGGCCTCCAACGCTTCGGCGGGGGCGGTGATGACCAGGCGCGCCCCACTGCGCTGCACCTTGCGCGCAAACCGGCACGCATAGGCCAGTTTGTCTGGCGCGTTGAAATGAAAGGCGACCTCCGTCATGGCATGCCCGCTCAAGCCGCCTTGGCCCGGGGCACACGCTTGGCTGCGGGCTTGGCGGCGGCGCGCGGCGCGGATGCTGCCTTGCCCACATTCGCCTGGGCCTGGCCCAGGAGGTAGTGCACGAGCAAGCCCACGGGGCGCCCTGTAGAGCCCTTGGCGGCACCGCCACGCCAGGCCGTGCCGGCAATGTCCAGGTGCGCCCACGGCGTGTCGCCCACAAACTTCTGCAGGAACTTGGCGGCCGTGATGGAGCCACCGGCGCGCCCGGCCACGTTGCCCATGTCGGCAAAGTTGCTCTTGAGGCCATCGGCATAGTCATCGTCCAGAGGCATGCGCCAGCAGGGGTCCTGCGCGGCTTCTCCAGCGCCATGCAGCGCGGCGGCCAAACCATCGTGGTTGGCAAACAGGCCGCTGCGCACGCCCCCCAGCGCGATCACGCAGGCACCGGTCAGGGTGGCGATGTCCACCACGGCAGCGGGCTTGAAGCGGGCCGCATAGGTCAGCGCGTCACACAGCACCAGGCGGCCTTCGGCGTCTGTGTTCAGGATCTCGATGGTCTGGCCGCTCATGCTGGTGACCACGTCGCCAGGCTTCACGGCGCGCCCGTCGGGCATGTTCTCGCAGGCGGGGATCAGCCCCACCACATTGATGGCGGGCTGCAACTCGCCCAGGGCGCGGAACGTGCCCAGCACGCTGGCCGCGCCGCACATATCGAACTTCATCTCGTCCATCTCGGGCGCGGGCTTGATCGAGATGCCCCCGGTATCAAAGGTAATGCCCTTGCCCACCAGCACCACGGGCGCCTTGTCCTTGGCGGCGCCGTTGTAGCGCAGCTCGATGAAGCGCAAAGGCTCCTCGGAGCCGCGCGCCACGGCCATGAAGGCCCCCATCCCGAGGCGGCTGACCTCGGCCGGGCCATGGACCTTGCACTGGATGCGCGGCAGCCTGGCCAACGTCTTGGCAGCATCGGCCAGCAAGCTCGGCGTTGCATGGTTGGCAGGGCGGTTGCCCCATTCGCGCGCGAACTCTACCCCTGCCACCAGCGCCACGCCATTGTCAAAACCGTCACGCACCTCTGCGACGTTGGAGACACCGACCACGCAGCGGCTCAGGCTGCGCGCCTCCACCTTGGATTTGGTGGTGGTGTAGACATAGCTGGCCTCGGCCACCGCCTGCACGGCGGCGCCCACGGCATCCGCCGAGGCGGCTCCCGCCCAGCACAGCGCCACCCGCTTGGTGTGCGGCGCCTTGATGGCGCCCCCCACCGCCAGTACGGCCTGGCGCGACGCACGGGCCGAGCCATCGCCCCCGCCCACCAGAACCACACGTCGCGCGGCCACGGCGGGCACCTGGTACAGCTGCAGCTGCTTGCCCGCCTTCAGTGACAGATCTCCGTTCTTGAGCGCCAGCGCCGCCAGCGCAGACAGGGCATCCGGCCCCGGTTTGAAACCCTCGGGAATCAGCACCACCAGCAGGTCGCATTTCTCCGAGGCGGCCGCCGTCAAATCCAGGGTCTTGAGATCAAAGTTCATAATCGGTGTTTTCCTTTTGAGCGCGCCCTGCACTTTGATGCGCACGCACAAATGCATAGCACGCGCTGAGCCAATGTTATTCGATTCATCCATTCGCAAGGAGCTGGCACGCAGCTTCGGTGCGACGCTTGTGGTGCTGGTGACCGTGGTCATGACCATGATGCTGATCCGCACCCTGGGCCAGGCCTCCAAAGGCAGCGTGAGCCCCTCCGATGTGATGCTGGTCATGGGCTTCACCGTCCTGGGACAGTTGCCCACCATTCTCAGCCTGAGCCTGTTCATTGCCGTGGTCGGCACGCTCTCACGCATGTACCGCGACAGCGAAATGGTGATCTGGTTCGCCAGCGGCCGGGGCCTGCTGAGCCTGGTCAAGCCCCTGCTGCGGTTTGCCTGGCCCGTGATGGTGGTGATTGCCGTGCTGTCGCTGCTGGTGTGGCCCTGGGCCAACTCGCAGATCCAGGAGCTCAAGACCCGCTACGAGCAGCGCAGCGACATCGACCGCATTGCGCCTGGCGAATTCCAGGAGTCGTCGAACGGCAGCCGGGTGTTCTTCATCGACAAGGACAGCCCCGACACCCAGGCCGCCAACAACGTCTTCATCGCCGCCAACGACGGCCGGCGGGAGTCCGTCACGTCGGCCCGCAGCGCACGGCTGGAGACCCAGGCGGGTGAGCGCATGGTGCTGCTCAGCAACGGGCAGCGGCTGGAGAGTGCGCGCGACAAGCCCGGCATCAAGATCAGCGACTTCACTGAATACGGCACCCGCATCGGTGCTGCCTCGCCAGGCTCTGCCGAAGAGCTTGCCGTCAAGACCCGCACCACCTACGACCTGCTCAGGCAGCCCCTGCCCGCCTACCAGGCCGAACTGGGCTGGCGCCTGGGCCTGGCGCTGGCCGCGCTCAATTTTGTGCTGCTCGGCCTAGCCGTGGCCAGCGCCAACCCGCGTGCCGCGCGCAGCACCAGCCTGGTGTTTGCGCTGTTCGCATTCATCGTCTACTACAACCTCATGACCCTGGGCCAAAGCTGGGTGGGTGCGGGGCGGCTGGGCCTGGTGAGCTTCACGGTGCTGCTGCACGGCGGCATGCTGGCCGTGTCACTGCTGGTGCTGGCCGTTCGGCACAACCAATGGACCGTGCAGCGCCTGCTGTCGCCACGGCCCACGCAGCCACAGGGAGGGCAGCCCGCATGAAAACCATCCGCCGCCTGATCCACCGCGAAGCCCTGTCCGCCGTGGCCTTCGTCACGGCAGGCTTTCTGGCGCTGTTCTTCTTCTTCGACCTGGTCGATGAACTGCGCTGGGTGGGCCGCAGCGGGGCCGATGGCTACCAGCTCTCGCATGCGCTCTTGTTCGTGGTGCTCAGCATCCCGAGCCACCTCTACGAACTGCTGCCCATCACCGTGCTCATCGGCACCATTTTCGTGATGGCACGCCTGGCCCAAAGCTCCGAGTTCACCATCATGCGCACCAGCGGCATGGGCCCCTGGCGCGCACTGCGCACCCTGGTCACCCTGGGCGGGGTCTTTGTGGTGCTGACCTTCGCCGTGGGTGACTACCTGGCCCCGCTGACCGACCGCACCGCCCAGCTCATCAAGGTGCGCTATCTCGGGCGGCTGACCACCGGCGCCACGGGCGCCTGGCTCAAGGAACGGCAGGAAGACCATTCCTTCGCCGTCAACGTGCGCGCACTCGCCTCCAATGGCGGCATGCTCGACGTGCGCATCTTTGAGTTTGACGAGAAGGGGCGCCTGGCCTCGCAAACCCGGGCCGCCTCGGGGCAGTTCGGCACAGATGGCGCCTGGGCCCTGGAGAAGGTCCAGCGCAGCCGGTTTGAGCACCGCGGTGACACCGGCAACCAGGGTGAAGCGCGCGTGGAACACCTGGACAGCCCCAGCCTGCAATGGCCCACGCGCATCAGCGCCGACATGGTGGCCGCCTCGCTGCTCAAACCCGACCGCATGGCCACGCTGGACCTGTTCCAGTTCATCCGGCACCTGAACGCCAACGGCCAGTCGGCGCAGAAGTACGAGATCGAGTTCTGGCGCAAGGTGTTCTACCCCCTCTCCTGCCTGGTGATGGTGGTGCTGGCCCTGCCCTTCGCCTACCTGCATTTCCGCTCAGGCGGCATCGCGGGCTATGTGTTTGGCGGCGTGATGGCGGGCATCAGCTTCTTCCTGCTGAACAATGTGTTTGGCTACGCGGGCAACCTGCAAAACTGGTCGCCCATGCTCACGGCGGCTGCGCCGGGGCTGATTTACTCCGTGCTCTCTCTGGCCGCCTTCGGCTGGCTGGTGCTGCGGCGCTGACCGCCGCAGCACGCCATCCCACGACCATGCACCACGCCATCGTCCTGTTCTCGCACGGCTCCCGCGACCCCCTGTGGCGCGCCCCCCTCGAAGCCGTGGCGGCGCACATCGCCGCGCAGCACCCCGCACGCCTGGTGGCCTGCGCCTACCTGGAGCTGTGTGCCCCCACCCTTGCAGATGCCACCCGGCAACTCGTGAGCCAAGGCGCCACCCACGTCACGGTGGTCCCCATGTTCCTGGGGACCGGCAAACACGCGCGCGAAGACCTGCCCGTGCTGATGCAGGAACTGCATGCCACCCACCCCGGTGTGCGGTTCCACATCCAGGCCGCGATCGGCGAAGACCCGCGCATGACCGCCTTGATGGCCGACATCGCCTGCGAGGCCCCGCTGGACTGAAAATTCTGTGGATGCGCCCGGCAGCGCTTAGACGATTGCAGCATAATAATGCAATTCTTTAGGCGATATCAGATATGAACCTGCACCAATTCCGCTTCGTGCAAGAGGCGGCGCGCCGCAACCTCAACCTGACCGAAGCCGCCAAGGCCTTGCACACCTCGCAGCCCGGCGTCTCCAAAGCCATCATCGAGCTGGAAGAAGAACTGGGCGTGGACATCTTTGCCCGCCACGGCAAGCGCCTCAAGCGCATCACAGAACCCGGCCAGCATGTGCTCAAGAGCATTGAGGTCATCATGCGCGAGGTCGGCAACCTGAAGCGCATTGGCGAACAGTTCAGCGCGCAGGACAGCGGCACCCTCAGCATCGCCACCACCCACACCCAGGCCCGCTACGTGCTGCCGGTGCCCGTGGCCCGCTTGCGCGAGGCCTATCCCAAGGTCAACATCAGCCTGCACCAGGCCACGCCGCACGAAGTGGCCCGCATGATCATTGACGAGGTGGCCGAGATCGGCATGGCCACCGAATCCCTGGCCGACTACCCCGATCTGGTGACCCTGCCCTGCTACGAATGGCAGCATGTGCTGGTGGTGCCCAACGACCACCCGCTGGCGCAAAAAGAGCGCATAGGCCTCGACGACCTGGCGCACGAAGCCTTGATCACCTACCACCCGTCCTTCACAGGACGCGGCAAGATCGACCACGCCTTTGCCGCACGCAAGCTGCAGCCGCGCATCGTGCTCGAAGCCATCGACTCCGACGTGATCAAGACCTATGTGCGCCTGGGCCTCGGTATCGGTATCGTGGCCGAGATGGCCATGCGCGACGACCCGGTGGGCGACCTGGCCGTACGCCCCGTGGGCCACCTGTTCGGCCAGAGCGTGGCACGCGTGGCCTTCAAGCGCGGCGCCTACCTGCGCAACTTTGTCTACAAGTTTGCCGAGCTGCTCAGCGACCGCCTGAGCCGCGAGCTGATTGCCCGCGCGATGACGGGTCACGTCAACGACTACGAGCTGTGACCCCCGCTCAGCCCTCAGAACACCCTGACCCCTTCCACGCTTTTCACGCTGCTGCGCCATGACCCAAGCCACCGCCCGCACACCCGCCTTCCCCAGCAAGCTGCCCAACGTGGGCACCACCATCTTCACCGTGATGTCGGCGCTGGCCGCCGAGCACCAGGCCGTCAACCTGGGCCAGGGCTTCCCAGACTTTGAATGCGCGCCCGCGCTGGTGAACGCCGTCACGGCCGCCATGCAGGCCGGCCACAACCAGTACCCGCCCATGCCCGGCGTGCCCGTGCTGCGCGAAGCCGTGGCCCGCAAGATCGAAGCGCTGCACGGCCGCGCCTACAACCCCAACGCCGAAATCACCATCACGGCGGGCGCCACGCAAGCCATCATCACCGCCATCCTGGCCATCGTGCACCCGGGCGACGAGGTCATCGTGCTCGACCCCTGCTACGACAGCTATGTGCCCAACATCGAGCTGGCGGGCGGCAAGGCCGTGCGTGTGCCGCTCACGCCCGGCACCTTCCGGCCCGACTTCGGCAAGATCAGCGCGGCCATCACGCCGCGCACCCGCGCCATCCTCATCAACAGCCCGCACAACCCCAGCGCCACCATCTGGACGGCCGAGGAAATGCGCCAGCTTGAAGACCTGCTCGCACCCACCGACATCCTGCTCATTAGCGACGAGGTGTACGAACACATGGTGTTTGACGGTGCCGAGCACCAAAGCGCCGCGCGCTTTCCGGGCCTGGCGGCGCGCGCTTTCATCGTGTCGAGCTTTGGCAAGACCTTCCACGTCACCGGCTGGAAGGTCGGCACTGTGGCTGCGCCCGCAGCCCTGACGGCCGAGTTCCGCAAGGTGCACCAGTTCAACGTGTTCACCGTCAACACGCCCATGCAACACGGCCTGGCCGCCTACCTGCAAGACCCCGCGCCCTACCTGCAGCTGCCCGCGTTCTACCAGGCCAAGCGCGATCTGTTCCGCCAGGGCCTCGCAGGCTCGCGCCTGAAGCTGTTGCCCAGCACCGGCAGCTATTTCCAGTGCGTGGACATCTCGGCCATCAGCGACCTGAACGAGGCCGATTTCTGCCAGTGGCTCACCCGCGAAGTGGGCGTGGCGGCGATTCCGCTGTCGGCGTTTTATGGCGACGGCTTCGATCAGCGTGTGGTGCGGTTCTGCTTTGCCAAGAAGGACGAGACGCTGCGCGCTGCGCTGGAACGGCTGCGCACGCTGTGAGGATATGCAAGACCCAGAGTAGGCCCTGACACGGAGAACAAATGACGATAGCGATCTTTCCTCATATGATCCGACGCCAAAGCTCCGTAGTCGGAATGGCGGCAAACGAGTTCTCCGACGTTCTTCTCTTTCGACGTTGTGTTGAAAAATTTACGCAGTCGTTAGCTAGACGTACGGGCCCACCCATGTCCAGGACAACTCATGACCACGCGACAGGAGAAGTGATCGCATTTGAGGCCAACACTCCGGAAGTGGATGAAGTGGCCATTCTTGCCATGAGGTTCCGGCTCTTTTGTGCGCAAGGGGAACCAACCCAATTCCAGAAAATTTTGAAAATTGTGCGACGTCGAATCCAAGACGATTGGGCTGACGGCTACCTAGACAAGCTGGATATTTGGTACAAAGAAGCAATGAAAGATACCCAAGTCTCAAAAGACCTTGGGCACCCGATCACCAATAGAGAGATTATCGATCTTTGGTTTAACTCGGAGTTCTTTCACTCAGAGCCAAAGAAGCGAGAAGCACTAGAAAACATACATACCGTGATCGGCGAAACGCCGTCACTTTTTCAACTGTATGTAGCCATTGGACGCTGTGCTGCGCATCTTCAAAGCCTGTACTCCGTGGTACACCGTCTGGACGTCTCCCACCAATTTATATACACCCCCGACCATCATTTCGGACGGCAAAAAGAAGGCAATTAGATATAAAAATTGAGCAGCCAACAGGGGGGCACGCATAGCCCTGAAGCACTCTCGCAGACTGTGACCAAACATGGCTTAACGCCTTCCCGCAGGAGCTAACGGAGCCTGCTTCCACTGTATCCGAGCCCCCTACCGTCGCGCCAGCCACACCCCCGCAGCCGCCAGCGCCATCCCCGCCAGTGCCCAGCCGGTGAGCGTCTCGCCAAACATGGCCCAGGCAATCAGCGCCGTGGTGGGCGGTGTCAGGTAGAACAGGCTGGCCACGTTCACCGCGCCGCCCCGGCGGATGAGCAGGTTCAGCAGGCTCACGGCCCCCAGCGACAACACCAACACCAGCCAGCCCAGCGCAAACACGAACTCACCGCTCCATGTGATCGCCATGGTTTCGGTGGCATCGGCCAGCACCGCCATGGCAATGGCGCACGGCAGGTACTGGATCACCGAGCCCGTGCGCAGATCGAACGAGGGGCAGAAACGTTTCTGGTACAGCGTTCCCGCCGTGATGCCCAGCAAGGCCACCAGGGCGGGCAGCAACATGCCCAGCAGTGCGCCTGTCGGCACAGTGGCCACCTTGCCTGCCACCACCAGCGCCACGCCGCTGAAGCCCAGCGCCAAGCCCACCCACTGCGCAGGCCGCACCTTCTCGCCCAGCAAGGCCCCCGCCACCAAGGCCGTCAGCAGCGGCTGCAACCCCACCACCAGCGCCGTGATACCCGACGGCAGCCCGTGGCCAATGGCCATGAACACCCCACCCAGGTACACGCCATGCACCAGCAGGCCCGACACCGCAATGTGCCCCCAGGCCCTGCCCGCCGGTGGCCAGGGCGCACGCACCAACGCCACCACGGCCAGCATGAGCACGGTGACGATGGCAAAGCGCAACCCGAGGAAGGTCAGCGGTTCGATGTACGGCAGGCCCAGCTTGGCACCGATGAAGCCCGTGCTCCAGAGCGCGACAAACAGCAAGGGGACGAGCGAATCCAGCGGATTCAAGTCGGTAGAAGTGTGGGGTGTTGCCTGGGTCATGGAATGTGGAAATGAAAAGCCCGGCGACGGAATGCACGCCAGACCCATGAATAAACCAAGGGCAGCAGCCCATGCGGCAAGGCGAGCCCGATCATCGCGGCGCCTTCACCGCCAACGGGATTTCGGCCGAGCGCACCCGGGCCGCAAACCAGTCCACCACCCAGACACGAAAAGCCGCCATCGCCGCCGTGCTGAACGACCCCGAGGGCCGCACCAGGTAGATGCCCGCATCGGCGTTGAGCTGCCACTGCGGCAGCACGCGCACGAGCTGGCCGGCATCGATGCAGGGCTGAATCAGCCAGTCTCCGCCGGCCAAGATGCCCGCGCCCATCGTGGCTGCCGTGAGCAAGGCCTCGTTGTCGTTGCTGATCAACGCGCCGCGCACCACCACCGTGTGGCTGACACCCGCACGGGTGGTGAGCTGCCATTCCGGGTAGGACACCAAGCCCGTGAAGCCCAGGCAGTTGTGCTGCGCCAGGTCGGCAGGCGCCTGCGGCGTGCCGTGCTTGGCCAGGTATGCAGGTGCCGCCGCCATGATGCGCTGGTGGCCGCACAGCCGCGTGGCCACCAGCTGGCTGTCGGCCAGCTTGCCAATGCGGATCGCAGCGTCAAAACGTTCGCCCACGATGTCCACCAGCCGGTCGGCATATTCAACCTCCAGCGTGACCTGCGGATGGGCCAGTGCAAACTCCGCCAGCATGGCGCTGAGCAGGCGCCGCCCCATGGCGGCAGGCACCGACACCCGCAGGCGCCCGCGCACCTGCTGCGCGCCTTCGGCCGCCTCTTTCTGAGCCTGTGCAATCAGCCCCATGGCCTCACGCACCTTCTCGACCAAGCGCAGGCCCTCGTGCGTGAGGTGCAACTGGCGCGTGGTGCGCTCCACCAGCCGGATGCCCAGGCGGCGCTCCAGCGCGTTCAGGCGCTTGGACAGCACCGAGGGGTGGCGCTGCAATGCGCGGCCCGCCGCCGCAAACGAGCCTGCGTCGCTCAGGGCCAGCAGGGTGGCTAGTTCATCGGCGTGCTGGCTGTCGAGCAGGTCCATCAGGAATTCAAAGCGCCACCGCGTGGCACCCGAGAGGTCAAGGAGTCAGGATGATCGCACCTTGCGAGCGCCCCTGCTCCAGGTCGGCATGCGCGGTGCCCACCTCGGCCAGCGCGTAGCGGCGCCCGATGCGCGGCACGATGATGCCGGCGGCCACGGCCTGCAGCACGTCCTGCGCGCGCTCCTGGTACTCGGCGGCCGTGGCCGTGTGCGCGGCCAGCGAGGGCCGTGTGAGGAACAGCGAGCCCTTGGCATTGAGCGTGCCCACGTCAATGGGCGCGGGCACGCCCGAGGTGGCGCCAAAGGACACCAGCAGGCCGCGCGGGCGCAGGCTGTCGAGCGAGGCCGCCAGCGTGGCCCGGCCGATGGGGTCGTACACCACGTCGGCCTTGTGCCCCTGCGTGGCCTCCAGCACCTGGGCGGGCAAGGTGGCCGGGTCGAAGACAAACACCGCATCGCACCCTGCCGCCCTGGCGCGCTCCACGCTCTCGGGCCTGGAGACCACGCCCACCACAAAGGCGCCCAGGTGCCGGGCCCAGGCGCACATCAGTTGCCCCAGGCCCCCGGCAGCCCCATAGATGAGCACCCGGGTGCCCGGCGCCACCGGGTAGGTGGTCTTGAGCAGGTACTGCGCCGTGATGCCTTTGAAGAGCACGGCAGCCGCCTCGTCCATGCCCAACGCATCGGGCAGTTGAACCAGCCGCTCGGACGGGAACAGGCGGGCGCTGGCATAGGCCCCCAGTGGCCCGGTCGCGTAGCCCACCCGGTCGCCCACCGCGACATTCGCCACGCCCGGCCCCACAGCCACCACACGTCCCGCGCCCTCCAGCCCCAGGCCGGACGGGAACGGGATGGCCACCGCACCCTTGCGCTGGCTCACGTCCAGCGGGTTCACGCCAATGGCCTCTTGCGCAAGCCAGACCTGGCCGGCGCCGGGCGCTTCGGGCTGTATCTCCTCCAGGCGCAGGGCATCGGGGCCACCTGCAGCATCGATCCAGACTCTCACGGCCATGGGGGCTTCCTTGTTGGTTGATTCCATGCGGCCAAGCGTAAGTTGTGGTGCCAGACAGAACAACCAGGGCGCATGCAGTTCACCCCTGCACACGCCACACGAATACCCCAGGCCCGGCGACGGGCCCTGGCCCGCCCTACACCGCCAGCCGGTATCCCACGCCGGATTCGGTCAGCAGGTGGCGGGGCTGGGCGGGGTCGGCCTCCAGCTTTTGCCGCAGGTGCCCCATGTAGATGCGCAGATAGTGGCTCTGGTCCGACCGCATGGGCCCCCACACCTCGCGCAGCAGCTGCTTTTGCGTAATGACCCGCCCCGCGTTGGCCACCAGCACCATCAGCATGCGGTACTCCGTTGGCGTCAGATGCACAGCCACACCGGCCTTGCGCACCAGGCGCGCGCTGCGGTCCACTTCGACATCGCCAAACTGGAAGGTGGGCTCCGCCGCCTCCATCGCCAGCCCATTGCCAGTGGCGGCGCGGGGCCGCCGCAGGTTGGCCCGCACCCGCGCCAGCAACTCGCCGGTGCCAAAAGGCTTGGTGAGGTAGTCATCCGCACCCGCGTCGAGTGCGGCAATTTTCTCGGACTCATCGGTGCGCGCAGACAGCACGATGATGGGCACCGCCGACCAGCCCCGCACATCGCGGATCAGATCGACGCCGTCGCCATCGGGCAGCCCCAGGTCCAACACCAGCAGGTCGGGCTGGCGGGTGCCTGCCGCAGACAGGCCTTCGCGCAGGGTGCCGGCCTCATGCACCTGCCAGCCCTCGGCCTCCAGCGCGCTGCGCACAAAGCGCCGGATCTGGGGCTCGTCCTCGACCACCAAAACGGTACGTATCTGCATCGTCTTCTTCAAGGGGCGGATGCGCCCCGCTCCACATCATCAAAACCGGGGTCGGGAGGCGGTTCGCGCCGCACAAGGGTGACCGTGAACTCGGCTCCGCCCCCCGCCACGCTGGCAGCGGAGATCGTCCCGCCATGCGCATGCACGACGGCCTTGCAGATTGCCAGGCCCAGGCCCACGCCCGGTGTCACGGATTCCGCCTGCCCCCGGGTGAACTTTTCAAACAGCGTGTGCTCCTTGCCACGCACCGAGGCCGGCAAGCCGGGGCCATGGTCCCTGACCTTGAGCACCAGCATGCTCTCGGTGGTAGAGGCCGCCACCACAATCGGTGGAGCGCCGTACTTGGCCGCGTTCTCCAGCAGGTTGACGAGCACGCGCTCGATAAGCACGGGGTCGAACTCCACCAACGGCAGATCAGCCGGCAACTCCGTGCGCACGGGCATGTCGCCCAGCGCCGGCTTGGCAGCGCGGATGGCGGAGCCGACCACCTCCTCCACCGACTGCCAGTCGCGCCGCAAGCTGACGCTCTGGCCGGACACATCGCTCTCCAGCCGCGCCATGTCCAGCAGATTGCTGACGAGCGCATTGAGCTGGTGCGCCTGGCGCACGATGGCCTGGGTCGCAGCGCCGATCTCTTGCGGCGGCGTGCTCTGCAGTGACTCGGCAATCGTGATCAAGGCCGTGAGCGGTGTGCGCACATCGTGCGACACCGCGCCCAGCAGGGCATTGCGCAGCCGCTCCGACTCCATGTCCACCACGGCCTGCTGCGCAATGTTCACGTAGTGCACCCGTTCGAGGGCAATGGCGATCTGCCGGGCCAGCGTGTCGAGTTGCTGGGCTTGCTCCGGGATCAGCAGCCACCGGGGATGGGCGGGCTCCAGCGCCAACACGCCCCGCACACGCATGGGCGCTTTCAGGGGCACGTAGCGCCAAGCCTGCGCGGCCAGCGTGCCCGTGGCCAACCCGGCGCTCTGGCCCTGGCGCAGCGTCCAGTCGGCCACGCTTTTGTCGAATCCCTCTGGCAGGTCTGCGGGGTATTGAAGACCGTCTGACGCGTCCATGGCCACCACCACGGCACGGCCACCAAAATGCCCTTGAACCGCCGCAGCACCGATCTCGATGACCTGGCTGGTCTCCAGCGCTGCCGACAGTTCGCGCGCCAGCTCAAACAACGACTGGGCCCGCCGCTCCCGGCTGATCGACACCCCGACGGCGAACCGCAGCCCTGCCGTGAGTTGCCCCACCAGCAGCCCCACGCCCAGCATCACGGCAAAAGTGACGACGTATTGCACATCACTCACCGCAAACGACAGACGCGGCGAAACGAAGAAAAAGTCGAACGCCAGCACGTTGAGCAGCGCCGCCATCGCGGCAGGCACCCGGCCCAGGCGGATGGCCACCGCAACGACGCCCACCAGGTACAGCATCACGATGTTGGTCAGCTCCAGCAGCCCATGCAGCGGCGTCGCCAGCACAGTGACGGCAATGCTGGCGCCCAGCGCCCACAAAAAGCCCCGCCAACGATGGTGCCCGGTGCCCGGCTCGCCAGCGTCCTCCGCATCCAGGCCCACGCTGCGGTTCCACAGCGCCTGCGGCAAGCGCCGCGAGCTGCCCGCATGCGCGGCCTCGACGATGTCGAGCGACGGGGCCAGCTCGGCCAGCTCCCGCGCCGTGCCCTTGCCGGTCAGCGGCCAGCGCCAGCCCCCCCGCATTGCGGGACGCCCCAGCACCAGCGTGGCGCAATTCAAATGCAGCGCCTGGGCCGCCAAGGCGGGCGCCACACGGTCGCCCGTGAGCACGGCTGTCTCGGCCCCCAGCTCCTGCGCCAGTTGCAACACGGCCAGAATCCTGTCGCGCCGGGCGGCATCCAGGCGCTGCAGCCGGGGGGTCTCCACGTAGGCGGCATGCCATTTCACGTTGAGCTGCCCCGCAAGGCGGGCGGCCGTGCGCACCGTCTGCGCGGCATCCTCGTGGGGGCCCACGCAAGCCAGGAGGCTGCCCGACGTGTTCCAGGCGGCGGCCACGCGGCCACCGGAAGCGCCGGACTGCTCCACCCGCCAGCCCAGCACATCGTCCTCCACATGTTCGGCCGTGCGCCGCAGGGCGATCTCTCGCAAGGCGATCAGGTTGCCTTTGCGGAAGAAGCTCTGCGCCGCACGCTCGGCCTGCTGGGGCACATAGACCTTGCCTGCGCCCAGGCGGGCGATCAGTTCGTCCGGGGTGGCATCGACCAGCACCACCTCGTCGGCATCGTCCAGCACGGTGTCGGGCACCGTTTCGTGCACGCGCACGCCGGTGATGGCCCCCACCGTGCCGTTGAGGCTTTCCAGATGCTGGACGTTGAGCGCGGTCCATACGTCGATGCCGGCGGCCAGCAGTTCCTGCACATCCTGCCAGCGCTTGGCGTGGCGGGAACCCTGCACGTTGGAATGCGCCAGCTCATCCACCAGCAAGATGGCGGGCTTGCGGGCCAGGGCTGCGTCGAGGTCAAACTCGGACAGGCGGCGCCCCCGGTACTCCACCTCCCGCAGGGGCAAGGATTCCAGCCCAGCCACGAGCGCGGCGGTCTCCGCACGGCCATGGGTTTCCACCACCCCGATCAGGATGTCGTGGCCGTCGCGCAGCTCCCGCTGCGCGGCGCTCAGCATGGCCCAGGTCTTGCCGACCCCGGCATTGGCACCGAAGTAGATGCGCAGCTTGCCCCGCTGCGTCTGCGCCTCCTGGGCGCGCAGTTGCGCAATCAAGGCATCGGGGTCGGGGCGCTGGATGTCAGTCATGCATCAACGAGTATCGGTGCCAAATTTCAGTGATGGTCAGCGCAGGCCATCCAGCGCCAGGTTCAGCGCCAGCACGTTCACCCGGGGCTCGCCCAGCAGCCCCCACAGCGGCTGTTCTGCAAACTCGCCGATGACGGCGTTCACATGGGCCACCGGCAAGCCGCGGGCCCGCGCCACGCGCGCCGCCTGGTACTGCGCCGCAGCCAGGCTGATGTGCGGGTCCAGGCCACTGGCTGAGGCGGTGACCAGATCGACAGGCACGGGTGCCATGTTGCCGGGGTCGGCCGCGCGCAGGGCCTCCACGCGCGCCTTCACGGCATCGGCCTGCGCCGGATTCAGCGGCCCCTGGTTGGAGCCCCCGGACGCCGATGCGTTGTACGGCATGGGCGCCGTGGCGGATGGACGCCCCCAAAAATGCTGGGGGTCGGTAAAGCTCTGGCCGATCAGCGACGAACCGATGGTCTGGCCATTGCGCTGTACCAGGCTGCCAGCCGCCTCCTTGGGGAACACGGCCTGGGCAGCGCCCGTCACGGCCAGCGGGTAAAGCAGCCCGGTCAGCACGCTCAACAAGGCAAACAGCACCAGCGCGGGGCGAAGAATGTTTTTCATCAGAATCTCCTCAGATCAGCCCGAGGGCCACAAGTATCCAGTCAATCAGCTTGATGCCCACGAACGGCACCAAGAGCCCGCCCAGCCCGTAAATGGCCAGGTTGCGCCGCAGAAGTGCAGCAGCCCCTACCGGGCGGTAGCGCACACCGCGCAGTGCCAGGGGAATCAGAAACACGATCACCAGCGCATTGAAGATCACGGCCGACAGGATGGCGGACGAGGGGCTCGCCAGCTGCATGACGTTGAGCGCGGACAGCTGCGGGTAGGTGAACACAAAGATGGCGGGCACGATGGCAAAGTACTTCGCAACGTCGTTCGCGATCGAAAAGGTGGTGAGCGAGCCGCGCGTCATCAAGAGCGCCTTGCCGGTCTCCACCACCTCCAGCAGCTTCGTCGGGTTGGAGTCCAGGTCCACCATGTTGCCGGCCTCCTTGGCGGCCTGCGTGCCACTGCCCATGGCCACGGCCACGTCGGCCTGGGCCAGTGCAGGCGCATCGTTGGTGCCGTCGCCGGTCATGGCCACCAGGCGGCCTTCGGCCTGGTATTTGCGGATCAGCTCCAGCTTGTCTTCGGGTGTGGCTTCGGCCAGGAAATCATCCACCCCCGCCTCGGCCGCAATGGCCGCCGCCGTGAGCTTGTTGTCGCCCGTGATCATCACGGTCTTGATGCCCATGCGGCGCAGCTCGGCAAAGCGCTCCTGGATGCCGGCCTTGACGATGTCCTTGAGTTCCACGATGCCCAGCACCTGGCTGCCCTCGGCCACCGCCAGGGGCGTGCTGCCCCGCAGGGCCACCTGGTCGGCCGCGCTCAGGACTTCCTGCGGCATCTTGCCGCCCAGGGCCTCCACATGCTTGGCCAGTGCCAGCACCGCCCCCTTGCGCAGCAGGGTGGCCGCAGATTCCGGTTGCCCCTCGCCGGCTGGCAGGTCCACACCACTCATGCGGGTCTGGGCCGTGAAGGGCACCAGCTTCACGCCCGGCGGGTTCTGGCCGTCCACGCCAGCGCGGCGGGCCAGCTCCACGATGCTGCGGCCCTCGGGGGTTTCGTCCGCCAGCGATGCCAGCAACGCGGCGCGCGCAAGGCGGTCCTTCGAGACGCCCGGGGCGGGCAGAAACGCGCTGGCCTGGCGGTTGCCGTGGGTGATGGTGCCGGTCTTGTCCAGCAGCAGCACATCCACATCACCGGCCGCCTCCACGGCACGGCCCGAGGTGGCGATCACATTGGCCTGCATCATGCGGCTCATGCCGGCCACCCCCACGGCAGACAGCAGCCCGCCGATGGTGGTGGGAATCAAGCACACCAGCAAGGCCACCAGCGCGGTGAGCGAGACCACGGTGCCCGCGCCCGACGCCTGCACGCTGAAGATCGAGAACGGCAGCAGGGTCACGGTGACGACCAGGAACACGATGGTCAGCGCCACCAGCAAAATGGTCAGCGCGATCTCGTTGGGCGTTTTCTGGCGCTTGGCGGCTTCCACCATGCCGATCATCCGGTCGAGGAACGACTCGCCCGGGTTCACCGCCACGCGCACCACCAGCCAGTCGGACAACACACGGGTGCCCCCGGTGACGGCAGAAAAATCGCCACCGGATTCGCGCACCACGGGGGCCGATTCGCCGGTGATGGCGCTTTCGTCCACCGAGGCCACGCCCTCGATCACCTCGCCATCCAGCGGGATCACATCGCCCGCCTCCACCAGCACCACGTCGCCCCGGCGCAGGTTGGTGGCCAGCTCGGGCAAAAACGCAGCACCGTGCACCGGCTCCTTGAGCTTCTTGGCCCAGGTCTCCTTGCGCAGCCCGCGCAGCGATGCGGCCTGCGCCTTGCTGCGGCCCTCCGCCAGCGCTTCAGCAAAGTTGGCGAACAGCACGGTGAACCACAGCCAGATGGTGATGGCCAGCACGAAGGCCGGGCGCGTGCTGGCATCCTGCGGCGCATTGAGCGCGTGCAGCCACAGCAGCGTGGTGAAGATGCTGCCGATGTACACGATGAACATCACCGGATTGCGCCACTGCACCAACGGACTGAGCTTGGCCAGTGCGCCCCAAAGTGCGGCCTTGATCAGTGCCGCGTCCAGCAGCGAAACGGAAGAAAGAGATTTTTTCTTGGTCATTGCCAAACCTCACTGAGCCCGGAGCACCAGGTGCTCCACCACCGGCCCCAGGGCCAGGGAGGGCACATAGTTGAGAAGCCCCACCAGAAGCACGGTCCCGATGAGCAGCGCTACAAACAGCGGCCCGTGTGTGGGCAAGGTGCCCGCCGTGACCGGCAGGCGCTTCTTGGCGGCCAGCGAACCCGCAATGGCCAGCACCGGCACGATCACGCCAAAACGGCCCAGCCACATCGCCAAGCCCAGCAGCACGTTGTAGAAGGGCGTGTTGGCCGACAGGCCTGCAAAGGCGCTGCCGTTGTTGTTGGCGGCAGAGGTCAGCGCATAGAGGATCTCCGTGAACCCATGCGCGCCCGGGTTGGCGATGCCCGCCCTGCCCGCTTCCGTGGCCACGGCAATGGCCGTGCCCACCAGCACCAGGAGGGGCGTGACCAGGATGGCCGCCGAGGTGAGCTTCATCTCGCGCACCTCGATCTTTTTGCCCAGGTACTCCGGCGTGCGGCCGATCATGAGGCCCGCCATGAAGACGGCGAGGATGGCAAACACCAGCATGCCGTACAGGCCCGTGCCCACGCCGCCAAACACCACTTCGCCCAGCTGCATCAGCACCAGCGGCACCATGCCGCCCAAGGGCGTGAAGGAGTCGTGCATGGCGTTCACCGCACCGCAGGAGGCCGCGGTGGTCACGGCAGCAAACAGCGCCGACGCGCTGATGCCAAAACGCACCTCCTTGCCTTCCATGTTGCCCCCAGCCTGCAGGGCGCCCGCAGCCTGGTCCACACCCAGCCCGGCCCATTGTGGATTGCCTGCCTGCTCGGCAGCCACCACGGCCACCACCGCCACGACGAACATCACCGCCATGGCGGCCAGGATGGCGAAGCCCTGGCGCTGATCCCCCACAACCCGGCCAAAGGCGAAGCACAGCGCGGCAGGGATCAGGAAGATCGCCAGCATCTGCACCAAGTTGGACAACGCCGTCGGGTTCTCATAGGGGTGGGCGGAGTTGGCGTTGAAAAAGCCCCCACCGTTCGTGCCCAGCATCTTGATGGCCTCTTGCGATGCCACCGGGCCCATGGCGAGCGTCTGGGTGCTGCTGGTTTTGGCTTCCATCACCGGAGCGCCATCGCTGCCCATCACCGGCTGGCCCAATGGGTCAAGCCTGGGCACTTCATACGCCGTTGACTCCAGCGTCGCCACATCCTTGTAGGCGTCAAAGTTCTGGATCACCCCCTGCCCGGCCAGCACGATGGCAATCACAAAGGCGATGGGCACCAGCACCCATGCCGTGATGCGCGTCACATCGGCCCAGAAGTTGCCCACAAAACCTTGGCCATCGGCGCGACGTGCAGCAAAGCCACGGGCCAGCGCAAACGCCACAGCAATGCCGGTGGCGGCCGAGAAGAAGTTCTGCACGGACAAACCCAGCATCTGCGTGAGGTAGCTCATCGTGGCCTCGCCCGCATAGCCCTGCCAATTGGTGTTGGCGACAAAGCTGATGGCGGTGTTGAACGAAGAATCGCCAGACACGGCCGCCATGCCCTGCGGATTGAGCGGCAGCAGGTGCTGCAAACGCTGCAGGCCATACACCGCAAAAGCGCCGATGGCATTGAACGCCAGCAGCGCCAGCGCATAGCTGCGCCATTGCATCGTCTGGTCGGGCGCCACCCCGGCCAGTTTGTACAAAGGTTTTTCGGCGGCATGCATCCACCCAGGCAAGCGGCCATCGCAGACTGCAGCCAGCCATTTGCCAAGCGGCCACGCCAGCACGCCCAGTACGATCAAGAAGAGCCCGAGCAGGCTCCAGGCAGAGGCATTCATGTCAGAACTCCTCCGCGCAGATCAGCGCAAACACCAGATAGGCCAGCACAACGAGGGCCACGATCGCGCCAAAGCCATAAAGCATTTCCATGCCGATCATGAGCGCCCACCCTTGGCCGGGCCATATTTGCCCAGCAAAACCACGGCCTCGGCCATGACCACCCACAACGCCGCCAGGGCGGCCATCCATATCACGTCCATCGACAACTCCTGCATCAGTACAGGTGTTTGATTCTGAGAAGGTGGCCGTAAAAAGTGTGCACAGACTGTGGGGGGCGCCGTAAAAACGGCGTAAAAACGCGGGCCCGGCCAGGGTGGAGTTGGGGGGTGCGCTTCACAAGCCACCGCGCGTGGCAGCTACAGACTTGCGCAACATTGACGCAAGGGGGCGCAATTTTTGCGAACTTTATACGCGGGCTTTTCTACGCTTGAGCCCTTGTCTTTTTCTCAAAACCTGCTGCCATGCATTGCTCGTCTTCCAAAGTATTCGCCGCCGCCCTGCTCGCCACACTGCCCCTGCTGGCCAGTGCCCAGCTCACCGGCAATGTCAGCTTGACCACGAACTACAAGTTCCGGGGCCAGGACCAGGACGCCTCCAAGGTCAAAGCCGTCAAGCCTGCGCTGCAAGGCGGTTTTGACTACGCCTTCGGCGAAACCGGCTTCTACGTCGGCAACTGGAACTCCAGCGTGAACTGGCTGTCGGGCAACTCCATCGAATCCGATGTCTACGGCGGCTACAAGTTCAAGGCCGGCGACGTGGACCTGGACGTGGGCGCCCTGACCTACATCTACCCCGGCAACAGCAAAGGCAACACCACCGAGGTCTATGGCGCAGCCACCTTCGGCCCCGTGACGGCCAAGTACTCGCACACCCTGTCCAAGGACTACTTCGACTACGCCGGCTCCGGCAAGGGCCGCAACACCGGCTACCTGAACCTGGCATTCGCCCAGGAAGTGGCCCCCAAGATCACGCTGAAGGCCTCGGTGGGCTTCACCCGCTTTGGTGGCGACATCACGGCCCCCAACTTCATGGACTACAGCGTGGGCGGTGCCTACGACTTCGGCTCGGGCGTGTCGCTGGGCGCTGCCGTGGTGGGCGCCAACAAGAAGGACTACTTCGGTCCCGTCAACAAGTCGCGCGTGATCGTCACGCTCACCAAGACGCTCTGAACGGCCGATTGCGCCCCACGCAGCGTGGAGAGAAGCCAGGACACATGGGTGCTCCGGCCGGGGACAATGCCTCTATGCGCTGCCGCGCGGGGCGGATTGATATTTGTGAATGCAGATCCCAGCCCCCTGAGGGCTGGTGCGGCTCAGAGACCTACAGCAGCACGATGTCGTACTGCTCCTGCCCCATCGCGCTTTCGGCCTGCAGCGAGATGGGTTTCTTGATGAAGTCCGAAAGACCCGCTAGGTGCTGGCTCTCCTCGTCCAGGAACAGCTCCACCACCCGCGCCGAGGCCACCACGCGGAACTCGCGGGGGTTGAACTGGCGGGCTTCGCGCAGGATCTCGCGCAGGATGTCGTAGCACACGCTGCGCGCGGTTTTCACGCTGCCCTTGCCCTGGCAGGCTTCGCAGGGCTCACACAGCATGTGGGCAAGGGATTCTCGGGTGCGCTTGCGCGTCATCTCCACCAGGCCCAGTTGCGAGAAGCCGCTCGACGACATGGTCTTGACCCGGTCGCGCGCGAGCTGTTTCTTGAACTCCGACAGCACGGCCTGCTGGTGGTCATCGCGCACCATGTCGATGAAGTCCACGATGATGATGCCGCCCAGGTTGCGCAGGCGCAGCTGGCGCGCAATGGCCTGTGCGGCCTCCAGGTTGGTCTTGAAGATGGTGTCGTCGAAATTGCGCGCCCCCACGTAACCGCCGGTGTTCACGTCGATGGTGGTCAGCGCCTCGGTCTGGTCCACGATGAGGTAGCCGCCCGATTTCAGCTCCACCCGGCGCCCCAGGGCCTTGGCCACCTCTTCGTCGATGGAGTACAGATCGAAGATGGGCCGCTCGCCCTTGTAGTGCTGCAGCTTGCCCGCCGCGGCGGGCATGAACTCCTGCCCGAACGCGCGCAGGCGCTGGAACTGCTCCATCGAATCAAGCCGGATGGTCTGCGTGTGGTCGCCCACCAGGTCGCGCAGCACACGCTGCAGCAAATCGAGGTCCTGGTGCAAGAGCGACATGGCGGGCAGCTTGAGCGAGGCCTCCTTGATGCGCGCCCAGGTCTTGCGCAGGTAGGCGATGTCCTCGGCCAGCTCGGCATCGGTCGAATCCTCGCCGTTGGTGCGCAGGATGAAGCCGCCACCGCCGCCCGAGGCCTTGTCGCCCACCAGCGCCTGCAGGCGCGCGCGCAGCGCGTCGCGCTCGGCACCGGGAATCTTCTGCGACACGCCCACATGGTCATCCTGCGGCAGAAACACCAGCAAGCGGCCCGCAATGCTGATCTGCGTGGACAGGCGCGCGCCCTTGGTGCCGATCGGGTCCTTGATGACCTGCACCATGAGCGCCTGGCCTTCGAACACCTGCTTTTCGATGGGCACCTGGGGTTCGGTCTTGCGCGCAAAGGCGGGCGGCTCGCCGTCGGGCTGGCGCTGCCACACGTCGGCCACGTGCAAAAAGGCCGCGCGCTCCAGCCCGATGTCGATGAAGGCCGACTGCATGCCGGGCAGCACGCGCGAGACCTTGCCCAGGTAGACATTGCCCACCAGGCCCCGCTCCAGCGTGCGCTCGATGTGCAGCTCCTGCACGGCGCCGTGCTCCACCACGGCCACGCGCGTCTCCTGCGGCGACCAGTTGATCAGGATGTCTTGTTGCATGGCTTCTTCTTTTCTCGAATCGGTAACGTTCTCGCTGCCCGTGGAAACACCGCTGCGCCAGGCCCGTGCCGCCGGGGAACTGGCTTTGCCAGGCCCCTGGCGGCGTCCCCATGGGGGGAAGGCGCCGCAGGCGACTCAGGGGGGCGTCATATCTGAAAGCCCGCTGCGCGCAACAGTTGCGCTGTCTCGTACATGGGCAGACCCATGATGCCCGAATAGCTGCCCGCCAGGTGCTCCACATACGCCGCCGCCCGGCCTTGGATGCCGTAGGCCCCGGCCTTGCCCAGCGGCTCGCCGGTGGCCACGTAGGCGTCGATCTGCGCGGGCGTCATGGCGGCAAAGGTCACGCGCGACACCGACAGCGCCGCCAGGCGCTTGGCGCCCACCTGCAGCGCCACGGCGGTGAGCACGCGGTGCTCGTGCCCCGCCAGCTCGGCCAGCATGCGCACGGCATGCGGCGCGTCGTCGGGCTTGCCATAGATGGTGCGGCCCAAGGCCACGGTGGTGTCGGAGCACAGGATGGGCGCATCCGGCAAACCCCGGCGGGCGCGCCGGGCCACGGCGGCATCGAGCTTGAGCGCCGTGACGCGCTCCACGTAGGCCGTGGGCGCTTCGCCGGGCAGCACCACCTCGATGGCTTCGGTGTCTTCGGCCTCGTCGCCGTCCACGTTGGGCAGCAGCAGTTCGTGGCGCACGCCCAGCTGTTCGAGCAACTGGCGCCGGCGCGGGCTTTGGGAGGCGAGGTAGATGAAGTCGGGCATGGGCGGATTCTGAATAAAAACCAGCTCCAGCGCCTGTCCATCAAGCGCAAGCAGCTATTAAAACGATAGTAACGCAGGTCCGCATCATTCGCGGTGGTAGGGGTGGCCGGCATTCACCGACCACGCCCGGTACAACTGCTCGATGAGCAGCACGCGCACCATGGCGTGGGGCAGGGTCAGGTCCGACAGGCGGATGCGTTCGTGCGCGGCCTGGCGGAAAGCCGGGTCCAGCCCGTCCGGGCCACCAATCACCAGCGCCACATCATCGCCCCCCAACTGCCAGCCCTTGAGGCGCTCGGCCAGGGCCTTGGTGGTGAGGTTGGTGCCCCGTTCGTCCAGCGCCACCACGCGGGTGCCCCGGGGGATGGCGGCTTCGATGCGCTCGCGCTCGGCGGCGTAGAGCGTCTCCAGGGTCTTGGAGCCGCGCGGTTCGGTCTTGACGGCCTTGAGTTCGACCTTGAGTTCGGGCGGGAAACGTTTGGCGTAGTCGTCGTAAGCCGTCTGTGCCCAGTCAGGCACCCGTTGCCCGACTGCCACGATAAGCAGCTTCATGGGGGATACGCGCTGTTCGGTTCAGGGGAAATGAAGAAGTCGGCCAGCGGGCCCGGCCCAGCCGGAACCCGCACAGTGCCTTGGGAATCAGGCCTTCTTGCCGGTGCTGCTGCGCACCGGTGCCTTCTTGGCAGCAGGCTTGGCTGCCGCCTTGGGTGCCGCTGCCGGCGCTGGCTTGGCTGCAGCGCGTGCGGGGGCCTTGGTCGCAGGCGATTTCTTGGCCGCAGGCTTTTTGGCGCCCACGGGCTTGACCACCACCGTCTTGACAGGCGTCTTGGCGGCTGCGGGTTTCTTGGCCGCCACCGTGCCGGTGGTCTTGCTGGCCGGCTTGCTGGTGCTGGTCTTGGCTGCTGCCTTGGCCGGTGTGGCCTTGGCTGTGGTTTTGGCGGCAGGCTTTGCAACCGTTTTGGCAGCTGTCTTGGCCGCAGTTTTGGCAACGGCCTTGACCGTGGCCTTGCCTGAACGGGCGGCTACCGTGGGGGCCGCTGCCTTTTTGGCGGGGGCCTTGCCGGCGGCCTTCGCACCCGACTTGGCGGCCTTCTGGGCCGACTTCTTCTCGGCCAGCGCGGTGGCGGCGCTGGAGACGGGCTTGGCGGCGCCCAGCTTCAGGCGCACCGGGGTGTCGCCCCACAGCTCTTCCAGGCGGTAGTACTGGCGGATGGCGGGCTGCATGATGTGCGCCACGGCCGCACCGCAGTCCACGATGATCCATTCACCGTTGTCTTCGCCCTCGATGCGCGGCTTGGAGAAGCCGGCTTCCTTGACCGCATCACGCACGCTGGCGGCCAGGGCCTTGGTCTGGCGGTTGGAGGTGCCCGATGCCACGATCACCCGTTCAAACAGCGGCGAGAGATGCTCGGTGTTGAAGACCTGGATGTCTTGCGCCTTGACGTCTTCCAGGCCATCGACGATGGCACGCTGGAGTTTGGTAACGTCTCTTTTGGCGGCGGTTTCCGATTTGGTGGAGGTGGTCATCAGGCGGTGATTAGAGAGGGAATGGAATCAATATAGCGCGCAACACGGCGTGCAACCAATAGGGCTGCGCCTTGGGTGTTGCGCTGTTGCCCTGCCGGTGCTGCAGCGTGGCGCGGCGGCGGCTTGGGGTGTTTTTGGCCTCTTGCGCTGGTGCAAAAAGCGCGGACAGCTATTGAAATTATAGCTTTTGCGCTTTTTGACCCATCAGGACGCTGCTGCAGCGCCGCAGGCCAGCCAGTCGCGCTGCACCAGAAAACGCTGCGCCAGCTCGGCTTCGGCCGAATCGGCGGCCTCGGTGCGCTGGTACGACCAGGACACCAGCGGCGGCATCGACAGCAGGATGGACTCGGTGCGCCCGCCCGACTGCAGGCCAAAGTGCGTGCCCCGGTCCCACACCAGGTTGAACTCGACATAACGGCCCCGGCGGTAGAGCTGGAAGTCGCGCTCGCGCTCGCCAAAGGGCGTGCCCTGGCGTTTTTCGACGATGGGCAGGTAGGCCTCCAGGAACGCATCGCCCACCGACTGCGTCATCGCCAGGCTTTGCTCGAAGCCCAACTCCGAGAAGTCGTCATAGAACACGCCGCCCACACCGCGCTGTTCGTTGCGGTGCTTGAGGAAGAAATACTCGTCGCACCACTGCTTGAAACGCGGGTACTTGTCATCGCCAAAGGCGCTGAGCGCATCGCGGCAGGCGCGGTGAAAGTGCACCGCATCCTCTTCGAAGCCGTAGTACGGCGTGAGGTCCATGCCGCCGCCAAACCAGCAGGTCGGCACCTGGCCGGGGTGACCAGCGGCGATCATGCGCACATTCATGTGCACCGTGGGCACATAGGGATTGCGCGGGTGGAACACCAGCGACACACCCATGGCCTCAAACGGCGCACCCGCCAGCTCAGGCCGGTGCTGCGTGGCCGAGGGCGGCAGCTGCGGGCCGCGCACATGGCTGAAACCGCAGCCCGCGCGTTCGAACACGCGACCGTTTTCAAGAATCTTGGTGATGCCGTCGCCCTGCAGCGGCTCGCCGGGCGGCTTGTTCCAGGCGTCGGCCAGAAAGCGCGCACCGCCCTCGCCTTCCACAGCTTCGAGCGCGTCGGTGATGCGGGCCTGCAGGCCCTGCAGGTAACCGCGCACGCGGGCCACCGTGTCTGCGGTGTTCAGGTTTTGCGCGTCTGCCATCAGTTTTTCAGGGCGCGGAAGCCAATATCGCGGCGGTACTGAGCGCCATCAAACTGGATGCCCCGTGCCACGTCATAGGCACGCTGCTGCGCCTGCTTGACGCTGTCGGCCAGCACCGTCACGCACAGCACGCGGCCACCGGTCACGCTGACCACACCGTCTTTCAGCTGCGTGCCCGCGTGGAACACCACGGCATCGTCCGCCTCGGCGGGCAGACCGGTGATGGAGTCGCCCTTGCGCGGGTTTTCAGGGTAGCCATGGGCGGCCATGACCACGCCTAAAGCGGTGCGGCGGTCCCACTGCAGCTCCATCTGGTCGAGCTTGCCATCGGCCGCAGCGCCCATCACATCGCTGAAATCGCTTTTCAGGCGCATCAGGATGGGTTGCGTCTCGGGGTCGCCCATGCGGCAGTTGAATTCGAGCGTCTTGGGATGGCCCTTGGCGTCGATCATCAGGCCCGCATACAGGAAGCCGGTGTAGGGAATGCCGTCTTTTTCCATGCCCCGAATGGTGGGCAGGATGATTTCGCGCATCGCGCGGGCGTGCACATCGGCCGTGACCACGGGGGCAGGCGAATAAGCGCCCATGCCGCCGGTGTTGGGGCCTTCATCGCCGTCTTTGAGGCGCTTGTGGTCCTGGCTGGTGGCCAGCGCCAGCACGTTCTTGCCGTCGCACAGCACGATGAAGGAGGCTTCTTCGCCTTCGAGGAACTCCTCGATCACCACGCGCGCGCCGCCTTCGTTGTGCGTCACGCCGTATTTGTTGTCCACCAGCATGAAGTCCACGGCATCGTGGGCCTCTTGCAGGGTCATGGCCACCACCACGCCCTTACCAGCCGCCAGGCCGTCGGCCTTGATCACGATGGGTGCGCCCAGGCGATCCACAAACGCGTGGGCCGCAGCGGGGTCGGTGAAGGTGTCGTAGTCGGCCGTGGGAATGCCATGGCGGCGCATGAAAGCCTTGGAAAACGCCTTGGAGCTTTCGAGCTGGGCCGCAGCCTTGGTGGGGCCGAAGATGCGCAGGCCGTTGGCACGGAACTCGTCCACCACACCGGCCGCGAGTGGCGCCTCGGGGCCCACCACCGTCAGTGCGATCTTTTCGGCCTGGGCCCAGGTGCGCAGCTCGCGCACGTCAGAGATCGCCACGTTTTCGAGCTTGGGGTTCAAGGCCGTTCCGCCGTTGCCGGGCGCCACATACACCTTGGTCACCTTGGGGGACTGGCTCAGTTTCCACGCCATCGCGTGTTCACGGCCGCCGCCACCAATCACAAGTACTTTCATAGGAACCTTTGGTGAACCCCTGCCCGGCACAACGCCGAAGCCCAGGGGCTCATAAAAAAACTATCTCAGCAACCAATCGCGCTGGGTGCGACACCCACAACCGCCAAAACTGGCGCGACCCAGACCAGTGCCACCGCGCAAGGGCCGCCCAGACACTTCCGTGTCGCTAACGCTCCGTGCGCTGGTGGCGTCCCCCTCCCGCAAGCGCAGCGCAGCAAGAGAGGGGGAAGCGGCGAAGCCGCTCAGGGGGAGCTTCACAATGCCGCGTTGTGGTAGACCTCTTGCGTGTCGTCCAGGTCTTCCAGCACATCCAGCAGCTTCTGCATCTTGGCGGCGTCTTCGCCGGTCAGCTCGATCGTGTTTTCGGGCCGCATGGTCACGCCCGCCACCTCGGCCGTCAGGCCTGCGGCCTCCAGCGCATTCTTCACGGCTTCAAAGTCGGCCGGGGCCGTGAGCACCTCTACCGCGCCGTCTTCGTCGGTCACCACGTCTTCTGCTCCGGCTTCCAAGGCGATTTCCATCACCTTGTCTTCGCTGGTGCCGGGGGCAAAAATCAGCTGGCCACAGTGCTTGAACTGGAACACCACCGAACCCTCGGTGCCCATGTTGCCACCGTGTTTGCTGAACGCATGGCGCACCTCGGCCACGGTGCGCACGCGGTTGTCGGTCATGGTGTCGATCATGATGGCCGCACCGCCGATGCCATAGCCTTCGTAGCGGATTTCTTCGTAGGTCAGGCCTTCGGCGTTGCCCGTGGCCTTGTCAATGTTGTATTTGATGCGGTCGGCGGGCATGTTGGCCGCCTTGGCCTTGTCCACCGCCAGGCGCAGGCGGGGGTTGGCAGACAGGTCGCCGCCGCCAGAGCGGGCGGCCACGGTGATTTCGCGAATGATGCGGGTCCAGATCTTGCCGCGTTTTTCATCCTGGCGCCCTTTGCGGTGCTGGATATTCGCCCATTTGCTGTGTCCTGCCACGAGAGATCCTTTTGTATTGATTTAATCTACTGAGCGCGATTTTACTTTTTGCCTGACCCGTACCCCCGAGGAAACCCCAAATGGCCGAACCCCTGCTGATTGCCAAGCACGACACCATTGAATGCCACCTGCTGCCCGGCCTGGCCAACCGGCACGGCCTGATCACCGGCGCGACGGGCACCGGCAAGACGGTGACGCTGCAGACGCTGGCCGAAAATTTCTCGCGCATCGGCGTGCCGGTGTTCATGGCCGACGTGAAGGGCGACCTCACGGGCGCCAGCCAGCCCGGCAAGATCGGGGACAAGCTGGCCGCCGTGCTCAAGGAGCGGGGCCTGGATCTGCCCACGCCCCTGGCCTGCCCCACCACGCTGTGGGACGTGTTCGGCGAGCAGGGCCACCCGGTGCGCGCCACCATCTCCGACATGGGCCCGCTGCTGCTGGGCCGCATGCTCAACCTGAACGAGACGCAGCTGGGCGTGCTGAACATGGTGTTCAAGATCGCCGACGACAGCGGCATGCTGCTGCTGGACCTGAAGGACCTGCGCGCCATGCTCACCTTCGTGGGTGACAACGCCAAGGAGTTCACCACCGAATACGGCAACGTGAGTGCCGCCAGCGTGGGCGCCATCCAGCGCGGCCTGCTGCAGATCGAGCAGCAGGGCGGCAGCGAGTTCTTTGGCGAGCCCATGCTCAACATCCAGGACTTCATGCAGACGGTGGACGGCCACGGCGTGGTCAACATCCTGGCGGCCGACAAGCTCATGAATTCGCCGCGCCTGTACGCCACCTTCCTGCTCTGGATGCTGTCGGAGCTGTTCGAGCAACTGCCCGAAATCGGCGACCCCGAGCAGCCCAAACTGGTGTTCTTCTTCGACGAGGCCCACCTGCTGTTCAACGAGGCGCCCAAAGTGCTCATCGAGCGCATCGAGCTGGTGGTGCGCCTGGTGCGCTCCAAGGGCGTCGGGGTTTACTTCGTTACCCAAAATCCGCTCGACATCCCAGACAGCGTGCTCGCCCAGCTGGGCAACCGCGTGCAGCATGCGCTGCGCGCCTTCACCCCGCGCGACCAGAAGGCCGTGAAGGCCACGGCCACCACCATGCGGCAAAAGCCGGGCCTCGACATCGAAACCGCCATCACCGAGCTGGCCGTGGGCGAGGCGCTGGTGAGTTTTCTGGACGCCAAGGGCCGCCCCAGCGTGACCGAACGCGTGTTTGTGCTGCCACCCGGCAGCCAGCTGGGCCCCATCACCCCGCTGCAGCGCCAGGCGCTGATGGCCAGCTCACTGGTGGCCGGTGTGTATGAAACCACCGTGGACCGCGAATCCGCCTACGAAAAACTCAAGGGCCGCGCCGAAAACGCCCCGCCCGCACCGGCGGGCACGCCTGCCAGCCGCACAGCGGGCGGCGCCAGCCCCGTGGGCACGGCGGCAGGCGGGGCCCAGCCGCAGGAGAGCAGCTTCTTGAACGACCTGCTGTTTGGCACCACCGGCCCGCGCGGCGGACGCAAGGACGGCCTGGTGCAGACCATGGCCAAGTCGGCCGTGCGCACCGTGGGCACCAGCGTGGGCAAGGAGATCCTGCGCGGCGTGCTGGGCGGCATCTTCGGGGGCGGCAGCAAGCGGCGCTGAACGCGGCGGCGGTGGCGGGGCCGAACGGCGTCCGCCCGTCGCCAAGCCCGGCCCTCCAGGATGTGGCGGCCTTGTGACCGCCTGGCGACAATGCCATGTGTTTGTCATGTTTTGGTCATATTTCAGCGGTGGAATGGCCGAAACAGACCACGACAACAAGGAGGGACACCATGCAACGCGTCGAACACGCCCTGGTGCGCTGGGGCAACAAGGTGGTCCAGGCGGCCATCCTCCTCTGGGTGCTGATTTTCATCGGGGTGTTTGCCGGTGCGTGGCGCCCGCAATGGACCTGGGTGCTGTATGTGTTTGTCACGGTCGCGATCACTGCGCTGCTGATCCGCTGGACCACCGCCGTGCGCGAGCGCACCATCCGCGAAGCCCCCCTGCCCCGATTTCTGCAGCGCAAGCTGCGCGAAACCTACCCCCACCTGAGCCCCCGCGACTGTGAACTGGTCGAACGCGGCCTGCGCCAGTTCTTCATGGCCTGCCTGCGTGGCAACAAGCAGTTTGTGGCCATGCCATCGAGGGCCGTGGATGCGCTGTGGCACGAGTTCATCCTGCACACCCAGGCCTACAAGCTGTGGTGCCACAACGCCCTGGGCTTCTTTTTGCACCACACCCCGGCCGAGGCGCTGGGCAAGAAAGCCCGCCACAACGACGGCCTGCGCCGCTGCTGGTACTGGGTGTGCAAGGAAGAATCCATCGACCCCAAGGCCCCCAGCCGCCTGCCCCTTTTGTTTGCGCTGGATGCCAAGTTCGCCATTGCCGGGGGCTTCACCTACGTGCCCGACTGCTCTGACATCGCCCGCAAGAGTGACGCAGGCGGCAGTGGCGGCGACAGCTACTGCGGCACCAGCTTCTCGGACGGCAGCTACAGCGGCAGTGCGGGTGACTTTGGCGGGGCCGAGAGTTCGGATGGCGGGGGTGGCGACAGCAGCGGCGGAGATGGAGGAGGAGATGGCGGCGGGGGCTGTGGTGGCGGCGGCGGCGATTGAGCCATGCCCCCGGGGAAATCGCCCCGAGCCAGCCCCCGGCAATCACTCCTCTTTTCATAGCTTGTAGCGCTTGACAGACAAGCCCTAGAGCCTCAAAACACCTCAAGCACCCCAAAGTCGCCCAGGCGACGACGCCACAGGGCGCAGCCGGTCTACAGTGACGGCCCATGAACACCACCCCCACCTGCTTTTCCCTCAGCATCACCCACCACGTGGCCCACCTGGTGCTGAACCGCCCCGAGGCCATGAACACCATGCACCCCACGTTCTGGCGCGAGCTGGACGAGGTGCTGGCTGCGTTGAACAAGAGCGGCGAGGCGCGCGCCCTGGTCGTCAGCAGCACCGGCAAGCACTTCAGCGCGGGCATGGCGCTCGAAACCTTTGGCGGCGCCATCACCATGGACGACCAGAGCCCCGAGGGCCGGGCCGCCATCTTTGACCTGCTCACCGACATGCAGGCCACCTTCACCCGCATCGAGAGCCTGCGCATCCCGGTCATCATGGCCATCCAGGGCGGCTGCATCGGCGGCGCGGTGGACATGGTCACGGCCGCCTGCGTGCGCTACGCCACGGCCGACGCCTTCTTCTGCATCCAGGAAATCAACATCGGCATGGTGGCCGACGTGGGCACGCTGCAGCGCCTGCCCAAGCTCATCCCGCTGGGCGTGGTCAAGGAACTGGCCTACACCGGCCGCCGCTTGAGCGCACAAAAGGCCCTGGGCTACGGCCTGGTCAACGAGGTGTTCGACACACCCGAGGCCATGGTGGCCGCCGCCCTGCAATGCGCGCAAGAGATCGCCAGCAAGCCCCCCGTGGCCATCTGGGGCACCAAGCAGGCCGTGAACTACGCCCGCGACCACAGCGTGGAAGACAGCCTGCGCCAGATGGGCTGGCTGCAGGGCACCATCTGGAGCAATCGGCATGTGATGGAGTCGGTCACGGCGATGAAGCAAAAGCGCACGGGCGAGTTCCCGGCGCTCACGCCGCTGGTCCGGTTCAGCGAACAGGGTTAGACCCCTCAAACGCACCCAACACTACAAAATTCATAGCTTCCAGCGCTTATCCATAGCGCGCTGGAAGCTATTTGCATGCCAATACTGGGCCCAAGGGGCTATCATGTGGTAACCCGGGGCGGCCCACGCCCCGCAGCGAGGACACCACCATGACCGAGCCCAGCCAGCCCCACCCCGTGAGCCTGCCTACCCATGACGACGTGGCCGCCGCTGCCCGGCGGCTGGCGGGCGTGGCACACCACACGCCGGTGATGCGCTGCAACACCATCGACGAGCGGCTGGGCGCCAAGCTGTTCTTCAAGTGCGAAAACCTGCAGCGCACGGGCGCGTTCAAGTTCCGGGGCGCCTACAACGCCCTGGCCCAGTTCAGCGACGCGCAGCGCGAGCACGGCGTGCTCACCTTCTCGGCCGGCAACCACGCGCAGGCGATTGCGCTGTCGGCCCGGCTGCTGGGCATGCCGGCCCTCGTCGTGATGCCCGAGGACGCCGCCGCCTCCAAGATGGCCGCCACGCGCGAATACGGCGCCCAGGTCGTCACCTACAACCGCTACACCGAAGACCGCGAAGCCATCAGCCGCCAGCTGGCGCGCGAGCGCGGCATGACGCTGGTCCCCCCGTTCGACCACCCCCACGTGATTGCGGGCCAGGGCACGGCCGCCCTGGAGCTGCTGCAGGAGGTGCCCGACCTGGACTACCTTTTCGTGAGCCTGGGCGGCGGTGGCCTGCTTTCGGGCAGCCTGCTGGCCGCGCAGGTGCTGGCGCCTCGGTGCAAGGTGATCGGCGTCGAGCCCGAGACCGCCAACGACGCCCAGCAGTCGCTGCGCGCGGGCCACATCGTGCGCATCCCCAACCCGCACACCATTGCCGACGGTGCGCAGGCCCCGAGCCTGGGCGAACTCACCTACCCCATCATCCGCGACCATGTCGAAGACATCGTCACCGTGAGCGACCAGCAGCTCATCGAAGCCCTGCGCTTTTTTGCAGCACGCATGAAGGTCGTCGTCGAGCCCACGGGCGCCCTGGCCTTTGCGGGCGTGCAGACTTTCTCGGGCGAAGACGACGGCGCCAAGCTGCTGCAGGGGGAGCGCGTGGGCGTGATCGTGAGCGGGGGCAACGTCGATTTGCCGCGCCTGGCCCGGTTTCTGGCAGACTAGCCCCCACTTTTTTACAGTCAGGCCGAAGAGGGCTGCGCACCGGCGCGGCCCCCTCGGCCCCTCATTCAGGTTCCCTATGAGCAACGTCACCGTCATCACCCACCCCCTCGTCCAGCACAAGCTCACGCTGATGCGCAAGAAGGACGCGAGCACCAACAGCTTTCGCCGCCTGCTGGGCGAACTCTCCACGCTGATGGCCTACGAAGTCACGCGCGACATGCCGCTCTCGGACGTGCAGATCGAAACCCCGCTGGAGACCATGACCGGCCAAATGATCGATGGCAAGAAGCTGGTGCTGGTCTCCATCCTGCGCGCGGGCAACGGGTTTCTGGATGGCATGCTCAACGTGGTGCCCGGCGCGCGCGTGGGCCACATCGGCCTGTACCGCGACCCGGCCACGCTGCAGCCGGTGGAGTACTACTTCAAGATGCCGTCCGAGATGGACGAGCGCGACATCATCGTGGTCGACCCCATGCTCGCCACCGGCAACTCGGCCGCCGCGTGTGTGGACCGGCTGAAAAAGCTCAACCCCCGCTCCATCAAGTTCGTGTGCCTGCTGGCCGCGCCCGAAGGCGTGGCCACGCTGCAAAAAGCCCACCCCGACGTGCCGATCTTCACCGCCGCCATCGACCGCGAGCTCAACGACCACGGCTACATCCTGCCGGGCCTGGGCGACGCGGGCGACCGGATCTTTGGCACCAAGTAAGTGCCCCCCGCCTGGTAAGCAGCGGCCGCCCTCGGGCGGCTTTTTTGTGTCCACCCCATCCCGTCAACCCGTGGCGACGCACCACCCGCCCAACGCAAAATTTTTACCACTTGGTCCAATCCTCTGGCAGACTGCGGCAGGCCCAGCCCTCGCTTTTGGCGCGTTAATTGCTTGTGTGCATGCACCGGCTTGCCGGGCCCTCAAACCCCCTTTTGCCTGACTGAACCGACTGAAGGAACCACCCCATGAGCTCTCGCCGCGTCTTCACTGGCCATCTGCTGTCCACCTCACTGGCCCTGTCCGCCCTCGTCGGTCTGGCACCCAGCGCCGCTTTTGCACAAGCCAAGCTCAAGGTCGCGGCGATCTACACGGTGCCCTTCGAGCAGCAATGGGTCAGCCGCATCCACAAGGCCCTCAAGGCCGCCGAAGCGCGTGGCGAGATCGAATACAAGGCCAGCGAAAACGTCAGCAACGCCGACTACGAGCGCGTGATGCGCGAGTACGCCACGGGCGGCAACCAGCTCATCGTGGGCGAGGCCTTTGCGGTGGAAGCCGCCGCCCGCAAGGTGGCCAAGGACTTCCCCAAGACCTCCTTCCTGCTGGGCTCCTCGGGCAAGCCGCAAGCACCCAACTTCAGCGTGTTCGACAACTACATCCAGGAGCCCGCCTACCTGTCCGGCATGATCGCGGGCGGCATGACCAAATCCAACAAGATCGGCATGGTGGGCGGCTTCCCCATCCCCGAGGTCAACCGCCTGATGCACGCCTTCATGGCCGGCGCCAAAGAGACCAACCCCAAGGTCGAGTTCACCATCACCTTCATCAACAGCTGGTTTGACCCGCCCAAGGCCAAGGAAGCCACCTTTGCCATGATCGACAAGGGCGCCGACGTGCTCTACGCCGAGCGTTTTGGCGTGAGCGATGCGGCCAAGGAAAAGGGCAAGCTCGCCATCGGCAACGTGATCAACACCCAGGACAAGTACCCCGACACCGTGGTGGCCTCGGCCCTGTGGCACATGGAGCCCAGCATCGACCGCGCGCTCAAGCTGGTCAAAGAAGGCAAATTCACGCCCGAGGACTACGGCCCGTATTCGATGATGAAGCACAAGGGCTCTGAACTCGCGCCCCTGGGCACGTTCGAGAAAAAGGTGCCGGCCGACATCCTGGCCAAGGTCAAGGCCCGGGAGGCCGACATCCTGGCGGGCAAGTTCACCGTGAAGGTGGACGACAGCCAGCCCAAGTCCACGGCCAAGTAAACACCGGGTGCGGCGGGCGCCCAGCCCGCTTTCTCTCAGTGAACAGGCCACCCCAGCAACGCGGTGGCCTGTTTGTTTTTGCCCACCACCCGTTTGCCCCCTGAAGAGGCACATCCACCATGCCTTCACTCCCCACCGCAAAGCCCTCGCTGATCTCCCGGTGTTCGCGCCTGTTGGCCGCGCTGGCCCTGGCCGCCGTGGTCGCTGGCTGCGCCGCCACGGCCCCCAGCACAACGGCCGTGCGGCTGGATGAGACGCCCCGCATCGCCGTCCTCTCCGCCTTTGCGCCCGAACTGACGGTGCTGCTGCCCCAGGTGCAGCAACCCGCCAAGCACAGCATCAACGGCGTGGAGTTCACCACCGGCACGCTCGAAGGCAAGCCCGTGGTCGTGTTTCTCTCGGGCATCAGCATGACCAACGCGGCCATGAACACGCAACTGGTGCTGGACCGCTTCCACGTGAGCCACGTGGTCTTCAGCGGCATTGCCGGCGGCGTGAACCCCGGCCTGCACATTGGCGACGTGACGGTGCCTGCGCAGTGGGGCCAGTACATGGAATGGCTGATGGCGCGTGAAGACAAACCCGGCCAGTACAGCGCCCCCGCATGGATGAAAAGCGAGCTGACCCTGCCCGCCTTCGGCATGATGCACCCGCGCCCGGTGGAGGTGCGCTCTGCCGCCAACCCCCAACTCAGCAAGAAGTTCTGGTTCGAAGCCGACCCCAAGATGCTAGCCACCGCCCGCAGCCTGCAGAACGTGGGCCTGGAACACTGCCTGGCCGCCACCTGCCTGAAACAGCGCCCCCAACTCGTGGTCGGCGGCAACGGCGTGTCGGGCCAGGCCTTTGTGGACAACAAGGCCTTCCGCGAATACGCGCTCAAGACCTTTGAGGCCAACGTGCTCGACATGGAAACCGCCGCCACCGCCATGGTGGCGCACAGCAATGGCGTGCCCTACATTGCGTTCCGGTCGCTGAGCGACCTGGCCGGCGGGGGCGAAGGCGAGAACGAAATGGGCACCTTCATGGGCCTGGCGGCGGCCAATTCGGCCAAGGTGCTGCGGGCGTTTTTGGCGGCCTGGAAGTAGATGACACAAGACTCCGCCCCCGTCCTGCGCCTGTCAGACATCACCAAACGCTTCGGCAAACTTGTCGCCAATGACAGCATCAGCCTGACCCTAGCGCGCGGCGAGGTGCTGGCCCTTCTGGGCGAGAACGGCGCGGGCAAGTCCACGCTGATGTCCATTCTGTTCGGGCACTACGTGGCCGACGCAGGGCAGATCGAAGTCTTTGGCCAACCCCTGCCGCCCGGCCAGCCGCGCGCGGCGCTGGCGGCGGGCATTGGCATGGTGCACCAGCACTTCACGCTGGCCGACAACCTCACGGTGCTGGACAACGTGCTGCTGGGCACCGAGCCGCTGTGGCAGCCCTTTTCGCGCCGCAGCGAGGCACGCGCCAAGCTGCTGGCCGTGTCGCAGCAGTTTGGCCTGCCGGTGAGCCCCGATGCGCGCGTAGGCAGCCTCTCGGTGGGCGAGCGCCAGCGCGTCGAAATTTTGAAGGCGCTGTACCGGGGCGCCCGCATTCTGATCCTGGACGAACCCACCGCGGTGCTCACCCCGCAGGAGAGCGAGGCGCTGTTCGACACCCTGGCGCAGATGGTGGCGCAGGGCCTGTCCATCATCTTCATCAGCCACAAACTGGGCGAGGTGCTGCGCGTGTCGCACCGCGTGGCCGTGCTGCGCCAGGGCAAGCTCGTGGCCGAGGCGCCTGCGCAGGGCACCACCCAGGGGCAACTCGCGCAGTGGATGGTGGGCCATGCCATCGAAGCCGCCGAGCGCCGCCCAGCACACAACGTGGGTGAGCCCGTCTGCACCCTCAGCAACGCGAGCACCGCATCCAGCGGCCGCGACCGGTTGCAGGGCGTGTCCCTCACCCTGCGCGCCGGTGAGATCGTCGCCATCGCTGGCGTCAGCGGCAATGGCCAGGTGGCGCTGGCCGACCTGCTGTGCGGCGTGCGTGCGGCCACCGCCGGGCAGGTCACATTGCGTGGCGCGCCGCTGCAAGCCCGGCCCGCGTGGCTGGTCAGCCAGGGCGTGGCCCGCATCCCCGAAGACCGGCACGCCGTGGGCGTGGTGGGCGACCTGCCAGTGTGGGAGAACGCCGTGTCCGAACGCCTGCGCGGCCCCTGGTTTGCGCACCCGTGGTGGCGCGCCTTCTGGGTCCAGCGCCGCGCCGCGCGCCAGCATGCCCAGCGGGTGGCTGAGACCTTTGATGTGCGTGGCGGTGGGCCGGATGCCCCAGCCCGGTCGCTGTCGGGCGGCAACATGCAAAAGCTCATCCTGGGCCGCGCGCTGATGCCGCCGCTGAACGGTGCGGGCAACACAGCACCCGCCCCCCAACTCATCGTGGCCCACCAGCCGACCTGGGGGCTGGACATTGGCGCGGTGATGTTTGTGCAGCAGCAGCTCATCAATGCGCGCGACAGCGGTGCAGCCGTGCTGCTCATCTCCGACGACCTGGACGAGGTACTGGCCCTGGGCGACCGCGTGGCGGTGATGCACGACGGGCATCTCACCCCCGCCCAGCCTGCCGAGGCCTGGAGCCGCGAAGCCATTGGCCTGGCCATGGCAGGGGCGGCACAAGGTGCGGAGGGCACCGCGTGAGCGCGCAGGCGCCCATGCAGCGCCCGGCCCCTTACCCGGCGCCCATAGCGGCCAAGGTTCTGAAGACCAGCCACGTGAACACCAAAGCGGACAGGTACAGCGCCGAAGCCACGCCCAGCTCCCACCACGACAGCGCCCTCTTCCACCACACCCACACCAGTGCAGGCGCCCACGCGAATGCCACCCAAAGGGATGGCGGAAACCACCACACGCTGGCCAACAAGAAGCATGGCGCCCAAAGCAGCACACGGCTGCACTTGAACGCCAAAGACCGGCCGCTGCGCCAGGTTCGCCTCACCAGTGCGATGAAGCCCACGGTAAGACCCAAGGCCACCCCGGCCGTAACCCATCGGTGCCGTATCCGTGACGCCTCCTGCGCGGCGCGCTTCTCGTCCAACCATGCGTTGATCTCGGCCGTCCGCGCCAATTCCTCCTGGGTGGGCGGCGGCATCGAGAGCGCCGGATCGCCCGTGGCAGCCCACGCAAAGCCCGCGCCCCACACCGAGGCGATGAAGGCAAAAACAATGGCGAGGTGCTTCATGAAAAAATTCAAAGGGCAATGGGCTGCGCGCATTCTCGAACACCACCCCAGCCAGCACAACCACTGACACCCATCCAATCTGTCAACCGCCCATGCGCCTCGAAAAACGCAACCGTACATCTCCCGCCGCCTACCTGCTGGCGCCCATCGGCGCCGTGGTGTTCACATTGATCGTCAGCGCCCTGCTGGTGCTGTGGGCCGGGGCACCCGTGGGCCGCACCTACGCCCTGCTGCTGCAAGGCGCGTTCGGCTCGGTGTTTGCGCTGACCGAGACGTTGACCCGCGCCACGCCGCTGATCCTGACCGGGCTGGCGGCCGCCGTGGCCTTCCGCGCCCGGCTGTTCAACATTGGGGCTGAAGGTCAGCTCTATGCCGGCGCGCTGGCCGCCGTGGCCGTGGGCGGCATGCATGGCGGCACGGGGCTGGAATGGTCGCCTTATGTGCTCTTCCCGCTGATGATGCTGGCGGCAGCCCTGGCCGGGGCCGCGCTGCTGCTGGGCCCGGCGCTGATGAAGGCGCGGCTGGGCGTGGACGAGGTGGTGACCACGCTGCTGCTCAACTTCATCATGCTGCTGCTCGTCTCCGCCCTGCTCGATGGCCCGATGAAAGACCCCCTATCGATGGGTTGGCCGCAGAGTGTGGCGCTGCAGGGGGACCTCGAATTGTCCAAGCTGGTGCCGCAAACGCGGCTGCACACGGGCCTGCTGTGGGCCGTGTCGCTGGCTGTGATGCTGTGGGCGCTGCTGGCGCGCACGGTGCCAGGCTTTGACATCCGCGCCGCAGGCGCCAATGCGCGAGCGGCCGCGTTTGCGGGCGTGCCCATCACCCGCACGGTGGTGCTGGTGGCTCTGCTCTCGGGCGGGCTGGCGGGGCTGGCCGGGGCCATCGAGGTGGCGGGCCGCACCAGCTATGTGACGCTCGACATGTCGCCCGGCTATGGCTACAGCGGCATCGTGATCGCCATGCTCGCGGGGCTGCACCCGCTGGGCGTGATCGCGGCGGGCACCTTTGTGGCGGGGGTGCTGGTGGGGGCCGACAGCATGAGCCGCGCGGTGGGCGTGCCCACCTACATCGCCGATGTGATCGTGGCGACCTCGTTGATTGCGGTGCTGGTGGCCGGGCTGCTCACGCAATACCGCGTGCGGTGGAAGTGAGGGCGCCATGAACACCCGGTTCTACCAAAAAATCCTGCCAAATTGGCCTCTACCGCGCATCCATCATGCGCTAGAAGCTATCAAAAACAAAGCAAACCATGCCGGAGCAGCCGCATGACCGAACTGCTCGACATCCTCGCCAACCCCGCGTTCTGGATCGCCACCCTGCGCGTGGCCACGCCGCTCATCCTGGGCACGCTGGGCGTGCTCCTGTGCGAACGCGCAGGCGTGCTCAACCTGGGCATTGAAGGGATCATGGTGGCGGGCGCCTTCGCCGGCTGGCTGGCGGTGTACGCGGGCTACGGGCTGTGGACGGGGGTGCTGGTGGCGGCGCTGACCGGGGCGGTGTTCGGGCTGCTGCATGCGTGGCTGACGGTGGGGCTGGCGCTGTCGCAGCATGTGTCGGGCCTCGGCATCACGTTGCTGGCCACGGCGCTCAGCTACTACGGCTACCGGGTGAGCTTCCCCAAGGTGAACACGCCGCCCACCATCGAGCCGTTTGCGCCCATGGAATGGCTGGGCATCCCCATCCTCTCGGAACAAACCCCGCTCACGCTGCTGGCCCTGCTGCTGGTGCCGCTGCTGGCCTGGGTGCTGCTGCGCACGCCGCTGGGTCTGGCCGTGCGCATGGTGGGCGAGAACCCGCAGGCGGCCGAGGGCCAGGGCATCCCGGTGGCGGCCACGCGCACGGGGGCCATCGTGTTCGGCTCGGCGCTCATGGGCGTGGCCGGGTCGTTCCTCACGCTGTCGGCCTTCAACGCGTTCTTCTTCAACATGGTCAACGGGCGCGGCTGGATCTGCGTGGCCCTGGTGGTGTTTGCCTCGTGGCGGCCGGGCAAGGCGCTGCTGGGTGCGCTGCTGTTCGCCTTCTTTGATGCGCTGCAGTTGCGGCTGCAGCAGGCGGGTGGTGCCTGGCTGCCCTACCAGGTGTATTTGATGCTGCCCTACCTGCTGTCCATCCTGGCGCTGGTGCTGGTGGCACGCAAGGCGGCGTATCCGCAGGCGCTGATGAAGCCCTACCGCAAGGGGGAGCGTTGAGAAGGTGCGAATAAACCCGCCATGCCCGCTCGGCCACGCCGGATTCACTCACACCGTCTGATCCGACCACACCGCGAACTCGTTGCCACTGGGCTCGGTGAAGTGAAAGCGCCGCCCTCCCGGAAAGTCAAACACCGGCTTGGCGATGCGGCCCCCCGCCTGCATCACCTTGGCCAGCGTGGCTTCGAGGTCTGCGCTGTAGAACACCAGCAAGGCGCCGCCGGTGGCGGGGGTGGAGCACAGGCTGGCCTGAAAGAAGCCGCCGTCCAGCCCCTGGCCCGAGAAGGCCGTGTATTCCGGGCCGTAGTCCACAAAGGCCCACGCAAAGGCCTGTTCAAAGAACGACTTGGTGGCCGGCAGGTCGCGTGCCGCAAATTCGACATAGTTCAGCTTTTCATGCGCATTCATCGGATACCCCTTTCTTCTTGAGACCATGCAGTGTGCCTGCGCGTTCAGACGAATATCTACACTCTCTCACCATGCTCGACCTGCTCATCACCCACGCCACCCTGCCCGACGGCCGCCAGAACATGTCGATTGCCGTGCAAGACGGCCGCATCACCGAAGTGACCGAAGGCCTGCAGGCCCCCGCGCATGAGACGGTGGATGCGGGCGGCCTGCTGGTGAGTCCGCCGTTTGTGGACGCCCATTTCCACATGGACTCCACGCTGAGCTACGGCCAGCCGCGTGTGAACGAGAGCGGCACCTTGCTCGAAGGCATTGCACTGTGGGGCGAACTCAAGCCCACGCTCACGCACGAGGCCATCGTGCAGCGCGCGCTGCAGTACTGCGACATGGCCGTGGCACGCGGGCTGCTGGCCATCCGCAGCCATGTGGACACCAGCCACGCGAGCCTGCTGCCCGTGCAGGCGCTGCTGGACGTGAAACAACGCGTGGCGCCCTACCTGGACCTGCAGCTCGTGGCCTTTCCGCAGGACGGCGTGCTGCGCGCGCCCGGCGGGCTCGAGAACCTGAAACGCGCGCTCGCCCTGGGCGTGGACGTGGTGGGCGGCATCCCCCACTTCGAGCGCACCATGGCCCAGGGGGCCGAGAGCGTGAAGATCCTGTGCGAGCTGGCCGCCAGCCAAGGCAAGCGCGTGGACATGCACTGCGACGAGTCCGACGACCCACACTCGCGCCATGTCGAGACGCTGGCGTACGAAACCCAGCGCCTGGGCCTGCACGGCCGCGTCACAGGCTCGCACCTCACCTCCATGCACAGCATGGACAACTACTACGTGAGCAAGCTGATGGCGCTGATGGCCGAGGCCGACCTGGGCGTGGTGGCCAACCCGCTCATCAACATCACGCTGCAGGGCCGCCACGACACCTACCCCAAGCGCCGGGGCATGACCCGCGTGCCCGAGCTGATGGCCGCCGGCCTCACGGTGGCCTTTGGCCACGACTGCGTGCTCGACCCCTGGTACAGCGGCGGCAGCGCCGACATGCTGGAGGCCGCGCACATGGGCCTGCACGTGGGCCAGATGACCAGCCAGGCCGCGATGCGCCAGTGCTTTGACGCGGTGACGGTAAACCCCGCGCGCCTGCTGGGGCTGGAGGGTTATGGCCTGGTGCCCGGCGCGTTTGCCGACTTCGTGCTGCTGCACGCGCGCCACCCGGCCGATGCGATCCGCCTGCGCGCGGCCCGCCTGGGCGTGTGGCGGCGCGGCAAGCTGCTGGCGCGCCAGCCCGCGCCGGCCGCGCAGCTGCACCTGCCGGGGCGGCCCGAAAAAGTGAGCTTTCTATAAAAATGGCCGCTAGCGCTTATCCACAAAGCGCTAGAAGCTATATTTTTAATAGCAAACCACCGAAAACCGCTACGCCATGCGCGCAATGGTCTTGCGGAACCGCGCCAGCGCCAGCGCAAACAGCACCGCGCCGATCCCCAGCAGCCACACCAGCGACGGCCACACCACCGCCCAGCCCGCGCCCCGGTAGAGGATGGCCTGGGCCAGCTCGGTGAAATGCGTGGTGGGTGCCAGCGCCATGCCGTACTGCACCCACAGCGGCATGCTCTCGCGCGGGGTGACGCCGCCCGAGAGCATCTGCAGCGGCATCATGGTGAGCACCATGAGCAGGCCGAACTGCGGCATGGTGCGCGCCACCGTGGCCAGGAAGATGCCCATGGAGGTGGTGGCAAACAGGTGCAGCGCCGCCCCCAGCAAGAACAGCGGCACCGAGCCCTCGATGGGCACGCCGATGCCCCAGCGGATCACCACGGTGAGCGACACCCACACGGCCACCAGCACCACCAGCGCCATGGCCCAAACCTTGGCCAGCATGATCTCGCCGGGCGTGACGGGCATCACCAGCAGATGCTCCACCGTGCCGTGCTCGCGCTCGCGGATCAGCGCCGCGCCGGTGAGGATGGTGGAGAGCATGGTCACGATGTTGATCAGCTCCATGAGCGAGCCGAACCACGCGGGCTGCAGCGCGGGGTTGAACCGCGCGCGCACCGACAGATCCACCGGCGGCACGGCCACGGCGCGGTAGCGCTGCACGAACTCGCTGGCCTCCAGCTGCACGATCTGCTGCACGGCGCCGTTGCCGACAAAGGCCTGGCTCATGCGCGTGGCGTCGATGTTGAGCTGCACCTGCGGCACCCGGCCTGCCAGCACATCGCGCTGGAAATGCGCGGGGATGTGCAGCACCAGCGTGTACCGGCCCGCGTCCAGCCCCGGGTCCACCTGGTGCGGCCCGATCATGGCGGGCCGCATGAACTGCGGCGGGTAGAACGCCGAGGCGATGCGCTCGGACAACGCCGAGGCATCTTCATCGACGATGGCGATGGGCACGTGGTGCAACGTTTCGGACTGGGCCATGCCCGCCGTGTACACCGCCACCGTGGTGGTGTAGACGATGAGGAACAGCATCATCGGGTCGCGCCACAGGCTCCACAGCTCCTTGATGCCCAGCCGCAAGATATGGGAGCCGCGCTCGCGCAAGGACATGTCAGGCCTCCTGCTTGCGCAGCAGCGCAATGGCCGCACCGATGATGACGGGCACCGCCACCAGCATGGGCCAGAACTCGGACTGCAGGTCCTGCAGGCCCAGTGCCTTGTTGAACACGCCCCGGCTGATGGTGAACATGTGGCTGGCCGGGTACAGCTCGCCCATCCAGCGCGCGGCGCCCGTCATGGACGACACGGGGTTGATCAGCCCCGCAAACTGCACGGCCGGGATGAGGGTGCCCACCATGGCAAAAAACATGGCCGCGATCTGGCTGCGCGTGACGGTGGAGGCCAGCAAGCCCATGCCCGTGGAGCACAGGCTGAACAGCAGCGCGGCCAGTGCCAGCGTGGCAAAGCTGCCGGTGATGGGCACGCCGAACACCGTCACCGCCGCCAGGCACATGAGGCCGAAGTTGAACAGCGCCAGCAGCACATAGGGCAGCTGTTTGCCCAGCATGAATTCGGTGCGGGTGGTGGGCGTCACGTACAGGTTGATGATGGAGCCCAGCTCCTTCTCGCGCACCACGGCCAGCGCGGTGAGCATGGCGGGCAGCATGAGCAGCAGCAGCGGGATCACGGCGGGCACCATGGACGGCAGGCTGCGCACGTCGGGGTTGTAGCGGTAGCGCGGCTCCACCTCCAGCAGGCCCCGGGGCGCCATGCCCGTGCGGCTGCGGCTTTCCTCGGCCAGCCACTGCTGGTGCATGCCCTGGGCGTAGCCGATCACGGTTTCGGCGCGCTGCGGCATGGCGCCGTCCACCCAGGCGCCGATCTGCACCGGCTGGCCCCGCGCCACATCGCGCGCAAAGCCGGGGGGTATCTCCAGCGCCAGCGAAATTTCGGCAGACCGCATGCGGGCGTCCAGTTCGGCGTAGGTGGCCAGCGGCGGCTGCTCGGTGAAGTAGCGCGAGCCCGCCAAGTTCTGCGTGTAGGCCCGGCTCAATGCGGTCTGGTCGCGGTCCAGCACCGCAAAACGCAGGTTCTCCACGTCCATGCTGATGCCGTAGCCCATCACGAACATCAAGATGAGCGAGCCCAGCAGCGCCATCGCGCCGCGCACCGGGTCGCGGCGCAGCTCCAGCGATTCGCGCCATTGCGTGCTGTGGATGCGGGCCAGGCTCTGGCGCAGGCGGGTGGGCCAGCCCGGTGCGGCGGGTGCCGCTGCAGGCACCGGTAAGGTCGGCGGGGGGGCCGGGGCGGTGGCCTCCGCAGCGCCCGGGCCCGCCGCGTCCTCCAGGTAGCCGATGAAGGCCTCCTCCAGCGTGGCCGCGCCCCGGCGGGCCACCAGCTCCTGCGGCGCAGCGCTCTCCAGCACACGCCCGGCGTGCATCAACGAGATGCGGTCGCAGCGCTCGGCCTCGTTCATGAAGTGGGTGGAGATGAAGATGGTGACCTTGTCGCGCCGCGCCAGCTCCACCATCAGGCGCCAGAAGTTGTCGCGGGCCATCGGGTCCACGCCCGAGGTGGGTTCGTCCAGAATCAAGAGCTCGGGCTGGTGCACCATGGCCACGGCCAGCGACAGGCGCTGGCGCATACCCAGCGGCAGCTGCATGGGCAACGCGCCGCGCACCTCCTGCAGCGCGAACCGCTGCAGCATGCCGGCCACACGCCCGGGAATCTCGGGCGCGGGCACATGGAACAGCCGCGCGTGCAGCACCAGGTTCTGCTCCACCGACAACTCGCTGTAAAGCGAAAACGCCTGCGACATGTAGCCCACGCGCCGCCGCGTGGCCATGTCCTTCGGGTCCACCGGCTGGCCCAGCAGCCAGGCCTGTCCCTCGCTGGCGGGCAGCAGGCCGGTGAGCATCTTCATGGTGGTGGACTTGCCGCAGCCGTTGCTGCCCAGAAAGCCGAAGATCTCGCCGCGCTGGATGCGAAAGCTCACATGGTCCACCGCCACGAAGTCGCCAAAACGCATGGTCAGGCCGCGCGCCTCGATGGCCACCTCGGCCGCCTGCGAGTGGTCCAGCGGCGGAATGTCGACGGGCCGGTGCCCCCGGCGCTTGGCCTCGGGCAGCAGCGCCACGAAGGCCTGCTCCAGCGCACCGTGCCCGGTGCGGGCCATGAGCTCGGCCGGTGTGCCCGTGGCCAGGATGCGCCCTTCGTCCATGGCCACCAGCCATTCAAAACGCTGGGCCTCTTCCATGTAGGCCGTGGCCACGATCACGCTCATGCCGGGCCGCGCGGCACGGATGCGGCCGATCAGGTCCCAGAACTGGGCGCGCGCCAGCGGGTCCACGCCCGTGGTGGGCTCGTCCAGGATCAGCAGGTCGGGGTCGTGGATCAGGGCACAGCACAGGGCCAGCTTCTGCTTCATGCCGCCCGAGAGCTTGCCCGCGGGCCGCGCCAGGAACGGGTGCAGGCCGGTGCTGTGCGTGAGCGCGTCGATGCGCCGGCGCCGCTCGGCCGCGCCGTGGCCGAACAGGCGGCCGAAGAACTGCAGGTTTTCTTCCACCGACAGCGTGGGGTAGAGGTTCTTGCCCAAGCCCTGCGGCATGTAGGCGATGCGCGGGCACACCGCGCTGCGGTGGCGGCGGCGCGCCATGTCGCCCCCCAGCACCTCCACCCGGCCCTGCTGCACCGCGCGCGCACCCGCCACCAGGGCCAGCAGGCTTGACTTGCCCACGCCGTCCGGCCCGATGAGGCCCACCATGCGGCCCGCGGCAATCTCCAGGTCGATGTGGTCCAGCGCCACCGTGCGGCCATAGCGCTGCCCCACGCCGCGCAGGCGCGCCACGGGCTCGGTGGCGGTAGCGGCGACAGCGACGGCGCTGTGGCTCACTGCGCGGCCTTGGAGTCCGTGTTGACGGCCAGCCCTGCAGGCCATGGCACCGCCGGGTCCACCCGCAGCCAGGCCACGCCCGGCAGGCCGGTCTTGACCTGTTCCTGGTGGCGCAGCAGCAGCGCCTTGTCGATCTGCGCGCGCACGCGGAACATGAGTTTTTGCCGCTCGCTCGCGGTCTCCACCGTCTTGGGCGTGAACTGCGCGGTGCTGGCCACGAACGACACGGCCGCAGGGACCACGATGCCGGGCGCGGCGTCGAGCACGATGCGCACCTCGCTGCCCAGGGCCACGCGGCCCGCCACCGCCTCGGGCAGGAAGAAGGTCATGTACACATCGGTCAGGTCCACCAGCTGCAGCACGCGCCCGCCCGCGCCCACCACCTCGCCGGGCTGGGCCACGCGGAACTGCACGCGGCCGTCGCGCGGGGCCTTGAGTTCGCTGTCGGCCAGCTCCACGTCGATGCGCGCCAGCGTGGCCTCCAGCGCGCGCACGTTGGCCTCGGCGCTGGTCACCTGGGTGCGGGCCGCCCCAATGCCCGCCTGCGCGGCCTTGGCCTGGGCCTGGGCCGCGCGCACGGCTGCCTGCAGGCTGTGCACCTTGGCGCGGTCGTCGTCGAGCAGCTGGCTGGAGAAGAAGCCCTCGCGCGCCAGCTGCTCAGAGCGCGGCAAGCGGCGGCGGGCGGTGTCGAGGTCGCTCTCGCGCTGGGCCACCACGGCCAGCGCGGCCTGGTGGTCGCTTTCGCGCTGCGCCACCTGCACCTGGGCGCTGCTGATGGCCACCTGCGCCTGCTGCAGCCGCGCCACGGCCTCTTCGCGCTGGGCCTGCAGGCCATCGATCTGCATGCGGGCCACGGGCTGCCCGGCCTTCACGAACGCGCCCTCGGCCACCAGGATGTCCTGCACCCGGCCCGCGAGCTTGGTGGCCACCGCGATCTCGGTGGCCTCGATGCGGCCGTTGCCGCTCACGAAGCCGGGGCCCGGCCCCTGCGAGCGCCAGGGCGCCCAGCGCACCACCAGCACCGCGCCCAGCAACAGCAGCACCAGCGCTGCCGCATATGTCTTCCACTTGCTGCCCATGGTTCATCCTTGTTGGCATGCCGGCGGGCGCACGCCAGGCCACGCCTGCGATGCCGCCCCCCGTCCAAAGGCATGGTACGCGGAGCCCCCCGGCCCGTCCCCGGCAGGTCGCCATGACCGCTTGACTTGCATCAATCCGCCTGCGATTGCCCCCAGGGGTCGCCCACTGGCCGCCAAGGAGATTTGTTTAGAACCTGTTCTTATGCCGGCGTGCGCCCGTCAAAGGCCGACAGGTGGTTGGCCAGGTGCATGGCGTGCGCCTGCTCGTACTGCGCGTGGCTCAGCGCCCCATAGGCAAAGTGCGGGTGCAGGGCCCCGGTGTGGGCCGCAAAATCCTGCACGGCCTTGTGCAGCCGGGCCAGGGCGGCGCTGGCATCGGTGGCCGTTGCGTTGAGCGCTGGCGCGCCCGGAATCGGCTCGGCCAGGTTGTGGCTCATGCGGCCCCGCAGGGCGAACACCTGAAAGGCGGCCGCCCCCACCGTGGCCTGGAACAGCGCCGACCGGGGGGCCGGAAACCCCTGCAGCGAGTATTCGATGCTCTGCGCGCAGTGCTCCAGCGTCTGCGACCAGCTCCAGGCCGTGGCGGGCGCGAGTGCGTATACCGACGCGGCGTTCAGGCGTTCCACCTCGTGCAGGGCCTGGCCAAGGGTGGCGAACACCAACTGCCGGTCATTGCCCGGCCGGTACAGGAAATAGCCTGCGCCCACCACCGCCGCGCCGCCCACGGCCGCCAGGCCCACGCCCGCGCGCACAAACGACCGGCGCGAAGGGGCGGAGGGCTGCGCCGAAGGGCCCTGGGCGACGGGCGTACCGGGGTGGGAGGGGGCGCTCTGCGCGCGATGCGGGGGAGGCACTGCCATGGGTCTGCTCGCTCGTGCAGGGAGTGGAAGAGAAAGCAGGCATTCTGCAGCCCTGGCCGGCCCCAGGCCAGAGCCCATCATGCGCGGGGGTCGGCCAGCCGACACAGGCGATGGTGTTCTCACCCCACCGCGTTGCGTTGCCCCAGACAGCGCAGGCAGCGCAGACAGCGCCAAGCAGTGTCAGGCAGCGGCGGCCAGGGTCATCCGGGACAGCATCTCCACCCGGTTGCGGCCCCGCTCCTTGGCCAGGTACATGGCCTCATCGGCGCGCTGCAGGGCGGTGTCGGCCGTCTCCCCGCCGGTGCACAAGGTCACGCCCACACTCACCGTCAGGGCAATCGAGCGCTGCCCGGTCACCACCGGGTGCGCCTCGACCAGGGCACGCAGCCGCTCAGCCACCGCAATGGCGCCGCCCCCGCCCGCGTTGGGCAGAAAGATGGCGAACTCCTCCCCGCCCAGGCGACCGATCACGTCCTCCTTGCGCAGGCAGCGGTTGGCCAGCGCCACAAAGTGGCGCAGCACGTCGTCACCCGCGCGGTGCCCCCAGGTGTCGTTGATCTTCTTGAAATGGTCCAGGTCCATGACCAGCACGGGCAGCGCGGTCTGCGTGCGCTGCGCGTTGCTGATGGCCTTGTCCAGCAGCGTCAGGAACGCCCGGCGGTTGAACACGTTGGTGAGCGGGTCCACCTCGGCCAGGTGGCGCAGCTCGCTGGTGGTGAACTCGTTGGTCAGCATCAGCACGCCAAACGCCGTCAGCACCAGGGCCAGCATGGCCTCCAGCACCACAAACTGCGACAGCATCACCACCATGCCCGATTCGGGATCCATTGCCCCCGCAGGCAAGGCGAGCTTGAACAGCAGGGGCCGCAACAACGCAAAGCTGCCATGAACGCCCAGCACACCGGCAAACAGATAGCGCAAGGGTGCCGAGCGCAAACCGCCCCGCGCCATGGTGCGCGCGGTCAACAGAAAAAACACGCCGGCCACCAGGCCTGAAAGCGCGAAGCGGGCGCCCGGATTGGGCTGCACCTCCGTGAAATACACCGACAGCGCCACCAACCCGGCCATGGTGCAAGCCGCAATCCAGTGGGGCACGGGCGCTCGCCCCATGTAGGCCCGCCCGCCCAAAAAGCACAGGTAGGCCGCCAGCGCAATCGATCCCTGCGCCAGAACCACCGACACCCACAGCGCCCATGGAAGCTGGTCGCGCACCAGCAGGTTGATGCAGTACGCCGTGGCACACAGAAACGACTGCATCCACAGCCGCAGGCCCGGTATGTGCCGGTTGAAATACCAGACCGCATAGAGCACGACTGTCACCAGCGCCGAAAGAATGGCCGCGACGATAACGAGGGTGGGGCTGTGCACAGAGGGACGGCAGTGGGTGGAAGGATGGCGGGTCGGTCCTGGCGCCGCGCGTGGGGCGGCCTTGGCGGAACAAGGCGGCAGGCACGCTGGGCGTTGGCGATACTAACCGAGAGCCGCGACCACCTGCCAGCCACCGCAGGCAGGCGCGCCCCGCGCCAATGCCCCTTTCCCCCTGTGACCGCAGCGGCGGTGGCGCTGAACCTGTGGAGGCTCTCAGCCCACCACGTGGCACTCGCGCCGCAGCAAGGCCAGGGCGTCGTGCATCTGGTAGTCCCGGTCGCTGGTGAGCGTGGCCTGGGCGTCCTGCACAAAGCTGGTCCACAGCGCCAGGTAATCCTGCTGGAACGCGCCCGCCGCATGGCTGCGGATGAAGTCGGTGGCCAGCGCGGGCTGCAGGCCCGTCTTGCGGATCTTGCGCACCAGGCTGGCGGCGGTTTTCTCGGTCAGCAGCGTCTTTTTGGGGGCGCCGGCGGCCAGGCACAGAAACAGCGTGAGCAGCGAGTGCTCATCGTCGTTGCCCCCGGTCGCCTTGGTCCATGTCTTGCTGGCAGGCTGTGGAGGCTCATCGTCGTCCTCCAGCACATCCAGGCTGCGGTGAAAGCTGTCCACTTCGGCCAGAGGGTCGTCCAGCAGGAAGTAGCGTGCCCTGAAGGCGCCCATGGGGCGCAACAGGGTGCGCAGGGGCGCAGCGGATTGCAGCAGCTTGGGCAGGTCGGCCAGCACGGTGGCGCACTGGACTTGCAGCACGTCGCGCAACGCTGCTGGCACACCGGGGGGCAGGCGCAGCGCCGTCGGCAGGAGCGCCTTCTTTTTGCGCAGTGCAGTCACCAGCTTTTCAAACACCGGGGCGCTGGGCCACTCACTGGCCGCCATGGCCTTGGGGTTCAACGCCTGCATCAGCAGCCCTGTGCGGATCACGGCCTCGGCGTCGGCACCGGCGGTTTCCAGCTCGTCGGTGTCCAGGTCGTACTGCGCGGCCAGCCACTCGGCAGCGGCAATGGCCTGGGCAATCTGGCTGCGCCGGGCCAGCTCGGCGCGGTAGTCGGCATGGCTGCGCAGCGACCAGGCAGCCAGCAGTGGGGTTTCGGCATCGGCATAGCCGGCCATGCCGAAGTTGCTGCTCTCGGGCATGGCAATCAGGCGCTTGAGCATGTCCGAACCGCCCTTGGAGCGAGACAAAAAGGAGTGGTCGCGCAGCGAGACGGCCGCCTCGGCCAGGTCGCCGCCCGTGGTCTCCAGCAAGTACAGGCTGATGAGGTTGACCATGCGGTCGCGCGCTTTTTCCAGCTCGGGCCGCAAAAACTCGCTGCCAAAGTAACGCGCGATCTGCACCATGCCCTTGGGCGCATCGGCGTTGATGGCCGCGAGCCGGTCCGCACCGAGGATGCCGTGCTGCACGCCGTGCACCAGCGCCTTTTCAAAGAAAGGGCGCGCATCGTGCAGTTGCAGGGCATTGGCGCCCGCTGGCGAATCAGAAGCAGTCGTAGGGGGCAAGGTCATGCAGGTACTCCATCGCGTTGCTCACGCTCTTTGCAACTGGCGCGGCCCCAGGCCAGGACCGCCGAGCAAGGGCCGCCCCGCAGCGAGGGCGGTGTCCCCCTCTCCCGAATCACGCAGTGATTCGGGAGAGGGGGGAAGGCGCGCAGCGCCACAGGGGGATGTTCTCTAGATCGCGGATTCTTCGTCAGACGCGCGGGCTGCGGGCGTGGCCTTGCCCCGGTCGGTCTCGCTGGTCTCGAACTTGCCGTCGTCTTCCTCGGCGGGGGCGTCCTCGCCCTCTTCCAGGCCCAGGTCAAACGCACGGGCCTTGGCGCGCAGCACCAGCAGCATTTCGATGAACAGATCGCGGCATTCATAGCGCAGCAGCCAGGCCATCTGCATCCAGTCGCGGTCGGCCACTTCGTCCTGGTCCACGCGCGGCTGCACGTAGCCCGATGCCAGCAACTCGTCATCGCTCAGCGTGAGGCCATAGTCTTCGGTCGCGTCAAAGGTGCCGGTGCGCGCAAAGGCCTCCACGCGGCTCCACTTCTCGGCAAAGTAGTTGGCCAGGGCCTCGGCGCCACCTTCTAGATCGCCAATGGCGGTGAGGAACTCCACCGGGTCGGCATCGTCGCGGAAGACCACGGCGTTGACCATGTTGCGCAGGTGCGTGTGGGTGAGGTCTTTGTACTGCTTCTCCAGCACCATGGCGCGCGCGAACTGCTCGGGCGTGACCAGCATGTTGACCACGGACGCCTTGGAGTCGTCGTACTCGCGCATCACGGCCAGGATGTCCTTGGGCGCGAGCTGGTCCAGCACCACCATCAGCGCGCCGTCGCCGTCGGTGTCGGCCAGCTCGGCCAGGGCCGACTCGGCGCCCACGATGTCACCGGCCGCAATGAGGCTGGTGGTTTTGGTGATCAGGGCGAGGTGTTGGTTGCTGCTGCTCATGGTCATTCCTTGCGCTCAAAGCCTGCGTCGGCCAGCCAGTTGGCGCTGGACTCTTCGCGCGTACGGCTGTTGTGCGGGTCCACCGCATCGTCGGCGCTCAACGCGTTGTAGTCGTCGTCGTGTTCCAGCGCGTCTTCACCATCGTCCTCGGCATCCCCATCGCCATGCGCAGTGGCAGCAGGCGCCAGGCGCGCGTGCTGCTGCAGGTATTCCAGCCCGGCCGCCACCGCCAGAAAGCGCGCGCCCTGGGGCTCACGCAGCACGGTCTGCGCCAGGCTCGTGGCCCAGGGCTCCAGCGCGATGGCATGGGTCAGGCTGTGCCAGTCGGGCAGGCTGTCGGCGGCCTGGCCCAGCAGGTGCTCGACCGCAGCGGGCTTGGTGAAGCGAAAGCCCCGGTGAAACACCACGGCCACCATCTCGGGGGCCAGCTCCATCATCTGCACCAAAAAGGCAATTTCGTTGCGCTTCTCTGCCAGGCGCTTGCGCAGCACATCGTTGCCTTCGGAGTCGGAGACCAGGTCGTCCAGCTCGGCCTGGTAGGCAGAGCGCAGGTCATGAAAGTAGGGAGAAAGTTTCACAGAGGCGATCAGGAAGAAGAAAGAATGCGCGCCGAATAGGCCTGCCAGATCTCTTGCGCGGTCTGCAGCGGATCGTCCAGCAGGTTGCGGCGCCGGTTGTCGTCGTAGGCCTGGCGGGCTTCGTCGTCGGACAGCACCTCGTAGGCCTTTTGCACCTGGGCAAAACGCTGGGCCGCGTCCGGCGCATCGTTGCGGTCGGGGTGGTAGAACGAGGCCTTCTGCCGGAAGGCCTTCTTGATGTCGGCCAGCGACGCATTGGCCGCCAGCCCGAGGGCGGCGTAGTGGTCTGCAGTCATTGAAAGGTGGGTGGTGTGAGAGCCGGTGGCGGTGGCGCAGGCCGCAGGGGCCTGCGGCCGCGTATCAACCGTGTATCAGCCGCCCAGGCTCACAAACACGTTTTGCACGTCGTCGTTGCCGTCGATGGCCGCCAGGAAGTTTTCAACCTCTTCGAGCTGCTCGGCCGTGAGGTTGGCGGGGTTGACGGGGTTCTTGGGCTTGTAGCCGAGCTTGACCGACAGCACATTGAACCCATGGGCAGGCAGCGCGCGGCTGACCAGGTCGAGATCAGTGGGGTCGGTCCAGAAGGTGGTGGTGCCTTCTTCGTCGCCCGCTTCAAAGTCCTGCGCACCGGCTTCAATCGCGGCCAGCTCGGGGTCGGCGTCGCCGTTGGCGGGTTCGGCTTCGATCATGCCCACATGGTTGAAATCCCAGGCCACCGAGCCCGAGGTGCCCAGTTGCCCCTTGCGGAACAGCACGCGCATCTCGGGCGCCGTGCGGTTGACGTTGTCGGTCAGGCATTCGACCATCACGGCCACCTGGTGGGGCGCAAAACCTTCGTAGATCACGCGCTCGTAGTTGACGGCATCGGCTCCGGTGCCGGAGCCCTTCTTGATGGCGCGCTCCAGCGTGTCCTTGGGCATCGAGGCCTTGCGGGCCTGCTCGACGACCAGGCGCAGGCGCGAGTTGCTGGCCGGGTCGGCGCCGCCACGTGCGGCCACGGTGATTTCCTTGACCAGCTTGCCAAACAGCTTGCCCTTGGCATCGGCAACCAGTGCCTTGCCCTTTGCTTTCCACTGCGCGCCCATGGGGGTTACCTTTGTGTGTGGGTTGGGGGGTGTTTGCCGTGGGTCGCCCCGCGCGGCAAAACCCTATAGTTTACTCGTTGCCCTGCAATCACCCGTGCGAACAACCCTGGGGCTGTCGTGGCAGGGCCAAACCCGGTGCCACCGGCCCGGGCCCGCCCCGACAGCGTGTAACCTCAGCCACACGCCCACCCTTACCGGCCCTCTCGCCCATCCTCTCCCATGCTCAACACCCTGTGGCTCGGCTTCTTCCTGACGGCGGCGGTGGCCGCGCTGGCCCAGTGGCTGGTGGGCGGCAACGCCGAGATTTTTTCGGCCATGGTGCAGGCGCTGTTCCAGATGGCCAAGCTGTCGGTCGAGGTGATGGTGCTGCTGTTTGGCACGCTCACGCTGTGGCTGGGGTTCTTGCGCATCGCCGAGAAGGCGGGCCTTGTGGATGCCCTGGCGCACTGGCTGGCGCCGCTGTTTGCCAAGCTCATGCCCGAAGTGCCGCGCGGCCACCCCGCACTGGGGCTGATCACGCTGAACTTTGCCGCCAACGCCCTGGGGCTGGACAACGCCGCCACGCCCATGGGGCTCAAGGCCATGAAGTCGCTGCAAGAGCTGAACCCGCAGCCCGACACTGCCACCAACGCGCAGATCCTGTTTCTGGTGCTCAACGCGTCCTCGCTCACGCTGCTGCCGGTCACCATCTTCATGTACCGCATGCAGCAGGGCGCGCCCGACCCGACGCTGGTCTTCCTGCCCATCCTGCTGGCCACCTCAGCATCCACCCTGGTGGGGCTGCTGAGCGTGGCCGTGGTGCAGCGCCTGCCGCTGTGGAGCCCCGTGGTGCTGGCCTATCTGCTGCCCGTGGCGCTGGTGCTGGGCGGTTTCATGGCGCTGCTCACCACGCTCAGCGCCGCCGCCCTGGCCTCGCTGTCGTCGCTGCTGGGCAACCTCACGCTGTTTGCGCTGGTGGTGCTGTTTGTGGCCCTGGGTGCGTGGCGCAAGGTACCGGTGTACGAAGCCTTCATCGACGGCGCCCGGGAGGGATTTGACGTGGCCAAGGGCCTGCTGCCCTACCTGGTGGCCATGCTGTGCGCGGTGGGCGTGTTCCGCGCCTCGGGCGCTTTAGGCTATGTGCTCGACGGCATCCGCTGGTGCGTCGCTGCGCTGGGCGCCGACGCGCGGTTTGTGGATGCCCTGCCCACCGCCCTGGTCAAACCGTTTTCAGGCAGCGCCGCGCGCGCCATGCTGATCGAGACCATGCAGACCCAGGGCGTGGACAGTTTTGCCGCCCTGGCCGCCGCCACCATCCAGGGCAGCACCGAAACCACCTTTTATGTACTGGCCGTGTACTTTGGGGCCGTGGGCATTCAGCGCGCGCGGCACGCGGTGGGCTGCGCGCTGCTGGCCGAACTGGCGGGCGTGGTGGCCGCCATTGCCGTGTGTTACCAGTTTTTCGGGTAAAAATGGATCAAATCAGGCCTTACCGCCCGCCCATCAATCCCAGATAGCTACAAATTTTGCAGCAGAATCCTGCCTTGGCTTTTTCTCGGGGGCGCACCAGCCACCCCTCAGCGTTGCCTCCACTGCTCGCACTGAGTGCGCCACAGGCGAAAGGCAACGGGGTCGGCTGCGCAGCCCAACCAACGCCAATGCGTGGTTTCCACCATGCGCCCCCCCGAGGCGGTACCTATGCTCTGCCCATGGTCGCGCAAGCGGCGCCACGGCAGCGATCCAGCACTTTGACCCTTGCTCCAGGGCTCCCGGAAAGCGCCCTCCACCACGTTCCATGACATTGCCCCACCACCCCGCAGCCCCCCACGAAGCCGAAGAGCGCGGACACGCCGAGGCCCTGCTCCAGCTGTGCAAACGCCTGGAGCGCGCCTGGACCTTGCCCGACGTGCTGGAAGCCGTCAAACCCATGGGCGAAAGCGTTTTTGACTATCGCCATGTCTGGCTGGCGCTTTTCGACGAAGCCTCGGGCATGCTCGATTTCCTCACGCACACCACCAGCGGCGAAGAGAGCGCCCTGAGCCGCCAGCTACAGACCATGAAAATCCCCGTAAAGGGGGATGCGCTGCTCGAAGAAATCATGCAGGCCACCCACGTCGTGGTGGTGGAAGACGCGCGCACCGACCCCCGCACCAACAAAGCCGTGGTGGCGACACTGCACAACCGCACCATTGTCAACGTGCCGCTGATCATGGCCGACCAGCGCCTGGGCGCGCTGGGCATGGGCACCTATGGTGACGAGGAAGGCGTGCGGCCGCCCAAGCCCTGGCAGATCGCGCTGATGCAGGCCACCGCCGGGCACCTGGCCGTGGCACTGGACCGGGTGCGCTTCATGACCGCGCGGCGCGAGGCCGAAGAGGCACTGGTGCAGCAGAAAGAGCGCCTGCAGGTGACCCTGCAATCGATCAGTGACGCTGTGGTCACCACCGATGCTGCGGGGCTGGTGCAGTATCTCAACCCTGCCGCCCAGGCGCTGACGGGCTGGTCGCTGGCCGCCGCCTGCGGGCGCAGGCACCAGGATGTGCTGGGCCTGGGCACCGAGCCCGGCACCGACACAGCCCCCGATCTGGTGGGCCGGGCACTGGCACAGGGCAGCACCCAGTTTCATTCCAAGCTGCGGTCCACGCCGCAGGCGGGCGCCCCGTTGCTCATGGACCTGTCGGCCTCCCCCCTGCTGCGCCCCGGCGGGGATGCCGACGGCGTGGTGCTGGTGTTTCGCGATGTGACCGAAGCCAGCCGGCTGAGCCGCGAAATGGAGTTCCAGGCCCTGCACGACACGCTCACCAGCCTGGGCAACCGCCGCGCATTCGAGAACCTGCTGGCCCAGGCCTTTGCCGCCACGCGCGATGGCGCCGCCCGCCACTGCGTGTGCTACCTCGATCTCGACAACTTCAAGGTGATCAACGACACCTGCGGCCATGCCGCAGGCGACGAGCTACTGCGGCAGGTGGCACATCTGTTTCTGGCCCACCTGCAGCCCCAGGACCTGCAGCAGGCCTTGCAGGTGGCAGAGCGCATGCAGCAGGAACTGGCCGCATTCCGCTTTGCGTGGCGCGACCATGTGTTCAGCGTGAGCGTCAGCATCGGGGCGGTGGCGCTTGACGCCACCACGGAAAGTGTGGGAGCCCTGCTGCAAGCAGCCGACAGTGCGTGCTACGTGGCCAAGGACGGAGGGCGCAACCGCATCCATGTCTATGCCGAGAACGACCCGGCACTGGCACAACGCTATGGCGTCATGGAATGGGTCAGCCGCATCGAGGACGCCTTGCAGCACGACCGGTTCGAGCTGTTCGGCCAGCCCATCACCCGCCTGGACACGGCACATGGCAGCCAGCCCCGTGGCCTGCACTGCGAGATCCTGCTGCGCATGCGCACGGCCGATGGCCGCCTGGTCTCGCCCAGAGAATTCATGCCCGCCGTGGAGCGCTACCAGTTGGCCGCCCGTGTGGACCGCTGGGTCATCAAAAAGACCCTGGCGTGGATGGCCGAACACCAAGAGGGGGTGGAGCTGTGCTGCATCAACCTCTCGGGCCAGTCGGTGGGCGACGCCGCCTTCCTGGGCCAGGTGCTGCAGGCCATGGACCAGACCCCGGTGCGCTGCGACCGCCTGTGTTTCGAGATCACCGAAACCGCCGCCATGGGCGACCTGGCAGCGGCCAACCGTTTCTTCCAGGCCCTGCGCGCGCGGGGCTGCCAGTTCGCGCTCGACGACTTTGGCAGCGGCCTGTCGTCGTACGCCTACCTGCGCGAGCTGGCGGTGGACATGCTCAAAATCGACGGTCAGTTTGTGAAGAACATGGCCGACGACCCCGTGAGCTTTGCCATGGTGAAGTCCATCCACGAGATCGGTTGCCTCATGGGCAAGAAGACCGTGGCGGAGTTTGCCGAAAGCCAGGCCATCGTGGACCTGCTGACCGGCCTGGGTGTGCACTTTGCCCAGGGATACGCCCTGGGCCGCCCCGCCCCGATCGACGCATTGCTGCTGGAAACCGTGGCGCACTGAGCGTCTGCCATCGGCATCCCGGGCGCTGATAACGGCATGCGTTCAAAAGACATAAACCGTTCACGCTGAGCCTGTCGAAGCGCTGCGCGAGGCCTCGACAAGCTCAGCCCGAACGGTTCTTGCTGACAGAAAACCCCAAGCCAAAACAGGCCCTTGCGCGCAACCATCATACCCTGATAGCTATCAAATACATAGCAATCAACTCAACCCAGCGCAGTATCCAGCAGCATCATCACCACAAACCCCACCATCAGCCCGCCCGTGGCCCAGGCCTCGTGGCCCTTGCGGTGCGACTCGGGAATGATCTCGTGGCTGATCACAAACAGCATGGCCCCGGCCGCAAACCCCAGCCCCCAGGGCAACAGGCTGGCCGATGCGCTGACGACAGCCGCCCCCAGCACGGCGCCCAGGGGCTCGACCAGACCCGAGGCCATGCCCAGCCCCACCGCCAGCGCGCGCCGGTAACCTGCCGCCAGCAGCGCCATGGCCACCACCAGGCCCTCGGGCACGTCCTGGATGGCAATGCCCGTGGCCAGCGCGTTGGCCCGCAGCGGGTCGCCGCCCGCATGCGCCACGCCAATGGCCAGCCCCTCGGGCAGGTTGTGCAACGCAATCGCAAACACAAACAGCCAGGTGCGCTGCAGCGTGCGCGACGCCGGGGCGCCCTCCACGCCCTTGATGAAATGCTCGTGCGGCAGCAGGCGCTCCATCCACAGCAGCACCAGCGCCCCCAGCAAAATGGCCCCGCCCACCGTGGCCCCCGCGCCCCAAGCGCCCGCCCCTGCCCCGCGCGCCGCGTGGAGGCCCGGGATGATCAGCGAGAACGCGCAGGCCGCCAGCATCACGCCCGCGCCAAAACCAAACAGCGTGTCCTGCGCGCGCTCGGACAGCCGCTGGGACAACAGCACCGGCAGCGTGCCCAAAGCGGTGGCCAGCGCGGCCACCAGGCCGCCCCACCAGGCCGCCTCGACCGTTGGCTGGCTGGCCATCCACTGCCACGCCTGGGCAGCGGCAGCCACGATGCCCAGCAACACAATGCCCAGGCCCAGCCACTGCCGCCGGCGCAGTGCCGGGGCGTGCCCTGCGGGCGGGGTCACACCTTCAGCGGTGAGCGCAGGGGATTCCAAGGCGGTGTCGGGCGAACTGGGCGGCATCTGCATGGCGGCGGCTCCGGTGTGGGCAACAGGTGGGTCTAGGAACAGGAATCACTGTGCAAGGCGGTCACGCCCGCGCGAGCGCAAAGCGGCGGGCCACCTCGGCCCAGTCGATCACGTTGTAGAACGCCGCGATGTACTCGGGGCGGCGGTTCTGGTAATGCAGGTAATAGGCGTGTTCCCACACATCCAGCCCCAGGATGGGCGTGTTGCCCGACATCGCCCCCGCCATCAGCGGGCTGTCCTGGTTGCCCGTGCTCTCCACCACCAGCTGGCCCGCCGCGCCCACACACAGCCAGGCCCACCCGCTGCCAAACCGCGTGAGCGCCGCCTTGGTGAACGCATCCTTGAACGCGGCAAATCCGCCCAGGTCGGTATCGATGGCACGCGCCAGCGCGCCCTCTGGCTGCCCGCCGCCCTGGGGCGACATCACGCGCCAGAACAGGCTGTGGTTGGCGTGCCCGCCGCCGTTGTTGCGCACGGCGCCCTGCAGGTTTTCGGGCAGCAGCACCAACCGCGCCACCAGCTCATCAATGGGCAGATCGGCATGGGGCGTGCCCTCCAGCGCGGCGTTCAGGTTGTTGATGTAGGTCTGGTGGTGTTTGGAATGGTGGATCTCCATCGTGCGCGCATCAATGTGCGGCTCCAGCGCGTCGTAGGCATAGGGCAAGGCAGGCAGCGTGTAAGGCATGGTTTTTCAGTCGGGTTGAGAGAAGGAAGCAAGGACAACATCCGGCGCGGGCAACGCTGGCCGGTGCGAGAAGAAGGGGCCACAACGCCAGCCGGGCCACAGCGGCGAGGTGGCCGGTTCGCCGTCAGGACGACAGGCCAGCCAGCCCGCCCCCGGCAAGCGCCTGGGCAATGGCAGGATGGGGACCATGGCTGCGCACATGGGCGAGCAAGGCCGCATGCGTTTCGCGCCCATGCCGCCACGCCGCCTGGCGCAGCGCGGCGCCACACCGGCCATCCGCCACTAGGCTCTGCAGCAGCCCATGGGCCCGGCCCAGCAAGCGCGCCGCCGCATCGGGCTCGGCCGCCTGCACCTGCAAGTCGGCCACGTTCAGGTGCGACACCACCAGGGCCGCAATGCAATCGTCCTCACGCCCCGCCGGGGGCGTTTGCTGCACCAGGCGCAAGGCCAGCGCCAACGCCTGCTGTTCAAACGCCAGCGCCATGGCCATCTGGCCCATCTGCCCGGCGGCGCGGGCGCGCTGCATAGCGCGCTCCCACTGGGGCAAGGTGGCGGGGACTGGCGGCAGGCCTACAGAGGTGGAGGCGCAGTCAGGGGTGTGGGGGTGGGTGGGGGTGCCCATCAGGTCCATCGCAAAACTCCTGGAGGAGCCTTTTGCGGTGGACGGGGTGTGGCGTACTCAGGCGATCAAATGATAACCATTTGCATTTGCAATGTCCAACCAAGGAGGTCGCGCACCAGGGGTTTGGTGGATAGGCGCACAAATTCGGAAACGGCGGAAGTCCACATTGACTCGCAACCCGGCTTGCTCTCTGCCGAAAGCTGCCCCGTGGAAGGCTCAGGCCCCACCCGTTCGCAAGCTATAGTTTGTGCGGTTGAAACTTGCCGGGTTTGTCGGAATTTTTATACCTGGGTGTTTGAACAGCCCCGCGCCTGCAAACCCAGGCTGCAAGCCACTTCCAGGAAGAATCAATATCCTGAATATCCAGCACGGTCCAGTTTTACCCGCGGGTTCTGCGGGATGCGTTACGTTAGCCTTCAAGTCAAAATCATCCACACCTCGTTCACCAATGAAGCCACTGATCGCAATCTTGACACTCTCGCTCCTTGCCGGCTGCGCAGCGCCGAAGCCCGCGAAGTTCTATGACGGACCGACTCTCCCGACCGAGAAACTCGCTCGAGTTCGAATGCCAAATGTCAAGATCTGGGTGGTTGCCGTCGATGGCAAGAGCACGAGAGATGGGCAAGGCGGCCTTCTCGACAAGTCGGAACTTCTACTTGCGCCCGGTTCGCACGAACTGACTCTCTTGCACACCCGCAACGACGGTTGGCTACAGCATGACCGGGCTGACGCCAAACTGGCCGTGACGCTTCTAGCCGGTCACGTCTATACCGTAAGGTATCGTGATGTGAGGGACCGACGGGTTGAGTTCTTTCTTGTCGACCACGAGTCCACATACGACAAGAAGTGTGCGCAGTTGCTGACCAAGAGCGGCCAGCTTATCTACATCGGAGACGGTGTCGCACCTGAGTGCTATTGAAGGCGGACCCTTCGCTTGAGCGGACCTCCACCGGCCGCTCCCCCTCTCAATCCCCCACCCCCTCCTGCATCCCCCCACCGGGCGCAGCCACCAACTCCCACTCCGCCAGCTGCTCGTTGGTCGCAATCAGCCGCCCCACCAGCAGCTTGATAAAGGCCTTGTCAAACCGCGACTGCAAATCCTCCGACGCCTCGCGCAGCGCGGGGTTGCGCACCTTGAGGACCAGCACCTCGGTTTCGGCCACGGCGGTGGCGGTGCGCATCTTGTTGTCGGGGCGCAGGTAGGTCATTTCGCCCAGGGTGACGCCGGGGCCCAGGGTGCTGAGGTTCCAGCCCTGGCGGCTGATGGCGACCTGGCCTTCGATGAGGATGCAGAACGAGTCGCCCGGGGTGTTCTCGCGCATGAGCACGGTGCCCTGCTCCAGGCGGCGCCAGCTGCCCAGGCGCATCAGCTCCCACAGGGCCACGTCGTGAAAGTCGGCAAAAAACGGCAGTGCGCGCAGGCGGGCAAAACGTTCGGCCTCGGTGTCTTGCGAGCGCTGGCGGGGCAGACCCCGGTGGGCAGCGAGCAGGGCCTGGGCAAAGTCGGGCCAAGTGGCAAAGCGGTCTGCGGGGTCTTTGGCCAGGGCGCGCAGCAGCACCTCGTCTACATGCGGCGGCAGCGCGGCGCGCAGCAGGCTGGGGGGCGTGGGGGCTTCGTGGCTGATCTTGTAGAGGGTGGCGAAGTCGGTGTCGCCATCAAACGGGCGGCGGCCGGTGAGCAGCTCGCACACCACCACGGCCAGCGAGAACATATCGCTATGGTGCGTGAGGTCCTGCTCGCGCACCTGCTCGGGCGACATGTACGACGGCGAGCCGACCAGGCCCGCCAGCTGCGTGGCATCGCTGCGCAGCGACAGGGCGGCGCCAAAGTCGGTCAGCTTCACATTCCCATCGCGCGCCAGCATGAGGTTGGCGGGCTTGATGTCGCGGTGCACCAGGCCTTCGCGGCAGGCGTAGTCCAGCGCGTTGCAGCATTTGAAGGCGATGTCCAGCACCTGGGGCATGGGCAGCAGCGCATCGGGCGTTGCAAAGTCCGACAGGGGCTGGCCGTCCACGTATTCGAGCACCAGGTACGGGGGCAGAGCCTCTTCGTCGGCGTCGAGCAGGCGCACGATGTTGGGGTGGCGCAGGCGGCCTGACAGCGCGGCCTCGTTGCGCAGCAGCTTGCGGTAGCGCTCGGCCTGCTCAGGCACCTTGAGCAGGTGGGCGTGGGTCTGCTTGATGGCGACCTTGCGGCCCCGGAAGCCGTCGAGCCCCAGGTAAACAATGCCACTGGCGCCCCGCCCCAGTTCGCGCTCGATGCGGTATTTGCCGATGCTGGCGGGCGGTGCGGAGGTGGCTGTGGCCATGGCGGGCTCCCGGCGAGGGTGGGCAGTGAAGGCGGCGGGTCAGGCTCCGGCAAGCGCCTGCTCAAAGTCGGCCAGCAGGTCTTCCACCTCTTCCAGGCCCACCGACAGGCGAATCATGCTGTCGGCAATGCCCATGGTGGCGCGCACAGCGGGGCCGGCCTCCCAGAAGATGGTGTGGGCCACCGGGATGATGAGCGTGCGGGTGTCAGCCAGGCCTGTGGCCTTGATGGGCAGCTGCAGGCGGTTGCACACGGGCAGGCATTGGTCGGGGTTGCGCAGCTCGAACGACAGCAGCCACGAACCTGCCTTGAAGTGCTTGCTGGCAATGGCATGCTGGGGATGTGATGGCAGCAAGGGGTAGTGCACGCGCGCGATGGCCGGGTGGGCCTCCAGCCACTGCGCCAGCGCCAGGGCCGTGGCGCTGGTGCGGTCCATGCGCAGGGCCAGGGTTTCGGCGCCCAGGGCCAACTGGTGGGCGGCGTGGGACGACAACGTGCCGCCCATGTCGCGCAGGCCCTTTTTGCGCAGCTGCTGCAGGCCCCAGCCCTTGGCGTCGCCCTTGCGGTAGGCGGCAAAGATGTTGGGGTAGCGCGACCAGTCGTACAGGCCGGTGTCGGTGATGGCCCCACCCAGCGCGTCGCCCAGGCCGCCAATGCTTTTGGTAAGCGAGTTGACCACCAGCCCCGCGCCCACCGTAGAGGCGCGGAACAGGTAGGGCGAAGCCACGGTGTTGTCCACCACGTAGAGCGCGCCATGCGCCTTGCACAGCGCACCAATGCCTTCCAGGTCGGGGATCTGGGTGCCGGGGTTGGCAATGGTTTCGACAAACACCATGCGGGTGTTGGGGCGCAGCGCGGCGGCCACGTTGGCGGCGTCGGTCACGTCCACCGTGGTGACTTCCACGCCCAGGTCGGCCAGGGTGCCCAGCACGCTGTTGGTGTTGCCAAACACAAACTGGCTGGCCACCAGGTGGTCGCCCGCCTTGAGCAGCGTGAGGAACACTGCGCAGATGCCCGCCATGCCGGTGGCAAACACGATGGTGCCGTGGCCGCGCTCCATCTTGGTAATCTTGGCCTCCAGCGCCGCCGTGGTGGGCGTGCCCTGGCGCGCGTAGTTGAAGCCGCCCTTGGCCGTGCCCTGGAACACGGCGATCAGGTCTTCGACCTTTTCGTAGCCGTATTGCACCGAGGTGTGGATGGGCTGGTGAATAGCGCCCTGCTCGGCGCCGCCCAGGCGGTCGGCATGCACGATCTGGGTGGTGAAGCTTTGGTTCTGCGGTGTCGTCATAAAAATCTGCGCTGTTTCTGCTGGTCTACGTGCAAGGCGGGGCGACGAACACTGGCGCGACCTCTACGCCAGCGCACCCGTGGAACTGGCTTTGCCAGGCCACCGGGTGCGTCCCCCCTCAGGGGGGAAGGCGCGCAGCGCCTCAGGGGGGAGTCACCTCTCCGGAGCGATGTGTTCGGCGTAATCGTACAAGGCACCCAGGATGTCCTGCGTGCGGTCGTCATCGGCAGTCTCTGACAGGGTATCGATTTCGGTGAACAGCTGCTCCACCGTGCGCGCCCCGCCCTGCCCGTCAAACAGGCAGGCGGCGCGATGCGCCTCCCAGCGCTGCTGCTCTTCGGGCGTGAGGGTTTGCGGAAAGTTGCGCGCCCGGTAGCGCCACACCAGCTCGGTCAGGCGCGGGTCGTCAAAGCCCGTGCGGGCGGTGGCCAGCTTGGCGCCCGACATGCTGCGCAGGTCGTTCAAATAGCGCCGGTCGTTGTTGCCGACAAAGCCGCCATACAGGTCCTGGTCCACATCGGGCGCGGGCTCGGCGGGCCGGGCGAACACGGCGGGCCAGATGCCGCTCATGTCGGGCAGGCTGCGCGCCACCTCGGCGTGCTGCGCGGCCTGGGCCAGGTCGATGCCCCAGCGCTGCGCCAGTGCGGGCGTGAGGGTGTTCACATTGCCCACCACCATGGGCGACTTGTTGAGGTGGATGGTTTTGATGGGCAGGCGCGCCACGCCCTCGGGCAGGTCGGCCGCGCGGGTGAACATGCGCAGGCGGATGTCGTCCACATTCAGCGTGGCCAGCTCGCGCGGGTCGTGGGCCAGGTCCCAGGCGATCAGCTCGTTCTTGTTGGTGGGGTGGCTGGCCAGCGGCCACATCACGCCCAGGCAACCACGCTCCACCGGAAACATGCCCGACACATGCAAAAACGGCCGCGCCGTGATGGCCGTGGCAGGCAGGCGCAGCTCGGCGGCCACGCGGTCTTTTTTGTGCAGCGCCAGCGCAAAGTCAAACAGCTTGGCGTTGTGCTGGCGAATGAGGCGTGCGAGGGCAATGGTGGCGCGCACGTCCGACAGCGCATCGTGTGCGGCCTCGTGCAACAGGCCGTTGGCTTTGGAGAGGTGTTCGAGCTTGAAGCTGGGCGCGCCGTCTTCCTTTTTGGGCCACTGGATGCCATCGGGCCGCAACGCGTAGGTCATGCGCACCACGTCCAGCAAGTCCCACCGGCCGCACTGGTTTTGCCATTCGCGCGCATAGGGGTCGATGAGGTTGCGCCAGAACATGAAGCGCGTGATCTCGTCGTCGAACCGGATGGTGTTGTAGCCCACGCCAATGGTGCCGGGCTGGGCAAACTCGGCCTCGATGCGGTTCGCGAATTCACGCTCGGGCAGGCCCTTTTCCAGGCAGAGCTGGGGGGTGATGCCGGTGATGAGGCAGGACTGTGGGTCGGGCAGATAGTCGTTGGCCGGCTGGCAGTAAATCATCAGCGGCTCACCGATCTCGTTGAGGTCGGCATCGGTGCGGATGGCGGCGAACTGCGCCGGGCGGTCTCGGCGCGTGTTGGCACCAAAGGTTTCGTAGTCGTGCCAGAGGAAGGTGTGGGCAGGCATGGCTGTCAGGCGATGGGCTTCAAGCGAAAGCGAGGCAGCAACTGTAACCGGTATTGCAGTCCATTTGGCCTCCAGGGCATATGCGACAAGCGCTACAAGCTATCAACTCTGTAGCATCAAAGTAATACATCTGGATACCCTGGGGTGAGCGCCCTCAGCGCGGCCCATCGCACGACAATGGCGCATGCAGACAACCGACCTCTTCCCCGTCCACCGCGCGCGCAGCGCATGGTGGCTGCCCATCGCCCTCACCATCACCGTCTCAGCCACCGTGGCAGGCTGCACGTCCGCGCCGCCGGCAGCCCCTTCGGCCACTGCGCCCCCCGCAACCGCCCCAGCCAGCACCGCCGGTGCAGGCCAGCCCGGCGCCACGGCAGAACAGGCCGGATTTGCCGCCTGGCTGGCCGCCTTTGCCCCCCAGGCGCTGGCCGCAGGCATCCGGCCCGACACCGTGCGCCATGTGCTCGCCCAGGCGCAGCTGCAACCGCGCGTGGTGGAGCTGGACCGCGACCAGCCCGAATTCACCCGCACGCCCTGGGCCTACCTCGACGGCGCAGTGTCCGCGCAGCGCATCGCCCAGGGCCAGGCCAAGCGGGCCGAGCACCAGGGCGCGCTCCAGGCGGCGGCTACGCGCTATGGCGTGCCCGCATCCGTCATCACCGCCATCTGGGGCATGGAGAGCAACTACGGCAGCAATTTCGGCAGCTTCCGCACCGTGGATGCGCTGGCCACCCTGGCCTACGAAGGCCGCCGCCGCGACTGGGCGCGCGCCGAGTTACTGGCGGCCCTGCGCATCATCGACCTGGGGGATATTGCCCCCGAAGCCATGGTGGGCTCCTGGGCCGGGGCCATGGGCCACACGCAGTTTTTGCCATCGGTGTTCCTGGCCCATGCGGTGGATGCCGACGGCGACGGGCGCCGTGACATCTGGGGCAGCATCCCCGATGTGGCGGCCTCGACCGCCCGCTTTCTGGCCGATGCAGGCTGGCAGCCGCAGGAACCCTGGGGCACCGAAGTGCGCCTGCCCCCAGGCTTTGGCCATGCACGCGCCGAGCTGAATGTGCGCCAAAGCGCCGCCCAGTGGGCCGACGAAGGTCTGCGCACGGTGGACGGCCAGCCGCTGCCTGCGCTGGCCTCGGCCGCCGTGCTGGAGCCCGCAGGCGCACGCGGCCCGGCGTTCTTGGTGGGGCAGAACTTCCGCACCATCCTGCGCTACAACAACTCCACCAGCTACGCGCTGGCCGTGGCCCTGCTGGCCCAGCGCCTGGACGGTGGCCCGGGCGTGGTGGCCGACTGGCCGCGTGGCCTGCAACCCCTGTCGCGCGAGCAAACCCGCCAGCTGCAAGCGGCGCTGAACGCGCGCGGCTTTGCCACCGGCACCCCCGACGGCGTGCTGGGCCCCGCCACCCGCGCCGGGCTGCGCCAGTACCAGCAAAGCCGGGGCCTGGTGGCCGATGGCTACCCCACGCTGGAGGTGCTGCAGGGCCTGGTGGGCGGCGCGCCTGCAAAGTAAGAACAGGTTTCAGGAGCAGCCGCAGCGCCCTGCCCGTCTCCGGCTTGATCTACCAGGCAGGCTGGCGCCAGGGCAGCGGGCACGGCGGCCATCAAGAGCCCAGGCCGTACTTGCGGATCTTGTCGTGCAAAGTGGTCTTGGCCACCCGCAGCGCTTCGGCCGTGCGGGCCAGGCTGCCGCCTTGCTGGCGCAGGGCTTCTGCGATCAGGGTGCGCTCAAACGCCTCCACCGTGGCCGCCAAGGCCTGGGGCTGTGCTGCGTCCCCGGCATCGCCCGCCGCCCCCACAAAGGGCGCAGCGCCTGCGGCAATGCCCAGCACCACGCGCTCGGCCACGTTGCGCAGCTCGCGCACATTGCCGGGCCAGTGGTAGCCCAGCAGTTGGTGCAACTGGCCAGCGGGCAGCTCGGGCACGGGGCGCTGGTGGCGGGCGGCGGCAGCCATCACAAAATGCTCCAGCAGCAGCGGCACATCTTCGCGCCGATCACGCAGCGGGGGCAGGTCCACCGTGGCGACGCTCAGGCGGTAGTACAGGTCTTCGCGGAACTTGCCCTGGCGGCACAGCTCCAGCAAATCCACCTTGGTGGCGGCCACCACGCGGCAGTCGATGGGGATGAGCGTGTTGGAGCCCAGGCGCTCCAGCACGCGCTCTTGCAGCACGCGCAGCAGCTTGATCTGCATGGCCAAGGGCATGCTCTCGATTTCATCGAGAAACAGCGTGCCGCCGCTGGCATACTCGATCTTGCCGATGCGGCGCTTGCCCGCACCGGTGAAGGCCCCGGCCTCGTTGCCAAACATTTCGCTGTCAAACAGCGTATCGGGCAGGCCGCCGCAGTTGATGGCCACAAAGTGGCCTTTGCTGCGCGGGCTGGCCTCGTGCAGGCAGCGGGCGGCCAGCTCTTTGCCGGTGCCGGTTTCGCCATGGATGAGCACATCCACCGCGCTCGCCGCCAGGCCCGCCAGCACCTCGCGCAGGCGCTGCATGTTGGGCGCGCGGCCCATCACCAGGCGCTCGATCGCATCGCGCTGTGCGAGCTGGCTGCGCAGCTGGCGCACCTCCAGCACCAGTCGGCGCTTGTCGAGCGCGCGGCGCACGGCGCCCACCAGTTGCTCGGGGGCAAAGGGCTTCTGGATGAAATCGTGCGCGCCGTCCTTCATGGCCTGCACGGCCATCGAGACATCGCCATGGCCGGTGATGAGCACCACGGGCAGCTCTGGGTCCATGCCCATGAGCTCTTGCAAAAAGGCCATGCCATCCATCTGGGGCAAGCGGATGTCGCTGACCACCACGCCGGGGTAGTCACGCCCCAGGCGCAACCGGGCCAGCTCGGCACTGGGGGCGCTTTCGGTAGCAATGCCTTCAAGCTGCAGGGCCTGCTCGCAGCCCAGCACGATGTCGGGGTCGTCTTCGACGATGAGGACCTTGAGGTCGGGGGTCATGGGCGGTCTGGGGCTGATTCCGAATCTGGGCGGGGGGCTGCGGGCAAGGCCAAGTGGAACACAGCGCCGCCGTCAGGGTGGTTAGCGCCACTGAGGGTGCCGCCCGATTCACGCACGATGCCGGCCGACAACGCCAGCCCCAGGCCCAGTCCGTCGCCCGAACCCTTGGTGGTGAAAAACGGCTCAAACAGATGGGCCAGCGCTTCGCCCGTGAGGCCCGGGCCCAGATCGCGCACCTGCACATGCACCTGCTCGGCCCCCGCTGTGGCCAATTGCTCGCAGCGGATCTCAACGCGCAAGGCGCTGCTCCCAGCCATCGCATCCAGCGCATTGTTGATGAGGTTGACCAGCACCTGCTCCAAGCGGTTGCCATCGCACCAGGCCACGGGCTCGGGCTCGGCCATGTCCAGCAGCACCTGGGCCCCCGTCTGCTGGATGCGCGGCTCCAGCACCGCCAGCGCGTTGGCCAGCGCGGCGCGCAGCGGCACGGGCCGTGGCTCGCCGGTTGATTTGCGGGCAAAGGCCCGCAGTTCGCCCGTGATGCGGCCCATGCGGTCGGCCAGCTGGGCAATGCGCTCCAGGTTGACGCGCACCGTGGGCAAATCGCCCCGATCCAAAAACCGCACGCTGTTGCCCGACAGGGTACGCAGCGCCGTGAGCGGCTGGTTCAGCTCGTGTGCCACGCCGGTGGAGAGCTGGCCAATCACCGCCAGCTTGCCCGCCTGCACCAGCTCGTTCTGCGCGGCGCGCAGCGTGCCTTCGGCACGAATGCGTTCTTGCACTTCAGACTGCAGGCGCTCGTTGGTGCACGACAAATCGGCCGTGCGCTGCTGCACCTTGCGCTCCAGCTCGTCGTGTGCGGCCTGCAGCGCCTCGCGGGCGGCCAGGCGGTCGCGCAAACGGTCACGCTCGTGGCGACGGCGCTGGTTGAGCATGAAGCCCAGCAGCGCCACAAAGGCCGCACCGATGGTGGCAATCAAGGCATCGCTTTGCGCCGCCTCATCGACCCGCGCCAGGTGCGAGAACACCGTCAGCGTCCAGGGCGTGCCCGGCAACGCGCGCGATTGGGTCAAAAAACGGCCCGTCACGGGGTAGACGGATGCCATCTCGGTGCCCTCGCGCGCCACGCGCACCAGCCGCGCGCCCTGGTCCAGGTCGCTCAGCACCTTGATGCCCAGGGGGGTGAGCGCGCGGCGGTTGTATTGCAGGGTCTGGTCAAAGGCCTTGCGCGTGGCTTCGTCCAGGGGGCGCAGTGCAGTGAACTTCCAGTCGGGCACCGAGCCCAGGATCACCACGCCGTTTTCATCGGTCACGATCACCGGCGCCTCGACCGTGGACCAGGACTGCTCCAGCTGGTCCAGGCTGACCTTGGTGACGGCCACCCCCACGGTGCGGCTGCCATCGAGCAGGGCCGACGCCAGGTAATACCCTGGCTCCCCGCGCGTGGTGCCAATGCCGAAAAACCGCCCGCTGCCCGTGCTCAAGGCATCGCGGAAGTAAGGCCGAAAGCGCAGGTCCTCGCCGATGAAGCTGTCGGGCCGGCGCCAGTTGCTGGCGGCCACCACCTGCCCCTGCAGGTTGATCACGTAGATGGAAAGCGTGCCCGCGCGCTCGTTGAGCTGCTCCAGATAGGCGTTGACGCTGTCTGCGCCACGGGCCGGCGCAGGGGCCGACAGCAGGGTCTGCACCCCCTGCTCCAGCTCCAGCGTGCCCGGGAGGAAGGCATATTTGCTGATCTCGCGCTGCAGGCTGGCCGTGTACAGCTCCAGCCGGTGCAGGCCTGTGGCCTGGATCTGCGCCTGCCCCATGCGCTGGGCCAGCAGGTAGGCCAGGCACCCGCTCAGCCCCACCCCGGCCAGCAACAGCAGGACCGTGAACTGGCGCAAGGATCGGGGCAAAGGCATGGGGGGTGGGATGTTAGCAGCGCGCCCCCAGCACCCCGCCCGCACACCCCACGGGCGGCGGCAGGCCACCTCCGGGCGGGATAGGAAGGATCAAGCCGTGCGGGGCAGCACTTCGTCGTCGCCCGCTGCGGGCAACATCTCCTCGCGTTCTGCCAGCGCCTCGGGCACGGGGTCGATGGCGTTCTCCCACTTGGCCACGACGGCCGTCGCAATGGCGTTGCCCAGCACGTTGGTCAGCGTGCGCCCCATGTCCAGGAAATGGTCAATGCCCAGGATCAGCAGCACACCCGCCTCGGGCAGATGGAACATGGGAAGCACGGCGGCCACCACCACCAGCGAGGCACGGGGCACGCCGGCAATCCCCTTGCTCGACACCATGAGCACCAGCAGCATCGTGATCTGGGCAGACAACGGCATGTCGATCCCGTAGGCCTGCGCAATGAAGATGGCGGCGAACGTGGTGTAGATCATGGAGCCGTCCAGGTTGAACGAATACCCCAGCGGCAGCACGAACCCTGTCACCTTGGGTTTGACTCCGAACTTTTCGAGCTGCTCCATGAGCTTGGGGTACACCGATTCACTGCTCGCCGTCGAAAAACCGATGAGCATGGGGGTGCGGATCAGCTTGAGCAGGCGGAACACATCGCGCCCCAGCACCACATAGCCCGCACACACCAGCACCAGCCACAAGGCCGCCAAGGCCAGGTAGAAGCTGAGCATGAATTTGCCAAACACGCCCAGCATGCCCAGGCCCTGGGTGGTAATGGCACCGGCCACCGCGCCAAACACGCCCACGGGGGCAAAGCGCATCACATAGTCAGTGACCTTGAGCATCACATGGACCACCTCGTCGAGCGTGGCCACCAGCGTGCGCGCCGCCTGGTTGTGCAGATGCCCCAGCGCCAGGCCAAAGAACAACGAGAACACCAGGATCTGCAGGATGGCATTGTTGGCCATCGACTCCACGATGCTCTTGGGGAACACCTGGGTGATGAAGTCGCGCAGGTTCAGCGCCCCCGTCTTGAGCTGCGTCGAAGCGCCCACTTCGGGCAGCGGGATGGACAAGGAACTGCCGGGTTGCGTGAGGTTGGCAATGACCAGCCCCAGCGTCAGCGAAATCAGGGACGCCCCCAGGAACCAGGCCACCGCCCGTGTGCCAATGCGGCCCACCGTGCGCGAATCGCCCATGCTGGCCATGCCTGCGGCCAGCGTGGCAAACACCAGGGGCGCAATGATCATCTTGATCATGCGCAGAAAGATGTCCGTGAGCAGGCCAAAGTAGCCCGCGATCTCCTTGGCGGCCTCGGGCGTGGGCGCCCCTGCGTGGCAGGCGTACCCGACCAGAACCCCTAGAACCATGGCCAGGATGACCATCGTGGTCAGACGATTGAGTTTCATGCGATGTGTGTGAATGGAAAAAGAAAACGTGGAGCGGCAGTGCGACCGTGCCCGGCCGCCGCTGCAAGGCAATCAGGGGCCAGCAAGGCGGTGCGCGGTCTGCTCCGCGCGGCGATGGCGAATACGGTCACCAGGGTGGGCGTGGCTTCTGCAGCTGCAGCTGCAGGCAGAGTTCGGGCGCGCAAGGTCGCCCACGGTGTATGGTTTCTGGCATGGCTTGTCTCCCCTTGGTAGCGGGCCGCGTCGGGCGCGGCCTGCCACCGTCATTGCACGCAATGTGCCAGGCACGGGCACCATGCCAAGTCCTTGATTTCACAGTGAAAGTGCGGTGCACGAGCGGTTGTCGGGTTCGGCTTTCCGCCCCGTCCAGTCACCATGCATTCGGAATTCCGAACAGATCAGGGCGACACTCGGCCTGCGCCGGCCGCGCCCCGTGGCGCCATGGGCGAACCGGCTTCTGCCCCCGGGCCCCTCCCAACATGCCCAACACTCTCGGCCCTCTCAACAGGTCGCCGCAAAAAGAAAAGCCGGCCCCAAGGGGCCGGCTTTGATGCAGAGACGGAGAAAAGGGGGGCTTGCCCAATCAGTCGGCAGTGGCCTCTTCCGGCTCGGTAGGCTCCGCCTTGGCCGAACGCTCCTTCTTGGGCAGGGGCTGGATGTCCAGCAGCACGTCGGAGGTCTCCACACCCTTGTCGTCGGTCTTGAGCTCGATGTCCACCGTGAGGCGCCCACCTTCGGTGAGACGGCCAAACAGCAACTCGTCGGCCAGCGCACGGCGGATGGTGTCCTGAATCAGGCGCTGCATGGGGCGTGCACCCATCAGCGGATCGAAGCCCTTCTTGGCCAGGTGCTTGCGCAACTGGTCGGTGAAGGTGACTTCCACCTTCTTCTCGGCGAGCTGGGTTTCGAGCTGCAGCAGGAACTTGTCCACCACGCGCAGGATGATCTGCTCGTCGAGCGCCTTGAAGTTGACGATGGCATCCAGCCGGTTGCGGAACTCGGGCGTGAACAGGCGCTTGATGTCGCCCATCTCGTCGCCCGCCTGGCGCGGGTTGGTGAAGCCGATGGTCGCCTTGTTCATGGTCTCGGCGCCGGCGTTCGTGGTCATGATGATGAGCACGTTGCGGAAGTCGGCCTTGCGGCCGTTGTTGTCCGTCAGCGTGCCATGGTCCATGACCTGCAACAGCACGTTGAAGATGTCCGGGTGCGCCTTCTCAATTTCGTCGAGCAACAGCACCGCGTGCGGCTTCTTCGTGATGGCTTCAGTGAGCAGACCGCCCTGGTCGAAGCCGACATAGCCCGGGGGCGCGCCGATCAGGCGGCTCACGGCGTGGCGCTCCATGTACTCGGACATGTCGAAGCGGATCAGCTCGATGCCCATGATGTAGGCGAGCTGCTTGGCCGCTTCGGTCTTGCCCACGCCGGTGGGGCCGCTGAACAGGAACGAGCCAATGGGCTTGTCGCCCTTGCCCAGGCCCGAACGCGCCATCTTGACGGACGACGCCAGCACTTCGAGTGCCTTGTCCTGACCGAACACCACGCTCTTCAAGTCGCGCTCCAGCGTCTGCAGCTTGCCGCGGTCGTCGTTGGACACGTTGGCCGGCGGAATGCGCGCGATCTTGGCCACGATCTCCTCGATCTCGGCCTTGCCAATGGTCTTCTTGCGCTTGCTGGGCACCAGGATGCGCTGCGCGGCACCAGCCTCGTCGATCACGTCGATGGCCTTGTCGGGCAGGTGGCGGTCGTTGATGTACTTGGCCGACAGCTCGGCCGCAGCCTGCAGCGCCGCAGCCGCGTACTTCACGCTGTGGTGTTCCTCGAAGCGGCTCTTGAGACCCTTCAAGATATCGATGGTCTCAGCCACGCTGGGCTCAACCACATCCACCTTCTGGAAGCGGCGGGACAGCGCGGCATCCTTCTCGAAGATGCCCCGGTATTCCGTGAAGGTGGTCGCACCGATGCACTTGAGCTGGCCGCTGGAAAGCGCCGGCTTCAAGAGGTTGGACGCATCAAGCGTGCCGCCCGACGCCGCGCCGGCACCGATCAGGGTGTGGATTTCGTCGATGAACAGGATGGCGTTGGGCTTGTCCTTGAGCGACTTGAGCACGCCCTTGAGGCGCTGCTCGAAGTCACCGCGGTACTTGGTGCCCGCCAGCAGAGCGCCCATGTCGAGCGAGTACACGGTGGCCTCGGCCAGGATCTCGGGCACGTCGTTCTGCGTGATGCGCCAGGCCAGGCCTTCAGCAATGGCTGTTTTGCCCACGCCAGCTTCGCCCACCAGCAGCGGGTTGTTCTTGCGGCGGCGGCACAGAATCTGGATGGTGCGCTCGACCTCGTAGTGGCGGCCGATCAGCGGGTCGATCTTGCCGTCCTTGGCTGCCTGGTTCAGGTTCTGGGTGAACTGTTCCAGCGGCGATGCCTTTTCGCTGCGCTCACCGCCACCGCCCTCTTCGCCCTCGGCCGGGTTCTCGGCCTTGGCGGGCTCGGGCGGCTCACCCTTCTTGATGCCGTGGGCGATGAAGTTGACCACGTCCAGGCGCGTGACGCCCTGCTGGTGCAGGTAGTACACAGCGTGCGAATCCTTCTCGCCGAAGATGGCCACGAGCACGTTGGCGCCCGTCACCTCTTTCTTGCCGTTGCCCGTGGACTGCACATGCATGATGGCGCGCTGGATCACGCGCTGGAAACCCAGCGTGGGCTGCGTGTCCACCTCGTCGGTGCCGGCGACCTGGGGGGTGTTGTCTTTGATGAAGTTCGACAGTGATGAACGCAGATCATCGATGTTGGCCGAACATGCGCGCAGCACCTCCGCTGCGCTGGGGTTATCGAGCAATGCAAGCAACAGATGCTCCACGGTGATGAACTCGTGGCGCTGCTGACGGGCCTCGACGAAGGCCATGTGCAAGCTGACTTCCAGTTCCTGGGCAATCATGTGAACTCCTTTGTGCTTGCGGGATAGGATTAACTCTAAATCGGGATCAAAGACCTGTTATTCAACAGGCTCACTGACACATTGCAGTGGGTGGCCCGCCTTGAGGGCGGCGTCAAGCACTTGTTCCACCTTGGTGGCGGCCACATCGCGGGAGTACACGCCGCAAACGCCTTTGCCGTCGAGGTGGATCTTCAGCATGATCTGGGTCGCTGTCTCGCGGTCCTTGCTGAAGAACTCCTGCAGCACCACGATGACGAACTCCATGGGGGTGTAGTCGTCATTGAGCATGACCACCTGGTGCATCGGGGGCGGCTGGGTCTTCTGCGTGCGCCTTTCGAGCACGACCGAACCGCCATCATCCCGCGCTGGCCGGGTAACCGGCGGCGCGGTGGGGGGTGAAGGTGGTTTTGTTGCCATGAAAATCATTCTAGCGACCCGCACGGGGGGCTGCCGCAGAAGAAGTTGGGAGTTGACCCGGTATTTTTCAAGCCATGGCGCCGCAGATCGGAGTGCGCACCCCGCCCTACTCGTACACCACGGTGGCAGCCCCGGGGCCCGCCTGCGCCATCCATGCCGCCAGGGCCGCATCCGACGGGAAAAACCGCGCGTTTTCGCCCAGTTGCAGCTCCGCCACCGCCACCGCGTCTTCGGCCTTGCAGCGCACCCCCATGCGCACCCGCAGGCCATGCACCGCCACCTCGCCCTCGGCACTTTCCTCGCGCCGCGCGGGAAACTCCTGCACCAGGCGCGGCACATCGGGCAGCTTGTCGCCCACCACCACGTGCAGGTACTTGCCAAACCGGCAGCGTGCGCCGGCCAGGTCCCACACCTGCTGCACCTTCACGCGCAGGCCGCCGCTGAAATGGTCGAGCTGCAGGCGCCCCATCATCACCACGAACTCGTCTTCCTTGAGCTGGTTGCGGTAGGTGTTGAGCAAGGCCTCATCGGCCGAGGCCTCGATGACGGCGGATTTGTCGTCGAGCTTGAACAGCGCCAGCTTGCCCCGCTGCCCATTGATGACGCGAAAGTCGCTGATGATTCCGGCCAGCACCTGGGGCTCGCGGCTGTCGAGCAGTTCGTCGATCTGGGTGCGCACAAAGCGGCGCACCTCGGTGGCCACCTCGTCGAACAGGTGGCCCGAGAGGTAAAAGCCCACGGCCGTTTTCTCCAGCGTGAGCCGCTCCTTGATACCCCAGGGCAGCGCCTCGACCAGGTCCGGCTCCTGCGTGCTGGAGCCGTGCGCGTCTTCGCCCATCATGTCGAACAGCCCGCCCTGGTTCACGTTGGCCAGCGAGGCTGCCGCAAAGTCAAAAGCCCGGTCGATGGACGCCACCAGCGCGGCGCGGTTCAGGTGGATCGAGTCAAAGGCACCGGCCTTGATCAGGGCCTCCACGGTGCGTTTGTTCATGCGCGCCTTGTCCACGCGCAGGCAGAAGTCGAACAGGCTCTTGAACGGCCCCGTGGTGGAGCCGTTCGGCCCCTCGCCCCGCCCCTCGCGCGCCGCCACCATGGCTTCGATGGCCTGCTGGCCCGTGCCCTTCACGGCCCCGAGGCCGTAGCGGATGATCTTGTCCGTCACTGGCTCGAACCGGTACATGCCCCGGTTCACGTCTGGCGGTTCAAAGGTCATGCCAAAGTGCTTGACCGCGTCCTCGTACAGCACCTTGAGCTTGTCGGTGTCGTCCATTTCCACGGTCATGTTGGCGCAGAAGAACTCGGCGGTGAAGTGCACCTTGAGCCAGCCCGTGTGGTACGCCAGCAGGGAGTACGCGGCCGCGTGCGACTTGTTGAAACCGTAGCCCGCGAACTTCTCCATCAGGTCGAACACTTCGTCAGCCTTCTCCTGGCTGATGTTCTTTTCTGCCGCTCCCTTGCGGAAGATCTCGCGGTGCTCGGCCATCTCCTCGGCCTTCTTCTTGCCCATGGCCCGGCGCAGCATGTCGGCGCCGCCCAGGCTGTAGCCGCCCAGCACCTGGGCGGTCTGCATCACCTGTTCCTGGTACACCATGATCCCGTAGGTCTCGGCCAGCACGGGCTCGACCAGGGGGTGGGGATACTCCACCACCTCCTTGCCGTGCTTGCGGTTCACGAAGCTGGGGATCAGGTCCATGGGGCCCGGGCGGTACAGCGCGTTCAGGGCGATCAGGTCTTCCAGGCGGCTGGGTTTGGCCTCCTTGAGCATGCCCTGCATGCCCCGGCTTTCAAACTGGAACACGGCCTCGGTTTTGCCTTCGGAGAACAGCCGGTAGGTGGGGCCATCGTCGAGCGGGATGTTCTCGAATGCGAAGTTCTCCTGGCCCTTGTGGCGCTTCATGATGAACTCGCGCGCGATCTCCAGGATGGTGAGCGTGGCCAGGCCCAGAAAGTCGAACTTCACGAGGCCAATGGCCTCCACGTCGTCCTTGTCGTACTGGCTCACGGCCGATTCGCTGCCCGGCTGCTGGTAGAGCGGGCAAAAGTCGGTGAGCTTGCCCGGCGCGATCAGCACGCCCCCGGCGTGCATGCCGATGTTGCGGGTCATGCCTTCGAGCTTCTGCGCCATTTCGATGACGGTCTTGACGTCCTCTTCCTTGCGCACCCGCTCGTAGAGCATGGGCTCCAGCTCCAGCGCGTAGTTGTTCTTATCGCCCTCCTTCTTCACTTCGGGCGGGTACTGCAAGGTGTAGGACATGCCCGGCTTGCCCGGCACCAGCTTGGAGATGCCATCGCAGAAGGTGTAGCTCATGTCCATGACCCGGCCCACGTCACGGATGGCAGCCTTGGCCGCCATGGTGCCGAAGGTGGCGATCTGGCTCACAGCGTTCTTGCCGTACTTGTCCTTCACGTAGTCGATGACCCGGTCGCGGTTGGACTGGCAGAAGTCAATGTCGAAGTCGGGCATCGACACCCGCTCTGGGTTCAGGAAACGCTCGAACAGCAGGTTGTACTGCAGCGGGTCCAGGTCGGTGATCTTGAGCACATAGGCCACCAGCGAACCGGCCCCCGAACCCCGGCCCGGCCCGACCGGGCAGCCGTTGTCCTTGGCCCACTGGATGAAGTCACCCACGATAAGAAAGTAGCCCGGAAAGCCCATCTTGAGAATGGTGCCCAGCTCGAACTCAAGCCGGTCCACATAGCGCTGGCGCTGCGCATCACGCTCCGCCTCCTTGGGGAACAAATGCTTGAGTCGCCACTCCAGCCCTTCGAATGAGGCATACCGGAAATACTCTTCCATCGCCATGCCGTTCGGCGTCGGAAAGTCCGGCAACTGCGGCTTGCCCAGCACCAGCGTCAGATTGCAGCGCTTGGCCACTTCCAGCGTGTTGGTGAGGGCCGACGGCACATCGGCAAACAGCGCCTCCATTTCCGCACTGGACTTGAAAAACTGCTCGCGCGTGAATTTGCGCACCCGGCGCTGGTTGGCCAGGATCTCGCCCTCGGCAATGCAGATGCGGGCCTCATGCGATTCGTAGTCGTCAGCCGTCGCAAACTGGATGGGGTGCGTGGCCACCACGGGCAGGTTCAGGCGCGCCGCCAGCTGCACGGCGGCGACCACATGGGCCTCGTCATCCACGCGGCCCGCGCGCTGGATCTCGATGTAGAAGCGGTGGGTGTAGATCCCCGCAAGTTCCAGCGCGACATGGGCGGCGCCGGCATCGTCGCCTTTCATCAGCGCCTGGCCGACAGGTCCGGCCTGGGCGCCCGCAATAGCAATCAGCCCCTCGTTCAGCTCGCGCAGCCATTCCCAGGTGCACACCGGCACGTTCTTGACCACATTGCGCGTCCAGGCGCGCGCCAGCAGTTCGCACAGATTCAGATAGCCCTGCTTGCCCTGGACCAGCAGCAGCATGCGCGCTGGCGCACCGGCTTCGGACGCCACATTGATCTCGGCCCCCAGCAGGGGCTTGACCCCTTTACCGCGGGCCTCCTTGTAGAACTTGATCGCGCCAAACAGGTTGTTGAGGTCGGTGATGGCTAGGGCGGGCTGGCCATCCTTTGCGGCGGCCTTGGCCACCTCATCGATTCGGTTGGTGCCGTCAACGACGGAGAACTCGGTGTGCAGACGCAGGTGAACAAACATAGGGGCCCATTGTAAAAAGCCCGGACTCCCGCCACGCAGGAAAACTCACACAGAGCCCCCGATTTGGAGTGGACCGGCCACCAGTACAATGCATTTCGCCACCTGAGTCCCAGGCCAGAGCCCTAGGGACCCTCTGCACGAATCACCGCGCCGTGTGCATCTGCGGTCTCGGGCGGTCTGCTGCGTTGCAAAACCTCGCAATTGCTTCGGCTATTGCTGCGTTTTGCGCCTGGCAGCCCCTCCCGATCCGCAGCGCACACTTGGCCAGCGGGATTCGTGCAGAGGATCCCTCGCGGCTGGCGCAGGGCGCCCCGTATCGCGGCAGCGGTCGATGCGCCATGAATGCCGTGCACACTCTGTTTCCTTTTTGCTGAAAGCCTCCGTCGATGCTGCGTGCTCCACTGCCCCTTGTTTCCGCCTTGCTGGCCGCCGGTTTGTTGGCGGGCTGCTCCAGCACCCCCGAGGACAAAACGGCTGGCTGGAGCCCCAACCGCATCCACGCGGAAGCCAAGGACGAAATGAGCAGCGGCGCCTATGACAAGGCGGTCCCGCTGCTCGAAAAGCTCGAAGGCCGTGCCGCCGGCACGCCGCTGGCCCAGCAGGCCCAGATCGACAAGGCCTACGCCCACTACAAGGCCGGTGAAAAAGCCCAGGCTGTCGCCACGCTGGACCGCTTCATGAAGCTGCACCCCGCCAGCCCCGCGCTGGACTATGCGCTCTACCTCAAGGGCCTGGTGAACTTCAACGACAACCTGGGGCTGTTCTCGTTCATCTCGCGCCAGGACCTGTCCGAGCGCGACCAGAAGGCCGCCAAGGACTCGTTCGAGTCCTTCAGCGAACTGGCCACCCGCTTCCCCGACTCCCGCTATGCGCAGGACGCGCGCCAGCGCATGACCTACATCGTCAACGCCCTGGCGCAGTACGAAGTCCATGTGGCCCGCTATTACTTCCAGCGCGGTGCGTATGTGGCCGCCATCAGCCGCGCCCAGGTGGCCGTGGCTGACTACCAGGGCGTGCCAGCGCTGGAAGAAGCGCTGTACATCCTCATCCAGTCGTACGACGCCCTGGGCATGACCCAGCTGCGCGACGATGCGCGCCGCGTGATGGACAAGTCCTACCCCCAAAGCACCTACATGAACGGCGGCCTCAAGGGCAAATCGGATCCGTGGTGGAAGGTCTGGTAAGCAGCGCCTGCAGGGCTTCGTCGAACGCCTCCGCCGACTCCAGCCGCCGCATCGGTGGCAATGCGGCCAGCAGGCGCTTGCCATAGCCCATGGTGACGAGGCGGGTGTCTCCCACCACCAGAATTCCCCGGTCCGACTCCCGCCGGATCAAGCGCCCCGCCCCCTGCTTGAGCGCCACCGCGGCTTCGGGCAACGCATAGGCCTTGAAGGCCTTGCCTCCGGCCTTTTCAATGCGTTGGGTGCGCGCCTCGACCAACGGGTCGCCCGGCGGCGGGAACGGCAGCTTGTCGATGACCACGAGCTGCAGCGCATCCCCCGGCACGTCAAACCCTTCCCAGAAGGTGGCGGACGCGACCAGCACGCAACCCGGCCGGCCATGCTCCGCCCCCTCTCGAAAACGCTCCATCAGCCGCCGCTTGGGCCATTCGCCCTGCACCAGCACCTCCAGCGTTCCTGACGACGCAAACCGTTTCTGGAGCGCATCTCCCACCGTGCGCAAGGCCTTCAGCGTGGTGGTGAGCACCAGGGTGCGCCCCCCCAGTCGCTCGGCGGCGTGGCCCACCCATTGCGCCAGTGCCGTGCTGTGTGCAGGGTCGGCGGGTGCGGGCAGGTGGCGCGGCACATACAGCGCAGCCTGCGCGTGGTAGTCGAACGGGCTGGCCACCCGCAGGATTTTCGCCTCCTGCAGGCCCGCCCGCTCGGTGAACCAGCTCAGGCGCTCATCATCGCCCAGCGTCGCCGAGGTGAAGATCCAGGCCCGCCCCGGGCCGGCAGGACGGGCATCCGGCCAACCATCGCCGTCCGCGCCCTCAGAGACCTCGGCGGGCGCCCCCAGCAGGCGGGTGCGCATGGCCTCGGCAATGTCCAGCGGCGATTCAACCAGGCGCAGCTGCGTGCCCGCATCCACCCAGCGCACCCCATCGGGATCGCAGGGGCCTGAGAACCGCGCCAGGCGCGCCAACAGCTCCGAGCCCCGTTCATACAGGCGCACAAAGTCCGGAGCGATCTCGCTGACCGTATCGAGCGCCTCCTGGGCCTGCACGCAGGCCAGCGCCACGCTGCGCAGGACGTTGCGCCAGGGATCCTCCGGGATGCCCTCCGGGGCCGCCCCATCCGTCCAGCGCAGCTTGCCCCCCGTGGCCGCACCGGCGACCAGGCGCAGGTCCCGCGCCGACAGCTCCACCAGGCGGGACAGGCCCACCCAGTCCGCCAGGCCCCGGGCATGCTGCAGGCCTGCGGCCAGCAGGTCCCTGCCGAAGTCCATCACCTGGCCCGTGGACAGCTGGGTGCCCAAAAATTGCACCCCGGTTTCATTGATCTGGTGCGCCTCGTCAAACACCACCACGCGCACGCTGGGCAACAGCTCGGCCATGCCCGACTCGCGCACCGCGACATCGGCAAAAAAAAGATGGTGGTTGATGACCACGATGTCGGCCGCCAGTGCCTCGCGCCGCGCCCGGTGCACATGGCAGGGGCGAAACCGGGGGCATTGCGACCCCAGGCAGTTCTCGCGGGTGGACGTGACCAGGGGAATCACGGGCGAGCGATCGTCCAGCCCCGTCAGCTCCGCCAGGTCACCCGACGGGGTGTGGTGCGACCAGTCCTCCACCTTGGCCAGCACACGCGCCACGCCCCGGTCCTGCGCCTGCGCGTCCTGGCGCGCCAACTCCATCCGGTACAGGCACAGGTAGCTGGAGCGGCCTTTGAGCAACGCCATGCGCACAGGCAGGCCCAGCGTTTCCACCAACCAGGGCAGGTCGCGTGCAAAAAGCTGGTCCTGCAGCGCCTTGGTGGCGGTGGACAGCAGCACCCGCTCGCCGCTGAGCAAGGCGGGAACCAGATAAGAAAAAGTCTTGCCCACCCCGGTGCCCGCCTCCACCACCAGGGCACCGCCCTCTTCGATGGTCCGCGCCACCGCCACGGCCATCTGGGTCTGGCCCTCGCGGGGCTGGAAGTGCGTGTCTGCCCGCTCCAGCACGCCACCGGAGGCAAACACCTCCGTCACCATGTCAACCAGCGCCATCAGGCCGGCTCTTGGGGTTGAAGCTCACGCTCCAGCCGGTCCATGGCGTCGCGCAGCACCAGCCGGCGTTTCTTCAAGCGCCGCAGCGTTAACTCGTCAGGCGCCGCATCGGGCGCGCAGCGATCGATCAGCGCATCCAGATCCGCATGCTCCATGCGCAATTCGATCAGTTGTCGGTGGGGTGAGTGGAGGCTGGATTTCAAGACAAGGGCTTGGCTGGCATGGCGAAAATGCCACAGGCGGGTGGATAATACGCGCTTGGCCCGTTTTCCACGACGAGCGTTTGCGCGCGCGCCCCCACAATCACCAGCATGACCAAAGCGTTTCGCCTCATCGCGTCCACCGGCATCCACAAGGGCGACCGGGAATACCAGCAAGACCAGGTCGCCCTGATCTCTCACGACCGGCACAACGGCTGCGTGCTGGGCGTGGTGGCCGATGGCATGGGGGGCCGCAGCGGCGGCCGCAAGGCATCGGACCAGGTCATGATGACGGCACGGCAGCTGTTCGAGCGCTACTCGCCCGACACCGATGACGCGGTGTCCATGCTCAAAAACATGGTCGAAGAGGCCCACATCGTCATCCGGCTGACAGCCATTTCGGCAGAGCAGGAGCCCCACAGCACGATTGCCGCCTTCCTCATCAACCCCCGGGGCGACTGCCACTGGGTGCATGCAGGCGACTCGCGCATCTACCATTTCCAGGGCCCCCGCATGGTGTTCCGCACCAGCGACCACTCTTATGTCCAGGCGCTGGTGGACCGGGGCGAGCTGACCGAGGCCGAGGCCAACAACCACCCCCACTCGAACATCCTGGTGGGCTGCCTGGGCACCGAGAGCGACCCGCCCATCACCACCCACATCATTCCGCAGCTGCAGCCGGGCGACGTGCTGCTCGCCTGCAGCGATGGCGTGTGGCATTACTTCTCGCCCACCGAACTCGCCTCAGTGGTGGATTCGCTGTCCCCCCGCGAAGCCACCGAGTTCCTGATTGAAAAAGCGCGCTCCCGGGCACGCGGCGGCGGCGACAACCTGTCGCTGGTCGTCGTCAAGATCGAAGCCCTGGTCGAAGAAAAAAAGGTCGCCCGCCTCGTCCCGATCGACGCAGGCCGCGCCTGAGCAACCCCACTCCACCGCCACGGGCCCCATCGCACCGGGGCACCGGTGGACATGGGGACATCGGCCCCTCTTCTGCGGCCTCCGGCAACAACAGGACACACCGGCCGCCCCGCCCTTACCGCTGACAAAGAGGCTGGCAGGCCAACCGGTGGGAAGAAAGGTCGCAAAAGGTCGCCGCGTTCCCAACAACGCAGTCCCTCGTCCCTTTTCAGGCGCCCCTTACCGGCTCAATGCACAGGAGTGGATGCCACTGGAGCCGGTGCCGGCAGAGGTGCTGCGGGCTTGCGCCCCTGCGCAGCGGCGTCAGCCTGGGATTTTTCGACCCGTGCACGGCGTTCGTCCGCCGCCTTCAGGGCTTCCGCATGGCGGACGCGCGCCTTGGCCGCGCGGTCGGCACTGGTGGCCGCACGGGTGGTCTGTTCACTGGTGTGCTGCTGGACCCGGTTGCGCTGCATCTGTGCACGCTGCTCGGCATCATGGTCCCGCTGCGCCTTGGTGCCCACAGGGTCCGCCGGGGCCTTGCGCACCACGGCGTCCCCGCCCTTGCCCTTGGACGCCGGGGCAGGCACGCCCTGCTGCTTCTCTTCGATGGAGCGCAGGCGTTCGGCCGCCTTCTCCCGGCGTTCGGCGTCGTTCAGCTCGACCTCCTGGGCGCGCAAGCGGTCCCCCGCCTCGCGCGCCTTGGCGCGAACGCCGCGCAGGCAATCTTCCACAGCAAACAGCTTGTAGCAGGCGGCTTCATCTTTCTGGCGCCCGGCGGCCAATGCCTCACGCTCGTGCCGAATGCGCTCATGTTCCGCCTTGCGCTGGACGGCCGCAGCCGTCATTGCGCCGTCGTCCTGCGCCACACCCTTGGCCTGAGCCCAGACCTGGGTCAATGGCAGCGCCAGCAACGCCGCAAGCACAGCAACACAGCGAAGTCGGATCATGTCAGCCCCGTATCCACGTTGCGGCGCTCCAGCGCCAGGAATTCCTTGGACTGCATCTCGTTCAGGCGCGACACCGTGCGCGGAAACTCGTGCGCCAGCGGCCCTTCGGTGTAGAGCTGCTCGGGCGGCACCGCGGCCGACAGGATGAGCTTGACGCGCCGGTCATACAGCACGTCCACCAGCCAGGTGAAACGCCGCGCGGGCGACGCCATGCTCACGGGCATGTAGGGCACGTCGGAGAGCAGCACGGTGTGGAACTGCGTGGCGATCTCCAGGTAGTCGTTCTGCGAACGCGGCCCGCCGCACAAGGTCTTGAAATCGAACCACACCACGCCGCCCGCCTTGCGCCGCGCACGGATCTCGCGCTGCTCGATGTGCAGCACCGGGTCTTCATCGTGCACTTCGGCCAGCTGGTCGAAGGCCTGGCCCATCTCGGCGTCGGCCTCGGCGCCCAGGGGCGTGTGGTAGAGCTTCACATGCTCCAGCGTGCGGCGCCGGTAGTCGGTGCCGTTGTCCACGTTGACCACTTCGAGCCGCTCGTTGAGCAGCGCAATCGCAGGCAGGATGCGGTCGCGGTGCAGGCCGCCCGGATACAGCTCGTCCGGCATGAAGTTGGAGGTGGTGACAAAACCCACGCCGTTGTCGAACAGCGCCACCAGCAGGCGGTGCAGGATCATCGCGTCGGTGATGTCCGCCACATGGAACTCATCGAAGCAGATGAGCTTGTAGCGCTTGGCGATGCGCTCGCCCAGCACGTCGAGCGGGTTCTGCGTGCCCTGCAGCGCCACCAGTTCGCGGTGCACCTCGCGCATGAACTCGTGGAAGTGCAGGCGCACCTTGCGCTTCAGGGGCACGGCGTCGAAGAAGCACTCCATCAGGAAGCTCTTGCCCCGCCCCACCCCGCCGTACATGTACACGCCGCGCGGAATGTCGGGCCGGTTGATCAGCTTCTTGATCGCGTTGGAACGCCGCGCCTTGTAGGCGGCCCACTCGTCGGCGCAGCGCTGCAGCGCATCCACGGCCCGCAGCTGGGCCGGGTCGCTCTGGTAGCCTTTGGCGGCCAGTTCGGCCAGATAAGCCTGTTTGACTGTCACGGGATGGGCACTCTTCCTTCCGATACTATGAATTGAATAGCTGCCAGCGCTTGTCCATCAAGCGCTGGCGCCTGTTTTCATTCAAATATCAGAAGTTCAGCGTGCGCTTGTCCACGGCCAGGGCGGCTTCCTTGGTGGCTTCGCTCAAGCTGGGGTGTGCGTGGCAGATGCGCGCGATGTCCTCGCTGCTGGCCTTGAACTCCATGGCAACGACTGCCTCGGAGATCAGCTCGCTGGCCTGTGGGCCCACGATGTGCACGCCCAGAATTTCATCGGTCTCGGCATCGGCCAGCATCTTGACCATGCCGGTGGTGTCGCCCAGCGCACGGGCGCGGCCGTTGGCCAGGAACGGGAAGCTGCCCGCCTTGTACTTGACGCCGTCGGCCTTGAGCTGCTGCTCGGTGCGGCCCACCCAGGCGATCTCGGGGCTGGTGTAGATGACCCAGGGGACGGTGTTGAAGTTCACATGGCCATGCTGGCCGGCAATGCGCTCGGCCACGGCAACGCCTTCTTCCTCGGCCTTGTGCGCCAGCATCGGGCCGCGCACCACGTCGCCCACCGCCCACACGCCGGGCAGGTTGGTCTTGCAGTCACCGTCCACCACGATGGCACCACGCTCGTCCAGGGCCAGGCCCACGGCTTCGGTGTTCAGGCCGATGGTGTTGGGCACGCGGCCGATGGAGACGATGAGCTTGTCCACGTCCAGCGCCTGGGCTTCGCCCTTGGCGTTGGTGTAGGCGATGCTCACACCCTTCTTGCCGGTCTTGATCTCGCCGACCTTCACGCCCAGCTCGATCTTCAGGCCCTGCTTGTCGAAAGCCTTCTTGGCTTCCTTGGCGATCTGCTCGTCCACCGCGCCCAGGAAGGTCGGCAGGCCTTCGAGGATGGTGACTTCAGCGCCCAGGCGGCGCCACACCGAGCCCATTTCCAGGCCGATCACGCCCGAGCCGATGAGGCCCAGTTTCTTGGGCACCGCGCCCACGCGCAGCGCGCCGTCGTTGGACAACACCAGCTCTTCGTCGAACGGCGTGCCGGGCAGCGCACGGGCGTTGGAGCCGGTGGCGATGATGATCTGCTTGCCAACGATGGATTCTTCAGCGGCACCTGCCACCTTGATCTCGTAGCCACCTTCGGCCGCCTTCACGAACGAGCCACGGCCATGGAAGAAGCTGACCTTGTTCTTCTTGAACAGGTACAGGATGCCGTCGTTGTTCTGCTTCACGACGGTGTCCTTGCGGGCAATCATCTTGGCCACGTCCATCTTGACGCCGGTGGCGGTGATGCCGTGCTCGGCGAAGTGCTTGTTGGCGTGCTCGAAATGCTCGGACGACTGCAGCAGCGCCTTGGAGGGAATGCAGCCCACGTTGGTGCAGGTGCCGCCGGGCGCAGGGCCGCCCTTGTCGTTCTTCCACTCGTCGATACAGGCCACGTTGAAGCCCAGCTGGGCGGCGCGGATGGCAGCGATGTAGCCGCCAGGACCGCCACCGATGACGATCACATCAAATTGTTTGCTCATGGGAAATCTCGTTCAGTCTGTTGGAGAAAGACCCACCGGCGGGCAGGACCAGAGGCCGGGCCACGCGGGTGGGTCGATGCAGTCAGGGGATCAGATGTCGAACAGCAGGCGCGATGGGTCTTCCAGCGCGTCCTTCATCGCCACCAGGCCCAGCACGGCTTCGCGGCCGTCGATGATGCGGTGGTCATAGGACATGGCCAGGTAGTTCATCGGGCGGATCACGATCTGGCCGTTTTCCACCACGGCGCGGTCCTTGGTGGCGTGCACGCCCAGGATGGCCGACTGGGGCGGGTTGATGATGGGCGTGGACAGCATGGAGCCGAACGTGCCGCCGTTGGAGATCGAGAACGTGCCACCGGTCATTTCTTCAATGCCCAGCTTGCCTTCGGCAGCCTTCTTGCCGAACTCGGCGATCTTCTTCTCGATGTCGGCGAAGCTCATCTGGTCTGCATTGCGCAGGATGGGCACCACCAGGCCACGGGGCGAGCCCACGGCGATACCGATGTCGAAGTAGCCGTGGTAGACGATGTCGTTGCCGTCCACCGAGGCGTTCAGCACAGGGTACTTCTTCAAGGCGTGCACAGCAGCCTTCACAAAGAAGGACATGAAGCCCAGCTTGGTGCCGTGTTCCTTGGTGAAGCTGTCCTGGAACTTCTTGCGCAGGTCCATCACCGGGGCCATGTTCACTTCATTGAACGTGGTCAGGATGGCGTTGGTCGATTGCGACTGCAGCAGGCGCTCGGCCACGCGGGCGCGCAGGCGGCTCATGGGCACGCGCTGCTCGGGGCGGCCGCTCAGGTCTTCCTTGGCGGCGGGAGCTGCCACCTGGGGCAGAGCCTTGGTGGGCACGCCGGTGGGGATCACGCTCGGAGCCACGGCGGCCTTGGCGCCACCAGCCACGGCGGCCAGCACATCGCCCTTGGTCACTCGGCCATCCTTGCCCGAGCCAGCCACGGCCGACACGGACAGGTTGTTGTCGGCCAGCAACTTGGCGGCGGCGGGCATGGCCACGTCGCCCTTCGATCCGCCCACGGCAGCCGTTGCAGCGACAGGCGCTGCGGCTGCAGCAACCGGTGCGGCAGCAGCCGCAGCAGGAGCGGCAGCGCCGGCCTTGCCTTCGGTGTCGATCTTGGCGATGAGCTGCTCGGCCACCACCGTGGCGCCGTCGCCCTGGATGATTTCAGCCAGCACGCCTGCGGACGGTGCAGGCACTTCGAGCACGACCTTGTCGGTTTCGATTTCGATGAGGATTTCGTCCACGGCCACGGCTTCACCGGCCTTCTTCTTCCAGGTCAGCATGGTGGCTTCTGCCACGGATTCGGACAGCTGAGGGACTTTGACTTCTACGATAGCCATATCAATTCTTTCGGAATGGGGTTCTGTTCTGTGTAATCGGGGGTCGCCGGCCTTACTTGGTCAGGACAAAACCCTTGAGCTTGGCAAACGCGCCGTCCACCAGCGCCTTTTGCTGTTCCTGGTGCAGGTGCGAGTAACCCACGGCAGGCGATGCGGACGCCGCACGGCCGGAGTAGCCCAGCTTCTGGCCTTCGAGCATGTTTTCGTGGATGTAGTGCTGCACGAAGAACCAGGCACCCTGGTTCTGTGGCTCGTCCTGGCACCACACTACATCGGTGGCGTTGGGGTACTTCTTGAGCTCGGCGGCAAACGCCTTGTGCGGGAAGGGATAGAGCTGCTCGACGCGCAGGATCACGACATCGTCCGCTTCCTTCTCGGTACGCTTTTTCACCAGGTCGTAATACACCTTGCCGGAACAGGCGATCACGCGCTTGACCTTGGCTGCCTTCTTGACGATGGCTTCGTCCTGCTCGGGGATCACCGTCTGGAAGCTGCCCTTGGTGAACTCGGACAGCGGCGAGGTGGCGTCCTTGTTACGCAGCAGCGACTTGGGCGTCATGATGATCAGCGGCTTGCGCAGATCACGCACCATCTGGCGGCGCAGGATGTGGAAGATCTGGCTGGCCGTGGTGGGTTGCACCACCTGCATGTTGGCATCGGCCGACAGCTGCATGAAGCGCTCCAGGCGGGCCGAGCTGTGCTCGGGGCCCTGGCCTTCGTAGCCGTGGGGCAGCATCAGCGTGATGCCATTGACGCGACCCCACTTCACTTCGCCGGAGGCAATGAACTGGTCGATCACGACCTGCGCGCCGTTGGCGAAGTCGCCGAACTGGGCTTCCCAGATCACCAGGGTGTTGGGGTCGTTCGACGCATAGCCGTATTCAAAGCCCAGCACCGCTTCTTCGGACAGGATGGAGTCGATGACGACGAAGGGGGCCTGGTTCTCGGCCACGTTCTGCAGGGGCACATAGGTGCCGATGTCCCACTTTTCACGCTTTTGATCGTGAATCACAGAATGGCGGTGCGTGAATGTGCCACGGCCGCAGTCCTCACCCGACAGGCGCACGGGGTAGCCGCTGGCCACCAGCGAAGCAAACGCCATGTGCTCGCCCATGCCCCAGTCCACGGGCGTGTCGCCACGGCCCATGGCAGCGCGGTCGTCATACACCTTCTTGACCAGCTGGTGCGGCGTCACGCTTTCGGGGATGGTGGTGATCTTCTCGGCCAGGCGCTTCCACTCGGCCAGAGGGATGGCGGTGTCGCCAGCGTCCGTCCACTTCTTGCCCAGGAACGGGCTCCAGTCCACGGCGTACTTGCTCTTGAAGTTGGTCAGCACCGGATCGACCGTGTGCTTGCCCGCATCCATGGCAGCGCGATAGGCCTTGACCATGTCGTCGCCCAGGGTCTCGCCCAGGCCTTGCGTGGCCAGCTTGTCGGCGTACAGCTTGCGCGTGCCGGGGTGCTGGCCGATCTTCTTGTACATCAGCGGCTGGGTCAGCGCGGGCGTATCTTGCTCGTTGTGGCCCAGCTTGCGGAAGCAGATGATGTCCACGACCACGTCCTTCTGGAACTCCATGCGGAACTCCAGGGCCAGCTGGGTGGCCAGCACCACGGCTTCAGGGTCGTCGCCATTCACGTGCAGCACGGGCGACTCGACCATCTTGACGATGTCGGTGCAATACAGCGTCGAGCGCGTGTCGCGTGGGTCGGACGTGGTGAAGCCGATCTGGTTGTTGATGATGATGTGCACCGTGCCACCCGTGGAATAGCCACGGGTCTGGGCCAGCGCCAGGGTTTCCTGGTTCACGCCCTGGCCGGCAAAGGCCGCATCACCGTGCACCAGCACGGGCAGCACCTGCTTGCCCTGGGGGTCGGCGCGGCGGTCCATGCGCGCGCGCACCGAGCCTTCGACCACCGGGTTCACGATTTCCAGGTGGGACGGGTTGAACGCCAGCGACAGGTGGACCGGGCCGCCGGGGGTGGTCACGTCAGAGCTGAAACCCTGGTGGTACTTCACGTCACCCGCAGGCAGGTCTTCGGGGGCCGTGTGGTCGAACTCGGCGAACAGGTCCGCAGGCATCTTGCCCAGGGAGTTGACCAGCACATTCAGGCGGCCACGGTGGGCCATGCCGATCACGATTTCCTGCACGCCCTTGGCACCGGCGGACTGGATCAGCTCGTCCATCGCGGCGATGAAGCTTTCACCCCCTTCGAGGGAGAAGCGCTTTTGGCCCACATACTTGGTGTGCAGGAAACGCTCCAGGCCTTCGGCTGCTGTCAGGCGGTCCAGAATCTGCTTCTTCTTGTCCACACCGAAGCTGGGCTTGCTGCGGATCTTTTCCAGCTTTTCCTGCCACCAGCGCTTCTGGTTCTGGTCGGTGGCGTACATGTACTCGGCGCCGATGGAGCCGCAATACGTTTCGCGCAGGGCATTGATCAGCTCGCGCAGCGGCATCGATTCCTTGCCGAAGAACGTGTTGCTGGTGTTGAACACGACTTCCTGGTCGGAATCGCTGAAACCGTAGAAAGAGGGTTCGAGTTCGGGGATCGCGGGGCGCTCGGTGCGCTTGAGCGGATCCAGGTCGGCCCAACGCTGGCCCACGTTGCGGTACGCAGCAATCAGCTGCTGCACGGCCGTGCGCTTGCGGCCCAGTTCAGAGTCCGCACCGGTGGCGACAACGACTTTGGTGCCGCCCTGCTTTGCGCGCTCTGCAAAGGCATTGACGACGGGCAGGTGGGGAACGTCCTTGGCATTGCTGCCGTCCACTGCGGGCACATTTTGCAGCGCGTCAAAGTACTCGCGCCAGTTGTCTGGCACGCTACCTGGGTTGGCAAGGTAGTTTTCGTACATCTCTTCGACATAGGGCGCATTGCCGCCGAAGAGGTAGGTGTTGCCTTGGTAGGCTTGATAGACGGATGTCGTATCGCTCATATTCCGCTGACCTCCGCTTTCCTTGGGAAAGCATTAGCTGGTTGAGAAACCTTCCGCGACACGGCTGAACCGATTGGCGGATGCGACTGTGGCTGGGGAAGGGCCTTGGTACGGGCGGTATTGTGCCACTGAACAGGGAATCGCCCAACCGATGGGGGTTCCAGGCACCCACCACCCCAAGGAATGGGAGCCTCGGGCAGGGCCTCGCGTACATTCCGGGTATCCCATTGCCACGGACCAACATGACGCCCAACAACCTCCAGGACAAAGCCTTTTTGCTGCTGCTGATCCTTGTCACCATCGCATTCGGGGCCATCCTCTGGCAGTTTCACGGCGCCGTCTTCTGGGGCGTCATCCTGGCCATTCTGTTCGCGCCCTTGCACCGCAAGCTGCTCACGCGCATGCCCAAGCGCCCCACGCTGGCCGCCCTGTGCACGCTCGGGCTTTGCCTGGTGGTCGTGATCCTGCCCATGACGGCCATCACCGTGTCACTGGTGCAGGAGGCCAGCGCCATCTACGAACGGATGCGCTCGGGCCAGCTCAACTTTGGCCTGTATCTGCAGCAGGTGATCGCCGCCCTGCCCGCCTGGGCTGCCAACCTGCTGGACCGGCTGCACCTCACCAGCGTCGGAGAGCTGCAACAGAAACTCTCTTCGGTTGCCGTCCAGGCCAGCCAGTTCGTGGCCACGCAGGCCCTGAGCATCGGCCAGAACACGCTGGAATTCATTGTCAGTTTCGGCATCATGCTGTACCTGCTGTTTTTCCTGCTGCGCGATGGCGCCAGCCTGGCCACGCGCATCGGCCAGGCCACTCCGCTGGACGATGCCCACAAGCGGCAGCTGGTCAGCAAGTTCACCACCGTGATCCGCGCCACCGTCAAGGGCAACATTGTGGTGGCGGCGTCCCAGGGTGCGCTGGGCGGCCTGATCTTCTGGATTCTGGGCATCCAGGGCCCCGTGCTCTGGGGCGTGCTGATGGCCTTTTTGTCGCTGCTGCCTGCCGTGGGTGCGGGCCTGATCTGGGTGCCGGTGGCCATCTACTTCCTGGCCACAGGCGCGGTGTGGCAAGGCGCCGTGCTGACAGCCTTCGGCATTTGCGTGATTGGCCTGGTGGACAACGTCCTGCGCCCCATCCTGGTCGGAAAAGACACCAAGATGCCCGACTACATTGTGCTCATCTCCACCCTGGGCGGCATGGCCCTGTTCGGCCTGACCGGGTTCGTGATCGGCCCCGTCATCGCTGCCCTGTTCATGGCCAGCTGGGACCTCTTTGCGCCTCACCGTACCGACACCGCAAGCCGCTGATCCATGCGCTGATCGATGGAACGACCTGACCCGCGCGCAAATCAGTGAACCTCCACCCCCGTTGAGCCCGACAGCTTGAAGAACGCCACGGCACTGACCAGCTCCGCCGCCTGGCCATTCAAGCTGCTGGCCGCTGCCGCCATTTCCTCCACCAGCGCAGCGTTCTGCTGGGTGACCTGGTCCATTTGCGTCACGGCCTCGCCCACCTGAGCGACCCCCTGGCTCTGCTCCTCGCTGGCCGCACTGATTTCCCCCATGAGGTCCGTCACGCGCCTGATGGCGCTGACCACCTCCGTCATCGTGGTGCCGGCCTGGTCGACCAGCGCCGTGCCCTGACTCACCCGGGAAACGCTGTCGTCAATCAGCGCCTTGATTTCCTTGGCCGCCCCGGCACTGCGCTGCGCCAGGCTGCGCACCTCGGTCGCAACCACGGCAAAACCGCGCCCTTGCTCACCAGCCCGGGCGGCCTCGACCGCCGCATTCAGCGCCAGGATATTGGTCTGAAACGCAATGCCATCGATCACGCTGATGATGTCTGCGATTCTCTTGCTGCTGTCGTTGATGCCTCTCATGGTTTGAACCACCTGGCCGACCACCTGGCCCCCATGCACCGCCACCGTGGAGGCACTCATGGCCAGCTGGTTCGCTTGCCGTGCGTTGTCCGCGTTTTGCCGGACGGTAGAGTTGAGCTCCTCCATGGATGCAGCCGTCTCCTCCAGCGCGCTGGCCTGCTGCTCCGTGCGTGCGCTCAGATTGTTGTTGCCTTGCGCGATTTCGGACGACGCCGTGGACACATTCTCGGAGTTCTGCCGCACCATGCTCACGGTACTCACCAGGCTTCGCTGCATGCGCTGCAAAGCCGCCAGCAGCTGCCCTGTCTCGTCCGTGGTGTGGATCTGGATGGTCGTGCTCAGATCCCCTTCGGCCACATGCTCCGCCAATTGAACCGCGCGGGTCAGGGGCACGGTGATCGAACGCACCAGCCAAAGTGCGGCCGCAACCGCCAGCGCGACGGCCAGGAGTGCAATCACCAACAGCGTCGCCCGCGCACTGAAGTAGGTTTTTTCGGAGGCTGCACGAGATTCTTCCGAGCCATCGCTGTTGATCTTGACCAGGTTGTCCAGCGTCAGCATGGCCGCATCGAACTGCTTCCTGGAATCCCCCTCCAGCAAGGCGCGGGCTTGGTCGTTTTCATTCTTGCGAGAGAGCGCAAGCACCCGGTCATCCACCTCAAGACAGCGTTTCCATTCCTGCACCAACTGGGCATGCGCCTTGCGTTCGCCGTCACCGCTGATCAGCTTTTCATAAAGCACCAGCGACCGATCCAGCCTCTGCCGATCGGCCACCACCTTCCTGTCGATGGACTCCATGGCCGCAGCATCGGTGTTCATGACATGGCCCAGCACCAGCATGCGGACGGCCAACAACTGGGAGTCCATCTCATTGGCGGCCCGCACGCTCGGGAGCCAGTTGTCGGCAATCTCCACGGTCGCCGCGTTCAGGGTCGACAGCTGCCATGCAGCAGCCCCCGCAAGGCCCACCAGCAGCGCTACCAGCAAAGCAAACGCTCCGTAGAGGCGGGTCGAGATTTTCAGATTTTTCATCATGGCGCGATCTTTCTTGTAGATCCGCCGCCTGACACGCCTCCCGGTCATATGTCAGTGGGCGGACCTTTTGAAGCTTGGGGCCATTGGATTAAGTTGAGCTTAAGAAAGACTTGGCTGCGGAGGCCACCGGACCAGTTCCTGGCCAAGGAAATGGCTCCGAGCATCCCTGACCGGGAGGCACCGAGCGAGGAGCAAGCAGCGGTGCCGGCACTTCAGACATGGGGCCGCACCCGCAAATGGGCGCAGCAAACAAAAAGGCCCTGTATTGCTACAGGGCCTTGAATGGGTGGTAGGACGTACTGGATTCGAACCAGTGACCAACGGATTAAAAGTCCCTAAAAGCTAGACAACAATGGACATTGCTGGACTGTCACCAGCACCATAAACCTTTGTTTTTAATAGATTTATTGTCCAAATCAGTCCGTTAGTGGGTGATACCATTCACGCTCAAACTGTCACCAGACTGTCACCAGACTGTCACCAGGGTGGCAAACGGACTTAGATCATGGCTACGAAAACCAGCGGACAAAGTATCAACGAACTGTCGCCAGGGCAGTTCCTGAAAATGGGCAAAGTGATCCCGTCAGGATCGTTGGAGGTACGAAAACTAGCATCTGGTGCCGTCACCTTCTACTGGCGCGTCACGATCAACGGCAAGACCGCTCGCGAAGTGATCGGGATATACGACCCGAGTGCGCCGCCCAAAAGCTTGAAGCCGACAGGCAAGGGGTTTTCTGTCTTGGCGGCAATGCGTGCCGCAGAGTCTCTAGCAGAGCAGCATCATGCCAACATGGCCAACGGCGGATTTGCTGGCGTGAAGGCAGCCGCACAGGAGGCGAAGGACAAGGCCAAAGCAGCAAAGCTGGAAGCGGCAAAGTTCACATTGGAGGCGTTGCTCACCGACTACTGCGACCACCTGAAAGCCCTGGAACGCGATTCGCACAGTGACGCCCGAAGCATCTTCAAGCTGCATGTGCTGGAGGCATGGCCCAAGATCGCTGCCCTGCCTGCCAATGAAGTGACTGTAGAACAGATAGCAGACATGATGCGCCGGGTAATTGAGCAGGGAAAAGCTCGCACCAGTAATAAGCTGCGCAGCTATATCAGGGCTGCATACCAGACAGCGAAGGCTGCACGCTCCAAACCCAGCATTCCGGTGAAGTTCAAAAGCTACAACGTCACCCACAACCCTGCGGCAGACACAGAACCCGACGAAAGCGCCAACAAGGCTGACAAGCGCCCCCTGACAACTGAGGAGCTTCGTTCCTACTGGCAAGCCATCAAGCTCCTGCCAGGATTTCAGGGTGCGGTCCTGAGGCTACATCTTTTAACTGGTGGGCAACGCATCGCGCAACTGGTGAAACTGCGTACGGAAAACGTAACGGCTGAAAGCATCATGCTCTTCGATGGCAAGGGTAGACCTGGCAAGCCTCCCCGCCCACATACGGTGCCGCTGATCCCTCAAGCCGCGGCTGCGCTGCAGGAGTGCGAGCCACAAGGCACCTATGCCTTGAGCACCGACAAAGGCGTTACTCACCTTGCCGCGACCACACTGAGCGCGTGGGCAGTCGATGCCACCACGCTGGCCGACTTCCAAGCAAAGCGTATTCGTTCGGGTGTGGAGACCATTCTTGCCCGCGCTCGTATCAGCTCAGATGATCGTGGCCGCTTGCAGTCGCACGGTATCAGCGGGGTACAGAACCGTCACTATGACGGGCATGACTATATGGAAGAGAAGCGGCAAGCGCTGGAAACATTGTTCCGCCTACTGGATGCACCTGAGGGTAGTTCCGCATGAAGGACTACCCGCGGTCCTGCCTTCTGGCGGAATTGATTCGTCCGGACCGAAGCAGGTCAGTCAGCCTGTAACGACAGCCAACTCCTGCCAGTGGGTGGTGTAGCGCGGCGTGCGCCTCTCCTGCTTCATCTTCCAGCTGGGTTGTACGGCGCCTAGTTGGAGCAAGCGGCCATGTTCGATACCACCACTTGCCAGTTTGACAGTTCCTCGGCCATAGCGGGTGTTCAGGTTGTCGATAGCACTCATCACCCGACTGCGGTCTTTGGTGACTCGGCCCGTTGCGGATGAAGGCTCACCCCAGGCCAATTCACCCTGCACAAATCCTTCCGGCATGAGGTCCAACAGGAATACTCCGGCTTTTGCGTAGTTGAAGCCTGGGCGGTAGATGGCCTTGAGGGTTTCCAATGCGGCGTTGACCAGCACACCGGTGTCCTACGTGGGACGCACCAGTGGCAACACTATGGAACGGGAGTACTGATCGTCCTGACGCCTGAACGGGCTGGTTCTCACGAAGGTGAGAATCTGGCTGGCCTGCTGCTTTTGGCGCCGGAGCTTTTCAGCAGCACGCGACGCGAACTCTGTAATCGCCTGCGCCAGTTCTGCCTGTTCAGTCACAGGGTGACCGAAGCTGCGGGTGCAGGCGATCTGCTGTATAGGCAAGGGGGCGTTTTCCAAGTCTATGCAGAGTATGCCTTGCAGCTCTCGCACGGTGCGTTCCAGAACTACTGACCAACGTCTGGCAACCACCACTGGGTCGAGTTGCACCAGATCTTGAACGGTGGCGATGTCGATGTCTTTCAACTGTCTGCCGATTTGTGGCCTCACCCCCTCAGACTTCAGTCACAGCGGTGCGTTCGAACAAGGTTCGTTTGTCGTCGTCACTGAGTATCCCCAGGTGGCAAATCTGGGCGATGGAGCCGTCTGGACCATGACCTGGAAAGCGCTCGGGATAGACACCGGGTTTGCGTTCGGCAGTTTTGGCGATGTGGTTGGCCAGTTTGGCCAGGGTTTTTGTGGGGCCGATACCGATGCAGGTGGGGATGCCGGTCCATTGCAATAGCCTCTGCCTGATGAGTCGGCTTCTTCGGATCATGTCTCCCCGAATGCCTGCGAGATCGATAAAGCTCTCGTCGATGGAATAGACCTCCTGCTGGTGGCCTAATCCCGCCACGAGACTCATCATGCGGTCGCTCATATCTCCGTAGAGAGAGAAGTTGGCTGACGGGGCTACCAGACCAGCTTCTTCTTCCAGATGTTTGATCTGGAACCAGGGGGCCCCCATCTTGATACCCAGCGCTTTGGCTTCGTTGCTGCGGGCGATGGCGCAGCCGTCATTGTTGGACAGCACCACGACGGGACGGTCGTTAAGGTCCGGTCTGAATACGCGTTCGCAGGACACGTAGAAATTATTGCCATCGATCAGGGCGTACACGTTGGTCAGGCCTTGAACTGTTTGATGGCGGCTACCACGACGCCCCACACCTGAACAGTCTGGCTTTCTTTGGGAACGAGGTCGGGGTACGTGGGGTTGGCGGCTTTGAGTTTGATGCGCCCTGCCCTTATCTGCAAGGTTTTGCAGACGAATTCGTTTTCGACAACAGCGACGACCACATGACCAGAGCGGGGGGGTGATGGCGCGATCTACCAACACCACGTCCCCGTCAAAGATGCCGACATCACGCATGGACTCCCCACGGATGCGCAGCAGGAAGCTGGCTTGTGGATGTTTAATCAGTTCGGCCATCAGATCCACACGCTGAACCATATTGTCTTCTGCGGGCGATGGGAACCCGGCCTGGACGGAGCTAGGACGCAAATCGCCGACCAATATCGGAACGCTGGAGTCAGCCCCCCGGCCTACCAGTGGCCATGGAACCTCACCTTACATGAGTCAGTCCTGGCCAAGTCGATGCGGATCCCGCACAGACTGAACACTGTCGCGGACCCATCCACGAGTTCACGTGGATGTCGGCCCGATGCATCTGCCACACCGTATGGCCAATGCTCACAGCCAGCCCCAGACCTTTCGCAGCCATGTGGGCGAAGACACGCGAGGAGGCGTACTGTACTGGCGGTACTTTTGCTGGACGGTCATGGCATGCTCCGGATAAGGCTGGATGAAATACTGATTGTTTATCCAGTATACAGAAACACTGTGTTTTCAGCCAGTTCCATCTCAGCCTAACCTATCAGTGGCCTGAGACCCTTTCCCTTTATCTGATCGCACCCTGTTGGCTGCTATTGAATCTGGACCGGGTCGTGCACGCGGGACACTCGTGCGTTGCTATCAACACCTCGGCGGGCGCAGCATCAACTAGCTTCGCAAGGACGCTTGGTGAGCCATCGGACGCAACATTGCCTCCATACTTAGAGCGATAGAAAAGATGAGCGCCCCACAATGACAAAGCCGCCTGACAAGGCGGCTTTGGGAGTGTCATCGTCGGCATCGCCAGCAACAACTGCGGTCCATTGCAACTCAATCCTAGGCTGAAGAGCACCGAGGGAAGGAGGCAACCATCTACAGCTGCCCCTACCCACATATCAGCCCCTCCCAATCGTCGGCGGCTGGTAACTTCTGGATCCAAGGCCATACCGTCCGTTCGGACTGTCCAAGTAAGCAAAATCCTTCATCAGATTCAGCACATTGCCAGGGGCTGGATTTGTCAGAAAATACTCGCGATTAATTTTCAATTGCATTTCCCCCCTAATATCCTGCACCTCAACAACACCTTTCTTTTCCAGCGCGCGGATCGCCAAGTCCAAATTCTCTCGCTTCGGTGGCCTGAAACAATTAGGCCCCATGTCCCTGACCTCCCCCACTCTGACGTTGAACATGGCCCTTTTTACTTTGAAGCGAGCCCATAGCCATTCCTCAAGCACTCGTGCGTAGGTTTGCTCGTCGCTCAGTTCACCGATTCGGCCAAAGAGGCGTTGGAACTCGAGCAGATACCAAGTACAAACGTGGAGCGCTGCTTTCATGGTGTCGCCTTCGATGAATCCAGTTTTTCCCCCCATCAGATGAAAAATCCCTGCGATTTTTAGGGCATTAGCTCTCATCTTCGCGACAGCATCATCAACATCGCTAAAGCGCCCTCCCGGTTTGATGGACTCACGCAGCTTTGCGAAATACTCAACAAACATCATGTCGGCGCTCGGAGAAGTCATGATAACATCAAATTTAAAATTATCATCATGCCTTCTCCTCATTCCAATACTTAAAAAATCTGCTAGCTTGGCCTGAAGCAATGGCAGAGCCTTAAAGGGAGCATTGGATTCTGCAACTGTCTCAGGGATCTCGGAAATTTCACAAATGAGGGCACGCCCAACATTGCCCATTTCACGAGACCGCTGAATGTACTTTTTTACTGCATCATGTTGGATCGAGTAGTTTTGAGTTACGACAGGCTCCTCAAATACCATTTTACATCCCTTCCGAAGAACAGACATATGTGAGGAAGGATCGTGAAGATCATTGAGCGTCGCCAAGTCTCCTTTGGATTTACCAGAAAAAAATCTCTCTGCCTCCGCAATACTGATGGTAGTTACAGGAATTCCTTTGTTCAAAACCTCAAGAATTCCAGCAAGAGTTGCATCCTGAATTAATACATTTTCCTCCTTTGGCAGTCGCGGCTCTTTTTCCTGGAGTTCCTCCTGATCTCTTTCATAATCATCATAGTCCTTACCTTGATTGACGCATTGATTAATGAATTTATCGATTAAGCGAACCTTTATTTTATGAATTCGAATTTTAATTTCGTGCGTCTTCAACGCCTTTTCATGAATTTTATCTTGCTCACTCTGATACTCTCTCAGGAAAAAAAAAGCAAATCATCGACGGTCGTCTTACCCGCTCCGCGAATCCCGATTGTCAGGACACTCAAGTTCAATCCGACAGTTTGGGCATTGGACCCTTGCACCTTGATGGCAGGTTGATGCGCAGCGGCGCAAGCAGCAAGGAGTGCTCCTCCGATAAGCTGGGGCTTCAAGCCCCGCCGTTGGGAAATTTCAATTAAGACTTCACGTAAGAGATCTGGAAATTGCTCAACGGGATACGGCCCAGGTTCAAAGACCTGATTGTCGGCGGTCGTGATGTAGCGTCTAGTAACTAGCGCGTTAGGGGTTTGCGGTTTGTGCATAGTCACACCACACGTCGCGTTGTAGCCGTCAGATCAAGCCACGCGAGAACCTCTGCCCGAGGCCAGCCAACAGATCGGCTATTGGCGGTCCCCAAGCGCACTCTCCGCGGGAACTTCTCGTCATACTGACGACTGCGGGGGTTTCCCTTGGCATAGATCGTGGAACGGCCTAAGCCGGTGAGAGCCTTTAGCTCGTTTAACCGGCAGATGCCGGAAGTTGTTGTGGTCATTGCGACTCCTTTCAAAGAGACTCAATGGTCGCCAAAGCTCAACTTAGCGTCATCTTCGGAATTTTCACTGTATAAAATAAAGGGGTATCTATTTAGCTCCAGTGGCATCAGAATAGCTGGATGGAAACCCAGATGCTAACGCCAACTCCTGGACAGGACTACCCTCGCACCTGGAACGAATTTCTTGACTGGTTTGCCACCGAAGAGGCCTGCCAGGCGTTCCTGGAGAAGCTTCGCTGGCCCCAAGGCTTCGTCTGCCCGCGTTGCGGCAACGCTGGTGATGTGTACCGCGCCAGCCGCACTCGCCTGATGTGCCGCTCATGCCAGTATCAAGGCACAGTGACCTCTGGGACCATCTTTGACAAGACGCGCACACCGCTGCGTGTCTGGCTGGCTGCAGCTTGGTACCTGACCAATCAGAAACAAGGCGTGAGCGCCCTGGGGCTGCAGCGCGTATTGGGCTTGGGGAGTTACCAGACGGCCTGGACCATGCTGCACCGGTTCCGACGCGCCATGGTTCGCCCGGGCCGGGACAAGCTCAAGGGGCTTGTGGAGGTGGATGAAACGTACCTGTCCATTACGGATCGCAAAAATCCCGCCACCCTTGCAGGGCGCAAGAGCAGCACCACCAAAGTGTTGATGGTCATGGCGGTGGAGATCGTGGAGCCCAAGGGGTTCGGGCGCATCCGGTTGCGCCGCATCGACCGAGACTCCGCCACCCACGTCATCCCCTTTGTGCAGGAAGTGGTCGAGCCCGGAGCCCAGGTCCGCACGGATGGTTCGGCGGCATACCGCGCTCTGGGAGAGCTGGGTTACACCCACCAGCGCACCGTCATGCTCGGCTCGGGCGTACCTGCCCATGTCTGCATGGCGGGAGTGCACCGGGTCGCCTCGCTGGTACAGCGCTGGGTGCTGGGAACGCACCACGGTTCTGTGCAGCCAGAGCACCTGGATGCCTACCTCGATGAATTCGTGTTCCGCTTCAACCGGCGCACATCCAGCTCGCGCGGGATGCTGTTTTACCGCTTGCTGCAGCAAGCGGTGGTCACGCCGCCAGTGACGTATGGGGATGTCGTGAGCAAGAATACCGGGGAGAGGCAATCGGATACCATTGCTGGATGAAATCACAGTATCAACGGAGCTACTGGAGCTAAGCAGATACCCCTTATAAAATACCAGCACTGTGAGCATAGGCCACGTAAGCCTACGAGCCGGGCATACAACTTCTTGGTTCTTACTCTGCTTTCCTGGCAACTAAAGATCTCTGCCGCCATATAACGAGGAGATGAGCTGAAGAGGTCAGCAAACGGCTAGTCATACATAGAGGACCGCATGCGCTCAATGACCCCGGTCAGGCTTGTCACCAAGGGGGAATTGCACAACTCTGGCACCCCGGGTGAGATGTGACGAAGAAGCAATCTAAGCAATTGAATCCGACGAGTCCCCAACGAAGTACCTGACCAATAGGGCAGCCACTGGGATCTCAGAAATAGCAGGCGCACAAGGGGAGACCCGGGCTTGGGGCTCATGCTCGGCTGTGAGTAAAGCGGCCAACTTCAAGGACGTGACACAAGCGCATGTGTTTGTGCGTGGAGACCTACAGATTTAGTGGCCGACGTGAACCAGCAGGGAATGAGCTAGCGCGATGACCAGTAGGGCATCGAAGTCAACGGGCATGCAGTCAAACAGTACGGCAAGCGCAAGATGCAGCACACAAGCGCGCGAACCGCAAATCCAAGACAATCTGTGCTGGTCAACGCCCCCATCGGTTTCAAAGTCGAACGCGCGTTTCAATTGATCAATAACAAGTCCGGGCATAGCAAGGCTCGCCACCGTGACCTCGTCAAGATCCCTGGAACACTTCGCAAGCTGTTGGACTTTGCCCAATGTGTAGAACACGCCGCGCGCCTCGGTACGACAGATGCGGGGAGTACGTCGGCAGGCAACAACAGGACATCAAAACGAGGCGAACTCGGCGCTAGCCCCAATCGGCATGTGAGGTCGGCATGATCCTAATCGAGCACATCAAGTCTCGTCTCGGCGCGTGGTGTAAAGACCCTCTCACGCGAATTCATCAGTTTTGGCTCAATAGGCTCTTGGTCTGTTTGTCGTTTAGGCAGAACATTGACAATGGAGTTGCAGACATTGCGCTCAACCACAATTTTCCACTGCGAGGCTGATGAGATCAGAAAATTTCTGGCAATACAGGCATCATAAATCGGACAGCACCTTAGGACCAAATATTGTTTTATTCTGCTTGATTACCTCCAAAGACTTCTTGCGACTCTTCCGCTTTGCAAGATCAGGAAAAGGATTAATAATCATAGCCGCCACTTTACTCTCAACCTGAGTAAACAGCTCACCATTGAAATCCCGAATGTACTGAGCAATATTTTCCTGGCTCACTTTCTTAATTTTTACTTGCCCATTGCTTTTAGCGGATTTTTCAAAATACGGCTTCCAAAAATGATCCGAGGCTTTTAATAGACAATCGAAACGAGGATCAATCTCGCCGTTCTCGGCGGGCTTTACAACGCCATCCGTCCACTTTCGTTTATACAAATCAAGGTCACGGGGAGTAATAAATTTTAATGCTGTTTCACTTGAATTTGCCGAATTAAAAACTTCCGACCTGGCTTTCAATTCAACGATGGCTGAGCGTTTCCAATCACGGACTTCCTGAACTGTTAGGTCTCGAAGGAACCAGGTCTCCCTAAAAATATCCCACAGTACGATCAAAGCCTCTGAAAAGTGAGGCGCACTCAAATCCAATAGAGGATCGACTTCTTTGCCGTCAACATGCAATAAAGCTTCCGCATCACCCACCTTCTCTGGATGCACATGAAGATTATCAATGGTTATCTGAATTGGCTCCGCAGTCCGGAGATCACTGTAACGCTCCCCAAAATACTCTTCAGAGGATGGGCGGAGTTGCAAAATGATATTTGCACCACCCAATGTGAGGCGGCGGCCAGTTTCAGATGAACTTGAAAAAATATCGCAGGCAGCCCAGCGCTTCGCCTCGAGTTGAAGAGCGATTGCAAAATCCGTGCACCAAAAATCCTTGGCGTTCAGCAATCCTGCGGCATCAATCTCAAGCATCCGAGCTGACTTCAGAACGAATGGCCTGATGTGATTCAGCACTGCATACGCTTGCCGGTTATCCACACCATGGCCATCGAAGATCTGTTTATTAACAGCTACCGCAACAAGGTCACTCGGAATCTGAACATAAAACTTGAAACCGTGCTCCAATAAATTGGCGAGCACCTTTTTAGGGGCCAAGCCGAATTTTCCAGCGATGTTTTCTAAGCGACTAGAGGCATCTTTATAGGCTGAGCTCATAGATCAAAAGGCTCTCAAAGCAAACGGAAAAGCGATCTTCGACGCTTTTTGCATGATAAATTGGTCCCATTCGTTCATCATTTCCCTTCTCTGCCCCAATTCAACGTCATCAGGTTTTAATGATTTTTCATTTCTCTTGGCAGCACTCGCCAATGAAATATCTACGAGTTTCTGGGGGTACCGGGCCTTATTAACAGCCCAGTCTCGGAAAGTGCGCCTGAAGTCGTCGGGATAGAGCTCCAGACTCAACCGTTTCAATACGTCAACCAGTATCGCCTCTGAGAGGGATGATTCTTTGTCCTTTGCAAAGACCAAGTGAGTGTCTGGCGGAATGTGAAGCACCTCTGACTTCAGTACAGATATCGCACTGCTACTAAGTGGGATTCGATACGGTTCATCCAACGCCGCACGCTCAGCGGGCACCGTCCAGACACCAGCTCTCAAATCAATCTCACCCCATCGGGCCATGAGCACCCAATCGCTAGGGACTGCAGTGAGAATGCAAAACTCGAGGGCACGTGCTGCAGTTCCTGGGCGACGGCGGAGGTTGCACATGAACTCTGGCATGTTGGTGACCGGATGTCCGCCGTGGAGTTGGATCTCCCGGGCTTTGGATGGTCGAGGCAGCAACGCGTCTAGGTGCCCTCTCCATCGAGCTGGATTGTCGCCACTACGCTGTCCCCCAATGGTCGTCCAATCCAGTACTGCTTCAATCCGCCCCCGAAGGCGCGAAGCTGTCTCTGCTTTGGTGGTCCATATCGGTTTGAGGATGGACAGTACCTGCTCAGTCGATACGTCCTGAACTGCCGTATTTCCAATATGAGGATATGCGTAGGTCTTGAGAGTGGAAGACCACTGACTGCGGTGCTTGAGGTTCTTCCATTCACTCTCGCGTGTTGCGATGTAGGCATTGGCTGCCTGCTCGAACGTCATGGGTAGCACCTGCTGTGCTTTCAAAGAGGTCATGAGTGCGGTCCGACGCTCAATCGGATCGACCCCTTGATCCAGCCAGTCTTTGGCTTCACGGGCTTTTGATCTGGCTTGCGCAAGTGTGACTTCTGGAAAACTCCCAAGGCCCATGTGCCGCCGCCTGTCGCCGATCATGATGCGCAGCACCCAGGATCTCGCACCAGAGCCCGTGACATACAAATACAGCCCAGCAACGCCTCCCACGGCATGGTGACCCTGGCAGGTCAGTCGTGACACTTCAAGGGCAGTTAAGTCCTTCGCTTTCCGAGCCATGATCGCCTTCACCACGAGTTGGGCAGCGGATTTTGCCAGGGACCTGAGCTCCATCCTTTCTACCAATGAACACTGGATCAGGTTGGACGTTTTAGGATTCCAATGGACATCATCTGAACCCACATTACCATTGTGGCGATTGGTTGAACAGTGACTCGTGATGCTCAATGCACGCTGCAAGATGCCGATGGACCACTGAGGCGGCAGGCTTTTCTCCGCCGACCTGCAGCTAGGTTGCTTGCGGTGGTGTTCGCCGTTCTACCAATCCACCTACCTTTAGTCCTTTGGCGTGTGACGGCGCTTCTTGGAAAACCTTGGACGTGAGGCGCAGATCGATCTGGTGCAGTTTGCGCAGCCAAGACCGCCAAGAGCTTTTTAGTCACCTCGGCTCACGGCGTTCTTCGAGCGAAAATTGAAGGCCTCTGTGTCTAAAAACACGGAATTTCTGCTGCCGGCAGCAGAAATCTCGCGTTTTGAGCCTATGGCGATGTCGCAGACTGCGCTTGTGCCGCCCGCAGTCGCTGGACCCTGGCAGGTCCGAGGTGCCGCCCCGGCTCGGCGGAGAGTCCTCGCTCCTGGTGGCTTCGATGATCGAGCCGCGGGTCATGTCCATTCGCTGTCAAATGCCGGTTCAAGAGATCGGCAAACGCTTTGCGTGTTTCCTTCAACTCGTTGCGCAAGGCCAAGGGTGTGCGGCCACCGCTGTCTTTTTTGCTGCCCCCTGCTTCCGGCTTCTTGGGGTTGTAACGTCGAAAATGCAGCTCCGCCGGGCGGTCGATTCCATCGAGTACCCGATCCGAAACCATCGCATGGAAATGCGGTTGTGGCACTCCACCAAGGGCGGCAACGGGCTCATGGATGGCAACTTCATAGGGCTTGTTGGGTGCGACGTGCTGCATCCACTCCTCGAGAGCCTCGCGCATTTGTGTATGGGTTAGTTCGGCTGGTAACGCGCCCTCGTACTCGCGGTACACGGCAGCGTTGCTACGCTCGTACTTGTCGGCGGTCTGCCAGAATTTGGTGGTATCGCCACTGGTCCAACCGGGAAGGTTGCCGGAGAATGTGTCCACGAGGTCTTCGCTTTTGCTCTCAAAGGCTCCGCGACGTCCGATGTATTTTGCATGGCGCGCTGCAGCGCCCTTGCCTCCCGTCTTCACGCTGAGGTGATATGTCATGGTAATACCCTTTCTCGAGGTCAAAAGTAAAAACGCCCCTCAAAGGGGCGTGCTTTGGATGTAAACAAGTAGGAAGGGCTGTGCTCTCTGGTGCGCTTGATTCACGCATCATTTGAGAAACGGTAAGTGCGCGTGTTTATTCCTGTGCTATTTGAATCAGTGATATCACGACCATTGGTCGAATGAGTGTTCTGTACCTACATGCACCTTGTTATCCCTACCTTGTTCTTATCCATAACATAGGGAGGTTCACAGTAAAAAATTACTGATAGGCTGTTATACAGCGAACAAGCATTCGCTAGATGAGAGCAAGCAAAGGCTATTTGTTTGAGCCCCTATTGGGTGATGAGTCTCTCTGTGATGGCAATGAGGTCATCCATGTTGATGACCTATTCCAGTACCTAGTGAACCAAGGTGTATTCAGGCGAGGTATTGGCCTCTTACATGCCAATGGATGCATGTAAAAAATACCACCGTAAGATACTGGCGTGAGTACTGATTCGGATGCCTTCTAGGGCCTAAGCTTTTGAATGAGCAAAGGTTTCCATACGCACGTTGAGCAGGTTGTTGGCGAAACTCCTCACCATCAAAGCTCCAAGTCGTCAATCATTCCATCGTCAACGATATATGCGCTGAAGTACCAAGCGAGATCGAACAATTCCAGTTTGGTGTCTTTGGGTTGACGTAGCTTCTCGTAGCCTGGTTTGAACTCCTGATTGCGCTCCGGGTGATGTACTAGGGCTATGGTCTGCACATCACGCATTCTGTTGAAGACGAGATTCATTTCCTTCCACAGAGTCTGCTCCCGGGCTTTGCCGACACAAAGGGCCTGGCCACGAGAGTCGCAAAAGACATAAATGCTGAAGCTGTCCTCAAGCGCTACTTTGAGGCCTTAGCAGGCTGCTGAAATACTCCCCCACCTGCGGCCTGCCTCCCTTGGCCCTGGCGCTGTTTTTTCGCCAAGTTTCCGTATCTTGAAATTCAGCACTCCATCAGGCCGGTTTTTTGCCTTTCCCGGCCCATCTCCCGCCTCTTTTTCCCTCACACCCGCCCCTGCAGACGGATTTGCCCCAGGCTGCGCAGTCGCGTGAGGTTGTAGCCCGCCATCGTCAGCACAAACATCTGGTCCACTTTCTTGATCCCGCGCACCAGCACCTGGCGCATGTGACCCACCGTCTTGGCCCAGCCAAAGCCCTGTTCGATCAGCTTTCTCTTTTGCTGCGAGATGGCGTAGCCTTCGCTGTCTGCTATTCCCTCGGGCACCGCAGATTGGCGCCCTGATTTGTTCTGCGCCACATGGGGCAGTACGTTCATCTCTTGCAGGGCTTCAATGAATTCCTTGGCGTCGTAGCCTTTGTCCGCGCCCAGCGTGATCGTGATGGGCTCATCGCCGGGCAATGCCTGTCGCGCATCGTTGATCATGGCCTTGGCCGCTTCGCGCTCTGCATACCCGTCGGCCTGGGTGACCACGGCACTGACCACCGGCCCATGGCGGTTGTCGGTGAGCGTGTGGCCCATGAAGCGCAACTCGCTGGCCGTTTTGCCCTTGCGGTACAGCCGTGCGTCCCCGTCCGTGGTGGATTCATGGGTGTCGTTGCTGCGCTTTTGGTCTTTGAAGTTGCCCGCATCGGTATCGTCGTCGCCCTGGCGGTCTTTGCGCACAAAGCTCTTGTGGCCCGCCCAGGCCTGGATCAGGGTGCCGTCCACGCTGAAGTGTTCGCCCGAGAGTAGCTCCTGTTCCTGGGCTTGCTGCACGATCTGGTTGAAGAGCTCTATGACCGCATCGTGCTCGATCAGGCGTTCGCGGTTCTTGCTGAAGACGGTGGGCACCCAGACCGCATCGTCCATGGCCAGGCCAATGAACCAGCGAAACAGCAGGTTGTACTGGGTTTGCTCCATGAGCTGGCGTTCTGAGCGCACGCTGTAGAGCACCTGAATGAGCATGGCGCGCAGCATCTTCTCAGGGGCGATGCTGGGGCGTCCACCTTTGATGTCGGCTGCGTACATCTGGGCAAACAGCCCATCCATGTTTGCCAGCGCCTTGTTGACCATCACGCGAATCACGCGCAGAGGATGGTCCGCGGGCACGAAGTCATCGAGATGGCGCATGGTGAACAGGCTCTCGGTGAAGGTGTCGGCTCCGCGCATGGATGGCTTGTCTGGTGGTTCGGGGGAATGTCTCGATTGTCCTGCCTCGGTGGCAGGCGCAGAGGGTTGGCGGGGAGTATTTCAGCAGCCTGTTAGGCGTATAGGAGCGCATCCTTGCAGCCGTTGAAGATTTACCCACTTTGCGGGCAACAAGTGAATCCTGTCGTGCTCGGGAATCGCGTCTCCTCATCGAGTCACCACAGCGTAGACGGTATTCTCAGAAAAGTACCGATACTAGGCTTTGTCTGCAATGCAGCGGTTGCAGACGGTGGCTTGACGTGAGCGAACTCACGCTGGCTGACCTCAAGCAGTCGTCCGCGCAAGGGCGCTAGCACTTGCCAAGGAACACAACTACGACCTCCCGTGACCGCTGGCCACCAAAAGCACGGCTCCATCCATAATCTATAAACAGTGTAAAGAAGCCGTATTTAGGGAGGCTCAGTGTCAGAAACGAGCAAGATCGCATTAATGGCTATGAAACTGTCTGATGAAGTGTTCTCAGAATTCTTCTGGACAAAGGTCGGCCCCGAAGATCAGAACTGGCCCTGTGAGGACAAGGTCCTTCATGGAGTCGACACGCATCCGGCGGATGTGGTCTTCTACTACGACGAGCCGTATGCGCAGCGCAGGACGTTCGTTCATTGCGACCTGAAGAGCTACGCAAAGGGCTCCATCACTACCGCGACCTTGCAGGGGGCCATTGCCAGCCTCGCGAAGCAGATCGCCTGCGCAGAGAAGAGCGAGCGCTGGCGGGACCTCTACATGCATGGCAACGTGACGCCGAACGTCTGCGGACTGCTCTTCGTCTACAACCACGACGGTGAGTACGACAAGGACTTCTCGTCTGTGCTGAGCGCAGCCACGCCCAAGGATCTGCTGCTGCCCAAGGGTGCGCGGCTGTTCGTCTTGGGCCCGCGCGACGTGCACTGGATCGACAACGTTCGGTACGACATTCGACAACTGCGTGGCGCCGCTGGGCCAGCTGCCTTGCCGGCGGCGCAGCATTGCAAGTTCTTCTATCCGCAATTGGACGGACGAGCCAATCTCCAGCCGGAGAAGGCACGCGCGGCCACGCTGGAGATGCTGACATCGCCTTGGATCGTGTTCGAGTACAAACATGGGCCTGCTCTCGCCCAGCGAGGTGTCATCGTGTTCTATCGCCGATCCGGAGAAACCGAAGAGGAGTTCATGTACCTTCTCGATTTCTTGCGCCACTACCAAGTCCTGGAGGATGCGACCAAGGTGGACATTCGGTCCATGGCCTCGGATGCTGCAGCCGCTGCACGCTTTCAAAAGGCCAAGCAGCGCTACGTCGAGAGCCTGGGCGACGACGGCCACTCGACTGAGCTGGCCGCGAAGGTCAACGCCATCGGCTACACGAAGATGACGCAGGCCATCACGGAGTTCTCTTCGATCGATCTGGGGATGGACTATGCGTGATCCTGGGCAGCTGTATTTCGCCACGAACAAAGAGATCCACGACCTGCTGTTCTCCGCCAAGCAGAAGGTGACGGAAGCGGTCTTGCTGGAGCTGCTGCGCGACCGCGGCATCTTCAGTTCGCCAGCCGAGTCAAGAGAGGCGCTGGTTCAGTACCTGTCGCTGCTCCCACACGACTACGCGGATGTGTGCGGCATTCTGGAGCGGCGCGAGGCCTCGAAGCGGGGCGAAAAGACGGCTACGATCTCGTTGAACACCGAACTGTCGCCAGACGAGCTCAAGGAGATCGTCAGCGAATACCAAAAGGCCGAAGTCCAGGAGGTCGTTCGCGCCCACAAGAAGAGCGAATCCGAATTCGTCATGAACGTGACCTACTCCGAGTTTGACTACTCCAAGACGCGGCTGCTGCAGCGCCAAGATCGAGATGCAGAGTTGGTTTTCACCAAGGTCGGGGAGCGCACCGAGATCCGCATACCGGCAACCGACCGCGCCCGTGCCATGGTCGACAAGCTGCGGGAGCGAATTGAAGCTCACAAGAAGGCCGTTGTGCAACTCGAAGAGATTGAGCTGACTGGCCTGACCTCGGCTGAGGCGCGAACGACGTTCTTCACGCGGCTGATCTCGTCGTTACCCGACTTTCCATTGATGACCGTCTCACGCCTGCGGGTCGCCCATTCGACCTCGGAGCAAGAGGACGATGACTTCGATATGGACGGTGACGACGTTGACGAGGCCGAAGAGAAGATGCTCGGCGTGGTCGAGAACGTGGCGCTCAGCGGTGAAAACCTGGTCGCCTCCGAGATGTACCAAGAGCTGAAGGACAAGGGCTTCTTCATCACGTCGATCACTTGGCGCGCGAAGCAGAACGTCCACCCCTACGCGATCATCGAATGCGACGCGGGCTTTGAGGATCGGCAGGCCGGCAAGAAGTTTCGCTACTCCATTCATGGTGCGCTCAAGTTCAAGAATGGCGCGTATACAAAGAACATCCGCCCGGTAAGCGAGGCGGAGAAGGCAACCCTGCTCGCGATGATCGAGAAGACTGCCCGTACCGTCTTGGCGCAATTGCTCGCCGAGGCGGCGGGTGCTGGTGCGGATTCGGAAGCGGGGACCACTTCATGAAACGCTATCGCTGGCTAAAGGCTCGATGGCCAATCTCTATGCGAGTTCTGGCCAAACGCCTTCGCGTGAAGGCGTTTGATGGAGAGCAGGTCGAAGGCTTCGTTCTGGATCGGGTCAGAGACGATTTTCTCGATGCCAGATTCGTGGAGAAGATCGAGTACGACGATACCGTTACCGACCCATTTGGGGTGGAGGCGAGTTTTCACCGCGTCGAATACCGAAGTTGTGAATTCAAGGCGGCAGTGGCCGGCCCAGGATTGGAACTCGTGGACGCCCCCCGCGGCGTTCAGACCATGATCAGCCGGCTGGCGGAGGCAACCGACTTTGCTTTGGCGATCAGCCCGCTTTCGGTCAACGTGCTGGACTGGGCGAGCGAAGTGCAGCGGCGCTTGAACGAAGTGGGGATCGTGGATTCACTGCAATTGGGAGCGATGGAACTCGCCTCCAATGTCCAGGCCAAAGCGGTCATCAAGGGCAGTGTCGACGTTCTCGGGGCAACCCAGGCACTCGTACACGGTAAGAAGCATGTTATCGAGAAGGTTCAGATCCGGTTCATGCGCCCCAAGCGCTTGACGGTGCTGTTGACGAACAACGGCGTGGCCCGTTTCGATCAGGAGCCAAGCGAGGATTTGCTTTCCATCGTCCGAGCGTCGTTGCCGCTGTGACGATTGGCCGGGCGTTCAAACCAAATATTGCTCTGGCGGTTAAGCGGGTGTCCTAAAGCAACGACTCACGGTGCCGCCGACTGCGTGGTTTCACGGCGGCGTCAGGAAGCTGAGCTTCGATTCGCCGGACTCACCGAACAAGGTCAGATTCAGGCGGCACCAACGCAACCTGCGTTGCCAGTGCAAGCGCAGGCCGACGAGTACGCATGCGAAGCGGTGCGGCCATCCAAGACAATTGCTGCAAACAATAGCCTTATTCGAGGGAGAAGACGATGCGCCTGAGATTTTTATTCGTCGTACATGTGCTTTTGCTTGTGCAGGCAAATGGCTTCGCGAAAGAGGGTATCCGAACCCACGAAGGCTGGCTGTACCTAGCGGTTGTGGTCGATCTGTTCTCACGCCAGGTAGTGGGCTGGTCCATGGGCAGCCGCATTGACACGAGCCTGGTCCTCGATGCACTGCTGATGGCGCTATGGCCCCACCAGTCGCGTGCACCTGTCATAGTTCATTCCGATCAAGGCTGTCAGTTCACCGGCCACGAGTGGCAGACCTTTCTGCGCGACCACAACCTAGTCAGCAGCATGAGCCGGCGTGGCAACTGCCACGACAACGCTGTGGCCGAGAGCTTCTTCCAACTGCTCAAGCGCGAACGCATCCGCAGGCGGGTCTATGCAACCCGTGATGATGCGAGAGCGGACGTCTTCAACTACATCGAAATGTTCTACAACTCACAGCGCCGTCATTCATCGGCGGCAGGATTATCCCCTGTAGAGTTCGAACAGCGACATTCCCAACGGCTCAACGGTGTCTAGGAATGCCGGGGCGATTCAGATCTACAGTGTCTTCAACCTTTTGGGGATCTGTTCCGCGAGAAACGCCATCAGTGCCCGAACTGTTGGCGATTGATGGCGTTGCATGGGGTAGACAAGCTGGACTTTCAGCGCGGACATTTGCCAGCCCTCCAGCACTCTGACCAATTTACCTGATGCGACCAGCGGCGCTGCCTGGAACTCGGGCAGTACGGCGATTCCCAGTCCGTCCAATGTCGGCGCCAGCAAGGCGTCGGAAGGGCCGATGATCAAACGTGAGCGCAAAAGTCCTTTTGCGGTTCTGCTTCGCGAATGCAGCTTGATTTCTGCGGCTTCCCTCGACTGCAGCAGGCCAGCGTGAGCACTGAGTTCACCGGGATGCACCGGCAACCCATGTTGGTTCGCATAAGCGGGGCTTGCAAATAGAGCTGGACGTACGGTGCCTATGGCACGGGCCTTCAGACTGGAATCGGCAAGTTCGCCAATGCGCACCGCCAGATCAATGCCTTCTTCGACGATGTTGACGTGGCGGTTGCTGAGCTTGACATCCAGTTCCAAATGTTCGTGTTTGAACAGGTACTCAGTCACCAGCGGAAGCAGCACAACTTTGCCAAATGTCGCTGACGCAGCTAGGCGAACGCGACCACTTGGCGTCTGATCCTGAGAAAGAAGGTCATGGGTGACGGCGTTCAATTTATGGATCAGCGGACTTGTTCCGTCCAGCAGGCGTTGGCCAGCGTCGGTCAATGCGAAGGCTCGGGTATTGCGCTTGACGAGGCTGACCCCTGCTGCCGTTTCCATGCGCGCCAGGCGGCGCGACAAGGTTGATTTGGGAACCTCCAGTTGGCGAGAAGCCCCTGAGAGGCTCCCTGCCTCCGCGATCTTGATGAACCACTGGAGATCGTCGATCGAGTAGTTTTGATTGTTCATATTTCGGTACGCCGGTGTCTACACAACGAGTCTATTTGTGCAAGGTTAAACCATAAACAATTCAGCTTGTTGCCGGGTCGAACGAGCACACATGGATCGCTTCCTTGCCTGCCCGTAGACCCGCTTCACGAAACCATTGCACACACTCAAGGAACTTTAATGACCATACTCGTTACGGGCAGCACGGGGCTTATCGGCTCACATGTGGTAGCGCTGCTAGCCGCGCAAGGCGCAGACGTTCATGCCCTCTCCAGAACACCAGAGAAGCGACAGTTTCCACCCGGCGTTACGGCGGTCAAGGGAGACTTCCAGGACGTGGATTCGATGCGCGCTGCCATGGCTGGCGCGAGAACGCTTTTCTTGCTCAACACTGTGGCCGCAGACGAAATTACCCAGGCACTGATTGCGCTCAACCTGGCGCGCGAAGCGGGTATCGAACGCATCGTGTACCTGTCTGTCATGCACTGCGACCGTTTCACCGATGTTCCGCATTTCACTGGAAAGCACACGGTGGAACGCATGATCGGACAGCTCGGTATGCACGCGACCATTCTGCGTCCCGCTTACTTCATGCAGAACGACGATGCCTTGATTCAGTCCGATGTTCTGGAGCGGGGCGTGTACCCCATGCCTATCGGCAGTGCAGGCATTTCCATGGTGGACGCGCGTGACGTGGCGGAAGTTGCCGCGCGACATCTGCTGCGCCGAGACGCCGCAAGCGAACCCTTGCCAACGGAGGTGTTGGATGTCGTGGGGCCAATCGCGTTGTCGGGTCAAACTGCCGCAGCTGTATGGAGCGATGTGCTAGGCAAGACCGTCCGGTACGCGGGTGACGACATCGGACCTTTTGAAGCGCGGTTCCGGAGTTTTGCACCCGCCTGGATGGCGTACGACATGCGGCTGATGATGGCGCGCATGCAGATGGATGGCGAGGTGGGCTCCGCTGGTGCAGTCGAGCGCATGCAGCAAGAACTGGGCACGTCGTTGCGGAGCTACCGCGACTATGCGCTGGAAACGGCTGAGCGCTGGAGGGCTGCCCAATGACGGCGACACACACCATGCCATCCATTGTGGTTGTCTACCATTCCGGCTACGGCCATACCCGTCGATTGGCACAGGCCGTTGCCCAAGGTGCGGAGGCCGCATTGCTGGAGATTGATGCGCAAGGTACTCTGCCTGAGTCCGCCTGGATGGGGCTGGCTGCCGCGGATTTGATTGTGCTGGGCTCACCCACTTATATGGGTAGCGCGAGTTGGCAGTTCAAGCGATTTGCCGATGACTCTTCGGCGGCCTGGATGGCCCAGAAATGGAAAGACAAACTCTTCGCAGGCTTCACCAACAGCGGAAGCATGAGCGGCGACAAGCTGTCCACCTTGCAGTACTTCATGACATTTGCCATGCAACACAGCGGCCTGTGGGTGGGCACCGGCATGATGCCCTCCAATACCAAGGCAGCTCTGCGCAACGACGTGAACTATGTCGGTTCATCTTCAGGCGCAATGGCCACAACACCGGTCGATGCGGGGGTTGACGAAATGTTGGAAGGCGATATCGAGACGGCCAGGCGTTTTGGCGAACGGCTTCGGGACGTTGCGAAGCGCTACTCGAATACGTCGCCTCACAAGGCGTAACAGGGCGCTCCTTTCAGGATCCGGGGCTTCAGCCGCAGGGCCAGCCCCATTCGGGAATCTCCGCATCGAGTTCCGGCCAGCAGGTCGGGACGGATTGCGTCTGTGCACGGCACAACTCGGCTGCTCGCCAACATTAGGCACCGTTCGATACATAAATGGACTTGCAATCATGAAAACACTTCTTGGAAAACGTGCTTTTGTCACTGGCGCAAGCCGTGGAATCGGAGCTGCGGTCGCGCGTCGCCTTGCGTCTGAAGGTGCCGATGTCGCAATTGGCTACGAGAAGTCCGCCACGGCAGCGGATGCGATTGCCAAGGCGATTCGCAGCACCGGACGCAATGCCGTCACGGTCCCGATGAGCGCAGCCGACCCGACTTCAGTGAAAGCAGCGGTCGATCGCGCAGCGGCAGAACTCGGAGGGCTCGACATCCTGGTCAACAACGCCGGGATCTTCCGCACGGGCTCCATCGAATCCGCCAGCCTCGCGGATATTGACGAGACCCTTTCTGTCAACCTGCGTGCGGTTGTCGTCGCCACGCAAGCGGCGCTCGCCTACATGAGCAATGGTGGCCGAATCATCAACACAGGCAGCAACCTAGCGACTCGTGTGCCGGGAGGCGGAATGACCTTGTATGCGGCAAGCAAAGCCGCATTGATCGGCCTCACCAAAGGGCTGGCACGCGACCTCGGCTCCCGCAGTATCACGGTCAATGTCATCCACCCGGGCTCAACCGACACGGACATGAATCCCGCGGACGGCGAGCATGCGCAGTTCCAGTTGCAGCGCATGGCGATTCCGCGTTACGCGGACCCCGACGAGCTGGCCGCTCTGTATGCCTTTGTTGCCAGTCCACAGGCTCGGTCGATCAACGGAGCGGAACTTACGGTGGACGGCGCAGCCAACGCATAAATTTGGCCTCATCACGTTGTTGCAGCGAGCGGTCTTCTCGCTCGTTCGACGGCGTAGTAGCGATGAACGTGCGCCGCCTCTTGACTTTGCCATCGCCAAGTTATGAGAATATTGGAGGTTATTTTGTGATTAAGAAACTATCAGCATTTATTTTATTGGCGGTCATTGTTTTTGGAGCCTATAGAGGTATTGCGACACTCAATACAAGTGCGAAAGAAATTGAAAAAATTGATGCTAAAGACATTGTTGATGCTTTGGTTGCCGAGTCAAATGGCAAAACACCAAAAATGATAAATGATGAAATGAGATTGGAAAGCGTTAAAAAGAATGGACTGCAAATCACTTTCTTGAATACGGTAGTCTCTGCATCCTCTAATGAAGTGGACCCAGAAGAAGTAAAATCAATCTATTTTCCAGTTATGTCACAAAGCCTGTGTGGAAGCGAAAATATGTTGATCGCTTTATCTAAAGGTGTCGTGTTTAGGTATGTATATCAAGGTAATGATGAAAAAAATATTACTGAATACACAATAGATCGTACATCATGTGGTGGAAACTCATAACAAGGCGCTCCAGCACCGCACATTTCTTGTGCTCGACAGTTTGTAAGTTGGTTTTTTGGAAGCATTTTGCGCAGAAAACCACAAAAAACAACTTACAAATGCGGCTGAGCTTGGCGATGTTCCCCAGCAGATCCTCAAGCTGCTTTTGGTCACGGGGTGAAGCGGTTGTGAAAGCAGCCGTCTTCGATCCCGGTCTTTTCTGGCAATGGCTGGTTGCCAAGCTTGGTATCGCCTCCCGTCTTCTTGAAGGGGTTTTAGTGTCTTCCTCGTCCAGTGGCTCTACCTGCTCGGGCAACCCCGTGCAGTCGCCTTCCAAGCCAGCTGCAGACACTTCAATCTGGCCCGCCATCGCATCGCTGACGCTGGGCGTGTTCGGCCTAGTGATGGCCGAATTCCTGTCGATCAGCCTGCTGACGGCGATGGCCACCGACCTGGGCATCAGCGACGGCGCCGCTGGCCAAGCGATCACGGTCACAGCGCTGTTCGGAGCTGTCGGGGCGCCGTCATTGCACTGCTGACGAGGCGCCTGGGCTGCCGCGTCGTCATGCTGACGTTCACGGCGTTGCTGCTGTGTAACGCCATTGCCAAGCACGGCTCCACTTGGGATCCAAATTACCATTGCGCTTGACTTCCAAGACGGTTGCTCAGGGCACACGACGGCTTGTGGCAACAGCAGTCACTCCAGCCTCGATCGACGAATGACTGAGATCAGCCTGTAGCAGCCAAGCCGGACGCCGGTTCTGCAGCGCTTGCTGCCGTTCGATTCGTATAGCCGAACTCACGCTATGTACCGCATAGCGGCCATGGCCACGCGCTTCAATCGATGTCTTTAGGCTGCCAGCAGGGGCGCAGCGGTCCCGCTCTCACGGTCGACTCAAGCTTGGAGTGCCCCAGGAGCAGTTGCAAGGCACGTAGGTTTTTGGTGCGCCTGTAGATCAGCGTCGCCTCGGTTGCGGTGAAGTCGCGTGTTGTCCCGTCGTCGCTGGCCCGCCGAAGGCGAAGATCTTCCGGGAGCTCACGCACTGGTACCTTGGCGTGCCTGCCGCGTTCCCGCCGTATCGGGTGAGGTTGGCGGGATTCGGCGCCTGATGGCCACGCTTTTCTGAGGGCGACGACGCATCGCACGCTAATGCTGATGGCCTCGACTAGTAGAAGACGCTCGATGTTGATTTCCACGCAAAGCTGACCCACCATTTCCATCGAATCTTGACCCACCCTGGTTCGTGAGCTTCACGCTCACGTTGTGGATAAGTTCTTGGTCGCCTTCTCCTTCTTGGTGGTCTGTGGTGGTTGCTGTGCGGAGCTGTTCTTGAACCTGTAGCTGTCGTTACCCGTTTCCAGAATATGGCAGTGATGCGTGAGTCGGTCCAGCAGTGCCGTGGTCATCTTGGCATCCCCGAACACACTGGCCCATTCGCTGAAGCTCAGGTTGGTGGTGATCACAACGCTGGTGCGCTCGTACAGCTTGGACAGCAGGTGGAACAGCAAGGCTCCTCCTGACGTGCTGAATGGCAGGTAGCCCAGTTCATCCAGGATCACCAGATCGGCATAGGCTAGGCGGTGCGCGATCTGCCCCGGCTTGCCCTGGGCCTTCTCCTCTTCCAGTGCATTGACCAGCTCCACCGTGGAGAAGAACCGCACCCTGCGGTGATGGTGCTCAATGGCTTGCACCCCGAGGGCTGTGGCGATGTGGGTCTTGCCCGTACCCGGGCCACCCACCAACACCACGTTGTTGGCGTTCTCCAAGAATTCGCAGCGGTGCAGCTGGCGTACCAGTGCCTCGTTCACCTCACTGTGGCCGAAGTCAAACCCAGCCAGGTCCCGGTACGCCGGGAACCTGGCCACCTTCAATTGGTAGGCCACCGAGCGCACCTCTCGCTCGGCGGTCTCGGCCTTGAGCAGTTGGGACAGGATGGGCTGCGCCGCATCGAAGGCCGGTGCACCTTGCTCAGCCAGTTCTGCAACTGCCTGGGCCATGCCGTGCATCTTGAGCTCGCGCAGCATGATCACGATGGAAGCGATGGCAGGGTCATGACGCATAGCGCACCTCCCTCAATTGGTCGTAACGAAGCACATTGGCTTGGGGTTCCACCGCCAGCTTGAGGGCCTGCGGCGATGTGACCGGTGCTGGGGCGGGCTTACCGTCCAGCAGGCGGTGGAGCACGTTCAGGATGTGGGTCTTGCTGGCAGCCCCTGACTCCAGTGCCAACTCCACTGCAGCGAGCACAGCTTGTTCATCGTGGTGCAGCACCAGTGCCAGTACCTCCACCATCTCCCGGTCGCCGCCGGGTTGCTTGAGCAAGGTGGCCTGCAGTCGCTTGAAGGCCGCTGGTAGCTCCAGGAATGGGGCGCCGTTGCGCAAAGCTCCTGGTTTGCGCTGCAGCACCGCCAAGTAGTGGCGCAAGTCGTACACGGTCTGACCCGTACCGTGGTGGTTACGCTCGATCAGGCGCTGATGCTCGCACACGATCTGGCCTTCGGCGGCGACCACCAGGCGATCGGCGTAGACCCGCAGGCTCACCGGCCGATTGGCATACGGCGCCGGCACGCTGTAGCGATTGCGCTCGAAGTGGACCAAGCAGGTGGGTGAGATGCGCTTGGTGTGCTCCACAAAGCCATCGAAGGGCCGGGGCATCGGCATCAAGGTTGCCTTCTCTTGAGCCCAGACATCCGCGACGGTGCCCGGCAGCTTGCCGTGCTCGATCTCGTGCCACAGCGCCACGCAGCGCTCTTCAAGCCAGGCATTGAGATCGGGCAGGCTTTGGAATGGCGGCACCACCTGCCACAGGCGATGGCGGGCATCGCGCACGTTCTTCTCCACCTGGCCCTTCTCCCAGCCCGACGCGGGATTGCAGAACTCGGCCTCGAACAGGAAGTGGCTGACCATGGCCGCAAAGCGCGCATTGACGTCGCGCTCCTTGCCACGGCGCACCCGGTCTACAGCGGTGCGCATGTTGTCGTAGATGCCACGGCGGGGCACGCCACCCAGGACTACGAATGCATGGTTGTGGGCATCGAACAGCATCTCGTGCGTCTGCAGGGGGTAGGCGCGCAGGTAGAACGCTCGGCTGTGGCTGAGCTTGAAGTGGGCTACCTGCAGCTTGGTGCGCACGCCAGCGAGAACAGCCCAGTCCTCGCTCCAGTCGAACTGGAAGGCCTCACCCGGACCGAAGGTCAGGGGAACGAAGGTGCCACGGCCAGTGGTCTGCTGTGCCACAAGGCGCTGCTCGTGCCAGAGGCGCGCAAAGGCCGCCACACGGTTGTAGGAGCCGCCATAACCGAGCGCCTGCAGATCCACGTACATCTGCTTGATGGTGCGCCGCTGCTTGCGGGATCGGCCAGCTTCCGTCTTGAGCCAGCCGGCGAGCTTCAAGGCGAAGGGATCGAGCTTGGATGGACTGACCCGCTTGGCATAGTGCGGCTCGGCCTCGCCTACGCGCAGGTACTTGCGGATGGTGTTGCGCGAGAGGCCCGTGCGGCGGGCGATCTCCCGGATGGACAGCTGCTCTCGCAGGGCCCAGCGCCTGATGACACTCAGTGTTGCCACGTCTATCACTCCTGGTCTCCTGCTGCTCAGC
>NZ_QAJR01000002.1:0-237 GCF_003852545.1 Acidovorax sp. FJL06
GTGCTGCGCGGCGCGGTGCCGGCCGATGCCTTCCGGGGCAAATATGTGCTGGTGGGCGCGGCCGCATCGGGCCTGGGCGATATGTTTGCCACCCCGGTCAGCCAGCAGTCGCGCCTGATGCCGGGGGTGGAAGTGGTCGCCCATGTGCTGGATGCGCGCCTGTCGGACGAGCAGATCGTGCCCGCCCCGCGCACGCAGGGCACCCTGTTCAACCTGGCGCCCGTGGCCGCAGCCCTG
>NZ_QAJR01000002.1:282-101095 GCF_003852545.1 Acidovorax sp. FJL06
CGTGGCCGCAGCCCTGCTGGCCTTGCTGCTGCTGGGCCCCCTGGCCGCGCTGCTGACCAGCGCCGGGCTGGCCCTGGCCACGCTGCTGCTGAGCGTGTGCCTGCCCTGGTGGGCGGGCCTGCAGTTTGCGCCAGCCGCCGCCTTGGCGGGCCTGGTGCTGGCCTACCCGCTCTGGAGCTGGCGGCGCCTGAGCGCTGCCGCGCATTTTCTGCGGCTGGAGATGGAGAACCTGCAGCAGCAGGGCCTGTCGATGCGGCTGCGCAAGCGGCCCGGGGAATCGGCCGATTTTCTGGAGCGGCGCATCAACGCGGTCGAGCGCGCCTCGCGCCAGCTGCGCGACCTGCACCACTTCGTGAGCGAAAGCCTGCAGCAACTGCCCTCACCCAGCCTCGTCTGCGACCCCGAGGGCCTGATCCTGCTGGCCAACCGGGCGGCCCGCGAGCACCTGGGCGGCGATGCGCAGGCCCCGCTGCAAGGCCAGTCGGTGGTCGATCTGCTGGCCGACTTGGTGCAAGCGGGTAGCCGCCAGCCGCTCATCACCCAGGAACATCTGCGCGACCGGTCCCTGCCCGAGCACAGCGAAGGCAGCGATGCACAGGGCCGCAGCCTGCTGGTGCAATGCAAGCCCTTCACCGACCTGGCCAACGCAGGCTGGCTGCTGACGCTGGTGGACCTGACCGACATGCGCCGCGCCCTGCAGCAGCGCGACCAGGCGATGAACTTCATCTCGCACGACATCCGTGCGCCCAATGCCTCCATCCTCACGCTACTGGAGATGCAGCGCGCCTACCCCGGCCGCATGGCGGGCGATGAACTGCTGCTGCGCATTGAGCGCTATGCACAGGCGTCCCTGGGCATGGCAGAGAGCTTCGTGCAACTGGCCAGTGCGCAGGCGCAGGAGTACCACATGGCGCCGCTGGACCTGGTCGCCCTGCTGGCAGAAACCACCGACGACCTCTGGGCCCTGGCCCGCGACCGCCAGGTGGACCTGCGCATCACCACGGCCCCCGAGACAGCCCTGTGCGAGGGCGACCGCGCCCTGCTGCGCCGCGCCCTGGCCAACGTGATCAACAACGCCATCAAGTTCAGCCCGGAAGGCAGCGTGGTGCAGTGCGCCATCGCAGAACGCGGCCCGCACTGGGTGCTGTCGGTGCGCGACCAGGGCCCGGGCATTGCGCCCGAACTCCAGGGCCAGCTGTTCACCCCCTACCAAAGGCTGCACGACCGCAGCCACCCCACCGTGCACGGCGTGGGCCTGGGCCTGGCGCTGGTGTCTACCGTGGTGCAGCGCCACGGCGGCAGCCTGGAGGTGGACAGCGACACGGGGCGCGGCGCCGAGTTCCGGTTGGTGCTGCCTCGGGGCGAGGGTGCGCCAGAGGGCGACGAGAACGGCAGCGCCGACTAAGCCGCCCTGCCACCTGCTGCACCTGCCGTGAAGGCAGACGCGCGCAGATAGTCCAGCACCGCCTGCCGGTCGCCCTGGAACACGATGCGGTCCGCCCGCTGGCGGCGCTGGTAGGCATACATCGGGTCGTAGTAATCGCGCACCAGCGCCGCGATCCAGTCCCGGTGCAGCGCAAAGTCGGCATGGTCTTTTTGCCGCACCAGCGCCGCCACCATGGTCGCGCGCAGCACCCGGTGCCGGTCACCGCCGAGCCGCTTGGCGAGTTTGTCCAGGCTGTCGAGCAACCGGGCAGCAAACAGATCCGCGCCTTCCGCCTCGCCAAAAGCCGCCACAAAATCGGCGCATTGCTGCACCACATAGTCCTGCAGGATGCGTTCGACCCGGGCCTCAAAGCCATCATCCAGGCACACGATGGGTGCCTGCTCCAGCCGCTGCCGCAGCGCCAGCGGCACGGAACAACTGCCCACATGCCGCCCCTCGTCTTCGAGCACAAACGCCCTATGCCCCTGGTTGCATTTCTGGAACAGGTCGATGGCCAGCCGGTTCTCGAAATCAATCTGCGAGGGCTGACCACTCACGCGGTGGCCAAAGCTGGAGCCCCGGTGGTTGGCATGCCCCTCCAGGTCCAGGCCATGGGCCAGCTGCGCAATCACCTCGGTCTTGCCGGTGCCGGTGAGGCCGCTCAGCACCACAAAACCGCACTGCACCGAGGCCGCCTCCAGGGTGTTGATGAGAAAGCCGCGCAGGGCCTTGTAGCCGCCCTGCACGCGGGGGTAGTCGATGCCGGCCTCGCTTTTCAGCCACTGCTGAACGATCTGGGAACGCAGGCCGCCCCGAAAACAATAGAGCACCCCCCCGGGGTGGGCCTGCGCAAACTGCGCCCAGGCGGCAACGCGGGCCTGCTTGGTGGCCCCGGACACCAGCTGGTGCCCCAAGGCAATCGCCGCATCCTGCCCCCTGTGCTTGTAGCAAGTGCCCACCTGCTGGCGTTCGCCATCGTCCATGAGCGGAAGATTGACCACCCCGGGGAATGCGCCCTGCGCAAACTCCACCGGCGCGCGCACATCCATCATGGGCACGCCGTTCAGGAAGATCTGCCGAAAGTCCGAAAGAGCACCCGCCATCAGCGCAACCCCACGGCCAGGGCGCGCCGCTGCGTCATCTCGCCAAGGGGCGCCAGGACCAGGCCCATCTCGCCTGCTACCGCCAGAAACTCGCTCTCGCCCTCAGGGCTGACGGCCACCAGCAGCCCGCCGCTGGTCTGCGGGTCGCACAGCAGGTGCTTCTGCGCCTCGGTGAGCGGCGCAATCTTGGCGCCATAGCTGTCGAAATTGCGCTGCGTGCCGCCGGGCACGCAGCCCTGGTCCATATAGTGCTCCACCCCCGCCAGGCGGGGCACGGCGGCGTAGTCGATCTCGGCACTCAGGCCGCTGCCCTCGGCCATCTCGACCAGGTGCCCCAGCAGGCCAAAGCCCGTGACATCCGTCATGGCCGCCACCCCCGCGAGCCGGCCAAACCGGCTGCCGGGCTGGTTCAGCGTGCACATCAGGTCGCGCGCCACGCCCACATCCTGCGGGCGCAGCCGGGCTTTTTTCTCGGCCGTGGTCAGGATGCCAATGCCCAGCGGCTTGGTCAGGTACAGGCGGCAGCCGGCCGTGGCCGTGTCATTGCGCTTGAGGTGGCGCTTTTCCACCACCCCGGTCACCGCCAGCCCAAAGATGGGCTCCGGCGCATCAATGGAGTGTCCGCCGGCCAGCGGAATGCCCGCTGCATCGCACACCGCACGCCCGCCGCGCACCACCTCGCGCGCCACCTCGGGCGGCAGGACATTGACCGGCCAGCCCAGGATGGCAATCGCCATCAGCGGGTCCGCCCCCATGGCGTAGATGTCGCTGATCGCATTGGTGGCCGCGATGCGGCCAAAATCAAAGGGATCGTCCACGATGGGCATGAAAAAGTCGGTGGTGGACACCACCCCGCGCTCGCCGTCCAGCGCGTACACGGCCGCATCGTCGCGCGAGGTGTTACCCACCCACAGCCGGGGGTCCAGGTTCTGCGCCCCGCTGCCCGCCAGGATCACGTCCAGCACCTGGGGGCTGATCTTGCAGCCACAGCCGGCGCCATGGCTGTACTGGGTGAGGCGGATCGGAGGGGCCGTGGTCGGTTCTTGGGACATACAGGGTTCTTTCGGGTCATCGGGCGCATTGCGCAACCCCCCATTCTGGCGGTGCAGGCCCGGCGGCTCAACCGGCTTGTGCGATCCATGGAAGCTGCTGAACGCTATACCAAGCCGGACATAGTCCCGACCCGGTCGCCCCCTAGAATCGCACCAGGCCGGTGCAATCAGCGCCTGCGCGCCGTTCGCACGCGCTCCGCCCGGTTCCGCCGCGCACCACCCTCCACCCCACCGCTGCCCCCAGGTCAGGAATCCAATGCCCAGTCTTGATCTTCGCTCCTTGACCATCATGGCCGGACTGATCGGCATCGTCATGGGCCTGGTCCTGCTGGGTTTGCGCCGCAACTACCCCGCCTCGATCCGTGGCATGCGACTGTGGGGGGCTGCGCCCCTGGTCTGCGCGGGCTCCACCCTGTTTTACGGCCTGGACGGCGTGCTGCCCGCCTCGCTGGTGGCATTGATCGGCAATGCGCTCCTGCTGTTGGGCGTCACGCTGTTCCTGCTCGGCAGCGAGCAATTGCACGGACTGCCCCCCTCGTGGCGCCGCTGGGCCATGGTGATCGTGGCCACCTTGCTGCTGCTCACCCTCTTCATGCTGGTGTATCCGGACTACCGCATCCGGGTGCTGATCTTCAGTGGCACCCTGGCAGCCATCGTGGTCGAACATGCACGGCTGCTGGGCCGCCATGGCAAAGGCTTTGCCCACCGCTTCACCGCCATGGCGCTGTGGGGGCAGGCGGCGGTGCTGGTGTGCCGGGCCGCAAGCACGCTGTGGCTGGACCAGGCCGACACGCAGCGCTTTGCGCAGTCCACGGTCCAGACCGTGTACATCGCCACTTTCAGTTTCTCGGTCTTGCTGATAAGCATCGGCGTGCTGCTGATGGCCGGCGAGCGCGTGCGCGCAGAGTTCGAGTACCTGGCCACCCACGACTCCCTGACCGGCGCGCACACCCGCAGGGCGGTGCTGGCCGCCTGCGCCGACGAACTGGCCCGCTGGAGCCGCTACGGCAGCCCGTTTTCATTGCTGATCCTGGACATCGACCACTTCAAGCGCATCAACGACGCGCATGGGCACCTCGCGGGCGACCAGGTGCTGGCGCATTTCGTCCAGATCATCCAGGCCCACCTGCGATCGGCGGACCGGCTCGGGCGCTATGGGGGCGAGGAATTCATGGTGCTCCTGCCCGAAACCGACATCGAAGCCGCCACCCATGTGGCCGAACGCATGCGCGCATCGCTCGACGCAACGCCGGATTCGGCGGGCCGTCCGCACTGCACCGTCAGCATCGGACTGACCACGGTGCAACCGGGGGACGGCAAGGTGGACACCCTCATCGCACGCGCCGATGCGGCTCTCTACGAAGCCAAGGCACAGGGCCGAAACCGGGTCCAGGCCGGCTGAAAGCCGTCAACGGGGGCAAGACAGGGCAAGGGCGCAACAAGGCCCAGAAACCAGAAAGGGTTTGCTTCTATTTTCATAGCAGCAAACCCTTTGGATACTGGCGGAGAGGGTGGGATTCGAACCCACGGTAGTGTTGCCACTACGCCTGATTTCGAGTCAGAACACACCATCTTTTGCCAACCTTGACCATCCTAGATACAATCTATGTAAATCAATGACTTAGTCTGATTTTTCGCTTTCGCTCCTTGATTGAAATAGGCTGTATTTTCGGAAATAGTCTTACATCCTCCCTTACATCCTGCCCAATGTAAGACCACAAGGGGCACCGCATGGCAAAGATTGCATTCACCGCTGGCCGGGTATCGGGTTTCAAATGCCCGCCTGACAAGAAACAGGCTTTCATGTGGGATGCGACCGCGCCGGGGTTGGGACTGCGGACAACGCCTGCGGGGAAGCCTGCCTATGTGTTTCAGAGCGTGTACCAAGGCAAAGACCTGCGCATCACCATCGGGAGCCCTGCCTCCTGGAGCATTCCAGACGCCCAGGCTAAGGCCCGCGAACTGCAGCGACTGATTGATGAAGGCAAAGACCCCCGCGACCTGAAGCGTGACGCCCTGGCCGCCCAGGCCGAACGGCGAGCCGCTGCCGCTGCCAAGGCTGTGACAGTGGGTGAGGCTTGGGCCGCCTACCTTGAAGCCCGCCGCCCACGCTGGGGCGAACGCCATTACAGCGAGCATCTTTTACTGGTAAAGCCCGGCGGAGTTGCATCCAAGCGGGTAGCAGGTGGTGTGACTGCACCCGGCATCCTGCATCCGCTGGTGGGGCTTGCGCTGCGTGAGTTGACCGCGCCCGTTATCGAGGCATGGGCCGCCCGCGAGACACAAACCCGCCCGGCGGCTGCCCGCCTTGCGTGGCGCTGCCTGAAAGCATTTCTAAGCTGGTGCACAGAACAGCCGGAATATGCGCCAGTGCTACCCAGCGCGAACCCGGCAAAAACGAAGAAGGCCCGCGAGTCACTGGGTAAGGCAGGAGCAAAGCAAGACGCATTGCTAAAGGAGCAACTGCCCGCGTGGTTCGCAGCCGTTACGCAGCAACAAAACCCAGTGGTGGCCGCATATCTGCAAACGCTGCTTTTAACGGGTGCCCGAGCTGGTGAGGTGCTGGGGCTGCGCTGGGAGGACGTGAATACAAAATGGCGCGGCCTGACCATCCGAGACAAGGACGCCAGTAGAGGCGGTGTGGACGGCGTGCGCGTCATCCCCTTGACTCCTTACGTTTGGCACCTGCTGCAAGCTCTGCCGCGCCGCAATGAATGGGTTTTCTCAAGCGCCAGCGCCAAAGGTGGCCGCATTGTCATCGCCAGAAATAACCACCATGACGCCTGCGCCGTGGCTGGCATTGAAGAGCTGACCATCCACGGCCTGCGCCGGTCGTTCAAGAGCCTGACCGAGTGGCTAGAAATCCCTGCTGGTGTCGTTGCTCAAATCATGGGACACAAGCCAAGCGCGACCGCTGAAAAGCATTACACCGTGCGCCCGCTAGACCTGCTGCGCGTACATCATGAGCGCATCGAAGCATGGATTCTGGAACAGGCGGGCATCCCTTTCGATGCCAAAGCCGAACCGGGCAAGCTGCGCGCTGTGAACTGACATGCGCGAAGCCATGGCGCGTTTCCATCCATGGCAAAACAAGCGGGGCTAGCATGTGCAGCAACACAGCGCCAGCCCCTGACCATCAACCACTATCAAGGAGTGAATCAATGGCTTTGCAGACTGTAAATCAATCGTTCAGACAAACCGACATAGACGACCTAGACGCACTTAGCCAAAAGACGGCCCAGTTAGACGCCCTTCTTTACATGACCTACGGCGAAGGCGGGGAAGTGTTCCGCCGAAGCTCAGACACCGTTCAAGACAACTATCTTTGGGCGTGTGCTGAGATTGCGTCCGAAGTCAGGAAGTTGGCTCAAAGGCTCAATAGCCCAGGGTAGGCCGACCGTTTCGCCCCAGCTAGGCAGGGCCGCAATCCTGCCGAAAAGTCGGACACCTTCACCGACCTGCTGGGGCTCCTTATGAGGGCCGCACTTTGAAGGGGTGTGACCGTGAGCGAAAAGAAGTTTCTGCATTGGCTGCCAGTAGAAGAAAGCAAGACAGTGCGCTTTTCAGAACTGGCGCACATGATTGCAAAGGCCATGCATCCCGGCGACCATGAGTTATCGGCCTATGCCAGCGCCCGCGAAAATCTGGACAGAGACTTAGAGCAAGCAGTAAGAGATGATGTGTTGACTGTGCGCAATGCCTCCGGATTGGGCCGCCACACGTTCCCGTATGGTGCTGCCCTGCAACGTGCCGTGGTCATTCCAAGCCTCGATTTAGAGCCATTCTTGAATGCACGGGGCATTGGATTACTTCTCATGCCGCATGGAAGCGGGCCTAAATATTGGACGCTGGAGAACGCCGCCCTTGCACTGCAATCGCAAGAGGGCTGGCACGGCGGAACGCGTGCCGAGTTTCTTGACCAATTGGAAGGAGCTGCCCAGCGTGACGAGCTTACCGTCCGCGACCCGCGAACATGCTTGCCGGTTAAGTCGCCGCGAGCCCGCACATTCTGGGAGTTGGTAACGCCTGCGGATGTGAATGCGTGGCTTGAAAACCTGGCTGCGCCCTATCGGTGGAATGTGGTTGCGTCCGAGGTAGAGCAGGAACTCAACCCACCGGAGCCCATCGGCCCAAGCAATGCGAAAAAACCGCAAGAACGGCCCATGAAAAAGGTCGCCTTAGTGGCTGCGCTCCAACATGAGTGGGCATCAATTGAAGCCGACCTGAGCGATGCTTCCCGTAACGGGCTTAAGGAAGCGGCACATGCTGGAAAACATGGCGAATGGTTCCAATCCAAAGCACGCGCGTGGGCGGTGAGCAGGAACAAGATTAGGCAAGCTGCGCTACCAATTCACCCGGCAACGTGGCCGGGGGGCGTCACGCGAAACAGGCTCTCAGGGTGATGTGACCGAGTCCCGAATATCGGGGTTTTGTCGGGTCTTTTTCGGGAAATTTCGGGGCTTTTGCAATTCATCCCAGCCAGCCAATCAAGGCGGGCGAAAGGTGAAAAATGACAGCACAGCAAGCCCCGTATGAGTCGGGAAACAAGCACAGCGAATTCCCCCCGCTGGAACAGGTGACTAAACCGAACCTGACCACAAGGGAATTTTGCTTTTACACAAATCTGGCAGAACAGACCGCATGGCTGTATGCCTGCAAGGAATCGGGACCGGTGCGTCCCATCCGTATTGGCCGCCGCCTTAACTGGCCGACCCAGGCAGTAAAGCAACTTTGTGGGGTGGCGTAATGATGGCCGCCGCTATCAATCACGCCTTGCTGGCGCTGTGGTGCGCTATGCCTTCCCGCTGGTTCAAGCGTGGGAGGGCTGCCAAGTGAAAGCACCAAAGAAAAAGCCCCAAACCGTTGCAGCGGACAAAGGGCTTTCCAAAGAACACACACCGAAGTTTACCGGCACCGACAACCCGCGCCACCTGCGCGCAATCGCTGCCCTGCTGCGCCGCCCTATGCCGCGTGAGAGCCTGGACAAAGAGGCCGGTTGCAGCAATGGGCCTGAGCTGGTTGCAGAGCTTCGCCGCCGTGGGCTTGAGGTGCCATGCCAGCGCATCAACTTTGTGGACCGCGACGGGTTTATGTGTCGTCCTGGCGTGTATTTCCTGACTATTGCCGACCGCAGCAAGCTGCACAAATGGAAGGCGCGCCGCAACCAACAGCAAGGGGGCGCGCATGGCTGAGTGCATCGCCCACTTTGCCGTGAAGAGCATCGGCCTTTCGCGTGTGAATGGCCGCAAGCCCTGCACCTTGCTGGAGGCCGCCCGGCACAACCTGCGCGAGATACAGGCAGAGCAAGGCTCTACAGGGCACATCGACCCGACCCGCACATACGGCAACACCGTTTTGCATGGGCCTGCTACGGCTGCCGAGGTGTGCGCCCATGCCGAGGCGTTACAGACCGCTGCGGGCATCATTTGCGGGAGTCTGCGCCGTGACCATTGCCAAGCCATCGAGGCGGTTTTTAGCCTGCCTCAACAGCCCGCAGTTCCTGACCCTGCCGATTACTTCGCAAAGTGCCTTGCGTGGCTGGCTGGTGCGCTGGCCCTGCCGGTCCTGAGTGCGGTAGTACACCGCGATGAGGCGGCAGTGCACCTGCATGTGTTGCTGCTGCCCGTGAAGGATGGCGCGCACGTAGGCAGCGCACCTATCGACCGCGCAGCCTTGAAGCACCTGCGGGAAAGGTTCTTTGCCAAGGTGGCCGGGCCTGCTGGCCTGAAACACTCAGGCGCAAAGGTGCGCGGCATGGCGAAGCAATGGGCCGTTGCAGCGGTTTTGCAACGCTGCGATGTGCTGGGGCTGCCCGCCGCGAACGGGCCGCTGTGGCCCTGTATGGTGGCCTGCATCGAGCGTGACCCGACTGCCGCAATGCTGGCACTGGGAATCGACGCGAACTCCATCCGTCCATCGGACACGCCGCCGCAGAGCGAGCCCCCGCAAAACCCCATAGGGATTGAATCAAACCCAATAGGGTTTCAAAACGAGGGGGGGAAATATCAAACCCTATCCTGTGTAGGGTTCGCCCATTCCCCATCCTCAAATGAGCCCCTCCCTGCCATCACATCGCCGGGGAAGCTTTGGGACATCGTGGGCCGCCGTTCGCAATGGACGGCACCACATCAAAACCGCTTGCGTGTAGCCCGCGCAGCGCAGCAACAGGCCATTGCACGGCACTCGCACAAACTGCCCCCGCAAAGACCGTCACCCACCCTGCGCATTGGTGACGATGGTTTGACCCGAGAGCGCGACGAGTACAGCCACGACCTGAGCGCGTGGGAATGACGCCCATGCAATCGACCACAACAAAACAAGCCACGCCCATGCAAAACAAACTCACCCACCACCATCTGACCGCTGAGGCTGTGAACGACGAACACGGGCCAGCCATCTTGCTGACCCAACAGGACGGCATCGAAGAGCCGCATTCCTTGCTGGTGCATCCGTTCCAGCTTCGCGCAGTCTGCGAGCAGTTCGGAATCATCGCCAGCGACCCGCAAGCGGCAAAGAGCATCGCTACCTTGCAGCGGCGCATGAAGGGCCTGCATGAGCGTATCGAGGCCCTCGCTGATTGGATGGCACAGCACAGCGACCACCGTAACGCCGACCTGAGCCACGAAACGACCCAGCTTCACGCGCTGCTAGACCTTGCGGGTGAGTGGTGCGCAGACTTCGAGAACGAGCAGGCAGCGCCGGGCATGACCGCCGCGCAAGGTTCATTGCTCTGAAAAACAATGAAAACAATCAAGGCGAATCAAACCACCGCAAGAGCTGGCCGGGTGCGGGTGGACTACATGCCGGGCGCTGCTGCCGTGGAGGCGCTACAAGCCGCGCAAGGGCTTTTCCCGAACAGTAACACCCAGGCACTGATAGACCGGCTGGTTATCACCGGGTTGTCTGCGCTGATGCAAGGCCACTGGAAGCCGCCGCCGCTGTATGGCCGCGACCGCGATGCGTGGAAGCTGCCTGACGACCTGCGCAGTAGTCCGGGTAAGGGGGCTTAAAGAAACCACCTGAAAGCCCTCTGGTTCCGGGAGAGCCGACCTAAAGTACCGCGAAGTGCGGAGGTAAACCCGGAACGTTCCGCGCGTGCGCGCGAGCCCCCTGTTATGTCAGACCCTAAAGAGCCCCTAACGTGGGGCTCTTTTGTTGCTAGGCACGGGGCTCCGTTTGGGAAATCGTCTTACATTCGCCCTTACATCGGACGGGAAAGAAAAAACCCCACTACCAAATTGATAGCGGGGTTTCTTTTGTACTGGCGGAGAGGGTGGGATTCGAACCCACGGTAGTGTTGCCACTACGCCTGATTTCGAGTCAGGTACATTCGACCACTCTGCCACCTCTCCTGTGTGTCGAAGCCTGCGATTATAGCAAGCTTTTCACGCTGCCAGCACAGCAACGCCGCCGATGTACGGGCGCAACACTTCTGGCACCACCACGCTGCCGTCGGCCTGCTGGTAGTTCTCCAGCACCGCCACCAAGGTGCGGCCCACGGCCAGGCCGGAGCCGTTGAGGGTGTGCAGCAGTTCGTTCTTGCCCTGGGCGTTCTTGAAACGGGCCTGCAGGCGGCGCGCCTGGAAGGCTTCGCAGTTGCTCACCGAGCTGATCTCGCGGTAGGTGTTCTGCGCGGGCAGCCACACTTCCAGGTCGTAGGTCTTGGCGGCGCCAAAACCCATGTCGCCGGTGCACAGGCTCATCACACGGTAGGGCAGACCGAGCTTTTGCAGCACGGCTTCGGCGTGGCGGGTCATTTCTTCCAGCGCTTCGTAGCTCTTGTCGGGGTGCACGATCTGCACCATTTCCACCTTGTCGAACTGGTGCTGGCGGATCAAGCCCCGAATGTCACGCCCGCCGCTCCCGGCTTCCGAGCGGAAACACGGTGTGTGGGCCGTGAGCTTGATGGGCAGGTCGGCCTCCGGCGTGACCACATCGCGCACAAAGTTGGTCAGCGGCACTTCGCTGGTGGGGATGAGGTACAGCGCGGTGTTGTCCGGCACGGGCTCGCCGTCCTGGCCGCCCTTCTTGGCGGCAAACAGGTCGCCTTCAAACTTGGGCAACTGGCCCGTGCCCTTGAGCGAGTCGGCATTCACGGCATAGGGCACATAGCACTCGGTGTAGCCGTGCTCCTGGGTCTGCACGTCCAGCATGAACTGGGCCAACGCGCGGTGCAGGCGGGCGATAGGGCCCTTCATCACGGTGAAGCGCGAGCCCGAGAGCTTGGCGCCCATGTCGAAATCCAGGCCCAGCGGCGTGCCCAGATCCACATGGTCCTTCACCTCGAACGCAAAGCTGGCGGGGGTGCCCCAGCGGCGCACTTCCACATTGCCGGCTTCGTCGCTGCCCACGGGCACGGATTCGTGCGGCAGGTTGGGCACGGCCACCAGCATGGCCTGCAGTTCGGACTGGATCTGCTCCAGGCGGGCAGCGGATTGCTCCAGCTCTGCCTTGCCTGCGGCCACCTGGGCCTTGATGGCTTCGGCGCCGTCCTTGTCGCCCCGGCTCATCAGCATGCCGACCTGCTTGGACAACTGGTTGCGCTGGGCCTGCAGCTCTTCGGTGCGGGTCTGCAGCGTCTTGCGCTCGGACTCCAGGGCCTGGAAAGCGGAGACATCCAGGAAGGCCTGGGGCTTTTTGCGGGTTTCCAGCCGCGCGATGGCGGTGTCGAGGTCTTTGCGGAGGAGAAAAATGTCAAGCATGGGCTGGATTTTAAAGGGGTGGTCGGCCTGGGCTCAGGCGAGGCTGGTGGGGTCAAAGTTGGCGCCGCAAAGAATGAGGGCCACCGTCTCCTGCGGCTGGGGCCGGTAGGCGCCGGTCTGCAGCGCCGCCAGGCCCAGGGCGGCGGCAGGCTCCACGGCCAGTTTCAGCTCCTTCCACAGCCAGCGCTGTGCCGCACGGATGGCGTCGTCGGGCAGCAGCAAAGCATCATGCACGTGGCGCTGGCTGACCTCCCAGCCAATAGCGCCAATGCGGCGGGCGCCCAATGAATCAGCAGCCACGCCACCCACGTCCACATCCACGGGCTGGCCCGCCGCGCGCGCCGCGTGCAGGGTGGGGGCGCGTTCAGGTTCGAGCGCCACCACATGGGCGCGGCTCTCCACCCACGCGGCCACGCCGCCGATGAGCCCACCGCCGCCCACGCTGACTAGCACCGTGTCGGGCAGGCGGCCGCCCTGCTCTTCGATCTCCAGCGCCAGGGTGCCCGCGCCGGCCACCACCTCGGGCTGGTCGTAGGCATGGGCCTGCAACGCGCCGGTGGTCTTCTGGCGGGCCACGCAGGCTTCAAAGGCCTGGGAATAGGCCGCGCCGGTGACGACCACATCGGCCCCCAGCGCGCGCAGGCGGGCGCGCTTGGCCTCGGGCGAGACCTCGGGCACAAACACCTCGCAGCGCACGCCCAGCGCCTGGGCGGCGGCGGCCACGGCGATGCCGGCATTGCCACCGGACGCGATGATCACGCCGCTCTCGGGCACGGGGTTGGCGAGCAGCCGGTACAGCATGCCGCGCGCCTTGAAACTGCCGCCCACCTGCAGGTGTTCGAGCTTGAGCCAGACCTCGGCGCAGTCCACCCCCAGGGATCGGCCGGACACGCGCATCAAGGGCGTGGTGCGCAGAAAGTCAGGCTGGGTGGCCAGTTGGCGGCGGGCGGCGGCGATGGCGGCGCGGTCGATCATGCGAAGGCTTCCAAAAGAACAGGAGGGGCAGTGTAGAGGCTGGCGGCAACATGCCGATACCCCCCTCGACGCAGCGGCCGCTGCAGATGCGGCCGGCAACTGCCGATAACATGGACAGAGCAGCCCCACGCGAACGCTGGTCGCGGGTCTGCCTGCCTGCAGGAGGAAAACATGTTCTTTGTGTTCGGCCCGTCGGGCCAGATGTACCGGGGCGGCCCGGAGAACCTGGCCCAGATCTCGTCGGTGCGGCGCGTGCAGCGGCCCCAGGCACTGCACACCCGGGCGCTGGACCTGCCGGGGGAACCCGTGCCCGTCTTCCCTGCCCCGCCCCACGCGGCCACGGCAGAAGCAGCCCTCCCTGTGGTCAACCTGCGCCTGCAGGACGCCGTGAGCGCCTACTCACAAGCCGAACAGGGCCCCCAGCACGCCCGCCAGCCGCTGACCCGGGTCAGCGACGTGATGACCGTCGGCGCGCTCAGCGTGCAGCCCCATGCGCGCGTGAACGATGCCTGGCAGACCCTGGCCGAGCACAAGGTGGCACAGGCCCCTGTAGTGGATGTGCTGGGCCGCGTGATTGGCCTGCTGGTGCGTGCCGACATGGCACCGCTGGACCTACTGCCCGAACCCGGCGCCGTGAAGCAGGCCATCGACCTGGCCCGGCGCCCGGTGGCGGAGGTGATGGTGAGCCCCGTGCCCACCGTCTCGGCCGACACCGAGCTGCGCCGCGTGGCGGCCGTGCTGCTGGACACCGACCTGCCGGGCCTGCCGGTGACGGACGAAGCGGGCGTGCTTTCGGGCTTCATCTCGCGCACCGACATCCTGCGCGCCGTGGCGGCCGACCCGCCGCTGGACCTGTGGAGCGGGCCTGCGGTGCCGCTGTGACGGAAAATTTGAATAGAAAGGGCCGCTACCGCGCTATGGACAAGCGATAAAAGCTATCAATTAAGGAGCGAGAAGGGCGCCTGTGAGCGCCCTTCTTTTCTCTACTGAACCGCCCGCCACCGTCAATGCGCAGACGGCCCCGTCTCGGGCGCACGCTCACGAATCTCCAGCCCTGTGGCCGCGTCGATCTTGAGGCCCTTGGGCAGCGGGAACTTGATGGTCTCCTCGATGCCCGCCATGCTGCGCACCGACACCGCCCCCAGCACCTTGATGCGGTCGATGACCTGCTGCACCAGGATTTCGGGCGCGGAAGCGCCCGCCGTGAGCCCCACGCGCGCGCGGCCCTTGAACCACTCGCCCTGCAGCTCGTCGGCACTGTCCACCATGTAGGCCGTGGTGCCCAGCTTGGCCGCCAGCTCGCGCAGGCGGTTGCTGTTGGAGCTGGTGGGGCTGCCCACCACAATCACCACGTCCACCTGCGGACTCAGCACCTTGACGGCGTCCTGGCGGTTCTGCGTGGCGTAGCAGATGTCCTGCTGCTTGGGCTCGCGCACGCTGGGGAAGCGTGCGCGCACAGCGGCCGAGATCTCGGCCGCATCGTCCACGCTCAGGGTGGTCTGCGTCACCACAGCGAGCTTGTCCGTCTGCCCTGGCTGCACGCGCGCCACGTCGGCCACGTCTTCCACCAGGTGGATGCCATGGTCGAGCTGGCCCATGGTGCCCTCGACCTCGGGATGGCCCTTGTGGCCGATCATGATGAACTCGTAGCCCTCTTTGGCGAGCTTGGCCACCTCGACGTGGACCTTGGTCACCAGGGGGCAGGTGGCGTCAAAAATGTGGAAACCGCGGTCCTTGGCCTCCTGCTCCACCGCCTTGCTGACCCCATGGGCGCTGAAGACCAGCGTGGCGCCGGGCGGCACATCCGACAGCTCCTCGATGAAGATCGCGCCCTTGGCCTTGAGGTCGTTCACCACATAGGTGTTGTGCACGATCTCGTGGCGCACGTAGATGGGGGCGCCAAACTTCTGGATGGCGCGCTCCACGATCTCGATGGCGCGGTCCACGCCCGCGCAAAAACCGCGCGGTTCGGCCAGCAGGATTTCTTGCGGGGCCTGCATCACAGGATTCCGATGAGCTGCACTTCAAAGGTCACGGGCTGGCCCGCCAGCGGGTGGTTGAAGTCGAACAGCACCGCGCCGTCTTCACGCACTTGCTGCACGGCGCCTGCATAGCTGCCCAGGCCGTCGGGCGTGGGGAACTGCACCACATCGCCCACGTTGTATTTCTCGTCGGGGTCGCCCAGCTCGTTCATCAGCTTGCGTGCCACCCACTGCTGCATGTCGGGGTTGCGCTCGCCAAAGGCCTCGCCCGCAGGCAGCTCGAACGTGGTGCGCGTGCCTTCGGCCAGGCCCAGCAGGCGCTGCTCCATGGCGGGCGACAGCTCGCCCGTGCCCAGGGACAGGGTGGCGGGTTTGTCGGCAAAAGTGTTGATCACATCGCCCGCCGGGCCGGCCAGGCGGTAGTGCAAGGTGAGGAAAGAGCCCGGCTGGACGGTGGGCAAAGCGGCAACGGTTGTGGTCATGACAGTCTCGATAAACTCCTGCGATTGTAGAAAACCGGGCAAAGCCCTACCGCTGCCACCGCTGCTGGCGCGTCCCACCTCCTCGTCCCATGGCCCTCAAAGACCTGCCCGCCGACGCCCAGCCCCGCGAAAAACTGCTGGCGCGCGGCCCCGCCGCCCTGGCCGATGCCGAGCTGCTGGCCATCCTGCTGCGCACCGGCATCGTGGGCAAGGGCGTGCTGCAGATGGCGCAGGAGCTGCTCGACCCGCCCGGCATCGACCCGGACACCGGGGTCCTCACCGGGGGTTTTGGCGGCATGGCCGGGCTGCTGCACACCAGCGCGGCCGACCTGGAACGCATCAAGGGCCTGGGCCCCGCCAAACGCGCCGAACTGGTGGCCGTGCTGGAGCTGGCGCGCCGCGCCCTGGCCCAGCAACTGCGCGAGCGTGAGGTGTTCGACTCGCCCGATGCCGTCAAGCACTACCTGCAGCTGCACCTGGCCGCCAAGGGCCACGAGGTGTTTGCCGTGCTGTTCCTGGATGCGCAGAACCGCCTGCTGGCGCTGGAGGAGCTGTTTCGCGGCACGCTCACCCAGACCAGCGTGTACCCGCGCGAGGTGGTGCTGCGCGCGCTGCACCACCAGGCCGCCGCCGTGGTGCTGGCCCACAACCACCCCAGCGGCAGCGTACAGCCCAGCCGCGCCGACGAGGCCCTGACCCAGACCCTGAAGACCACCCTGGCCCTGGTGGATGTGCGCGTGCTCGACCATGTGATCGTGGCGCCGGGCCAGGCACTGTCGATGGCGGAAAAGGGCCTGGTGTGACCGCCCCTGCCCCCGCGCCGGACCACCCGCCGACGGCGCTGCAGGCCGCACTGGCCCGTGCTGCGCGCGGCAACGAAGGCGCCACGGATGCTACTGAGCCCGCCCCGGCGCCCGCTGCCCCCACCATCCCCCGATCCACCCGGCGCGCAGGCCTGGCAGAGAAAAAAGCGGCGGCCAAGGCCGCCATGCGCCCGCTGCGCCACGCCCCCGCTGCGCCCGCAGCCGCAGACAACCCCGCACCACCCCGGCGCCGCGCCCCCCCGGCCCCGCGCCGCGCGGGCGAACGCATCACCCAGCTGCAAGACCTGGCCACCGTGGCCCGCCGCCTGCGCGAGGATCAGGAGCGCCGCGAGGCCGAAGACCAAGCCCGGCGCGAAGCCGCGGCCCGGGCCGAGGCCGAGCGCCACCTCTTCAGCCGCAGCGTGGGCCCCGTCACCCCGCTGCGCAACCCCAACCTGGCGCGCCTGCGCCGCCACCAACCGCCGCCGTTGCCGGTGCAGCACTGGCTGGACGAAGAACGGGTGCTGATGGAATCGATCAGCGACGACTTCGATGTGAGCACCCTGCTCGACACCGACGACCAGCTGAGCTTTCGCCGCCCCGGCATTGGCGTGGAGATCACCCGCCGCCTGCGCGCGGGCCACTGGAGCATCCAGCGCCAGCTCGACCTGCACGGCCTGCGCGTGGACGAAGCCCGCGAGGCGCTGGGCAACTTCATCCGCCACGCCCACAAGACGGGGCTGCGCTGCGTGCGCGTGGTGCACGGCAAGGGCCTGGGCTCCCCTGGCAAAAGCCCCGTGCTCAAGGGCCGCGTACAGCGCTGGCTGGTGCAGAAAAACGAGGTGCTGGCCTTTGTGCAGGCCCGGCCCATGGATGGGGGCGCGGGCGCACTGGTGGTGTTGCTGCAGCCCGTGCTGCACAGGCATTCATAAAAAAATAGCCGCTAGTGCCCGTCCAACAAGCGCTAGCAGCTATCAAAAAAGAAGCATCTCACTCCCACCTGGGGAGGCGACGCTCTCTGCAGGCAAGGCCTACTTGGACAGATCCACGCCGTACTTCGACGTGCCCTTGCCCGATCCGTCATCGGCCGCCAGCAGCGTCACGTTCGCCAGCCCTGCGGCCTGCGCCACGGCCAGCGCATTGGCGCCCGAGCTGAACACCACGGGCCCCGCCACGCTGGCCTTGGCAAAACGCCAGCTCTTGGCCGCGCCGTTGGCCGCACGGGTCACCGCCGGGTTCTTGCGGATGTAGTCGATCACCACGTCGCGGTTGGCATCGGGCGACGCCCAGATCGTGCCCGAGCCGTCCAGCTTGTCGATGAAGCTCTTGCCGCTGGTCGCGCGGTAGTTGTTGGTCGCAACCACGAACTCTTGGGCCACGTCGATGGGCTTGCCCAGGTAGCTGAGGTTCTTGATGCGGCTGCCCACGGGCTGGGTCACGTCGATCTCGTACTGCACGTCGGCCGTGGTGAACATGTCGAAGTTGTAGCCGGGGAAGCTGCTGATGAGCGCCTGCTCGCCGGTTTTGGCCGGGTCGATCTGGTTGAAGCGCTTGGCAGCGGCTTCAAGCCAGTTCTTGATGTCGCCGCCGTTGACCTTCACCGCGTACACGGTGTTGGGGTACAGGTACAGATCGGCCGCGTTGTTGATGGCCACCGGGCCCACGGCCACGTCGGTGTAGTCGGCGCTGCCCTGGAAGCCGCTCTTGAACGGTGCGCTCACCGACAGCACGGGCAGCTGCGCATACTGCGGCAGGCTGGCCTTGAGGTAGGCCGCCACATAGGCCTGCTGTGCCTGGTTCACGATCTGGATCGCGCCGGGGTCGCCCAGGTCGGCAAACAGCGTGCTCATGCGGAAGTCGGTCTGGCCGATGGGTGTCTTCACGTACTGAATGGCCGCCTGGTGCTGTGGCTCGATCAGCGGCGCCACCGCAGGGTCTGCATCCACATACACGTTGGCACCCGCCGCGTTCTTGCTCTGGATGTTGCGCAGCTCGCTCTTGCTGGCCGACTTGTTGACCGTCCATTTGCTGCCATCCCACTGCAGCGCCAGTTGCACCACACCCAGCGCCTTGCCCCAGGAGCTGGCCATCACGGCCGGCACGCCGTTCACCGTGCCGGCCTTGTGGTCCACACCCGGCAGGTTGAAACCGGGCGTGGCCGCCGTGTCGGGGAACACGCCGTGCTGGTGGCCCATCACCATGGCGTCGATGCCGGCCACTTTCGAGAGGTGCAGGCCGGGGTTCTCCATGGTGGGCGAATAGGCCGCGCCATCCAGCCCGCCGTGCAGCAGCGCCACCACGATGTCGGCGCCCTTGGCGCGCAGCTCGGGCACGTATTTGGTCGCGGCCTCCACCGCGCCTTCGGCGCTCACCTTGCCTTCCAGGTAGCGCTTGTCCCAGTTCATGATGCCAGGCGTGGTGAAGCCGATCACGCCGATCTTGATGGGCAGCTTCACCTCTTTACCGTCCGCGCCCTTCGCCGTCAGCGTGCGCTCCAGCACCGTGTAGGGCTGCACCAGCGGCTTCTTCGTCTTGTTGCTGGTCACGTTGGCCAGCACCATGGGGAAGCCCGCACCCGCGCACTTCTTGCTCGCGTCCACGCCGTCGACCTCCAGCCCGCCGCCCAGCACCTGGTTCAAAAACGGCAGGCCGTAGTTGAACTCGTGGTTGCCCAGCGTGCCGGCGTCAAAACCCAGCGCGCCCATGGCCTTGTACATCGACAGCTGCTGCGTGCAGGGGATGGGGCTGATGGTGGCCTCGTAGTCCGCCAGCGCCGTGCCCTGGATGGTGTCGCCGTTGTCCACCAGCAGGGTGTTGGCAAACTCCTTGCGCGCCGCGCGCACCAGCGTGGCGGTGCGCTCGAAGCCGTAGCTCTTGTCTTCGGCGAGCTTGAAGTAGTCGTAGCTGCGCACATTGAAGTGCAGGTCCGTGGTTTCCAGCACGGCCAGCGTGGCCGTGGCGCCCGCGTTGGTGTTGTCGCTGCCACTGCCGCAAGCGGCCAGCGATGCCGCCAGCGCCACCAGGCCCATGGCGGCCACGCGGCGTGAGAGCCGCGCAGGAGAAGAAGTCGAATGGTTTAGCGTGTGTTCAAACATGAACAGTCCCGGGATAAAACAAGGGACCGAGTGTCTGGCGGGGGTTTGACAGCGGTGTGACGTGGTGCCGGGCTTTAAGCGATGCGGTGCACGTCGCCGTTGTGTGGCGAAGCACTTTCGTGGAACAGGTCTTCGAGGAACTGCGCCAGCTCCGGCTCTTCCACAAAGTCGGGGATCACGAAGCCTGCCGGCGTGCGCTTGCCGTCGCCGCCCACGCGGTAGGCCTGCCACAGCGCGCCTTCGCGCCGCACTTCGACGATGCGGCCGAACACATTGAAACGGGGGTGCATGGTCAGGGCGCCACCGAGGCGATCAGGTCCACCTCCACGGTCGCGTTCTTGGGCAGCTGCAGCACCCCCACCGAGGTGCGCGTGTGCGCCCCGGCCTCGCCCAGCACGGTGAAAAGAATGTCCGACGCACCATCAGCCACCTCGCTTTGCTGCGTGAAGCTGGGCGCCGACTGCACGTACACCGTGATGCGCGGGATGGCCTGCACGGCATCGAGCGAACCCAGCGCACGCTGCAGCAGTGCCAGCGCCCGCATCGCACACACCTTGGCGGCCTTTTGCGCATCAGCCAGCGAGGCCCCGGCCCCCGCAGCGCCGGTGACGACCACGGTGTCGCCCACGCGCGGGATCTGCCCACTCAGGTAGATGTGGTGGCCATCGCGCACCAGCGGCACATAGTTGCCACCGATCTTGATTTCGCCATCGAAGCTGTAGCCCAAGGCCTGGGCTTGTTCCTGAAAACGGGCATCGCGGGACATGGCAGGCGGTTCTCCTTGAAAACAATGGCGAGTAGCTGGGAAGGTCCGGCCCCGCCGGTGGGCCGGACGCAGGGGCACATCGCCATCATAGGCACGCCCGCCCTACCCCCTCATCCCTTGCGCAGGCCCAGTGCCACCAGCCCGCACAGCAGGCTGATCGCGGCCGTCAAACCAAACGCCGCGTGGTAGCCCGCCAGCAGTGCGGCCTGCAGCCCCGCCCCTTCAGCCCCCTGCCCCACGGCACCGGCCAGGGTGGCCACGCAGGCCACCCCCAAGGCGCCCCCCAGGTGCCGCGCGGTGTTGGCCAGCCCCGAGACCAGGCCTGCATCCTGCGGCGGCACGCCCCGCGTGACCGCCAGGGTGGCCGACAGGATCACCATGCCCAGCCCACTGCCCACCAGCAGCATGGGCCCCAGCACGTCCACCAGATAGTCGGGCTGCAGCGGCAGCACACCCAGCCACGCCAGCCCGGCCGCTGCCATCATCGCGCCCCACACCGGCAGCCGTCCGACCTGGCCGTTCGCCAGGCGCCCCGCAAAACACTGGCGCATGGCGGCCAGCGCCACGGCCATGGGCAACAAGGCCAGGCCCGTATCGCGCGGCCCATAGCCCACGGCATGCTGCAGCGTGGCCGACAGCAGGTAGATCGACGCCGCGAGCGTGGCGCCCAGCGCCAGCATGAGCACATTGCCGGCGCGCAGCCCGGGCAGCGCAAACACCGACAGGCGCACCAGCGGGTGGGCGCTGCGCCGCTCCACCGCCACAAAACAGGCGCACAGCACCACGGCGGCCACCAGGCTGCCCAACACCCACGGGTCGCCCCAGCCCCGGTGGGCCGACTGCGTGATGCCCCACACCAGCGCAGCGCAGCCCAGGGTGGAGAGCAGCGCCCCCGGCCAATCCAGCCGCTGGGCCTGGCCCGCGCGCAACGGCGGCAGCAGCCCCCAGGCCACGCCCGCCATCAGCGCGGCCCCCACGGGCACATTGACGAGCATGACCCAGCGCCAGCCCACCGCCTCGGTCAGCAGCCCCCCGGCCACCACGCCAAACGCAAACCCCGCAGAGTTCAGCGCCGCCCAGAGCGACATCGCGCGGGCGCGCGCCTGCGGGTCGTGGTGGGTGGCGGCCATCACCAGCGTCATCGATGAGGTGGCCAACACGGCGGCGCCCACCCCTTGCACGGCCCGCGCGGCCAGCAGCAGGGGGGCGCCCTGCGCCCACCCGGCCGCCAGGCTGGCCAGCGTGAACAGCGCCAGCCCCCACTGCAATACCGGCCGGCGGCCATAAAGATCACCCGCGCGGGCCGCTAGCAGCATGCAGCCGCCCAGGGTGAGCAGGTAGGCATCGATCACCCACTGCTGGGCACTGAGTGCCAGGCCCAGGTCGCGTTGCATCGCAGGCAGGGCCACGTTGACGATGGACCCGTCCACCACCACCATGAACGAGGCAATGCAGGCCATGGCCACAATCAGCCAGGCAGGAAGCCCCGGGCGCAGCAGGGCGGCAGGAACGGGAGGGGAAACGGAAGACATGGCAATTGCTCCAGAAGTCAGACAGAAGAAGCCCGCAGTCTCCCGCCGCCACGCCCGAACGTGATAACGTTGTTCAGACCAAAAACAATGCATTTGGGCCACGATACCAAACCCCATGTCCCGCGCCCCCGCCAACCCCGTGAACGCAGCCCTGCGCGAACTCAGCGAAAGGGCCGATGGCCCGCCCCTGTTTGCAGTGTGGGGCGACCACCGGCCCGCCAGCGACTTTCAGCTGGGCACGCGCGAGACCGACTGGCACAGCCACCTGCGCGGCCAGATGTTCTGTATCGACAACGGCCTGATCCATGTGCGCACCCACCAGGGCTCGTGGCTGCTGCCCCCGCACCGCGCGGGCTGGATCCCGCCGGGCATGCTCCACACGGCCAGCATCAGCGGCGTGACGCGCGGCTGGAACGTGGTCATCACCCCCGAGGCGGCGCGCAGCCTGCCGCAGCAGCCCTGCGTCTTCGGGGTGAGCGAACTCCTGCGCGCCCTGGTGCGCCGCGCCACGGACTGGGGCGCACACGACCCGCCCACGCCCGCCCAGCGCCGCCTGGCGCGGGTGCTGCTGGACGAAATACAGGCCGCCCCCCACGAGCCGCTGCACCTGCCCCTGCCCAGCGATCGGCGCCTGCTGCGCGTGGCCCAGGCCGTGCTGGCCGCACCGGGCGACACCCGCACCCTGGCCGACTGGGCCGACTGGGCCGGCATGTCGCCCCGCACCCTCAGCCGCCTGTGCCAGGCCGAACTGGGGTCGAGCTTTGCGCAATGGCGCCAGCAGGCCGGGCTGGTGCACGCGCTGGAGGCCCTGGCGCGCGGCGAGGCCGTGGCCCAGGTGGCCGATGCGCTGGGCTATGCCACCCCCAGCAATTTCATCGCCATGTTCCGCCGCGTGTTCGGCACCTCGCCCGCCCGCTACTTCGCCCAGCGCGCGGGGGACGATCCGCTGGAGGGGGAGTGATCGAACCCTATGGCTTGGCACGGACACGGCGGTGAGCCGTGCCGGGGCAAAGGGTCAGACAGGGATGTGCGCTCGGCCACGGCGGGTGTTCGGGCTTGTCGAGACCCCGACGGGTGGCGGGGAGCGGCGCCCAGGCGGCAACAGGCTCTAGACCCCTTTGTTGCGCATCCAGTCCGCCGTGCCCATGAAGCTCTCCTTGAGCCGGGTGCGCAGGTCCTGCGGCACGCCGGTTTCGCCCATCGCCTGGTCCATGCAGGCCACCCACTGGTCGCGCTCCTTGATGCCGATGGCAAACGGCATGTGGCGCATGCGCAGGCGCGGGTGGCCGAAGCGGCTCTGGTAGTGGTCGGGGCCGCCCAGCCAGCCGCAGAGGAACCAGAACAGCTTTTGCCGCGCGCTGGCCAGGTCGCTGCCATGGGCGGCGCGCAGCTCGGCGTAGGCGGGTTCCAGGTCCATGAGGTCGTAAAAGCGCTCGACCAGCGCGTGCACGCGGTCTTCGCCGCCGATCCACTCAAAAGGGGTAGACACAGCGGCGGCACCAAGGGGGTTGTCGGCTTCGGAATTCATATCTATCAAAACAGGCCTTAGCGCTTATCCATCAAGCGCAACAAGCTATCAAATTCATATCTTTCGGGGTGCGAGCCAGGCCTACTCCGCCGCGCGGCGCAGGGTGTCCACCACGGGGCGCAGCAGCACCTCGCGCAGGCCCCACCAGCCCGCGGCCAGTGCCAGCACGGCCCCTGCCAGCGCACCGGCCAGGGGCACCCAGGGGGCGGCCGTCCAGGTGAAGTCGAACACGAAGCGCGCCAGCGCCCAGCCCACGCCCACCGCCACCACACTGGCCAGGAAGCCCGCCAGCAGGCCCACGCCCACCAGCTCGGCGCGCTGCACCTGGCGCAGCAGGCTGGCGCGTGCGCCCACGGCGCGCATGATGGCGTATTCGCGGGCGCGCTCCTCGCGGGTGGCCGTGACGGCGGCAAACAGCACCACCAAGCCGGCGGCCAGCGTGAAGGCGAACAGGAACTCCACCGCTCGGATCACCTGCTCCAGCACGCGCTGCACCTGGGCAATGGTGGCGCCCATGTCCACGTTGGTGATGTTGGGAAACTGGCGCACCAGCGCGTTGTCGAAGCCGTGGGTATCGGGCGCACGGTAGGCCGCCAGGTAGGTGACCGGCACGTCCTTAACCTCGGCCACGGGGTACATCACGAAGAAGTTGGCGCGCATCGAGCCCCAGTCCACCTTGCGCAGGCTGGTGATGCGCACCTCGTCCTGCACGCCGCCCATGTCGAATTTCAGGCGGTCGCCCAACTGCAGACCCAGGGTCTGGGCGATGCCTTCCTCCACACTGACGGCGCTCTCTTCCCCCGGTGTCCAGCGCCCGGCCACGACCTGGTTGTGCGCGGGCTGTTCCACGGCGTTGGAGAGGTTGAACTCGCGGTCCACCAGGCGCTTGGCGCGGTCGTCGGTGTAGTTGTCCGGGCCCACCGGCTGGCCGTTCACCGCCACCAGGCGGCCCCGGATCATGGGGTACCAGTCGTAGCGCACCACGCCGCTGTCCTTGAGCGTCTGCTGGAAGGCGTCGGCCTGGTCGGGCATCACGTTGATGACAAAGCGGTTGGGCGCATCGGGTGGCGTGGCCTGGCGCCAGCTGCTGATGAGGTCGGTGCGCAGCAGCACCAGCAGCACGAGCGCCAGCAGACCCACGGCCAGGCTGCTGACCTGCACCACGGCATAAGCCGGGCGCGCCGAGATCTGCCGCGTGGCCAGCACCAGCCAGCGCGGTGCAGTACTTTCGTTCACGCTGCGCCGCAGCAGCTTGACCGCCACCCATGACAGCCCCGCAAACAGGGCCACGGCCCCGGCAAAACCGCCCACGGCGATCAGACCCAGCTTGATGTCGCTGCTCACGGCCAGCAGCAGCGCCGCAAACCCGGCCACGCCAATGCCCAGCACCGCCAGCGAGGCAGGCTTGAGCCCGCCCACATCGCGCCGGATGACGCGCAGCGGCGGCACCTGGGCCAGTTGCAGCACCGGCGGCAGGCCAAAAGCAAACAGCAGCGTGAGCCCCATGCCCATGCCAAACGCCACGGGCCAGAGGCTGGACGCGGGCAGCGCCGACTCCACCAGCCCCGCGAGCAACAGCACAAAGGCGTAGTGCACCGCATAGCCCAGCAGCACGCCCAATGCGCTGGCAAACAGGCCCACCAGCGCAAACTCGGTGGTGTAGGCACCGGCAATGGTGCGCTGGCTCTGGCCCAGCACGCGCAGCATGGCCGAGGCATCGAGGTGGTCGGCCGCAAAACCGCGCGCGGCCAGCGCCACGGCCACGGCCGAGAGCAGGGCGGCGAGCAGTGCCACGAGGCTCAGGAATTTTTGCGCGCGGTCCAGCGTCTCGCGCATTTCGGGGCGACCGCTTTCGAGCGATTCGACGCGCACGCCGTGCACCTCGGGCTTCTTGGCTTCGGCCACCGCCCATTCGTTGAAGGCTTTGACGGCAGGCGCGGAGCCCACCACGGCGAACCGGTAGGTCAGGCGGCTGGCGGGCTGCACCAGGCCGGTGGCAGGCAGGTCGCGCTCGTTCAGCATCACGCGCGGCGCAAAACTCATGAAGCCCGCGCCCCGGTCGGGCTCGATGACGATGATGCGTGCGATGCGCAACTGGGCATCGCCCAGCAGCAGCTTGTCGCCCATGGCCAGGTTGAGCGATTCAAGCAGGGGCGCATCCACCCACACGTCGCCCTGCGCCGGGATGTCGCGCGTGGACTGCTCCAGCGCGCCCGGGGCATCGGCCACCGTGAGGCTGCCGCGCAGCGGGTAGCCGGGCTGCACGCTCTTGAGCGCCACCAGCTTGCTGGCACCACCCTGCGCGTCGCTGGCGCGGCCCATGGTGGGGAAGCCCAGCGTGGTCACCGACTGCAGCCCCAGCGCTTGGGCACGCTCCACAAACGCAGCGGGGGTGGGGTTGTCGCTGGCCACCACGGCATCACCGCCCAGCAGTTGCAGCGCATCGCGCTGCAGCCCGCCTTGCAGGCGGTCGGCAAAAAACCCCACCGAGGTGAGCGCGGCCACCGCCAGCGTGACCGCCACGATCAGCAGGCGCAGCTCGCCCGCGCGCAGGTCCCGGCCCAGGGTGCGCCAGCCAAGGCGGAAAAAAGACAGATTCATGGCATGGAACCTTAGCGCAAAGCGAACGGGCGGGCAGGCCGTGGGGTGTTTGCAGGGGGCTGCGCTACGGGGCGCGGCTGGCAGGGGCGGCCACCGCCGCCGTGGTTGCTGCCAGGCTGCCGCCGCTGGCCTCGGGCTCCGCCGTGGCCGTCTGCAAGCGCTGCTCCAGCGCCTGCAACACCGGGGCGATCTGCTTGCCCACGCGGATCTGCGGGTTGGAGAAACCATCGGCCTTGCCCGCCTCCACCTCGCGCTGCCGGATCAGCGGCACGGCCTTGGCAAACGCCTCGGTGAACGAATGGGTCTGGCGCAGTTGTTCATTGAACACCGCGCGGCCAAAAAAGGTCAGCTCCGACAGCCTGCCGCAGCCATACGAGGTGTGCGTGGCATCGGCCGCCGTCATGACGAGGGTGCTGTCGGTGGCCAGGGGCTCGATCCAGCCACCGGCGAAGCAGGCCGACACCGCAATCACCCGGTGGCGGATGCCCGCCGCATCCAGCGCGGCGCGCAGCATCTCGGGGGTTGCGGGCGCCACCTGCAGCGGCCAGTGCGAGGCCGCCAGCGCGTGGTCGCGTGCGCCGTGCGAGGTCAGGTACACCACCAGCACGTCCTGCTCGCGGTCCATGCGGGCCGCCAGCGCGGCAATGGCCCGCTGCAGGTTCTCGGGCGTGGCCCAGGCATGGGTCTCGGCGGTGTCGGCATGGTTGAGCAGGTGCAGCACCCGGCCCTGGGCATCAAAGCGCTCCTGCAGCAAGCGGCTGACCATGGTGCTTTCGCGGCGGAACACGTCTTCGTCGGCATAGGGGGCAAACACCAGCCCATAGACATCGACCACCCCGGGGCGCTCGGGCGCGAGCGCCTCCACCTGCTGCTGCCACAAAATTTGCTGCTCTTCAAACATCGCCTGGGTCAAGGCCAGCGGCACGGGTTCGGGGGCCTGCGCCTCGTCGGCCGATGCGGGTGCGGCATCGGCCATGGCCTGGGCCTCCGGCTCCCAGGGCTGGTCCTGGAACTGCCACATGCCCACCCCAATCACGGCCGCCAGGGCCACCGCAAACACCGCCGTTCGCACCCGCGAGCGGATGAAACGCGCGCTCACCACCACCAATGCGGCCAGCACCCACAGCGTGAGCCCCCCATAGGCCACCCAGAACACAATGGCCGCCACCATGCCGTCCCACAGGCCGGGCCGGTGCACGGCTGTGGCCATGAGCGCATACAGCACCAGCAAGGGCACCAGCGGGGCCCAGGCCGTCAGCACATACCAGGCCGCCAACCCGCCCGTGGGTGCGGGCACACCCGACACCCATGCCGCCGCGCCCGCAGGCGCACGCTGGGCAGGCGCCATGGCCCACCAGGCCAGCCACAGCAGCACCAGGCTGCTCCACATCGGCGTGAGCCAGCCGCGCAGATTGAACTGTGCCGGCCCTTCCACCTGCCACCGCGCGGCCGCCACCAGCAGGGCGCCGCCGACCAGCGACAGCACCAGCAACTGCCAGGGCGTGGGCGCAGCCGCCGCCGTGCGGGGCGGCAAGAACAGCGCGGCACGCAGGCCCTCGCGCATCCAGCCCCACAGCGGCAGGCGCTCCGACGCCGCAACGGGCGGGGCGGGCGGCTGCGCAGGCGTGTCTTGTGGCGGACGATTCAGCGGGACTTCGATCTCGGTCTGCGCAAGTTCCGGCCCCCACTGGCTGGGCAAGGTGTCGGCCCAGGTGCTGCTGCTGGCGTTCAAATCTTTCATGCGCGCATCATGCCATTGGGGGATGACGGGGACGGGGGTGCAGCAGCGGCTGCAGGCCTTGGACACGGGGCTCAGCGCACTCGGGACTGCTTCTCTTCAGATGCACGCAGCCCCCGGGGTTCGTGATGAAATCGCTCACACCATGACGCGTGACCTTTTGCACCTCCCCGCCTTGCGCGGTGGCTTGCTCGCCCTGCTGGCTGCAGTTCTTTTTGGCATCAGCACGCCTGCGGTGCAGAGGCTGGGAGCGGGGCTCGGCGCCTTCACGACGGCGGCGCTGCTGTACGCAGGAGCGGCCCTGGTCGGGGCCCTGTCGCTGCAGGCCGCTGCGCACGAAGCGCGGGTGCAGAGGGCCGACATTCCGCGCCTCCTGGCGATGGCCGGCTTTGGTGCAGCGCTGGGGCCGGTGGCCCTGGCCTGGGGCCTGCAGCACACGAGCGGGGCCAGCGCATCGCTCATGCTCACGCTGGAAGCGCTGTTCACCGCCACGCTGGCATGGTGGCTGTACAGCGAAACCATGGACCGCCGCGTGTGGGCCGCCATGCTCTTGCTGCTCGCAGGAGGAATGGCACTGGTTCTGGGCCAGGGCCTGCAGGGGGGCGTGCAGCTGCTGGGGCTGCTGGCCGTGCTGTTGGCCACCGTCGCCTGGGGGGTGGACAACACCTTGTCCCGTGGGCTGGCTGAGCGCGACCCCAGCCAGGTGGTGATGGCCAAGGCCACCTTGGGGGCCGCAGCGACGGCGGCCTTGGCGGTGGGGATGGGAGAACCCCTGCCCCCGTTGTCCGCTGCCTTGGGGCTTCTCGCCGTGGGGGCCACAGGCTACGGCCTGAGCCTGCGCTTTTACCTTCTGGCCCAGCGGGCGTTTGGTGCGGCGCGCACGGGCTCGGTGTTCGCCTTCGCGCCCTTCATTGGTGCTGCCGTGGCCTTCGGCTTCGGGGAGCGCTCTGCCGGAGGGCTGATGCTGCTGGGTGGGGCGCTCATGCTGGCCGGGGTGGCGCTGCACCTGGCGGAAAGCCACGGGCATGAGCACACGCACGAAATGCTGGAACATGAGCACGCCCACCGCCACGATGACGGACACCATCTGCACACCCACGATGCGATGCCACAGGGCAGCCACAGCCATTCACATGTGCATGAGGCGATGACACACGCCCACGCACATGCACCCGATGTGCATCATCTGCACAGGCACTAGGCGCCCCCTTTCATTTCCCCCACACGCGGGCCGCACCACTCATGGCGGGGCCGGTTGCAACCGGGCCGCGCTCTTTCTGACCGTGCCTGCATACACCACGCTCCCGGCATCGCGGTACTGCAGTTCGTCCCCCACACGCACCACATCAAAGCAGACCGGGGACTCCTTGCTGACCTCGGGCAGCAAGAGGCACAGTTGGTTGTTCTGTGCGCTCCAGCGCCCGTTGCGCGTGCGGCCGTTTTCCGAACGCTCCAGGCGGCCATCCAGAAAGTAGTCATGCCCCCAATGGCGCCCGTCGGAGACGTGGCGTCCCCCCACCATGGAGCGGATCTGCGCCGTGGTCAGTTTGGTTTCAGGGGGCGCCGCGCAGGCAAAAGGCACCAGCATTCCGCACAGAAAATGCACCCACAGTCCCCTTTTGAAGCGGCGGGGCCACCGCACAGCCGCCGCCGTCATGCCGCCATGCTCGGAGGCCAGTTATGGGTTTCTGCCTGGCAGGATTGGCACCACGCATAGAGCGCGTCGTACATCACCATGCCATGCCCGAGCATCTCGTGGTCATTGCTGAAGGTCTTGGACAAACCGAGCGAGAGCGCGTACAGCCCCGCAGACTGCGGCGCCAGGTCCAGCCGGGAGGTGTCCGCGCCCCGCACGATCACGGCCAGTTGCTGCAAGGCGGGATCGGTGAGCGCGTACTTCTTGAGAAAAGCATCGAAGCTGCACAGCTCACCGTCGTGGGTCATTTCGACGCCGGGCACGTCGTAGGGGATGGCTCCCGTGTCCTGGGCCACCTGAAGCACCGAGGCCGCAGGCACATAGAGGAATTCTGGCGCCTGGTCGATGAACCGGGCAATCAGCCAGGGGCAGGCAATGCGGTCGATCTTCGGGCGTTCGCGGGTGACCCATTTCATGCGGCACCCCCTTGCGCCTGCAGAGGCAGGCCAGCGGCCTGCCAGGCCTCGATGCCGCCCACGATGTAGCGCGCATCCATGCCCCGTGCCCGCAGCGCCAGGACGGTGGAGCGGCCAATGTCCTTGCCGCGCAGGCAGTACAGCAGCACCGGCTTCGTGGCGTCCAGTTCCTGGCACCACTCCAGCACACGTGCCGGATCGCGCCAAGAGGCCCCGGCAATGACCTGCGGGCTCTGCAGGTAGTCCTCCTCACGCCGCACGTCAAACGCACCCGGCGCACCGGCTAGCGCAGCGCCCGTGTCGAAGCCGAAGGCCAAGGCATCCGCCTCGACGGCCGCCCCGTAGCGCTTGTAAACCTTGTCCCACTGGATGTTGGCCATGAAGGCATCCACATAGGCGCCCGCCTTGGCACCAAAGTCCAGGTGGTACGCATGCTCGTACATGTCCAGCGCCAGCACCGGCGTGGCACCCGCCAGGAGCTGCGTGTGGTCGGCCGCCCCGTGGTTGATGAGGCGGCTTTCGCGGGAGGACCAGGACAGCAGCGCCCATCCCGACCCTCCCCCCATGGCCTTGGCCAGCCCGGTGAACTGGCTGCGCCAGGCCTCGACGGAGCCAAAGTCGCGCGTGAGCGCAATGGAGAGTCCGCAGGAAGGCAGCACGCCGTTGCCGCCCAGGTTGTCGAAATACAGCTCATGCAGGAAGGCCGAGTTGGCGGCGATCAACTCCTCGCGCTTGAGGCCGTTGATGGTGAAAGTGGCGGCGGTGTTCCAGTCCAACGCTGAGAGTTGGCTGCGTATGGCGTTCAGGCGCTTGACGGCACCGGCGTAGTTGTTCTCGTGGTGGCTGGTGATCAGGCGATTCGACAAGCCAGAAAGCTGATCGGGGTTCAGCACCAGGGGGCGGATTGGGTAGTTCATGCAGTTCTCCTTCAGATGGTCCGAGTCAGACGTGGGCAACAAGTGGATAGACAACCAGGCCAATCAAGGCGGCGGCCAGCACCACCACTGGCTCGGGCAGCTTCTTGAAACGCCACAGGACCGCAGCGGTGGCGAGAAACAGTGCAACAGTGGGCAGGTCCACGATGGACCGCTGGCCCAGCACCACCACCGCGCCAGTGATCGCGCCCACGGCGGCGGCGGTGACGCCATCCACGAACGCGACCACGCCGGGGTGCTTGCCGTGTTTCTTGAAGTACGGCGCCGGGATCACGGTGAGCAGGTAGCAGGGCAGAAAAGTGGCAGCCGCCGCGACGACCGCGCCCCAGAAGCCGCTGGTCAGGAAGCCGATGAACCCGGTGGTGATGACGACCGGCCCCGGGGTGATCATGGCCACGGCCACCGCGTCCACAAACTGCCGGTCCGTGAGCCACGCATACTCCTTGACCACGCCGCCGTACAGAAACGGCACGATGGCCAAGCCGCTGCCAAAGACGAAGGCGCCCGCATAGGTGAAGTACGCGGCAATCTGCCCCAGCCTGTGCCAATCGAGGTGCTCCAGGCTGAGGGCCCCGGCGACAGGGGCCACCCACGCCATGCTGTGCAGTTGCCCGCCGGTTCGCTTCAACGGGCCGCGCACGGCCCACACCAGCAGCCCGGCGCCCAGAAAGACCCAGATCACTTCGGACTGGGTGACGATGGTCACGCCGGCGCTGACCAGGTAGATGGCCCCGAGCAGCCTGTCCTTGCCCACGCTCTTGGTCGTGAGCTTGTAGGCACTCAAGGCAATGATGCCGATGACGGAGGCACCCACGCCGTAGAAAACGGCCTGCATCCACGAGAGACCGCCATACGCCTTGTAGGCCACACCCAACGCCACCACCATCACAAAGGACGGCAGCACAAACGCGAGGCCGGCCAGCGTGGCGCCCCACAAGCGGAAATGCACGTATCCCAGGTAGATGGCCAACTGCGCGGCCAAAGGGCCCGGCATGAGCTGGGCCAGGGCCATGCCCTCCTTGTAGTCGGCGTCCGAAATCCAGTGGCGCTGCTCCACCAGATCGCGGTACATGTAGCCAACCAAGGCCACCGGGCCGCCAAAGCCGAGCGTGCCCAGGCGCAGCATGTAGCGCACCAGTTGCCACAGCGTGTAGCCCGGCAAAGCCGTTGCCTGTTCAGCAGGGGGAATCGAAGGGGACGAATTCAAGTCGAGCTCCTAACTGGGCGCAGTGGCCCATGATCAGGAGCAGTACTTGGGACAGGGGCTGTCCTAGGGTACGGGGAGACCGCTCAAGTCCCCGCAGCGCAAAGTATAGCCCGGCAAACCGGGGGTCACCTCAAACCCTATCGCCATCCCCAGCGCCCGCACCAGCACTAGCACCGACCGCTGGCACCACCGCCTGTTGCGCCAGCTCCGGCTGCAGCACCAGCCGGTGCGTACCGCTATAGCAAACAAAACGGCGGTTGGTGGCCCGCCCAATGGCGCACAGGCCCAGCTGCTGTGCCACCGCATGGCCCATCTGCGTCATGCCGCTGCGGGACACCACGATGGGCACGCCCATCTGGGCGGACTTGATGACCATCTCGCTGGTGAGCCGGCCCGTGGTGTAGAAGACCTTGTCGGCGCCGGACATGGGCACAGCCGGCGCGCTTGCCACCACATTGCCCGGCACGGCGCGGGCTGAAGGTGGGGTGGCCTCGGGGTTCATCCACATCCAACCGGCGATGGTGTCGATGGCGTTGTGGCGGCCCACGTCTTCCACGAAGGTCAGCAGCTCCTCGCCTTGGAACAGGGCGCAACCATGCACCGAACCCGCGGATTTGTAGGTGGTCTCCTTGAGGCGGATGGCGTTGACGATGCCATAGAGCTGGGCCTGCGTCAGTTGCGCCTCGGGCAGTGCAATGCGGTCCACCTCGTCCATGAGGCCGCCAAACACGCTGCCCTGGCCGCAGCCCGTGGTGACCACCTTGCTGGCGGTGCGCTCTTCAATGCGGGCAATGCCATGGCGCGTGCGCACGGCGGCGGCGTGCACTTCCCAATCGACGGTGATGGATTCGATGTCGAACACCGATTCGACCAGCCGTTGGTTGCGCAGATAGCCCAGCACCAGCAGCTCGGGCTGCGCGCCCAGCGTCATCAGGGTGACCAGCTCGCGCTTGTCCACATAGAGGGTGAGGGGCCGCTCGGCGGGGATCTGCACCTGCTCGCGTTCGCCCCGTTCGTTGACGACCTCCACATGGTGGGTGAGGGGCGCGTGGGCTTGTGTGAGGCGCGGCAGCACGGGGGGCGCTGCGGGGGGCTCAGGGGCATCGGGCATGGGGGACGAATCGGAAGGCGGCAGAGACCAGGTCATGGGGTGAATATACGCACTGCCGCAGGGTGGCACGGTCGGCAATTCCACAAATACAAAAGCCGCGCCACCAGGGTGACGCGGCTTGCAGCCGGCACGCAGACCCCAGGCCTGCGGGGGCCGATCGATCAGGACTTGGACGCGGGGGCCGCAGCCGCTGCAGGCGCCGGGGTGCCGGGCGCGGTGCCGGTTGCGGCCGGGCTGGCCGCCGCCTCGGCGGGCTTGGGGGCGGGCGGCGTGTAGGCAAAGGGGCCGGGGTCGGCACAGGCGGCCACGGCTGCGGCAGGTTTGGCCGATGGCGTGGCCTTGCGGTAATGCGCCGCCACCTTGTCCTGCGACAGGCAGAGCTTGTAGTTGTCCACCTTGCCCGCCCAGGCGGTCTTGGCAGTGGCTTCTGCGGCCTTGGCGGCAGCCTCGGGCGATGGGGCGGGGAGCTTGGCGGATGCCAGGGTGCACACGCCTGCAGCGCACAGCGCCAGCAAACAGGAACGGATGGTGGGTGTCGTCATGGTGCGGGTCCTCATACCTGCGCGGGCTGCTGGCCCGCTGTTGGCGTGGCGGCGGCATCGGCCGCTGGCTGGCCGGCGGCGCTGCGCTGGCGGGGGATCTTGCCCGCCTGCACGTCGTCGTGCCACAGCTCGTGGTGCTCCTTGGCCCAGGCCTCGCTCACGTAGCCGGTCTTCATGGCCTTGTAGGCGCCACGCATGCCCACGGTACCCATGTAGATGTGGCCGCAGATCAGCGCCATCATCCAGATGGCCAGGGTGGCGTGGACCATGTGGGCGATCTGCATGTCGCCGCGCACATCGCCAAAGCCGGGGATGAGCTTGTCGAGCACCAGGCCCGTGGCCACCACCAGGATGCCGGGGATGGTGATGCCCCACCAAAACAGGCCCTTCTCACCCGCATTGAAGCGGTGCGAGGGCACTTCGTGGTCGCCGCCCAGCATGCCACCACCCTTGGCCAGCCACACGAAGTCGGCGCGGTTGGCGATGTTGTCCTTGATGAAGGTGAGGACGATCACCAGCAGCGACACGGCAAACAGCGGCCCCATGAAGTTGTGCACATTCTTGAGCGCATAGGCCAGCCAGCCGAACAGGGTCGCGCCCAGCACCGGCAACAAGAAGAACTTGCCAAACGCCATCACGATGCCCGACACCGCCAATGCGATGAAGGCAAAGGCATTGGCCCAGTGCGCCGCGCGCTCGAACGGCGTGAAGCGCTCGATGCGGCGGGCATCCGGGCCTTCGGGGTGGTCATGCCCCAGCGGGCCCTTGACGAAATAGAAGATGCCGAGCGCCAGCAGCACGATGGCGAACAAGGCCGCACCGTACGGAATGATCCACTGGTTGCGCACCTGGCGCCAGGCTTCGCCCGCGTTGGTCACGCGCGAGCCCGGGTACTGCACAAAGGGCTGGATCAGGTTGCCGGCCTCGGGGGCCTGGGTTGTGGGCAGGCTGCTGTAGCCCGTCACGCCCTGCCCCACCTGGCGCCACATGGGCGCGTTGTTGCCGGGCTGCACCTTCATGCGCTCGCCGTTGGTCTGCTCCGCATACTTCGGATCGGAACTGGCGTCGGGCTTGACCTCGAAGATGTTCTGGCCCTGGATGCCTGCGGCGGCAGGGGCAGCAGCGGCGGTATCCGGCGCTGACGCGGCAGGCGCCTGGGCTCCTGCTGGCCCGCCGGCCAGGCCAGCCAGCAAAGCCAGGGACCACATGATGTGTTTCATGGCGGGCCTCACTTCGCTTGCGTGCGACTGTATTCGTTCTGGCCGTACTGCTGGCGCGCCTTGAGCTGCGCCTCCCACGCGGCCTTGTCCCCGGCCTTCCAGCCGGGCTGCATGAAGTTGCTGCCCGTGCCGGCATAGGGTGGGGCATCGCTGCGGATGCCCGCGCCCGTCTGGGGCTTTTCGCCGCAGGCGGTGAGGGCGACCAGGGCCACGGCGGCAGCCAGGGTGGTGGGGATCAGGCGCTGGACCATCATGACTTGCCTCCTGCAGGCTGGCCTGCCTGTTTGGAACCATAGGCCGTGCCCCAGCCCCACACTTCAGCGCCCTTGCCGCGCTGCACCACACGGTTGCGGAAGATGTCGGCCACCACATCGCCATCGCCGGCCAGCAGGGCCTTGGTGGAGCACATTTCGGCGCACGCGGGCAGCTTGCCTTCGGCCAGGCGGTTGCGGCCATACTTTTCAAATTCGGCCTGGCTGCCATGGGCCTCGGGGCCCCCGGCGCAGAAGGTGCATTTGTCCATCTTGCCGCGCACGCCGAAGGTGCCTTGGGATGGGAATTGCGGCGCGCCAAACGGGCAGGCATAGCTGCAGTAGCCACAGCCGATGCACACGTCCTTGTCGTGCAGCACCACACCCTCTTCGGTGCGGTAGAAGCAGTTGACGGGGCACACGGCCATGCAAGGTGCATCGCTGCAGTGCATGCAGGCCACCGAGATGGACTTCTCGCCGGGCACGCCGTCGTTGAGCGTGACCACGCGGCGGCGGTTCACGCCCCAGGGCACCTCGTGTTCGTTCTTGCAGGCCGTGACGCAGCCGTTGCACTCGATGCAGCGCTCGGCGTCGCAGATGAATTTCATTCGTGCCATGTCGTGTCTCCTCGCGCGGCGATCAAGCGCGTTCCACGTTGCAGATCGTGGTCTTGGTTTCTTGCATCATGGTCACGCTGTCGTAGCCATACGTCGTTGCAGTGTTCACGGCCTCGCCGCGCACCACGGGCGCTGCGCCCTTGGGGTAGTAGGCCAGCATGTCCGCGCCTTGCCAGCGGCCCGAGAAGTGGAATGGCATCCACACCGTATCGGGTGCCACGCGCTCGGTAACCAGCGCCTGAACATTGAGCCGCGCGCCGGTGGGCGAACTCAGCCACACGCGCTCGCCGTTGCGGATGCCGCGATCGGCCGCCGTCTTGGGGTTGATCTCGACGAACGACTCCTGCTGCAGCTCGGCCAGCCAGGGGTTGGAACGGGTTTCCTCGCCACCGCCCTCGTACTCGACCAGGCGGCCCGAGCTGAGGATGAGCGGGAACTTCTCGTACGCCTTGTCGGCCACGTTCTTCTGCTGCACGCTCTTGTACAGCGTGGGCAGGCGCCAGAAGGCCTTCTTGTCGTCGTGCGTGGGGTACTTGGCCACCAGCTCGGGCTTGGTGCCGTACAGCGGCTCGCGGTGCTGCGGGATGGCGTCGGGGAAGTTCCAGACCACGGCGCGCGCCTTGGCATTGCCAAACGGGTGGCAGCCATGCTTCATGGCCACGCGGATGATCGCGCCCGTGGGGTCGGTCTTCCAGTTCTTGCCTTCGGCCTTGGCCTTCTCGGCATCGCTGAGGTCATCCCACCAGCCCAGCTTTTTCAGCAACACATGGTCAAACTCGGGGTAGCCCGTGGTGATCTCGCTGCCCAGCGAGTGCGATCCGTCCTCGGCCAGCAGGTTGACGCCGTCCTTCTCAACGCCAAAGTTGGCGCGGAAGTTTCCGCCGCCATCCATCACGTGCTTGGAGGTGTCGTACAGGTTGGGCGAGCCGGGGTGCTTGAGCTCGGGCGTGCCATAGCAGGGCCAGGGCAGGCCAAAGTAGTCACCAGCAAAGTCGTAGCCCGTGTCCTTGTCCTTGCCCCCCTTGGCCTTCAGGGTCTTCACGTCGAACAGGTGCATGTTCTTCATGTGGGCCTTCAGGCGCTCAGGGCTCTGGCCGGTGTAACCAATGGTCCAGACCGACTTGTTGATCTCGCGCAGGATGTCCTCGGGCACGGGCTCGTCCATGCCCTTGACCTTCTGCATCTTGTAGTTCTTGACCAACTCGTCCGCAAAGCCGAGCTTCTGCGCGAACTGGTACATGATCATGTGGTCGGAGCGGCTCTCCCACAGCGGCTCGATCACCTTCTCGCGCCACTGGATGGAGCGGTTGGAGGCCGTGCACGAGCCACTGGTCTCGAACTGCGTGGCCGCAGGCAGCAGATACACCGCGCGGTTGGGGTTCAGGTCTTCGGCCTTGCCCGGCATGGCAGCCATGGCGGCGGTGGCCGAGGGGTACGGGTCCACCACCACCAGCAGGTCCAGCTTGTCCATGGCACGCTTCATTTCGAGGCCACGGGTTTGCGAGTTGGGCGCATGGCCCCAGAAGAACACGCCGCGCAGGTTGGAGTCCTGGTCGATGAGCTCGTTGTTCTCCAGCACGCCGTCGATCCAGCGCGACACGGTGATGCCGTTCTTGGACATCATCGCGGGCGAGGCGTACTGCTTCTTGATCCACTCGAAGTCCACACCCCACACGGCGGCGAAATGCTTCCAGGAGCCTTCGGCCAGGCCGTAGTAGCCGGGCAGCGAATCGGGGTTGGGACCCACATCGGTGGCGCCCTGCACGTTGTCGTGGCCGCGGAAGATGTTGGTGCCGCCACCGCTCTTGCCCACGTTGCCCAGTGCCAGCTGCAGGATGCACGAGGCGCGCACGATGGCGTTGCCGATGGTGTGCTGCGTCTGGCCCATGCACCACACGATGGTGCCGGGGTTGTTCTCGTGCAGCATCTTGGCGACCTTGAACACCTGGTCTTCCTTGACGCCGCAGGCCTCTTCCACCTTGTCGGGGGTCCACTTGGCCAGCACTTCGTCGCGCACCTTGTCCATGCCATAGACACGGTCGTTGATGTACTTCTTGTCTTCCCAGCCGTTCTTGAAGATGTGGTGCAGCACGCCGAACAGGAAGGGGATGTCGGTGCCCGAGCGGATGCGCACATACTCGTCGGCCTTGGCCGCCGTGCGGGTGAAGCGCGGGTCGACCACGATCATCTTGCAGCCGGTTTCCTTGGCGTGCAGCATGTGCAGCATGCTCACCGGGTGGGCCTCGGCCGCGTTGGAGCCAATGTACAAAGCGACCTTGCTGTTCTGCATGTCGTTGTACGAGTTGGTCATGGCGCCATAGCCCCAGGTGTTGGCCACGCCGGCCACCGTGGTGGAGTGGCAGATGCGCGCCTGGTGGTCGCAGTTGTTGGTGCCCCAGAAGCTCACAAACTTGCGCAGCAAATAGGCCTGCTCGTTGTTGTGCTTGGACGAGCCCACGAAGTACACGCTGTCGGGGCCGCTGGCCTTGCGCAGCTCCTGCATCTTGGCGGTGATTTCGTTCAGCGCCGTGTCCCAGCTGATGCGCTCGTACTTGCCGTTGACCAGCTTCATGGGATAGCGCAGGCGGTACTCACCATGGCCGTGCTCGCGCAGTGCAGCACCCTTGGCACAGTGCGCGCCCAGGTTGATGGGCGAGTCGAACACCGCCTCCTGGCGCACCCACACGCCGTTCTCGACCACGGCATCGACCGCGCAGCCCACCGAGCAGTGGGTGCAGACGGTGCGGCGCACTTCGATCTTGCTGTCGCCGATGCCGACCTTGGCGCCTTCGGCGGCGTTGGATTTCTTGACCAGCGTGAGCTGCGATGCAGCAATGCCGACGCCCACCCCCAGGCCAGAGCGGCGCAGGAACGAGCGGCGGTCCATCGTGGGCAGGGCCTGCGACAGGCCCCGGCGCAGGCTGTGGACAAACGGGGAGGCAGACGACGATGTGGCCTGCGCAGCATGGGAGGACTTCTTGGTGAGCAACATGGAGCGCCCCGCTGTCAGAGTTGGGTGGTTTTGTAGTACTGCTTCACGTGGGCCGACAGGTGGTAGCCACCCCCCTTCTCGGGCGCCACGCGGACGGGCTCGGACACCGTGGCATCAGCGGGGACAACCTGAGGAAGCGCCACGGCCGCAGCGGCGGCAGCCCCTGCGGTGGCGGCGCCGGAGAAGAAGCTCCGGCGTGAGGAATGGGGCTGGCGGTTCTGCATGCTTGTCTCCAGAATGGCTGGCGCTATGAAACGTAATTCATACGAGTCTATGCGAGGGTGCCTTACATCGCAATGACGCAGCGCACCACCCACTAATGCACTCATCTTTTATAGCGCCCGCATCAGGGTTTCTGCGGGCCTGCGGGGTCACTCCAACATGTCGAAGCCCTGGGCCTCCACCGCCACGAAAGCCCGTGTGAACTGGGCCAGAGCGGCATAGAAACGGGCCTGCGGATGGGCCTGCAGGGCATCGCACAGCAGCAGCACCCAGGGCTGAAAATGTGTGGCAAAAAAGTCGCGCTGGGCCGTCAGGTTGCAGACAGCCGCATCGTCTCCGGCGATCAGATAGCGCATCACCTCGCACAGGTAGGCGATGTGGTCCTCCGTCTCGGGCATGGTGTCGCCACGCGCCAGCCCCAGGCGGTCCAGGTCGGTGCGCAGCCGGGCCAGGGGCTTTTCGTTCAAGAAGCCGCTCAGGTAGTGCGATCCATACAGATACACCTCGGGCTTGCCCACGCCGCCAAACAGGCGGTCGAACTCCTGTGCAATGGCGGCATCGCCCTGCGCGCGGGCCGCGCCCACCAGTTGTTGCCAGGGCTCCTGCAGAAAGCCGCCCTCGGCGGGCGCCTCGGTCACCGCCGCGCGCAGTGCCGACAGCAGCGGTGCGCCCGGCGCGGCGTAGTACAGCGGTGCGAGCAGGCCATACAGCTCGGCGCGCGCGGTTTCCTCGTCCAAGGCCGAGCTGCCACCGGGGGATGTCAAAGAAGCAGGTTGGGCGCTCACAGGTCGGTCACTTTCGTTTCGCTTTGGGAGGAATACAGGTCGATCACGCGGCAGTCGCTGCACATCTTCAGGCGCTCCAGCGCCTCGCCCTGGAACATGGGGTGGCCCGACAGCTTGCCCAGCATGGCCTCGATGGCTTTGACGGTGCCAAAGGGTTTGCTGCAGCGCACACAGGCCCAGGGTTGGGCCTCGTTCAGCACGCGCAGCTGCGCGCGCTCGGGCGTCAACAGCAGGCGCGGTTGCAGGGTGATGGCGTCTTCGGGGCAGGTGGTGGCGCACAGGCCGCACTGCACGCAGTTCTTTTCGATGAAGCGCAGCTGGGGCAGCTGGGGGTTGTCCTGCAGCGCGCTGGCGGGGCAGGCGCTCACGCAGCTCAGGCACAGGGTGCAGCGGTCCTTGTTGACTTCAATCGTGCCCAACGGCGAGCCCACGGCAGGTAAGGCAACGGCTGCGGGCCGATCGGCCACGGGCATGGGGGCCTGTTCGATCAGGTGGTCCAGCGCCATCTCCAGCGTGCTGCGCTTTTCTTGCGCCACGGCAAAGCGCGCGGCAACAGCCGGGGTCTTCTGACGGGTCTGGCCCAGGGACTGCAGCGCGGCGTCCAGCTCGGTGGGGTGCGCTGCGCGCAGCAACTGCACATGGGTGCCGGTATAACCCAGGCCGCGCAAAATGCCTTGCGCCACATCCATCTGCGCCTGCAGGCCATCCAGGTACTGCGGCGCTTCTTCCTGGGTGGCCAGCACCACGATCTGCGAAGCCCCGTAGGCGATGGCGCTGAGCCACAGGTCCACCCCCGTGCTGGCCGTGTGCCACAGCGCCACCGGGATCACATGGGCGGGCACGCCATGCGCCAGCTTCAATTGGGCTGCGCGGCCCAGCTCTTCCACCAGCGCCTGGCCGCGCTCCTGGCTGTGCAGCAGCAGCACGGCGTCCTTGCCGCCTGCAGCGGTGTAGGTGGACAGCAGGGTTTTGAGCTTGCTGCCCTGGTCGGTGGCACTGGGGTAGGCGTAGGTCAGCGCGCCCGTGGGGCACACGGTGGTGCAGGCGCCACAGCCCACGCACAGGTTGGGGTTGACGACGATGCGCTGGCGGGCCTTGTCGCTGCTCACGGCCTCGGCCGAGCAGATGTCCACGCAGGCGTTGCAGCCCACGGTGGCATTGCGGCTGTGGGCGCAGAGCTTTTGCTTGTAGGCAAAGAATTTGGGCTTCTCGAACTCGCCCACCAGCTCGCGCAGCTTGAGCAGCGCGGCCATGTCACGCCCATCCCAGCGGAAGTAGCCCTGCGGCAGCGCGTGCTGCAGAAAGGTGGGCGTGGCCGTGGCAGCGCGCAGGTCCAGCACCAGGTCAAAGCGCTCGGTCTGCGCGGCGGCGTCGCGCGTGAAGTCGATGGCACCCGCCACCTGGCACACCTTCACGCAGGCGCGGTGCGACTGGCAGGCCGCCAGGTCGATCTGGTAGTCGAGGCCAATGGCGTTCTCGGGGCAAGCGGCCATGCAGGCATTGCAGCGGGTGCAAAGATCAAGGTCGATGGGGTTATCGGCCGCCCATTGCAGCTCGAACGCACCCAGCCAGCCCGTGAGGCCCGTGATGCGCCCGCCCAGCACGGGGTAGCGCCGGGCCTGCGCGCCCCCGGCGTTGCCGGGGCCCTGGGTGAACAGGGTGACATCGAGCACATCCGACACCAGGGCCGCGGCCTGCTCGGCGGCGTCCAGCGGGCCGATGATGAGCAGGCGGCCCGCGCTTTTGTACGTGACCGTGGGCACGGGCTCCGGGTCGGGCAGGCGCGCCGCCGCCAACAGTGCCGCGATCTTGGGGCTGGCCTTGGCCGCGTCGCGGCTCCAGCCGCCGGTCTCGCGGATGTTGACAAAACGGAGGGGCGACACCGCGCCTTCGGTCTGCTGGCCCAGGTCGGCAAACAGGCGCTGCTCTTGGGTGCAAGCCACCACCACGTCCTGCCCGGACCGGATGGCTTGCTGAAAGGCCCCTGCGTCGCGCCGGCACAGGGTGGAGTGGAGGGTCAGGTCTTCATGCAGTGCCTCGCCCAACGCCTTGGCGTTGAGGGGCATCGTCTGGTTGCAGTCGCAAATGAGCGTCGTGGTCATCGTGGGTGTGGCTGGCTGGCGTGGCCACCCCATCCTCTGCAGAACGGGCGGCCAGCGCAGGCTCGCTGGTGGGGGCGCTAGGAATAGCGCTGCATACCCCGGACTGTGCCACGTCTGCGGCGCCCGTCGCCCCCGCATCATCCCGAGGCTGAGTGACCGCCGGGGCTATTGCGCCCGCGTCTGGCGGCTCCACGCCAGCCGGTTGATCTTTGTCAAAGAACCCCAGGGCATGGGCGCTGGCAATTTTGCGCAGCATGCCGGCGGGCAGCGGGTCGGGCTGGGTGTAGTCGCCCACGTAGATGTCCAGGCCATCCATCACATTGAAGTGGGGGTCGGCGAACAGTTTTTTCATCGCCAGGTTGCGCACCTCGGGCGACACGGCGCGGCCCACGAACGGCGTGAAGTCGGACGCGGGCGTGAGCGCCTGCGCGTCGGCCAGCGTGGGCGGGGGCGGCTCAGGCGGGGCGGGCACAGCCACCGCCCCGGGTGCAGGTGCACGGACGGGCGCTACGGCCTGCGATGCCGGTGCGGGAGCGGGAACGGGCGGTGGCGGCTCTGCCACCGGCTTGCCCTCCCGCACCTCCTGTTTGCGGCGCGACCAGCGCCCCAGGAATCCGTCAGCCATGGCCGCCGCCTCCTGCATCACCACGTCCGCCTGCACCACCGCCACGCAGCTTCTCGGTCGATACCGACGCCGGGTTGCCAAAGCGGTCCTGCAGCGGACGGAAGCTGTCCGGCCGCTTGCGGCGCTTGGGCTCGGGCTGGTAGTGCTCAGCCACAAAGGCGCGCAGGGCTTCCACCACCTCGGGGGCAGCGGGCACCTGCTCCACGGTTTCCTGCGCGTCCAGCCAACGGCCGGCATCGTGGTAGCTCAGGCTCACGGCCACGGGGCGGGCCAGGGGCTCCTCGCCCGTGCCCGGGTCCTCGTCGGCGCGCCACATCACGAACCAGCAGGGCGCAGGCGAGGTGAGGTTCAAGTGGTAGCCCTCGGCGTCGTCGCGGAACAGCTCCACCCGGACCGCCGGAAACAGCCAGCGCTGCTCGCGCTCGCCCTGGATCAGCGGGCGGGGTTCGGTGCCGAAGGCAGCCTCATGGGGCACCACCTCGGCCAGCGACCAGCGCCAGGGCTGCCAGCGGTTGGCGATGTGCTCGCGCCGCATGATCACGGCAACGTCGGTGTGGGGGCGCAGGGCAGTCATGGGCGCCGACTGTACCCCGACGTTGCACCACGGACGGCACCACCCACAAAGCCCCTTTGCGCCGCGTCAGCTTGCAGCGCCTTCCAGCCGCTCCACCGCCACCGCGCAGTACTTGAACTCGGGGATCTTGCCGAACGGGTCCAGCGCCGCATTGGTCAGCAGGTTGGCCGCCGCCTCCACATACGCAAAGGGCATGAACACCGTGCCACGCGGGGTGCCATCGTCGCGCCGCACGCGCACCTGCAGCATGCCGCGCCGCGAGCGGATGCCCACCAGCGCACCGGGCGCCACGCCCAGCCGCGCCAGTTCGTCGCCATGCAGCGATGCGGTGGCCATGGGCTCGATGGCGTCCAGCACGGTGCTGCGCCGCGTCATGCTGCCGGTGTGCCAATGCTCCAGCTGGCGGCCGGTGATGAGCACCAGGGGGTAGTCGGCATCGGGCTTCTCGGCCGCCGGGATCACGCTGGCGGGCACCAGTTGCAGGCGGCCCGTGGGCGTGGGGAATTTGTCAGTGAAGACGATGGGCTGGCCCGGGTCGTCGGCCGTGAGGCAGGGGTAGGTCACACTGGAGTCGCGCGCGAGGCGCTCCCAGGTGATGCCCTCGATGCTGGCGTGCATGGCCTGGCGCATCTCGTCGTACACGGCGGCCACGCCCGATTCCTCGCCCGCGTAGTTCCAGCCGAGGCCCATGCGTGCCGCCATCTGCTGGATGATCCACAGGTCGGGCCGTGCGTCGCCCGGCGGGTTCAAGGCACGGCGGCCCATCTGCACCATGCGGTCGGTGTTGCTGGCGGTGCCGGTCTTCTCGGGCCAGGCGCTGGCGGGCAGCACCACGTCGGCCAGCCAGGCGGTTTCGGTGAGGAAGATGTCCTGCACCACCAGGTGCGACAGGCTGGCCAGCGCATGGCGCGCATGGTTCAGGTCAGGGTCACTCATGGCCGGGTTCTCGCCCATGATGTACATGCCGCGCACCTTGTGCGGGTCACTGTCGTCGGCCAGCGCCTTGTGCATGATCTCGACCACGGTGTAGCCCGGCGCCTCGTCGAGTTGGGTGCCCCAGAAGTCTTCAAACCAGGCGTGGGCCCCCGCGTTGTCCACGCGCTGGTAGTTGGGGAACATCATGGGGATCAGCCCCGCGTCGCTCGCGCCCTGCACATTGTTCTGCCCGCGCAGCGGGTGCAGGCCCGAGCCGGGCTTGCCGATCTGGCCGGTGACGGCGCACAGCGCAATCAGGCAGCGCGCGTTGTCGGTGCCATGCACATGCTGGCTCACGCCCATGCCCCACAAAATCATCGACGCCTTGGACTGCGCAAACGCCCGCGCCACCTCGCGCAGCGCCTCGGCCGGGATGCCACACACGGGCGCCATGGCCTCGGGGCTGCAGCCCATCACATTGGCCTTGAGCGCCTCGAAATCGGTGGTGCGGTCGCGCACAAAGGCTTCATCCACCAACCCTTCGTCGATCACCGTGTGGATCAGCGCATTGAGCATGGCCACGTCGGTGTCGGCCTTGAACTGCAGGGTGCGCCAGGCGTGGCGGCCGATGTCGGTGATGCGCGGGTCGGCCAGCACGATTTTTGCGCCGCGCTGTGCGGCGTTTTTCATCCAGGTGGCGGCCACGGGGTGGTTGGCCGTGGGGTTGGAGCCGATCACAAAGATCAGCCCGGCATGCTCCACGTCGTGCACCGGGTTGCTCACCGCGCCGGAGCCCACGCCTTCGAGCAGCGCGGCCACGCTGGAGGCGTGGCACAGCCGCGTGCAGTGGTCCACGTTGTTGCTGCCAAAACCGGTGCGCACCAGCTTCTGGAAAAGGTAGGCCTCTTCGTTGCTGCCCTTGGCCGAGCCGAAGCCCGCCAGCGCCTTGGGGCCATGGGTGTCGCGCAGCGACTTGAGCGTGCCGGCAGCCATGTCCAGCGCCTCGTCCCAGGTCGCTTCGCGGAAGGTGTCGCGCCAGTCGGCGCCGTAGGGGCGTACATCCTTGGGCACGCCGGGCTTGCGGACCAGCGGCACCGTCAGGCGGTCGGGGTGGTGGGCGTAGTCAAAACCAAAGCGCCCTTTCACGCACAGCCGGCCCTGGTTGGCCGGGCCGTCGCGGCCTTCCACACTGATGATCTTTTCATCGCGCACGTTGTAGGTGATGAGGCAGCCCACGCCGCAGAACGGGCAGACCGAATCGACCTGGCGGTCCACCTTTTGCGAACCGATGTGCGTCTTGGGGCTGAGCGCGCCCGTGGGGCAGGCCTGCACGCACTCGCCGCAGGCCACGCAGGTGCTCTCGGCCATGGGGTCGTCCAGGTCGAACACGATCTTGCTGTCGGCCCCGCGCAGTGCGTAGCCGATCACGTCGTTCACCTGCTCCTCGCGGCAGGCGCGCACGCAGCGGTTGCACTGGATGCAGGCGTCGAGGTTGACCGCCATCGCGGGGTGGCTCAGATCGGCGGCGGGCTGCTCGCGGCGCAGGGCTTTGAGGGCCGGGCGCACCGAAACGCCCAGACGGTCGGCCCATTCGCTCAGCTCGCCGTGCTGGCCCACTGTTTCAGAAAAATTTGAATCAAATGAGCCGATATCGCTTGATAGACAAGCGCTACCAGCTATCAATTCAGGAGTATTTATCTTTTCATCGTTCCACCGGTACCCCACATCGGGCATGTCGGACAGCAGCATCTCCACCACCATCTGCTGGCTCTTGCGCGCGCGCGGGCTGGCCGCCTGCACCTTCATGCCTTCAGTCGGTGCGCGGCAGCAGCTGGAGGCCAGCGTGCGTTCGCCGCCGATCTCGACCACGCAGGCGCGGCAGTTGCCATCAGGGCGCAGGCCGTCGGTGTAGCACAGGTGCGGGATGTCCACCCCGTGGCGCTGCGCGGCTTTCAGGATGGTTTCGCCGGGGTGGGCCGTGATGGGCTGGCCGTCCAGTTCGAAGTCCACGCCGAGGGTGTCGTGCGCCGCGTTCATGGCTTGCCTCCTGGGGGCAGTTGCTCGGCCAGCGGGCTGTTGCGCGGCTTGGGCAGGTCGCCCGGCCAAGGCCCCTCCCCCACTTCGTGCGGGAAGTATTTGTGGATGCAGCGGATGGGGTTGGGCGCGGCCTGGCCCAGGCCGCAGATGGAGGCATCGGCCATCACCTGTGCCAGGTCGTCGAGCAGGTCGGCGTCCCACACTGGCGCCTCCATCAGCGCGGCGGCCTTGGCCGTGCCCACGCGGCAGGGCGTGCACTGGCCGCAGCTTTCGTGCTCAAAAAAGCGCATCACGTTCAGCGCCGCATCGCGCGCACTGTCGTGCTGGCTGAGCACGATCACGGCGGCCGAGCCAATGAAGCAACCGTAGGGCTGCAATGTGTCGAAGTCCAGCGGGATGTGGTTCAGGTGCGCAGGCAAGATGCCGCCCGAGGCGCCGCCGGGCAGGTAGGCGTAGAGCTGGTGGCCGTCCAGCATGCCGCCACAGTATTCGTCGATGAGTTCCTGCACCGTGATGCCCGCGGGTGCAAGCTTCACACCCGGGTGCTTGACCCGCCCGCTCACGCTGAAACTGCGCAGCCCCTTGCGGCCGTGGCGGCCGAAGCTGGCAAACCACTCGGGGCCTTTTTCGACGATGTCGCGCACCCAGTACAGGGTCTCGAAGTTGTGCTCCAGCGTGGGCCGGCCAAACAGGCCCACCTGCGCGATGTAGGGCGGGCGCATGCGCGGCTCGCCCCGCTTGCCTTCAATGCTCTCGATCATGGCCGACTCTTCGCCGCAGATGTAGGCGCCCGCGCCGCGCCGCAGCTCGATGTGGGGCAAGGGGCAGGGCGGCTCGGCGCGCAGGTCGTCGAGCGCGGCCTGCAGCAGCGCACGGCAGCCGTGGTATTCGTCGCGCAGGTAGATGTAGACCGCCTCGGTGCCCACCACCTGGGCGGCAATGAGCACGCCTTCCAAAAAGCGGTGCGGGTCGCGCTCGAGGTAGGTGCGGTCCTTGAAGGTGCCGGGCTCGCCCTCGTCGATGTTCACCGCCATCAGGCGCGGGGCGGGCTGGTCCCGAACAATCCGCCACTTGCGCCCGGCCGGAAAGCCCGCGCCGCCCAGGCCGCGCAAGCCCGAATCTTCCATGGCTGCGAGCACGGCGTCGGCCTCCGTCTCGCCGTTGACCAGCGCGGCGGCCAGCTGGTAGCCGCCATGGGCGCGGTAGGTGGCGAGGTCGGTGTGGGCCGGGCTGACCTCGCCGGGTGGCACGGGGACGCTTTTCTCCGCCAGTTCCGCAACATCAAAATTGATAGCTGTCAGCGCTTGTGGGTGGCGCGCAAGAGCCCTTTTTGGTTTGGACTCCACCACCTCCAGCACGGCATCGACCGTGGCGTGCGGCACAGGGCACTGGTGCACCACGGCCACGGGCGCCTGTTCGCAGCGGCCCACGCAGGGCACGGCCTGCACCTGCACATCGGCCTGCCCCGCAGCACGCAGGCGCTCGGGCAGCGCGGCCAGCAGTTCGCGCGCACCGGCCAGGCTGCAGCTCAGGCTGTCGCACACGCGCAGCACCAGGCGCGGGGCGGCAGCGTCCTCGCCGCGCACGATCTCGAAGTGGTGGTAGAAGCTGGCCACCTCGTACACCTCGGCCATGGGCCGGTTCATCTGCTGGGCCAGCGCCACCAGATGGCGGTCATGCAACACGCCGAAATGGTCGTTCAGGCGATGCAGGTATTCGATAAGCAGATCGCGCCGAAAACCGGTGGCCGGGCGCGGGCCCAGCAGTTGCGCCACGTCGGCCATCGCCGCGTCTTCGGGCTGGCGGCCCTTGAGGCGGCTTTTGCGGCGGATGCGCTCGCGCATGTCGGTGACCGACACGGCGGCCACGGTGGGGGCTTCGGGGGCAAGATTCATGGACCGGGGCGCGGGGGCGTTGATCTGGTTGTATGCAGGCACCTGCATAGGGTGCCCGGGCCGCCGCAGTGTCGGCCACGGGCGCCTGCGGCGTCAAATTGCCGATGCACATGGGTCGATCACAAAAACAAATGAAACGGCCGTTTTTGCAGCTGCCCATGAATCACCCACCGCAACCCGTGCGGTCAGTGCTCAATCGGCGACCAGAAGCCCACTGTGTGCTGCGGCGTGCTGTAGCCAGTCGGGGGCCTGCGCCAGTGCCAGCGCTGCATCGAGGGCGCGGGTGGGCTGCACCTGCCGGTGCGACATGAATCCGATGGGGGTGGTCAGCACCGGGCCTTTGAGCGGCAGGGCCTCCAGCCCCTCATGGCCGCGCACGGCATCGACCAGCGCTCCGGGCAGGACGCTGCACAACTGGCCCGCCACCACGCTCAGCGCCAGGGTCAGCACCGAATCGGTTTCCATGGCGGGCATGACCGCGGCGCCTGCCGCGCGGAAGGCGCCATCGACCAGGCTGCGGTTGTGCATCTCCGGGGTGAGCAGGCACAGCGGCAAGGCCGCTGCATCGGCCCAGGCCATGGGCGGGCCGATCTGCAGCCCACGCGCCGGGCCCTGGGGCGGGCGCGGTGCGCGGCGCAGCAGAAAGTAGTGCTCCACGTACTGCGGCCAGGCCCGCAGCGGGCCGCCGCGTGCGGGCATGCGCTCGGTGTAGCCCAGCGCCAGGTCCAGCGAAATGCTCTCCAGCCCCGCCTCGAGCGCCTGCGAGCTCATCGACAGCGCCACCGGCACGATGCCCGGGTGCCGCGCCTGCAACTGCGCCGCAAACCGCGCCAGGATGGGCATGGCCGTGGGCACCGCCCCCAGGCGCAGCGTGCCGCGCGGGTGGGCGGCGTCGCTGCTCAGGTCCTGCTGCAGCACCTGGTGCTCGTGCAGCATGCGCTGGGCCGAGGCCAGCACCCGCTCGCCCTCGGGCGTGAAGCCTTCGAAGCTGCGCCCCCGGCGCACCACCACCACGCCAAACTCCTTTTCCAGCGCGCGCAGCGCGTTGGACAGCGCCGGCTGCGTGATGTGGCAGGCCTGCGCCGCCCGGCCAAAGTGCCGGTGCTCGTGCAGCGCCACCAGGTAGCGCAGGGACGCGAGCAGGTTCATGGCACGGTGCGGCGGCTTGAAAAGATCAGGTGTTCTTGCTGATCGAGATGGTGGGGAACTTGTTCGAGAAGTCCTTGGCCTGCTGGGCGATCTTCACCGCCACATCGCGCGCCACCTTCTTGTAGATCTTGGCCACGTCGCCGTCGGGGTCGGCCACCACCGTGGGCTTGCCGCTGTCGGCCTGCAGGCGGATGCTCATGTCCAGCGGCAGCGCGCCCAGGTAGTCCATGTTGTAGTCCGCCGCCATCTTCTTGCCGCCATCGGCGCCAAAGATGTGCTCCACATGGCCACAGTTGCTGCACACGTGGGCGGCCATGTTCTCGACGATGCCCAGGATGGGCACGCCCACCTTCTCGAACATCTTGATGCCCTTCTTGGCATCGAGCAGGGCGATGTCTTGTGGCGTGGTCACGATCACCGCGCCGGTCATGGGCACGCGCTGGCTCAGGGTGAGCTGGATGTCGCCGGTGCCGGGCGGCATGTCGATGATGAGGTAGTCCAGGTCTTTCCAGTTGGTCTGGCGCAGCAGCTGCTCCAGCGCCTGGGTGGCCATGGGGCCGCGCCAGATCATGGCTTCGTCCTGGTCCACCAGAAAGCCGATGGACATGACCTGCACACCGTAGTTTTCGAGCGGCTCCATGGTCTTGCCGTCTTCGCTTTCGGGGCGGCGGTGGATGCCCAGCATCATGGGCTGGCTGGGGCCGTAGATGTCGGCGTCGAGCACGCCCACGCTGGCACCCTCGGCGGCCAGGGCCAGGGCCAGATTGGCGGCCGTGGTGCTTTTGCCCACGCCGCCCTTGCCCGAGGCCACGGCGATGATGTTCTTGACCTGAGGCAACAGCTGCACGCCGCGCTGCACGGCATGGGCGATGACCTTGGTGGTGATGTTGACCGAGACGTTCTCGACGCCCGCCACACCCTTGGCGGCGGCCACCAGGCTGCGGCGCAGCTCGGGCACCAGGCTCTTGGCGGGGTAGCCCAGTTCCACGTCAAAGGCCACGTCGCCACCGGTGATCTGCAGGTTGCGCAGGGCGCGGGTGCTGACGAAATCCTTGGCCGTGTGGGGGTCCAGCACGCTGGAAAGTGCGGCCAAAAGGCCCTGTTCGGTGACTGACATGCAAATAACTCCTGTGGGGCGGGTAGTCTATCCAAGCGCTCCAACCTCTGTAACTGCAGGACAATGCGCCGTTTTCCTTCAGAACCATCCCCCAAAGGCGCCCCGTGAAATTCAAGATGTCCGAGAACTCCCTGTTTGCCGTGCTGCTGCGCTCGCCGTGGTGGATCAGCTTCGTGGTGGTGGGCCTCATCGCGCTGGCGGCCGGTGCGTTCTTGCCCAAGGAATATTTTGTGGTGGGAGCGCTCGCGGGCTTTCCCATCTTCGTGGTGGGCTGCATGGCCGCCTGGCGGCAACTGCGTGCACCCCACCCCGCCAAGGTCGCCGAGATGCTGGAGGCCGTGGCCAGCATGCCCTGGCGCAGCTTTGCCGACACCCTGGATGCCGCCTGGGCTCGGGCCGGCTACACGGTGGAGCGCCTGAACAGCAACAACACCAGCGCCGACATGCGCCTGACCCAGGGCGGCAAGACCACGCTGGTCAGCGCCAAGCGCTGGAAGGCCGCCACCCATGGCGTGGAGCCCCTGCGCGAATTGCATGCCGCCATGGTGGCAGCCGATGCGCCGGCCGGCGTGTATGTGGCAGCGCTGGGGCAGGTCAGCGACAACGCCCAGGTGTTTGCGCGCGACCACGGCATCGTGGTGCTGCAGGGCGACGCTGTGGCGCAGTTGCTGCTGCGGGGCTAGTGTCCCGAGTTAGAAATTCATCTCACAAAGATGCCGAGAATCGTCGCCATGCTGCGTTGCAAATCCTCGCGATAGCTATGGCTATCGCTGTGGTTTGCGCCTTGCCTGGCAACGATTTCGACATCTTTAGTTTTTCAACGAACTTCTAACTCGGAACACTCGAACAGGCCTCGGCCCACCGGCGGGACCCGGGGCCTCATGCGGGTTTTCCCACATGAAACGCCGGGGGCGCCCCTCCACACTTGGGGTATCTGCCCGCACCCCCTGCCATGCCACCCTTCGCCCCACCCTCCCCGGCCCCATCCGGCGCAGCCCCCCAGACGCCCGCCACCGGCCTGCTGCTGACCGGCGGCGGCGCCCGCGCGGCCTACCAGGTGGGCGTGCTGGAGGCGATTGCCGACCTGCGCCTGGCCTGCGGCGAGGGCGACGGCCCCAACCCCTTCCCCATCATCACCGGCACCTCGGCCGGGGCCATCAACGCTGCTGCACTGGCCTGCGGGGCCGACAACTTCGACCGGGCCGTGCGCCGCATTGCCCGGGTGTGGCGCCAGTTCCACGCCAGCCAGGTGTATGGCGCCGATTCGATCAGCGTGATGCGCAGCGGCGCGCGCTGGCTCACGCTGGTGTCGATAGGCTGGGCGCTGGCGCGCTGGCGGCGCATGCGCCCCCGCTCGCTGCTGGACAACACCCCGCTCGAAAAACTGCTGGTCAAGATGGTGCCGCTGGTGCGCCTGCCCCGGCTGATCCGCAAGGGCCACCTCACGGCGCTGGCGGTGACGGCATCGAGCTACAGCTCGGGCGAACATGTCACCTTCTTCGAGGCCGCCACGCCGGTCAAGCCCTGGGTGCGTTCGCAGCGCAAGGCGGCCAGTGACCGCATCACGCACGAGCACCTGCTGGCATCGTCGGCCATTCCGTTCATCTTCCCGGCCAAGGGCATCGAGCTGGACGATCATGTGGAGTATTTTGGCGACGGCTCCATGCGCCAGTCGGCGCCCATCGCCCCGGCCATCCACCTGGGGGCCGAGCGCATCCTGGTGATCGGCGCGGGCCGCATGCACGAGCCCAAGGGCGATGCCGCCGCCAACCCCACGGCCACCTACCCCACGCTGGCGCAGATCGCGGGGCATGCGCTGTCCAACATCTTTCTGGATGCGCTGGCAGTGGACGTGGAGCGCGTGCAGCGCATCAACCAGACCCTGTCGCTCATCCCCGAAGAAAAGCGCCTGCACAGCGCGCTGCGCCCCATCGAGCTGCTGGTGATTGCGCCTTCGCAACGGCTTGATGCTGTGGCCGCTCGCCATGTGGGCGACCTGCCCGGCCCTGTGCGCACCATGCTCGGCGCCCTGGGCGTCACGTCCAACATGGCCGATGTGCGTGGCGCGGCGCTAGCCAGCTACCTGCTGTTCGAGTCCGGCTACACGCAGGAACTGATGGCCCTGGGCCGGGCCGACACCCTGGCCATGCGGGCCGAGGTGTGCCAATTTTTTGGCTGGACAGATACCGGCGCCGAGGTGCGGACCAGGGAGCACGGAGCGGAAGACTGAAACGGATTCGCACGGGATCCGACAGAACCGTTCGGGCTGAGCTTGCCTGTCCTGAGCGCGTCGAAGGGTCGAAGCCTCGCGCGGCGCTTCGACAAGCTCAGCGTGAACGAGTTCATGGTTTTGCATGCATCCGGGGTCCAAAACGCTCCGGCCTTGACCCCTATGGCTGTGGCTTGGGCAACCAGCCCAGGCCGTGCGCGTGCAGGCTCTGCACATACAGCCGGTCGGCGGTTTCCGTGATCGCCGTGGTCTCGGGGTAGGCGCCGCTCGGGTCCTGCAGGTCGGCCACCACCTTGCCATCGTCGGTGAATGCGATCACGTGGCCGTAGGGCTTGGGAATCGGCCACAGCGCACGCGGCAGGCGCAGGGTCAGGCTGCGCAGCCAGGGCTTGCCGGACATGTTGTCGATGGCCGCCCCGCGTGGTTTGGCAAAACCCAGCCACACCTTGCCGCCCTGCCCGCGCATCAGGTTGTCGGGGTAACCGGGCAGGTTGTCGAGCAGCACGCGGGCCTGGGGGCTGGGCTGGGCAATGTCCAGGTCGCGCGCCTCCACGGCGATCTTCCACACGCGGTATTTGCCGGTTTCGTTGACGAACAGGTGCTTTTCGTCCTGGCTCAGCGCCACGCCATTGGCAAAGCTGAGGCCCCGGGCCACCACCCGCGTGGCGCGGGTGGCGGGGTCGTATTCGATCACCCGCCCGGTGCTGGCCTGCTCCAGGATGTCGAGCACGCTGGCTTCAAAGGTGCCGCCCCAGTCCTTGGGCGCAAAGCGCGTGGAGGCGTCACTCAGGTACATCTTGCCGCTCTGGGCCACCACCACGCCATCGGCATAGCGGATGGGGTCGTTGTCGCCCACCTTGTCGGCCAGCACGGTGACGGCCTTGCCATCGGGTGCGATGGACAGCAGGCCCTTGACCGCATCGGCCGCGATCAGATGGCCCGCCGCATCAAAGTCAAAGCCCAGCACCCGCCCGCCGGTGTTGGCAAACACCTCCTGGCCCGAGCCATCGGCGTTCATGCGCAAAATGCTGCCGCTGAGCACCGTGGTGTAGAGCTTGCCGTCCTTGCCAAAAGCGATGTGCTCGGGGCCCACCTCGCCCTTCAGGTCGATCATCTGCAGTTGGGCCAGGCGCTGGTTGGGCGCGTGCACGCCCTGGTAGCCGGGCGCGGCGGGCGCGCTCCAGGCCACCGGCTGGATGGGCACGGGCCACGCCGCCAGGTAGGCGGCCACCGCCAACACAGCGCAGCCGACGCCCCACCCCACCCGTTTTGCCCATGTTCTGGCCATGTGTGATCTCCTCGTTGCATGTTGGAATGCGGCGCATTGTGGCGCCATCGGGGGCCTGCGCGCACGCCCTGATTGGCACCTGCGCGACCCGGCCGGGCTGGTGCAGCGCCTGTGGCGGTCAAGGACACTGCCGACCGCCTAAAATCACGGGTTCCGCCTGAGAAAGCCGCTTTTCATGACGTCATCCGCCCGCAAACTCTTCGTTACCACCGCCCTGCCGTATGCCAACGGCAACTTCCACATCGGCCACATCATGGAATACATCCAGGCCGACATCTGGGTGCGGTTCCAGCGCATGCAGGGCAATGCGGTCAACTTTGTGGGCGCGGACGACACCCACGGCGCACCCATCATGATTGCCGCCGAAAAGGCGGGCAAGACGCCCCAGCAGTTCGTGGCCGACATCGCCGCAGGCCGCAAGCAGTACCTGGACGGCTTTCACATCAGCTTTGACAACTGGCACAGCACCGATGCGCCCGAAAACCACGACCTGGCCCGCCAGATCTACCGCGACCTGCGCGACCGCGCGGACGGCAGCCTGATCGAGGTGCGCACCATCGAACAGTTCTTCGACCCCGAGAAGAACATGTTCCTGCCCGACCGCTACATCAAGGGCGAATGCCCCAAGTGCCACGCCAAGGACCAGTACGGCGACAACTGCGAAGTGTGTGGCTCGGTCTATGCGCCCACCGACCTCATCAACCCCTTCTCGGCCCTGTCGGGCGCCAAGCCCGAGCTGAAGAACTCCGAGCACTTCTTCTTCAAGCTCTCCGACCCGCGCTGCGTGGAGTTTCTGGAAAACTGGACGCAGGATGGCAAATTGCAGCCCGAGGTGGCCAACAAGATCAAGGAATGGTTCAGCGTCCGCACCAACCCCGACGGCACCACCAGCGAAGGCCTGGGCGACTGGGATATCAGCCGCGACGCGCCCTACTTCGGCATCGAGATCCCCGATGCGCCGGGCAAATACTTCTATGTGTGGCTGGACGCGCCCGTGGGCTACCTCGCCTCACTGAAGAACCTGCTCGAAAAGCGCGGCGAAAGCTACGACGCCTACATGGCCGACCCGGCGATGGAGCAGTACCACTTCATCGGCAAGGACATCGTCACCTTCCACACGCTGTTCTGGCCCGCCATGCTGCACTTCAGCGGCCGCAAGACGCCCAACAATGTGTTCGTGCACGGCTTCCTCACGGTGAACAACGGCGAGAAGATGAGCAAGAGCCGGGGCACAGGCCTGGACCCGCTCAAGTACCTGAGCCTGGGCATGAACGCCGAATGGCTGCGCTACTACCTGGCGGCCAAGCTGTCGGCGCGCAATGAAGACATCGACTTCAACGCCGACGACTTCATGGCGCGCGTCAATAGCGACCTGATTGGCAAGTACGTGAACATCGCCAGCCGCGCCGCGGGCTTTTTGACCAAGCGCTTTGACGGCAAGCTCACCAGCGACTTCGGTGCCACGGGCGCCGCCCTGCTGGCCGAGGTGCGCGGCGCCAGCGATGCGCTGGCCCAGATGTACGAAGCGCGCGAATACGGCAAGGCCACGCGCGAAATCATGCTGCTGGCCGACAAGGTCAACGCCTATGTGGACCAGAACAAGCCTTGGGATCTGGCCAAGGACGTGGCCAACAACCAGGCGCTGCACCAGGTGTGCTCGGTGCTCATCAACACCTTTGCCACGCTCACCCGCTACCTCTCGCCCGTGCTGCCTGGCCTGGCCCAGGCCGTGCAGGGTTTTGTGGGCGTGGACATGCAGCAGTGGCACGTGGCGGGCGACGTGCAGGCCATTGCGCCTTACCAGCACCTGATGCAGCGCGTGACGCCCGAGCAGCTGGAGGCATTGTTTGAGGCCCCAGCGCAAGCAGAACAAGCGCCAGCAGCTACAGAAACCGTAGCAGCACCCGGTGGTGAGGAATTGGCCCCCACCATCACCATCGACGACTTCACCAAGATCGACCTGCGCATTGCGCTGATCGTGAACTGCGAGCCGGTCGAGGGTTCCACCAAGCTGCTGCGCCTGACGCTGGACGTGGGCGAAGGCCGCACACGCAATGTGTTCAGCGGCATTGCCAGCGCCTACAAGCCGGAAGACCTGGTGGGCAAACACACGGTGATGGTGGCCAACCTGGCGCCGCGCAAGATGAAGTTCGGCATCTCCGAAGGCATGGTGCTGGCCGCCAGCCATGGCGACGAGAAAGCCCACCCCGGCATCTACGTGCTCAACCCCTGGCCGGGCGCCACGCCCGGCATGCGAGTGCGCTGAGCAAGGCGGCCCCATGCGCCCTGTGGTGTACCGGGCGGCGATGGCCGCCATGCGAGCTCTGCCACTGTGGGCGGTGTTGCCCACGCTCACGGGCTGCACGGTGGTCGCAGTGGCCAGCACGGCCGTGAGCGTCACGGCCTCGGCCGTCGGGTTGGCGGCAGATGCCACGGTGGGCACCGTCAAAGTGGTGGGCAAGGGCGTGGGCATGGCGGCAGACGCGATGTCCAGCAGCCCGGCGCCGGACACCAGCGGCATCCAGATCCGCGAATCCATCCGGCCTGCGCCCTGAGCAACGCCCACACCCTGCGGGCTGCAGCGCCCCTTCAGCCTCCCGTGTACCGCCCCGGCCGGTGGCTGATCCACAAAAAGCCGCTCATCACCAGCACGGCCAGCACCGAGTAGGCCACGCGTTCCACCGGCACCACACACAGCGCCAGCAGCACCACGGTGCCGTCGATCATCATCTGCACCTTGCCGGCCCGCATGCCGTAGCGGCTTTGCAGGTACAACGACACCACGGTGGCCCCGCCCAGGCTGGAGCGGTGGCGCGCCAGGAACAGGCAGCCCGTGCCCAGCAGCAGCCCGCCCAGCAGGGAGGCGAACAGCGGGTTGAGGTAGTCCACATGCATCACATGCGGGAACAGCTCGGTCAGCAGCGACAGCAGGGCCACACACACAAAGGTCTTGAGGGTGAACTCGCGCCCCATGCGCGTGAAGGCGAACCAGTAGAACGGCAGGTTGACCACAAAGAACAGCTTGCCGAACGAGATGCCGGTGACGTAGTGCAGCAAAAACGCCGCCCCCGCCGTGCCCCCCACCAGCAGCCCCGCCTGGTTGAACAGCATGAGCGCCATGGCCACGAACAGCGTGCCGGCAAACAGGGCCTGGGCGTCTTCGAACGCGCCGTGGCGCAAGGTGGCCGCCTGGGCGGCGGCATCCACGGCGGAAGCGGAGGTGGGGGTGTCGGGCATGGGGGATTCAACCATGGAGGGTCGGAAGTCGTCGGTCGGAAGACAAGGCCTGGGCCCAGAAAACGCGGCACTGGCCCCACCGGGGCTTGCAAACAACATGCCACGACCTGCCAACCTTGCACCGGGGCCAAGGCCGCATGCATTTCCAGGCGCCAGCGCTGGCGGGGATTGCGCAACAAGCTATAAAAAACAGAGCAACCTCCAGATTCTACGGGGCCAGGGGCTGCGGCATGGCACGCAAGCTGCTTGGCCCCGGGGCCCAGGCTCCCTACACTGAAACCCGTCACACTGCCCCGAAAGCGCCCGCCACCATGCCACTGAGCTTTGCCTTCCGCCCCCGCCTGCTCGATGCACTGCGCAGCTACGACAGAAGCCGCTGGCTGGCCGATGTGGGCGCGGGTGTCACGGTGGGCATTGTGGCGCTGCCGCTGGCCATGGCGTTTGCGATTGCCAGCGGGCTCAAGCCCGAGGCGGGGCTGTGGACGGCGATCATCGCGGGCTTCCTGGTCTCGGCGCTGGGCGGCACCAACGTGCAGATCGGCGGACCAGCGGGCGCCTTCATCGTCATCGTGTACGGCATCGTGGAGCGCTACGGCGTGGCCAACCTGCTGATCTCCACCGCCTGCGCGGGCGTGCTGCTGGTGCTGCTGGGCCTGTTCCGGCTGGGCACGCTGGTGCGCTTTGTGCCGGTGAGCATCGTGATCGGCTTCACCAACGGCATTGCGGTGCTGATCGCGCTGTCGCAGGTGAAGGACTGGCTGGGCCTGTCGATTGACCGCATGCCGGGCAATTTTTTCTCGCAGATCAGCACGCTCGCACAGCACCTGGACAGCTTCAACCCCCATGCATTCGGGCTGGGCGCGGCCTGCGTGGCGGGCCTGTTCCTGTGGCCCCGGCTCACGATGAAGGAATCGCCCGTGATGCGGGTGCTGGAGCAGCACACGGTGCGCACGTTTGCGCGTGTGCCCGCGCCCGTGGTGGCCCTGGTCACGCTGAGCCTGCTGGCCTGGGCGCTCCAGCTGCCGGTGGAGACCATCGGCTCGCGCTTTGGCGGCATTCCGCAGGCGCTGCCAGTGTTTGCGCTGCCCGATTTCTCGTGGGACACGGTGCGCCTGCTGGTCACGCCCACGCTCACCATTGCGCTCTTGGGCGCCATCGAATCGCTGCTGTGCGCCCGCGTGGCCGACCAGTTGGCCACGGATGCGCACCACAAGAAACACGACCCCAACCAGGAGCTGGTGGCCCAGGGCCTGGCCAACATCGTGGTGCCGTTTTTTGGCGGCATGCCGGCCACGGGCACCATCGCGCGCACGGTGACCAACATCCGCTCGGGCGCCACCTCGCCCATCGCGGGCATGGTGCATGCGCTCACGCTGGCCGTGATCGTGCTGGTGGCGGCGCCGCTGGCGCTGCACATCCCGCTGGCGGTGCTGGCGGGCATTCTGCTGTTCGTGGCCTGGAACATGGGCGAGTGGCACGAGTTTGTGCGCCTCAAGCACTTCAGCAACCACTACCGGCTGCTGATGCTGGGCACGTTTTTCCTCACGGTGGTGTTCGACCTCACGGTGGCGGTGGAGGTGGGGCTGTTCATGGCCTGCGCGCTGTTTGTGCGGCGCATGAGCGCGCTGTTCCGCGTGGAGCGGCAGCCTGAAACCGAGAGCGCCACCGCCGGGCAACCCACCGCCCGCCCCGCCACCACCTGGCGCCTGCACGGCGCGCTGTTCTTTGGCGCCGCCGCCAAGCTCGACGCCATCGTCCAGGCCGTGGAAGCCGGCTCGCCGGGCCTGGAAGTGGTGCTGGACGCGAGCGAACTGGTGGCGCTGGACACTACCGGGCTCGATGCGCTGGCCCAGGTGCTCAAGGCCGTGGCGGCGCGCGGCGGGCGGCTCTACATCGAGCACCTGCATGAGCAGCCGCGCTCGCTCATCGAGCGCTCGGGCTTTGGCGCGCGGCTGGCCGCGCAGGAGGACGTGCCAGTCTGACGCGAATTCGCATTCAATCCATAAGAACCAACCGTTCGGGCTGAGCGAGTCGAAGCCCCACGCGGCGCTTCGACCAACTCAGCGTGAACGGATGGATGTCCTTGGATGCATATCGGCCTGGGGTCTGCGGCTACTTGCCGCCCTTGAACTCTGGCGCATCCAGGTCCGCACCGGTCTGCGTGCGCAGCACCACATGGTCGGGCCCATAGACCACCGTGAACACCTTGGCCTGGTTGGGCGCCTCCAGGTAGCGCCAGTCGGCCCAGGTTTCCTTCTTCAATTCATAGGGCGTGGCCTTGGCGGGCTTGCCCAGCAGGCGGCGCACCTCGTCCATGCGCTGGCCGGGCAGCACGCGCGCAAAGTTTTCGGGCGTGAGCACCTGGCGCAGCGCCACCATGCGGCCATCGGTGCCGATGGTGATCATGTAGTTGACCTGGCCGGCGGGCTGGCGGTTGTACTCGAAGGTGCGCGCGCCGCCGGGCTCGTCCCAGACGTTCTCGGGCGCGCCAAAACGGTCGCGCACATCGGCTTCGGTCGACACGCCCTCCTTCAGTTCGCTGATGCGCTGGGGGTCGCAGGCGGTGAGTGCCAGCAGGCAAAAAGCGGCAGCCGCTGCGGTGGCGGCGCGATATATCAAGGGCATAGGGGCTCCCGGTAAAATCCACGAAAACCGAGGTTAACAGTCCATGTCCATTTTCCGCCGCCCCGATTACCAATCCGACGCCACCCAGTTCATCAACCAGCTCAAGTCCAGCCGCCCCGAGCTGGACCAGCAGCAACAGGCCGGCCGTGCCCTGCTGTGGGACAAGCAGGTGGACCGCAAGGTCTGGGGCGAGTACCGCGAAGGCCAGGTCGCGCAAAAGCCCTACGTCTACCAGACGAACGCCGATTAAGCATCCCATTGGCCTCTAGCGCTTGCCCATCAAGCGCTGACAGCTCATATTTTAATAGCACCCAATGACCACCGCGAACGCAGCCGACACGGCCGATTCGCCGGACATGCCCGCCCTGGATGCGGCGGGCATGCCCGACGTGGTGGACCAGGTGGCGCTGGCGCGCCTGTATGGCGAGCCGCTGTTTGCGCTGCCCACCGACCTGTACATCCCGCCCGACGCGCTCGAAGTCTTCCTCGAAGCCTTTGAAGGCCCGCTCGACTTGCTGCTGTACCTGATCCGCAAGCAGAACTTCAACATCCTCGACATCCCCATGGTGGGGGTGACCAAACAGTACCTGGCGTATGTGGACGAGATCCGCAGCCGCAACCTGGAGCTGGCGGCAGAGTATTTGCTGATGGCGGCAATGCTCATCGAGATCAAGTCGCGCATGCTGCTGCCGCCCAAGAAGCAGGCAGAAGGCGAAGAACCCGAAGACCCGCGCGCAGAGCTGGTGCGCCGCCTGCTCGAATACGAGCAGATGAAGATGGCCGCCGCCCGCCTGGGGCAGATGCCGCAGTACGGCCGCGACTTCCTGAAAGCCCAGGTCTACATCGAGCAGAGCCTGCAGCCGCGCTTCCCGGACGTGCATGTGGTGGAGCTGCAAGACGCCTGGCGCGACATCCTGAAGCGCGCCAAGCTCGTGCAGCACCACCGGATCACGCGCGAAGAACTGAGCGTGCGCGAATACATGAGCATGGTGCTCAAGACGCTGCAGGGCCGCCGCTTTGTCGAGTTCGAGGAACTCTTCGAGCCTGAAAAAGGCAGCACCGTGCTGGTGGTCACCTTCATTGCGCTCCTGGAGCTGGCCAAAGAGACGCTGATCGAGATCACGCAGGCCGAGGCCTTCGCGCCCATTTACGTGCGCCTGGCCTATACCCCGGCCTAGGGCCTTCCATCACCGCCTGGCCGGTGGCCATGGCATTTCCCCTTTCCCCATCGCAAGCCATGGCATCCCACGACTTCGACGTTCTCATCGTAGGCAGCGGCCTCGCCGGTCTCTCGGCCGCCCTGCACCTGGCGCCCACGCACCGCGTGGCCGTCATCACCAAGCGCACGCTGCAAGACGGCTCCAGCGGCTGGGCCCAGGGCGGCATTGCCGCCGTGCTGGCCGATGACGACAGCTTTGCCGCCCACATCGAAGACACGCTGGTGGCGGGCGCGGGCCTGTGCGATCTGGCCACCACACGCTTCGTGGTCGAGAACGCGCCCGCCTCCATCGCCTGGCTGCGCCAGCTGGGCGTGCCCTTCACGCTCGAAGGCGACCAGTTGCACCTCACGCGCGAAGGCGGCCACAGCGCACGCCGCATTGCGCATGTGACCGACGCCACCGGCGCAGCGGTGCAGCGCACGCTGATCGACGTGGTGCGCGCCACGCCCGGCATCACCCTGTTCGAGCAGCACACGCTGGTGGACCTGATCACGACCCGCAAGCTGGGTTTGCCAGGCCACCGCTGCCTGGGCCTGTACGCGCTCGACAGCGACACCGATGAGGTCGTGACCTTCCGCGCGCCGCAAACCATCCTGGCCACGGGCGGCGCGGGCAAGGTGTACCTTTACACCACCAACCCCGACACCGCCACGGGCGACGGCATTGCCGCCGCCTGGCGTGCGGGCTGCCGCGTGGCGAACATGGAGTTCATCCAGTTCCACCCCACGGGGCTGTACCACCCGCACGAAAAGTCCTTCCTCATCAGCGAAGCCGTGCGCGGCGAAGGCGGCAAATTGCTGCTGCCGCCCTCGGCCGGCGGCACCCGCTTCATGCTCGACCACGACCCGCGCGCCGAGCTGGCCCCGCGCGACGTGGTGGCCCGCGCCATCGACTTCGAGATGAAAAAGCACGGCCTCGATTGCGTGCACCTCGACATCTCGCACCAGAGCCCCGCGTTTTTGCAGGAACATTTCCCCAACATCCTGGCCCACTGCGCCGCGCTGGGCATCGACATCACCAAGGAACCCATCCCGGTGGTGCCCACCGCGCACTTCACCTGTGGCGGCGTGTTGACCGACCTGGCCGGCCGCACCGACCTGCCCGGCCTGTACGCCGTGGGCGAGGTGGCCTGCACCGGCCTGCACGGCGCCAACCGCCTGGCCAGCAACTCGCTGCTCGAATGCATGGTGTTTGCGCGCGCAGCCGCCCAGGCCATTGCCGCTGCACCCACCGCCGCGCTGCCCGCCGTACCGGCCTGGGACGACAGCCGCGTCATCGACGCCGATGAGTCCGTCGTCATCTCGCACAACTGGGACGAGCTGCGCCGCTTCATGTGGGACTACGTGGGCATCGTGCGCACCAACAAGCGCCTGGAGCGCGCCGCGCACCGCATTGCCATGCTGCAGGGCGAGATAGAGGAGTTCTACGCGCACTTCCACATCACGCGCGACCTGCTGGAGCTGCGCAACCTGGTGCAGGTGGCCGACCTGATCGTGAAAAGCGCGCAGCTGCGCCGCGAAAGCCGGGGCCTGCACTACAGCCGCGACTACCCCGACATGGCGGCCCCCGCTGCCCCCACCCTCTTAGTCCCTCCGGTGCCCCGATGACCTACAGCGTCAAAGAAATTTTCTACACCCTGCAAGGCGAAGGCGGCCAGGCGGGCACTCCGGCCGTGTTCTGCCGCTTTGCAGGCTGCAACCTCTGGACGGGCCGCGAGCAGGACCGTGCGCAAGCCATCTGCCAGTTCTGCGACACCGACTTTGTGGGCACCGACGGCACGCTGGGCGGCAAGTTCGAAACGGCCACGGCGCTGGCCGAGTTGATCGCCGCCCAATGGCCTGCGGGTGCGGGCCACCGGCTGGTGGTGCTGACCGGTGGCGAGCCCCTCCTGCAGGTCGATACGGCGCTCATCGACGCCCTGCACGCACAGCAATTCCGCATCGCGGTCGAAAGCAATGGCACCGTGGCGGCGCCCGAAGGCATCGACTGGCTGTGCATCAGCCCCAAGGCGGGCGCCCCGTGGGTGCAGCGCAGCGGGCAAGAGCTGAAACTCGTGTGGCCCCAGCCCGGCTTTGACCTGCTGGCGCTGGAGCAAGGCACGCAGTTCACCCACCGCTTTCTGCAGCCCATGGATGGCCTGCTGCAGCGCCAGAACACTGCCACCTGCATTGACGCCTGCCTGGCCCACCCCGCATGGCGATTGAGCCTGCAGACCCACAAGCTCACCGGCATCCGGTGAGCGGTTTTCTTTTTGGTTCCCGTATGTTGTTCACCATCTCCCAGCGCTTCTTCTTCGACGCCGCCCACACCCTGCGCCGCGAGATCGAGGCCGAAGGCAGCCGCCGTGTGCATGGCCACACCTACCACGCCGAGGTCTTTTTGAGCGGCCCGCGCGACCCCGCCACCGGCATGGTGCTGGACCTGGGCCTGCTGCGCCAGGGGCTGGCCGTGGTGCGCGAGCAGCTGGACCACCACATGCTCGACGACGTGCCCGGCCTGGGCACGCCCACGCTCGAAAACCTCTGCCTCTTCATCGCCCAGGCCCTGCCTGCCGACCTGCGTGCCAGCGTGAGCCGCGTGCGCGTGTGGCGCGAGGCACTGGGCGACAGCTGCGTGCTGGACTTCACCACGCCCTGAAGCCCTGCCCACGGCAAGCCTCCCCCATTTCACAGACTTCACCCAAGGAAGCCCGATGTTCCGCACCCTGCTCAAATCCAAGATCCACCGCGTGGCCGTGACCCAGTGCGAGCTGCACTACGAAGGCTCCTGCGCCATCGACGAGGACCTGCTCGACGCGGCCAACATCGCCGAGAACGAGCAGATCCACATCTGGAACATCAACAACGGCGAGCGCTTTGTCACCTACGCCATCAAGGGCCAGCGCGGCAGCGGCATGATCTCGGTGAACGGCTCGGCCGCGCGCCGCGCATCCGCAGGCGACCTCATCATCATTGCGGCCTTTGCGCAGGTGCACGACGACCAGGTGGCCGCGCACCAGCCCCAGCTGGTGTTTGTGGACGACCACAACCGCCAGACGGAACTGCGCCACGCCGTTCCCACGCAGGCCCTGTAACGGTGGCGCCGACCCACGACGGGCTGGTAGCCCGCAGCCTCGCCAGCGTGTGGCACCCCTGCACGCAGATGAAACGGCACGAAGCCCAACCGCCCGTGGCCATTGCCCGCGCGCAAGGCCCGTGGCTGTATGGCACCGATGGCCAGCGCTACCTCGACGCCATCAGCTCCTGGTGGGTCAACCTGTTTGGGCACAGCCACCCGCACATCCAGGCGTCGCTCGTGGACCAACTGGGCCAGCTCGACCATGTGATGCTCGCGGGCTTCACCCATGCGCCGGTGGTGGAACTGTCGGAGCGCCTCGCCGCGCTCACCGGCCTGGGCCATGCGTTCTATGGCAGCGACGGCGCCGCTGCCACCGAGATCGCGCTCAAGATGAGCGCGCACTACTGGCGCAACACCGGCCGCCCCGCCAAGAGCCGCTTTGTGGGCCTGGCCGGCGGCTACCACGGCGAAACCGTGGGCGCGCTGGCCGTGACCGACATCGCCATCTTCCGCGAGGCCTATGCACCGCTGGTGCGCCTGGCCGACACCGTGCCCAGCCCCGACGCACGCGGTGCGGCACCGGGCGAAACCGCACAGGACGTGGCCCGGCGCGCCGCCGCCGCACTGGAGGCTTGGCTGCAGGAGCATCACGCCACCACGGCCGCACTCATCGTCGAGCCCCTGGTGCAGTGCGCCGCCGGCATGGCCATGCACGACCCCGAATACCTGCGTCTGGCGCGTGCGCTGTGCAGCCGCTACGAGGTGCACCTGGTGGTCGATGAAATCGCCGTGGGCTTTGGCCGCACGGGCACCATGTTCGCGCACCAGCAGGCAGGCATCCGGCCGGACTTCATTTGTCTGTCCAAAGGCCTCACGGGCGGCACGCTGCCCCTGTCGGCCGTACTGACCACCGATGTGGTGTATGCCGCGTTCTACGACGACGATGTGGCGCGCGGCTTTCTGCATTCGCACTCGTACACCGGCAACCCGCTGGCCTGCCGCGCCGCGCTGGCCACGCTGGAATTGTTCGAGCAGCTGGATGCCCTGAAGGCCAACGGGGCACTCGCGCAGCGCATTGACGCCGCCTGCACGCCCCTCACGCAGCACCCGCGCGTGCAGCATGCACGCCGCCTCGGAATGATCTGGGCCTGGGATGTGGACACCACGCTGCCCGACTTTTCCCGGCGCTACCACCAGCACGCGATGGCGCGGGGGCTGGTGCTGCGCCCCATCGGAAAAACGCTGTACGCCATGCCACCGTATGTGCTCGACGACGAGGCCGTGCAGTGCCTCGCCAGCGGCGCGCTCGATGCGCTGAACGCCACCCTGCAAGAGGAGATTTGATGATGGGATGTTTTGTGACCGGCACCGACACCGGTGTCGGCAAGACGCTGGTGTCCGCCGGGCTGCTGCATGCGCTGGCACGCCACCACCGCCATGTGGTGGGCATGAAGCCCGTGGCGGCCGGCCTGGTGCCCTGGGGTGAAGACTGGGCCAGCGAGGATGCGATCGCGCTGCGCTCGGCCTCCACGCTGGCCGTGCCGCCCGCGCTGGACAACCCCGTGCTGCTGCCCGACCCGCTGTCGCCCCACATCGCGGCCGCGCGGGCCGGGGTACAGATCGACATCGCCGCCATCGTCGCCAGCTACCAGGCGCTCGCGGCCCAGGCCGATGCCGTGGTGGTGGAGGGTGCGGGTGGCTTTCTGGTGCCGCTCACCGACACGCTGACCGGCGCCGACCTGGCCCAGGCGCTGGCCCTGCCCGTGGTGCTGGTGGTGGGCCTGCGCCTCGGTTGCCTGAACCATGCGCTGCTCACCGCCGAGGCCATCCGCGCGCGCGGCCTCACGCTGGCCGGCTGGGTGGCCAACCGCATCGACCCGGAGATGGGCGCCGCCGACGAAAACATCGCCTACCTGCGCGCACGGCTGGGCGCCCCGCTGCTGGCCGAGGTGCCCTACCAGGACCTGCCCGAACCCGGCAGCCTGGTTTTTGACCTGCCGAAGGACTGGCAATGACAAGCTCCACGGCCCCCCAGCCCTCCTGGCTGGACGAGATCCCCGCGCGCCTGGCCGACATCGAACGCGCCCACCTGCTGCGCCGCCGCCGCGTGGTCGAGCCCGCCGGTGGCGCCCGCCTGTGGGTGGACGGCCAGCCCATGCTGGCCTTCTGCAGCAACGACTACCTGGGCCTGGCCAGCCACCCGGATCTGGCCGAGGCTGCACGCGAGGCCACCCACCGCTTTGGCGTGGGCGCGGGCGGATCGCCCCTGGTCAGCGGCCACAGCGCGGCCAACGATGCGCTCGAACACGAACTGGCCGCCTACGTGCAACTGCCCCGCGCGCTGTACTTTTATGCGGGCTACGCCACCAACACCGGCATCATCCCGGCGCTGGTGGGCGAGGGGGATGCGCTGTTCTCCGACGCGCTCAACCACGCCTGCCTGATCGACGGCGCCCGCCTGTCGCGCGCCACCATCCACCGCTACCCGCATGCCGACCTGGCCGCGCTGGAGGCACAGCTCGCCGCCAGCCCCGCGCGGCGCAAGCTGGTGATCAGCGACGCGGTGTTCAGCATGGACGGCGACCTGATCGACATCCCCGCGCTGCTCGCGCTGTGCGAACGCCACGACGCGCTGCTGCTGCTGGACGATGCCCACGGCTTTGGCGTGCTGGGGCCAGAGGGGCGCGGCAGCCTGGCGCAGGCGGGCCTGACGGGTGCCACGGCCTCGCGCCGCGTGCTCTACATGGCCACGCTGGGCAAGGCCGCCGGGGTGGCCGGCGCGTTTGTGGCGGGCGATACCGCCCTCATCGAATGGCTGCTGCAAAAGACCCGCACCTACATCTTTGCCACCGCCGCCCCACCGCTGCTGGCCAGTGCGCTGCGCCAAAGCCTGCAGCTCATGGCAGCGGCCGATGACCGGCGCGCGCACCTGGGCAGGCTCATCGCGCAGTTGCGCCAGGGCTTGGCCACGCTGCCCGCGCAGCTGGGCTGGCACCTGCTGCCGTCGCACACGCCCGTGCAGGCGCTGGTGATCGGCAGCAACGAAGCCGCCTTGGCCGTGATGGAAAGCCTGCGCCTCCAGGGCCTGTGGGTGCCCGCCATCCGCCCGCCCACCGTGCCGGTGGGCACGGCCCGGCTGCGCATTGCGCTGTCGGCGGCCCACACCGAGGCCGACGTGGACCAGCTGCTGGTGGCCTTGGAGCGCTGCGCACAGCACGCGCTGACCCGCGCCCCGGGATAAGCGCCCCCCGGGTACGGCAGGCGGCCCGGAAACAAGGCCGCCCTCGGGTGCCGTCAGGTGCTTTCCTTGATCACCCGGCCATTGAGCGGCTGCAGCGGCCGCGCATTGGCGCTGTACACCTGGCGAAACGCCTTGATCTGCTGAGCGCTGAGCTTCACGGGCTCCTTGAGCACCATCCACTGCACCCCCTCGGAGCAAGGCGGCGTGGTCAAGGACCCGGCAAAGCTGTAGTAGCCCTTGCGCTCGGGCAGCAGGCTGCCCACATCCAGCGTGAGCCCGTCCACCGTCACCTGCTCGCCCACGCGTGGCAGGTGGGCAAAGATGGGCGCCCAGGCGGCATTGGCCTTGCCGGGCTGGATCAACACAGCCACCACACCCAGCCCACCGTCGCTGCCCTTGTGCACGAAGTGCGCCACCATGGCCGCACGTTTGCCGCCAATGGCTTCTTCGCTGGGCGTGTGGAAGTGGAATTGCAGCAGCTCCAGGGCCTTTCCGTCCACCACCAGCTTGCTGCCGGCCGGCAGATTGACCTGCACCGTGTGCCCGTTGTTGACCAGCGTCGGGGCCGCCGGGGTGTACTGGAAGTCGAGCGCGGGCAAGGCCTCCTTCACCGTCTTGCGGATGTCCACCGGGCTCTGGGATGCGCCCCGCGCGCAGGCCTCGAAGCTGGCCTCCAGCGAACCCCAATGGGCCGCCCCGTGTTTACCTTTGTATTCCCAGTGCGGGCGGGCGCCCTCGGCACTGGCAGCCGCCGCAGCGCACAGCACAAGTGCGGCCAGGCTCACTTTCTGGATGCAGGCAAGGTGTTTCATGGCATGGAGCAGGGGTCGTGAACAGGCACCGTCGAACTGCGCGTTACCCGGCCCCATGCCGGGCACGCGACGCCCGGCCAGAACCTGTTCGTGGACCGGGCTGCGCGCATTCTGAGCACTTGCGCCGCGCGCGGCAATGAAAATCGTGCGCCGCCGGACCGGCCGGCCGCAGCGCCGTAAACTGGCGTGGTGCGCGCAGCCCCCCTGCGTGCCCCGCGTGCTCCGGCAGGACACACGGGCCCTCCCCACACAACCGCCATCACCATCACCATGCCCCATCTTGTCGTCGAATACTCCAGCAACCTGCCCCACTTCCCCGAGGCAGAGACCCTGACCGCCCTCAACGCCACACTGTGCGCCCACCCCCAGGTGCAGGACGAGGCCGACCTGAAGACGCGCTTTGTCGTGGCCGACAGCTTCGAGATCGGCACCGCCCCCGCCCACCGCGCCTTTGTGCACGCGCAGCTGCGCCTGCTCGCGGGCCGCACGCCCGAGGCCAAGACAGAGCTGGCGGGCCGCATTGCCGCCGTGCTGCGCGAACGCACGCCCCGGCCGCAGGGCGTGATGGTGCAGCTCAGTGTGGAGATCGTGGACATGGACCGGCCGAGCTATGTGAAGGAACGGCTCTGAAAATTGGATAGCTGCCAGCGCTTGCTCCACGGGCGCTGGGGGCCGATTTTCTTCAAATTTTCTATCTCTCCAGCGTGGCCGCCAGCCAGCCGCGCAGGCTGTTGATGAAGGCCCAGCCCTGCACCCGGGGCACATCGGCCACACGCAGCACGGCCTCCACCACCCGGCCCTCACGCAATGCCACGGCACGGCCCACGCCGGGCAGCAGGCCGCAGGACAGCGGCGGCGTCACCCACCGCCCGTCGATGAGCGCGGCAATGTTGCCGAAGGTGCCCTCGGTGATCTCGCCCGCCGCGTTCCACAGCAGCGTGTCAAACACACCGGGCGTGGTGGGCGCAAACGCCGCATAGTGCGCACGGCGCGTGGTCTTGTAACGCACAAACTCGCTGCGGGCCTCAGCCAGCGGGCGCGGGGCCAGTTGCAGGCGCACGGGTTCGGCCGTGGGCAACAGGGCAAAGGCCTCGGCCCGGGGCCTGCCCGTGGCGCCCAGCAGCAGGCGCACGCGCCATGCGCCCTCGGCATGGTCTGCCGCCACTGCCTGCAGGCATTGCAATACGGCCGCCGCATCCCAGGGCACGCCGAAATGTGCGGCCGCCGACTGCAGGCGTGCCAGGTGGTCGGTCAGATGCCGGAAGCTGCCCGCCTGCAACGCCAGGGTTTCGAGCAGGTCAAAGGGCTGGCTCGCGCGCTCGACAAACGCGCGCTTGTGCTGCCACTCGCTCCACTCGGCATCGGCCAGCGCGCCCGAGGTGATGCCGCTGCCAATGCCGCAGGTGGCGCGCACGGTGCCGCCTTCAGGGCGCAGCACCACGGTGCGGATGGGCACATTGAAGGTTGCGGCCACGGCATGTGGGCCCTGCGCACCGGGCGGGCCGGCCGGGCGCACCACCCCCACGGCGCCGCAGTACACGCCGCGCGGCGCGCCTTCGAGCGCGTGGATCATCCGCATGGCACGCACCTTGGGCGCCCCGGTGACGGAGCCGCAGGGGAACAGCGCGGCAAACACGTCCGTGAGCGTAGTGCCGGGCCGCGTGCGCGCGGTCACGTCCGAGGTCATCTGCCACACCGTGGGCAGGGCCTGCGTGGCAAACAGCACGGGCACGCGCACGCTGTGGGGCAGCGCAATGCGCGACACATCGTTGCGCAGCAGGTCCACGATCATCACGTTCTCGGCACGCTCCTTGGGCGCCGTGCGCAGGTGCGCCGCCTGCTGCGCGTCCTCTTCGGGCGTAGCGCCGCGCGGGGCCGTGCCCTTCATGGGGCGGGCCAGGATATGGCCGCCGCCTGGCGCATCCCGCCAGTCGAAGAACAACTCGGGCGACACCGACAACACCTGCTCGCCCCCGGTGTCGATGTGCGCCGCATACCCGCCGGGCTGGGCGCGCAGCAGCGCCGCAAACAGGGCCGGGGCCGAGCCCTGCAGCGTGCCGTGCAGGGGGGCCGTGTGGTTGACCTGGTACAGCTCGCCCGCCGCAATCGCCTGCTGGATCTGCGCCAGCGCGGCGTCGAATTGCGCGCGGTCGGGGCTGTCGGTCCACGTCACCTGCGCGGGCGGTTCGGCACCTGGGCCGTCATCGCGCTCGGGCCAGGGCAGCGGCGCGTCGTACACCGCAAACCAGGCCAGCGGGCCGTCAGCGGCGTGGGTCAACAGCGCCGCATCGAACGCGGCAGCGGCCTCGTAGCGCACACAACCCACACACCAGCGGCCTTGCTGCGCGGCCGCGTGCACGGCGTCGAGCACGCTGCGCACCTCGTGCAGCGCATGGGCCACCAGCACCTCGCGCGGCGTGCCAAAGGCGTGGCGCAGGCGGGGGGCGCCGGGGTCCAGCGGCTGGGTGAAGTCAATGCGGGATGTCACAACAAAAAAGGCCTCTGGCGCCTGACCAGTGGGCGGAATCAGCTATCAATAACAGAGCAAACCCATGCCTGCAGCTTTCTCAGGCCGCGCCCAAGTGCGGCACCAGCGCCGCCGTGGGCTGTCCGTTCTTGAGCGCCGCCGTGAAGGCCAGCATGCGGTCAATCGGCTGGCGGGCGCGCGGGATCAGGGTGGGGTCCACATGGATCGCATTGGCGCCGGCCTCCAGCACGCGGGCCACGTCGGCCAGGCCGTTCATCGCCATCCAGGGGCAGTGCGCGCAGCTCTTGCAGGTGGCACTGTTGCCAGCAGTGGGCGCTTCGTAGAAGGTCTTGCCGGGGTTGAGCGTGCGCAGCTTGTGCATCATGCCGTTGTCGGTGGCCACGATGAACTCGGTGGCGTCCATTTCGCGCGCTGCCTTGAGGATGGCGCTGGTGGAGCCCACGGCATCGGCCAGGGCCACCACGTCGGCGGGGCTCTCGGGGTGCACCAGCACCTTGGCGGCGGGGTGGTCCTGCTTGAGCAGCCCCAGCTCGACGGCCTTGAACTCGTCGTGCACGATGCAGGCGCCGTTCCAGAACACCATGTCCGCGCCGGTTTCGCGCTGGATGTAGGCGCCCAGGTGGCGGTCGGGCGCCCACAGAATCTTCTGGCCTGCAGCCTTGAGCGCGCTCACGATCTCCAGCGCGCAGCTCGATGTGACCAGCCAGTCCGCGCGCGCCTTCACGGCCGCGCTGGTGTTGGCGTAGACCACCACGGTGCGGTCGGGATGCTGGTCGCAGAACGCGCTGAATTCGTCGATGGGGCAGCCCAGGTCCAGCGAGCAGGTGGCATCCAGGTCGGGCATGAGCACCGTCTTTTCGGGGCTCAAGATCTTGGCCGTTTCGCCCATGAAGCGCACGCCACTCACCACCAGCGTCTGCGCCGCGTGGTCGCGGCCAAAGCGGGCCATCTCCAGCGAATCGCTCACGAGGCCGCCAGTTTCCTCGGCCAAGTCCTGCAGGTCCGGGTGCACGTAGTAGTGCGACACCATGACCGCGTTCTTCTCTTTGAGCAGGCCGCGGATCTTGTCCTTGAGCGCGGCGCGCTCGGCCTGCGAGGGCTCGGGCGGCACGCGCGCCCAGGCGTGTTTGGTGGAGCAGACGGCGCCCGAGGTCGCCTCATCGGGCTGCTCGTATTCGACGTCGATGCGGTGGAGGGTGGCCGTGCTCATGCCAGCTCCTGCAGGCGCATCGAAAAGTCGGTGGCCTTCACGTCCTTGGTCAGCGTGCCGATGGAGATGCGGTCCACACCGGTCTCGGCCAGCGCGCGCAGGCCATCGAGCGTGACGCCGCCCGAGATTTCCAGGATGGCCCGGCCGGCGTTGATGCGCACGGCCTCGCGCAGCTGGGCCAAGGGCATGTTGTCGAGCAGCACCATCTTCGCGCCGGCGTTCAGCGCCTCGGTCAACTGCTCCAGGGTTTCGACCTCGATTTCAATGAACGTCGCTTGCGCGGCCACGGCTTGTGCGGCTTTGAGCACCGCCGTCACGCCGCCGGCGGCTGCAATGTGGTTTTCTTTGATGAGCACCGCGTCGTGCAGGCCGATGCGGTGGTTGGTGCCACCGCCCACGCGCACGGCGTATTTCTGTGCCAGGCGCAGGCCGGGCAGGGTCTTGCGCGTATCGACGATCTGCGCACGCGTGCCGGCCACCGCGTCCACATAGGTGCGGGTCTTGGTGGCCACGGCCGACAGCAATTGCAAAAAATTGAGGGCGGTGCGCTCGGCGCTGAGCAGGGCGCGGGCATTGCCTTCCAGCGCCAGCACCACCTGGTCGGGCGCGCAGCGCTGGCCTTCGGCCACATGCCAGGTGATCTGCACGCCGGGGTCGAGTGCGCGCAGTGCGGCTTCGGCCCAGGGGGCGCCGCAGATCACGGCGTCTTCACGCGCCAGGATGCGCGCGCGGGCGCGGCGGGCGGGGTCGATCAGGCTGGCGGTGAGGTCGCCGGTGCCCACGTCTTCGGCCAGGGCGCGGGCCACATCGGCCTGGGCCAGGGCCTTCACATCGTCGTTGTCTCTCATGGTGCTTTTCGCGGGGGGTAACGCTGCTGTCATGGGCCGCGAGCATACCGGGAACGCAAAGGCCATTGCGCCGACACGGGCCGCGGGCCACAGAGGCGGCAACCAATAAGTACACCCAGTATTGGTCGCATAGACTCGCGGCAATTTTTTGGCCTCACCGCGCTACATGACCGCCACCAGCCCTGTTTCTGCAACGCCCTACGGCACGCTGCCGCCCGCATCCCCCCTGCCCCAGCGCCGGCCCGTGAGCCTGCCCCGCCTGTCGCAAATGCGCGCGGCGGGCGAGAAGATCACCATGCTCACCGCCTACGACGCCACCTTTGCCGCCGTGGCCGATGCGGCGGGCGTGGAATGCATTCTGGTGGGCGACTCGCTGGGCATGGTGTGCCAGGGCCTGCCGAGCACCGTGGGCGTGCAGCTCGACACCATGGCCTACCACACGGCCAGCGTGGCGCGCGGCCTGCACCGCGTGCAGGGCACGGCCTGGCTGGTGGCCGACCTGCCCTACGGCACCTACGCCGAAAGCCGCGAGCAAGCCCTGCGCAGCGCCTGCGTGCTGATGCAGGCGGGCGCGCACATGGTCAAGCTCGAAGGCGGCGGCTGGACGGCGCCCACAGTGGAATTTCTGGTGCAGCGCGGCGTGCCCGTGTGCGCCCACCTGGGCCTCACGCCGCAAACGGTGCACGCGCTGGGCGGCTACCGCGTGCAGGGCAAGACCGACGACGCGGCCCGCACGCTGCGCAAAGAGGCGCATGAGCTGCAGGACGCAGGCGCCACCATGCTGGTGCTGGAGATGGTGCCCGCCGTGCTGGCCGCCGACCTCACGGCCGAGCTGCCGCACTGCCACACCATCGGCATCGGTGCGGGCAATGGCACGGCCGGCCAGGTGCTGGTGTTGCACGACATGCTGGGCATGAACCTCGGCAAGATGCCGAAGTTCGTGCACAACTTCATGCAGGACGCCGGCAGCGTGCGCGGCGCGATGGAGGCCTATGTGCAGGCCGTGAAGCGGGGCAGCTTTCCGGACAACGCCCTGCACGCCTGGTGAGCCCGTTCCCTATCTCCTTCTGACCCTTCCGACCCCATGCTGATTACCCACTCCATCGCCGACCTGCGCCAGGCCCTGGCCCCCTACCACCGCCCCGCCTTTGTGCCCACCATGGGCAACCTGCACGACGGGCACATCGCCCTGGTGCGCCAGGCCAAGCCCCTGGGCGACGTGACCGTGGCCAGCATCTTTGTGAACCGCCTGCAGTTCTTGCCGCACGAGGACTTCGACAGCTACCCCCGCACCTGGGAGGCCGACTGCGCGCAGTTGCAAGCTGCGGGTTGCGATGTGCTGTTTGCGCCGCGCGAGGCCGACCTGTACCCGCAGCCCCAGACCTTCAAGGTGCACCCCGACCCGCAGCTCGCCGACATGCTCGAAGGCCACTTTCGCCCCGGCTTCTTTGTGGGTGTGAGCACGGTGGTCATGAAGCTGTTTGCCTGCGTGCTGGGCGCCACGGGCGGCACGGCCGTGTTTGGCAAGAAGGATTACCAGCAGCTCATGGTGATCCGCCACATGGTGCGGCAGTTTGCGCTGCCCATCGAGATCGTGGCGGGCGAGACCTGCCGCGCGGCCGACGGGCTGGCGCTGAGCTCGCGCAACGGCTATCTGAGCCCGCAAGAGCGCCAGGAGGCGGTGGCCTTGTCACAGGCTTTGCAGCGGCTGGCGCAGCAGTGGCGGAACGCCGCCCCCAGCGACCGCAGCCTGCTGGAGACACTGGCCCTGGACGCCCTGCGCACGCGGGGTTGGGCGCCCGACTACCTCACCGTGCGCCGCCGCGCGGACCTGCAGCCCGCCACGGCCGAGGATGCGGCGGGCACGCTGGTGGCGCTGGGCGCCGCGCGGCTGGGCAGCACACGGTTGATTGACAACCTGGAGTTTTGATTCACTATCAAATTCATAGCTCCTAGCGCTTGTCCATCAAGCGGTAGCGGCCAAAAACACTTCCACCTGGATCAAATCCAGCCCTGGCTGGCCAGCCACTGCACCAGCAGCCCGGTCACGGCCTCGGGCTGCTCCATGGTCAGCATGTGGCCGCTGCCTGCGAGCAGGTGGTGTTCGGCCCCCGGCACCAGCGCAGCGATCTCGGCCGAGCATTCGGGTGGCGTGAGCTGGTCAGCCGCGCCGCACACCACCAGCACCGGGCAGGCCACCTGGGGCAGGTGCAGCCGCGCATCGGGCCGGTGGATGACGGCGCGGTTCTGGCGCACCAGGTGGGCGGCGCCTGCGTCCAGCACAAAGTCCAGATAGGCCTGCACCAGCGCAGGCTGGGCCGCATTCACCGGGTGGAAGGCCAGGGCCACGTTGGGCTCGATGACCTCGCGCACCCGGCCCTGCTCAAACAGCGCGATGGCGCCTTCGCGCAGCGCCCGCATGTCCGGCGTCTCGGGCCGCGCCGTGGTGCCCAGCAGCGCCAGCCCCGCGACCCGGTCCGGCGCCTGGCGTGCGGCCTCCATCGCGATCATGCCGCCCATGGAGGCACCCGCCAGCACCAGCGGCCCCGCGTGCTGACCCAGCAGCCGGGCCGCGAAGTCCTCGATGCGGTGCAGGCCCATGTCCTGGTGGGCCGTGGCGACCTCGGGGCGCAGCGCGGCGGGCAGCAGCGGCAGCACGCCGCGCCACATGCGTTCATCGGCCGCCAGGCCGGGCAGGAGCAGAAGTTGGGGTGGCAGGGGCATGGGGCAAAAAAGGGGTTGTCACCAAGTTGGTGCTTGCTGTGAGCAGAAGGCGCTGCGGCGCCGTGCCATGGATTGTGAACAGGCCATGAACCGCCGGGCCGCGCGCCGGCAATTGTGCCCACGGTGGCTCGGGACTTGCTAGCATGCCCTGCATATGCCCATCCACGCCGCACTCCACCACGTCACGCATTACCAGTATGACCGGCCCATCGGCCTGGGGCCGCAAACAGTGCGGCTGCGGCCAGCGCCCCACTGCCGCAGCAACGTCATTTCGTACTCGCTCAAAGTCGAGCCTGCGCAGCACTTCATCAACTGGCAGCAAGACCCCTTCGCCAACTACCAGGCGCGGCTCGTCTTCCCGGAGAAGACGCGCAGCTTCAAGGTCACGGTGGACCTGGTGGTCGAGATGGCGGTCTACAACCCCTTCGACTTTTTCCTGGAGCCCGAGGCCGAGCACATCCCGTTCCAATACAGCAGCGATGTGCAGCAGGAGCTGGCGCCCTACCTGGCCACCGAGCCGATGACGCCGCTCGTCCAGGCCTACCTCGACAAGATCGACCGCAGTCCGCAGCGCTCCATCAACTTCCTGGTCCAGCTGAACCAGCAGGTCGCGCAGGACGTGCGCTACCTCATCCGCCTGGAGCCCGGCGTGCAGACGCCCGAGGAGACGCTGCAAAAGGCCAGTGGCTCGTGCCGCGACTCGGGCTGGCTGCTGGTGCAGCTGCTGCGCCACCTGGGGCTGGCGGCGCGGTTTGTGTCGGGCTACCTGATCCAGCTCACGCCCGACGTGAAGGCGCTCGACGGCCCGAGCGGCACCGACCACGACTTCACCGACCTGCACGCCTGGTGCGAGGTCTACCTGCCCGGCGCGGGCTGGATCGGCCTCGATGCCACCAGCGGCCTGCTCGCGGGCGAGGGCCATATCCCGCTGGCCTGCACGCCCCAGCCCTCGGGCGCCGCGCCCATCGAGGGCCTGGTGGACGAGGCCGAGGTGGCGTTTGCGCACGAGATGCGCGTCACCCGCATCTACGAATCACCGCGCGTGACCAAGCCCTACACCGAAGACCAGTGGCAGGCCGTGCTGGCCCTGGGCGAGCGGGTGGATGCCGACCTGCAGGCGGGCGATGTGCGCCTGACCATGGGCGGCGAACCCACCTTTGTGGCCGTGGGCGACCGCGATGCGCCCGAGTGGAACACCGACGCCCTGGGCCCCACCAAACGCGGCTTGGCCACCGAACTCACGCACAAGCTGCGCGCCGAATATGGCCAGGGCGGCTTTCTGCACTTTGGCCAGGGCAAGTGGTACCCGGGCGAGCAGCTGCCGCGCTGGGCGCTGTCGATCTGCTGGCGCGCCGACGGCCAGCCGGCCTGGCAGAACCCTGCGCTGTTTGCCGACGAACGCGATCCTTCGCACTGCACCAGCGCCGACGCAGAGCGCTTTGTGCGCCACCTCGCACGCACGCTGGGCATCACCGACCGCCATATCCAGCCCGGCTACGAGGACACCTTCTACTACCTGTGGCGCGAGCGGCGCCTGCCGGTCAACGTGGACCCGTTTGATGCGCGCCTGGACGACGAGCTGGAGCGCGCACGCCTGCGCCGCGTGTTCGAGCAAAAGCTCGACAGCGTGGTGGGCTATGTGCTGCCGCTGCAGGCGGGGGAAGGCGCGGGCACGCTGGCGGGCAGCGTGTGGAGCACGGGGCCCTGGTTCTTCCGCGACGACCGCATGCTGCTCATCCCCGGCGATTCGCCCATGGGCTACCGCCTGCCGCTGGACGCCCTGCCCTGGGTGAAGGCGTCGGACACCGAGCACCTGATCCCACAAGACCCGACCGCGCCCCAGGGCCCGCTGGCTGCCGCCGCCACGCTGCGCGCACGGTACTCCACTCCCTCGGGGCCCATCACCGGCGACCGCGACCTGCCCTACCTGGCAGGCGCCACCGCTCCTGGCGAGGCACGGCGCGTAACGCAGGGCGGCGCAGGGGGCGACCACGCACGCCAGGCGGGCCAGCCCGACCCGCATGCAGGCGTGCAGCCCCCGGGCAAGTTCCAGTCGGCCGCAGGCTTGTCGCGCACCGCCCTGTGCGTGGAAGTGCGCGACCCACGCCGCGCCAGCGGCCCCCAGGCCGAGAAGGTGGGCGAAAAATACGGCGTGCTCTATGTCTTCATGCCGCCCCTGGCGCGCCTGGATGACTATCTGGACCTGCTGGCCGCCATCGAGGCCACGGCCGAAGAACTGGGCCTGAAGATCGTGCTGGAAGGCTACCCGCCGCCACGCGACGCACGCCTGAAGGTGCTGGCGGTCACGCCCGACCCCGGCGTGATCGAGGTCAACATCCACCCCGCCAGCCACTGGAAGGAGCTGGTGCAGCACACCGAGTTCCTGTACCAGGCCGCGTGGGAGACGCGCCTGTCGGCCGAGAAGTTCATGACCGACGGCCGCCACACGGGCACCGGGGGTGGCAACCACTTTGTGATGGGCGGCGCCACACCGGCCGACTCGCCCTTCTTGCGCAAGCCCGAGCTGCTGGCCAGCCTGCTGCTGTACTGGCACAACCACCCCAGCCTGAGCTATTTGTTCAGCGGCCTGTTCATCGGCCCCACCAGCCAGTCGCCGCGCGTGGACGAGGCGCGCAACGACCAGCTGTACGAGCTGGAAATCGCGCTGCGCGAGATCGAGTCCAACCGCGCGCTCTACGGCCAGGACATGCCGCCCTGGCTGGTGGACCGCACGCTGCGCAACATCCTGGTGGACATGACGGGCAACACGCACCGCAGCGAGTTTTCCATCGACAAGATGTTCTCGCCCGACAGCAGCACCGGCCGCCTGGGCCTCCTGGAGCTGCGCGCGTTCGAGATGCCGCCCCATGCCCACATGAGCGTGGTGCAGCAGCTGCTGCTGCGCGCCCTGATTGCGCGCTTCTGGAAGACGCCCTACCGCGCCCCCGCCGCCCGCTGGGGCACCGAGCTGCACGACCGCTTCATGCTGCCCACCTTCATCCAGCAGGACATGCACGATGTGGTGGCCGAGATGAACGCCGCAGGCTACGCGTTTGACGCGGCCTGGTTTGCACCGCAGTTCGAGTTCCGCTTCCCGCTGGTCGGCACGGTGCAGTCGATGGGCGTGGAGCTGACCCTGCGCAACGCGCTGGAGCCCTGGCATGTGATGGGCGAGGAAGGCTCTGCGGGTGGCACCGTGCGCTATGTGGATTCGTCGCTGGAGCGCATCGAGGTGCGCGTGACGGGCATGAACGAAAGCCGCCATGTGGTCACCGTCAACGGCCAGCCGCTGCCGCTGCAAAGCACCGGCACCACCGGCGAATTTGTGGCGGGCGTGCGCTACAAGGCCTGGAACCCACCCTCGGCCCTGCACCCGACCATTGGCGCCCATGCGCCGCTCACGTTCGACATCGTCGATACCTGGATGAACCGCTCGCTGGGCGGCTGCCAGTACCACGTGGCGCACCCGGGCGGGCGCAACTACGACACCTTCCCGGTCAACGCCTACGAGGCCGAAAGCCGCCGCCTGGCACGGTTCTCGCGCATGGGGCACACGCCGGGGCGGCTGGCGGTGCCGCCTGCGACCATCGAGCTGCCGGGCAGCCGGGAGTTTCCGTTCACGCTGGATCTGCGGCGCAAGATGCGGAAGTAGAGAAGCCCCCTGAGTCGCTGCGCGCCTTCCCCCCAGGGGGACGACGCCCTTGCTGCGAGGCGGCCCTTGCTTGGCGTCTCTGGCATTGGCCCCGCCAGTTTCGACGGTGCGGGTTACCCGCAGAGTGTTGTCGACCAAATGCCCGAAAATCGAGTGCAGTGACAAACCCCAACGACCGCCTCTTGCCCACCGACCTCCCCGAAAGCGCGGCCCAGCTGGCGGCTGCGCTGGCGCCCACCGCTGCGGCCGGGCATTTTGACGAGCTGCGGGGCGCTGCGGCCCCCGCGCGCACGGCCCCCACCGACCGCATGGCGGGCGCCTCAGAAGCTCCTTTTTCAATAGCAGACAATCAAGACCTGTCGCGCCCATGGGCCGATTTTTTTGAACAACTGGGGCCCGAAGGCTTCCCCGACCTGGACCGGCGCATGGCGAGCCTGCAGCGCCAGGTGCGCGACAACGGCATCACCTACAACGTGTACGCCGACAGCAACGGCCCGCAGCGGCCCTGGTCGGTGGACCTGTTCCCGCTCATCCTCTCGCCAGGCGACTGGGCGCACATCGAGCGCGGCGTGCAGCAGCGCGCGCGCCTGCTCGACCGCGTGATGGCCGACGTGTACGGCCCGCAGGAGCTGCTGCGCACAGGCCTGCTGCCCAGCGCATTGGTGCAGGGCCACCCGGGCTACCTGCGCGCCATGCACGGCGTGCAGCCCGTGGGCGGCACGCACCTGCCGATCGCGGCCTTCGACATGGCACGCGACGCGCAGGGCGGCTGGTGGGTGGTCACGCAGCGCACGCAGGCGCCGTCGGGCCTGGGGTATCTGCTGGAGAACCGGCTGCTCATCTCGCGCCTGTTCCCCGAGGCCTTCCGCCAGATGCAGGTGCAGCGCCTGGCCGCCACCTACCGGGCGCTGCTCGACGGCCTGCGGCAGATGAGCCCGGCGGGGGCGGATGCGCGCATCGTGCTGCTCACGCCCGGCCCCTACAACGAGACCTACTTCGAGCACGCCTACCTGGCGCGCTACCTGGGGCTCACGCTGGTCGAGGGCAACGACCTCACCGTGCGCGACGCACGCCTGTACCTCAAGACGCTGCATGGCCTGCAGCCCGTGCACGGCATCCTCAAGCGCCTGGACGACGAGTTTCTGGACCCGCTGGAGCTGCGCAGCGACTCGCGCCTGGGCGTGCCCGGCCTGCTGCAGGCCATCCGCGCGGGCAACGTGCTGGTGGCCAATGCGCCCGGCTCGGCCTTCCTGGAGTCGACGGCGATGCTGGGCTTCATGCCTGCGCTGTCGCGCCACCTGCTGGGTGAAGAGCTGGCCCTGCCCTCGCTGCCCACCTGGTGGTGCGGCGAGCCTGCGGCCCGGCAGGCCGTGCTGTCCCAGTTGCCGCACAGCGTGATCCGGCCCACCTGGCCCAGCCTGCAGCGCCCGCCCGTGCTGGGCGGCACCCTGTCGCCGCAAGACCTGGCCCGGTGGACGGAACGCATCCAGGGCCAGGGCGACGAATACACCGTGCAGGCCTACCTGCCGCTGTCGCAGATGCCCACCTGGCGCACGGAAGCCAATGGTGGCGGCAGCCACATCGCCCCGCGCTCGGTGATGCTGCGCGTGTTTGCCGTGTGCGACGGCCCGGGCTCGTGGCGCGTGCTGCCCGGCGGGCTGGCGCGCATTGCCACCGACGAGCGCGAGATCGCCTCGATGCAGCGCGGCGGCAGCAGCGCCGATGTGTGGGTGCAGACCGGTGGCCCGGTGGACACCACCACGCTGCTCGCGCACAACCAGAGCGCCCCCGCCGTGGTGCACCGCAGCCGCCAGGTGACCAGCCGCGCGGCCGAGAACCTGTTCTGGCTGGGCCGCTACACCGAGCGCACCGAAAACGTCACGCGCCTGGCGCGCATTGCGCTGCAGTGCCTGAACGGCGAAGACCAGTCATCCCAGCCGCTGCTGGCCTGGCTGAGCGCCCTGGCCGTGGGCCAGGGCCTGGTGCTGCCGTCGGTGCCGCCCGCCACGCAGGCGCGGCGCGTGTTCGAGCGCTCGCTGATCGCCGGGCTCACCCAGCCCACGCAGGTGACCAGCGTGGGCTACAACCTGCGCGGCATCCTGGGCGCGGCATCGGCCGTGCGCGACCGCCTGTCGCAGGAGCATTGGCACCTGATCGTGAGCACCGAAGCCGAGTTTTTTGCGCAGCGCGCGAACGGCAACGGCGGCGCCGACGACGACGGCGACTATTCACCGCTGGAGGCCCTGCGCCAGCTCGAAACCCTGAGCGGCCGCACCGCCGCCATGACGGGCCAGCAGACCGACCGCATGACGCGCGACGATGGCTGGCGGCTGCTGTCCATCGGCCGGCACCTGGAGCGCCTGGGCTTTCTGGCGGCAGCGCTGGAGGGCGGCCTGCAGACCGGGACGGTGTTCGACGAGAGCGGCTTCGAGGCCATGACAGGGCTGTTCGACAGCACCATCACCTTCCACGCGCAGTACCAGCAGCGGCGCGACATGCCCGCGCTGCTGGATTTGCTGGTGATCGACCGGGACAACCCCCGGTCCCTCGCCTGGGTGGCCCAGACGCTGCGCGGGCGCATTGTCAAGGTCGAAGCGGCGGCCGGCACGCCCGGCGAATCTGCCGCTGCGGGCATCCCCGAGGCGTCGGACCTGTCGCTGGTGGCCCTGTGCACGCAGGATGCCGGGGGCCGGTATGCCGCGCTGGAGCAGTACCTGGGGGCTTGTGTACGGGGCGTGATGGGCCTGTCGGAGGTGCTGGCCACGCGCTACTTCACCCACTCTGCTGATGCGCTGCGGCACAGCGTAGGAGCCTGACCATGCGGCTGCGCGTCATCCACGAAACGGTGTACCAGTACACGCCTGCGGTGCAGAACGCCCAGCACATGGCCCATTTGCGGCCGCGCACCGGCCTGGTGCAGCGGGTGCTCACCCATGCGCTGCAGATCGACCCCGCCCCCGCCCAGTGCGAGGCCACGCAGGACGTGTTTGGCAACACCCGCGCGTTCTTCAGCCTGCCGTTCACCCACGAGCGGCTGCGCGTGCGCGCCGAAAGCCTGCTGGAGACGGCCCCGCCGCCGCCGGCACCGCCCGGCGAGCCCTGGGAGGCCGTGCGCGAGCGCCTGGCCTACCGGCGGGGCATGCCCTACCACCCCGCCACCGAATTCAGCTTTGCCTCGCCCTACATTCCCCGGCATGCCGACTTCGTGGCCTATGCCCGTGCGAGTTTTGCGCCGGGGCGCCCGCTGATGGATGCAGCACGCGACCTGATGGCGCGTATCCACGCCGACTTTGCCTACACCGCCAACGCCACCGACGCGGGCACACCCGCGCTTGAATCGCTGCGGCTGCGCCGGGGCGTGTGCCAGGACTTTGCCCACGTGATGATCGGCTGCCTGCGCAGCCTGGGCCTGGCGGCGCGCTATGTGAGCGGCTACCTGCTGACCGCGCCCCCGCCAGGCCAGCCCCGGCTGGTGGGCGCCGATGCCTCGCACGCCTGGGTGTCGGTGTGGTCGCCCACCGCCGCCAGCAACGGCACGTTGGCAGAGGCCGCGTGGTTTGACTTGGACCCCACCAACGACCGCGCCGCCGGCGAGGACTACGTGACGCTGGCCATCGGGCGCGACTACACCGATGTATCACCGCTGCGCGGCGTGATCCATGGCGGCGACCACCATGTGCTGCAGGTGGCGGTGACCGTGGAGCCCATCGGCCTCACACCGCCGATGGCACCAGAAAATCCCGGCTGATCCGCGCGCCCAGGTCGTTCACCCGCTCCAGGAACTGCGTGAGGTAGGCATGCAGGCCGTTGGTGAAGATTTCGTCGATGCGCATGAACTTCAGGTGCGCCAGCAACTGCCCCGCATGCCGCTGGGTCTCGGCCGACGGGCTGCCGTCCAGCATGCCGAGGTGGCCCATCACCTCCTGCAGGCAGGCGTGCAGCGAGCGCGGCATGTCGGCCCGCAGGATCAGCAGCTCGGCCACGCGCTCGGGCGTGATCACGTCGCGGTAGACCTTGCGGTAGGTCTCGAAGCCCGAGACGCTCAGCAGGACCGCGCTCCAGTGGTAGTAGTCGTGGTCCTGGTCCTGCGCGGTGGCCGCACCCCAACCATCGCTTGGCGCAGCATGGAATTTCACATCCAGCAAGCGTGCCGTGTTGTCGGCCCGCTCCAGAAACATGCCCAGGCGCATGAAATGCAGCGCCTCGTCCTGCAGCATCGTGCCCACCGTGGCGCCCCGCGACAGGTGCGAACGGAACTTCACCCATTCAAAGAAATGCGCAGGGTCGCTCTCCAGCGCGCCGCTGGCCAGCAGCCGGTGCACTTCGAGCCAGGTCTGGTTCTGGATCTCCCAGGCCTCGGTGTTGAGCGCACCGCGCACGGCCCGCGCGTTCTCGCGCGCAGCCTGCAGGCAGGCCACGATGGACCAGGGGTTGGCCGGGTCCTTGGCCATGAAATCCAGCACCTTGGCGGGCGCCACCTCGCCATGCCGGGCGGTGTAGGCGGGCAGCAGATCGCTGATGGACAGCAGGCCCTGCCAGCCCAGCGCGGCCACGTCGGCAGATTGGGGCAGCAGCGCGCTCTGGTGGTTCACGTCCAGCATGCGGGCGGTGTTCTCTGCCCGTTCGGTGTAGCGAGCCATCCAGAACAGGTGGTCGGCGGTGCGGCTCAGCATACGCCCCCCTTGTTCAACGGGGGCAGAGAACCCCGGGCGTGCTGCGCACACTGGCGGTGTTGTCTCGAAAGCCCTGCTGCGCAGGACTTTTCCGCCCGTTCGGTGTAGCGGGCCATCCAGAACAGGTGGTCGGCGGTGCGGCTCAGCATGGTCATGTCCTCCCGGGGCTTGGCGTGGCACTGCCCGCACCAAGCAAGTTCCAGGCCCCGGCCACCAACACTGAACAAAAATAGGATCTACCGCCCGCTCCTGTTCATCTTTTAGCTAACTTTTTGATAGCTGAGGAAACAACGGGCGCAGGGGGCGGCGGTGCTGCAGCCACTTCGGCTGCGGCCGCGCCCGCGGCGCGCACCACCTCGTGCACAAAGCGGAGCTTGGCGAGCGCCTGCTCGGCCAGCGCAAAGGGGTAGGCGTCCAACTGGCCCAGGCTGCGCGTGAGGCTGTTGAGCAGCAGCGTCAGGGGCACGAGGTGCCGCAGCATGGTGTCGAAGTCGGGCGCCGGGGTGGCAAAGGGATCGACGGCACGGCTGTGCTGCGCGCCGTAGATGCCCGGCACCGTGACCTCGGTGGCATAGCTGGCCGAGGTCTCCAGCAGGTCGATCATGTGCAGGTAATGGGCCCAGGTCTCTGCCCAGTCCTCCCAGGGGTGGGCTGAGGCGTAGGCGCTCACATGGTGGTCGGCCCAGTCGCCCAGGTCATTGCCCTTGGCATAGTGGGCCTGGAGCGCAGCGGCGTAGTCTTGGCGCTCGTCACCGAACACGCGGCGGAAGTCGTCGCTGCGGCCGCCGTCGCGCACCAGTTGGTCCCAGTAAAAATGGCCGGACTCGTGGCGCAGGTGGCCGATCAGCGTGCGGTAGGGCTCGCCCAGGGCAATGCGCCGACGGGCACGCTCGTCGTCGTCGGCCTCGGCCACATTGAGCGTAATGGTGCCGCCGTGGTGGCCCGTCAGCACCGGCGGCCCCCCGGGCACCTCGGCCAGCAGCTCGAACACGGGCCCGGCGCGCCCGAGCGCGGGCTCCAGGCCCAGGCGGGCCAGGCCGTAGTACAGGCGCCGCTTGGCGGCCTCGGTCTGCATCCAACGGCCCCGATGGGCAGCTTCGGCCAGATCGGGCGTCGCCCGCGTCTGCCGGCAGGACACGCACAGTTCGGTGTAGTCGTTGGCGGGCACCGCAAAGTTGCAGGCCTGGTGCTCGGTGTGGTTGCGGCACATGCGGTACAGGCGCCCGCTGTGGTCGGCACTGCCTCGCGCCCCTCTGCGCCGCCACAGGTCGGCACCGTCCTGCGGCGCAGGCACCAGGGCCGCCATGGTCAGCACATCGGGCAGGAAGGCCAGCGCGCTGCCGCAGTGCAGGCACTGCACGCTGTCGAAAAAGACCAGATGGCCGCAATGGTCGCAATTGAATACCCGCATGGTGTGGAGCTTATCGGGGGCGCGGCAATGCGCAAGGCATCCGGTGCGCCCGCTGCCGCACCCCTGCAAAAGAAAAAAGCAGGCGCCAGGGCGTGCCTGGTGCCTGCTTTCCAAAAAGTGCCAATGCCGGGCCGGGCCATCGCCCGCCCGGGCATCGGGTCAGGTCTCACCCTTGCTCAGGGCCGGACAACGATGCTGTTGCGCACTTCACGCACATGCTTGGTGGTGCGGGCAATGTTCTCGGCCTGGTTCTTCTCGGCCTGCGACTTGGCAAAGCCCGAGAGCTGCACCGTGCCGTTGAGCGTCTCCACGCTGATGGAGGTGGCCGACACGTTCTTGTCTTCGGCCATCTTGGCCTTGATGGCGGTGGTGATGCCGGCGTCATCCACATAGGCGCCCACGGTCTGCTGGTCGCGGGCCACCGAACAGCCAGTGGCCGTGGCGATGGTGATGCCGGCGACAGCGGCGAAAGCAAGGGCACGTGCGTATTTCATGGTGTTTTCCTTCGTCAAGAATGGTTGGGAACACGGGGCAAAAGCGCATCCAGTCTACCGGCCCGCAGCGCCTTGCGCGGTGGGTGAGCATTGGAACACGGCCCCACTGTAGGCAGCGGCCCGGGCCCGGGGTGCCGGCGCTCCGCGCACCCCTGTGTCGGCGCCGTGGCGGAGGGTGCGTAGGACAACGCGCCGCAGGTGCGACCCGGCATGGCCACCGAGGGCTGCCCTGGAAAGAGCACAGGGAACAGGCGTCCGGCGTGCCGCGCCCCCATCATTCCCCCTGGCCAGCCACCGGCGGCGGCTCCACCGGCGCCCGCTGCAGCGGCAGCACCGCCGACAGCAAGGTGCCATGGCCAGGGCGCGAAGTGAGCGCCAGGCGCCCCCCTGCCGCCTCGACGCGGTGGCGCATGCCGGCCAGCCCGTGCGAGGTGGGCCGCACGGCGGCGGGGTCGAAGCCCACCCCATCGTCGCGCACCTGCACCGCCACATGGGTGGGGTGGGCATGCACCGAGACCAGCACCTTCGTGGCCCGGGCGTACTTGCCGATGTTGGTCAGGGCTTCCTGCACCATGCGGTACACCGTGAGCTGGGTGGCATCGGGCAGCTGCACGGCCTCCAGGCTGGTCTCGACCTGGATGCCCGCGCGCTCGGCGTATTCGCGCGTCAGGATTTCCAGCGCGGCTGTGAGCCCCAGGTTGGACAGGGACGAGGGGCGCAGGTCTTCGATGATGCGGCGCTTGAGCGCAATGCCGCTGTTGAGGGTGTCCGTGAGGTGCTTGAGGCGCTCGGCGATGTCGGGTGCCGTGGCATTGATCTTGGATTTGAGGCGCGCCACATCGAGCTTGGCGGCCGTGAGCAGCGCACCCAGCTCGTCGTGCAACTCGCGCGCCAGGTGTCCGCGCTCTTCTTCGCGCACCTGCTGCAGGTGGTTGGCCAGCTCCGACAGCGTGGCAGTGCGCTCGCGCACCAGGCCTTCCAGCCGGTCCCGCTCGCGCTCCAGCAGCGCCTGCTCCCGCTGGTTCACGGCCTGCACGGCCTGCGCCTGGCGCAAATACATGTAGAAGGCCAGCAGGCCGATCACGGTGACGGTGGCGATGCCCAGGCGCGACAGCGTAAGCGACTGCTCGATCTGCGCCCGGCCCTGCGACAGGCGCGCGTCGCTGCGCGCAACCAACTCCTGCGCATGCATGCGGATCGCCTCCATGTGCTCCTTGCCCACATCGGTGTTGAGGATGAACTTCCAGGCATCCTCGTTGCCCTTGCGGCGCAGCCGCAGGCTCAGCTCCATCTCGGCCAGCTTGCGTGCGATCTCCCGGGACAGCAGCGCAAACTCCAGCATGTCATCCGGGGTATCGACGAACTGGCCACGCAGCCGGTCCATGTGGGTCTGCACGGTGGCGACGGCCCTGTCGTAGGGCTCCAGGTAGGTCTCGTTGCCGGTGAGCAGGTAGCCCCGCTGGCCCGTCTCGGCATCCAGCATGCTCTGCAGCAGCTTGTTCACGTCGCCGCGCGTGGCCACGCCCTGGGTCATCTGCTCCAGCGCAGCCTGCGAGCGCATGTGCCCCGTCTCATTGATGCCCACCAGCACCATCGCGGCCAGCAGCGCCATGGGCAGGCTCAGCGCCATTTTGCGGACCTTGGGCAACCAGTGTTGGGTGTTTTCCTGGAGAGTCATATGCCTGTTCTTTATTCTGGATAATGGACCATCACCGGCCAGCGGCCCCAGCCCCGCAACGGCACGCCGGCCCCCGCAGGACACCCCTCGCCCCGCACACCCGCAGCAGCGCGGCGGCCCCACGAAAGAAGCACCAATGATCAAGATCGGCATTGTGGATGACCATGCGATTGTTCGCGCCGGGTTGCGGCAGTTCCTGTCGGAGCACGTGGACCTGCGGGTCGAGGGCGAGGCCGCCAACGGCCGCGAGGCCATCGACCTGGTGCGCAACAAGGAGATCGACGTGCTGCTGATGGACCTGTCGATGCCCGGCCAGAGCGGGCTCGATGCGCTGGCCATGCTGCGCGCCAAGGCCCCCGACATGGGCATCCTGATCCTGAGCGGCTACCCGGAAGAACACTATGCGATCACCCTGATCCGCCAGGGCGCGAGCGGCTACCTGAACAAGGAATGCGAGCCCGCGGAGATCGTGGAAGCCATCCGCACCATCGCGCTGGGCCGCCGCTACCTGACGCCCACCGTGGCCGAGTTGCTGGCGCAGCAGCTCAACCGCAAGGACGACGCCCCGCCCCACGAGCAGCTGTCGGAGCGGGAGTTCCAGGTGTTCCTCAAGCTGGCCAAGGGCGAGACGGCGGGCGACATCGCCAAGGCCCTGTCGCTGAGCGTCAAGACCGTGAGCACCTACCGCACGCGGCTGATGGAAAAGATGGGCCTGTCGTCCAACAGCGACCTGACCTACTACGCGCTCAAGAACCGCCTGATTGATTGACATACAGGTCGCCTGTGCCCACCGCCTGCCCGGGGCAGGGCCGGGTTGGGCCATGCGCCGCACAGGGGCTCACGGCGGCACCCGTCACGCGCCCGAGGGCGGAGTCCGTGAACCGCTCACATCCACGCCCACCGGATGGCTGCTGCTGTGCAGCACGCAGTAGTCCACCAGCGCATCGATTTCGTTGGATTTGTCGAACACCGCATCCACCCCGAGCTGCGCGCAGCGCATGCGCACATCGGGGGTGGCATAGTTGCTCAGCACCACCATCTTCTGCCCCGGGCGGCGCGTGCGGCAGGCTGCCAGCACCCCCAGCCCGCTGCCCTGGCGCAGGAACAGATCGACGATGGCCAAGTCCCATTGCTCGCCATGGGTGGCGAGCCATTGCGTGCCCTCGTCCTCGGTTTCTGCCACCCCCACGGCCTCCACAGACGCCAACTCTTCCAGCGTACCAATGAGGTTCTCGCGGATGGTCGCGTTGTCTTCAACAATGTAGGTGCGCAGCTTCACAGGCGGGTCCACGTTGGCGATCAGCGCAGGGGCACGCTGCTCTCACCCTGAATTTAAGCGTTGGGGTGCCCGGATTCTGCCAGCGGCAACAGGTTGGGGCTGTAGGAGCAGTCCTACCGCGCCGCGCACACCGGGCAGTGGGGAGCACGCTGCACGCGCATCGTGTTCCACTCCATCGAGCGGCCGTCCAGCATCAGCAGCCGGCCCGCCAGCGACGGCCCGATGCCCGCCAGCAGCTTGAGCGCCTCGGCCGCCTGCATGGCACCCACCACGCCCACCAGGGGGGCGAACACGCCCATGGTGGAGCAGCGCACCTCTTCAAACTCCGCGTCCGGCGCAAAGATGCAGGCATAGCAGGGTGATTGTGCGTCGCGGGGGTCCACCACCGTGATCTGGCCGTCGAACTGGATCACCGCGCCCGCCACCAAGGGCTTGCCGTGGCGCACGCAGGCGGCGTTGACCGCGTGGCGCGTGGTGTAGTTGTCGCTGCAGTCGAGCACCACCGTGGCCGCCTGCACCAGGCCCTCCAGGGCCGCCGCGTCCACCCGGGCCTGCAGCCGGGTCACCCGCACCCCGGGGTTGATGGCCGCGATGGCCTCGGCGGCCGAATCCACCTTCGGAAGCCCCACGCGCGCCGTGGTGTGCGCAATCTGGCGCTGCAGGTTGGTGAGGTCCACCACATCGTCATCCACCAGCGTGATGTGCCCCACGCCCGCCGAGGCCAGGTAGAGCGCAGCCGGCGACCCCAGTCCGCCCGCGCCGATGATGAGGACGTGTGCGGCCAGCACCCGCTCCTGCCCCTCAATGCCCATTTCATCGAGCAGGATGTGGCGGGAATAGCGCAGAAGCTGGTCGTCGGTCATGAAGTCTCGGGCGAAAGGGCCAATGGAAGGCGTGAAAAAGGCTGGATTCCTCGCGAAATCCAGCCTGAAGAGCAGAGCGCGAAAGGCTCAATTCTCTTTCTTTTCTTCCTTGCGTTCCGTCAGGGTCTTGCTGACCAGCACCGGGCGGCCCCTGAGCTGGTTGAGCGCCTGCACCAGCTGGAAGTCCTTGTCGGTCCCGAACTCGGGGATCTTGCGCTCGGCGGCCGGCTTCTTGGCCTCGTCTTCCATGCGCTTGCGGGCTTCCTCGCGCGCCTTCTCACGGGCCTCGTCCTTCTTTTCTTCGCCCTGGCCGCTGCCCAGGTGCTTTTCGAGGTCGGCCTCGCGCATGCGCAGGGCCGCAAAGGGGCTGCCCTCTTCCGACTCGTCGATCATCACGTCGGGCACGATGCCCTTGGCCTGGATCGACTTGCCGCTCGGGGTGTAGTAGCGCGCCGTGGTCAGCTTGATGCCGGTGTCCGGGCCCAGGGGGCGCACCGTCTGCACCGAGCCCTTGCCAAAGGTCTGGCTGCCCATGATGGTGGCGCGCTTGTGATCCTGCAGTGCGCCGGCCACGATCTCGCTGGCCGAGGCCGAGCCTTCGTTCACCAGCACCACCAGCGGCACCGACTTGAGTGCGGCGGGCAGGCGCTTGAGCGGGTCGCCCCCGCCCCGGCGCTGGTAGTAGTCGGGCGCGGCCTTGTAGGTGGCTTTGCTGTCGGCCAGCTGGCCGTTGGTGGTGACCACGGTCACGTTCTCGGGCAGGAAGGCTGCCGAGATCGCCACGGCAGCATCCAGCAGGCCGCCCGGGTCGTTGCGCAGGTCCAGCACCAGGCCCTTGAGGTTGGGCTCCTGCTTGTAGACCTCTTCCACCTTGCGCACAAAGTCATCCACCGTGCGCTCCTGGAACTGCGACAGGCGGATCCAGCCATAACCGGGCTCCACCACCTTGCCCTTGACGGACTGGGTCTTGATCTCTTCGCGGGTGATGGTGACGGGGAAAGAGCGGTTCTCGTCCTTGCGGAAGATGGTGAGCGTGACCTTGGTGTTGGGCTCGCCGCGCATGCGCTTGACGGCGTCATTGAGCGCCAGGCCCTTGACGGCCGTTTCGTCGATCTTGGTGATCAGGTCGTTGGTCTTGAGGCCCGCGCGGAAGGCCGGCGAGCCCTCGATGGGGGAAACCACCTTGATCAGCCCGTCTTCCTGGGTGATCTCGATGCCCACGCCCACGAAACGGCCCGAAGTGCCCTCGCGGAATTCCTTGAAGGACTTCTTGTCGAAATACTGGGAGTGCGGGTCCAGGCTGGAGACCATGCCCGAGATGGCGTCGGTGATGAGCTTCTTGTCATCCACCGGCTCCACATAGTCGGTCTTGACCAGGCCGAACACGGCGGACAGCTGCTGGATTTCCTCCAGCGGCAGCGGTGTCATGGCGCCACGCGCCACGGTTTGCAGTGACACCGTGGTGAGCGCACCCGCCACCACGCCTACCGACACCCATCCTGCAATCTTGAGTTTTTGGCCCATACAACACCTTTTACCGCTTCAAAACCAATATACACCTTGGAAGGGCCAAGCCCGCCGCAGTTCCGCATGGATGCTCACTTTGGCGGCGATCAGCGGGGTTTTCCCCCGCCTTTACCTGCAATTTACGCTTTGCCCTGGGATGCGACGGCGGCGGCAGCCTTCGCAGCCGCTTCGGCATCGCCCAGATAGTAGTGACGGATGGGCTTGAGGTCGGCGTCGAGCTCATATACCAGCGGAATCCCGTTGGGAATGTTCAGACCCACGATGTCGGACTCGGAAATGTTGTCCAGGTACTTCACCAGCGCGCGGATCGAGTTGCCGTGTGCGGCCACCACCACCCGCTTGCCCGAACGGATGGCAGGCGCCATGGCCTCGTTCCAGAACGGCAGCACGCGGGCCACGGTGTCTTTCAGGCATTCAGTCAGCGGAACACTCTCGGCCGCCACGCCAGCGTAGCGGCGGTCACCGCGCTCGCTGCGGGGGTCGGTGGCTTCCAGCGCGGGCGGGGGCGTGTCATAGCTGCGGCGCCACACCAGCACCTGCTCGTCGCCATACTGTTTGGCCATGTCGGCCTTGTTCAGGCCCTGCAGGGCGCCGTAGTGGCGCTCGTTCAGGCGCCAGTCCTTCACCACAGGCAGCCAGGTGGAGTCCATCTCGTCGAGCGTGTACCACAGGGTGTGGATGGCACGCTTGAGCACGCTGGTGAACGCCAGGTCGAACTCGTAGCCTTCGGCCTTGAGCAGCTTGCCGGCCGACATGGCCTGGGACACGCCAGTGGGCGTGAGGTCCACATCGGTCCAGCCGGTAAAGCGGTTTTCAAGGTTCCAGGTGGATTCGCCGTGGCGGATCAGAACGAGTTTGTACATGGTTTCCCCAGGAAAGGCGGGTCAAAGAAAAGCGGGCCAAAACCCAGCATTCTAGAATTACGCTGTTCGCCAACCCAAGGAAACTTCGTGAAATTCATTATTGATAACTGGTATCTGTTCCTCGTTGCACTGGCTTCGGGCAGCATGTTGCTGTGGCCGGTCCTCAAGAACGCCAGTGGCGGCTCGCTGACACCCGCACGTGCCGTGCAGCTCATCAACCGCGAAAAAGCCGTGGTCATCGACGTCTGCGAGACCGAGGAATTCGCCGCCGGCCACGTGGGCGGCGCCAAGAACGTGCCCCTCTCCCAACTGGAAGAGCGCCTGCCCACCCTGGTCAAGAACAAGGCCCTGCCCGTGGTGCTGGTCTGCGCCAGCGGCGCCCGCGCCAACCGCGCCGTGGCCATCGCCAAGAAGCTGGGCTACGACAACGCCCAGGCCATGGCCGGTGGCCTCAAGGCCTGGCGCGAAGCCAGCCTCCCTGTGGAAAAGGCCTGATCCAACCCCAGCTATTCGGTCAGCGCTACGCTTGCCGCTGGTTATTCAGCCCCACAGGAAGAAAGAGGAATGTCCGCCATGCAACCCGTGAAGATGTACACCACCGCCGTCTGCCCCTACTGCATCCGGGCCAAGCAGATCCTCAAGGCCAAGGGCGTGGAGCAGATCGAGGAGATCCGCATCGACACCGACCCCGCCGCGCGCAGCCACATGATGGAGATCACCGGCCGCCGCACGGTGCCGCAGATCTACATCGGTGACACCCATGTGGGCGGGCACGACGACCTGGTGGCGCTGGACGGCCGTGGCGAGCTGATGCCCCTGCTGGGCGCCGCCTGACCCCACCCTCGGGCGCTGCATAATGCAGCCCCATGTGCCCGCTGCGGGAGCTGGGCGACGATGAGTAAGTCTCCGCGATGGCGCGCGCCCTGATTTGGGATGGAATGCAAGGCGCAAAGCGCAGCAATAGCCGTAGCTATTGCGAGCATTTGCAACGCAGCAGACCACCCAAACCAGGGATGCGCGGCACGCGAGAGACTTGTTCAGCGTTGCCTTCACCCCGGCGGGTTTTGTTTTGCTAGAAATTTCGTTAGAGCAAAGAGACTTCACCATGGCCGACCAAGAAAATCCCGTGTTCCAGATCCAACGCGTCTACCTCAAGGACATGTCGCTGGAGCAACCCAACTCCCCCGCCATCCTTATCGAGCAAGAGCAGCCGAGCGTGGACATCCAGCTCGGCGTGGAAGCCACCCCCGTGGCCGAAGGCATCTTTGAAGTGTCCGTCACGGCCACGGTGCAGACCAAGATCAAGGACAAGACCGTGTTCCTGGTCGAAGCCAAGCAGGCCGGCATCTTCGAAATCCGCAACGTGCCCGAAGACCAGATGGGCCCCATCATGGGCATCGCCTGCCCCCAGATCGTGTACCCCTACCTGCGTGGCAACGTGGCCGACGTGATCAACCGCGCTGGCTTCCCACCCGTGCACCTGGCCGAAATCAACTTCCAGGCCATGTACGAGCAGCAGCAAGCCCAGGCCGCCGGCCAGGCTTCGCCCATCATCACGCAGTGATGTAAAGCGCCCCCTGAGTCGCTTCGCGCCTTCCCCCTCTCTCTACGCGCTGCGCGCTACGGGAGGGGGACGCAGCCAGCGGCCTGGCAAAGCCAGTTCCGCGGCTACCTCGCCTGGGCCACGCCGGTTCCACAGGCAGCAGGCAAGGCGCAGCGCAATGGACCATTGAAATTAAACATCCTATGGACCTCCAGCGCCCGACACATAAGCGCAAGCAGCTATGAAAATCATAGTCCTAGGCGCTGGCGCCTGGGGGTCGGCCGTCGCCATGAGCGCGGCCCAGCACCCCGCCGGGCATGCGGTCACCCTGTGGGCCCGCGACGCGGCCCAGGCGCAGAGCATGCGCAATCAGGCGCAGAACGCCCGCTACCTGCCGGGCATCGCCTTCCCCCCTTCTCTTTCCGTGGCCGACGGCGATTTCCGTCCGCTGCTGTCCGCTGCCGACCTCGTCGTCGTGGCCACCCCCATGGCGGCGCTGCGCGGCATGTTGCAGGCGCTGGCCGGCTGCACCGCGCCCGTGGCCTGGCTGTGCAAGGGCTTTGAAGCCGTTCCGGCTGGGGCCGGTTCGGCCTCTTTTGGGCTGCTGGCGCACGAAGTGCAAGCGCTGATAGCTCCCGATTTGATAGCAGGCGTGTTCAGCGGCCCGAGCTTTGCGCAGGAAGTGGCGCTGGGCCAGCCCACCGCGCTGGTGGCCGCCAGCGCCCACGCTGCCGTGCGCGACGCGCTGGTCCACGCCTTTCACAGCCCCAGTGTGCGGGTGTATGCCAACGAGGACATCGTGGGCGTGGAAGTGGGCGGTGCGGTGAAAAACGTGCTGGCCATTGCCACCGGCCTGTGCGATGGGCTCGCGCTGGGGCTCAACGCCCGCGCCGCGCTCATCACGCGCGGCCTGGCCGAAATGACCCGCCTGGGCCTGGCGCTGGGCGCGCGGCCCGACACCTTCATGGGCCTGTCGGGCCTGGGCGATCTGGTGCTGACCGCCACCGGCGACCTGTCGCGCAACCGCCGCGTGGGCCTGCTGCTGGCCGAAGGCAAGAGCCTGCAACAGGCCGTGGAATCACTGGGCCATGTGGCCGAGGGCGTCTACAGCGCCCGCACCGTGGCGCAGCGTGCGGCCGTGGTGGGCGTGGACATGCCCATCACCCGCGCCGTCGTGGCCCTGCTGGACGGCCAGCTCACCCCGGCCGCCGCCGTGGCGCAGCTGATGGGGCGGGGCCCGGCGTCCGAGCTGATCGAGCCCTGAGCGGCCCGGTCAACCCCTTTCCTTTTACAAACCCAGTTCCAGCGCGAGCAACTCATCCACCGTCTGGCGGCGGCGGATGAGGCGCGCCTGACCGCCATCCACCAGCACCTCGGCGATCAAAGGCCGCGTGTTGTAGTTGGAGGACATGCTCGCGCCATAGGCCCCCGTGTCGTGGATCACCAGCAGGTCGCCCACCTGCGCGGCGGGCAGGTCGCGCGGCAGCACCACGCCACCGTCGCCCTGGGTGAACACGTCGCCCGATTCGCACAGCGGGCCGGCCACCACGCTCGGGCGTTCAGCGGCCGTTGAGCCATCGCGGCGCAGCACGCTCATGGCGTGGTAGCTGCCGTACATGGACGGACGCATGAGTTCGTTGAAGCCGGTATCGACCAGCACAAAGTGGTTGTTGCCCGCGTTCTTGGTGGCACGCACCTGGCCCAGCAGCACGCCGGATTCGGCCACCAGGAAGCGGCCGGGCTCGATCTCCAGGCCCAGCTTGTGGCCCACGATGGCCTCGGCCTGCTGGCGCGCCGCGTCCCACAGGCCGTGGTAGTGCTGGGTATCGACCACCGGGTCGCCACTGCGGTAGGGGATGGACAGGCCGCCACCGGCCGAGATGGCGTGCAGGTCATGCCCCGCCGCATGGGCCGTGCGCACCAGGTTGACCATGGCGCCACACACTTCCTGCAGGTGGCTGTAATCCACGCCCGAGCCGATGTGCATGTGCAGGCCCACCAGCTTCAGCCCGTGCTGCGCGATGGCGGCCAGTGCTGCAGGCAGATCGGTGTGCCAGATGCCATGCTTGCTGTGTTCGCCGCCCGTGTTGGTCTTGTTGCTGTGACCATGGCCAAAGCCGGGGTTGATGCGCAGCCACACGGCATGGCCTGGCGAGCGCGCGCCCAGCTGGTGCAGCATGTCGATGGAGCCTGCGTTAACCGGCACGCCATGCTCCACCACGCAGTCCAGCGTGGCGGCATCGAACAGGTCGGCGGTGAAAACGATCTCCGAAGGCTCGCCGCCTGCCACGTAGCCCGCCGCCAGCGCGCGCAGGATCTCGCCGCGCGAGACCGCATCCACCTTCACACCCTGCTCGCGCATCAGCTTGAGGATGTGGATGTTGGAGCAGGCCTTTTGCGCAAAGCGGATGGTCTCGAAGTTGGACACCTGCGCAATGCGCTGGCGGATGGTGGCCGCGTCATACACCCACAGCGGGGTGCCGAACTGGTCGACCAGGGCCCAGAGCTGGGCGGGGGAGAAGGGGTTGGACATGGGGAGGCTCCAAAGGCAGAAGGCGTGAACGATGCGCGGATGATGCCGCCATCCGCGTATTCAGTCGAATGCTTTGGTTTACGCCATCCATTCAATATAGATATGCTTTGCACATGACTGGCATGTCCGACCCCACCCTCACCCACCGCATCACCCACCGCCACATCGAGGTCTTCCGCGCGGTGATGACCGCCGGCAGCGCCACGGGCGCGGCCGACCTGCTGCACAGCTCGCAGCCCACCGTGAGCCGCGAGCTGGCGCGGCTCGAAGCGCTGCTGGGCTATGCGCTGTTCGAGCGCGCGCAAGGCCGCCTGCGCCCCAACGCGCGGGCGCTGGCGCTGTGGGACGAGGTGCAGCGCTCCTGGCAGGGGCTGGAGCGCGTGGTGGACCGGGCCGTGGCCCTGGGCCGGCCCGACGCCGTGCAGCTGTCGGTGCTGTGCCTGCCCGCGCTCGCGCACGCGCTGCTGCCCGGCGCAGCGGCGCGGCTGATGCAGCACCACCCGCAGGCGCGCCTGTCGGTCACGCCGCAAGAGTCACCGCTGCTGGAAGAATGGATGAGCGCCCAGCGCTTTGACCTGGGCCTGTGCGAGCAGGCCAGCGCCCCGCCCGGCACCCGCGCCGAGGTGCTGCTCACGCTCGACGAGGTGGCCGTGTTGCCCGCCAGCCACCCACTGGCCCGGCAGCGCAGGCTGCGGCTGGAGGACTTTGCCGGTGAATATTTTGTGAGCCTCTCAGCCGACGACCCCTACCGCCGCCTGATCGACGCGCGTTTTGCCGAGGCCGGCGTGGCCCGCACCCTGCGCATGGAAACCCACAGCGCCGCCGCCGTCTGCGCCATGGTGCAACAGGGCCTGGGCGTGGCCATCGTCAACCCGGTGACGGCCCTGGCCGCCGCCAGCGACCAGCTGGTGCTGCGGCCTCTGGCGTTTTCGATCCCGTTCAGCGTGACGGCGCTCCTGCCGCTGTACCGCCCACCCCTACCCGAGGTGACGCCCATGCTGGAAGCCCTGCGGGCCGAAGCCGCCGCCATTGCGCAGCGGCTGGCGCAACAGGATGTTTAGCTACCATTTATATAGCTAAAAACCCTTTTCCATCGCGCGGCAACGGCCATTTTCTTGCATAGAAGCGGGCCACCACCCGCTGAGCAGGTCAGCCCGGCGCTGCCAGGCTGCGCACCTTGACCGCCAGGCGCTCCTCGACCGACGGCGACACGAACTTGGTCACCTCGCCACCCAGCACGGCGATCTCGCGCACAAAGGTGCTGCTGATGAACTGGTATTTGTCGCTGGGCGTGAGGAACACGGTCTCCACCTGCGGCATCAGGCTGCGGTTCATGCCCGCGAGCTGGAACTCGTAGTCGAAGTCGGTCACGGCGCGCAGGCCGCGCACCATGGCCTTGCCGCCGCGCTCCACCACAAAGTCGCGCAACAGGCCCGAAAAGGGCTCGACCTGCACCTGGGGATACATCTTCACGGCCTCGCGCACCATCTCGATGCGCTCCTCCAGCGAGAACAGGGTCTTCTTGTGGTGGCCCGCAGCCACGGCCACGATCACGCGTTCAAACAACTGGGTGGCCCTGCGCACCACGTCTTCATGGCCCAAGGTGATCGGGTCAAAGGTTCCGGGGTACACGGCGAGCACGTTCTGGGCCATGGCTGGTTGTCTCCTGTATGGCGAATGACGTTGGCCCCCGGCCCCCGGGGCATTCCCCCCGCAGGGCCCGCCGGGCCGCGTGCGCGCATTATGCAGTGCAGTGCAACATAAACCTGCGGGGCCCCGTCTCCTCCGCTACCGGCGGGGAGGCCCGGTGGCGCAATCCCCCGCTGCATGCGGGCGCGATGGGCGCCTGCGATCCGCCAGCAGGGTGTGGCGGCCAGCCCCCCTGCTGCCTCCCGTCTGGCGCATTCCGTCGCCCGGCAACGGAAAACACCTTGAGCACCCAGGGTGGGCGCGGCTTTCAGGCGCGCTTCAACAAATGCGCGTGCACCGCACCGGCCTTGAGGTGGCGGTGCAGCACCAGGCCACTGGCGGCCAGCTCCTCGTCCGTCCAGGCGCGAGGGGCTTCGAGGTAGATGAAGCCCTCTGCAGCCACGGCCTTCGCAGCGGCCTGCAAGGCGGGGGCAAACAGGTCGCCGTCAAACGGCGGGTCGAGCAGCACCAGGTCCACGCTGGCGGGCGCGGCCTGTTTCAGGGCGGCCACACCGTCACCGCGCTGCACGCGCACGGCGCTGGCCTGCAGCTTGGCCTGCAGCACCTGGAGCTGCGCGACCAATGCTGCATCGCTTTCCACCAACTGCACGGCTGCGGCGCCGCGCGACGCGGCTTCGAACCCCAGCGCGCCCGTGCCCGCAAACGCGTCCAGGCAGCGCCAGCCAGAGAGGTCCTGGCCCAGCCAGTTGAAGAGCGTTTCGCGCACGCGGTCGGGTGTGGGGCGCAGGCCCGGGCGCTGGGCCACGGGCAGGCGGGTGCGCTTCCACTGCCCACCGATGATGCGGATTTCGCCCGCGCCTTTGGGGGCAGCGGCGGCGGGCTTGTCCTTGGGGCTTTTCTTGGGGGCCGCCGGGGCAGCGGCCGCTGCCTGGGCCTTGCGGATCTCGGCGTTGATGGCGCTGCCGCGCAGGGTGGACCGGCTCATGGCTGCTTGCCTCCCACCACCACGGTCACCATGCGTTCGGGCTGCAGCTTGCGGGCCATGGCGGCGCGCACATCGGCCACCGTCAGGGCATCCACCTTTTTCGTCCACTGGTCGAGGTAGTCCAGCGGCAGGTCGTTCCAGGCCATGTTGGCCACGTTGGAGAGCAGTTTCTTGTTGCTGTCGATGCGCAGCGCGAAGCCGCCCATGAGGTTGTCCTTGGCGGCACGCAGCTCGGCCTCGGTGGGGCCGTCGGCCACAAAGCGGGCGATCACGTCGCGCGACACCTGCACGGCCTCTCGCGCCTGGTCGGGGCGCGTCTGCAAGCCCACGGTGAAGGCCCCGGCATGCAGGCCCGATGCGAAGTAGCTGTACACGCTGTACGAGAGCCCGCGCTTTTCGCGCACCTCGTGGGTCAGGCGCGAGACAAAGCCACCGCCGCCCAGGATGTGGTTGCCCACCAGCAGCGCCACAAAGTCCGGGTCGCGGCGCTGAAAGCCCGGCTGGCCGATGAGCACATGGGCCTGGGCCGAGGCGAACGGAATGTTCTGCTCGGCCGGCGCGGTGAGCGCGTTGATCTCACCCACCGGCGGCAATGGCGCGCAGCCTGTGCTGGCCGGCAGGCGCGACAGCAGCGTGGCCACCAGCGCCTGCGCCTGGGCGCGCGACACGGCCCCCACGATGCTGACCTTGGCACGGCAGGCGGCGATGTGCTGGGCGTGGAAGGCCTGCATGTCGGCCACGCCGACGCGTGCCAGCGTGGCTTCGGTGGTGCGCACGCCATAGGGGTGGCTGCCATACACGGCAGCGGCGAACGCGTGGTTGGCCACGGTGGCGGGGCGGGTGTTGGCCTCTTTCAGGCTGGCGCCCCAGCGGGCGCGGTCGCGTTGCCAGACCTCGTCGGTCGTCATGGGCTCGGCGATCTGCCGCGCCGCCAGGCGTGCCGCGCGGTCGAGCAGCGGCGCGTCGGTCAGCGAGCGCAGCGCATAGTGCAGCGCATCGTTGTCGGCGGCGGCCTCGAAGCTGGCACCCAGGTCGGCCCAGGCTTCGCCCAGGGCGTTCTCGTCGAGCGCGGGCTCGGCGGCGCCCGCCGCCTTCACGCCCTTGCCGGCCATGGCGGCCACGGCGCTGGCCAGGCCCGACTGGCCCGCCGGGTCGCGGCGGCTGCCGGCGTCAAAGTCGATCTGCACGTCCACCATGGGGATGACCGGGCTTTCCACCAGGTACACCTTGGCGCCGCTCGGTTCCGTCCAGTGCTGGATGGGCAGCAGCGCCCAGGCGGGGTTGGAGTAAATAATGGCTGTAGCGCCTGCCAACAATGCGCGAGCAGCTATATTTTTGATAGTAATCATGTGCAAAGGCCCAGTGCGGGTTCAGCGGATGACCGCGCCGGGCGGCAGCGTGGCGCGCGGGCGTGGGGCATCCAGGGGCTGTGGCAGCAGGGTGGCCACGGTGAGCTGGTCGTCGCCAAAGTACTTGGCGGCCACGGCCTGCACCTGGGCCGGGGTCACGGTGCGCAGCAGGGCCAGCAGGCGCTCGTTGGCATCCAGCGGAAAGCCCTGCACCCAGTTGCCGCCCAGCTCCTGCGCCTGGCTCATCACCGAATCGCGCTCGTACACGGTCGAGGCGATCCATTGCGTCTTCACGCGGGCCAGTTCCTCCTCGCTCACGCCGTCACGCGCCACACGGGCCACCTCGGCGCGCAGCGCGTCTTCGACCTGCTGGGCGGTCTTGCCTGCGGCCGGCACGCCGCTGAGCATGAACAGGCTGGGGCCGCGCCCCGTGACCATGGCCGAGCTGCTGGCGCTGTCGGCCACGCGGCCCGCGCCCTGCGTCAGGGCCCGGTCCAGCCGGGCGCCGTCATAGCCGTTGAACACGGCCGACAGCACCATCAGCGCCAGCGCGTCACGGTCGCTGTCGGTGAGCGTGTCCAGCCGCTTCAGGCTGGGCGCACGGAAGGCCAGCGCCACATAGGCCTGCTCGGCCGGGGCCTTGACCGCGATGCGGCGCAGGCCGGGCTGCACGGGCTCGGTGCGCGGCTTGCGTGCGGGCAGCGCATGCACGGGCAGGCTGCCGTAGTACTTTTCGGCCAGCGCGCGCACCTGCGCCGCATCCACATCGCCGGCCACCACCACGGCGGCGTTGGTGGGCGTGTACCACTGGCGGTGGAAAGCGCGCACGTCCTCGGGCGTCATCGCATCCAGGTCGCTCATCCAGCCCACGATGGGCCGGCGGTAGGGCGAGGCACTGAAGGTGGCGGCAAACAGCTGCTCGGCCAGCACGGCGCGGGGCTGGTCTTCGGTGCGCAGGCGGCGCTCTTCCTTGACGACCTCGATCTCCTTCTTGAACTCTTCGTCGGGCCAGTGGTTGTTGGCAAACCGGTCCGATTCGAGCTTCATCACGTCTTCGAGGCGATTGGACGGAATCTGCTGGTAGTAGCCCGTGTAGTCGCGGCTGGTGAAGGCATTCTCCCGCCCGCCCAGGGCCGCCAC
>NZ_QAJR01000002.1:101178-101654 GCF_003852545.1 Acidovorax sp. FJL06
CCAGCACATGGGCCACGCCCGAGGTGCCATCGACCTCGTCCACGGAGCCCACGCGCACCCAGACCATGTGCACCGCCGTAGGGGCGCGGCGGTCGGGCTGCACGATGAGCCGCATGCCGTTTTTGAGCGTGAACTCCTGCGCGCCCGAGGCCGTGGCGGACGGCGTGCTGGAGGTGGAAGGCACCGGGGGGGTGGCCGCCAGGGCCGCCCCGCAGGTGAGGCTGGCCATGAGGCCCAGAAGGGTGAAAGCGCGTTTCATAGAATGGGGTGATTCTAAGAACCCTCCAATGTTCAGTTTTTTCAAGAAAAAACCCGCCCCCACGCCGGCCTCCGCCGATGTGCCCGCCCCAGCCCAGCCCGCAGACGCACCAGCGCCCGCCGCCCCCGGGCCTGCGGCGGCGCCCCCCGCACCCGCAATCCCTCCCGCCGCGCCGCCGACCCCTGCGGTGGCCCCGCCCCCAGCCGCCCCGGCAGCC
>NZ_QAJR01000020.1:0-3105 GCF_003852545.1 Acidovorax sp. FJL06
CGTTGACGTGGGGCTTGGTGCGTTCAAACTTACCTTTTGCCATTTCAATTCTCCAAAGAGCAATCCCTGTGTAGTGGTTTTACGTCTGCATCTGGTTGCTGATTCACTCCGCACAGGGAACAGAGTGGCACCGGATCGCAGACAAAACAACACCCGGGCCACCAGGGGCCCAGGCTGAGTGCTTACTTACTTGGCGCGTGCGGCCATGATGGCTTCAGACACGTTGCGAGGTGCTTCGCTGTAGTGCTTGAATTCCATCGTGTAGGTAGCGCGGCCTTGCGACATGGAGCGCAGGGTCGTGGAGTAGCCGAACATTTCGGACAGGGGCACTTCGGCCTTGATGGCCTTGCCGCCACCCGGGATATCGTCCATGCCCTGCACCATGCCACGGCGGCTGGACAGGTCGCCCATCACGTTGCCGGCGTAGTCTTCAGGCGTTTCCACTTCCACGGCCATCATGGGTTCCAGAATGACCGGACCGGCCTTCTTGCAACCTTCCTTGAAGCCGAAGATGGCAGCCATCTTGAACGCCAGTTCGTTCGAGTCCACATCGTGGTACGAACCGAAGTGCAGCGTGACCTTGACATCCACCACGGGGTAACCCGCCAGCACGCCTTGCGTGACGGCTTCGTTGAAACCCTTTTCCACGGCCGGGATGAATTCGCGAGGAACCACACCGCCCTTGATCGCGTCAACGAACTCGTTGCCCTTGCCGGCTTCATTGGGCTCGATCTTGAGCACAACGTGGCCGTACTGGCCCTTACCGCCGGACTGGCGCACGAACTTGCCTTCGGCTTCTTCCACCGTCTTGCGGATGGTTTCGCGGTAGGCCACTTGGGGCTTGCCCACGTTGGCTTCCACGCCGAATTCGCGCTTCATGCGGTCCACGATGATTTCCAGGTGCAGCTCGCCCATGCCGGCGATCAGCGTCTGGCCCGATTCTTCATCGGTCTTCACGCGGAAGGATGGATCTTCTGCAGCCAAGCGCTGCAGGGCGATGCCCATCTTTTCCTGGTCGGCCTTGGTCTTGGGTTCCACGGCCTGGGTGATCACAGGCTCAGGGAACACCATGCGCTCCAGAATGATCTGGGAGTCGAGGTCGCTCAGCGTTTCACCAGTCGTCACGTCCTTCAGACCCACGCAGGCAGCGATGTCGCCGGCGCGGATTTCTTCGACTTCCTGGCGCTCGTTGGCGTGCATCTGCACGATACGGCCGATACGTTCCTTCTTGCCCTTGATGGGGTTGTAGACGGTGTCGCCCTTGCTCAGAACGCCGGAGTACACGCGCACGAAGGTCAACTGGCCCACGAAGGGGTCGGTCATCAGCTTGAATGCCAGGGCCGAGAACTTCTCGCCGTCGTCCGCCTTGCGGGTGACGGGGTTTTCGTCTTCGTCGGTACCCGTCACGTCAGGAATGTCCGTCGGTGCTGGCAAGTAGTCGATCACGGCGTCCAGCATGCGCTGCACACCCTTGTTCTTGAAGGCGGTACCGCACAGCATCGGGTGGATTTCGGTGGCGATGGTACGCGTACGCAGGCCGAACTTGATTTCGGCTTCGGAGAGGTCACCCTCTTCCAGGTACTTGTTCATCAGCTCTTCAGAGGCTTCCGCAGCAGCTTCCACCATCTTTTCACGCCATTCCTTGGCGGATTCCACCAGGTCGGCCGGGATGTCTTCGTAGCTGAACTTCATGCCCTGCGAGGCTTCGTCCCACAGGATGGCCTTCATCTTGAGCAGATCGACCACACCGGTGAACTTGTCTTCGGCACCGATCGGGATCACCACTGGCACGGGGTTGGCCTTCAGGCGCAGCTTCATCTGGTCATAGACCTTGAAGAAGTTGGCACCGGTACGGTCCATCTTGTTCACAAAGGCCAGACGTGGCACCTTGTACTTGTTGGCCTGGCGCCAGACGGTTTCCGACTGGGGCTGCACGCCACCCACGGCGCAATACACCATGCAGGCGCCGTCGAGCACGCGCATCGAGCGTTCCACTTCGATCGTGAAGTCCACGTGACCGGGGGTGTCGATGATGTTGAAGCGGTGCTCTTCGTACGAGTTGTCCATGCCCTTCCAGAAGCAGGTCGTGGCAGCGGACGTGATCGTGATGCCGCGCTCTTGCTCCTGCTCCATCCAGTCCATGGTGGCAGCGCCATCGTGCACTTCGCCAATCTTGTGGCTCACGCCCGTGTAGAACAGGATACGTTCGGTGGTCGTGGTCTTGCCAGCGTCAATGTGGGCCGAGATACCGATATTGCGGTAGCGCTCGATGGGAGTCTTGCGAGCCATGGTAGATCCTTGGATGGGTCGTGTTATTCAGGGGAAGGGCCCAGCATTGTGGCGCTGCAACCCGTCAATTTTGTGACCACCTCAATCGCCACAAGGCTGCAGGCAAAAATGCCGGCAGCCTTGCGCTTGGCGACGAAGCGATCCGTCGATTTAGAAGCGGAAGTGGCTGAATGCCTTGTTGGCTTCGGCCATGCGGTGCACTTCGTCACGCTTCTTCATGGCGCCGCCACGGCCTTCGGTGGCCTCCAGCAGCTCGTTGGCCAGGCGTTGGGCCATCGACTTTTCGCCACGCTTGCGGGCGGCTTCCTTGATCCAGCGCATGGACAGGGCCAAGCGACGGACAGGGCGCACTTCCACAGGCACCTGGTAGTTGGCACCGCCCACGCGACGGGACTTCACTTCCACCATGGGCTTCACGTTGTTGATGGCAACGGTGAAGGCTTCCAGAGGGTCCTTATCGGGGTGCTTCTTCTCGATCAGTTCCAGGGCGCCGTAAATGATGCGCTCTGCAACTGCCTTCTTGCCGCCTTCCATGATCACGTTCATGAATTTGGACAGCTCTACATTGCCGAACTTGGGATCCGGCAGGATTTCACGTTTGGGGACTTCGCGACGACGTGGCATTTTTTACCTCTATCTTTGCTTCAGTTGGCGTCTTTTCAGACACCGCGAGAGTCATTAAAACTCCCACTTACTCGACCCGCGCAGAACACCTGCGTTTGGGGTCACTACGCCGAATCACCGCGCCACGCGGGAAACAGCACCGAAAATTCTTTGCAAAAAAACGCAGGGCTTACTTGGCCTTGGGCTTCTTGG
>NZ_QAJR01000020.1:3295-150359 GCF_003852545.1 Acidovorax sp. FJL06
CACCTTGGCGACCTTACGCAGAGCGGAGTTAGGCTTCTTGGGCGTCGTGGTGTACACACGGGTGCACACGCCGCGGCGCTGGGGAGAGTTTTCCATCGCAGGGCTCTTGGACTTGGTCTTTTCGACCTCGCGCCCCTGACGGACCAGTTGATTGATGGTTGGCATGAAATACGTCCCTAAACGTAAAAAACGAAAACGTGAAACCCTTCGGAAATTCCGAAAAGCCTTCTAATGTAGCAGCAAGCCCCTGAACGGGCAAGCGGTACGAGGCCTCTCCCCTGGGCACAGCAAGAGTTCTCCCCCCTCTCGCAGACTGCAGCGCGAAGCGCCGCACAACCTGTGAAAGCGCGCAGCCAATGCCAGGGACACCGCGCAAGGGCCGCCCCGCGGCACTGGCGGCGCCCTCCTTCCCCGAATCGCGCAGCGATTCGGGGAAGGAGTGAAGGTGCAAAGCACCTCAGGGGGATGGTCCTGCTCTACTTAATCCACAGCCGGATCGCATCCCAGGCCCGGCCCAGGATGCCCGCCTGCTCCACCCCTTCCAGCGCCAGCAGGGGCACCTCGCCCACCACCTGCTCGCCCAGCATCACCTTGAGGGAGCCGATAGGCTGGCCCTTGGTGTAAGGCGCCACCAGGGGGTCGGGGCGGGAGATTTGGGTGGTGACCTTGCCAGCGCTGCCCGCAGGCACGGCCACGACGATGGCCTCTTCGCGGCCGATTTTCAGCACGCTGTCCTTGCCCTTCCAGACGGCGGGGGTGGCCACGGGCTTGCCGGCATCGAACAATTTGACGGCTTCGAACGCGGTGTAGCCCCAGTTCAACAGCTTCTGGCTTTCGTTCGCGCGCGCGTTTTCGCTGGCGGCACCGAGCACGATGGACAGCAGGCGGCGCTGGCCCACGCCAGGGAAGTCACGCTTGGACGTGGCCACCAGGCAATAGCCGGCGGCGGCAGTGTGGCCGGTCTTGAGGCCGTCCACGGTCGGGTCGCGGAACAGCAGCGAATTGCGGTTGCTGCCATTCGATGCCGGGGTGCCAGGGTAGCTGTACTGCTTGGTGGCGTAATAGTGCATGTACTCCGGGAAGTCCTTCATCAGGCGCATGGCCAGCACGGAGAGGTCGCGCGCCGTGGTGGTGTGGCCGGGTTCGGTCAGGCCTTCGGGGTTCTTGTAGCTCGTGCCGTTCATGCCCAGGGCCTTGGCCTGGTCGTTCATGAGCTTGACGAAGTTCTCGGCCGTGCCGCCCACGCCTTCGGCCAGGGCCATGGTGGCGTCGTTGCCCGACTGCACGATCATGCCCTTGATGAGGTCTTCGACCGGCACCTGCATCTTGGGGTCGATGAACATGCGCGAGCCGGGCATCTTCCAGGCGCGCACGCTCACGGGCAGCTTCTGGTCCAGCGCGATCTTCTTGGCACGCAGCGCGTCAAACACCAGGTAGCCCGTCATGAGCTTGGTGAGCGAGGCCTGCTCCACGGGCGCGTCGATGTCCTTGGCGGCCAGCACCTGGTTGGCGGTGACGTCCACCAGCAGGTAGGTGCGCGCGGCGATTTCGGGGGGCTGGGGTGCCTGGGCCAGGGCGCCGAAGGCAGCAGGGGCCACCGCAGCAAAGACGGCCAGGGATCGCAACGCAGACAGGATTCGTTTCATGGGGCAATAGGGGGCTGGAGAGGCTCGAAAAAAGGGAAAAGGAAAAAAGCGCGCAGAGAGGGGGTGCAAGGCCCGGCAGGCCCGGGCGCCCCCCTCAGGCGCCCGATTGCAGGTGGCGCACCACCAGGTTCTTCAAAAGCGGCAATTGTCCGTGAAAGAAATGCCCCCCTGCGGGGATGACTGTGACAGGCAGTATCTGGGGCCGCGCCCAGTCCATCACGGCGGCCAGCGGCACGGTGTCGTCCGCCTCGCCATGCACGACCAGGGTGCGCAGGTGGGCATCGGGCGGCACCGGCGCCACGGTGAAGCGGCTGGCGGCGGTGCCGACCAGCACCGCCTGGTCCACGCGGCCCTGGGGCCAGAGCGCGGCCAGCGCGTGGCTGGTGACAAACGCGCCAAACGAGAAGCCCGCCAGCGCGATGCGCTGGCCTGCGGCGGCAGGCGCCACCTGCTCCACCACGGCCAGCAGGTCCGAAAGCTCGCCCCGGCCTTCGTCGTGCACACCGACCGTGCCCCCCACGCCCCGGAAGTTGAAGCGCACGGCCGTGTAGCCGCACTGCACAAAGGCACGCGCCAGGGTCTGCACGACCTTGTTGTCCATGGTGCCGCCAAACAGCGGGTGGGGGTGGGCGATGATGGCCACGCCCCGGGGGCTGGCGCCCTCGGCCAGCACGGCGCTGTCGCGCACGGCCTCGATGGCGCCGGCGGCGCCGGCGAGGGTCAGGCGTTCGGTCTGGGCATTCACGGATTTGCTACTCAATCAATAGCTGCCAGCGTACGTCCATCCAGCGCCAGCAGCCAAAATCATTCAAAAGGGGGAGTGGAGCCGGTTTCAACGGCCAAGTTCCGCGGGCGTGACCAGGCGCTCCACCACCTGGCCGTTCTTGAGGTGCGATTCGACGATTTCGTCGATGTCGGCGGCATCCACATAGGTGTACCACGTGCCCTCGGGGTAGACCACGGCCACGGGGCCGCCGGCGCAGCGGTCCAGGCAGCCAGCCTTGTTCACGCGTACCTTGCCGGCGCCCGCCAACCCGGCCGCCTTGACCTGGGCCTTGCAGCGGTCAAACCCCGCCTGGGCGTTGTGGTGGGCACAGCTGTCTTCGCCGTTGGTGCGCTCGTTCAGGCAAAAGAAGATGTGGCGCTGGTAGTAGCCGGGCGCTGCGGCCAGTGGGGTGGATGGTTCACTCATCCCCGCATTTTAGGTTTGCGCCTCCCGCCGGGACACCCGCAAAAGCACATACAGCAGCGTGGCATAAGGCCACAGCCAGCCCAGCCACTGCCCCAAACCGTAGAAGCGGATGAAGCGGCCCTGCTCCCAGATCTGAAGGGTCTGGGCAAAGTAAGCGCTGGTGGGCGCCTGGTTGAGCAGCGCCAGGTGCCAGGCCAGCGCCAGCAGCAGCACGGCGGCGCAGGCCCTGCGCGGCAGCGCCAGCATCAGCAGCGCCAGGCCCAGCGCACACCACATTCCCACGCGCACGGGCAGGCCCATCCACTCCCAGGCGTGCACCGGGCCCCAGCTCAGCGCCGCCGACAACGCCGTGAGCGTGACCCCCACGACCACCACCGCCAGCGCAAACAGCGCCCGCCGCCCCATCTGGCGGATCACGCAGTAGCCCAGCAGGCAGGGGATGAGCAGCCCCAGCGTCACACACAGCAGCTCGCCACTGGGGGAGAGCGGGTCCAGCTCGGCATCGCGCAGGGGCAGCCAGTCCAGGAACGGGGTGTCGGCCAGCAGCTCGATGAGCGCCGCCTCCAGCCGCTCCAGCACCTGGCCCAGCCCGAAAGGCACGGCGGCCGGGAACAGCAGCGCCATCGGCCACAGCGCCAGCAGCACCATGCCCCCGCTGGCATCCGAGACAAACCAGCGTGCGCGGAAATGGCTCCATCGGTCCAGCGCGCCCAAGCGCTCCAGCAGCGCAGCGCTCAGCGCCCCCGCCAGGGTGCCCAGGGCATTGAGCACCAGGTCCAGGTTAGAGGGCACCCGCCGGGGCAGGTAGATCTGCAAAAACTCCATGGCCAGCGACAGCAGCGCACCCACCACCGTGGCCAGCACCACCGCCCCGCGCCCCGCGCCCGAACGCAGCATGCCCAGCACCAGCAAAAAACCCAGCGGCGCATAGCCCACGGCATTGGTGACCACGTCGAACCCCGTCCAGTAGGGCGGGGGCAGGCGGGCCAGCAGGAACACCAGCGGGTCGATGCCCTGCGCGCGCCAGCCGTCAAACGGGAACAGGCTCGCAAAAACGATGAGCGCCGTGTAGATCAGCGCCAGGGGCCAGGCGGAGGTCTTGTGCACTGCCGCGCTGGCTCAAAAGGGCTTCACGACCACCAAAATCACCGCCGCCAGCAGCAGCAGCACCGGTGCTTCGTTGAACCAGCGGAACCACACATGGCTCTTGCGGCAGCTGCCGTCGGCCAGCTTGCGCAGCAGCCCGGCGCAGGCATGGTGGTAGCCGATCACCAGCAGCACCACGGCCAGCTTGGCGTGCATCCAGCCATTTCCCTGTGACGCGGGGCCCCGGCCGATGCCGTAGCCCAGCCACAGCCACAGCCCCAGGGCCAGTGCGGGCACTGCCAGCAAGGTGGTGAACCGCAGGAGCTTGCGCGCCATCAAGAGCAGCCGGTCACGCTCGGCCACCGAACCGGGGGCCACCATCGCCAGGTTGACGAAGATGCGCGGCAGATAGAAAAGGCCGGCAAACCAGCTGGCCACGAAGATGATGTGAAAGGCTTTGACCCAGAGCATGGGTGCAGTTTACGTTCCTGCAAGCTTTGCCCAGGCCCGCCATGGCCCGGGAGCGGACAAAAAAAGCCCGGCAGTCCGCCGGGCCAGGAAAGCCTGTTTTGCATTGCTGCAACCCAAGGCCCCGCTCAGGGAGGAAAGCGGGGGGCAGCAAGCCGCCCGGCGCCAATTTAGCACCGGGTCCCGGGCGTTACAAGCGGCCAATCCCGGTGGCGCCGCCGCCACACACAGGGTGGAAACCGGCACGCACCTGGGCCACCGCCCCTGCGCACCTGTACCCCCGCGCCGGCAGAGCCGGCGCGCCGAGTGCGCCCCTCAGGACAAGGCGCGCAGCGGCTCAGGGAGATAATCTTCCGATGCATCTCCAAAGCCCCGCCCCCTTCCCCCAGAACCGCCCGCGCCGCCTGCGCCGCGATGCCTTCACCCGCCGCCTGGTGCGCGAGAACGCCGTCACCGCCGACGACCTGATCTACCCCGTGTTCGTGCACGAGGGCAGCCAGCGCAGCGAGTCCGTGGCGTCGATGCCCGGCGTGGACCGCCTGAGCCTGGATCTGCTGCTGCCCGTGGCCGAAGACTGCGTGCAGCTGGGCATCCCGGTGCTGGCGCTGTTCCCGGCGATCGACCCATCCCTGAAGACGCCCGACGGCAAGGAAGCCCTGAACCCCGACGGCCTGATCCCGCGCGTGGTGCGGGCGCTGAAGAAGGAATTCCCCACCCTGGGCGTGATGACCGACGTGGCGCTGGACCCCTACACCAGCCACGGGCAGGACGGCGTGCTGGATGAGACCGGCTACATCATCAACGACGACACGGTGGAGATCCTCACCGGCCAAGCGCTCACGCATGCCGAGGCGGGCGTGGACATCGTCGCGCCGAGCGACATGATGGACGGGCGCATCGGCGCGATCCGCGAGGCGCTGGAGGTGCAGGGCCACATCCACACCCGCATCATGGCCTACAGCGCCAAGTACGCCAGCGCCTTCTACGGCCCCTTCCGCGACGCCGTGGGCACGCGCGGCGCCCTGGGCAAGGCCGACAAGAACGTCTACCAGATGGACCCCGGCAACAGCGACGAGGCCCTGCGCGAAGTCGCCATCGACATCGCCGAAGGTGCCGACATGGTGATGGTCAAGCCCGGCATGCCCTACCTGGACATCGTGCGCCGCGTGAAGGACGAGTTCAAGGTGCCCACCTTTGCCTACCAGGTGAGCGGCGAGTACGCCATGCTCAAGGCCGCCGCCGCCAATGGCTGGCTTCAGCATGACGCCGTGATGATGGAAAGCCTGCTGGCCTTCAAGCGCGCGGGCGCCGATGGTGTGCTGACCTACTTCGCGCGCGATGCCGCACGTTTGCTCCGAAAATAAGAGCTGCTAGCGCTTATTGGACAAGCGCTACGGGCCGATTTGAATCCAAGACGGGGTTGCATGCGCATTTTTCACATCCACAGCGGCGGCGTGCAGGAGCTCACGGCCCTGCCCGCCCAGATGCCCGCGCAGGGCTTTGTCTGGATCGCCTGCGCGCGCCCGGCGTTCCAGGCCCGGCTGGCCGAGATCCAGGGCCGGCTGCAGGCCCTGGTGGGGCTGCAGCTGGTGGACCTGCATGTGTCCGACCTGCTCAACGCCCAGCTGCCCTCGCACTACGACTACACCTCGCAGTACGACCTGCTGGTGTTCCGCCGCCTGGCCACCGCGCAGGGCGATGCCACCGAGCTGGCGGCCGCACCAGGGGACGGCCCCGCTGCGCCACCGAAGCGCAGCGGCCCGCCCGTGCTGCGGCGCATCGACACCAGCCCCGTGGGCTTTGCGGTGTTCGACCAGCTGCTGCTCACCGTGCACCCGACGGACTGCGCCGTGCACGATGCCTATGCGGCGCGCCTGCTGGCCGCCCTGCCCGCCAGCCCCAGCAGCCCCACCGAGGGCCGCAGCAGCCCCGTGCCTGGCGCGCGCGTGCCCACCAGCCCGGCCGATTTGATGCTGCGCGTGGTCAACCTGATGGTGGACGGCTACCTGGACCTGCGCCGCGAACTCACGCGCCAGCTCGACCACTGGCAGACCGAGCTGCTCAAGCCCCGCGCACGCTATGTGAACTGGACCTCGCTGCTCGAAGCGCGCCTGTCGCTGCACATGCTGGACGAAATCTGCGAAGACCAGCGCACCGCCGTGCAGGACTGGATCGACGCGCTGGAAACCTGGGCCCTGCCCGACACCCCCACGGGCCTGCGCGAGCTGGATTTGCTCAAGGTGCGCTCGCGCGACGTGCTGGAGCACATCGAGCGCGTGGTGCACCATGTGCGCCGGCTGGAGCAAAGCACCGAGACCGCCGTGCAAATGCATTTTTCGGTGCAGAGCAACCGCACCAACGACATCATGCGCACGCTCACCGCGCTCACGGCCGTGTTTCTGCCGCTGAACCTGATCGCGGGCATCTTCGGCATGAACTTCGAGTTCATCCCGCTGATCCACAAGGCCGACGGCTTCTGGTGGGCGCTGGGGTCAATGGTCTTCATCGCGCTGGCGCTGGTGCTGCTGTTCTGGCGCAAGCGGTATCTGGCGAGGACGAGATAGGAACATCCCCCTGAGGCCCTTCGGGCCTTCCCCCTTCTCTCGGCTTCGCCGGGAAGGGGGACGATGCCCTCGCTGCGGGGCGGCCCTTGCTTGGCATCCCTGGCTTGGGTCAGCGCCCGTATCAGCGGGCGTCACCCAAAAACAGGAAGGGTCATGCGTTCCAGTGCCCTATGGCCTGGCCACCCCCAACAACCCCGCCGCGTTGTCCCACGCCACCTTGCGCGCCACGTCGGGGGGCAGGCCGCCCAGCCATTGGCGGTAGCCCTGCATCAGGCTTTCATAGTGCTGCCAGCGCTGGTTCACCCAGGTGTCCGAGCCGATCACGAAGCGCGTGGGGTACTTGAGCAGCAGCATGCGCCACGCGGGGCACAGCTGGTTGTCGTCGCACACCAGGCCGGGGCGGTACGAGAGTTCGCCCACCAGGCCGGGGTAGCGCGCCATCAGCGCGTCCACCCGCTCCACCGGCGCGCCGCCGATGCCGGTGTGGGCCCAGACCAGGCGCAGCTTCTGGCCTTGGGACGGGGTGTGAGCCATCAGCAGGTCGATGGCCACGTCGTCCACATGGGCCAGCACCACCAGGTCGCGTTGTTCGGCCAGGGCCATCAGTTTCTTGGCCACAGGGCCGTTGGCATTGGCGCTGTCGTACAGGTGGAACTCGCCAATGCCCCGGTAGGGCCCAGCCGCCGTGCCGCGCGCCAGCTCGGCCAGCACCATGTCGTAGATGCTGTCGTCGGCAAACCAGCCGGTGTAGTCGGCGCGGCTGCGGTACAGGCGCACAAAGGGCACCACCGTGACGCCCGCCGCGCGCGTCTGCGGCAGCGCCGCCAGCGTCAGCGAGCCCGCGTTGGGCCGCGAGTTGGCCACGATGGCGCGCACGCCGCTGGCCTGCATGCGCGCCAGCACGTCGGCGGGCGGGTGGGGGCCCGTGTTGCCATCCCAGGCTTCCTCGTTGTAGTGCAGGTGGGCGTCGAACAGCGGGCCGGTGTAGTCGGCCGCCTGGGCCAGGGCAGAAGAAGCTATCAAAACAATAGCTGCAAGCGCCCGCCAGACGAGTGCCAGAGGCCAAAAATGCCTGAATCCCGCCATGGCAGCCCCCTTGCGTCAGGCCAGGTGCTGGGCCAAGAAGGCCAGCGTGCGCTCGCGCGCGGCATGGGCCGCTGCCTCGTCGTAGCTGCCGCGGTGGTTGCAGTTGAAGCCATGGTCGGCCGGGTACACATGCACCTCGACCTCGGGATGGGCCTGGGCCAATGCCTGCACACCCTCCAGCGGGATATGGCGGTCGCGCTCGCCAAAATGCACCATCACGGGCACGCGGGGCTGGCGCGCCGCTTCGGCAAGGGTGGTCATACCACCACCGTAGTAGGGCACGGCGGCCGACAGGCCGGTGAGCTGGCTGGCCGCGCGCCAGGCCAGCAGGCCGCCCCAGCAATAACCCACGATGCCGACCTTGCCACCGCTTTGCGCGGCGGCGTAGTCGATGGCGGCCTGGATGTCGGGCATCACGCCCGGGGCAGGCAGGCCCTCGACCGCCGCCTTCAGGCCCATGCCGGCCTGCATGTCGTCACCGGTGTAGCCCAGCTCCACCCCCTGCTTGACGCGGTGGAAGGTGGACGGCGCCACGGCCAGGTAGCCGCTGGCGGCGTACCGGTCGGCCACCGCGCGGATGTGCGCGTTCACGCCAAAGATCTCCTGCAGCACCACCACGGCGCCCCGGGGCGTGCCCTCGGGCCGCGCCACCCAGGCGGGGGCCACAAAACCGTCGCTTGACGTCAGATCGACAAACTGTCCCATGCTGAATGCTCCTTGATAAGAATGGTGCGCGGATGGGCTGCGCAGCGGGGCGCAGAACCTGTTCCACAATGTGCCATTCTTGCAGGAGCCCCCATCCCATGGAGAAGAAGATCGCACTCATCACCGGCGCCAGCCGGGGCATTGGCGCCGCCACCGCACGGTTGGCGGCGCGCCAGGGCTGGGCCGTGGCCGTCAACTACCACGCCAACCAGGCGGCCGCGCAGGCCGTGGTCGATGCCATCCGAGCCGGCGGCGGCACGGCCATGGCAGTGCAGGCCGACGTGGCGAAGGAGGAAGACATCCTGGCCATGTTCGAGGCCGTGGACACCCAGCTCGGCCGCATCGGCGCGCTGGTCAACAACGCGGGCGTGGTGGACACCACCCAGCGGGTCGATGACATGAGTGTGGCGCGCCTGCGCCGCATGTTCGACACCAATGTGATCGGCAGCTTTGTCTGCGCCCGCGAGGCCGTGCGGCGCATGAGCACGCGCCATGGCGGCGCGGGCGGGGCCATCGTCAACGTCTCCAGCGCCGCGTCGCGCCTGGGCTCGGCCCACCAGTATGTGGACTACGCAGCGGCCAAGGGCGCCATCGACACCTTCACCATCGGCCTGGCGCGCGAGGTGGCGGCCGAGGGCATCCGCGTGAATGCCGTGCGCCCGGGCCTGATCGAGACCGACATCCACGCCAGCGGCGGCCTGCCCGACCGCGTGCGCGACCTGTCGCACCAGGTGCCCATGCTGCGCGGCGGCACGGCCGACGAGGTGGCCCAGGCCATCGTCTGGCTGATGTCGCCGGCGGCGAGCTACACCACGGCCACGCTGATGGATGTGTCGGGCGGGCGCTGAGCACATACCGCAGACGGGCTGCGTGTCCGCTGCAGTGCAGCATGCCCCACGGCCAGACCGCGCAGAAAACACCGCATACTCGCGCACAGCCCCGGGCAGCGCCGCCCCCGCCCGGCCCGAGCCCGACAACACCCTGCCCTCTTGCCCTTGGGAGCCGCCTGATGGACCTCAAACCCCTGATCACCCTGCTGGCCATCGTGAACCCGTTGGCCATCGTGCCGTTCTTCATCCACTACACGCAAGGGTTCTCGTACGCGCAGCGGCGCCGCACCATCCAGGTGGCCAGCTTCAGCGTGTTTTGCGTGATTGCCGCCTGTGCGCTGCTGGGGCTGCAGATCCTCGATTTCTTCAACATCTCGCTGCAGAGCTTCCAGGTGGGCGGCGGCATGCTGCTGCTCATCAGCGCGATGAACATGCTCAACGCCCAGCCCGCCGAGGCCAAGCCCAGCACCAACGAATATGAAGAGGGCGCCGAGAAGGCCGCCGCCGGCAGCAGCATTGCCGTGGTGCCGCTCACCATCCCGCTGCTCACGGGCCCGGCCAGCATGTCCACCGTGGTGATCTATGCCGACCGCGCGCAGACCTTCTTGCAGCATGCCGCGCTGGTGGGCTACGGCGTGGTGATCGCGCTGGCCACGGCCCTGTGCTTTTCGCTGGCCGACCCGATTGCGCGCGTGCTGGGCAAGACCGGCATCAACGTGATGACCCGGCTCATGGGCCTGATCCTCGCCGCGCTGGCCGTAGAGGTGATGGCGGACGGGCTGGGCAAGATCTTCCCCATCCTCATCTCGCGCTGAATGGAACACCCTCGGAGTCGGCCGGGATCGCGCCAGTTGCATGCGCGGCGGATGGCCCACAGCACCTCGGAGCATTGAGACATGTCGGCCCGGCTTTTGCTGCTCGAAGACGATCCCGCCATCGCCCGCACCGTGGCCTACGCGCTGGAGCGTGACGGCCTGGTGGTGACGCACAGCCTGCTGGTGCACGACGCACGCCAGCAGATGGCCGCGCACCGCTTTGACCTGCTGGTGCTGGACGTGGGCCTGCCCGACGGCAGCGGACTCGACCTGCTGCGCGACCTGCGCAACGCCGTGCCCACCGCAGCAACGCCCGTGCTCATGCTCAGCGCCCACGGCGAAGAGATCGACCGCGTGCTGGGCCTGGAGCTGGGCGCCGACGACTACCTGACCAAGCCCTTCAGCCCGCGCGAACTGGCCGCGCGCGTGAAGGCCCTGCTGCGCCGCGCGGGCAAAGGCCCCGCCGCCACCGCAACCCCCCTCTTCCACGACGACGAGGCAGGCCAGCGCATCAGCCTGCGCGGCCAGGCCCTGCCACTCACACGGCGCGAATACCGCCTGCTGGCCCACCTGCTGCGCGGCGCGGGCCGCATCCACGCGCGCGACGCCCTGCTGGCCGCCGCCTGGGGCGACGACAGCGACAGCACCGACCGCACGGTGGACACGCACATCAAGACCCTGCGCGCCAAGCTGCGCGAGGTGGACCCGGGGCGTGAATACATCAGCACCCATCGCGGCATGGGCTACTGCATCGACATCTGAAACCCAATTGACCGCGAGCGCCCGTCTACAAAGCGCCAAAAGCTATTGTTTTTGAAGTAAATCCCACAGACCCATGCGCCTCGGCATCCGCCTGCTCTTTGCGTTTTTCCTCATCAACGGCATCGCCGCCTTCTTCGTGCTGCGCGTGTTCATGGCCGAGATCAAGCCCAGCGTGCGCGAGGTGATGGAAGACATGATGGTGGACACCGCCAACATCCTGGCCGAGCTGGCCAGCGAAGACCTGGCGGCCGGGCGGCTGGCAGCGGGGGCCAGCAACAGCAGCGCGAGCCCGTTTGCCCAGCATGTGCGCCGCTACGCCACGCGGCCCATCGACGCGGCGATCTGGGGGTTCTCCAAACAGTCGCTGGACTACCGCATCACCGTGACCGACACCACGGGACGCGTGCTGTTCGACTCGGAGAACCGCGCGCTCGGCGCCGACCACTCGCAGTGGCGCGATGTGGCGCGCACGCTGCGGGGCGAATACGGCGCCCGCTCCACGCGCGACGTGGAGGGCGACGACACCAGCGGCGTGATGCATGTGGCCGCGCCCATCTACGTGCAGGGCCAGATCGCGGGCGTGCTCACCGTGGCCAAGCCCACGCGCACGGTGCAGCGTTTCATTGACCGCGCGGAGCGCAAGGTGTTCATGGGCGGCCTGCTGCTGCTGGCGCTGTCGGCCGCCGTGGGCGTGGCGGTGACGCTGTGGATGGTGTGGAACGTGCGCCGCCTGCGCGACTATGCCCTGAGCGTGCAGGGCCCCGCCGAGGGCGAACGCCACGACCCGGGCGCCCCGCCCACCCCGGCCCTGGCCGTGCCCGAGGTGCCCGGCGAGCTGGGCGACCTGGCCCGCGCCATGGACCGCATGCGCGCGCGGCTGGAAGGGCGCGACTACATCGAAGGCTATGTGCGCGCCCTCACGCACGAACTCAAAAGCCCGGTGGCCGCGATCCGGGGCGCGGGCGAGCTGCTGCACGACGATCTGCCCGATGCCGACCGCGCCGAGTTCGCGACCCAGGTGGTGCAGCAAAGCGAGCGCCTGCAGCGCATCATCGACCGGCTGCTGGAGCTGTCCAAGCTGGAGCAGCGCCACCACGCCGAAGGCCGCGCGCCCGTGGCGCTGCACGCCTGCGCCGAAGCCGCCATCGCCCAGACCCGCGCCCGCGCCGGCCAGCGCGGCATCAGCCTGACGCTGGAAGGGCACGGCACCAGCGGCCCGTGGGAGGCGGAGCTGGTGACCCTGGCGCTGACCAACCTGCTGGACAACGCCATCGACTTTGCGCCCGCCGGCAGCATGGTGCGGGTGGAGCTGGAAGGCGCCACGGTGGCCGTGCAGGACAGCGGCCCCGGCGTGCCCGACTACGCGCTGCCGCGCCTGGGCGAGCGCTTTTTCACCACCGCGCGGCCCGGCGGCGAACGCAGTGGCTCGGGCCTGGGGCTGGCGATTGTCCAGCGCGTGATGGCGCTGCATGGCGGGCAGATGGTGGCGCGCAACACCGCCCCGGGGTTGCGGGTGGGGCTGGAGTTTCCCGTCGGCCATTGACTCGGCATTTTTGAACTTAGAAGACCGCTCGGGCTGAACTTGTCGAAGCCTCACGCGGCGCTTCGACTGCGCTCAACGCGAGCGATTTCAAGTGAGTTGATGCCGACTCAATTACCCCCGACCAGGCGGGGCTGGACATGGAGGAACTCGACCAGCTCTCCCACCGTGGCCACCTTGCCGAACAGGGGGTTGGCGGATGTGTGGGCCAGGCAGCGCCGGGCCCGCTGGGCCATGTCCACGATCAGGTCATCCAGGTCGTCGGCATCAAGCCGCAGATCGCGTTGCAGGTGATCGGTCACGCGCAAAGGCACGGGCTCTGCGCTGGACAGACTGCCTTGCAGTTCCTCGTAGACAGCGCGCACCACCCAGGTGTCCACGCGGCGGCAGTCGATGGAGCGGGCAAACTGGCAGATGGACTCCCCCGCGCGGCTTTGGGCCAGGCGGGCCAGGCGCAGCGCCTCGCGCCGCCCCAGGGCGGCCACCAAGCCGCCCAGCGCCAGGGCCGAACCGCCCACAGCAAAAGGGTGGACCCACAACACGCCGAGCAGGGCCAGCGCGACCATTGCGATCAAGAAGCGCGCTGGCCAGCGCAGCGGCGGGCGGGCAGCCACCGGGGGCATGAACCGGGACGCTTGTTTTTGCATGGCACTCCTGGGCACGGGGCAAGACAAATGATCACAGCTGATTCTGCCAGCGTGCCCGACTTCACACCCGCCTCACAAACTTCATAGCGCCCTCACACCCGGCCACAACACTGCCTCCACAACATTCACCTGTGGAGGATTTCTTGCTCAAACACCCCCTGTTCATCAAACTCGCGGCCCTGGCCGCCATCACAGTGCTGCTGCTTTTTGGCCTGGGCCTGATCGAGGACGTAGTGCGCGACCGGCTGCGCTACCGCAGCATCACCGCACAAAGCGTGGCCGAAAGCCTGGCCGGGCCGCAGACGCTGATGGGCCCCATGATCCACAGCGCCTGCGTGGAGAGCTGGGACGAGGAGTCTGGCAAGGGCGATGACCGCCGCATGGTCGAAAAACGCCGCGAGTTCATCCTGACCGCCATGCCCGAACAGCTCAAGCTCAGCACCGGCGCGGCCATGGAAGAGCGTGCACGGGGGCTGCACAAGGTGAACACCTACAACCTCAAGGCCCATGTGACGGCGCAGTGGGGGCCGCTGACCAGCCTGATGCCACAAACCACCATGAAGAACTCGCGCATGGTGTGTGGCGCCCCCGTGGTCATGATGGCCGTGGGCGATGCACGCGGCATCCGCACCGCGCAGCTCACGCTGGACAACCAGGCCCTGGCCCTCAAGCCTGGCACCTTCCACCCCACCTACAGCCGGGGCCTGCATGCCGTGCTGCCGGAGTCGGTGCGCGGCAAGGCCGATGGGCTGACCGCCACGCTGGACCTGGAGCTGGTGGGCACCGAGCGCCTGGGCATCGTGCCGCTGGGCGGCAGCACCGAGGTGGCGATGACCAGCAGCTGGCCCCATCCCTCGTTCGCGGGCCGCTTTTTGCCTTCGGAGCGCGAGGTCAAGAAGACCGGCTTCTCGGCCCAGTGGCGCCTGTCGTCGCTGGCCACCACGGCGCAGGCCGACATCGCCAACGGCAAACGCATCTGCCTGGCGGGCGGGGACGACGCCATCGGCCATGCACCCGGCAGCGCCCCGGGCGATTGCGCCGACAGCTTCAGCGTGGCTTTCATCGACCCGGTGAACCCCTACTCCCTCTCCGACCGCGCCACCAAGTATGGCGTGCTGTTCATCGCCCTCACCTTTGTGGCCGTGGGCCTGTTCGAGCTGATGGGAAGTGGCCCCCACGCTCCGCCGCTGCGCGGGTCGCTGCCCCCCGAGGGGGCCGCTTTTTCATCTGGGGGCGGCCCGGCGATGAAAAAACTGCGCGTGCACCCCGTGCAGTACCTGCTGGTGGGCAGTGCGCTGTGCAGCTTCTTTTTGCTGCTGGTGAGCCTGTCGGAGCACCTGCCGTTTGGCATCTCCTACGCCATTGCCGCCACCGCCTGTGTGCTGCTGCTCGCCTATTACGCCAGCCACATGCTGGGCAGCCTGGCGCGCGGCATCCCGCTGGGGGCGGGCATCGCGCTGCTGTATGGCCTGTTGTATGTGCTGCTGCAGCTGGAGCAGACGGCGTTGGCCGTGGGCGCGATCGCACTCTTCCTGGTGCTGGCCGCCGTGATGGTGCTGACCCGCAAGGTGAACTGGTACGGGCTGTCGCAGGGCGGCACGCCCAGCCGGCCCCTGCCCCCCGCCGCCCGCTCGGCCGCCCCCCGCACGGAGGCCGCATGAGCAGCGCACGCGCCACCCCCACGCCTGCCGGTGCCTGGGCACGGCACCTGGCACAGGACCCGGCCGATGGCGCCCTCGCCACCGCCGCCCGCCACCGGCCCATCCCCCTGACCGCCGCCGAGGCCGAGCGCGTGCAGCGCCACCACGATCAGCTCCTGGGCGCCCTGCGGGCCCAGGACCGGCGGGCCCTGCACAGCGCCAAGCAACAGGTGCTGGAGGCGGCGTTTCGCCCGCGCGATGCACAGGCCCCGGCCAGCGGGGTGGATTCGCCCGCCCTGCGCCAGGCACTGCGGGACCTGTCGTGGCGCATGGCGGGCCTCCTGTTGCCGCGTGGTGCGCGGCATTGAGTCCACGCAGCCATGCAACGAGGTTGGCTGCAGGGCTTTATCAGAAAGCGCCAACAGCTATCAAAACAAGAGCAAATCTCGTAAAAAGACTACACCACCACGGTGCGCCCCCGGCCTTCGCGCTTGGCGGTGTAGAGCGCCGAATCGAGCAGGCGCAGCGTGACATCGAGCGGGCGCAGAGGGTCCAGCAAGATCAGCCCCATGCTGACGGCCAGCACCAGCGGGGGCTCGATGCCGGACAGGGGGTGCGCGGCCAGCGCGGCATGCAGGCGCTGCGCCACCACCTGGGCCTGGTCCACCCGGGTGGCGGGCAGCAGGGCCAGGAACTCCTCTCCGCCCCAGCGGCTCACCACGTCGGCCGCGCGGAACACGTCACGGCACAGCGTGGCCAGCAGCTGCAGCGCCTGGTCGCCCACATGGTGGCCATGCATGTCGTTCACGCGCTTGAAGTGGTCGATGTCCATCATCAAAAGGCAGGCGGGCTCGCTGCTGCGCTGCAGCAGGGCCAGTTCCTGCCGCAGCCGCTCGGTGAACGAGCGGCGGTTGGCCAGCCCGGTCAGCGCATCGGTGTGGGCCAGCACGGCCATCTGCTGGCGGGCGGCCTCCAAGTCGGCCAGCATCCGGCCCTGGAGGTCGTTGGCGCGCTTGAGCTCCAGCAGCCGGACCACCTGGCAGGCCAAGGCGCTGAGCAGGCCCAGCACCCGCTCCGACAGCACGCGCGGCCGGTAATCCAGCACGCACAGCGTGCCCAGCGCGTGGCCGTCGGGCGTGATCAGCGGGGCCCCGGCATAGAACCGCAGCGGGTTCTCCTGGGTGACGATGCCGAAATGCGCAAACCGAGCATCCTGCTCCAGGTCGGGCACGACAAACACCCCGGAATGCTGCAGGGCGTAGTGGCACACGGACTCGCTGCGGGGCGTTTCCCGCAGCGGCAGCCCCAGCACGGCCTTGAACCACTGGCGATCCTGGTCCACAAAGCTGATCAGGGCCACGGGGGCTTCGCACACATGGCCGGCAATGTCCGCCAGCTCGTCGTAGGCGGGCTCCATCGGGGTGTCGAGAATGCCGTAGCGCCGCAGGGCCTGCAGGCGCTCGGCCTCATCGCCCGGTACATCGGGAGAACGGGTATCAGCCATGGGGCAAGGCGGCAAGGCCGCCGAAACATACCTAGAAACGGTCAGCATGCCACACAACGGCGGCCGGCACACGGGTGAAAGCACGCTTGCAGTGCGCACCGCCCCCCCCGGAGCCGTGCGCAGCCGCCCCCGGCATTTTTTCTTGGTGCCCCAGGGCCCGCCTCGTCAGGCCACCGCTTCTCGCGGGGCGCTCGCCGTAGCGACGTCCTCGGATGCATCCGCGGCGTCGGAGCAGGTGGCGCCGCCGCAGCCATGGATCAGCTCGCCGGGCAGCGCCTGCGGTGCGTGCACCACGCCCGTGGCGGGGTCAAACCCCACACGGCGCAGGTGCAGCGCCAGCGCGGCATCCATGCTCTGCGCATGCTGCGGGAACCACAGGGCCAGCTCGCTCGCCATCACCCGCAGCACCTGCAGGTCGCCCTGCGCGGCCCGCGCCGCGCCTTCGCGCATCACCTGCAGCACCACGCGGTGCTGCATGCTGTGGCAGTTGCCCGAGGCAAAGCGGGTGGAGGCCATCCAGGCATCTTCCTGGCCGAAGTGCTGGTCGGTGTGCTCCACCAGCGCCTGCCATGCGAGCGGCAATTGCGCATCCTCGGCCCGGTCCACCGCCGCCAGCAGATCGACGAACTCCCGGTGGGTGTCGTCCATCAGGGGCAGGTCCAGGCTCAGCGCATCCGACCATTCGAGTTGGGCCATGGGAATCCCTTTTGCATCCAGACAAAAGGCGAGCTTAGGATTCCTGGCGCGGGCAGGGTTTGATGCAGGTCATGGCAGTGTGGAGGGCGTACCGGAATCCGGGCGCGGCCACAAAGTGTTGCAATTGCCCATCATTTAGCGACCTGGCCACCCACCCCATTCCCAGGGGTTGTTTCGCTTGGTAACACTTGTGTTTCCGGCAATCGTCTGCCGTGTGATTAAGTGCCGGTTGCGCGCCCTGGGCGGCGCGCGTTTCACCACGACCACCCATGAAAAACACATACGAGGAACCTCTGGCCCCCCAGGTTGCAGAGGACGCAGAGGGCCACTCCGTCACCACGGCACCCGCCGCCGCAGACCGAGGCCACGGACCGCTGCTGGCCGCGCTGTTCGCCTCCACCGCCGCGCTGGCCGCCTGTGGCGGGGGTGGCGGGGACACCGCATCGGGTACCACGCCAGGTGGCTCGGCCTCCACCAACAATCCGCCCTCCGCACTCCCCGGGACCTCGGCGCCGAGCCCGGCGCCGGCCACCCCCAGTCCATCTCCGTCCCCGACCCCCAGCCCCGCCCCGGCACCCGCACCCGCCACAGGCAAGTACGCCTACCCAGCCGCAGGCACCGACCCGGAAGCTGCCCGCTTTCTGCTGCAGGCGCAGTTCTCGGCATCCACCGCCGAGATTGCAGCCCTGCGCTCCTCCACCTACTCCGACTGGCTCAACAGCCAGTTCAGCGCCGCCGCCAGCCAGACCGGCTGGGACTGGCTGAACCTGCGTGGCTATGCCGCCATCAGCGACGACACGGCCTACTACGACAACTCCTACCCGGCGGACTACATGATCTGGAACCAGCTCATGACCGCCCCCGACGGCCTGCGCAAGCGCGTGGCCCTGGCACTCTCGGAGATCTGCGTGGTGTCGCTCACGGGGGTAGACATCACCTGGCGCTGCCATGCCATGGCCTGGTACTGGGACCAACTGGTCAACAACGCCTTTGGCAACTACCGCTCGATCCTGGAAGACGTCACGCTGAACGCGGCCATGGGCTACTACCTCAACACCCGCGGCAACCAGAAGGAAAACGCAACCACAGGCCGCCAGCCGGACGAGAACTACGCCCGCGAAATCATGCAGCTGATGTCCATCGGGCTGGTGGAACTCAACCCTGACGGAACCGCGAAGAAGGACGGCGCCGGCAAGCCCATCGACAGCTACACGATGAGCGATGTGACCAACCTGGCGCGCGTGTTCACAGGCTACGACTATGACCAGACGCAGAACGTGCCCACCACCGTGCCGGGCACGGCGCGCGTGGTGTCCAACACCACCTTTGCACGCCTGCCCATGGCGCTCAATGCGTCGCGCCATTCCACGCTGGCGGCCACCTTCCTCGGCACCACCGTGCCGGCCAACACAGCCGGTGCGGCCGCACTCAAGACCGCGCTGGACACTCTGTTCAACCACCCCAATGTAGGCCCGTTCATCGGCAAGCAGCTCATCCAGCGCCTGGTGACCAGCAACCCCTCGCCCGCCTACGTGGCCCGCGTGACCGCAGCCTTCAACAACAACGGCGCAGGTGTGCGGGGCGATATGCGCGCCGTGGTCCGGGCCATCCTGCTGGATGACGAAGCGCGTGCGCCCGCGGGGCTCATTCAGCCTGCCTTTGGCAAGCTGCGCGAACCCATGCTGCGCTTCGTGCAATGGGGCCGCACCTTTGGACTGAACTCGGCCCTGGGCAGCTGGAAGATCGGCGACCTCACCGACCCCGGCTCCCGCCTGGGGCAAAGTCCGCTGCGCTCGCCGTCGGTGTTCAACTTCTTTCGCCCGGGCTATGTGCCCCCGTCCACGGCCCTGGCGACCACTGGTGCCGTGGCGCCGGAATTCCAGCTGGTCAATGAAAGCAGCGTGGGTGGCTACCTCAACTACATGCAGGGCGCGATCCGCTCGGGCATCTATGTGAATGCCCCCGACCTGCCCAACAACGGCAGCACCGCCAGCAATGGCTATGACATCAAGGCCGCCTACACCAACGAGCTCGCCATCGTGGCCGACGCCGACGCCCTGGTGGCGCGCATCAACCTGCTCATGTGTGCCGGCCAGCTGTCTGCGGCCACGGTCAAGCTCATCTCGGACGCCTTGAAGGCGACCGCCGTCACGGCTGCCAGTTCGGACAGCGCCAAGCTCGACCGCGTGGCCGCTGCGATCTTCCTGGTGATGGCCTCGGCCGAATACCTCGTTCAAAAGTAAGCCACGCCATGCACCTGCTTCAACCCGAACTCCACACGCGCCGCGCCTTCCTGCGCCGCTCCACCCAACTGGGCCTTGCGGGCACCGCCCTGCCCTTTGCACTGAATCTGGCCGCCATGGGCGAAGCCGCTGCCTTCACCGCCACGGACTACAAGGCCCTGGTCTGCGTCTTCCTGTATGGCGGCAACGACTACGCCAACACCGTCGTCACCTACGACGACGACAGCTACAACCGCTACAACACCATCCGGGGCGGCGGCTCCGGCCAGACGGCGGGCGGCATTGCACTGGCCAAGGCCGACCTCACGCCCACGCTGCTGACACCCACCACGGCCCTGCCTGGGGCCCGCCAGTACGCCCTGCATCCGGCCATGACGGGGCTCGCGGGCCTGTTCAACAGCGGCAAGGCCGCCGTGCAGCTCAACGTGGGCCCTTTGGTCGTGCCCCTGACGCGCGCGCAGTACAACAGCGCCGACCGCAGCACCTACCCCATTCCGCCCAAGCTGTTCTCGCACAATGACCAGCAGTCGGTGTGGCAGTCGTCGTCGCCCGAAGGCTCCACCGTGGGCTGGGGCGGCAACATCGGCGACCTGGCGCTGTCGTCCAATGGCAACTCGCTGTTCACCTGCATCTCGGTCACGGGCAATGCGGTGTTCCTGTCGGGCGACTCGGCCCTGCAGTACCAGGTCAGTACCAACGGCGCCGTGGCCATCAACGGCGTAAAGAGCAATGTGTACAACTCTTCCGCCGTGCGCACCGCCCTCTCCACGCTCATCCAGCAAGGCAGCGCGCAGACGCTGGAGAACGAATACAACAAGGTCACCACCCGCGCCGTCACGGCCGAAAGCCAGATCACCAGCGCACTGTCCGGCATCAACCTGGCCACGACCTTTCCCAGCAACAACTCGCTGGCCAACCAGATGAAGATGGTGGCGCGCCTCATCGGGGCACGCACCGCATTGGGCAGCAAACGCCAGGTGTTTATGGTGTCGCTGGGCGGCTTTGACCTGCACGACAACCTCATCTCGCAGCAACCCGTGCTGATGCAGCGTGTGAGCGAGGCCATGACCGCCTTCTACAACGCCACGGTGGAGCTGGGTTTGGCCGACAAGGTCACCGCCTTCACCGCCTCCGACTTCGGCCGCACGCTCAGCTCCAACGGCGATGGCTCGGACCACGGCTGGGGCAGCCACCACCTCATGGTGGGCGGCGCCGTCAAAGGCAAGGCTTTCTACGGCAAGGCGCCGCCGGTCAGCATCACCAGCACGTCCGACGCCAACGACCAGTGGCATGTGGGCCAGGGCCGCCTGCTGCCCAGCACCTCGGTGGACCAGTACGCTGCCACGCTGGCCAGCTGGTTTGGCGTGAGCAACAGCGAACTGGCGGGCGTGCTGCCCAACCTGAGCCACTTCGGTGGGGCCGACTACCCCACCAACCTGGGCTTCATGGCCTGACCGGGGGTCACGCGGCTGCGTGCCCCCTCTCCACCGCCCGGCCCCCGCCTCCCAGCGGGCCGGGGTTGGCCAACCCCAACAATGGCGGCATGAACACGTCCCCGGCCCCGCCTGGACACATTCCGCCCCGCCCCGGGTTGTCATCATCGGCTGCAGCTTTGGCGGCCTCGAAGCCACGCCCCCCGGCCGGTGCCCGGCGTATGGCCCGGCGCCAAGCAGATGGGCCGCACCGCTGCAGCCAGCCTCCTGCGCCGCCTGGCAGGGCAGTCCACCCGGCCGTTCCGCTACCGCTCCTGGGGCAATCTGGCCACCATCGGCCGCAACTCGGTCGTGGTGGACCTCAGCTCGCCCGCCGGGCCGGTGCAGTTTTCAGGCTACGCTGCCTGGCTGTTCTGGCTGTTTGCGCTCGTGTATTTCCTGATCGGCTTTCGCAACCGGCTGGTGGTGCCGCCCAGGCCTCCCCCGGCCGTAGCGACGCGGCGCGGCGGAGCGCTCCCGCGTCGCCTGGGCCCCGTTCAGCGGCCGTCGCCCTGGCCCGCGATCTGCGCAACCAGCTCGGGCAGCTTGAGCTTGGTGGCCATCTGGTGCCGCAAGGTTTTTAGCTCCGCCATCACGGCTTCTAGCTCTCCCCGCGTGGGCTGCAGGGGCCGCAGGCACTTGGCCAGCACGGGCAGCACCTCGCGCCGCATGAAGCGGCCGCCGGCCAGCGCGATCTGCACGATCACCAGCAGCACCCCCAGGGCCATGCACACCAGCACCGCCAGGTCGGCCGCATCCGGCGCCACCGCGCGCACAGTGGCGGGCCCCGCAATCATCAGGCCCAAAGCGGCCAGCGCAGCGATGCCGACCTCCTTGTCGAAATGGGTGGAGGCAAACCGTTTTTCCACCTTGGGCGACAGCAGCAGAAAAGGGCTACGGATCAGCGCCTTGCGGTCGTCGGCATGCAGCGCATGCGGGTCGCTGCGCAGTTGGCGCTCCAGGTCCAGGCGGTCCTTCCAGGCCTGTTCCAGGTCCGGGAAGGTTTGCCGCGCCAGCTCGGGCAGGGGCAGCAGCTTGGGCGCCACAGTGGCGTAGTGCGTGGGCTCGGCATTGAACGCGGTGCCGCACTGCACGCAGGTGCGCTCGTAACCCACCAGCTCCCCCTGGCTCACGGTGACGTAGTACAGATGCCCCGCAGAGCCGACCCGCCGCAGCACAAAGGCGCGGGGCTTGCGGCAGATGGGACAGAAGTCGGCCACATGGCCGAGCTTGCGATGGACGAGTTTCTTCCCCCAGACGATGAACATGGCATTCCCTCTCGAGCGTGTTGTGTGATTTTTTGGATGCGGGAAGCCGCATGGTACGCACAGCGGCGGCCTTTGTGGATATGTCCACACCTTTCACAACGCCCTCCCCCCGGGGGCCGTCCGGTTCAGTCCCGGACAGCCTGCCGCCTCACGGGCGGGCGCTGCCCACCTGCTCCACCCACTCGGACAGCTCGCCTGCCAACTGGCCCGTGGCTCCCGCGAGCGCCGCCACCCCTCCCGCCGCGTCGGCCGAGCGCGCGGGCTGCTGGGCGATGAACACCCGCTGGCCGCGCAGCGATTCGCCCGCCGGTGTCAACTCGACCACCGTGGCACGCAGGCGCACGACGCCGGCGCTGTCGGTGGGGCTGCTGAACAGGTGGCTGAACTCCTCCAGCTCCACGCGCAGCACCAGGGGCAACTTGCCGCCCGTTGCCGGGTCGCGGGCCTGGGCGGCGCCGTCATCGGCCTTCAGGATGGCACGGCGCTGGCCGAGCTGTTCGCGCAGGCGTTGCTGCAGCAGCTGCGCGGGCGGCTGGCTCCAGCGGGCCTGACTGTAGGGGCGCAGTTGCTGGCCATCGGCATAGGCTAGGCGGTAGAGCACGGCATTGCTGCCCTCGGGCAGGCCCGTGGCCTCCACGTCGGCCAGGGCCAGCGGGGGCAGGGGCGCGCGGCGGTCGGTGGGCGCGGGGGCCACGGCGCCCGGGCCAAAGTCATACAGCGCCGGGCGGACGGGCGGGGCGGGCAGGGCCGAGCAGCCAGCAACACACAAGGCCACAACGCTGATGGCGCCCGCAAGACCAGCCTTTTTTGCGATGTTTTGAATGGTTTTCATAGAGTCTCCTCAAGGCGCAAACCCAGGTTCCCCCGGGCCGGGCGGGATGCGGCCCGAGCCGTAGAGGAACAGCTGCGGGTTGTCGCTGACGCCCCCGGCCGCACGCCCCAGCTGGCGGGCGGCGCGCGAGGTGTCGTCGGCGGCGCGGTTCACGCGCGGCAGCGTGGCGGTGCTGAACTGGTCGGCCGCGCGGGCCAGCGACTGGGTGCCGGCGGTGATCTGGTCAATGGCGCCGCCTTCGGCATTGAGGCGCTGGGTGGTCTTGCCCAGGTCCACGGCCAGGGCCGACACGCCGGCGCCCGCCTGCTGCAGTGACTGCAGGGTCTGGCGCGCATCGCTGGCCAGGGGCGGCAGCGCAGCCAGGGCCGGGTCCAGGCGCTGGGCCACGGTGGCATCGAGCCGCTGCGTGAGGGTGTTCACGCTGCCCGCCGCCTGGCCGATGTTCGACAGGGCCTCGGTGAGCTTTTGCTGGTTGTTGTCGCCGAGCAGCTGGTTGATGCGGCGCGTGGCTTCCTCCACCTGGTTCAGGATGGCCGGGGCCTGCTCGGCCAGTTTGCCAAACGGCGAGGGCTTGAGCGGCAGGCGCGGCAGGCCGCTCGGGCCGGGAGGCAGCTCGGGGTAGGGTTTCTCGGCATCGTCCAGCAGGATGTGGGCCAGGCCGGTGACGCCCTGGTAGCCCAGCACGGCAAAGGTGGTGGGGCTGATGGGGGCCTGCTCGTTGACGGCGATGCGGATCAGCACGTTGCCGGTGACCTGCGGGTCGAAACCAATGCGCGTGACCTTGCCCACGGCCACGCCCTTGTAGCGCACGGCGGCCTGGGGTTGCAGGCCGCTCACGCCGTCGCGGGTAGAGAGTTCGTATTGCTCGTAGTTGGCGTTGTCGCGCGTGAGCCAGACGGCCAGGCCCGCCAGCAAGGCGGCGACCACCAGCACGAAGATGCCGGCAGCCAGGGCGTGGGATTTGTTTTCCATCAGGTGGGTTCCTTGTCTGGCAGGGGCGCGGCCGCCGGCACGGCGGGCGGTGCAGATGTCTGCACGGGGGCCATGGCGCGCTGGCCGCGTTCGCCCATGAAGAAATGTTCGATGAAGGGATGCTTCACATGCGCCACCTCGTACGGCGGCCCGGTGACGATGACCTTTTTCTCGGCCAGCACGGCCACCCGGGTGCTGAGCGCAAACAGCGTATCGAGGTCGTGCGTGACCATGACCACGGTGAGCCCCAGCGCCGCGCGCAGCTCACGCAGCAGCGCACAGAAGTCGTCGGAGCTGCTCGGGTCCAGCCCGGCCGTGGGCTCGTCCAGCAACAGCAGCGGCGGGTCCATGATGAGCGCCCGCGCCAGCGCCACGCGCTTGACCATGCCGCCCGACAGGTCGGCCGGCATGCGGCTGGCGTGCTCGGGTTTAAGGCCCACCATCTGCAGCTTGACCAGCGCGGCGTCGCGCACCAGCTCGTCGGGCAGCGTGCCCTGTTCGCGCAGCGCAAAGGCCACGTTGTCGAGCACATTGAAGGCCGAGAACAACGCGCCATGCTGGAACAGCATGCCCACGCGGCTGGCCGCGCCCTCGCGCCCCATCTCCGATGCCGGGCGGCCCAGCACCGTGACCTGGCCGCGCGTGGGCCGGGCCAGGCCCAGGATCTGGCGCAGCAGCACCGTCTTGCCCGTGCCCGAGCCCCCCACCAGCGACAGCATCTCGCCGCGCTGCACGGTGAACTCCAGGTCCTGGTGCACGGTGAAGGCCTCGTCGCCCTTGCCAAACGTGGTCCACAGGCCACGCACATCCACGATGGGCGGCTCGCCGGCCGCGACGGGGATGTGCTGGGGACGTGCAGTGCGGGCCATGGGCTCAGATCCCCAGGTTCTTGAAGGCCACGGCGAACAGCGCGTCCACGATGATGACCATGGTGATGGACGACACCACCGAGGCCGTCGTGCCCTCGCCCAGGCTCTGGGTGTTGGGCTTCACGCGCAGGCCCCAGTGGCAGCCGATGAGCGCGATGCACGCGCCAAACACCACCGACTTGGCCATGGCCAGCCCGAGGTTGCCCACCTTCACGGCGGCCGGCAGCGCCTGCACAAAATACGCGGGCGAGATGTCCATGGCCAGGTCGGCCGCAAGCATGCCCCCCGCCAGGGCCGCCAGCGTGGTCCACACGCTGATGAGCGGCATGGCCAGCGCCAGCGCCAGCGTGCGTGGCATCACCAGCCGAAACCCGTGCGGAATGCCCATCACGCGCATCGCGTCCAGCTCCTCGGTCACGCGCATCACGCCGATCTGGGCGGTGATGGCCGAGCCCGAACGCCCCGCCACCAGGATGGCTGCGAGCATGGGCCCCAGCTCGCGGATGAGCGAGATGCCCAGGATGTTGACGATGAACGACTCGGCGCCAAACTGGCGCAGCTGCAGGCTCATCAGGTAGGCCAGCACCACGCCAATCAAAAAGCCCACCAGCGCCGTGATGGGCAGGGCCGTGGCCCCCATGCGGTACAGGTGGCCCGAGACATCGCGCCACGGCCCCTTGCGCGGCGCGCGCGCCAGGCGCACCAGGTCCAGCACCAGCTGGCCCACCATCTCCAGCAGGTGGCGTGCGTGGTCCACGCCATGCAGCACCAGCACGCCCAGGTGGTCGATCTGGTCGCCCAGGCGCCAGGGCTCGGGCGGGGGGGCGATGCAGGTGAACTGCGCCACGCGCGCCAGCATGGTGCGCTGGCCCTCGGTGCAGGCCAGGTGCACGGGCCAGGCATGCTGCCAGTGGTTCCAGAGCAGCTGCGCGCCCACATGGTCCAGCCACTGCAGATCCCGCAAATCCCACCCCAGGGCGGGGGCGGCCGGATGGCTGCGCAACTGCGCGGACACAGCCTCCCACTGCGCCTCGGTACCCAGCTCGGCCGCCCCCCAGCGCCCACGCAACTGCGCACAGGGGCCCTGGGGCGTCTCGGTGCGAACAATGCGGGGGGTGTGCTCGGTCATGGGCCGGGCTGCCAAGGCAGCCAGAGGGATGTGGAAGTCAAGAAGCAGAAAGGAAGAGCGTGCATGGTAGCGGACCGTGCACGGCCCGCTCCACCAGGCAACCCAGCGCCAAGCACAGGCCGGCCCCGATGGCATGCAATTATTATCAAACCAGCGCCCAACGCAATACTGACAAGCGCCAACAGCTACCAAATATGTAGCAATCAGCACACACCCTATCGACAGGGCCGGAGCGATCCGCACAATGGCCCACCGTTACAACCCCCTGCATTGCCCCGCCCCCACCCATGAGCGACACCACGTTTGACACCATCATCATCGGCGGGGGCACAGCCGGTGCCCTGCTCGCCAACCGCCTGAGCGCCGACGCCAGCCACCGGGTGCTGCTGATCGAAGCCGGCCGCAAGGACGACTACCACTGGATCCACATCCCCGTGGGCTACCTGTACTGCATCGGCAACCCGCGCACCGACTGGCTCTACAACACCGAGCCCGACCCGGGCCTGAACGGCCGCACGCTGCGCTACCCGCGCGGCAAGACGCTGGGCGGCTGCAGCAGCATCAACGGCATGATCTACATGCGCGGCCAGGCGCGCGACTACGACCAGTGGGCCGAACTGACGGGCGACGCCAGCTGGCGCTGGGACAACGCCCTGCCCTACTTCCGCCGCCACGAGGACCACTGGCGCCTGGACCAGCCCGGGGCCGTGAATGAAAATTTCAAGCGCCTGCATGGCAACAAGGCCACCGGCAGCACCGGAGAGTGGCGGGTGGAAAAGCAGCGCCTGCGCTGGGACGTGCTCGACGCCTTTGCCCAGGCCGCGCAGCAAGCGGGCATCCCCGCCACCGACGACTTCAACGGCGGCAGCAACGAGGGCGTGGGCTACTTCGAGGTCAACCAGAAAAGCGGCTGGCGCTGGAACACCGCCAAGGCCTTCTTGCGGCCCACCTGCTACGGCCGCCCCAACTTCGAGATGTGGACCAGCGCGCAGGCGTCCAAGCTCATCCTCGAAACACAGCCCGACGGCAGCCAGCGCTGCACCGGCGTGCAGGTGTGGGACGGCCAGGAGATGGTCACCGCCCATGCCACGGGCGAGGTGATCCTGAGCGCAGGCGCGGTCAACTCACCGCAGCTGCTGCAGCTGTCGGGCATCGGCCCGGCCGCGCTGCTGCGCCAGCACGGCATCGACGTGGCGGTGGACCTGCGCGGCGTGGGCGCCAACCTGCAGGACCACCTGCAGATCCGCGCGGTGTTCAAGGTGCAGGGCGTGCAGACGCTCAACACCATGGCCAACTCGCTGGTGGGCAAGGCCAAGATCGGGCTCGAATACGCACTCAAGCGCAGCGGCCCCATGAGCATGGCGCCCTCGCAGCTCGGCGCGTTCACGCGCAGCAGCCCCGACCGGCCGCATCCGAACATCGAATACCACGTGCAGCCCCTGTCACTCGACGCGTTTGGCGAGCCGCTGCACAGCTTTCCGGCGTTCACGGCCAGCGTGTGCAACCTCAACCCCACAAGCCGGGGCACGGTGCAGATCAAGAACGCCGACTTCAAGACCGCACCTGCCATCGCGCCCAATTACCTCAGCACCCCCGAGGACCGCCAGGTGGCCGCCGACAGCCTGCGCGTCACACGCCGCATCGTGGCCCAGCCCGCGCTGGCCAAGTACACCCCCGAGGAATGGAAGCCCGGCGTGCAGTTTGACAGCGACGAAGATCTGGCCCGCCTGGCGGGTGACATCGCCACCACCATCTTCCACCCCGTGGGCACCACCCGGATGGGCCGCGATGGCGACCCCATGGCCGTGCTGGATGCACAGCTGCGCGTGCGCGACGGGCGCGGCGGCGTGGTGGCCGGGCTGCGTGTGGTGGATGCGGGCGCCATGCCCACCATCACCAGCGGCAACACCAACTCGCCCACGCTGATGATGGCGGAGAAGGCGGCCGAGTGGGTCATCGCGGCGCGGCGGGCATGACATGACGCCCGTGCTGCAGCGCAGGCCCGCTCAGCGGATACCACCCACGTAGCGCGGTACCTCGGGCGGTGGTGCCATGCGCTGGCGCACCGCCCGCGCAGCCACGTCCAGCAAGGGCCTGCGCGCTGCAAACAGGAAGTCCTGGTGCAAGGCCGATCGGCCCACTCGGCCAGATCGGGCGCGTTGTCCTCCTGAGCGCGCAGGCGCGCAAACTGCACGATCTCCAGCGCATATTCGGCGTTGGCCGCCATCCATTCGGCGCCAGTCAAGCGCCCCGTCTTGCGGCGCAGCAGCACGTGCAAATGGGCGGCAAGGGCGAGTTTTTCGGAATCGGGCAGGTCCGGCCTGCTCGTCCACGCGCAGCAGCCGCTGGAGCCCCGTGGCGCCCCAGTAGCACGCGAGCCCGGCCACCAGGCCCATCACCACGGCCGAGCGCAGCGTGAAAAACCCCGCTGCGGGTGTGATGGCCACCAGGCCGACGCCAGGCCCGAGCTCAGCCCCAGCAGCGAGGCTCGCGTGGGCGCTACCGCCACAGGGGATGCCCCACCCGCGACCGCCTCGGGCGGACTCTGCGCCAGCGCGCCGGCACACAGCCCCAGGCACAACAACACAACCGCCACGAACCGGGACAAGACTCCCCGAATGAAATACCATCCTCACAACTTGTTACAACGCGCTGCACGAGCCATGCCAGCCGGCATCCCCCGACTCGGGACAACATCCGGCCAGGCGCCCGGCCAAGGGTGCGGGAAACCCCCAATGCACCAGCGGGGTGCACCCGTTACAGTTGCGCCACTCGAAAGCGCGCTTCGGTGTGCCAAGCGAGGGGCCCGAGGAGACACTTTCTACCAACAACCACATTCCAAGCACCCAACGAGGTGCACATTTTTTCCAGGCGCTGGCGATCCCAGCGCCTTTTTCTTGCCCGCTCGCACAACACCTCGCCCATCCGGCACACCCTATCGGTCCTGAATTGATAGCGCTCCAGGTGCGAAAATAGAGCCATGGAATGGTTTTTTATTACCCTGGCCTCGCTGCTCGCGGGCTTTGTGGATGCGATCGTGGGGGGTGGGGGGCTGGTGATGGTGCCGGCGTTGTTTGCGGCGTTTCCGGGGGCGCCACCGGCCACGCTGCTGGGCACCAACAAGGCCGCGTCGGTGTGGGGCACCGCCATGGCCACCTGGCAGTACAGCCGCCGGGTGCAGGTCCGCTGGCAGGCCATGCTGCCCGCCGCCGCCGCCGGCTTTGCCGGATCGTTTGCGGGCGCCTGGGCCGTCACGGTGGTGTCGGCCGACTTCCTGCGCAAGCTGCTGCCCCTGGTGCTGCTGGGCGTGCTGGTCTACACCCTGGCCAAGAAGGACCTGGGCCGCTACCACCTCCCGCGCTTTGCGGGCCGCACCGAGGTGCTGGTGGCGGGCCTGATCGGTGTGCTTATCGGTTTTTATGACGGCTTCTTCGGCCCGGGCACCGGCAGCTTCTTTGTCTTCCTGTTCGTGCGCTTGCTCGGCTATGACTTCCTCAATGCCTCGGCCTCGGCCAAGCTGCTCAATTGCGCCACCAACATCGCGGCCATCCTGCTGTTTGCAGCCAAGGGCCATGTGTGGTGGCACTTTGCGGTGACGCTGGCCGTGGCCAATGTGGTGGGCAGCCTGCTGGGCACCCACATGGCGCTCAAGCATGGCACGGGCTTTGTGCGCGGCATCTTCATCATGGTGGTGGGCACCCTCATCCTCAAGACGGGCTACGACGCGTTCTTGAGGTAACACCACGGCCGAAAACCGCTCCCGAAAGTTCGGGAGCTCCGTCTAAACCTGTTGCGAATAGGCACACAAGCGCCCACCGGGGGTTGTCCGCAGTGTCAAGGAAAAAATCCGCATCTTTATAATCGTGTCCATTTGATGACGGCAGGCTTCGCCATTGGCGATGACCCCGCCCTCGTTCCCCGAGCCTCCGGCCTGCTTACCCGCATGCCGGATTTTTTGTACCTGAAATACCCCGTACAGGACCCATCCCATGAAATTGTTCAAGGCTGTCGCCACCGCCCTCGCGCTCTGCGCCGCATTCGCCGCCCAGGCCCGGACACTGGACGAGGTCAAGAAAGACGGCAAGATCCTCATCGCCACCGAAGGGCAGTTCGCTCCGTTCAACTTCTTCAATGGCACCACGCTGACGGGCTTTGAAGTAGAAGTGGCCGAACTCGTGGCCAAGAAGATGGGCCTCACGATCCAGTGGAAGACCCTGGGCTTCGACGCCCTGCTCACCGGCCTGCGCCAGGACCGCTGGGACCTGGTGATTGCCTCGCACGGCATCACCGACGAGCGCGCCAAGGCCGTGACCTTCACCGAGCCCCACTACTGCTCGGGCGGCATGATCATCGCCATGGATCCCGCCATCAAGGGCGCCAAGGACCTGGCCGGCAAGATCGTGGCCGTGCAGACCGGCACCAGCTACCTGGAGAACGTGCAGAAGGTCTCGTCCATCAAGGAAATGAAGAACTTCCCCACCGACGTGGACGCCCGCAGCGCCCTGAACTCGCGCCGCGTGGACGCCTGGGTGACCGACCGCTTCGTGGCCAAGGCCGTGGCCGAGAAGAACCCCGGCGCCGGCTTCAAGCTCGGCGACATGCTGTTCATCGAGCGCATCGCCGCCGCCGTGGCCAAGGGCAACAGCTCGCTGGCCGGTGGCTGGAACAAGGCCCTGGCCGAAGTCATGGCCGACGGCAGCTACGCCGCGCTGTCCAAGAAGTATTTCAACGAAGACGTCCGCTGCCACTGAGCACGCCCCTCTCGCTCTTGTCCTGACCGGGGTTTCCCATGCTCACTGCCCTTTGGCCACAGCGCTGGTCTCGCCAGCAGCGCAGCAACGCCACGCTCGTCTCGGCCGTCATCCTGATGGTCCTGGCGCTGGCGCTGCTGGGCCAGTTGCTCTCTTTCCTGCCCGAGCCCATTGGCTCCAACGCCCAGGCCTTTTCTGATGGCGCGCGCACCACGCTGTGGCTCACCCTCATCAGCGGCAGCGTCGGCCTGGTGCTGGGCACGGGCGCGGCCCTGGCCCGCACCGCGCGCTGGGCGGCCGTGCGCTGGGTCGCCAGCTTCTACATCTGGGTGATCCGCGGCACGCCGCTGCTGGTGCAGATTTTGTTCGTGTACTTCGCGCTGCCGGTGCTGGTGCCGGGCCTGAACCTGCCCGACTTTGCCGCCGCCGTGCTGGCCCTGGGTCTGAACGTAGGCGCCTACAACGCCGAGGCCATCCGCGCCGGCCTCTTGGCCGTGCCGCGCGGCCAAACCGAGGCCGCCAAGGCACTGGGCCTGGGCCGGATGCACGTCTTTCTGGACGTGGTGTTCCCCCAGGCCTTCAAGATCTCACTGCCGCCGCTGGTGAGCAACTTCGTGGCGCTGCTCAAGGACTCGTCACTGGCCTACGCCATCGGCGTGGTGGAGCTGACCAATGTGGGCAACCGCATCCAGTCGGCCACATTCCAGCCCATTGCCACGCTGTCCACCGTGGCCATCACCTACCTGCTGCTGACCACGTTGGTCACGCAGATCTCGAACGCCGTGGAATACCGCTTCGACGTGGAAGACCGCAACAAATGACAACGGGCCACACCACCACCCCTTTCATCGTCGTGGACCGGGTCTGCAAGTCGTTCGGCGCACACCAGGTGCTCAAGGATGTCTCGACCACCTTCAACACTGGCGAGGTCACCGTGATCATCGGCGCCTCGGGCTCGGGCAAGAGCACCTTGCTGCGCGCCATCAACCGGCTGGAGCCCCACGACAGCGGCACCATCACCATCGACGGCGAACCCGTGGGCGACGACCCGCACCGGCTGCAAAAGCAGCGCAGCGAGGTCGGCATGGTGTTCCAGCAGTTCAACCTGTTCGGCCACATGAGCGTGCTGGACAACGTGACGCTGGCGCCGCGCCGCATCCGCCGCACGCCGCGCGCGAAGGCCAACGAGCAGGCCATGGCCCTGCTCACCCGCGTGGGCATGCAGGACCACGCCCACAAGTACCCCTGGCAGCTGTCGGGCGGCCAGCAGCAGCGGGTGGCGATTGCACGGGCCCTGGCCATGCAGCCCCAGGTGATGCTGTTCGACGAGCCCACCTCGGCCCTGGACCCGGAGATGGTGCAGGAGGTGCTGGACGTGATGCGCGAGCTGGCCCGTGGCGGCATGACCATGATCGTGGTGACCCACGAGATGGGCTTTGCGCGCGAGGTGTCCGACCGCGTGATGTTCTTCGACCAGGGGCGCATCGCCCACGACGCCCCACCCGCCGAATTCTTCAGCAACCCAGCCAACGACCGCATCCGCGCCTTCATCGGCCGCATGAGCGCCTGAGATCCAGGCACCTGCGAACAACAACCACAAGCCCCTACCGGAGTGACCATGAAACTGAACCACACGTTCCTCGCCCTGATGGCCGCCGGCCTGTGCAGCCTGCCACCCGCAGCCTTTGCCCAGACCGCCAAGGATTTCGAAGACATGCGCAACGAGCTGAAGGCCCTGCGCGCCGAGCTCAACGCACTCAAGGCCCAGGCACCGGCCGCAGCGCCTGCCGCCGCATCGGCATCGGCCTGGAACGACCGCATCGAGGCCGTCGAGCTCAAGCAGAAGGACGCCGTGGTGCTGGGCGACATCCCTGGCAGCTTCCGCCTGCCGGGCAGCGAGACCTCGATCCGCGTGTACGGTTTTGCCGAAGCCAACATGGTCAAGGACTTCAAGGGCACGGCCCCGGGTGACCATTTCACCAACCTGATGGAACAACCCCTGGGCAGCGCCAAGAGCGGCAAGACCAGCCTGACCGCACAGACCTCGCGCTTTGGCTTCGAGACCTCCACGCCCACCGGCGTCGGCACCTTCAACACCAAGATCGAGGCCGACTTCTACGCCTACTGCGGCGCCGAGTGCAACCGCAACCGCCTGCGCCTGCGCCATGCCTACGGCGAGTACGCAGGCTGGCTGATCGGCCAGACCTGGTCCACCTTCATGGACACGGACAACCTGCCCGAGACGGTGGACTTCAACGGCCCGCCCGGCGCCACCTTCCGCCGCCCCACCCAGGTGCGCTACACCTACAACAACCCCAACCTGGCCAAGTTCCAGTTCGCACTGGAAGAGCCCACCGACGGCGCCAAGAGCCCCAACCTGGTCGCCCGCGTGGACAAGGCCTACGACTGGGGCAATGTGAACGCCCGCCTGCTGTCGCACGAACAGCGCGTGAGCGGCGTGTCCAAGCGCGGCCTGGGCTTTGGCCTGGGCGCGGGCTACAAGATCACCGGCACCACCACGCTGATGGCACAGTACACGCGCCTGGACGGCGATGGCGACGGCGCCTACCTGATCGGCACCAACTACCCGGTGCTGGACGGCGGCACGGTGCGCCTGGACAAGTCGCAGGGCGTGGTGCTGGGCCTGTCCAACGTGTTCAGCGAGCAGCTGCGCGGCACCGTCTCGCTGGGCATGGTGCGCTCGCGCAACAAGCTGGGCGACGCCTACGTGAACGCCTACGGCGCCGAAGGCAACCACAAGCTCTACCAGTGGCACGCCGGCATGTACTACCTGCCGATCAAGAGCGTGGAACTGGGCGCCGAGCTGATCGGCGGCCGCCGCACGACGTTCGACGGCCAGCAGGGCGAGATGCTGCGCCTGAACCTGCAGGCCCGCTACCTCTTCAACTAAGCCTTCGACTTTGCCGGAGCAGGCTGGCCGGGCAACCGGCCAGCCTTTTTTGTTTGCCGCATTTCCTCTTTGCCTGTCCATGAAACCCGACCGTTTTGGCCTGTTGGCCCTGCTGGCAGTGACCGTGGTGTGGGGCACCACCTTCCCCGCCATGAAGCTGTTGTCCACCCAGCTCGATGCGCTGCAGATCATCTGGCTGCGCTTTGTGATTGCGCTGGCGGTGCTCGCGCCGCTGTGGTGGGGCATGCGGCGCCACGAGCGCCTGTGGGGCTGCGCCCTGGGCGTGCTGCTGTTCCTCGCGTTCTGGCTGCAGATCGAGGGCCTGGCGCGCACCAGCAGCAACCGCAATGCCTTCGTGACTGGCCTGAATGTGCTGGTGGTGCCGCTGATCGCCATGGCGGCCATGGGCCGCCGCTATGGCTGGCGGCTGTGGGCCGCCTGCGGGATGGCCTTGTTGGGCATGACCCTGATGTTCCACGAGAACGAGCCCTGGAACCTGGGCGATACGCTGACGCTGGCCAGCACGGTGTTCTACGCGCTCTACATCCTCGCGCTGGAAGAATCCGCGCGCCGCACTGCCGCGCGCCCCCTGCGCGCCACGCGCATGGCGGCGGCGCAGGCCACGGTGATGGCCGCGGCCTCCACCGCGCTGCTGCTGGGCCAGGACGGCGGCCTGGGCTGGCTGCACGCCACCGCCCACCTGCCAGCCGATGCCTGGGTGGCGCTGCTGTACCTGGGCCTGCTGGCCAGCGTGGTGGTGGTCACCCTGCAGGCCTGGGGCCAGCAGCGCGTGGATGCGATGCGCAGCGCCATCGTGTTTGGGCTGGAGCCCGTGTTCGCGGCCCTCACGGCCTGGGCGCTGCTGGGCGAGCGGCTGGGCTGGGCAGGCCTGGCGGGCGCCGGGCTCATCGTGGCGGCGCTGGTGTTCAGCCAGATTCCGCCCTCCGCGAAGGCGCAGCCCGCCTGACGGTTCCAGGCCCACAAGAAATCATGCCCCAGCGCCTGCCTGACAAGCGCTTGCAGCTATCAAAATAGAAGCAAAATCCTGGCGCAGACCTTGGCCTGCACCAGGAGGGCCGCCGCACTACACCTGCGTGACCAGCCCCACCATCTTCACTACCTCCAGGTCACGCCCCTTGACCGAGGCCAGCTCGGCGCGCAGGCGGTCGTTGTTCCAGCGCTCGTCGGGGGCGCCGCTGAGGTACCAGTCCGAACCGTTGTCGGCCAGGAGCATCCCGTAGGCCTTGAGCGCCGCCAGGATGGCCTGGGCCTCCGGGCTGAACGTGGCGGGAACGGCATACCCCGCCTTCAGCCGCACCCGCATGCCCATGGGCGGCAGGTTGGGGTCGGTGCTGGAGGAGGCGTAGTGCATGGCCGGCGGCACGAACGCCCGGCGCGTGCGCGCCGCCGTGAAGCGCAGCGCATGGCGGATGCCCCCTGCGCCCAGCACGGCTTCGTCGTACCGCACCAGCCCGGGGAAGATGGGCAGCCCGGCGGCGTCGGCGCTGGTCCAGCCCGCCTTCGCGGTGGGCCGCACATTGTTGCTGTCGAGGTGGAACACCGCCCCGACATCGGCCTGCCAGCGGTCGCCGCGCGCAAACGCGCGCCCGAGTTCATAGAGCCGCTGGTTGTCCCGGTCGAGGACGAGCACATGCCGGTCGCCATTCAGCCCCGGCGCGCCCTCCACGGGCGCGTCCAGCGGAACCGGAAATGGGCCGGGGTCGCTCTCGGCCGCGTAGGCCTGGTAGTCGATGGCCACCCGGGCCTGCTGGCCCGCGACCACCCGGTAGGGGATGCCGATGGGCGCGCCCTCCCACAGGCCGGCGCCGAAGTCGCGGTACAGGCCTTTGTCGGCACCGATGCTGGCGATCAGGCGCTCGGACGCCGGATCCACCTCGGCGCCGCTGATGTCGGTGTTCCACGGGTTGTCGGCCGGGAACGGGATGGCGCCGTTGAGCGCCGCACCGGCCCCCAGGCTGGCGCGGGAGAGGTTGCCATAGGCCACGCCGCCCGAGGGCGGTGCAGGCAAGGGCGACGGTGAGGGCCCGGCGGGCGCGGCCGGGCTGGGGGGGTTGCCGGGGCTGGCAGGGGCATCGCCCCCACCGCCTCCGCCACAGGCGGTGAGCAGCAGAACAGGAAGGGCCCCCAGGGCCCGGCGGCGTTGGCGTTGCATGGCGTCTCCGGTGCGCGGCAGTCTGGCGCGGCCCCCACACAGGGGCGGGCGGATTCTGCCGCAGAAGCCGCGCGCGGCCTGTTAGCAGATGTTCGCGGGGCCAGCGGGGCCCCGCACCGGGCAATTTTTGGCAGGGCTCAGGGCAACGGCAGCGCCACATCGGCCACCCGGCGGGGCTTGCCGATGGGGGCTGCAGCCTGCCCCTTCTGCACGGCGGCGATGTCTTCCTCGCTGGGGTACTCCCCGAGCAGCCAGTAGTCGAACACCCGGCGTGCGATGGGCGCGGCATGGGCGGCACCAAAGCCGGCGTTCTCCACGATCAACGCCAGGGCAATCGTGGGTTCTTCGGCGGGCGCGAACGCGGCGAACAGGGAATGGTCGCGCTGGTGCTCCTCCAGCGCCTTGGCGTTGTACTTCACGTTCTGCCCCAGGCTCACGGCCTGGGCCGTGCCCGTCTTGCCCGCCGAGGTGTAGGGCGCGCCCGCAAACACACGGGTGCCCGTGCCCCCCTTGTTCACGGCCACCAGGGCGTTGCGCACCAGCTCCACATGCCGGGGCTGGTAGCCCAGGTTCTGGCCCGGGGGCTGGACGATCTCGGTGACCACCCCGGTGACCGCGTTTTTCACAGCCTTGGCCATGTGGGGCCGGTAGCGCGTACCGCCGTTGGCCAGCGTGGCCTCGGCCAGCGCCAGCTGCAGCATGGTGAAGTTGTTGTAGCCCTGGCCGATGCCCAGCGACACGGTCTCGCCCGGGAACCAGCGCTTCATGTCGGCGCGCTTGTAGGTGTTGCGCTTCCACTCGGTGCTGGGCAAGGTGCCGCGCACCTCGCCGTTGAGGTCGATGCCCGTGGACTGGCCCAAGCCCAGCGGTTTCATGAAATCGTGGATGGCGTCCACGCCCATCTCCACGGCCAGCGAATAGAAGTAGGTATTGCTGGAGAACTGGATGGCGCGGTGCATGTCCACGCCGCCCAGCCCGCCCTCGTGGCTGCGGAAGGTGTGGCCACCAAAGGTGTAGAAGCCCGGGTCGTTGATCACCAGGCTGGGCGAGCGCTTGTTCAGCTGCAGCGCCCCCAGGGCCATGAAGGGCTTGTAGGTGGAGCCGGGGGGGTACGTGCCGCGCAGGGCGCGGTTGAGCAGCGGCTTGTCGATGGACTCGTTGAGCGCGGTCCAGTTGTCCACGTCGATGCCTTCGACGAAGAGGTTGGGGTCGAACGTGGGCTTGCTCACCAGCGCCAGGATCTCGCCATTGCGCGGGTCGATGGCCACCAGCGCCCCGCGGCGGCTGCCGTACAGCTCCTCGATGAGTTTTTGCAGCTTGATGTCGATGGACAGCATCACGCTGTCGCCGGGCGTGGCCGCGTGGCTGGAGAGCTTGCGCACCGCGCGCCCGCCGGCCGAGGTCTCCATCTGCTCCACACCCGTGGCGCCATGCAGGGCCGACTCGAAGCTCTGCTCGACGCCCAGCTTGCCGATGTATTCGGTGCCCCGGTAGTTGGCCTCGTCGTCCGAGTCCTGGATGCGGGCCTTCTCGTTCTGGTTGATGCGGCCGATGTAGCCGATGGCGTGGCTGGCCACGTCGCCCAGCGGGTAGTTGCGAAACAGGCGCGCCTTGATGTCCACGCCGGGGAAGCGGTAGCGCTGGGCGGTGAAGCGGGCCACCTCCTGGTCCGTCAGGCGCGTGCGGATGGGCAGGGATTCGAAGTTGCGCGACTCCTCCATGAGCCGCTTGAAGCGCCGGCGGTCGCGCGCCTGGATGTCCACGATCTTGGCCAGCTCGTCGATGGTCTCGTCGAGCACGCCCGCACGCGAGGGCGTGATCTCCAGCGTGTAGGCCGAGTAGTTGGTCGCCAGCACCACGCCGTTGCGGTCCAGGATGAGCCCCCGGTTGGGCACGATGGGCACGACCGCCGTGCGGTTGCTCTCGGCCTGCGCGGCCAGGTCGTCGTGCCGGACCACCTGCAGGAAGATCAGCCGGGCCAGCACCAGGCAGAGCGCAGCCAGCACCACCAGGCCCACCACCACGGCACGCACCCGAAAACGCGAAGCGTCGGCTTCGCTGCTGCGCAGTTCGGTCATGTCGTCAATGTCACAAAGGCCTGCTCTTGTCGCTGTCGGGCGGGCGGCGCTGGGGCGCCAGCAGCACCCAGCTGGCCAGGGGCCAGAGCAGGGCTTCGATCAGCGGCGCCAGAAAACTCCACAGTCCCGGGAAGATGCCCCCGGACACCATGCGCAGCAACAGCTCGATCGCGTGGGCCAGCGCAAACAGCGGAAGCACCTGCAGCGCCTGCGACGGCACACTGAACCACAGCAGGCGGCGGTGGATGGCAATGGCGCCAAAGGACAGCACGGTGTACGACAGCGCATGCTGGCCCAGCAGCGCCGACTGGCTCACGTCCATGCACAGCCCCAGCACAAACGCCGCGCCCATGCCGATGCGCAGCGGCTGGTGCACGCCCCAAAACACGAGCAGCACCATGAGCAGGTCGGGCATCCAGACGATGCGGCCCAGCGGCAGCATGTTGATGGCCAGGCCCGCCACCAGGCTGGCCCAGATGAACACCGGGTTCACCGGCATCAGCAGGGGCTCACCACGCGGCATGATCATGGCGTGCGTCCTTTCATCTTCGTCATGCAGGGGGCGCCGCTCACTTGCGCCCTCCGCGCTTGTTCGCAGGCACGGGGTGCGCCGGTTCGGGGCGGGGCAGCTCGTTGTCGCCCAGCGGCTTGAGCACCACCACATGGCGCGCGCCCTGCACCTGGGCCAAGGGTGTGCAGTAGATGCGGGCAAACGCGGAATCGGCCCGGCGCTCCACCCGCACCACCCGTGCCACGGGCAGGCCCGGGGGGTACAGGCCGTCCACGCCGCTGGTGGTCAGCAGGTCGTCTTCGCGGATGTCGGCATTGGCCGGCATGAAGCGCAGCTCCATGCCGCCGCCATGCCCGGCCACGGGGTCGCCATAGGCCACGCCCCGCACGCCGGTGCGGATGTTCAGCACGGGAATCGCCTGGTCGCGGTCCACCAGCAGCGTGACCTCGCTCACCAGGGGGAACACCCGCGTGACCTGGCCCAGCACCCCGGCCTCGTCCATGACGGGCGCGCCCAGTTCGACGCCCCCCACCTGCCCCCGGTCCAGCACCACGCGGCGCGTGTAGGGGTCGGCAGTGTCGTAGATCACCTCGGCCGCCTGGGCCGGTGTCTGCAGCCGGTCGCGCAGCTCCAGCAGCTTGCGCAAGCGGCCGTTTTCCAGCGCCAGTTGCTCGGCATGGTTGGCGCGCTGGCCCATCAGCGCCATCTTCTTGCGTGCGGCGTCCAGGTCCTCCTGGGCGGTCTGCAGCGACTGGAAGTAGCCAGAGCCATGGCTGGCGAACTCCACCGGTTTGAGCATCAGCCATTGCACCGGGTAGAGCACGGTGGCCACCACCTTGCGGAACGGGCCCGTGATCTGGAAGCGCGCGTCCGCCACCATCAGGAACAGCGCCAGCGCACTGAACACGGCCAAACGCGACAGGGCCGAAGGGCCCTGTTTGAAGAAAGGGGGAGCGCTGCGCTCCAGGGTACCGATGGGCATGGTGCGCAGCAGTCAGGACAGGCCGCGTGGAGGCCGCTCCACGGGCGCATGCTCAGGATGAAGCATTGGAGCGGGTGCAGTCATGCAGTTCATGAGCGGGATTCAGGGTGGACGACAGTGCCTGCAACCACCAGGCCCACGGGCTTACTCGCTCGTGAAGATGCTGCCCAGGCGATCCATGCGCTCCAGCGCAATGCCGCAGCCGCGCACCACACAGGTCAGCGGGTCTTCGGCCACCAGCACGGGCAGGCCGGTTTCCTCGGCCAGCAGGCGGTCCAGGTCGCGCAGCAGCGCGCCGCCGCCGGTGAGCATCATGCCGCGGTCGGCAATGTCGGCGCCGAGTTCGGGCGGGGTCTGCTCCAGCGCGTTCTTCACGGCCGAGACGATCTGGTTGAGCGGGTCGGTCAGTGCCTCCAGCACTTCGTTGCTGGAGATGGTGAAGCTGCGCGGCACGCCTTCGGACAGGTTGCGGCCCTTGACTTCCATCTCGCGCACTTCAGAGCCAGGAAAGGCCGAACCGATGTTCTTCTTGATGGATTCTGCGGTGGGCTCGCCGATCAACATGCCGTAGTTGCGGCGGATGTAGCTGATGATGGCTTCGTCGAACTTGTCGCCGCCCACGCGGACGCTGCCCTTGTAGACCATGCCGCCCAGCGAGATCACGCCGACTTCGGTGGTGCCGCCGCCGATGTCCACGACCATGGAGCCGGACGCCTCGGACACCGGCAGGCCCGCACCGATGCCGGCGGCCATGGGCTCCTCGATCAGGTACACGGCGGTGGCGCCGGCGGCCTCGGCCGCGTCCTTGATGGCGCGGCGCTCGACCTGGGTGGAGCCGCAGGGCACGCAGATGATGATGCGCGGGCTGGGGGTGAACAGCGTGCGCGGGTGCACCATCTTGATGAACTGCTTGATCATCTGCTCGGTGATCACGAAGTCGGCGATCACGCCGTCCTTCATCGGGCGGATGGCTTCGATGTTGCCAGGCACCTTGCCCAGCATGGCCTTGGCCTCGTGGCCTACGGCCTGGATGACTTTCTTGCCATGGGGCCCGCCTTCGTGGCGGATGGCAACCACGGAGGGCTCGTCGAGCACGATGCCTTTGTCGCGGGCGAAGATGAGGGTGTTGGCTGTGCCAAGGTCAATGGCAAGGTCGGTGGAGAAGTACCGACGGAAAGCTCCGAACATTCAAAAGTCCTCTCAGGCACGGCATGCACGTCGGCCTGCCATCGCCAGGTATTCAGGGGTGTTTATTGGCTTTTTTCACGCAATTGACTCCCATTCCGGGAGCTTTGCGGCAAAGCCGGGATAATACCCCATCCCCTGTGAATAACTCCCTTCGGCACCGCCCGGATCACAGCTTTACGTCTGGTTTCTTTAGATTCTCCTCCCTATGGCACTGACCCCCCAGGACATCGGCCGCATCGCCAACTTGGCGCGGCTTGAGCTGACACCTGCCGAAAGTGAGCGCATGCTCACCCAGCTCAACGGCTTCTTTGACATCGTGGAAAAGATGCGGGCTGTGGATACCTCGGGCCTCGCGCCCCTGGCCCACCCCGTGGCCGCCATCCAGGACGTGCAGCTGCGCCTGCGCGAAGACATCGCCAGCGAGCCCAACCAGCGCGAAGCCAACCAGCAAAGCGCCCCCGCTGTCGAACGAGGCCTGTTCCTCGTGCCCAAAGTGATCGAGTAAGAGCCCTGCCGCATGACTTCCACCGCATTGCATGACCTGGGCGTGGCCCAGCTGGCCACCGAACTGCGCGAACGCCGCGTTTCGGCCGTCGAAACCGCCCAGCATTTCCTTGACCGCGCAGCGGCCCACCAGAACCTGGGCGCCTACGTGGCCGTGAACCCCGACACCACCCTGGCCCAGGCCCGCGCACAGGATGCCGCCATCGCCGCAGGCACGGCAGGCCCCCTGGCCGGCGTGCCCATTGCCCACAAGGACATCTTTGTCACGCGCGGCTTCCCCAGCACCGCCGGATCGAAGATGCTCGCAGGCTACCAGTCGCCGTTCGACGCCACCGTGGTCACCCGCCTGGCCGAGGCCGGCGCCGTGACCCTGGGCAAGCTCAACTGCGACGAGTTCGCCATGGGCTCGGCCAACGAGAACTCCGCCGTTGCCCCCGTGGGCTTTGACGCCCCCGCCCCGGTGCGCAACCCCTGGGCCACCGACCGCATCCCGGGCGGCTCGTCCGGCGGCAGCGCCGTGGCCGTGGCCGCGCGCCTGGCCCCGGGCGTGACCGGCACCGACACGGGCGGCTCCATCCGCCAGCCCGCCTCGTTCTGCGGCATCACCGGCATCAAGCCCACCTATGGCCGCGCCAGCCGCTACGGCATGATCGCGTTCGCCTCCAGCCTGGACCAGGCCGGCCCCATGGCCCGCTCGGCCGAGGACTGCGCCCTGCTGCTATCCGCCATGTGCGGCCCCGACCCGGACCGCGACTCCACATCTTTGGATGTCCCCGCCGAAAACTTCAGCGCCCAGCTGAACGACAGCATTGAAGGCCTGCGCATCGGCATCCCGGCTGAATTTTTTGGCGACGGCCTGGCGCCCGACGTGCGCACCGCTGTCGATGCCGCCCTGAAGGAATACGAAAAGCTCGGCGCCAAGCTCGTGCCCATCAGCCTGCCGCGCACCGAGCTGTCCATCCCGGTCTACTACATCATTGCGCCCGCCGAGGCGTCGTCCAACCTCAGCCGCTTCGACGGCGTGAAGTTCGGCCACCGTGCCAAGGATTACACGGACCTGGTGGACATGTACAAGAAGACCCGCGCCGAAGGCTTTGGCGACGAGGTCAAGCGCCGCATCATGATCGGCGCCTACGTGCTCTCGCACGGCTACTACGACGCCTACTACCTGCAGGCGCAGAAGATCCGCCGCATGATCGCCGACGACTTCCAGAACGCGTTCCAGAGCTGCGACGTGATCGCCGGCCCCGTGGCCCCCACCGTGGCCTGGAAGCTGGGTGACCACGGCAACGACCCGCTGGCTGACTACCTGGCCGACATCTTCACCCTGCCCGGCTCGCTGGCCGGCCTGCCCGGCATGAGCGTGCCCGCCGGTTTTGGCGAAGGCGGCATGCCCGTGGGCCTGCAGCTGATTGGCAACTACTTCCAGGAAGCCCGCCTTCTGAACGCTGCACACCGCCTGCAGCAAGCCACCGATTTCCACCTCCGTCGCCCGGAGGGTTTCTGACATGACCGCGAAACTCATCCACGGTTACGAAGTCGTCATCGGCTTCGAAACCCACACCCAGCTCGCCACCCAGAGCAAGATCTTCAGCCGCGCCGCCACCGCCTTTGGCGCCGAGCCCAACACCCAGGCCTGCGCCGTGGACTTGGCCCTGCCCGGCACCCTGCCCGTGATGAACCGCGAGGCCGTGGCCTGCGCTATTAAATTAGGACTGGCCCTCGGCTCCCACATTGCCGAGAAGAGCATTTTTGCGCGCAAGAACTACTTCTACCCCGACCTGCCCAAGGGCTACCAGATCAGCCAGTTCGAGATCCCGGTCGTGCAAGGCGGCGAGGTGTCGTTCTTTCTGGGTGACGAGAAGAAGACCGTGCGCCTGGTGCGTGCCCACCTCGAAGAAGACGCGGGCAAGTCGCTGCACGAGGACTTCATCGGCCAATCGGGCATCGATCTGAACCGTGCGGGCACGCCCCTCTTGGAGATCGTGACCGAGCCCGACATGGGCTCCAGCGAAGAAGCCGTGGCCTACGCCAAGGAGCTGCACAAGATCGTGACCTGGATCGGCATCTGCGACGGCAACATGCAGGAAGGCAGCTTCCGCTGCGATGCCAACGTGTCGGTGCGCAAGCCGGGCCAGCCGCTGGGCACGCGCCGTGAGATCAAGAACCTGAATTCGTTCAAGTTCATGCAGCAGGCCATCGACTACGAGATCCGCTGGCAGATCGAAGAGATCGAAGACGGACGCGCCATCCAGCAGGCCACCGTGCTGTTCGACCCCGACACGGGCGAGACGCGCGCGATGCGCACCAAGGAAGACGCTGCCGACTACCGCTACTTCCCCGACCCGGACCTGCCTCCGCTCCATATTTCACAGCACTGGATCGAGGAACAGCGCGCCCAGATGGCCGAACTGCCCCGCACCATGGCGGCGCGCTTCGTGGCCGACTACAGCCTGCCCGAATACGACGCCACGACGCTCACCCAGAGCAAGGCCATGGCCGCCTACTTCGAAGCCGCCGCCAAGGCCTGCGGTCAGGCCAAGCTCGCCAGCAACTGGATCATGGGCGAGGTCTCGCGCCGCCTGAACCTGGCCGAGATCGGCATTGAGCAGGCGCCCGTGCCCTCGGGCCAGCTAGCGGCATTGATTACACGCATTGCCGACGGCACCATCTCCAACAACGCGGCCAAGCAGGTGTTCGACGCACTGTGGACCGGTGAAGGCCACGAGGTGGATGCCGTCATCGAGGCCAAGGGCCTCAAGCAGATGAACGACTCCGGCGCGCTGGAAAAAATCATCGACGAGGTGATCGCCGCCAACGCCGACAACGTGGCCCAGTTCCGCGCGGGCAAGGACAAGGCGTTCAATGCGCTGGTCGGCCAGATCATGAAGGCCAGCAAGGGCAAGGCGAACCCGACGCAGGTGAACGAGCTGCTGCGCGCCATGCTGGCCGGCTGAGAAGCCGGGCCGCACCCGCCACCAACAGATCATCGGACAGCAGATCGCTGAACCATGACCAAAACAATGGGGCCTCACGGGCCCCTTTGTTGTTGGTGTTCTGGAGATTCTCAGTGCCTGCTGCTGCAGTCGCCGCAGCTACGGCGCCGCAACCCCTTCACGGCCGTACGCCCGCGGGGGCCGCGTCGCTGGCCGGCGCAACGGTGGCCGGCGCGGGCAGGCGCTGCGCATCCCACAGCTTGCGCAACTGGGCCAGTTCGGCATCAAAGCGCTGGTGCACGCGCCGCTTTTCCTGATCCTGCCCGGCAATGAAGCGCTGCTGCTCGGCAATGCCGTCTTCGTTCTCGGCAATCTTGCGGCGCAGCACCAGGGGGGCCTTGCTGGGGTCGCGCTTGTAGAACTCCATCTCCACCTCAAACGCTTTTTGCTGCTGCTTGAGCTCCACGATGCGTTTCTCGGCGGTGGCGGTCACGTCATCGACCATCTGGATGGCCGCTGCGCGCTCCACATCGTGGGTGGCCTTGTCGGGGTAGCGGGTGGTGAGCACGCGCTCGCGGCGGCGCTCTTCCACTTCACGGCTACGCGCTTCGGCCTCCTTGCGGCGCTGGGCCTCCTGGGCCGCGCGTTCCTGCTCGGTGAGCGAGGGGCCGATCTGCCGGCGCACGGTGCCCGAGGGGCTCAGCTCGCGCTGCTCCCGGTCCAGGCACTCGGGGATGGGGCGGTCGGCGGTCAGCCGCCGGCCATTGCGGTCCACGCAGGTGTAGATGCCGCCAGACGCACCTTGCTGCGCCCGCGCAATATCGGCAGCCAGGGTGGCCAGCAGAACCCCGCCCATGATCCACGCCGATTTGCTGCTCAAGTCATCTACCCCTCGTTGACGCCGTAACGCTGGCGGTAGGCCAGCACTTTTTCGTGGTGGGAGCGCATTGCATCTTCCCCATTTTGCTCAAGGTAGAGCAATAAGTCTGCCAGACGCGCAATGGCGCACACCTGCATGCCCAGCTGGTTGCGCACGTACTGCACGGCGCTGTGGTCTACGTCCTGGCCATTCTCGGTGGCTTTTTCCTGGCGGTCCAGCGCAATGGCCACCGCATGCGGCGTGGCGCCTGCCGCCTTGATGATGGCGATGGACTCGCGCGCGGCGGTGCCGGCCGACATCACATCGTCCACGATCAGCACCCGGCCCTGCAGCGGCGCGCCCACCAGGGTGCCGCCTTCGCCGTGGTCCTTGGCCTCCTTGCGGTTGTAGGCAAAGGGCACGTTGCGGCCCAGGCGCGCCAGCTCCACCGCCACGGTGGCCGCCAGCGGAATGCCCTTGTAGGCCGGGCCGAACACCATGTCGAATTCGATGCCGCTGGCCAGCAGGGCTTTTGCATAGAATTCCGCGAGCCGGCCGATCTTGCGGCCGTCGTCGAACAGGCCGGCATTGAAGAAGTAGGGGCTCAGGCGCCCGGCCTTGGTCTTGAATTCGCCAAACCGCAGCACGCCCGACTCGACGGCAAAACGGACGAAATCCTGCGCCAGCAGGCCCTGCTCAGAGGTTTGCGCGCCAACATCCACCATGGGGAAATCCTTGTTCAAATTAACCAGCCTCAATCTCAATGGCATCCGCTCGGCCACCAGCAAAGGCGTGGAAAGCTGGATGGCAGCCACGCGGCCGGATTGTATTTGCGTGCAGGAAGTCAAGGCGCAGGCGCCCGACATGGCCAACCGCTTTGAACAGCTGGCCGACCTGCAGGGCCACTTCCACTTCGCCCATAAAAAGGGCTACTCCGGTGTGGGGGTGTACACCCGGCACACACCTTCCGACATAGTGATTGGCTATGGATCTGAAGAATTCGATGCAGAAGGCCGCTATGTGGAACTGCGCTTTGACACGCCGGCCCGCAAGCTGTCCATCATCAGCGCCTACTTTCCCAGCGGCTCCTCCGGCGAAGAGCGCCAGCAGGCCAAGTTCCGCTTCCTGGCCGAGTTCCATCCGCACCTCATGCGCCTGAAGGCCGAACGCGAATTCATCCTGTGCGGCGACATCAACATTGCGCACCAGCAAATAGACCTCAAAAACTGGCGCAGCAACCAGAAAAACAGTGGTTTTTTGCCCGAAGAGCGCGCCTGGATGACAAAGTTGTTGCACACAACTGATGAAGGCGGCGGCATCATAGACGTTTACCGTCAGTTACAACCTACCGCGACCGACACCGCCTACACCTGGTGGAGCAACCGCGGCCAGGCCTATGCCAACAACGTGGGATGGCGGCTGGACTACCACCTGGCCACCCCTGCGCTTGCGGCGCTGGCGCGCACCGAATCCATCTACAAGGGCGAGAAGTTCTCCGACCACGCACCCATCACCGTGGACTACGAATTCCGCCTATGACCCGGCCCTGCTGACCCGATGACCGACGCCGCTGCCTCTGCCCCCCCGCCCGCCCACAGTTTTCGCCCCCCGAACGCAGAGGCCTTGTGGAAGCAGATTTCCACCCCCCACCCCACGGTGGGGAAGGCGCGGCACCTGGGCGAGGCGCTGGTGCATGCCGGTCTGCTGACCCTGTCCGCACTGTCCGAAGGGCTGCAGGCGCAGCAGCTGGAGCGCAGTGGCGGGCTGTACCGGCCCATTGGCCAGATCCTGGTGGAGCGGGGGGCGCTGACGCAGGAGCAGTTGCGCAGCGTCATCGCCACCTGGCTGGGCGAGTACACGGTGCACCCCGGCGACATCACCCCCGAGGCCGCGGCCCTGGCCCTCATCCCCCGCGCCGTGGCCGAGCGCGAGTCCGTGCTGCCGCTGATCGCGCGCGAGGACGCGCTGGTGCTGCTCATGGCCGACCCCTGGGACCGTGTGCTGGTGGATGAAATGCGCTTTTTGACCCAGCGGCGCCCCATCCCGCTGCAGGCCGCACCGGGCACGCTGATGCCCGCCATCCACAAGGCCTACCGCACGGGGCCTGCCGCCCCCGGCGGGGCCGCGTCGGGGGCCCGGGCCACCTCCCAGGAGCTGCTGACCAACCTGAGCAGCACCGCCCCGGACGCCGATGCCGAGCAGGCCGACGTGATCAGCGAGTCGGACAACACCCTGGTGCGGCTCATCAACTCGGTGATCGACGAGGCCATCAACCACCGCGCCTCCGACATCCACATCGAAACCGAGCCCGCCCCGCGCAACGTGCGCGTGCGCCTGCGCATCGACGGCGACCTCACCCCCTACCTGGAGCTGCCCGCGCGCTACCGCTTTGCGATGGTGGCGCGCATCAAGATCATGGCGGGCATGGACATCTCGGAGCACCGCAAGCCCCAGGACGGCAAGATCGACTTCGCTCGCTTTGGCGGCCCGCCGGTGGAGCTGCGCGTGGTCACCGTGCCCACCTCGCGCGGGCTGGAAGACGTGGTGCTGCGCCTGCTGGCGGGCGCCAAGCCCCTGCCGCTGGAAAACATCGGCCTGAGCCCTGCCAACCTGCAGGCCCTGCGGGCCGTGGTGCAAAAGAGCTACGGCCTGGTGCTGGTGTGCGGCCCCACGGGCTGCGGCAAAACGACCACGCTGCACTCGGTGGTGCACGACATCAACACCGCCGGCCGCAAGATCTGGACGGCCGAAGACCCCATCGAGATCACCCAGGAAGGACTGCGCCAGGTGCAGGTGAACCCCCGCATCGGCTGGACCTTTGCCGCCGCCATGCGCACCTTTTTGCGCGCCGACCCCGACGTGATCATGATCGGCGAGATGCGCGACGAGGAAACCGCGCGCATCGCCATCGAGGCCTCGCTCACCGGCCACCTGGTGCTGTCCACGCTGCACACCAACTCGGCGCCCGAAAGCATTGCGCGCCTGCTGGAAATCGGCCTGGACCCGTTCAACTTCTCCGATTCGCTGCTCGCCATCCTGGCCCAGCGCCTGGTGCGCCGCCTGTGCACCGCCTGCCGCGAGCCCCAGGTGGCCGGCATGGACACGCTGCAGGGCCTGGCATCGCAGTACCTGGACAGCGGCACCGGCAACACACCCGAAGGCCGCCAGGCGCAGATTGCGCGCTGGCGCCAGCAGTACGGCGGGGTGCAGGGCGAGCTGCGCCTGTGGCGCCATGTGGGCTGCAAGCAATGCGACCACCATGGCTACCACGGCCGGCTGGGCATCCACGAGCTGATGATGAGCGACGAGAGCATCCGCCAGCACATCCGCCACCGGGCCCCGGCCTCGGACATCCGCCATTCGGCGCTGGCGGCCGGCATGCGCACCCTGCGCCAGGACGGCATCGACAAGGTGCTGCAGGGTCTGACCGACATGGCCGAGGTGGTGGCAGCCACCAACCTGTAGCGCGCTGCCGCGCCCACCGCAACCCACCACCTTAGCGGCAAAGCGGGCGCCCAGAGTGCGGGTAAGCGGGTATTGCACGCCCTGGGGCGTGGTGGGACCATATGTAAGCAAGTGCAACAACTTCGAGCCCCCCACCCGGGAGTGCACGCACCCAAAACACCGCAAACAACGTCAACAATTGTCAAAGCGCCCCATGTGTGGCGATTTTCCGTTTTGAATCTGTCGGATTTTGTGCTTTCCCCTGCATAGTCACTCTGTGCCCTCCCCCCGCCTCTCTGGTAGGGGGTGCCGATGAAAGAACCGCACCGGCCCTGGAGCCCCTCGCATCGGCGCAAACGGAAGACGTGAAAGTTGTGATGATGTTCAGAGCCACTGCCGTTCTGCCCCGCGCAGGCGCCGCCTTGATTTCCCTGATGGCCCTCTGGGGCCCGCAGTGGGCACACGCGGGCCCGGTGTGCACCACCCCCGAAAGCCGCCGCGTGCTGCAGCTGCACGCCCCCCAGGGCACGGCCCCCCAGGCCTGCGACCTCAAGGGCCTGGAAAAACTGCCCGCCAAGGAGATCGTCGCCACCCTCCCTGCAGCGCTCGGCCTGGCGGGCGAGCACCGCTGGAGGGGCGTCTCGCTGCGCCACCTGGTCGAGCAGCTCGGCGGGGGGGAGCACAGCCAGATCCTGCTGAGCGCACTGAACGACTACGCAATCGAAATCCCCTGGAGCGACCTCGTGCGCCACGACCCCATCCTGGCGTACAGCCGCGATGGCGAGCGCATCAGCATCCGCGACAAGGGGCCGCTGATCCTGATCTACCCGTTTGGCACCCACCCCCAGCTGCAGGGCCAGGACTACCTCAACCGCTCCATCTGGCAGGTCCATGCAGTCACCCTCCGGTAAGCCGCTGCCCCGCCCTGCGGCCGGCGACGATGGCCCCGGCCAGCCCCGCCCGCACGCCACCTACTGGCTGCTGGCCATGGTGGCGGCCATGGCGCTGGCCACGGCCGCCACGCTGTGGTGGACGCTGCGCCAAACCCATGTGCTGGCGCAACCCCACCAGCAGAACGACCTGTGGTACGTGTCCAGCGTGCACAACGAGCTGGCACGCGTGAGCCTGCTGGCGCGCAAGGTGCGGGCGCGCGAGGCCAGCGCACAAGACCTGCAGGAACGGCTGGAGGTGCTGTTCAGCACGCTCGACACCTCCGGCCGGGGGCCGCGCGTCAGCACCCAGCTGAGCGACGCCCTGCCCGACGCCGCCCAGGATCTGGACACCCTGCGCCCCCTGGTGGAGCGCTGGTCCGGCCAGCTGGGCGCAGCGGCCGGCAACAGCGGCAACAACAGCGGCAAGGCGGCCGCCGGGGTGGCCGCCGACATCATCCGGCATGCAGACGCGCTGCTGGACCGGCAGCGCAAGGTCGTGGCCACCGTGCACCTGTTCAGCGTGCAGCAAAGCCAGCAGGCGCGCGAGCAGCTGTACAACCGCTTCATCGTGCTCAGCGGCGTGCTGGGCGCCCTGCTGCTGGGCACCGCCCTGCTGATTGGCAAGCTGGTGCGCGATGTACGCATGGCCCGCGCGGCATCGCAGGAGCTGGTGCGGGCCAACCGCCAGCTGGAAGTGCGGGTGGCCAGCCGCACCCGCAAGATCGAGGAAGGCCGCGCGCTGGTGAGCTTCATCCTGGACACCAGCCCCAGCGACGTGGTGCTGGCCGAGGTCGAAAGCGGGCGGGTGCATTTCATCAACCGCCAGCTCACCGAGCGCCTGCGCCTGAAGGCCGCGCCAGAGACCCTGTTCCTGGCCGACCTGCTGCACGACCCCGAAACCCGCGAGCGCTTTACCCAGACCCTGGACCGCTACGGCCAGGTCGATGCGATGGACGCCCTCATCGGCGAGCACAACCCCAGCTGGAGCTCGCTGTCGGCCCGGCTCATCGAGGTGGAAGGGCAGCTGGCCCACCTGCTGTGGGGCTTTGACATCAGCACCCACAAGGCGCTGGAGACCCAGCTGCGCGAGCTGGCCACGCGCGATACCCTGAGCGGGCTGCTGAACCGGGGCGCATTTCTGGAGCGCAGCACCGCCCTGTTTGACCACTGCCGCCGCCACGGCCAGCCCTGCGCGGTGCTGATGATCGACATCGACCACTTCAAGCGCATCAACGACCGGCATGGCCACCAGGTGGGCGACACCGCCATCCGCGCTTGCGCCGAAGCCATCGGCGAAGCCCTGCGCGATGCCGACCTGCTGGGCCGCCTGGGCGGCGAAGAATTTGCCGCGCTGCTGCCCCACGCCACGGCCGACAGCGCCATGGTGGTGGCCGAGCGCATCCGCGCCGCCATGGCGCAGATGGGCCTGGCCTCGCCCGAAGGCCAGCCGCTCGCGTTCACCATCTCGATCGGTGTGGCCGAAATGGCCCCCCGCCATGCGGGCATCGAGCCCCTGCTGGTCGATGCCGACCAGGCGCTGTATCGCGCCAAGGCCACAGGCCGCAACAAAGTGCTTGCCTACGAGGCAGCTATCCGACAACCTTGACCCCAACCCCCCTGCCCCACCATGAGCCTTCGCCTATTGATCGTTGACGACAGCCGCATGTCGCGCCTCATCCTGCAGGGCCTGGTCCTGCAGGCCCATCCCCAATGGACCATCGTGCATGCCAGCAGCGGCGAAGAAGCGCTGCAGCTGGTGCGCGAAAACCCGGTGGACCTCGTGTCCATGGACTTCAACATGAACGGCATGAACGGGCTGGAGGCCGCGCTGGAACTGCGCAAGATCCAGCCCGGCGTGCCCATCGCCATCCTCACGGCCAATGTGCAGACCGCCGTGCAGGCACGCATCGAAGAAGCCGGCATGGCGTTCATCGCCAAGCCCGTCACCGCCAGTGCCGCCAGCCAGCTCGCTGCACTGGCAGGAGCCTGACATGACCGTCCAGCTAGATGCAGAACAAATCGACGCGCTCAGCGAGATCTTCAACATCGGCGTGGGCAAGGCCGCGGCCGCCATGGGCAGCCTCATGCACGACGAGGTGCTGCTGTCCGTGCCGCATGTGAGCATCTTCACCGTGAGCGAGGCCGCGCAGCAGCTGGGCGCGGCCGGCAGCACCATGTACGGCGTGCGCCAGCCATTTCGCGGGGCCTTCAATGGCGACGCCCTGCTGATCTTCCCCGGCCACAAGAGCCTGGAGATCGTGCGCATCGTCGCCGGCCAGAGCCTGCCCGGCGAAGACCTCAGCGCCATCGAACAGGACGCGATGACCGAGGTGGGCAACGTCATGCTCAACGCCTGCATCGCCGCCCTGTCCGACCTGCTGGGCAACGAATTCCAGCTCAGCCCGCCCAGCATCGATATCGGCGACAGCCGCACCATCCTGGGCACCCGCATCCAGAACCACCTGGTGGTCTTCCTGCACATCCGCTTCGAACTGCTGAGCAGCCACATTGAGGGCTTTGTGGTGTTCGTGCTCAACACCACCTCGCTCGAAGGCCTGCGCGCGGCGGTGAACCGGCTGCTGGGGCGGCCGGCGGAGGTGGATTGAGGGCGGGGATGGGAGTTGGGCCGGAATGCAGCGGATACCGACGCTGCGCGGCCGGTCGCCAAGAGTAGCCGGCCAGCCTTTTTTCGCCGTTGCCAGCTTGAGGCTGGATGCTGACTTTCATAGTTAGGCCAAGCAGCGTCTTCTATTGGTGCGAGCGGTCAGTGGCTTCGGGGCGTGGCAGGCCAACTCTGCCAGCTCTGCATTTCGACCTGAGAACCGAACTACCGCTCGGAACAACTAAGAGGAACAGTCTGAATGGGAGGGAGGACGGGGACCAGCATCATGTAAGTCGCATCTGTGACCGGCGTCTTCGCGCTGCAGGTCCACTTTACCTGGCAGATCTACGCCAATTCACCACCCAGATAGTCTTCCGGACGGCGCAAGATGCCGAGGAGCGCCAGCACGCCCCGCAAGTCGCTGCACGCACAATGCGCTCACGCGTCACAGAGAGGAATGTTGAATGGCGGCTACCAAGCACACGATGAAAATGCCCGAACTCCTGGTCTTTGCCAAGATGTTCGTTGTTGGCTTGGTTGCCGCAGAAGTCTGCAGGAGTACCTACTATCTGGGAACTGCGTTTGTTCCTGCGATAGCCGACTTTCCCCTTTGGGCCAAAGCAATACCTGTTCTTATTGGACTGGCGGTCTGTGTGGTCTACGCCATCAATCGTGGTGCGCATGTTTCTGCCTTCCAAATGGGGCAAAGCCTTCGTTTCGATCTACTCATCGCAATGTGCTTGGGAGCTTGGTCAAACGAGTTAGCCATGCCTTGGCTTTTAAAGTTCCACGCAGCATTGAAAGCGGCGGACCCGTATTGGGCGCCAGTTTTTCTTCTGCTGTTCTGCACTGTGCTTTTGTCACCGCTAGTCCAGTGGCATTGGCCTAGAAGGCGGCAGACTCCTTCGCAATTCCGTTTCCTTGCGGACGAAGAGATCAGACAGGAGACCGACGATCTGCTATCGAACGAGACCCAAGCAAAGTCGTTCGCAGAGACAGTCCTCGCAAGCGGTGTGCATTCAGGATTGGTGTTCGGTGTCGATGGCCCCTGGGGCGTAGGCAAGACAAGCTTCATCAATCTTGCAGAACGCTACTGGGAGCGAGCTGCGGACAAGGTAATTGTTTGTCGGTTTGAGCCCCTTCGATACGCATCCGAGCCAGATCTCGCTGATCGCTTGATTCGCGACCTGTCCGCCGCGATTCAGCGCAAGGTCTTTGCACCCGAGTTCCGTCCTGCGGCCTCCCGATACTCTCGGCTCATCAAGGGTAAGGCTGACGTTTCGTTCCTGGGCTTCAAGCTCTCGCTGGAGCCTTCTCAGGAAACCGTCGATGAGTTGCTCGACGACATTGACGAGGTCCTTCGACGTATCGGTCGACGTGTGATCGTAGTCATCGACGACCTGGATCGTCTGGACGCGAAGACCGTCAACAACGTCCTATTCGCAACGCGACGCACCTTCAAGCTGTCGCAAGCGACCTACGTCCTTTGCTATGACACCGAGGTACTGGCCGGTGGCAAAGAGGAAGGATCCAGGGCGCGTGAGTTCCTTGAGAAGTTTGTGACAGTCAAACTGAGCTTATTCGTGGACAGCTCCAGCATCCGCAACTTCTTACAGCGCGACTGGGAAAAGAGCGAGAGCCAGCTCGGGTCCGTGCCATCGGACACGATGTTGAAGCTTGGTGCCGTACTAAATGAGCTAGCGGAAATCTTGAGTGGTGATCTTGCCGCCAAGTACCTGCCTTTGCTCGGTGATCTGCGCAAGGTTAAGCGCTTCATCAACGCGATCTTGCTCATGCAGATTGAGAAGACCAATCTGGGCCGGACCGACTTCAATAAGCGTGACCTCATCAATTTGATGCTGCTGCACCTGAACTATCCAGGGTTGTTCAGGCGCATATACGCCGAGGAGACAGAGGGGCGCAGTGGTACTTTCTCGATTCGGCGCAAGTACGACGAACCAGATTTCAAGAACGCCGATGGTTTTTCAAAGGTCAAGGACGTGCACCCAGGTTCTGCCAGTTTCTTGCTGGAGCAGTTGTTTGACGTGGAGGTTTTGGAGCTGGGCGACGGGCGCAACATTGAAGAGTCCGTTCTTCGGTCCCGGGCGTGCTTTAACAAGGGCGATACGAGAAACCTGGAGAGCTTTTTGAAGCTCATTGTTCGCTTTGCCACGCCGGAGCCGCAGGAGACCTTTGTTCTCTACCAAACAGCGGTGGATCAGGTTCGCAAGGGACGATCGATTGCCTCGGTTCTCGCGGAAGCTGAGTTTGCACTGGAACGAACAGAGACCGCACACGACCAGTTCTGGCGGGTACTTGTCAATCAGGCCCACGATTTCACCAGCCCGACCGCAGAAGACGCCATCGAAACGCTCGTTGAGTACCTGCCACGCTACTCGTCGTTCGACAACGATGACCGTGGACTGCGGCCGAGGTCGATCTACTCGCTATTGCGGCTGTTGGATCGCGCAGGTTGGGGGCGAACTGTCGGCCGGCGACGGGCAAACACCCCGGAGAACGTCATAGAAGTCGCGTGGCGCATCTTCGGAGAGCAAGCGTACGTTGGGAAAGGTCTGCTGGAGCGGCTCGCGAGCCTAGACCGCGGTGTGCTCGGTTGGAATGATCTGATGCTATTCAGGCTGCAGTGTTCGGCGGATCGCGGCGGGCAGCTGTACAACCTGCACACAGCGCTGATCGTTCACCAAGACCCGTCCGCTATGACTTCAGGTCTGGTTAGCAAACTAGCCCTGTTGGGCATGAGGCGGCTCTCTCAACAGGTGTTCGCGCTCTTCAAGCGTACCTACATTGACGCTGGACGGAACTTCATCGCCGAAGCACGTGAAGTGCCCGTAGATGCGTTTTTAGGGCAGGCTTTTGCGCATCTCCATGAACAGGCTTCGCTGGATCCGGGATCCGAGCAAGGAGATACAACAATTGCGCGCCGTGTCGCCTCGGCGCGCGCCTTCGCCGCGTCGTTTGTGATCTATCAGCTCAGCAATGCGCTCCCCCCGAATGGCTCCGGCGTTGGATGTGGTCACTATGATGAAGTCGGGTCAGAGGATGGCGCCGGCATCTCCAGGTTGATGAACGAGTACGTCTTTGGCTTTTGCTTTAGCCCCTTGGTAAGCGGCGACAACGTGCTGCTGTTCCTCGATCATTGCCTCGCCCACTTGAGCAGCCCCTTCCACACTGGTCGAGATGAAGAGGGCTATGTCGCGACGAAGTCTGGACTACCAGGTGGACTGGATCCGAAGGCGATGGTCCGGTATTGGCTTGAACATCGCGATCACATTCGGGGGCTTGGTCTCCAAGACAGCGGGCGATGCGTCTATACGCCCGGCTACACGGCCTTCTACCGCGACGATCTCGACGGGGTGTTTTCCGTGCTCAATGAACTGGCCGAGGAGGTGACCTCCTCTACCACTATTCAAAATGACTGAGCGCGTCTCTTGGGGAGATCGGTACTTTCGTGTCAGATATGACGCTCCAAGGCTAAATTGGCGATCAGCCCGACGCTGCTTGTGTGGCCCAAACCGCCAAACTCGACACGGAATGCGTTCACTGGCATCGAAGACTGCTTTGCTCCGTTTAGGGGAAGTTGGGCCGCCGAATTCCAAATGCCGCTCCCGCTGCGCAGCAGACATAGATAGACGAGGTTCAAGCAGCTGCAATGGATTGGTAGCTACCCGAAATAGGACCACCGCAAACATCCGTACTTTTGCCACAGAACGCGGCAACCCCTTCCGCCGCGTTGTGTGCTGATTCGGCTCAACTCCAGAAACCACCGCGTCACCAGCACAAGGTGAAAGAAGGCATCTGTTCTGTAGAACAATCCATTCGTTTCGAGACTGTGTTTCGTAAGCTGGCGGGCGTCGCTCAGCCAGTTTGGCAGCCATGTTCTTTCTGCTTCTTCCTAAAACCTTGCCACCCGCCCCGCATGCTCCGCTACCTCACCGTCCCCGTGACTGCATTCCAGCAAAACTGCTCCCTCGTCTGGTGCGATGCCACCCACGAAGCCGCCGTGATCGACCCCGGGGGCGACCTTGATGTGCTGCTGGCCGAGGTGCAGCGCCTGGGCCTCACGCTCTCGCAGATCTGGCTCACCCATGCGCACATCGACCATGCGGGCGGCACGGGCGAGCTGGCGCAGCGCATGGGCCTGCCCATCGTGGGGCCGCATCCGGGCGACCAGTTCTGGATTGATGGCCTGCCGCAGCAGAGCGCGATGTTTGGGTTTCCGCCTGCGCAGCACTTCACGCCCACGCGCTGGCTGCACGATGGAGATGAAGTGCAGATCGGCAACGAGACGCTGGCCGTGCGCCACTGCCCCGGCCACACGCCCGGCCATGTGGTGTTCCATGCGCCGCAGATCGACCGGGCCTTTGTGGGTGATGTGCTGTTTGCCGGCAGCATCGGCCGCACGGACTTCCCGATGGGGAACCACCAGGACCTGATCGACAGCATCACCGGGCGCCTGTGGCCCATGGGCGACCAGACGGTGTTCATCCCCGGGCATGGGCCCGAGAGCAGCTTTGGCCGCGAGCGCCAGAGCAACCCCTACGTGGGCGGAACCTGAGCGGCGGCCGGCCCACACCGGCATGGGTATTTTTGGCCACTACCGTTTTCTGGGCAAGCGGTATTAGCTATCAAATCAGAAGCATTTAACACCCCATGCCAGAAGCCCGGCACGCCCACCAGGTCACGTGCCGGCCTCCGTGGCAAAGGGGCGTTACGCCGCCTTAAAAGTCAAACGAAGCCGACAGGCGCACGGCGCGCGGTGCGCCCACGTTCACCCGGCCCGCACCCCAGATGCTGTCGAAGTACGCGCGGTTGGCAAGGTTGGTGACCGTGGCGCGCAGCACCACGGGCTGCGGCCCGAAGCGCGTGGCGTAGCGGGCGCCCACGTCCAGCGTGGTCCAGGCGGGCAGCTTCACGCTGTTGTCGCCCGTGAGCCACTGCGCGCCCGTGTGGTTCACACGGCCGTTGACCGACAGGCCCTGCACACCGGGGATGGCCCAGTCGGCGCCCAGGTTCAGCGTGAGCTTGGGCACGCCGAACTGCGCACGGCCCTGGTTCACGCCCTTGGCGGTTTGGGTCTGCTCGGCCTCGGTGTAGGCCACGCCGCCCAGCAGCGTGAGGGCCGGGTTCAGTTGGCCAAACACGTTCCACTCCACACCCCGGTTGCGCTGCTCGCCATCCAGCACCTGGCGGTTGTTGGCCTCGATGAGCGCGGGCTTGCTGATCTGGAACAGGCTCACGGTCTGCGTGAGGCTGCCGCTCACCCACTTCACGCCCAGTTCCATCTGCTTGCTTTTGTAGGGCTTGAAGGTCTCGCCCTCGTTGGCATAGGGTGCCTTCACGGTGGTGCCGGCGCTCAGGCCTTCCACGTAGTTGCCGTACAGCGAAACGTTCTCGCCCCAGGGCTTGGCGACCACGCCCACCAGCGGCGTCACGGCGCTTTCCTTGTACTTGCTGAGCTTCTGGTTCACCTGCTGCGCGCGCAGGCCCAGGGTGAGCTGCAGCTTGTCGTCGGCCAATGCGAGGGTGTCTACCACGCTCAGCGCCGTCATCACGTCGTCGTTGTACTGGGTGAAGGTCGAGGCTGCGGCGCCATTGGGCATGGTGATGGGCCGGGGGTTGTAGATGTTGCTGCTGATGGCGGCCGTGCCATTGGCGCGGCTGCCGCCTTCGTAGTTCATCACGTTCGCCGCGAGCGTGAGCTTGTGCGCCACGGCGCCCGTGCTGAACTGGCCGCGCAGGCCCAGCTCGGCCGTGGTGGTGTCGTACTCGCCCCAGGAGTTGTAGGCCGTGCCCGTGGCGTTGCCGGTGGCGGCGTTGGCCGGGGTCCACACAGGCCGGGTGCCGAAGATGAACCCGTCATACGCATGCTGCGCCCGGCCGGCCGAGGCAAAGGCCGTCCAGCCCGCGTTGATCCTGGCCTGGCCGCGCACGATGAGGCCCTGCGTCTGCGTGTTGCTGTACACGCCCTCGCCGTAGAAGAAGTTGGTGGAGCCATCGGGCGCCTTGGGCACCGTGGTCCAGCCGGTCAGGATGGGCTGCATGGGCGAGCCCTTGCGCACCTTGTTCTTGAGCGAATAGGCATCGGCCTCGACATTCCAGCCTTCGCCCTGGTAATCGAGCGCCAGGTGGCCGATCTCGCGCGCCTTGGTCTGGCGGTTGAGCCAGGTCTCGCCGCCCGACAGCACGCCGTTGACGCGCACGCCCAGGCGCTGGTCCGTGCCAAAGCGGCGCGACACATCGGCGTGCACGCCCAGGTTGGATTGGGACGAATAGGTGGTGGTCACGCGTGTGAGCGGCTCCTTGCCCGCGCGCTTGGGCACGAGGTTGATGGCGCCGCCCACATCGCCCGCAGGTGGCAAGCCCATCATCATGGCGCCGGGGCCCTTGAGCACTTCCACGCGCTCGAAGATCTCGGTGGGTGTGTTCTGCTCGGGCGCCAGGCCATAGGCGCCGTTGATGGCCATGGAGTTGGCGCCCACGCCAAAGCCCCGGATGATGAAGTTTTCGACGATGTGGCCTTCGTTGGTGGTGGTGCGCACCGAGGGGTCGTTCTTGAGCACCGCGCCCACGGTCTGGGCCTGCTGGTCGGCAATGCCCTCGGCGGTGTAGCCCGTCATGTTGAAAGGCGTGTCCATCACGCCCACATTGCCCAGCACGCCCAGGCGCGTGCCCTTGGCCACCTTGCCGCCAGGCGCGGCGGCGGGCAGGCTCTCGGGCGTTTCGGCCGCCGCGTTCACGGTCACTTCCTTGAGCGCCACCGGAGCGGCCGGGCTTTGGGCCCAGGCCGCGCCGGCACCGGCCAGCAGGGTCCACGCGCAGGCCTGGGCGATCTGGCGCAGGGCAAAAGGATGTGCCGGGGAGGTCCCCCGGGATGGGCGGCGAGTCTGCATAGCGGTCCTGAATCAAAAACAAAGTAAGGGGATGCCAGGCAACCGAACCGCAAACAAGAATGAGTGCGATTTCATCCAAAACACGAACCCGCTCCGCGATGGAGCGGTGAAGACGCTGTGCCCAGAATGTGCTGCAAGGCATGCCGGCTTGTTGCATCCGGCATGCAGCGATGATTTCATGCGTCCCGCCAGGCTGTGTTTGCAGGGCCAACAAAGATGTTTGCAGCACCCGCGCTGCCCGCGGTGGGCGTTAACCGCCACGTTGGCGGCTTCAAATCCCCCACGCGCCTGCAGCGGGCGCGGCCCCGCCAGGGCCGCCGCGCAAGGGCCGCCCCGCCGCGCTGGCGGCGCCCCCCTCGGGCGGAAGGCGCCGCAGGCGACTCAGGGGGGCTTCAAATCCTTCCGCGCGCCAACTTGGGCGGCATGCCAAAGCGCTTGCGGTAGGCGGTGGCAAAGTTGGCGGCGCTGTTGTAGCCCGCCACCAGGGCCGCCTGGCCCACCGTCAGGCCGTCCTGCTCCAGCGCCTGGCGGGCGCGCTGCAGGCGGTGTTCGCGCACAAAGTCGAACACCGTCGTGCCATACACCGCGCGAAAGTGCCGCTGCAGCGTGGTGGCGTTGGTGCCGGCCTGGCGCGCCAGCGCGTCGAGCGACAGGTCCATGGCGCCCTCGGTCTGCAAAAAGGCGTGCAGGGCCCGCATGCGCCGGTGCTCATGGGGCAGCAGCCGCAGCGCCGTGGGCGCGGGGGCCGAAGCCGGCACGGGCGCAGGCGCCGGCCCCGGGGCGTGCTGCGCCAGGCTGCCCAGCGCCTCGCCCACCAGCTCCAGCGCGCGGCTCTCCAGGTACAGGTGCAGCAGCAGGGGGTTCAGGTCCGGCGCGTGGGTGATCTGCTCGGCCAGCGCGGCAATGCGTGCCGAGGGCTGCCAGTGGTGCATGGCCAGGTGCTGGCGGCGAAAGGCCTCAATCGCCTCCGAGGCGGCGGGCCCGGCCACCTGCTCCAGCCACTCGCCGCCCAGGCCCACGCTCACGCGGCGCGCATAGGCGCCCTTGCGCGCGCGCCGCTCAAAGCGCTCGGGCTCGGCCACCGACACCAGCAGCGCGCGCGGCAGGCCGGGCCGGCCGGCCACCCGGGCGCGGTCGGCGGCGCTCGACAGCGCCACGCGGCGCGGCCCGTAGCTCACGTCCACCGAGCCCTCCAGCAGCACGACGATGCGCAGGCCCGCGTCCATCTCGCCGCTGGCGGTGAAGTCCTGCGCGTCGGCCGCATCGTCGGCATGCAGGTGCAGGCCGGGGCGCAGCACGCGCAGGCGCTGCAGATGGCGTTGCAGCGACGCCTGCATGCCGTCCGACGCGGGCGCTGCGGACAAAACATTCAAGGGGCTGACGGCAGACAGGGGCAGGCGGGCAGACAAGGGCAGGCGTGGTGAAAAGCGGATGGGACGGGATGGGCGCGAGGCAGCGCAAAACCCGGGGTGCGCCGCCGCCCGGGCCGCGCCAGACGCTGGCGCAAAGGTTTTTCTCTTCTTGGCAAACACGGCGGCCGCTTGCGCATGGGATGCTAACAACTTGTCATAATAAATGCAAATGATTCTCAATATTGGCATTGATGCGGTCGCCATCCTGGCCGGCCCCCTGCCACACCGTCCTTCATGCTGTTGACACGCCTTCGCTCCCTGGCCCCGCTGGCGGCCCTGTTCTGCGCCCTGCTCCTGGGCACCTCGTCGCCCCTGCACGCCCAGGGCGCCACCCAGACCGTGACCGACCTGGCCGGCCGCAGCGTCACCCTGCCCACCAGGGTGGACCGCATCCTGCTCGGCGAAGGCCGCCTGCTGCCCGCGCTGGGTGTGTTCGAGCGCCAGGATGTGGCCCGCCGCCTGGTGGGCATGATGGGCGACTACGAAACCCTGGATGCCGCAGGCTATGCCCAGTGGCGCGGCCGCTTCCCGCAGCTCGACAAGGTGCCGCGCGTGGGCCGCAACAGCAGCGGCAGCTTCAGCGACGAGCAGGCGATTGCGCTGCGCCCGCAGCTGGCCATCCTGGGCCTGGCGGGCGGCCATGGCCCCAGCAAGAACGACCGCGAAACCCTGGCCCGCCTGGAAGCCGCCGGTGTGGCCGTGGTGTTTGTGGACTTCCGCCACGACCCGCTCAAGAACACGACGCGCAGCATGGAGCTGCTGGGCGCCGTGCTGGGCAAGCGCAAGGAGGCCGAGGCCTTCAACAGCTTTTGGCGGGGCCAACTGGAACGCGTCGAGTCGCGCCTGCGCACCCTGCCCGCTGGCACGCGCCACCCTGGCGTGTTTTTGGAAAACCGCGTGGGCCTGGCCGATGAATGCTGCGCCACCATGGTGGGCCTGGTGGGCGTGCTGCTCGATGCGGCCGGCGCCGACAACGTGGCGCGCGGCCGCATCCCGGGCGAACACGGCACGCTGAACCCCGAGTTCTTGATTGCCACCCAACCCCGGCTGTACATCGGCACCGGCATCGGCAGCATGGCCACGGCCGAGAAGTCGCCGCTGCGCATCGTGCTGGGCGCCGACGCCACGCCCGAGGCGGCCCGCGCCTCGCTGCAGCGCGCCACGCAGCGCAAAGGCATCGCCCAGCTGCAGGCCGTGCAGCAGCCCGGCCGCGCACACGCCATCTGGCACCACTACTACAACTCGCCCTTCAACGTGGTGGCCGTGCAGGTGTTTGCCAAATGGCTGCACCCCGCGCTGTTTGCCGACCTGGACCCGCGCGCCACGCTGCAGACGATGTTCACCCAGTTCCAGCCGATCCCGCTGACCGGCGTGTACTGGACCAGCCTCTGATGCCCGCCCCCACCACGCGCCGCCGCGCCCTGTTGGTGGCCGCTGCAGCGACGGGCGCGGGCGTTGGACTCCCAGGCTGCGCCGCCACAGCAACGCAACCGCCCGCTTCGTTGCTGCAGGCACCTGCCGCCCGCCTGCCCGGCACGCACCAGCTCGACCTGCGCGACCCGGCCAGCGGCCACACCTGGCGCATCTGGGTGCAGCCGCCTGCGGGCCCCGCGCCCGCCGCGGGCCACCCGGTGCTGTATGTGCTGGACGGCAACGCCGCCTTTGCGCTCGCGGCCCAGCTGGCGCGCAACAGCGCGGGGCGGCCCAGCGACATGGGCGCGGACAACGCCATCGTGGTCGGCATCGGCCACCCCGGCGACGCCGTGATCCACCCCGCCGAACGCCAGCGCGACTACACGCCGCCCGCCCCCGGCCGCGCGGCCACGCCCGAGGCGGGCGGCGCGGACCTCCTGCTCGACTTCATCGCCCACGAACTGCAGCCGCGCGTGGCCCAGGCCTTTGCCACCGACCCTGGGCGCCAGACGATCAGCGGGCATTCGTTCGGCGGCCTGCTGGTGCTGCACGCGCTGTTCACGCGCCCCACACAGTTCACGCGCTACGCCGCCACCAGCCCCTCGGTGTGGTGGAACAACGCACAGCTGCTGCACACCGCCCGCCAGTTCATGCAGCTCCACGCCACGGCGCCGCGTCCCTTTAAGGCGCAGCTGCAATTGCGCGTGGGCAGCCTGGAGCAGGCCCAGGCCGCCCCCACCGCTGCGCGCGCCGCCGTGCAGGCCGAGCGCCGCATGATCGAGCGCACCCAGGCCCTGGCCGACCAGCTGGGCGTGCTGCAATGGCCCGAGCTGCGCGTGGACATGGCCGTGCTGCCCGGCCTGGACCATGGCAGCGCCATGGCACCCGGCCTGATCGACGCGCTGGCGCTGGCCCAGCAGCCCCGCTGAGAGCCCCCAAAGAGCGCGCCCGCGCCTGAAACCCTCCCCGCACCGCGCGTGCCCCGCCCCCCGGAACCGTCCCGTTGAACCCCATTGCCCCCTCCCCCCTTGATGCCACTGGCCCGCTCGCACAGCGCTACCGGCATTTCGTGCGCCGGCGCCTGCTGCTGCTGGCCGCCCTGCTGGCCGTGCTGTGCGCCAGCGTGGTGGCCGACATCGCGCTGGGCCCCTCCACCTTCGCGTTTGCCGATGTGCTGCGGGGCCTGTTCACGCCCGGCGCGCTGCCGCAGGCGCAGCAGGTCATCCTGTGGGAAGTGCGCCTGCCCTATGCGGTGATGGCCGTGCTGGTGGGCGCCAGCCTGGGCCTGGCGGGTGCCGAGATGCAGACCGCGCTCAACAACCCGCTGGCCAGTCCGTTCACGCTGGGCGTGTCGGCCGCCGCCGCCGTGGGCGCCTCGGCCGCCGTGGTCAGCGGCTTCACGCTCGTGGCCTGGGGCGAGAACCTGGCGGTGCCGCTGTGCGCCTTTGTGGGTGCGGCCTGCGCCACGGCGCTGATCCAGCTCTTGGCCTGGCGCCAGGGCGCCACGGTGGACACGGTGGTGCTGTTCGGCATTGCGCTGCTGTTCAGCTTCGAGGCGCTGCTGTGGCTGCTGCAGTTCATCGCCGACAGCAATGCGCTGCAGCAGATCGTGTTCTGGACCATGGGCAGCCTGGGCCGCGCCACCTGGACCAAGATCGGCATCGTGGGCACGGTGCTGCTGCTGTGCCTGCTGTGGTCGGCACGCCAGGCCTGGGCGCTCACGGCGCTGCGCGCGGGCGAGGACCAGGCGCGCAGCTTCGGCATTGCCGTGGAGCGGCTGCGCCTGGTGACGCTGCTGCGCGTGAGCCTGCTGGCGGCCACGGCCCTGTCGTTCGTGGGCACCATCGGTTTTGTGGGCCTGGTGGGGCCCCACATCGCGCGCATGCTGCTGGGCGAAGACCACCGCTATTACCTGCCGGGCAGCGCGCTGGCCGGGGCGCTGATGCTGTCGCTCGCGTCCATCCTGAGCAAGGCGTTGGTGCCCGGCGTGGTGCTGCCGATTGGCATCATCACCGCGCTGGTGGGTGTGCCGCTGTTCATGGCGCTGGTGCTGCGCCAACGGAGGGTGGCATGAAGGACAGCCTGCAAATCGACCAGCTCACCGCCGGCTACCCCGGCCGCCCCGTGCTGCAGGGCGTGAACCTGCCGGGCGTGCCGCCCGGCACCCTGGTGGCCGTGGTGGGCCCCAATGCCGTGGGCAAGTCCACCCTGCTCAAGGCCGTGGCCGGACTGCGGCCTGCGCAGGGCCGCGTGTGGCTGGAGGGCACGGACTTGAGCACCCTGCCCCCGCGCGAGCGCCTGCGCCGTGTGGGCTACCTGCCCCAGGCACTGCCGCAGAGCACCTCGCTCGTGGCCTACGAAACCTGGCAGAGCGCGCTGCGCGCCGGCCGCAGCGAATGGAGCACCGCCCAGCGCGAGGCGGCCATCGAGTCGGTGGTGGCGGCGCTGGGCCTGCAGGCGCTGGCGCTGCGGCGGCTGGATGAACTCTCGGGCGGCCAGCGGCAGATGGTGGGCCTGGCCCAGGTCATCGTGCGCGCGCCGCGCCTCTTGCTGCTGGACGAGCCCACCAGCGCGCTCGACCTGCGCTGGCAGCTGCAGGTGCTGCAGGCCGTGCGCGCCATGGTGTTGCAGCAAGGCGCCATCGGCCTGGTGGCCGTGCACGACCTGAACCTGGCGCTGCGCTTTTGCCAGCATGTGCTGGTGCTGGGCGGCGGCAGCGTGCTGACGGCCGGCGACCCGGCCGAGGTGCTGACCCCTGCCCTGCTGCAGCGCGCCTATGGCGTGCAGGCCCGCGTGGAGCGCTGCTCGCAAGGCAACCTGCTGGTGCTGGCCGATGCGGCGCTGCCGCTGTAGCCCCTCATTTCCTCCACAACGACATCCCCACCCATGATGCGACGCGAGGGCCATGTGCCCACCCCCGAGGCCAGCCGCTACCTGCAGCGCCTGTGCTACCACTTCACCCGCAAGATCCGCGTGGACTACGACGAGCACCGGGGCGAGGCCCACTTCCCCTGGGGCCTGTGCGTGCTGCGCGCCGACGACGCGGCCCTGCACTTCGACTGCAGCGCCGAAGACGATGCCAGCCTGGCGCGCGTGCAGTTCGCCATCGACTCGCATGTGGAGCTGTTCTCGCGCAAGAGCCCCGTGGCCGTGAGCTGGCAGCCGGTGCAGGCAGTGCTGCCGGGCTGACCGGCCGCAGCCCCCCGGGGGGGGCCAGCACACCGTGCGGTCTGCCCAACAGCACCCCCACCACCTGCCAGATCCGGCGATGGGTGGCCAGGGAGGTTTTCTAGAATGGTGCCTTCTGTTTTCAAGCCCGGCGGGTGGATGAACGCCAGCGGGCCCCTGCCCGCCATGGCACGTTCTGCATCCCGCTCTGCCCCCCTGCCCACCGGCCCGGCCACTGCGGCCGCCGCGCCCTCCGCCACCCACCCCGGGCGTTTTCCCTCCCGCAGCGGGGCTCCAGCCTCGCGGGCAAGGCCTATTGGGCGATGGTGCAGCGGGTGGCGCTCACGGCGGCGGCCATTGACGTGGGCTACATCCTGCTGTTCCTGTGGCTGGGATCAGTGCCACTGGCGGCCATCAACGCCGTCAGCATTGCGATGTACCTGGGGGCCTATGGCCTGATCCAGAAGCGCTACAACGCGCCGGCGCTGGTGCTGATCTGGACCGAGGTGGTCGCTCACGCGGCCCTGGGCTCGCTGCTGATTGGCTGGAACAGCGGCTTCCACTACTACCTGCTGCTGTTCATCCCGGCCATCGTGATTGCCAACACGCGCGGCTTTGCGGCGCCGGTGGTGCTGGCGCTGCTGGCGTACTACCTGGGCCTGCAGGCGCTGTGCGATCACCTGGGGCCGCTCGATCCGCTGCCCGCGCAGAGCGTGAAGATCGTGAACTGGATCCACATCTGCCTGGTGTTTGCAATGTCGGCCGCGCTGGCCGCGTTCTACCGCCGCACCATCCTCATCGCCGAAAGCCGCCTGCGCACCCAGGCCACGCGCGACCCGCTCACGGGCCTGGCCAACCGCAGCCACTTCCAGGCCCAGGCCACCCAGGCCCTGGCGCGCAGCCAGCGCGATGGCACGCCGGTGGCGCTGCTGCTGTGCGATGTGGACCATTTCAAGCGCATCAACGACCAGCACGGCCACGCCGTGGGCGACGAGGTGCTGGTGGCCATGGCCGGGACGCTGGGCGAGAACCTGCGCGAGGGCGACGTGCTGGCGCGCTGGGGCGGCGAGGAGTTCCTAGCGCTCATGCCCGCCAGCCCGCTGGACGCCGCCTGCGCCACGGCCGAGCGCATCCGCGCGGTGGTGGCCCAGGCGCCGCTGCCCGTGGGCTCCACGCCGATTGCGCTGACCCTGTCGTTCGGCGTGGCCCTGGTGCATGGCGCCGACGACCTGCAGGCCGCCATTGCGCGCGCCGACAAGGCGCTCTACGAAAGCAAGCACGCGGGGCGCAACCGCGTGAGCCGGGGGTAGGTCATCAGCCGTTGGCAATAAAGCAGGCGCTGCGGCTTGCCTATCCAACGCAACCAGCTACCAAATCAATAGCAAATCAACCCGGGCGCCGGGCCGCCTCGTACAGCCCCTGCACCTTGGGCACGTTCTGCTCCAGCTCCTTGATGCGCGCGGGGCCCGAGGGGTGGGTGGACAAAAAGGCCAGCCCGCCCTGCTGGCTGCCGGTGGCATTGCCCATCTTCTTCCACAGGCTCACGGAGGCGGCCGGGTCGTAGCCCGCGCGCGCGGCCAGCTCCAGCCCCACCAGGTCGGCCTCGCTCTCGTCCGAGCGGCTGAACTGCAGTGTGAGCAGCTGCCCGCCCAAACCGGCCGCCGCTTGGCCCAGGTCGCCCAGGCCCAGCAGCTGCGAACCCAGGCGCAGCGCCAGGTTGGTGCCCTGCGTCTTGGCCAGGCGTTCGCGCGCGTGCTCGCGCAGCGCGTGGGCCATTTCGTGGCCCATGATCATCGCGGCCTCGTCGTCGGTGAGCTTGAGCTGCTCCAGGATGCCCGTGTAGAACGCGATCTTGCCGCCCGGCATGCAGAAGGCATTGATCTGCGGGCTGCCGATGAGGTTGACCTCCCAGCGCCAGTGCTTGGCGCGGTCGTTCCAGGGCGCGGTGAACGGGATCAGGCGCCGGGCGATGGTGTGCAGGCGCTGCAGCTGCGGGTGGCCCTCGGGCGCCAGCGCGCGTTTGGCGCGGGCCTGCTCCAGCATCTGGCGGTACTGCTGGGCGGCGGAATTTTCCAGCGTTTCGGCCGGCACCAGCTTGCGCAGGCTGGAGGCGGAACCCACGTCCACCTGCGCCAGCACCGGCGCGCTCACGCTGGCCCCGGCGGCGAGCAGAAACGCACGGCGCGCCGACCACGGGGACGAAGGCGCTACGGAAGTGGGGGGGCAGAGCAGGCACATGCAGGAATAATAGACAAAAACCTCCCGGCGCCCATGTCAGACACCTCCTCTCCACCCGCCCCATCCTCCCCGCCCGCCGCCCGCCCCTCCTGGCTCCAGACCCTGCGCGTGTACCTGGAGCCCGCCAGCTTGCGCATGCTGACGCTGGGCTTCTCGGCCGGACTGCCGCTGCTGCTGGTGCTGGGCACGCTCTCGTTTCGCCTGCGCGAGGCGGGCATTGACCGCAGCACCATCGGCTACCTGAGCTGGGTGGGCCTGGCCTATGGCTTCAAGTGGGTGTGGGCGCCGCTGGTGGACCGCATGCCCATCCCGCTGCTCACGCCGCTGCTGGGGCGGCGGCGCAGCTGGCTGCTGCTGGCGCAGGCGCTGATCGTGGGCGGGCTCATCGGCATGGCGCTGGCCGACCCGCGCCAGACGCTGGGGCCCATCGTGTGGTGCGCACTGGCCGTGGCCTTTGGCTCGGCCACGCAGGACATTGCGCTGGACGCCTTCCGCATCGAATCGGCCGATGCCAACCGCCAGGCGGCGCTGGCGGCGTCGTACCAAACGGGCTACCGCCTAGCGATGATCTGGGCCGGGGCGGGTGTGCTGTGGATTGCGGCGCGCGCCGAGGTGGCGCCCGCCGTGGGCCAGGCCGTGCTGCAGGGTGCCGCCGCGTACCAAAACGGCGCGTGGCAGGCGGCCTACCTGGTGATGGCGGCGTCGATGGCGGTGGGCGTGGTCACCGTGCTGTTCTCGCGCGAGCCCGCGCCGGTGGCGCTGCCCCCGGCCAAGAACGCCGCAGAATGGGTTCAGGGCGCGCTGGTGGAGCCGTTTGCAGATTTCCTGCGCCGCTACGGCTGGCATGCGGCACTGATCCTGGCGCTGATCGCCGTCTACCGCATCAGCGACGTGGTGATGGGCATCATGGCCAACCCCTTCTATGTGGACATGGGCTACACCAAGGACGAGGTGGCCGCCGTGACCAAGATCTACGGCGTGGTCATGACCCTGGTGGGCGCGTTCGTGGGCGGTGTGCTGTCCATGCGCTTTGGCGTGATGCGCATCCTGATGCTGGGCGCCATCCTCAGCGCGGCCAGCAACCTGCTGTTCGCCTGGCTGGCGGGGCATGGGCACGACGTGACGGCGCTGATTGCCGTGGTCTCGGCCGACAACCTGGCCAGCGGCATCGCGTCGGCCGCGTTCATCGCCTACCTGTCGAGCCTGACCAATGTGAGCTACTCGGCCACGCAGTACGCGCTGTTCAGCTCCATGATGCTGCTGCTGCCGAAGTTCGTGGCGGGCTTCTCGGGCGACTACGTGGACGCGTTCGGCTATGCGCAGTTTTTCACGGCCACGGCGCTGCTGGGGCTGCCGGTGCTGGTGCTGGTCTGGCTGGCCTCCAAGGTAAAAATCGGCCCTGCGGCTTGACCATCCAGCGCATACAGCTACTTAATTCATAGCAACCCGGCCGCCGCACCGCCAGCGGCGGTTTACCGCAACTTTACGGGTGCTTCAACACGGGGAGACGCCCGTGCGCGAGCATGGCGGTTCCTTGCCTGGAGCCTCCCACTACACTGCCCCCATGAGTTCGCAACTGCTGATGATCGAAGACGATGCCCGCCTGGCGCAGATGGTGGGCGAGTATCTGGGCCAGTCGGGCCTGCTGGTCACGCACTGCGCCGATGGCAGGAGCGGCCTGGCGCAGCTGCAGGGGCCCGACGCGGGGCCGCTGCCCGACCTGGTGATCCTCGACCTCATGCTGCCCGACATGGACGGCCTGGAGGTGTGCCGCCGCATCCGCTCGCTGCAGGGCCATGCGGCCCAGGTGCCGGTGCTCATGCTCACCGCCAAGGGCGACCCCATGGACCGCATCATCGGCCTGGAGCTGGGCGCCGACGACTACCTGCCCAAGCCCTTTGAACCGCGCGAGCTGCTGGCGCGCATCCGCGCCATCCTGCGCCGCCGCACCGATGGCGGCAGCATGGCGGCCGCCACCCAGGTGCTGCGCTTCGGCACCCTGGAGATCGACCGCGACGCGCGCACCGTCACGGTGGCCGGCGAGCCGGCCGACCTCACCTCCTACCAGTTCGACCTGCTCGCGGCGCTGGCCGAGCGCGCGGGCCGCGTGCTCACGCGCGACCAGATCATGGAGGCCGTGCGCGGCCGCGAGCTGGAGGCGTTCGACCGCAGCATCGACGTGCACATGGGCCGCATCCGCGCGGCCATCGAGCAGGACGCCAAGAACCCGCGCCGCATCCTCACCGTGCGCGGCGTGGGCTACGTGTTCGCCAAACAACAGGATTAGTCATGCCCCCTGAGTCGCTTCGCGCCTTCCCCCTCAGGGGGACGCCGCCAGCGCGGCGGGGCGGCCCTTGCGCGGCGGCCACTGGCCTGGGCTGCGCCAGTTTCCAGCAATGCGCGTGCTGCTGACACTGATCGATCGAGTTTCCATGTCCCTCTCCACCCCTTTCTCGCGCCGCCTGTACCTGCGCATCTGGCTGGCCGTGGTCGCCGGCATCGCCGTGTTGACGCTCACCGTGGGCTGGGCCTGGCGCATGGCCGAAGAGCAGAAGGCACAGAGCAACCAGCCTTTTGTGCCGCCCTCGCGCGAGATCGCGCTGCGCGACCCCTCGGGCCGGCTGCTGCTGCACGGCATGGGCACGCGCCAGCCGGGAGATCCCAGCGAAGGCCTTGAATTTCGCATCGAATCCGACACCGGACAGATCTTCACCCTGCAGATGGCGCCCCGCCAGCCACGCGGCGAGCGCGGTGCCGGGCGCCCCGGGGGCGCCGGGCCCAACCCGGGTTGGGCCCCGTTCTGGACCCGGCCGCCGTTCGGCTTTTTGTGGCTGCTGGGCATCGTGAGCCTGGCCGTGGCCGTGGGGGTGTACCCCATCATCCGGCGCCTCACGCAGCGGCTCGAAGCGCTGCAGCGCAGCGTGCAGAAGTTTGGCGAAGGCGACCTGTCGGTGCGCGTGCCCGAGCAGGGGCACGACGAGGTGGCCGACCTGGCGCGCCAGTTCAACGCTGCCGCCGGGCGCGTGGAAACCCTGGTGCAGTCGCACAAGTCGCTGCTGGCCAACGCCTCGCACGAGCTGCGCTCGCCCCTCACCCGCATCCGCATGGGGCTGGAGCTGATGGGCGGGCAGCAACCCTCGCCCGCGTTCCGCGAAGAGATCCTGCGCAACATCGCCGAGCTGGACCAGCTGGTGGACGAGATCCTGCTGGCCAGCCGCCTGGATGCGCGCGAGGCCGACGTGGGCACCGTGGAGCTGGTGGACCTGATCGGCCTGGCCGCCGAGGAATGCGCCCGCGTGGACGCCGACCTGGACGTGGGCGCCAGCCCCGACTCGCTGGAGGTGCGCGGCGTGGCCAAGCTGCTGCGCCGGGCCATCCGCAACCTGCTGGAGAACGCGCGCCGCTACAGCACCGGCGAGATCACGGTGGTGGTGCACCGCCGCCAGGGGCGCGCCGAGGTACATGTCTGCGACCACGGCCCGGGCGTGCCGCCCAGCCAGCGCGAACGCATCTTCGAGCCCTTCTACCGCCTGCCGGGCGCGAGCGAACGTGCGGGCGGCGTGGGCCTGGGGCTGTCGCTGGTGCGCTCGATCGCCGGGCGCCACCAGGGCACCGTGCACTGCCAGGACCGGCCCGATGGCGAGCACGGCGCCTGTTTTGTGCTGGCCCTTCCGCTGGTGGCCGCTGCGCCGTCCCCGGGTCCGGCCCCCCACTGACCCAGGCGCCGCGCCGGGCGCTTTCAGCGGCCGCGGCCCAATGGCCAGCGCCAGGCCATCGCGGCATACACCACCGCCCCCAGCCCCAGCGCCGCAGCCGCTACGGCCAGCCCATAGACAAAACCCTGGCCCTGCGTGGCCGCGTGGTGCAGCATCCACGCCACCATGGGCGGGCCCACGATCTGGCCGATGCCATAGGCCGCCGTGAGCAGGCCGGGAAAGCTGTCGCCCGCCGCAGGCCACACCCGCCGCGCCTCCTGCAAGGCATAGAACGTGATGGCCGTGAACGGCAGGCCCAGCAGCAGACTGCCCAGCGCAAAGCCCGCCGGCCCCGGCCACACCAGGCTGAGCGCGATGGCCCCGGCCTGCACCGCATAGGCCGCCATGAGCAGCCAGCGCCGGTCCCACGCGGCCGGTGTGCGGGTGGACAGCAGCGCCCCCAGCGCTACACCCGCGCCAAACAGCGGCCAGAACAGGTCGGGCCAGGGCGACCCGGCGGGCAGCGCCGCACGCGCGATCACCGGCAAGAAGGTGGCCGTGACGATGTAGCCCAGCCCCGCCAGCCCATAGGCCAGCGTGAGCCCGGTGCGCGCCAACGGGCCCTGGCCCGGCAGGGCAGCGCCCAAGGCGTGCGTGGCCGCTGCCGGTGCAGGCAAGGCCACGCCCTGCAGCACCGGCCAGACGGCGGCACACAAGCCCACGCTCAACAGGCCAAACACGGCCCACCCGGCGGCAGCGGGCCAGCCCAGGGCCACCATGGCACTGGCCGACAGGCCGGTGAGCACGATGCCCAGCCCCGGCCCGCAAAAGATCAACCCGCCCAGCGCCGGCTGGCCCAGTGCCACCAGCCGCACCATGCACCACACCGAGACGTTGAGGAACACCATCGCACTGGCCACGCCCGCCGCAAAGCGCAGCGCAGGCCAGGTGGCGGGCAGCGGCAACGCCATGCCCAGCGTGAGCAGCACCGTGGCCGCCAGCCCCCAGCGCGCCAGCCCCCAGCGCGCCAGCCGCACCGCATGCCACCGCTGCCGCGCGCGGGGCGCCACCCAGGGCAGCGCCATGCAGGCCAACGCGCCGATCAGATAGCCCAGGTAGTTGGCCGTGGCCAGCCAGCTGCCGCCCGCCAACGTGACCACGCCGTCGTGCAGCATCATGGGCAAGAGCGGCGTGAAGGCAAACCGCCCGATGCCCATGGCCGCCGCCAGGGCGGCCATGCCCGCCAGCGCCACGGCCAGCGGCTGGTCTGCAAGGGCGGTGGCGGGGGCGCGGGGGGAGGTCAGCGTTTCCATGGCGGCAATTCCGGTCTATGATACTTTTTTGAGATTTATTTTCAAATAATCATCTCACAAAGAGAATAAACATGGACCTTGCCGCACTGGAAATCTTCCGCGCCGTGGCGCAGGAAGGCAGCGTGACCCGCGCCGCCGAGCGCCTGGGCCGCGTGCAGTCGAACGTGACCACGCGTGTGCAGCAGCTGGAGGAGCAACTGGGCGCCACGCTGTTCCTGCGCGAGGGCAAGCGCATGGTGCCCACGCCTGCGGGCGAATCGCTGCGCGGCTATGCCGACCGCCTGCTGGCGCTCGCCGAGGAGGCCCGCCAGTCGGTACACCCCGGCCAGCCCGGTGGCCGCCTGCGCCTGGGCGCGATGGAAAGCACGGCCGCCGCACGCCTGCCGCAGCCGCTGGCGCAGTTGCACGCGCAGTGGCCCGGGCTGGTGCTGGAGCTGAGCACCGCCCCTTCGCGCCAGCTGGTGGAGCAGGTGCTGGCCCACCGCATCGACTGCGCGCTGGTCGCCTGGCCGCCGCCGGGTGTGGATGCCGACGCCCCGGTGGAACGCACCGCCGTGTTCACCGAAACCCTGCTGCTGGCCCTGCCCGCCGACCACCCGCCCGTGCACACGCCGCAGGACCTGCGGCTCGACACCCTGGCCGCGTTCGGCAGCGGCTGCACCTACCGCCGCATGGGCGAGTCCTTCCTGCAGCAAAAAAGCGGCACACCACCCCAGGTGCTGGAGCTGGCCTCGTACCACGCCATCCTGGCCTGCGTGGCGGCCGGGCGCTGCGCGGGCGTGGTGCCGCAGGCCGTGATCGATTTGATGCGCGAGCCCCCGGCCCTGCGGCTGGTGCCGCTGACCAGCTGCGACACGGTGCTGGTGCGCCGGCGCGGCTACCAGTCGCCCGCGCTGGAAGCCTTGCTGGCCACGCTGCAGGCCAGCAGCGCACCCCGCCCACCCCGTTCCATTGCCTGAGAGGAGTTTCTGATGCCTTCTTCCCCCTTCACCACCCGCTTCGGCCTGGCGCTGCCCATCGTCCAGGGCCCCATGACGGGCTCCGACACACCCGCGCTCGCGGCCGCCGTGTCCCAGGCCGGGGGCCTGGGCATGCTGGGCTGCGGCATGCGCTCGCCCGCCGCCATGGCCGAAGTGGCCGCCGAGGTGCGCCGCCGCACCGACCGGCCCTTTGGCATGAACCTGTTCGTGCAGGCCACGCCCACGCCCACGCCCGACGAGGCCACGGTGCAGGCCGCGCTGCAGCGCCTGGCGCCGTTCTATGCCGAATTCGGCCTGGTGCCCGAGCGGCCCGCGCGGTGGTGCGAGGACTTTGGCGCGCAGTTCGAGGCCCTGGTGGCCGCGCGCCCGGCAGTGGCCAGCTTCACCTTCGGCATCCTCTCGGCCGCGCAGGTGGCACGGCTGCAGGCCACGGGCAGCACGGTGGTGGGCACCGCCACCACCGTGGCCGAAGCCCGCGCCTGGGCCGCCGTGGGGGCGGATGCGGTCTGCGCCTCGGGCATGGAATCGGGCGGGCACCGGGGCACCTTCTTGTCACCCGGCCACGAGGCACCGCCACCGGGCGGGCCGTCGGTGGACGACTTCGAGGCCAGCATGCTGGGCACGCTGACGCTGGTGCGGCAATGTGTGGACGCGCTGCCCTCCATCCCCGTGATCGCAGCAGGCGGCATCATGGACGGGCGCGGCATTGCGGGGGCGCTGGCCCTGGGCGCCCAGGCGGTGCAGATGGGCACGGCCTTTCTGACCTGCCCCGAGTCGGGCATTGGCCCCGCCTACCGCCAGGCGCTGACGCAAGCCGGACCCACGGACACCCGCACCACGCGCATCTTCTCGGGTCGGCCGGCACGGGGCATCGTCAACACCATGATGGACGGCCTGCGGGCCGATGAGCGCAGCGTGCCGCCCTACCCCGTGCAGAACGCGCTGACGGGCGCGCTGCGCCGCGCGGCGGCCCAGGCGGGCCGGGCCGACCACCTGTCGCTGTGGGCAGGCCAGGGCGTGGCCCAGGTGCGGCCGCTGCCTGCGGCCGAGCTGATGGCGCTGCTGGCGCAGGAGCTGCAGGCAGCCAGCGCCTGAAGATTGCTATATTTTTAATAGCTGCTTGCGCTTACCCATCTAGCGCAAACGGCCATTTGCATCACAACCCAGGGGCCTGCCCCGTCAGTTCTTCCAGGGCAGCTCGCGCGCGGGGCCCTGGATGACCGGGGCCTGCGCATTCAGGGTTTCGCCCGCCAGCACGCGCTCGTACATGCGCAGGTAGTTGCGCGCCATGCGCTCGGCGCCAAAGTGCTCCACCACATGCTGGTGGCAGGCCCGGGGGTCGAAGTGGTTGCCCTGCACGGCCTCGGCCAGCACGCCCGCCTCGGCCGACAGCACACCACAGTGCACCGGCACCAGCTCGGGCAGCGCGCCATAGGGCGTGGAGAACACCGGGCAGCCAAAGTACAGGCTCTCGATCACGGCCAGGCCAAAGGGCTCGTGCCAGCGCACCGGAAAGATCAGCCCGCGCGAGGCGTTGAGCAGGCCCGTCTTCTGCGTGCCGCCCACCATGCCGTGGAAATGGATCTTGCGCGACAAGGTCCAGCGGAAGCCGCGCTTGAAGTTGATGCGGTTGCCGCCCAGCACATCCAGCTCCACACCCGCGAGCTGGGCCACCTTGATGGCGCCGCGCACATTCTTCACCCCCCAGGCCGCCTTGCCCAGGAAGTGGTAGTGCGGGCGCGGCCGGCTGAAATCGACCGGGCCGTAGCCCGACCAGTCCAGGCCGTTGTAGACAAACTCGCTGGAGCCATAACGCGCCGCATGGTCGCGCGAGAGGAACACCGTGTTGCGCGGCAGCGGCTTGGGCTTGCGCGCATTGCCGTGTTCGGTCACCAGGTAGGGCTTGGCCAACTCGGTGCGCGGGTTGAACTGGAAATGCGTGATGTCCACGTCGGCCGGGATCTGGCCCTCCCACGGCGCGTCCGGGCGGATGGGCAGCACCTGGCCAAAATCGCAGGTCGAGCCCTCGGGCACCAGGTAGCTCACGCGGTGGCCCTGCTGCACCAAGGTCTTGCCCAGGTCCCAGATCACGCGCTCGGTGCCCCCGTAGCCGTAGACGGGAATGGGGGAGTTGTTGACCAGCAGGATATGCATGGAAGGGGCTCTCACAGAGGACGGGGGCAGCCGAGGCGGGCGCGCCGCTGGTGCAGCGCGGCCAGCACCAGCGGGCACATGAACAGGTAGAACATGTTGCCGCTGTTGTGGGCCAAAAACACCTGCGTGAGGCCAAAGCCGATGTACGACAGCGGCAGCAGCACGCCCACCAGGCACAGCGACAGCGATTCGCGGTCCATCTTGCCCTCAGCGCCCTGGATGCGCTGCGCCGTGGGCCAGAACATCGCCAGCGGAATGCCATAGAAGGCCAGCAGCAGCAGCACGCCGGGCAGGCCGCGCTTGGCAAACAGGTCCAGGATTTCGTTGTGCGCATGGCCGAATTCGAGCACCACGGGGTGGGCCTGCCCGGCCGCCACGCGCCGGGCCTTTTCTTCGGTGTAGCCGGCCCGGCCCCAGCCGGTGAGCGGGCGGTCCCAGCCCATCTCCCAGGCCAGGCGCCAATGCGCCAGGCGCTGGCCCACCGAGCTGCGGCCATCGCCGCGCTGCTGGTAGGTCTGCACCTCCTGGCGGGCTTCGACCACCCGCAGCTCCACGGCGGGCAGCTGCGACAGCGCGGCGGCTGCCACCACCAGGGCGCACAGCCCCCAGTACACCCGGCGCTGGCCGGTCGTGCGCACCAGCAGCCACGCACACACCGGCAGCAGCAGCGCCAGCGCCAGCCAGCCCCCGCGGGACTGCGACAGCACGGAACCCACCACGCCCAGCACCACGCTGCTTACCAGCAGCAGGCGCTGCCACAGCACCCAGCGCCGCCACTGCGCCACCAGCAACAGGCCGCTCATCACCGCCAGCAGCATGCTCAGGTTGCCGTACTGGATGGCGTTGGTGAAACCGTTGGCGCGCGGCAGGCCCATGCCATAGGTCTGGTAAAGCCCCACCAGCCCGCTGCCCACGGCCCCCACGGCGATGCCCATCCACAGCCAGGCGGCGCGGGGCCGGAAGGTCATCAGGTAAAAGATGCAGGGCAGGGCCAGCAGGTATTTGATCGGGCGGTCCATGCTGCCCCAGCCCCAGGCGGCGCCCACGTCCAGCATCCACAGTGCGGCCATGCAGGAAAACGCAGCCGTGAGCCACCAGGCGGCGCGCGGCGCGGGGCGGCGCCACCATACGGGGGCGCTGGCCAGCGCGGCCAGCAACAGCAGTGCGGCACCGTAGGAGTACCCGGACGGCACACACAGCGCCAGCCCCGGGACCAGGAAGGCGCCGATGCTCGCGCAGCGCCCCCACCAGCGTTGTGCGGTCATCAACGAATCACCTTGTCGGTCAGGCTGTCACGGTCATAGTGCAGGGCGGCATAGCGAAAAAAGCCCTCCAGCGCCACAAACAGGCAATACAGAAACCCGGCCCCGCCGCACAGAAACCCCAGGCGGAACACATACAGCCGCAGGAACATGGAGAGCCCCGACGCCAGGCCGTGCAGCACCCCGCCGCGCTGGCCTTTCTGGGCGCGCTTGGCGGCGCCCAGCATCACGTACTGGGTGAGCTTCTCCAGGCTGCCCCGCACCGTGGTGCGCGAGTAGTGCAGCAGGCGGGCCTGGATGAGCCGGCGCGGCACCGCCCCGCCGCCGGGCAGGGCATGCAGCTCGGCCTGCTCGTGCACGACGCCGGTGAACTCCTTGACCAGCGCCCGCACGAACAGGCGCTCGATCTGCGACTGCGAGCGGAAGTACCGGAGTTCATGCCCGAAGGCCACCATGCGCCAGCGGATGGTCCACACCGCCTGCGCGCCCGAGCGCACGATGGCCTGCAGCTCCTGGGCGAACGCCGGCGTCATCACCTCGTCGGCATCCAGAAAAAACACGTAGTCGCCGCGCGCCTGCGCGAGCAGGCGGTTGCGCTGCACGGCAAAGCCCTGCCAGTCGGGGTGGCTGTGCACCTCGGCGCCCAGGCCCTGGGCCATGGCCACGGTGTTGTCGGTGCTGCCGCTGTCCACCACCAGGAGCTGGTCGGCGAACGCGGCGCTTTTCAGGCAGGCTTCAATGCGGTGTGCCTCGTTGTGGGTCAGCACCGCAACGGTCAACGTGGGCGGCGCCGACGCGCCACCGGTGGCAACTGGCATCAATCAGTGGCCAGCGTGGACATGTTCACCCGCTTTCAGGCGATAGACGGTGCCGCAATAGGGGCACTTGGCCTCGCCGGTGCGGGCCACGTCCAGGTACACCTTGGGGTGGCTGTTCCACAGCTTCATGTCGGCCTTGGGGCTGGGGCAGAAGACACCGCCTTGTGCATTCAGGTCTTTGGCCAGGAGTTCTACGGAAGCTTGCGACATGTTCTTCAGACCTTGGTGAGCCAGTGGGCGTAGTTGGAATTGCGGCCACCGACGATGTCGAAGAAGGCGCTTTGGATTTTTTCGGTGATCGGGCCGCGCGATCCGCTGCCCAGTTCGATGCGGTCGAGTTCGCGGATGGGCGTGACCTCAGCGGCCGTGCCGGTGAAGAAGGCCTCGTCGGCGATGTAGACCTCGTCGCGCGTGATGCGCTTTTGCACGATCTCCAGGCCCAGGTCCTTGGCGATGTGGAACACGGTGTTGCGGGTGATGCCGTTCAGGGCACCGGCCGACAGGTCGGGCGTGTAGATCACGCCGTTCTTGATGACGAAGATGTTCTCGCCCGCGCCTTCGCTCACAAAACCGGAGCTGTCGAGCAGCAGGGCTTCGTCATAGCCGTCGTCCAGCGCTTCCATGTTGGCCAGGATGGAGTTGGTGTAGTTGCTCACCGCCTTGGCCTGCGTCATCGTGATGTTGACGTGGTGGCGCGTGTAGCTGCTGGTCTTGACGCGGATGCCGCGCTTCATGCCCTCTTCACCCAGGTAGGCGCCCCAGGCCCAGGCCGCCACCATCAGGTGGATCTGGTTGCCCTTGGGCGAAACGCCCAGTTTTTGCGAGCCGATCCAGGTCAATGGACGCAGATAGCAGGATTCGAGCTTGTTTTCACGCACCACGGCCTTCTGGGCCTCGTTCACTTCTTCCTTGGTGAACGGGATCTTCATGCGCAGGATCTTGGCGCTGTTGAACAGGCGGTCGGTGTGCTCTTCGAGACGGAAAATGGCCGTGCCATTCGCGGTGTTGTAGGCGCGCACGCCTTCGAAGGCGCCGCAGCCGTAGTGCAGGGTGTGGGTCAGCACATGGATCTTGGCGTCGCGCCAATCGACCATCTGGCCGTCCATCCAGATCTTGCCGTCACGGTCGGCCATCGAGGGAACTACGGGGCTCATGGGGTTCCTTTGGTTGCTGTGGGTCGCAAAACCGGGATTTTACGGGCCCCCAGCCCGCCAGGAACCGCCGCCCGAGGGTGCAGTGCAGCAAACCCGCCGGATCAGGGGCGGGGTGTCATCCAGCGTGGGACGGGGTGTTGTCGTCCGCCGCAGGCCGCTCCAGCGTCCACTTCACCAGCTTGCCGTGCCGGAACTCGCAGGTCACGTGGGAGCGGGTGCCGTCGGTCCAGCGGTAGATCTCCGGGTCCACGCCCTCGGCAGACAGCAGCTCGCCCAGGGCCTGCGTCATCGCCACCACATGCATCAGGTTCACGCCCTCGGCCAGCCGGGCATTGAGCATCACGGCGCTGCCCACATAGCCGATGGGCCGCTTGGCGGCTTTCTTCATCACGTTCACCAGCCGCGTGAAGTGCAGCAGGGCCCACATGACCAGCCCGCCGACGACCGCCGCCACACCGGCCCAGCCATAGGCCATGAAACCAAACCCGACCAGGGCCACCGCCCCCAGGGGCACCAGGATATTGCGCAAATTCATGGCGCGATTGTCTTACGGCGCGGCCCGCCCGGGGCTGTGGGGATTGCGTAGATCCCCCACGCGCCCCATCCGGGGGATGGCAGACACGGTTTAATAGCGCCACTTTCCCCGTCCAGCCCCAACCCGCCCCGCAGTCCGCCCCATGCGCTCCCCCCACTTCCTGCTTGCCACACTGGCCGCCACGCTGGGGGCCGCCCCTGCGGCCGCCCAATCCCTGTTCAAGTGCACGGACGACAAAGGGCACACGACCTATTCCGACCGGGCCTGCATGCAGGCCCCGCGCCCGGCCGCCCCCGTGGCCCAGCGGCCCGCCACGCCGCCGCCCTCCAGCGCCGCCAAGGCCGCCAGTGCGGCGCCTGCCGTGCCCCCGCCAGCGACAGCCGCCACCGGGAAGGCCGAGAACATCACCAGGCTCACCACCCCCGTCGTGGAGGGCATGCTCCGGCGCGCGCTGGAGCTGGCAGAGCGATCGGACTACCGGGCCCAATGTGCGCTGGCCGCGCCAGACCTGGTTTTCAAGCTGACGGACCACAGCAGCAGCCCCGCGAGCGTGTATTCCGGCGGCCGCCGCGAGATCTGCGATTTGCAGCTGCAGTCCGCCCAGGCCATGCAGGCCGGCGGCCTGCGTGCCTCCATCCGCCTGGGGAAGACCGACATCCGCATCAACGCCGACGGCACCCAGGCCACGGCAAAGTCCGAAACGGCATCCACCATTTCGATGCAGGGCCAGCACCTGATGACCCTGCAGTGCACGCGCGAGGAAGTGTTTGGCCTCTACAGCGGCAGCGTGCTCTACCAGCGCGTCAATGCGACCTGCAAGCCGGTGGGCTGAGCCCCGGCTCAGTCCAACCCGCGCACCACGTTCATCGCCTCTTCCACCCGCTCCACCGCGTGGATGGTCAGCCCCTCGATGGGTTTCTTGGGCGCGTTGGCCTTGGGCACCACGGCCACGCTGAAGCCGAGCTTGGCGGCCTCCTTCAGGCGCTCCTGGCCGCGCGGCGCGGGGCGCACCTCGCCCGCCAGGCCCACTTCGCCAAACGCGATGAAGCCGCGCGGCAATGCCTTGCCCCGCAGGCTGGAGGTGATGGACAGCATCACCGCCAGGTCGGCGGCGGGCTCGCTGATGCGCACACCGCCCACCGCGTTCACGAACACGTCCTGGTCCATGCACGCCACACCCGCGTGGCGGTGCAGCACGGCCAGCAGCATGGCCAGGCGGTCCTTGTCCAGGCCCACGGACAGGCGCCGGGGGCTGGGCCCGCCGCTGTCCACCAGGGCCTGGATCTCGACCAGCATGGGGCGCGTGCCTTCCAGCGTGACCATCACGCAGCTGCCGGGCACGGGCTCGCTGTGCTGGGAGAGGAAGATGGCGCTCGGGTTGCTCACGCCCTTGAGGCCCTTTTCGGTCATCGCGAACACGCCGATCTCATTCACGGCGCCAAAGCGGTTCTTGATGGCGCGCACCAGCCGGAACTGGCTGTGCGTGTCGCCCTCGAAGTACAGCACCGTGTCCACCATGTGCTCCAGCACGCGCGGGCCGGCCAAGGCGCCCTCCTTGGTCACATGGCCCACCAGAATGACGGCGATGCCTGTGCCCTTGGCCATGCGCGTGAGGTGCGCAGCGCATTCACGCACCTGCGCGACCGAGCCCGGTGCGCTGGTGAGTTGGTCAGAGTAGGTGGTCTGGATGGAGTCGATCACGACCACGGCCGGTTGTGTGGCTTCGACCGTGGCCAGAATTTTTTCGAGCTGGATCTCGGCCAGCAGCCGCACCTGGCTGCCCTCGATGCCCAGGCGCCGTGAGCGCAGCGCCACCTGGGCACCACTTTCCTCCCCCGTCACGTACAGCGTGGGCAGGCCCGCACGCTGCAGCGCGTCCATGGCCTGCAGCAGCAGGGTGGACTTGCCAATGCCCGGATCGCCCCCGATGAGCACCACGCCGCCCTCCACAATGCCGCCGCCGAGCACACGGTCCAGCTCGTCGATGCTGCTGGGGGTGCGCGCCACGTCCTGGGCCTCGATGGCGGCCAGCGGCATCACGGGCTGCGCATGGGCCAGGCCCGCATAGCCTTGCGGCGCGCTCAGGCGGTTCTTGCCCGGCCCGGCCTCGGCCACCGATTCGATCAGCGTGTTCCAGGCGCCGCAGGCCGGGCATTTGCCCAGCCAGCGCGGGCTGGTGCCGCCGCATTCGGTGCAGGTGAAGATGGTTTTGTCTTTGGCCATGAAAAGGGGGATGGTCGGTGGGCACAGGCGCGGGTGGCAGACTATAGCGGCGCCCCCGGCCTCCCCCGGCCAAGGTCCGAGAGCCCCCTGGCGCCACACCCCTGCGATGGCGGCCTGGCCACACTGCCCTCCGGCATCGGCAAGAATGCACGCCATGCACACACCCACCAACTCCTTCAAGCAGGCCCTGGCCCAGGGCGAGGCACAGATCGGCCTGTGGCTCGGCCTGGCCGACGCCTACACCGCCGAAATCCTGGCGGGCACCGGCTACGACTGGCTGCTGGTCGATGGCGAACATGCGCCCAACGACCTGCGCTCCATCCTGCACCAGCTGCAGGCCATTGCCAGCGCCACCAGCGCCCTGCCGCCGGGAGCCCGCGCGCCCCACGCCATTGCGCGGGTGCCGGTGGGCGACACCGCCCTCATCAAGCAGTACCTGGACATCGGCGCGCAAACCCTGCTGGTGCCCATGGTGGACACGCCCGAGCAGGCCCAGCAGCTGGTGCGCGCCACGCGCTATGCGCCCGAAGGCATGCGCGGCATGGGCAGCGCGCTGGCCCGCTCGTCGCGCTGGCAGGCCTACCCCCGGTATGTGCACGAGGCCAACCAGCAGGTCTGCCTGCTGGTGCAGGCCGAGACGGTAGAGGCCATGGCCCACCTCGATGCGATTGCCGCCACCCCCGGCGTGGACGGCGTGTTCATCGGCCCGGCCGACCTGTCCGCCTCCATGGGCCACCCGGGCAACCCGGGGCACCCCGAGGTGCAGGCCGCCATCCACGATGGCATTGCACGCATCCTGCGCGCGGGCAAGGCGCCGGGCATCCTGGCCACCAACGAAGCGCAGGCGCGCCAGTGGCTGGCGGCCGGTGCGCTGTTTGTGGCCGTGGGGGTGGACACCATGCTGCTGGCCAGCGCTGCGCAGAATCTGCTGGCGCGGTTTCGCACCGGCACGGACGCTGCCGCCCCGCCACGGCCCGCAGGCTACTGAGCATCCCCTTCTTCAGAACCACACACAAAACACGCAAGGATCGACAAGCATGAAAGCATGTATTTACGGCGCGGGCGCCATCGGTGGCTGGCTCGGGGTGGCCCTGGCGCAGGCGGGCTGCAATGTCAGCCTGGTGGCGCGCGGCGCCACGCTGGCGGCGTTGCAGGCCGATGGCTTGCGCCTACGGCGCCCCGACGGCACGGTGGCCCAGGTGGCGGTGACGGCGGCGGCCGACCCCGCGGCCCTGGGCGTGCAGGACCTGGTCGTGGTGGCCGTCAAGGCGCCCGGCCTGCCCGAGGTGGCACGCGCCATGGCCCCGCTGATCGGGCCGGACACCCTCGTGCTCACGGCCATGAATGGTGTGCCCTGGTGGTTTCTGGATGGCTTTGGCGGCGCTGCGCAGGGCCGCGCACTCGCATCGGTGGACGCGGGCGGCGTGATCGCCAACGCCCTCCCCACGCGCCATGTGGTGGGCAGCGTGGTGCACACCAGCTGCTCGCTGGAGGCGCCGGGCTTCGTCCGCCAGCACTTTGGCAACCGCCTCATCGTGGGTGAGCCGGGCGGCCCCCGCAGCGCGCGCCTGCAGGCCCTGGCCGACACGCTGCAGCGCGGCGGCATCGACGTGGAGCTGAGCGACTGCATCCAGAAGGACATCTGGTTCAAGCTCTGGGGCAACCTCACCATGAACCCCATCAGTGCCCTGACCGGCGCCACCACCGACCGCATCCTGGACGACGAGCTGGTGCGGGGGTTTGTCTCGCACGTCATGCTCGAAGCCAAGGCCATTGGCGACCAGCTGGGCCTGCCGATCGACCAGCAGCCCGAAGACCGCCACGCCGTCACCCGCAAGCTGGGCGCGTTCAAGACCTCGATGCTGCAGGACGTGGAAGCGGGCAAGCCTATGGAGATCGACGCCCTGGTGGGGGCCGTGCGCGAGCTGGGCCAGATCACCGCCACGCCCACGCCCCACACCGATGCGCTGCTGGGCCTGGTGCGGCTGATGGCGCGCACGCGGGGCCTGTACTGAAGGCACCAAGCCCAAAAGGCCGTTTGCGCACGTCCCTCTTGCCCTACCAGCTCCATATTCAATAGCAATCCACCCATGACCACCCTCACGCTCTACTACACCCCCGGCACCTGCGCGCAGGCCGTGCGCATCGCTTTGGAAGAAGCGGGCGCCCCCTACGAACTGGTGCGCGTGGACTTCGCCGCTGGCCAGCAACGCACGCCCGACTACCTGGCCGTGAACCCCAAGGGCCGCGTGCCCGCGCTGGCCACACCGCAGGGCACGCTGACCGAAACCCCTGCGCTGCTGGCCTATGTGGCGCAGAGCTTTCCCGCAGCCCGCCTTGCGCCCACCGACGCCTATGGTTTTGCGCGTCTGCAAGAGTTCCACAGCTACCTCGCGTCCACCGTGCACATCGCCCACGCCCACCGCCCCCGCGCCAGCCGCTGGGCCGACGAGCCCGAGGCCCAGGCCGCCATGCAACGCAAGGTGCCGCAGAACATGACCGACTGCTTCAACCTCATCGAAAGCCACTACCTGCCGCCTGTGGACCAGGGCCCCTGGGTGATGGGCGAGCAGTACACCGTGGCCGACGGCTACCTGTTCACCATCGGCACCTGGCTGCACAGCGATGGCGTGGACATTGCCCGGTTTCCCAAGGTGTTTGCGCACACGCAGCGCATGCTGCAGCGCCCCGCCGTGCAGCGCGCACTGGCCTGAATTTTCTTGAGGCTCAACGTCCACGCCGCTCGAGTGCGCGGCTTGTGAAACTGGCGCGGCACAGGCCGGGGCCGCCGCGCAAGGGCCGCCCCGCCGCGCTGGCGGCGTCCCCCTTCCCGAATTGCGCAGCAATTCGAGAGAAGGGGGAAGGCACGAAGTGCCTCAGGGGGTTGTCACTCTCAATTCACCTTCAGGTACCGCCAGTCGATGCGGTTGTCGGCCCGGTGGATGATCTCCACCTTCTTCGTGCCCGCCCACGGGATCACCTGGTTGTACAGCGGGATGTGCGAGACCAGCTCATGCTCCTTGATCAGAGCCTGCTCGATCAGCTGGTTGCGCGTGGGGGCATCGGTCTCCTTCTTCACGCGCTCGACCAGGGCATCCAGCTGCGGGTCGGAGAAGCGGCCCAGGTTGAAGTTGCCGTCGCCGCCTGCACCGGGCGAACGCACCAGCGACTGCAGGCTGTAGAACGCATCGAACGTGGGCACGCCCCAGCCCAGCAGGTAGATGCTGGCTTCGTTGCGCTGAATCATCGGGAAATAGGTGGCAAACGGCAGCGAACGCAGCCTGGCCTTCACGCCCACCTTGGCCCACTGCGAGGTGATGGCCTGGCACAGCTGTTCGTCGTTGATGTAGCGGCCGGCGCTGCACGCAAAGTCCACTTCAAAACCGTTGGGATAGCCCGCATCGGCCAGCAGCTTTTGCGCGGCCTTGGGGTCGTAGGGGTAGCGCACATCGGCCTTCTTGGTCCAGCCATTGACCTGGTTGGCAATCAGCGCGCCCGTGGGCTGGGCCAGGCCGCGCAGCACCACGCGCTGGATGGACTGGATGTCGATGGCCTGGTACAGCGCCTTGCGCACGCGCAGGTCCTTGAGCGGGTTCTTGCCCTTCACGTCCGAGCCGGGCAGCTCGTCGCGGAACTGGTCCAGGCCCAGGAAGATGGTGCGGTACTCCGGCCCCTCCAGCACCTGCAGGGTGGGGATCTGCTTGATGCGCGCCAGGTCTTGCAGGCTGGGGTCGATCACAAAGTCAATCTCGCCCGACAGCAGCGCCGCCGTGCGCGTGGCGTCGGCCTTGATGGGGGTATAGACGATCTCGGTCAGGTTGGTGGGGTACTTGCCCTTGCCCCACCAGTGCGGGTTGGGCTCCAGCACCACGCGCTGGTCGGGTGCCCACTGCTTGAGCTGGTAGGGGCCGGTGCCCAGCGCATTGCGGTGGGCAAAGGTTTCGTCCTTGGTCTTGATGTCCTTGGGCTCGACCGATTTGTTCTTTTCGGCCCAGGCCCGGCTCATGATGCGCAGCTCGGTGAGTTGGTTCACCAGCACCGGGTTGGGCAGGTCGGAATGGATGTCGATGGTGTAGGCATCGACCTTTTCCACACGGTCAATGCCCTGGGTGTAGACGGCGAAGTTGGAGCTTTTGGCCTTGGCACGCTCCAGCGAGAACTTGGCGTCGTCGGCCGTGAACTCGCTGCCGTCGCTGAACTTCACGCCTTTGCGCAAGCTCAGGCGCAGCTGCGTGGGCTTGATGAGCTTCCACTCGGTGGCCAGGGATGGTTCGGGCTTGAAGGTCTTGCTGTTGTATTCGACCAGCGTGTCGTACACCGCGCCGTGCATGGTGTTGTTCACGCCCACGTTCTGGGTGTGGATGTCCCAGGTCGAAATGTCCACCGAGCGGGACCAGCGGAAGGTCTTGGCCTGTGCCGCCATCGGCAGGGCGGTGGCCACGGCAGCGGCCAGCAAAAGTGTCTTGAAACGCATGAAGGGTCACTCCAGATCAGTCAGCCCCGCACTATGGCCCAAACCCTCCGTTTGCGTAACGAACTTATCCTTCTTAGCTTAGACCCATCGCCACCGCCAGCCCCATCATGGTGATGGCCGTGCCCCCGTCCAGCACCCGCCACGCGCGGGGCGATGCGAACACCGGCGCCAGCCAGCGCGAGCCAAACCCCAGGCTCAGGAACCACAGGGCGCTGGCCAGCGAGCCCCCCGCCGCAAACGTGGCCCGGCCCCACAGGGGATAGGGGCTGGCCATGGTGCCCAGCAGCACCACGGTGTCCAGATAGACATGGGGGTTGAGCCAGGTCAGGGCCACCACCGTGAGCACGGTGCTGCGCAGGCTCGCCCCCGGCCCGTTGGCCGACACCAGCAGGTGCGCGGGCCGGAGCGCCCGGGCCGCCGCCTGCACGGCATAGGCCGCAAGAAACAGCGCGCCGGCCCAGCGCATGAACTGCGCCCACTCCGGCCGCGCAGCCAAAACGCCCCCCATGCCCCACACGCCGGCCTGCAGCAGCACGGCGTCGGACAGGGCGCACACCAGCACCACGGGCAGCACATGCTCGCGCCGCAGGCCCTGGCGCAGCACAAACGCGTTCTGTGCGCCGATGGCCATGATCAGCAAGGCGGTGGAGGTGAAGCCGTGGGCAAATGCGGTGGTGCTCATGGGCGCGGATTGTGCGCACCGCCGCCTGTTGATGCCAGCTATACTTTTTAACGATCCGTCAAAATTTCTAACCCAGCATGCAGCTCGACTCGGCCCAGCTCAACGCCTTTGCCACCGTCATTGATGAGGGCAGCTTCGAGCGCGCCGCCGCCGTGCTGCACGTGACCCGCTCGGCGGTGTCGCAGCGCATCAAGCTGCTGGAAGAACGCGTGGGCCAGGTGCTGGTGCGCCGGGCCACGCCCTGCACGCCCACCGAGGCCGGGCAGGCGCTGTACCGGCATGCGCGCGAGGTGGCGCTGAGCGAGGCCGACGCGCTGGCCACCATCGGCGGTGGGCAGCGCAGCGCCACGCGCCTGGCGATTGGTGTCAATGCCGACTCGCTGGCCACCTGGTTCCCCCACGCCATGGCGCAGGCGGCCGAGGGGCAGGCCATCACCTTCGACGTCCATGTGGAAGACCAGGACCACTCGGCCAACCTGCTGCGCGAAGGCCGCGTGATGGCCGCGGTGACGGCCGACCCCCAGCCCGTGCAGGGCTGCCAGGTGCTGCCGCTGGGCACGCTGCGCTACCGCGCGCTGGCCAGCCCGGCCTTCCTGCAGCGCCACTTTGCGCAAGGGGTGAACGCCGCCACCTTGGCGCAGGCGCCCATGCTGGTGTTCAACCGCAAGGATGCGCTGCAAGCGCGCTTTGTGGGCCGCATCACGCGCCGCAAGCTCGCACCTCCCGTGCACTGGCTGCCCGAGGCCCATGCGTTCGTCAAAGCCACGCGCGCCAGCCTGGGCTGGGGCATGACGCCCGACGCCCTGGTGGAGGACGATCTGAAGACCGGCGCCCTGGTCGAGCTGATTGCGAACAAGCCCGTGGATGTGCCGCTGTACTGGCAATGCTGGCGACTGAACGTGCAGGCGCTGCAGCACATGACGCAGGCGGTGCAAAAGGCGGCAGCACTGACGCTGCTGCGCTGAGAGGAAGCCGCGGGCGCCGACTACGCGGCGTTCGCCAAGTCCTCGTGGTGGTCGGCGGCGCCGCGCTTCCAGTAGGCGGAGATGCGCATGCGTTTCGGGTCCACACCCGGCTTGGCCAGCATCGCGCGGCGCACGGCGGCCATGTCGTTGTGTTCGCCCGCGGCCCAGACAAAGCCCGCGCCGGGGGGCAGCGCCAGGGCTTCGACGGCGGCCGGCAGCGCGCTCACCCACTGCAGGTCCACCTGCGCCGCGCTGGCCAGCACCCGCTGATCGGCCGGGTTGTTCCGCTGAATGCGCACAGTGGCCACCGCGCTGGCGGGCAGCTCGGCCAGACGGCGGGCAATGGCGGGCAGCGCGGTTTCGTCGCCAATGAGCCAGTGCCAGTCAAACCCCGTGGGCACGACCATGCTGCCGCGCGGCCCGGCAATGCCCACCCACTGGCCCACGGTGGCGCTGGCGGCCCAGTCGGTGGCGGGGCCCGCGTCGTGCAGGGCCACTTCGATGTCCAGCTCGCCCGCGGCCGCGTCGAAACGGGCCGGGGTGTAGTCGCGCAGCACGGGGCGCGGGCCGGCAAACACCGGGCGGCCGCCTTGCAGCGTGGGCAAGGTGGGGCGGTCCTGCCCGGGTTGGGGAAGGATGAGCTTGAGGTGGTCGTCAAACCCGGCGCTGGCAAAACCCGCCAGCTCGGGGCCGCCCAGCGTGAGCCGCACAAAACCGGGGCTGACGGGGGTGCGGCGCACCACCTGGAGGTGGCGGGCCTGGAGCGGGTGGCGAATGCGTTCGACGACCAGCGGGATGGCCGTTGCGGCCAGGGGCAAAGCTGCGTTCATGACTTAAAATGTTGATTTGATCAACCAAATCATCCGCCAACAAGTTGACTTTGTCAACCTGTTGGTTTGCACCCATGAACTCGCGCCCCCGCCCCGATGTGTTTGAAGCCATGCACGACCTGATGCACGCCTACCGGGCGCGCATGGTGCGCGCCATGACGGCGGTGCACCCCGAGCTGACCTTCAACGAGGTGCGCGCGCTCAATTTCATCGGCCGCCACCCCGGCGCCACGCAAAAAGAGCTGGTGCGCCACAGTGGCGCCGACAAGGCCCAGGTGGCGCGCATGCTGGGCCTGCTGCAGGACAAGGGCTGGCTGGAGCGCCTGCCCAATGCCGAAGACAAGCGCAGCCGCTGCCTCACCCTCAGCGGCGAGGGCGCGGCCCTGTACCAGGCGCTGCGTGCCGCGCGGCAAACGCTGTCGGCCTCGGTGCTGGCGGGCTGCGACGAGGCCACGCAAACCCAGCTGCTGGTGCTGCTGGAGCGCGTGCGCAGCAACCTCGGTGCCCTGCCCCCGGACAGTGGCTGCGGCGGCGACAAGCACCCGCCGGGCCGCTAAGAACGTTTTTACAATCTCAGCAGGCCCTGGGGCTTATTCAGCCAGCCCCACCAGCTACAAAAACAGGAGCGCACTAGCGCCCTTGCAAGGCCCGCACGGCTTCGGGCAGCGAATGCACATGGGGCAGGAAATGGTCGATCGTGGCGCCCAGCAGCACCGCGCAGACCAGCGCGCCCAGCAAGGGCTTCCAGGTCAGGCGCACGGCGGCGGTGAGCCAGCCCTCGCGCTCCACGCCCACGGCGGCGCGGGCCGTGGCCACCGAGAAGGCAATCTCCACCGCCACGGTGAGCAGCACGTCCCAGCCAAAGAACAGCATGGCCAGCGAACCCGCGCCCAAGATCAGCGCAGCGCCGATGAGGAAGATGGCCACCACGGGCACGACCACCACGGCACCTTCGTCCGCGCTGCCAAGGGCATCGGCCGCGCCGCTGGCCAGGTCGCCCAGCGCGCTGGCCCCGCTGTCGCTGGCCGCGCCCCCGGCATCCGCCAGGCCGGAGGCCCAGCCCAGGTCCCCCGAGGCCCCGCCGCCGCCAAAATCGCCCCCGCCCGCACGCGGCAGGGGCACCCGGGCGCCGCCTCCGCCCCCGCCTCCGCTCGGCCAGGGGAGGTCGGCCGCCAGATCCACCGCGTCGCCCACGCCGCTGTCGCCATCGGATGCGCGCTGGCGCTGCACCAGCCGCGCCGCCCACAGGCGCAGCACCAGCAGATACCCCAGGTAACCCACCGACAGCGTGACCAGGTAGCGCAGCGCCAGCGAATCCACGCCCAGCAGCCTCTGCACATGCGCGCTGCCCCACATGAGCAGCAGCGTGAAGCTGCCAATCAGCAGCCCGTGCCAGCGCAGGCTGTAGCGCTGCTGCAGGCTGCGGGCCACCGTGCCGTGGTGCGGCATGCGCACCGAGCGCCAGGTGGAGCCGCCTTTTCGGTCGTGCCTGCTGCCGTTGTTGCCGTTGCGATCGCTGCGGGAAGTGGCCATGGGAGGGATGCGGTGGGAAAGCGCGATGAAAGAAGTGCGCCATTTCACACCACTTTGGTGTGCCGGCCCAGCCCGGAATCACCGGGGGCATGAACAGCTGCACGCAGACCAGGACCGCCCCGCAGCGCTGCGAGAACGGGGGAAGCGGCGAAGCCGCTCAGGGGAGGTGTTCCATCTCAGTTATCCATGGCGCTGCGCGCCACCCGCAGCGGATGAAACCGGCGCGGCCCAAGCCAGCGCCCCCGTGCAAGGGCCGCCCCGCCGCACCGGGGGCGTCCCCCTCCCGCCTTGCGCAGCAAGGCGAGAGAGGGGGAAGGCGCGAAGCGACTCAGGGGGTGTTTCACTCAGGCCACGCCGTCCACCACCACCGGCACGCGCTGCGCCAGCGCGCACATCAGCTCGTAGCCCACGGTGCCCGCGGCCTGCGCCACCGCGTCGATGGACAGCACCGTGCCATTGCGGGCCTGCCCCCACAGCGTGACCTCGCTGCCAAAGCCGGCGTCGACCCCCGCCTGCTGCAGGGGCGTGAGGTCCACCGTCACCATGTCCATGCTCACCCGCCCCACCAGCCGCGTGCGCACGCCGTTCACCAGCACCGGGGTGCCGGTGTCGCAGTGGCGCGGGTAGCCGTCCGCATAGCCGCAGGCGGCAATGCCGATGGTGAGCGGCCCATCGGCCGTGAAGCGCGAGCCGTAGCCCACCGTGTCGCCGGCCTGCAGCTGCTGCACGGCGATGAGGCGCGTGGACAGGGTCATGGTGGGCTGCAGGCCCCAGTGGCCGGCATCGTGCTCGGGGAAGTCAGGGGCGCTGCCATACACCACGATGCCCGCGCGCACCCAGTCGGCGCGCACGCCCGCATCCTGCGCATGGCGCAGCGTGGCCGCGCTGTTGGACAGGCTGCGCTCACCGGGCAGGTCTTGCGCGGCGGCATTGAAGGCGGCCATCTGGTGCGCAATGCCACGCGGGCCGTCGGCGTCGCTGAAGTGGGTCATGAACGAAATCTCGTCCACCTGCGGCAGCGCGTTGAGCCGCGCCCAGGCGGTGCGGTAGCGCCCGGGCGTGAAACCCAGGCGGTTCATGCCCGAGTTCATCTTGAGGAACACGCGGTGCGGCACCTGCGTCTTGTGCGCGGCCAGCATGTCGATCTGCTCGTCGCAGTGCACGGCATGCCACAGCCCCAGGCGCGAGCACAGTTCCAGGTCGCGCGGCTCGAACACGCCTTCGAGCAGCAGGATGGGCCCGCGCCAGCCCAGGTGGCGCACGCGCTCGGCCTCGGCCAGGTCCAGCAGCGCAAAGCCATCGGCCCCGCGCAGGCCCTCGAACACGCGCTCGATGCCGTGGCCGTAGGCATTGGCCTTGACCACCGCCCAGACCTTGGCGTCGGGCACCGATTGGCGCACGCGCGCGAGGTTGTGGTGCAGGGCAGTGGTGTGGATGGTGGCTGCGATGGGACGGGGCATGGGAGGGACCTGGTGGCTCGGGATTTACCGGGAATACGCGCAGGATTCTGGCACTGTGGCCGTTTATCCGCGTGATATAACCGCCTGTCCCCTGCTACGACTCCTCACATTTACCAGGGTATCAGCCCAGCTGATGCTCCCACCAGCCATTCGATGAAGCGCGGTTTCTACACCATCATGTCGGCGCAGTTCTTCAGCTCGCTGGCCGACAACGCACTCTTCGTGGCGGCCGTCGAACTCCTGCGCACCGAAGGCGCCCCCGAATGGCAGCGCGCCGCCCTGGTGCCCATGTTTGCCCTGTTCTATGTGGTGCTCGCGCCCTTTGTGGGCGCGTTTGCCGACGCCCTGCCCAAGGGCAAGGTCATGTTCGTGAGCAACGCCATCAAGGTGGTGGGCTGCCTGATGATGCTGTTCGGCTCGCACCCGCTCATCGCCTACGCCGTGGTCGGCCTGGGTGCCGCAGCCTACTCGCCCGCCAAGTACGGCATCCTCACCGAACTGCTGCCCGCCTCGCAGCTGGTCAAGGCCAATGGCTGGATCGAGGGGCTCACCATCGCCTCCATCATCCTGGGCGTGCTGTTTGGCGGCCAGCTCGTGGGCCAGCAGCTGTCGGGCCTGCTGCTGGGCATCGACATCCCGTTCGTCGACACCGGGGTGGACACCCCCGCCGAGTCGGCCATCGCTGCGCTGATCGCCGTGTATGGCGTGGCCGCCTGGTTCAACACCCGCATCCCGCACACCGGCGTGGAAATGCGGCCGATGCGCACGGACCCGTCGCGCAGCGTGCTGTCAAACGCGCTGGGCCTGCTGCCCGACTTTTGGGCCTGCAACAGCCGCCTGTGGCGCGACAAGCTCGGGCAAATCTCGCTCTCGACCACCACCCTGTTCTGGGGGGCGGGTGCCAACCTCAAGTTCATTGTGCTGGCCTGGGCCGGCGCCGCGCTGGCCTACAACACCACCCAGGCATCGGCGCTGACCGGCGTGGTGGCCATTGGCACCGCTGTGGGTGCGGTGGTGGCCTCGATGCGCATGCGCCTGGACATGGCCACCAAGGTGATTCCGCTGGGCATTGCCATGGGGCTGCTGCTGATCCTCATGGTGTTCATCAACAACATCTGGCTGGCGATCCCCTTCCTCATCGTGCTGGGTGGCCTGGGCGGCTACCTGGTCGTGCCCATGAATGCGCTGCTGCAGCACCGGGGCCACAACCTCATGGGCGCAGGCCGCTCCATTGCCGTGCAGAACTTCAACGAGAACGCCTGCATCCTGGCATTGGGCGCGTTCTACAGCCTCTCGCTCAAGCTGGGGCTGTCGGTGTTTGGCGCCATCACGGCCTTCGGGCTGGTGGTGGCCGGTGTGATGTGGCTGATCCAGCGCTGGCACCAGAACAACTGCGTTGCGCACCGCGAAGAGGTGGAGCACCTGCTGCACATTGCGCGGCACGACACGCACCACTGAAGACACCCCCTGAGGCGCTGCGCGCCTTCCCCCTCTCTCGCTGCGCGGGAGGGGGACGCACCCGGTGGCCTGGCAAAGCCAGCTCCACGGGTGCGCTGGCGGGGACGGTGTGCCAGTTTCTGGCGCTGCGCCGATTACTATTATTTTCATAGCTATCAGCGCTTATCTATAGTGCGGTAGCGGCCATTTCTCCTTCAATGCAATCGCCTTTGCCATTCGCCGCCCTGCTGTTCAACGCCTTCGTCTGGGGGCTGGCGTGGTGGCCGTTTCAGCACATGCACCAGGCGGGCCTGCACCCGCTGTGGGCCACGGCGTTCATGTATGCGGTGGTGCTGCTGGCGCTGCTGGCCTGGCGCCCCACGCTGTGGGCCCAGGTGCGCCAGCACCCCGAGCTGTGGCTGCTGGCGCTGGCCTCGGGCCTGAACAACGTGGCGTTCAACTGGGCCGTGACCATTGGCGACGTGGTGCGCGTGATCCTGCTGTTCTATCTGATGCCCGCCTGGGCCGTGCTGCTGGCCTGGAAGATCCTGGGCGAGCGGCCCACGGCCTCGGCCCTGCTGCGCCTGGCGCTGGCCTTTGCCGGCGTGGTGCTGGTGCTGCTGCCTGCAGATGCGCCCGCATCGCGCCTGGTGCAGAACCTGTCGCTGGCCGACGGCCTGGCCCTGCTGGGCGGCTTCATGTTCGCGCTCACCAATGTCACGCTGCGCCGCCTGCACACCGTGCCCGGGCCAGCGCGCATGTTTTCGATGTTCGGCGGCTGCATGCTCATGGCGCTGGCCGTGGCCGGCATCGGGCGGCAGGCGGGCGTGGTCGATGCCTTCCCCGCATTCAACAGCACCTGGGTCGTCACCGGCCTGCTGCTGGCGGGCGTGCTCATGCTGGGCAACTGGGCGCTGCAGTTCGGCGCGGCGCGGCTGGCGGCGGGCACCACGGCACTGGTGATGCTGTCGGAGGTGATGTTCGCCAGCGTCTCCTCGGCCCTGCTGGGCGCGGCCACTCTGAACCCGCGCACCGTGCTGGGCGGCGGGCTGATCCTGCTGGCCTCGCTGCTCGCTGCGCTGCAGTTCCGCCGGCCCGGCGCCACGCCGCACTGAACACACTACCATGGGGCATCTTCCACCCTGAGGAGCTTGTGCCATGCCAGGCAGCATTTACGACTTCGACGCCCAGCAGATGAACGGCCAGACCGTGCCGCTCTCACAGTACAAAGGCAAGGTGCTGCTCATCGTGAACACCGCCAGCGCCTGCGGCTTCACACCCCAGTTCGGCGGCCTGGAAGAGCTGCACCAGCAGTACGCGGGCCAGGGCCTGGTGGTGCTGGGCTTTCCCTGCAACCAGTTCGGTGCGCAGGACCCGGGCAGCAACGACGAGATCGCAAGCTTCTGCCAGCTCAACTACGGCGTGAGCTTTCCGATGATGGCCAAGATCGACGTGAACGGCGCCGGCGCCTCGCCCCTCTACCAGTGGCTCACCGCCGAGGCCCCGGGCCTGCTGGGCAGCAAGGCCATCAAGTGGAACTTCACCAAGTTCCTGGTCGGCAAAGACGGCCGGGTCATCCGCCGCTATGCGCCGCAGGATGCACCGAAGAAGCTGGCGGGGGATATTGAGGCGGCGCTGGCTTGACGGTGCCTGCAGGCAGGCGCACCGCCCCTAGAAACCTGTTCTAAGGGCTGGCGGAGCCCAGCGGCACAACACGCGCTCCCGGCCCGTCTGTGGGTGCCGGTCGATGCCTTCCTCAACCAGCCCGCACCGTGCATAGAAACGCCGGGCCCCCTGGTTGCCCGTTGCCACATGCAACGTCCATCCCCGGGGACAAAAGTGCTCGCAGATTTGCTGCACCAAGGCCGCCCCCAGGCCGTGGCCCTGTGCCTCGGGCGCCACGAAGAGCTGGTGCAGATGGCCCAGGGTCTGGTCCAGCACCACAAAGCCCTGCACGGCGTGGCCGCGTTCCACCAGCACGGTGGTGCAAGGCGGGCCAAATTCCGCACTCGCCCGCGCCTCCCAGTGCGCCAGAGGCGCCACGGTCTGCACCGCCGGGTTGGCAGACCCCCAGGAGGCACGCCACACTCGCGCGAGTCGGGGGATGTCGCCTGGGACTGCGGAACGCAGCACCAGTGCTGGTGGAGGGTGGGTCATGCACGCATTGTGCGGGCCAGCCCCAAAAGCGGCCACCCTCCCGCCCGCGTCACCACCGCAGCGCCGCTCAGGCGTTCAACCCGGGCACCTGCGCCGGCGGCCATTCCGGCGGCCGCGAGTCCATCTCCGCCTCCACCTTGCGCAGCATGTCGGCCAGGGTCTTGCCGGGCTCCTGGCGGAACTGTTCGTCCAGCACCGCCAGGTCCACGATGCGGTCGATGCGAAAGCCCCGGAAGTCATTGCGCAGCTCGCACCAGGCCGACAGCGTCCAGACCTTGCCCCAGTAGAAGCAACCCAGCGGCCGCAGGCGGCGCAGGCTGGGGCGGCCGTGCACATCGGCGTAGTCGATCTGCACCACATGGCGGCTGTGCACCGCCTCGCGCAGCGCCTGCAGGGTGGCCTGGGCCCGCGGGTCCAGCCCCACCGAAGGGGCGTACAGCGCCTGCGCCTCGGCGGCCACGCGCGCGGCCGGGGGCAGCACCGACAGGATCTTGTGGAGCGCCCCTTCCACCTCGCGCGCCAGGCCGGCGTCCAGCCAGGCCTGGGCCAGCCGCGCGGCCGCAACCAGCGCATTGGCCTCGCCCTGGCTGAACATCAGGGGCGGCAGCTCGAAGCCCGCGCCCAGGCGGTAGCCCACGCCGGCCTCGCCCTCAATGGGCACGCCCTGGTGCTGCAGGTCCGCCACATCGCGGTAGATGGTGCGCGCAGAGACTTCGAGCCGCTCGGCCAGGAAGGCGGCCGTGGACAGGCGCCGGCCCCGGATGAGCTGGACGATCTGGAAAAGGCGGTCGGCGCGGCGCATGGGTGGGATTCCGTTTTTCTTCCAGGATTTTGGCCTGCTGGCGCTAGCTACACAAGCGCCAGCAGCTACCAAATAAATAGCACCTTCCCAGAAGATGTCTTATGGCTTCACGCCCACATGGATGGCCACCTTGTCGGGCCCCTCGTAGGCCTCGAAGTCGGTGCCGAAGCGGCGCTGCACCTGCGGGTTCTCGGCAAAGTAGTGCCAGATGCGGACCCAGGTGTCGATCACCATCTGCGGCATGTCGCCCTCGCCGCTGAAGACCAGGTAGTCGCCCGCCTCGATGTCAATGCGGCTCGCCCCCGGCACGGTCTTCTGCACCAGGTCCGGCTCGGCCACAGCCACGCCGGCGGTCACGTCGAAAGCGCCATGCTCGTTCGATTCATAGCCGCTGTACACGCCAAAGATGCGGCCGTCGTCGCCCCGGCTGGGCAGCTTGCGCTCCCAGCTCTGGCTGAAAAACCGGCTCCACAGGTCGCCCAGGCGTGCGACGGCGGGGTTCATCTCTTCGCTGTTGCGCGTGCGCACGCCGATGCCGGCCACGCTGAACGCGGGGATCTGGAGGGGGGTGGGTGGGGTGGTGGTGATGGTGGTCATGGCAGGTCCTCTCTCTACAGTGGATGAAATCGACGCCCGGGCCGATGGCGCCGTGCGAGAGAGGCATGGTGCGTGCACGCTGCTGACAGCCTGATGTCAGCAGCGTCATGCTGCCCACTCCGGCGCCCCCGGGGTGGGCGCAGCGGGCGCCGGCGTGCAGGCGCCCGCTGCCCGCCCTGCTCCGGGTCAGCCCAGCTGCTCAACGAGGGCCGCCGTGGCGCGGCGCACCACCGGCAGCACCAGCAGCAGCGTGGGGAAGGCCACGACCCAGGACAGCGCCCAGGAACTCAGCCACAGGCGCGGGAGGTCCAGCGAGAAGCCCGCCACGCGCACGGTGCTGATCAGGGACACGATGAAGGTCATGAGCAGCGACAGCAGCAGCGGCATGACCCAGGCCGCCGAGCGTGCGGGCAGCTTGGGCAGCCCGAGAAAGGTCTGGCGGGGAGACGGGGGGAGCGAAGAAGGTTGGTTCATTGAAGTTCCAGAAAGCAAACCGGTCAAGCAAGGTGCCGCCCCCGCCCTGCAGCATCTGCAGGCTGGGGGCCACCACCCCGGCAGGGCCGGCGTTGGTTGGCACGTTGATTGACGTAAACGCTTACGGCAACCCATGAACCGGGTCGCACCAGGATTCTAGGCGGTCTCGGCGCCCGCCTGCAGGTGGTGGCTGATATGCCCTGCCACCGCCTCGGCGTGGGTCTGGGCCAGGTCGTGGGCGCCGCCCGGCAGCACGTGCAGCTGCGCACGGGGCAGCAAGCCCTGCAGGCGCTCGCCCACCGCCACGGGGCTGATGGGGTCGGCATCGCCCCACAGCAGCAAGGTGGGTGGGCGCACCGATGCCAGCTGCGGTGCCAGGTTCCAGCGCTCCTGGGCCATCCACGCCGGGAAGGCGGGGTTCGAGCGCATGAAATCAGGGCGCCAGTCGTGCGGGCGCAGGTCGTCGATCGGCACACCGCCGGACGTGGCCACGAGCACCAGGTGCGTGAGATGTTCGGGCCGCTGCAGGGCGGCCAGCACCGCCACCACGCCCCCCAGGGACTGGGCGACCAGTGCACAGGGCTGGTCCATGTGCGGCGTGACCGCGTCGACCAGGTCCTGCATGCGGCCCGCCGCGTTCGGCGGCATGTCCGTCGCCGATGCCAACCCAAACCACGGCCAGCCGAGCAGCACGCGCTCGGCCGGGAGCGTGATCGCGGCCGAGGCCGGCCGCCAGAACGCCGGGTTGCCGCCCACACCGGGCAGGAAGATCAGGCGGACGGGGGTGGCAGACACGAAGGGCGTGCCCGGCGTCAGCGGTCCTGGGCCGGGGCCGCAGCCGATGGCTCCGCCGCTGCGGTCCCCTCATCAGCGGATGCCGCTGATGCCGCTGGAGCAGCAGCAACGGCGGCGGCATCCGCCGCCCGCGCGGCAGCCAGGCGGCGTGCGCGTTCAAGCTGCTGGCCCACGGTGCGGGGCACCAGGCCGTACATGTCGGCAAAGGCGTCGAGCGTCTGGCCGCTGGCTTCAAACGCGCGCAGCAGGGCTTCGTCCTTGGCGTTGCGGGCGGCCCATTCGGCAAAGGCCTCTTCGAGGAGGGCATTGGCGGCTTCGTCACGGCTTTGCACCAGCTCGGTGTAGGCCTCGCGCGCGAGGCCCGAGGCCTCGAACGCAGCCATCATGCGGTTGCGCAGCTTGGGCAGCAGGTCGTCGGTGGCGCGGGCCTTCTTGCGGCGGTACACCTCCAGCAGCGCATGGTGCACATGCTCGGGCGCCATGGTTTCCACCGGCTGGCCTTGCAGATCGTGGCGCTTGTCGCCCGCCGCCACGCTTTGCAGGTAGCGCGTGGAGCGGGTGTGCAGGCCCAGCGCCACCTTGAGCGCCTCGCGCTCGAACTGCTCGGCATGCTGGGCCAGGATGTCCTGGAAGATGCCGCGCTTGAGCGGGCGGAACACGGCGCCGAACAGGTGCGGGTACAACGCCGCCAACTGCTCCAGCGCCGGGTGCACGCGCTGGGGCGCACGCGGGGCTGCGCCGGGCGCAGCGGCCTGGGGTGCGCCCTCGGTCGCCCCTTCGGGCGCCGGGCGCCCCTCGGGCTTGCGGCGGTTGCGGCCCCCCCGGCGGGATCCGCCTTTGCGCTGCGGCTGGGGCGCACCGGCTTCATCGGCAGGCGCAGCGGTTGCCACGGAGGCGGCAGCCTCGGCCACCACAGGCGCGGCCACGGGGGCGGCAGGGGCTGCGTGGGGTTGTTCTTGTGCGGACGCGGAGTCGGTCATGGCAATGCGGTTCGGGGGCGAATGGGAAGCGACAAAACCCTCAATCATGCCAGCGTTGCACCGGCGTGCCGCCAACGGCCCCGGATGGGGGACTGCGCAGCAGGGCCGGAGCCCCCCGACCGGGGCCCTGTCACGGGGTGCGCAGCGCCTCGTCCAGCACCTCCACCCAGTGCCGCACCGGTGTGCCCGTGCCGCTTTGCAGGTGGGTGATGCAGCCGATGTTGGCCGACAGGATCACATCGGGCGGCTGATCGCCGAAGGCCTCGGCCAGCACGCCCAGCTTGCGGTCGCGCAGTGGGTACGACAGGTCGGGGTTCAACACTGAATAGGTGCCTGCCGAGCCGCAGCACAGGTGGGCGTCGTTGCGTGCGGTGCGCAGCTGAAAGCCGAGCTGGTTCAGGTGCGCCTCGACGCCGCCGCGCAGCTTCTGGCCGTGCTGCAGGGTGCAGGGCGGGTGGTAGGCGTAGAGCGTGCCGGGCTGCTGCACGCGGCCCTGCAGCTTGGCGGCCAGCTCGGGCAGCAGGGCCGGCAGCAGCTCCGAGAGGTCGCGCGTGAGGGCGCTGATGCGCGCGGCCTGGGCCGCGTACCGGGGGTCGTCCTTCAGGATGTGTCCATACTCCTTGACGGTGACGCCGCAGCCCGAGGCGTTCATGACGATGGCCTCGACCTCGCCAGATTCGACCAGCGGCCACCAGGCATCGATGTTGGCGCGCATCTCGGCCATGCCGCCCTCCTGGTCGTTGAGGTGGAACTTGACGGCACCGCAGCAGCCCGCCTTGGCAGCCACCACGGTCTGGATGCCCACGGCGTCGAGCACGCGCGCGGTGGCCGTGTTGATATTCGGCATCATGGCCGGCTGCACGCAACCCGCGAGCATGAGCACCTTGCGGGCATGCACGCGCGTGGGCCAGGCCCCGGCGTCCTGCGGTGCAGGCACCTTGGCCTTCAGGGCCTCGGGCAGCAGGCCGCGCACCATTTGCCCGGCCTTCATCGCGGGGGCGAACAGGGGCGAGGGCAGGCCTTCCTTCAGCGCCCAGCGCAGGGCCTTTTCGCCCAGGGGGCGCGGCACTTTCTCGTCCACGATCTTGCGGCCGATGTCCACCAGGTGGCCGTATTGCACGCCGCTGGGGCAGGTGCTTTCGCAGTTGCGGCAGGTGAGGCACCGGTCCAGGTGCATCTGGGTCTTGCGCGTGGGCGTTTCGCCTTCGAGCACCTGCTTGATGAGGTAGATCCGGCCGCGCGGGCCGTCCAGCTCGTCGCCCAGCAATTGGTAGGTGGGGCAGGTGGCCGTGCAGAAGCCGCAGTGCACACATTTGCGCAGGATGGATTCGGCCGCGAGGCCATCGGCGCGGGCGCGGTATTCAGGAGAAAGCTGGGTTTGCATGGTGCATGCCTGGGCGGGGAAGCGGAAAGAGAGTTCAGAACGGATTCAGCGCGCGGCCGGCGGGTCCAGCGGCGGGTCGATTTGCGCGCCCTGCACAAGCGCCTTGCGCCAGGGGTGGTGCAGCCGCGCGCGGTCGGCCCACAGCGGGGGCAGGGACAGGGCCAGCAGCACCAGCGCCAGCGGCACCACAAACACAAACCCCACATGTTTGAAGCCCGCGGCCCCCGCGATGCCCCCCACCAGGAACATCCCCAGCAGCCCGGCAAACAGCCGCAGCCGGGCCTGGTTGGCGCGCACCTGCGACTCGGGCGCGGTGCCCGTGCGGTTCCAGTAGAGCATCTTGCCCATCTCGATGCCCAGGTCGGTCACCACGCCCGTCATGTGCGTGGTGCGGATCTGGGACGAGGACATCTTGGTCACCGTGGCGTTCTGCAGGCCCATGATGAAGGACAGCAGCAGCACCGTGAGCGGCACGGCAAACGGCGTGGGCCAGCTGAGCGTGATCGCGCCCACCAGGCCGAACAGCAGCATGAGCACGGCTTCGAGCAGCAGCGGCAGCGCATAGGTGCTGCGCAGCCTGCGCTGGCGCGCCCAGTTGACCATGATGGCCGTGGTGCCCGCGCCCGACAGGAAGGCCCACAGCGCGCCGATGGCACCCAGCACCAGCTTCATCTGGCCCAGCACCAGGTTGTCGGCCAGCGAGGACAAAAAGCCGGTCATGTGCGAGGTGTACAGGTGCACCACCAGGAACCCGCCGGCATTCACGGCCCCCGCATTGAAGGCCAGCAGCAGGCCCAGCACGCGGTTGCTGGCCACCGTGCGGCGGTGTCCGGTGAGGTGGCGCAGGCGTTTCATGCGGGGTCGGTATGCGGTGGCTGCGGCAGCGCCTACCAGGCCCGCGCCACCCGGCCCGGGTTGAAGATGCCGGCCGGGTCAAAGCTGTGCTTGAGCCGCGCGTGGATCTGCTCCAACGCCCTGGATTGAAGATCGAATATGCCTTTTGCGCTGGTGCCACCTGCGCCAGCAGCTACAAAAACAGAAGCATTTCCGCCCACGGCTTGTGCAGCTTCGCGCAGGGCCTCACCCGCCGATTCGGGGGCCTGCACCCAGCGCAGTGCGCCATGCCACTCCACCAGCGGCTCGGCACCGCCGGGCAGGGCCAGCACCGGAGCGGTAGCGGGCACGGACAGGCGCCACAGCGCGTGCTCGGGGTGCGCGGCGCGAGCGCTGAACCAGGGCAGGGTCTGCTCGCGGCAGGCGGCCCAGTCGGCGGCCACGGCGGCGTTGTCGTCCATGCGCGTGCCACCCATGGTCTTGCACGCGGCCTCCACCGCCGCCACGGCGCCGCGCAGGCGCACATACAGCGTGCCCACGCCTTCATCCGGCACCCAGCAGCTGGCGTTGAGCGGCAGCGGCTGGCCGCCCCAGGCGTGCAGCCGGCGCAGGGCGCCGGCCTGGGCGATGCCCTCGAACCGGAGCGTGGCCTCGCCGGGCGCCACGGGCAGCACCTTGAGGCTCACCTCGGTCAGCAGGCCCAGCGTGCCCCAGGCGCCCGCCATGAGGCGGGACACGTCATACCCCGCGACGTTTTTCATGACCTGGCCGCCGAAGGTCAACAGTTCGCCTTTGCCGTTGAGCACCGTCACGCCCAGCAGGTAGTCGCGCACCGCGCCCACGCTGGCGCGGGCGGGGCCCGACAGGCCTGCCGCCACCATGCCGCCCACGGTGGCGGCTTCTTGCGGGCCTTTGGAGAAATGGGGCGGCTCAAACGGCAGGCACTGGCCACGCTCGGCCAAGGCGGCTTCCAGCTCGGCCAGCGGCGTGCCGGCGCGCACGGTGACGACCAGCTCGCTGGGCTCGTAGCTCACGATGCCGCGCAGCCCCCGGGTGTCGAGCACCTCGCCGTGCAGGGCCAGGCCATGGAAGTCCTTGGTGCCCCCGCCACGGATGCGCAACGGGGTCTGGTCGGCCGCAGCGGCACGCACACGCTCGGCAATCGGGGCAAGGGAAAAATCCATCCGTGCATCGTAGCGGCAGCGGTGTGCGGCACGGCAGGCAGGGCGCGTGAATTTTTTGAACAGCGCTTGTGAAGGGCAACGGCCTGGTGGCGGGCCGGCAGGGGGCGCCAAGCCCCCGCCGCCAAAGACAACCCGCGAGCCCCTGCCGGCACGAAAAAGGCCCGCCGGTGGTCGGCGGGCCAAAGAACCGAGAAGAGTAACTCGCTTGTTGTTCTGCTTACCACGCCACGGTGCCACCAGACACCGCAGCGCGTAGGGCGCAAGCAGCGGATCAGCGGTTGTACGCCGTTTCGCCGTGCGAGGTGATGTCCAGGCCTTCGCGTTCGTCTTCTTCCGAGACACGCAGGCCCACCGTCAGGTCAACGATCTTGTAGGCCACGAAGGACACCACACCCGACCACACGATGGTCAGCAGCACGGCCTTGGCCTGCGTCCACACCTGGGCAGCGATGGAGTAGTCGGCGGCGGTGACCATGGAAGCCGTCACCCAGTCAGCCACATAGCCCGGGCCACCCAGGCCAGGCGCGTTGAACACGCCGGTCAGCAGGGCCCCCACGATGCCGCCGATGCCGTGCACGCCGAACACGTCGAGCGAGTCGTCCGCGCCCAGCAGCTTCTTGAGGCCGTTCACACCCCACAGGCAGGCAAAGCCGCCCACGAGGCCGATCACCAGGGCACCGCCGATACCGACGTTGCCAGCGGCAGGCGTGATGGCCACGAGGCCGGCCACGGCACCCGAGGCGGCACCCAGCATCGAGGCCTTGCCGCGCATCAGCGCTTCACCCATGCACCAGGCCAGCACGGCGGCGGCGGTGGCCACCAGCGTGTTGATGAAGGCCAGGGCGGCAAAGCCGTTGGCTTCCAGTGCCGAGCCGGCGTTGAAGCCGAACCAGCCCACCCACAGCAGCGAGGCGCCCACCATGGTCAGCGTCAGGCTGTGAGGCGCCATGGCTTCACGGCCGTAGCCGATGCGCTTGCCCACCATGAACGCGCCCACCAGGCCCGCGACAGCGGCGTTGATGTGCACCACGGTGCCGCCGGCGAAGTCCAGCGCGCCGGACTGCCAGATGTAGCCGGCCGTGGCGTTGACCTTGTCCACCACTTCCTTGCTGACGTAGGCATCCGGGCCGGCCCAGAACCACACCATGTGGGCAATCGGCAGGTAGCTGAAGGTGAACCACAGCACCATGAACAGCATGACAGCGCTGAACTTGATGCGCTCGGCGAACGCCCCCACGATCAGGGCGCAGGTGATGCCGGCGAACGTGGCCTGGAAGGCCGCGAACACCACTTCAGGAATCACGACGCCCTTGCTGAACGTGGCCGCATTGGCAAACGTGCCGGCGGCGTTGTCCCAGATGCCCTTCATGAACAGGCGGTCGAAGCCGCCGATGAAGGCGCCGCCTTCGGTGAAGGCCAGGCTGTAGCCGTAGAGGAACCACAGCACCACGATCAGCGAGAACGTGACCATCACCTGCATCAGCACGGACAGCATGTTCTTGCTGCGCACCAGGCCGCCGTAGAACAGCGCCAGGCCAGGCAGGACCATGAGGATCACGAGGAGGGTGGAGGTCATCATCCAGGCGGTATCGCCCTTGTTGGGGACCGGCACGGGGGCTTCGGCAGCCGCCGCCGCAGGAGCGGCGGCAGTGGCTGCGGCGGGGGCCGCTGCAGCGGCTGCGGGCGCAGCAGCATCCGCAGCAGGCGCAGCCGCCGCAGGTGCAGCGGCGGCCGGCTCGGTGGCGGCAGGGGCCTGGGCCAGGGACAGATTGCCCATGGTCAGCAGACCGAGCCCCAGAATGAAGGAAGCAAGCAGTTTTTTCATGGCATTTCTTCTCTTGTGTCTGTAGCAGCCGGGCCCTTACAGGGCTTCCTTGCCGGTTTCGCCCGTGCGGATGCGCACCACCTGCTCCAGGTGGGTCACGAAAATCTTGCCGTCGCCGATCTTGCCGGTGCGCGCGGCGCTTTCGATGGACTCGATCACGCGGTCCACCAGGTCGTCCGCGATGGCGGCTTCGATCTTGACCTTGGGGAGAAAGTCCACCACGTACTCTGCACCGCGGTACAGCTCGGTGTGGCCCTTCTGGCGGCCAAAGCCCTTGACCTCGGTTACCGTGATGCCTTGCACGCCGATGTCGGAGAGTGCTTCACGCACCTCGTCGAGCTTGAAGGGCTTGATGATGGCTGTCACCATTTTCATTTTCAGATCCTCCGGAATGGGCGCCAGCGGCGCCCATTGAGACTTACAGGGTTTTGGTGAGCGTGACGATCACGCGCGACTTGTTGACGGGACCGAAGTAGTCCTTCTTGTTGGCGCCCACCACGGCAGCGCCCAGCGACACGCCCGAGCCGAAATCGTAGGCACCGCCCACGCTGTAGTCCATGAAGTTGGGGGCCGTGATGTCGCCACCAAAGCGGGTGAAGCCCACCGAGGCCTTCAGCGTGATCTTGGGAGCCACTTCCTGGGCGAATGCCAGGTTCAGGTAGCCGGTGTTGCGGCCCTTGCCGGAACCGGCGTAGTCGAAGTAGTCCTTGGACAGGGTGTGCGAGTACTTGGCCGTCACGGGGCCGAAGGTGGCGGCGCCATAGACCTCGGTGGTGTTGCCTTTGCTGTTGCCGGGGTAGATGTAGGTCAGGGCGCCCACGTCCAGATCCACATCGCCGGCCTTGAACTTGTAGCCGCCGTAGACATCGGATTCGATGGAGTTGCCCGACAGCCAGTTCACGCTGGAGTTCCAGTTGCCGACGTAGAAGCCGGTTTCGCCGAAGGCGTAGTCAAAACCGCCTTGCAGCGCGGGCTTGACGGCTTTGACCTTGGAGGCGTCCTGGTCCTGGCCACGGAACTTGTAGTTCGTAGTCAGGCTGACGTTGCCGGTGAGCTGGGCACTGGCCAGCATGGGAAGGGTTGCAACAAGGGCAACGCCCAGGGTCTTGATGATGGCGCGGGTCATGTTTCCTCCGGTTGGACAAAGTAGGGACATGCGCTTTAAGCACGGACCGTGCCACTCTGCGGTGCACGGGGCCGCGCACCGTTGCGTTGCGTTACAACAATCCCCAGTACAGTGGCGGTGGATGCGCCGGCCATGTTGCACCCAACTGGTGCAAAAAGCCACCGCACCCCGCCAAATCACCACAAAACGCACCCATCTGGGGAGAAATCGCTTCATGAGTCTTGCTTTGGTGCAAAGCCGCGCCCTTCTGGGGATGCAGGCGCCTGCTGTCACCGTGGAAGTGCATTTGGCCAATGGTTTGCCCAGCTTCACTTTGGTGGGGCTGGCCGAGGTGGAGGTGAAAGAGGCGCGCGAGCGCGTGCGCTCGGCCCTGCAGAACGCGGGGCTGGAGTTTCCGCACAACAAGAGGATCACCGTCAACCTCGCCCCGGCCGACCTGCCCAAGGACTCCGGCCGCTTCGATCTGCCGATTGCGCTGGGCATCCTCGCGGCCAGCGGCCAGGTGGATGCCAGCCGCCTGGCGGGCTACGAGTTTGCGGGCGAGCTGTCGCTGTCGGGCGCGCTGCGCCCGGTGCGCGGCGCACTCGCCACCAGCCTGGCGCTGCAGACGCAGCAGATCGACGCCCAGCTCGTGCTGCCCCCGGGCAGCGCCGAAGAGGCCGCCCTGGTGCCCGCCGCCCAGGTGGAGCGCGCCCGCCACCTGCTCGACGTGGTGCGCGCCTTTCTGCCGCCGGGCAGCGTGGCGGGCGGCGACGCCGATATCGCCAACGACGGCTGGACCCGCCTGCAGCCCACCCCCATGGCCGCCTGCACCACCGGCCCCGACATGGCCGACGTGAAAGGCCAGGCTGCGCCCAAGCGCGCGCTGGAGATCGCCGCGGCCGGGGGGCACAGCGTGCTCATGGCCGGCCCGCCGGGCTCGGGCAAATCCATGCTGGCGCTGCGCTTTGCCGGCCTGCTGCCCGCGATGACCGTGCAGGAGGCCCTGGAGAGCGCCGCCATTGCCAGCCTGGCCGGGCGCTTTCGCCCCGAGGCCTGGGGCCAGCGGCCCACCGGCCAGCCCCACCACACGGCCAGCGCGGTGGCCCTGGTGGGCGGCGGCTCGCCGCCCCGCCCTGGCGAAATCTCCCTGGCCCACCAGGGCGTGCTTTTTCTGGACGAATTGCCGGAGTTTCCCCGGGCCGCGCTGGAGGCCCTGCGCGAACCGCTCGAAACCGGCCACATCACCATCGCGCGAGCGGCCCAGCGCGCGGACTATCCCGCCCGGTTCCAGATGATTGCGGCCATGAACCCCTGCCCCTGCGGCTTCCTGGGCTCGGCCCAGCGCGCCTGCCGCTGCACGCCCGACCAGGTGAACCGCTACCAGGCCAAGCTCAGCGGCCCGCTGCTGGACCGCATCGACCTGCATGTGGAGGTGCCCGCCCTGCCCGCCGACCAGCTGGTGCAGGCCCCTGCGGGCGAGGCCACCGCCACCATCCGGGCCCGGGTGGAGCGCGCCCGCGCGGCCGCCCTGGCGCGCCAGGGCTGCACCAACCAGGCGCTGCAAGGGCAGGCCATCGACACCCACCTGCAGCTGGACGACACCGCCGCCAAGTTCCTCAACACGGCCGCCGCCCGCCTGGGCTGGTCGGCCCGCAGCACGCACCGCGCCCTGAAGGTGGCCCGCACCATCGCCGACCTGGCAGGCGCGGTCACCACCGAGGTCCGCCACGTGGCCGAGGCCGTGCAATACCGGCGTGTGCTGCGCAGCCCGGGCTGAACCGCCACGCCATCCATTCAGTATTAAATTGATAGCACATAGCGCTTTCCCCGCCCGCCGCAGCGCCTGATTTTTATCAAACCCGGCGAACATGGCCCGCGCCCGCGCGCGGCGGCCGGCACAATCCCCCCATGTCCAGCGCCCGCCCCCGCAAGAAATCAACGCCTTCCGCCGCTCCCGCAGACGCCGCAGCCCCCGCCAATGAGCCGGTGGACACCGGCCTGCTGCGCACACTGGTGGGCTACAACGCGCGCCGCGCCTCGTTGTCCATCATTGCGCTGTTCATGGAGCGCATGGCGGTCTATCACTTGAAGGTGGTGGATTTTTCGGTGCTGTCGCTGGTGGCGCACAACCCGGGCCTCACCTCGCGCCAGCTGTGTGCCACGCTCAACGTGCTGCCGCCCAACATGGTGGGCCTGATTGCCGCGCTGGAGCGGCGCGGCCTGATCGAGCGCCGCCCGCACCCGAGCGACGGGCGCGCCATGGGCGTGCACCTGACGCCCGCCGGGGTGGAGCTGACCGCGCAGGCAGAACAGACCGCCGCGCAGCTCGAAGAAGACGCCACGGCCCGCCTCACGGCGGCCGAGCGCAAGACGCTGATCCGCCTTTTGCAGAAGGTGTATGACTGATCAGGCGGTGGCGGTGGCGGGCTTCGGCTTGTCCAGCCCCAAGAGCCGCACCGCATTGCCCTTCAAGATGCCGGGCATCACCTCGGGCTTGAAGCCCGCTTCCTGGAAGTCCTTCATCCAGCGCTCGGGCGTGATCAGCGGGTAGTCGCTGCCGAACAGGATGCGGTCCTTCAGCAGCGTGTTGGCGTACTGCACCAGCTGCTTGGGGAAGTATTTGGGGCTCCAGCCCGACAGGTCGATCCAGACATTGGGCTTGTGCGTGGCCACGGAGAGGGCCTCGTCCTGCCACGGAAAGCTCGGGTGCGCCATGACGATCTGCATGTCGGGGAAGTCGATCGCCACATCGTCCAGGTGCATGGGGTTGCTGTATTCCAGCCGCAGGCCGCCGCCGCAGCGCATGCCGCTGCCGATGCCGCTGTGGCCGGTGTGGAAGATGGCGGGCATGCCGTACTCAGCAATCACCTCGTAGATGGGCCAGGCCATCTTGTCGTAGGGGTGGTAGGCCTGCACCGTGGGATGGAACTTGAAGCCCCGGATGCCATGCTCTTCGATCAGGCGGCGGGCCTCGCGCGCGCCCATCTTGCCCTTGTGCGGGTCGATGCTGGCAAACGCCATCATCATGTCGCTGTTGGCCTTGGCCGCCTCGGCGATCTCTTCGTTGGGGATGCGGCGGCGGCCCATCTTGGACTCGGCGTCCACGGTGAACATCACCAGGCCGATCTTCTGCTCGCGGTAGTAGGCCACCGTCTCGGCAATCGTGGGGCGACGGCCGTTCTTGAAGTATTTGTCGGCGGCGCGGTCGTATTCCTCGCCGTAGTTGTCAAACGGGTTCCAGCAGCTCACCTCGGCGTGCGTGTGGATGTCGATGGCGAGCAGGTTTTCGTGGTCCATGCGTGTCTCCTGGGTTGGCACCCGTCTGGGCTGGTTCAACCCCCAGCATGCGCCACGGTGCATGACGCAGATCAAGGGTAAATACCAATAAAAAACGGGCTTGGCTTGCTTGAATTGGTTATTAACTATAACCACAATTCACCCATTACGAAAGCCTCTATGACCCATCCAGACATCCATTTCGAGCTCTCCGGCGACCACCAGGAAGTGGCCGTGATCCGCCTCACCCGCGCGGCCAAACGCAACGCGCTGAACGACGGCCTGATCCTCGCGCTGCGCGACCTGTTCGAAAAAATGCCCAGCACCGTGCGCGCTGCCGTCATCGATGGCGACGGCCCGCATTTCTGCGCGGGGCTGGACCTGTCGGAGCTGAAGGAGCGCGACGCCGGCCAGGGCCTGCACCACTCGCGCATGTGGCATGCGGCGCTGGAGCGTGTGCAGTACGGCCCCGTGCCCGTGATCGCCGCGCTGCATGGCGCCGTGGTGGGCGGTGGCCTGGAGCTGGCCAGCGCCTGCCACATCCGCGTGGCCGACGAATCCACCTTCTACGCGCTGCCCGAAGGCTCGCGTGGCATCTTCGTGGGCGGCGGCGGTGCGGTGCGCATCCCCAAGCTCATCGGTGCGGCGCGCATGACGGACATGATGCTCACCGGCCGCGTCTACAACGCGCAAGACGGCGAGAAGGTGGGCTTTGCCCAGTACCTCGTGCCCGAGGGCCAGGCGTTTGCCAAGGCCTTTGAGCTGGCCGTGCGCGTGGCGCAGAACGCACCGCTGACCAACTACGCACTCATGCACGCCCTGCCCCGCATTGCCGAGCAGCCCGCCGACCAGGGCTTCTTCACCGAAGCCATGATGGCCGCCATCGCCCAGAGCGCGCCCGAGGCAAAAGCCCGCCTGGCCGACTTCCTCGAAGGCCGCGCCGCAAAAGTCCGCAAGGACTGAGCCCCGCGCCGTACCTCCCCCAAGCCCCTCCCCCGACCTCGCCCCGCTGGACTCCTTATGAGCGACCTCTCTACCCCCCTCGCCCCGGCCCGCTACCGCCCCGTGAACTTCGGCGTGACCCGCGTCAGCCTGCGTGACGGTGCACCGGGCGTGCGCTACCTGCAGGCCGACCTGCCCCTGGGCGCCTTTGCCCGGCGTGTGACGGACTATCTGGTGCACTGGGCCGAGGCCACGCCCGACCACAACTTTCTGGCGCGGCGCGAGCAGCTGCCCGGCGGCAAGACCGGGGACTGGCAGGCTGTGAGCTACGCCCAGGCGCTGGAAGCCGCCCGCAGCATCGGCCAGGCCTTGCTGAACCGGGGCCTGAGCGCCGAACGCCCGGTGGTGGTGCTGAGCGAGAACACCGTCGAACACGCGCTGCTGGCGCTGGGCTGCATCTACGCGGGCGTTCCCTACTGCCCCGTGTCGCCCGCCTATGCCACCGTGAGCCAGGACTACGACAAGCTGCGCCACGTCATCAACACCCTCACCCCCGGCCTGGTGTTTGCCGCCGATGGCGCACGCTACGGCAAGGCCATTGCAGCCACCATTGCCGCCGACGTGGAGGTGGTGCTGGCCCAGGGCGCCATCGAAGGCCGCCAGGCCAGCACCTTCCAGAGCCTGAAACACACGGTGGCCACGCCCGCCGTGGATGCGGCCATGCATGCCACCGGCCCCGGCACCATCGTGAAGTTTTTGTTCACCAGCGGCTCCACCAAGATGCCCAAGCCGGTCATCAACACCCAGCGCATGTGGTGCGCCAACCTGCAGCAGATCACGCTGTCGCTGCCCGTGCTGGCCGAGGCCCCGCCCGTGCTGGTGGACTGGCTGCCGTGGAACCACACCTTCGGCAGCAACCACAACTTCGGCCTCACGCTGCAGCACGGCGGCACGCTCTACATCGACGACGGCAAGCCCACGGCAGCCCTCATCGGCGAGACCCTGCGCAACCTGCGCGAGATCGCACCCACCGTGTACTTCAACGTGCCCACCGGCTTTGAAATGATTGCCGAGGCGATGAAGACCGATGCCCAGCTGCGCAGCACCCTGCTGTCGCGCGTGCGCCTGTTCTTCTACTCCGGCGCGGGCCTGGCCCAGCCGGTGTGGGACAGCCTGCACGCCACACAAGAGGCCGCGATTGGTGAGCGCATCGTGATGTGCACGGGCTTGGGCATGACGGAATCCGCACCATCTGCCATGTTCTGCAACAGCCCCGACGTGCGCTCCGGCCACATCGGTGCGCCCGTGCCCGGCATGGTGCTCAAGCTGGTGGAGGTGGATGGCAAGACCGAGGTGCGCTACCGGGGCCCCAACGTCACGCCCGGCTACTGGCGCTCCGACGCGGCCACGCGCGATGCGTTCGACGACGAGGGCTACCTGTGCACGGGCGATGCCGTGAAGTGGATCGACGAGAACGACATCCACCGGGGCCTGGCGTTTGACGGCCGCATTGCCGAAGACTTCAAGCTCTCCACCGGCACCTTCGTGAGCGTGGGCCCCATGCGGGCCAAGATCATCGTGGCGGGCGCGCCCTACATCCAGGACGTGGTGCTCACCGGCCTGAACATGAAGGAAGTGGGCGCCCTGCTGTTCCCATCGCCCGCCTGCCGTGAAGTGGCGGGCCTGGGCCCGGACGCGCCCTGGGCCGACGTGGTGGCCCACCCCGCCGTGCGCCAGCGCATCGAGGCGGTGCTGGACGGACTGGCCCGCGAGGCCACCGGCAGCGCGAGCCGCGTGGCGCGCGCCCTGCTGATGGCCGAGCCCCCCTCCATCGACAAGGGCGAAATCACCGACAAGGGCTCCGTCAACCAGCGCGCCGTGCTCAAGCACCGCGACGCGCTGGTCACGGCCTTGCACGACGGCACGGCACCGGGCATCCTCCAGCCCGGCGCCTGAAACTCCACCCAGAACAGGACAGGACAGACACACCATGCAGATTCAAGGACAAGCCGCCCTCGTGACCGGCGGCGCATCGGGCCTCGGCGAGGCCACCGCACGCGCACTGGCCCGCCTGGGCGCCAAGGTGGCGGTGCTCGACCGCAATGCCGAGCTGGCCGAAAAAGTGGCGGCCGACATGGGCAAAGAATTTGGAGACGGCTGCGCCGTGGCCTGCCCCTGCGACATCATCGACGCCGCCAGCGTGACCGCCGCGCTGGAGAAGGCCGCCGCCGCCCACGGCCCCGCCCGCATCCTCATGAACGTGGCGGGCATCGGCAGCGCCAAGCGCGTGGTGCAGCGCGACGGCAGCGCCGCGCCGCTGGAAGACTTCGTGCGCGTGGTCAATATCAACCTGATCGGCAGCTACAACGTGAGCCGCCTGTTTGCGGCCGCCTGCGCCAAGCTGCCGGTGCTGGACAACGGCGAGCGCGGCGTGATGGTGTTCACCGCCTCGGTCGCCGCCTTTGACGGCCAGGTGGGCCAGCAGGCCTACAGCGCCTCCAAGGCCGGCCTGGCCGGCATGACGCTGCCCATGGCGCGCGACCTGGCGCAGCATGCCATTCGCGTGTGCGCCGTGGCGCCCGGCCTGTTTGCCACGCCGCTGATGAAAGAGCTGCCCGAGGCCGTGCAACAGTCGCTGGCGGCCAGCATTCCCTTCCCGCCGCGCCTGGGCAAGCCCGAGGAATTTGCCGAACTGGCCTGCCACATCGTGACCAACGGCCACCTCAATGGCGAGGTGATCCGCCTGGACGGCGCGCTGCGCATGGCACCGCGATGAGAAGCCCCCCTGAGCCGCTTCGCGTCATCCCCCCAGGGGGACGCCACCGGTGGCCTGGCAAAGCCAGTTCCACGGTGGCGCTGGCTTGCGTAGCGCCAGTTTCGATGCGCTGCGGGAGGCGCACAGCACCGACATAACGAGAGGGCGCCCCATGCCCCGACAGTTTTTGATTTTCAACAGTCACACCAGGAGACAAACCATGACCACCACACGCCGTCACTTCATCCAGGCCCTGGGCGCCAGCGCCGCGCTGGGCGCACTGCAACCGTTTGCCGCGCATGCGCAGGTGGACCAGGTCAAGGTCTACTTCGGCTTTCCGGCCGGCAGCTCGGGCGACACCGTGGCCCGCCGCGTGGCCGAAAAATGGGCCGGCAGCGCGTTCAGCAAGAACCCCGGCGTGGTGGAAAACAAGCCCGGCGCGGGCGGCCGCATTGCGCTGGAGACCTTGAAGGCAGCCCCTGCCGACGGCTCGGTGCTGGCACTGGCGCAGGTGTCGGCCATTGCCAACTACCCGCACATCTACAGCAAGATGAACTACACCGACAAGGACTTCGCGCCCGTGTCGATCGGCGCCATCATGCACCACGGCCTGGCCGTGGGCCCCATGGTGCCCGCCAGCGTGAAGACGGTGAAGGACTTCCTGGCCTGGGCCAAGGCCAACCCCAAGGACGCCAGCTACGGCTCGCCCGGTGCGGGCTCCACGCCCCACTTCCTGGGCGCGCTGCTGGGCATCAACAGCGGCGTGGATCTGCGCCATGTGCCCTACCGCGGCTCCATCCCCGGCGTGACGGACGTGGTGGGCGGGCAGATCGCCTCCATGGTCACGCCCCACGGTGACTTCATCGCCAATGCCAAGGCGGGCAAGCTGCGCCTCCTGGCCACCTCGGGCCCCAAGCGCTCGATCTACATGCCCGACGTGCCCACGTTTGCCGAACAGGGCTTCCCCGAGCTGACCACCGAAGAATGGTTCGGCTTCTACGCCCCCGCCGCCACGCCCAAGCCCGTGATCGCTGCCGCCAACGCCGCCATCAATGCAGCGCTGAAGGAGAAGTCGGTGATCGACAGCCTGGCCATCGTGGGCCTGATCCCGCACGGCTCCACGCCCGAAGAAATGGCCCGTTGGCAAAAAGCCGAGTACGACAGTTGGGGCCCGCTGATCAAGAAGATCGGCTTCACCGCAGAGTCCTGACACCCCCTGCACCGCACCGCCGGACTGGCCACCCAGTCCGGGCTGCCGCATGGCAAAAAAATACAAAAACAGCCTCTAGCGCCCGCCCATCAAGCGCAATAAGCTATCAATAAGAGAGCAATTCATGCAAGCCCGCCAGACCCTTGCCGACATCCAGCACCTGCTCATCCAGGTGCTCCAGGCCCCCAGCCGCTGGCAGGCGCTGGCGCCGTTTGCCGACACCGATGGCGACCTGGCGGCCCAGGTGCTCGACGAAGCCGCCAAGTTTGTGGACAGCGCCATCGCCCCGCTGCAGCGCACGGGCGACGAGCAAGGCTGCCGCTTTGACGCGGGCCGGGTGCACACACCCGCCGGGTTTCGCGACGCCTACCAGGCCTTCTGGCAGGCAGGCTGGCCGTCACTGTCCGGCGCGCCCGAAGACGGCGGCCAGGGCCTGCCCTCCGTGCTGGAAGGTGTGCTGTTCGAATGGCTAGCCGGCGCCAACCACGGCTGGACCATGGCGCCCGGCCTGCTGCACGGGGCGTATGAATGCATCAAGCACCACGCCAGCGACGAACTCAAGGCGCAGTACCTGGAAAAAGTCGCCAGCGGCGAATGGCTGGCCACCATGTGCCTCACCGAAGCCCATGCGGGCAGCGACCTGGGCCTGGTGCGCACACGCGGCGTGCCGCAGGCCGACGGCAGCGTGCGCGTGAACGGCAGCAAGATCTTCATCTCCGGCGGCGAGCACGACCTCACCGACAACATCGTGCACCTGGTGCTGGCGCGCCTGCCCGATGCACCCGCCGGGCCCAAAGGGCTGTCGCTGTTCCTCGTGCCTAAAGTCCTGACCGATGGCAACCGCAATGCCGTGGTGTGCGAACGCATCGAAGAAAAAATGGGCCTGCACGGCAGCCCCACCTGCGTGATGCGCTTTGACGACGCCACCGGCTGGCTGGTGGGCGAGCCGAACAAGGGCCTCGCCGCCATGTTCGTGATGATGAACGCCGCACGCCTGCATGTGGGCCTGCAGGGCATCGGCCTGCTGGAAGCCGCATGGCAGAAGGCCAGCGCCTATGCGGCCGAGCGCCGCCAGATGCGCGCGCCCGGCGCCACCGAGCCGGTGAGCCTGATCCAGGACCACCCCGCCATCCGCCGCATCCTGCACACGCAGCGCGCCTGGATCGACGGCGGCCGCGTGCTGGCCTACCACACGGCCCTGCAGCTGGATGTGGCCAAACACAGCGCCGATGCGGGCGAACGCGCCGCCGCCCAGCGCTGGTGCGCCCTGGTCACGCCCGTGCTCAAGGCCGCACTCACCGACCAGGCTTTCCACGGCGCCAGCGCCTGCCTGCAGGTGTTGGGCGGCCACGGCTATGTGCGCGAGTGGGGCATTGAGCAGATCGTGCGCGACGCGCGCGTGGCCATGATTTACGAAGGCACGAACGAAATCCAGGCCATCGACCTGCTGGTGCGCAAGGTGCTGACCGATGGCGGCCAGGGCCTGAACACCCTGCTGGCCACCCTGCCGGGGCAGGCCCCCACCCCTGCTGCCAGCGCGCGCCGCCACGCGCTGGTCGAGATCACGCAGACCCTGGCGATTGCCGCGCAGTCCGACCCCGAGCTGCCCTACTGGGTGGCCGACGACTACCTGCGCGCCGTGGCCCTGGTGCTGCTGGACTGGGCCTGGGGCCAGATCCGCACGGCCCGCCACGGCAGTGAGCCCCCTGGCGACCCGGACCGCTGGACCGCCCCCGCCCAGGCCCTGGCCCAGTGGGTGCTGCCCGAGTTCGACATGCGCGTGGCCATGCTGCGCCAGCGCATTGCCCAGGCCCTGGAGTTCAAGCCTCCAGTGGCCGCCAACGCTGGATAGACAAGCGCAAGCAGCTCCCTATTCAATAGCAAAACCCCCGCCCCCGTGTTCCCCCCCCCACAGCGTGTTGAGGCCACGCTGCGGGTTCCCTTGCGCCTCGAAAAAAACCAGGAGACAGCACCATGCGCTTGACGAGAAGAATCCGGATGCACGCCCACCCCCTGGCGGCATCGGCCGCCGCCGCGGTCTTGGCTGTGGGCTGCGGGGGGTCATCCGACGCCGCCCTGCCCCAGCTCACGGCCGCCACCCCCGCCACCCTGCAAGCCTGCGCCACGCTGGCCACCAGCCTGGCCCTGCCCGACACCCGCATCACATCCTCCGAGCTGGTGCCCGAAGGCCCGCTGACGCTGCAGAACGTGACCACCCAGGCGCCCGCGCACTGCCTCGTCAAGGGCAAGATGAAAGAGCGCACCGGCCCCGTGGACGGCGCCAGCTACGCCATCGGCTTCGAGATCCGCATGCCCGTGGCCTGGAACGGCCGCTTCCTGCACCAGGCCAACGGCGGCCTGGACGGCAGTGTGGTGACCGCCCTGGGTTCGGTGAGCGGCGCCGCGCCCATCGCCCCCGGCCTGGTGCAGGGCTTTGCGGTGCTCAGCTCCGACGCCGGCCACGGCGCCCCCACCCCCTTCTTTGGCGTGGACCCACAGGCCCGGCTGGACTACGGCTACCAGGCCGTGGGCACGCTCACGCCCATGGCCAAGAACCTCATCAAGAGCGCCTACGGCAAGGCGCCCGACCGCTCGTACCTGGCCGGCTGCTCCAACGGCGGGCGCCACGCCATGGTGGGCGCATCGCGTTATGCCGACCAGTACGACGGCATCCTCGCGGGCAACCCGGGGTTTCATCTGCCCAAGGCAGCCACCACGCAACTGTGGAAGGCCCAGCAGTACGCCAACGTGGCCACCAAGGACGCCAGCGGCCAGCCCGACCTGACCACCGCCGTGACCCCGGCCGAGTTCAAGCTCATCAGCAGCAAGATCGTCGCCAAGTGCGACGCGCTGGACGGCGTGGTGGACGGCCAGGTGAACGACGTGGCAGCCTGCCAGGCGGCCTTCAACCTGCAGACCGACGTGCCCACCTGCACCGGCGCACGCGACGGCTCCTGCATCTCCAGCGCGCAAAAGGGCGTGCTGGCCAGCATCTTCGCGGGCCCCAAGAACAGCAAGGGCGAGGCGCTGTACACCGGCACCTGGTTTGACCCCGGCATTGCAGGCGCCAATTTCGCGTCCTGGCACTTCGGCTCGCCCGCCACGCGCGACGCCGGTGCCGTGGCCTTCATCTTCACCTCGCCCCCGAGCACCGTGGCCGCCTTCGGCGCCACCACGGGCCTGCAGTACGCGCTGAACTTCAGCATGGAGACGGACTACCCCAAGATGTTCGCCACCACGGCGCAGTACGCGGAATCGCCCTGGGCCTACATGACGCCGCCCAACGAGACGGACCTGAGCGCGCTCAAGAACCGGGGCGCCAAGATGATCGTCTTCCACGGCGTGGCCGATGGCGTGTTCTCGCCCATGGACACCGCCAACTGGATGGACCGCCTGCAGGCCAACCACAGCGGCAAGGCCGACGCGTTTGCCCGCCTGTTCCTGGTGCCCGGCATGAACCACTGCTCGGGCGGCCAGGCCACCGACCAGTTCGACATGCTGGCCCCGCTGGTCGCATGGGTGGAGCAAGGCAAGGCCCCCGACAGCGTGACGGCGCGTGCACGCGGCGCCGGCGCCAACCTGGTCAACGCCGAGCTGCCCGCCAGCTGGTCTGCCAACCGCAGCCGCCCGCTGTGCGTGTACCCCAAGGTGGCACGCTACAACGGGACGGGGGATGTGGAAAGTGCGAGCAGTTTTAGCTGTAAGTGATGGCAGCGTGACCCTGCGAAGCCCGGCATGCGCCGGGCTTTTTTTCATGTGCGAAGGGTTGATGCAGCCAAGGGCCTCTCTGGAAATCAACCCCTAGTCGGAGGCACCTAGCGCGCGTTCGGTCGGCGCTTGCGGTCTGCTGGTGCTGGCTTCGCTTTTTGCCTTCTTCCCTTGGTCGTAATGCCACTTGATGGCAAAGAACATGCCCGTGCCGAACACGAGCACCTTGAACACGATGAAGACTATCGGGACCCAATCCATCTTTGAGGTTTTCCTGGCTATTGCTATTGATTGGCACTCGTTGCCGTGAAGTGCACTGCCTCAAAACGCAGCTTCAGCAGCTTCATTTTTTGCTCAAGCCCTCGTCCCATCTGACTTCGGAACAACCTGGCAAATGGTCTGAGAGCGTGGGGCGATGGTATCCAGCCCGCAGCCCCAGCGAACGCATCAGCTTGGCTGAAATTTGCCCATAGCAGATGGGAAATCTGCCGTGCAAGCCTTTGATTCCGTGGCGTGCTTCCACCGGGGCGCCCCTCCCAGGCGCCCCCGATGTTCAGAACGGCAGGCCCACGTAGTTCTCCGCCAGCGACCCCAGCGCCTTCTCGGACGAGAACAAATACGCCAGGTCCGTGTCTTGCAGCTTCTGGTCGTAGGCCAGCGACTCCGGGAAGGTGTGCAGCATGCTCGTCATCCACCACGAGAAGCGCTGGGCCTTCCACACGCGGGCCAGGGCCTTCTGCGAATACTGGTCCAGCCCCGTGCTGTCGCCGTTCTGGTAGTGCGCCAGCATGGCGTGGTACAGGTAGTAGATGTCCGAGGCCGCACTGTTGAGCCCCCGTGCGCCCGTGGGCGGCACGATGTGGGCGGCATCGCCCGCGAGGAACAGGTTGCCGTAGCGCATGGGCTCGGCCACGAAGGAGCGCAAGGGGGCGATGGATTTCTCGATGGAGGGGCCGGTGATGAGCTGCGCGGCCACCTCGGCGGGCAGGCGGCGTTTCAGTTCGGCCCAGAAGGCCTCGTCGGACCAGTCTTCGACGTTGTCGGTGAGCGGCACCTGGATGTAGTAGCGGCTGAGCACCTGCGAGCGCAGCGAACACAGCGCAAAGCCGCGTTCGTGCTTGGCGTAGATCAGCTCGGGCGACACCGGCTTGGTGCGCGAGAGCACGCCCAGCCAGCCGAAGGGGTAGACCTTTTCGTATTCCTTGAGCACGTCGCGCGGGATGGACTTGCGGCTCACGCCGTGGAAGCCGTCGGCGCCGATCACAAAGTCGCAGTCGATGCGCACCACCTCGTCGCCACTGCGGTAGGTCACATACGGGCTGGCGCTTTTGAGGTCGTGCGGCTGCACGTCTTCGGCGTTGTGGATGACGACGCCTTGCATGCGGTCCCGCGCTTCATACAGGTCGCGCGTCAGCTCGGTCTGGCCATACACCACGACCGAGCTGCCGCCGCTGTACTTGTGCAAATCGACCCGGTCCATGTGGCCGTCGTGGGCAATGATGAAGCCGTCGTGGATTTCGCCTTCGCGGTCCATGCGCTCGCCGCACTGGGCCTCGCGCATCAGCGCGGCAAAGCCGTGCTCCAGCACGCCGGCGCGGATGCGGCCCAGCACGTATTCGCGGCTTTGGCGCTCCAGCACCACGGTATCGATGCCCTTGAGGTGCAAGAGCTGCGAGAGCATCAGGCCCGAGGGCCCTCCGCCGATGATGCAAACCTGGGTTTTCATGGATGTCTCCTGTGCGATGTGGTTCATGGATGGTTCATGACGTTGGTCAAACCAGCCCCCCAAAGATACGTGGCACAGTCGCAGCCTTGAATGGACGGATGGAGCCAGAACATGCACTTTTCGAACATGACCGAGAACCCCAGCAGCATCCAGTCCTACAGCCTGTTCGGCGAGTCGCAGCACCTGCCCGATGTACTGCACTGCGAGACGATTGCCGCGCGCTCGGTACTGCACGACTGGGAGCTGGCGCCGCACCGGCACCAGCGGCTGCACCAGGTGCTGCTGATCGAATCGGGCGGTGGCGTGGCGCACCTCGATGGCGAACAGCACCCCCTGGCCCCCGGCACGCTCATCAACGTGCCGCCCGGCCATGTGCATGCGTTTCGGTTCACGCAGCACACGCAGGGCTGGGTGGCCACGCTGGCCGATGAACTCATGGACGAGATCCTGGTGCGCGTGGGCGATGTGCGGCGCGACCTGGCCCGGCCTGCCGTGGCCCAGGCCAGCCCCGCCATCCACCAGGCCATGGCCCAGGTGTGGGCGGAGTTCTCCGGCCGCGCCAAGGCCCGTGCGCTGGTGCTGCGCGGCCTGAGCGCCACGCTGCTGGGCTGGGTGGCGCGCGCCATCGAGGACCACAGCCCGGATGACACCGCCGCGCCAGAGCCCCGCCTGGTGCAGCGGCTGGAGGCGCTGATCGAGGCGCATTTTCTGGCGCACTGGCAGGTGGCCGACTACGCGCGGGCGCTGTCCGTCTCGCCCACCCACCTGAGCCGCGTGGCCCGCGCCACCACCGGCGTGTCGGCCCAGCGGATGATCGAGGCGCGCCTGATGCGCGAGGCCCGGCGCAACCTGGCCTACACCCACCTGGGCGTGGCCACGATTGCCTACACGCTGGGCTATGCCGACCCGGCCTACTTCAGCCGCGCGTTCACGCGCGACGCAGGGCTGTCGCCGCGCGCCTTCCGAGCGCAGGTGGCGGCGTCGGCACCCACCCCTGCGCCGTGATGCCGGTGACAGGCTGCTGACACTCCGCTGTCAGCAGCCCCTGCGCACCATCGGGGCTTCTTTCTTTCACACACAAGGAGCTTCCATGAAAAACGCCATCGCCTGGTTTGAAATCCCCACCACCCAGCTGGACCGCGCCCAGGCCTTTTACGAAGCCGTGCTGGGCCAGCCCATGCGCCGCGAGGCCATGGGCCCGAGCGAAGGCGCTGTGTTTGCCTACGACCCCGAAGCGGATGGCACCGGCGGCGCGCTGATGATGGGCCCCACCGCGCCCCAGGTGTCGGGCAGCGGCACGCTGGTGTACCTGGACGCCTCGCCCTCGCTCGACGCCGCGCTGGAACGTGCCGTGGCCCAGGGCGGCCGTGTGGCCCTGCCGCGCCAGGCCTTGCCCCCGGGCATGGGCTTCTTTGCGCACATCCATGACCTGGATGGCAACCGCGTGGGCCTGCACGCACCGGCCTGACCCGCTGGGAGACAACCCCATGGAAACACAGGAACTGCACCGCGGCCGCCTGATCGACCACCTCCAGCTGGTCGTGCGCGACCTGGCGGCGAGCCAGGCTTTCTACGCGGCCGTGTTCGAGGCGCTCCACGTGCCGATGGGCGGCACGGGCGAGGGCTACTTCTGGGCGGACGAGCTGTTCGTGTCTTCGGCCAACAGCCCGGCCGCGCTAGGCCACCTGACCGGGCGCACGCACCTGGCCTTCCAGGCACGGGACCGGGCGATGGTGGCTGCGTTCTACCGCGCTGCGCTGGCCCACGGCGGCACCGACAACGGTGCGCCGGGCGAGCGCGCCTACCACCCCGGCTACTACGCGGCGTTTGTGCTGGATCCGGATGGCAACAACATCGAGGCGGTGTTCCACGGAGAGGCGCAGCGCAGTGCGGCGTCGGTCCAGATCACGTTCTAGGGCGTATCACCCTTCAACTCCCCCGCGCGCTGGCCACGGCCACAGGCTCCACCGCAAAACGGTGGATGGAGCGCCCCCGCGCATCCACGGCCACCGTCACAGGGAAGTCGCGCAGCGTGAACTCGTGGATCGCTTCCATCCCCAGGTCCGCAAAGGCCAGCACGCGGGAGCGTGTGATGGAGCGCGACAGCAGGTAGGCCGCCCCGCCCGTGGCGCACAGGTAGGCGCCGCCGTGGCGCCGGATGGCCGCGATGGCCTCGGGCCCGCGCTCGGCCTTGCCGATCATGGCCAGCAGGCCGGTCTGGGCCAGCAGGGGTTCCACGAACCTGTCCATGCGGGTGGCGGTGGTCGGGCCTGCGGGGCCCACGGCCTCGCCAGCCACCGCGTCCACGGGCCCCACGTAGTAGACGGCGCGGTTGCGCAGGTCCACGGGCAGCGGCTCGCCGCGCTGCAGCAGGTCCACCAGCCGCTTGTGCGCGGCGTCGCGTGCGGTGAGCACGCGGCCCGACAGCAACAGCGTCTGGCCGACCTTCCAGCGCCCCACCTCGGCACGGCCCAGCTGGTCCAGGTCCACGCGCACCGCGTCGTCCACGGCAAAGGTGTCGGGGATGCCGTCCCATGGTTCCATCGATGCGTCCTCGATCACGGCAGGACCGCTGCCGTCGAGCCGAAACCGCTGGTAGCGCGTGGCCGCGCAGTTGGGCACCAGCGCCACGGGAATCGTGGCCGCATGGCAGGGGGCCGTGCGCACCTTCACGTCCAGCACGGCAGACAGGCCGCCCAGCCCCTGCGCGCCGATGCCCAGCGCGTTGCTGCGCTGGTGCAGGTCCAGCCGCAGCGCCTCTTCGGGCGTGGCCGCGCCGCGCTGCTGCAGGGCGTCCATGTCCAGCGGGTCGAACAGCGAGAGCTTGGCCAGCAGCATGGCCTGCTCCGGGCTGCCGCCAATGCCAATGCCCAGCACGCCCGGCGGGCACCAGCCCGCGCCCATGCCGGGCAGTTGGCCCAGCACCCAGTCGGCCACGCTGTCGCTTGGGTTGAGCGTGGCAAAGCGCGCCTTCACGTCGCCGCCGCCGCCCTTGGCCACCACCAGGGCCTCCAGGACCTCACCCTCCACCAGCTCGCAGTGCACGATGGCGGGCGTGTTGTCGCGGGTGTTGGCCCGCGCGCCCAGCGGGTCGGCCACCATGGTGGCGCGCAGCGGGTTGGCCGCATCGCCATAGGCCGTGCGCACCGCGCCGTCCACCACGGCCTGCAGGCTTTGCAGCGGCCGTCCGTCGTGCCGGTGCCATGCCACACCCAGCCCCACGCGCAGGAACACCTGGGCCACGCCGGTGTCCTGGCACAACGGTCGGCGGCCCTGCGCGGCCATGCGGCTGTTGACCAGCAACTGCGCGAGCGCCGCCTTGGCGGGGGGATGGGTTTCGGCCGCATGCGCACGCCGCAGCGCCCGCACGAAGTCGGGCGGATGCCTGTAGCTGGCCAGTTGCAGCGCCTGCGCGATGCCGGTGGCCAGGTCTTCCTGGGCGATGCGGGTCATGGGGCAGTCTCGGTATGTCGGTGGTCGATGGCGGTCGCACTGCCGTCAGCGGGTAGCAGAGGGCGCGGCATTCAACACCGTTCGGGCTGAGCCTGTCGAAGCCTTGCGCGGCGCTTCGACAAGCTCAGCGTGAGCGGTTTTTGTTTTTTTGAAGGCAGATGGGCATCAATCGATCTGGATCTTGGCATCCGCCGCGACCTTGCGCCACTTGGCCACCTCGGCGGCCGTGTGCCTGGCCAACGCGTCGGGCGCGTACTGCGCCTCGGGCAGCAGGTGGATGCCCTGCGATGCCATGCGGGCGGTCCAGTCCTTGTCGGCCAGCGCCTTGAGGTAGGCCTGGTGCAGCTTGGCCACCACGTCCTTGGGAACGCCCTTGGGCGCGTACAGGCCATACCAGGTGGCGGCCTCGAAGCCAGGCAGCGCCTTGTCCGCCAGCGGCGCCACGCCGGGGTACTGCTGCGGCATGGGCGTGAGCGAGGTCAGCGCGATGGGGCTGATGCGCCCGCCCTGCACCTGGGGCAAGGCGGTGTTGCTCTGGTCGAACATGGCATCCACCTGCCCGCCCACCAGGTCGTTCATGGCCGGCGCTGCGCCCTTGTACGAGATGGACGTGACCTGGATGCCCGCACGCGACTCGAACAGCGCGGCGATCAGGTGCGAGGTGGAGCCCACGCCCGCGTTGCCGAAGTTGATCTTGCCGGGCGAGGCCTTGGCGGCAGCGATCAGCGCGTCGGCCGTCTTGTAGGGCGAGCTTTTGGGCACCAGCAGCACCAGCGGGGTGTCCGGGAAGCGGAACACGCCGTCGAAGTCCTTCACCGGGTCGTAGCTGAGCTTCTTGTACAGCGAAGGCGCGGCGCCCATGTAGCCCATGTGGCCGACCAGAAAGGTGTAGCCGTCCGGCGTGGCCTTGGCCGCCTTGCCCGCGCCGATGGTGCCGCCCGCACCGGCCGCGTTCTCGATCACGATGGCCTGGCCGATCTGCCGGCCCACCTTGTCCGCGATGTCGCGGGCCATGGCATCGGTGGGGCCGCCGGCCGCGAACGGCACGATCCAGGTGACCGGCTTGTTGGGCCACGCCTGGGCGTGTGCGGTGGTGGCGGCGGCGCCGAGCAAAACGGTGGCGGCAGCGGCAGCAAGGGCGGCGGTGCGGCCCCAAGCCTTGGCGATCTTCATGGTGTTGTCTCCGGGAGTGGTTTTAAGGGAAAGGAAGGCAGGAGGAAAACCCGCAGCGGCCAACGTCAGCGGTCGCAGGCCGCCGACGCGGCCAGCGCGCGGTCGACCATCTGGGGCGCAAGGCCCAGGTAGTTGGCGGGGTCGGTGAGGCGGTCGATGGCGGAGCGGTCGAAGTGCTGCGTGACGGCGGGCAGCGCGGCCAGGGCCTCGGCCAACGTGCCGCCCTGCTCGTTGACGGTGCGGCAGGCGTCATAGACCACGTCGTGCGCCTGCTGACGGCCCATGGCGGGGGCCAGGCCCATCATCACGGCTTCGGCCACGATCAGGCCCCTGGAGATCGCCAGGTTCTGGCCCATGCGCGCCTCGTCCACGATGAGGCCGCCCAGTGCGAATTTCGCCTGGTGCAGCGCACCGGCGGTGAGGATGAAGCTCTCGGGCAGCGCCAGCCATTCGGCATGCCAGGGGCCGGTGGCGCGCTCGAAGTCCTGCACCATCGCATCGACCATCAGCCCCGCGTGCTGGCGCACGGCCTTGGAGGCGGCCAGCATCAGCTCGCTGGAGATGGGATTGCGCTTTTGCGGCATGGTGCTGCTTGCGCCGCGCCCCTTCACGAAAGGCTCGTACACCTCGCCGAACTCGGTGGACGCCATGATCATGATGTCCAGCGCGATCTTGCCCAGCGAGCCGGTGATGAGCGCCAGCAGGTTCACCGCTTCGGCAAAGCCGTCGCGCGCCACGTGCCACGTCGTGGCGGGCACGGCCAGGCCCAGTTCGTCGGCCAGGGCGGCCTGCACTTGAAAGCCCTTGTCGCCCAGCGAGGCCAGCGTGCCCGCCGCCCCCGCGAACTGCACCACCAGCACGCGCTTGCGCAGCTCGGCCAAACGCTCCTGGTGGCGGTCGAACATGGCCAGCCAGATGGCGACCTTGTAGCCGAAGGTCACGGGCAGCGCCTGCTGCAGGTGGGTGCGCCCGGCCATGGGCGTGTCGCGGTGCTTGTGCGCCAGCTGGGCCAGGATGCCGCGCAGCGCGCGGATGTCCTCTTCCACCACCGCGAGGCCCGCGCGCACCTGCAGCACGTTGGCGGTGTCCATGATGTCCTGCGTGGTGGCGCCCCAGTGCACGTAGCGGCCGGCCTCGCCGCACATGGCCACCATCTGGTGCACCAGCGGCAGAATCGGGTAGCCCACGATATCGGTCTCGTGCCGCAGGTGGTCGAAGTCCACGCGGTCCAGGCGCGATCCGCGGGCGATGGCCTCGGCCGCATCGGCCGGGATCACGCCCACGCGCGCCTCGGCGCCGGCCAGGGCCACCTCGACCTCGATGTAGCGGGCGATCAGGCTCTGGTCCGAGAACACGTCGCGCATGCGGGCCGTGCCAAAGGCATCGCGGAACAGGACCGAGTCGAGGACAGTGCTGGCAGGCGTGAACAGAGAGGAAGACATGGCAGTGCGGGATATGTTGATAAAATACGAACATATATAAATGTCCGAACAAATGAAATTTATTATGTTCGAACAAATTGCCATACAGGGTTTACCCTAGGTGCTGCTGCGCCCCTGCTTCGCATGACCGCCACCAAGAACACCGACCTCACCCGCGATCTGTCCGAAGGCATTGCCTCGGGCCGCTTTGCGGTGGGCACGCTGCTGCCCACCGAATTCGAGCTGTGCGAGCAGTACGGCCTGAGCCGCTACGCCGTGCGCAAGGCGCTCGACCAGCTGCAGGCGCTGGGGCTGATCTCGCGGCGCAAGAACGTGGGCACACGGGTGGAGGCGATGCGACCGCAGGCCGGCTTCACACAGTCCATCGCCACGGTGGAAGAGCTGGCCCGCTTTGGCGCCGAGCATGTGCGCACGGTGCAGTCCGTCCACGAGGTGGTCACCGACCTCGCCCTGGCCCGGCAGCTGGGTTGCCCGGGTGGCACCCGCTGGCTGCACATCGCCTGCCTGCGCATGGAAGGCGGCCAGCAGGCGCGCCCCATCTGCTGGCTGGACCTGTACATCGACCCGGCCTATGCCGACCTGGGCGAACTGGTGCGCAACGCACCCGAGACCCTGGCCAGCTCCTTGATCGAGGAGCGCTACGGCCGGCGCATTGCGCGCATCCAGCAGGACATCGAGGCCGTGCTGGTTCCGCGCGAGCGCAGTGAAAGCCTGGGCACCGACGCCGGAGCGCCCGCGCTCCAGATCACGCGCCACTACCTGGATGTGGCAGACCAGGTGTTCGAAATTTCCGTCTCGCTGCACCCTGCGGACCGGTTCAAGTTCTCCATGGAGCTGAGCCGGACCAGGGACTGAACCACGCGAGGAACACAACCCACGGCGCGGCTACTGACACGATGCTGTCAGCAGCCGCCCGTCAGCATGGCGCCTTTGACACAGACAGGCGCCCACGATGACCCATCCCCCGCTCCAACAGGCCCTGTGGCCTGACGCCAGGCCGGCAGCAACCGCCCCGGTGGCAGCATCTGCCGCTGCAGAGCGCCGCAACTGGATCGCCGTCGCCAGTGCCCAGCACGCCCGCCGGGGCTGCGCCACGCCGGGCGCCGGCTACATGCAGGTGTGCCATGGCAAGGCCGCGCCGCTTAGACGCATCCAGCCGGGGGACCGCGTGGCGTATTACGCGCCCACGGTCACCATGGGCGGCAAGGACCGGCTGCAGGCCTTTGTGTCCATTGGCCTCGTGCTGCCCGGCGCGCCCTATGCGTTTGACATGGGCGGTGGCTTTGTGCCGTTCCGCAAGGACGTGGCCTACGTGCCCGCGCGCGAGGCACCGATCGCGCCCTTGCTGGACGGCTTTGAATTTGTGGACGACCGCACCCGCTGGGGTAGCAAGTTCCGCTTCGGGTTGTTCTGCGTCAGCGAGCACGACATGCGGCTCATTGCGCAGGCCATGGAGGCCGACATGGCCCGGCTGCATCTGGGTTAAAGGCCCCGCCGCCGCAATGGCGGCACGGCCCCTGGCACCCTCAGCAGACGGCCATCAGCGCGTCCACCACCCTGCGCTGGGCCGCGTCCAGGGCCGCATAACCTTCGCGCAGCATGCGCAGCACGATTGCGTGGATTTCCAGTTCACCAGTGGGCATGGGGTTCTCCTTGGAGCCAGGTTTGTGGCCACCACCAGGGTGTGCCAGCCGAGGGGCGCGCGGCGCAGCCTGCACCCACCCGGGCCAGTCCCACCGGGGACCCGGCCCTGGTGCCACTGTGCCCCGGTGGTGCACGGGCAGTGGCGCGATGAGGCCGGGTGTTGGCGGCCTTTTCCGGGCTCTGCCCTGCTGCCCCCTGTGCGAGCCACAGCGCCATCCCCCGGGGCTGCCCCTGGCGACGGACGGCGGGCCGGTGGCCTAGGGCGACGTGGCGCCGGGCACGTAGGCGTCCACCACCGGCGGCTCCCGATCGCCGGGGGCCGTGCGGGCCAGCTTGGACCAGGACCAGGTTTCGATGTCGGGCGCGTCGTAGGAGCCGTAGGACTGCCCGCCCCAGGAGAAGTACGAGCCCTTGTTCCCCGTGGACAGGGTGCGGGTACCCACGGCCAGCGCGCCATCCTTCAAGAGCGCAAGGCGAAAGCCCTGCAAACCGCCCGCGCCACCGGCATCCTTGCCGCGCGGGGCGTCCTGGGGAACCACGTCGAGCATGCCGGAGGTGCAGCGGACCTGCGCACCGCCATACGTGACCAGGCTCCATTGCCGGGTCAGGGAAGACCGCACGTTGCGCGCGCGGTTGATGGTGCGCGTGCGCAGGGTGGTCTCACCGCGCAGCTGTTGGAGCCAGACCTGCATCTCGGGCCCGTTGACATAAAACGGCAGCTCGCCCGACTCCCACCGGCGGTTGGGCGGCCTTGTGCCATGCACGCCGCTGGCATCGACCGGCGGCCAGGCGTACACCCCTTGCAGGGCGGGGCAGCCAAACCAGCTGCTCTGCACGGGGCCAAACGCCGGAGGCGGCTTGGGCGAGCCCTGCACGTCAGGCCCGAAGGCCGAGAGCGCCAGGCAGCACAGAACCAGGACAGCCCCGCAACACACACGATGCCCACGGCGTTGCGGGGTGCGGGAGCCGCCGTGTGGTGGCAATGGGAGGGCGGGTGTCATGGTGGCGGGTCTGTGGTGCAGGCCCGATTGTCAGGCCGAACACCGCACCTTCCAACGCTCCATTTTTGATAGCTATTGGCGCTTATCCCACCTGCGCATGGGAACCAAAATGGCTTCAAGGATGCGCGGGCCCCGCCCGCACCCGCGCCAGCGCCTCGGGCACATCGCGCCACGCCGGGCGGCCCGGCGCGTAGCGCTGGCGCAGGTAGTGCGCCAGGTCGGTCACCTGCGCATCGCTGAGCGCGTGGCCGAACGCGGGCATGAAGCCGATGTCGCGCGCTGCAGGCTCGCGGATGCCGTGCACGATGGCCTGCAACAGGTTGTCGGGCCGGTCGCTGTGCAGGTTGCTGTTGAGCGCGAGTGGAATGTTCACGCCCAGCAGCTTCGGCCCGTCGCCGTCGTGGTGGCAGGCGGCGCAGGCGCCGTTGAACAGGCGCTGCGCGGGGCCGGGCGGGGGTGCGAGTGCGGCGGCCTGGGCCACGGCCGCCAGAGCCGTAGCCTCGCGGGCCTGCACCGCGTCGGCGGCAGGCTCGGTGGCGGCATGGAACGATGCGAGGTAGCTGGCCATGGCGCGGATGTCCTCGTCCGGCAGCTGCGCCAGTTCGCGCACCACGGGCGCCATGGGGCCCGAGGCGCTGCCGTGCTGCGCGCTGTGGCCGTGGCGCAGGTAGGCGTAGAGCGACTCGGTGCTCCACGGCACGGGTGCCTTCGACAAGCCGGTGAGCGCGGGCGCCTCCCAACCGTCGACCAGCGCGCCCGACAGGAACGCCGCCCCGCCCTGCTCCGCACCCAGGGCGTTGCGCGGCGTGTGGCAGGCGCCGCAGTGACCCACGCCCTGCACCAGGTAGGCGCCCCGGTTCCATTCGGGTGGGCGGGTGGGGTCGGGCTTCCAGGGCGTGGCGTCGTGGAACAGCGCATTCCAGCCGGCCATGAGTGGGCGCACGCTGAACGGGAAGGCCAGCTCGGTCTTCGGTACCTCGGACCGCACCGCAGGCTGCGCCATCAGGTAGGCATACAGCGCGGTGAGGTCGTCGTCGCCCATCTTCGCGAACGAGGTATACGGGAACGCCGGGTACAGGTGCCGGCCATCGCGCGAGATGCCTTCGCGCATCGCACGCTGGAAGGCGCTGAAGGACCACTGGCCGATGCCGGTTTCGGCGTCGGGCGTGAGGTTGGTGGTGTAGACCTTGCCAAAGGGGGTGTCCATGGCACGGCCACCCGCGTTGGGCGTGCCGCCCGGTGCGGTGTGGCACACCACACAGTCGCCTGCGGCTGCCAGCAACCGGCCCCGCTCGATGGTGGCGGCGTTGTAGACCGAGGCCCCTGCAGTCTGCACCACGGGGGCGATGGAGGGGCGCCAGCCCAGCAGTGCTGCGCCCATGGCCAGGCCACCGGCGGCCAAGGCCAGGGCACGCGCCCAAGGGCTGCGTTGTGCGGGCCACATGGCCCTGGCGGGCACGGCAGGCGCTGGCAGCGCCAGGGTGGGCAACACCTCGGCTTGTTCTGCGGAGGGGCTGCTGCCCGCCGCCGTCTCGCCCGCCCCACCGGGCAGGGGATTCAACCCGGCGCGCACCACCTCGGGCGTGAAGGGCGGCGCGCGAAAGCGCACGCCGGTCGCGTCGAAGATCGCGTTGGCGATGGCCGCCGTGCCGGGCACCGACGACGATTCCCCCGAGCCCAGCGGCGCCTCGTCCTGCCGGGGCATGTGCATGACCTCGATGACGGGCACCTCGCGGAAGCTCAGAATGGGGTAGCTGCCCCATTCGCGGTTGTCCACGGCCTGCTTCACGGGCTCGAAGGTCACCTGCTCCTTGAGCGCGCGGCTGGCGGTCTGCAGCACGTTGCCGTGCACCTGCTGCTCCACGCCCGCCGGGTTGACCATGAGGCCTGCGTCATGCCCCACGACCACGCGGCGCACATGCACCTCGCCGGTCTTTGTGTTGACCTCCACATCGGCCACCCAGGCGGCCCAGGCCGCGCCAAAGCCAGGCCACTTGCTGTGGATGTAGCGGGCGTAGGCAAAGCCCTGGCCTTGCACCCAGTCGCCGTCACTGCCGCCGTCCAGCGCACGCTGCTGCGGGCCGGTGCGGCGCACCCAGCCTGCTTTTTCGGCGGTGGCCTGCACCAGTTCTGAGGCACGCGGGTCGTTGAGCAGTTGCAGGCGAAACTGCACCGGGTCCACCCCCGCGGCCGTGGCCAGCTCGTCCACATACGACTCGTGCGCGAAGGAGTTGGGCAGCGCGGACACGCCACGCAGCCACGATGCGCGCACGATGGGCGGCATGTCATTGACCGCCACGCGCAGGTTGTCGTACTGGTAGGGCGGGCGGGCCGTGCGGTCGCCCATCTCGTAGGCCTGGGCCACGGGCTCGATGGTGCGCGTAAGCAACAAGGCCAGCGTGGGCGCACCGTTGGACGGGTACGACGTTTCGAAGTCGTAGGCCGCCACGGTGCCATCGGCGTTGAGCCCGCCGCGCACCTGCATGAGCTGGGCCGTTCCCTTGGGCTCCCACAGGTGCTCCTGCTCGCGCGTGAGCTGCACGCGCACCGGGGCGCCCACGGCGCGCGAAAGCAGCGCGGCATCGGCCGCCACGTCATCGGCGCCGTTGCGGCCGTAGCAGCCGGCCGCCTCCATGCGGATGAGGTCGATGTCCACATCGCCCATGCCCATGAGGCAGGCCAGGTCGGCGCGCAGCACGTGCGGGTTCTGCGTGCCGGCCCACACCGTCATGCGCGGGCGGCCGGTTGCATCGTCCGGCGCCCGCCATTCGGCCACCGCGCACGAGGGGCCGATGGAGCCGTGCATCTGGTAGGGCCACACGTAGGTGCGCGGCATGGGTTGGTCGGCCGCGGCCAGGGCCGCGTCCACATCGCCCTCGTCCACCAGGCGGCGCTGGGTGGCGGGGTTGGCGCGGATGGCCTGCTCCAGCGCTTCGGGACTGTCCTGGCGCGGAAAGCCCGGCCAGTCTTTCCAGTGCACGCGCAGCTCGCGCAGGGCCTGCTCGGCCTGCTCCTCGCGCTCGGCGACGATGCCCACGAAGTCGCGGACCACCACCACCGCGCGGATGCCGGGGATGTGGGCGATGGACGACTGGTCCACCGATGCGAGCGTGTTGCCGATGAAGTCGCCATGGTCCGCCCCCGCATAAGGCGGGCGCACCACGCGGCCATGCAGCATGCCGGGCACGCGCATGTCGTGCACAAAGACCAGCTCGCCGCTGACCTTGGCGGGGATGTCCACGCGCGGCACCGACTGGCCCACCACGCGATAGTCGGCCGTGGGCTTGGTGGGCGTGGATTCATCCAGCTCCAGCACCACATGGCGGCCTGCCAGCAGCGCGCCGCAATTCACGGACTGCCCCGCCTCTGCAGCCTGCGCCACCAGCCAGTGGCGCGCCTGGGCGGCAGCAATGCGCAGCGGCTTGGCGTGGATCTGGATGGAGGCGCTCGCAATCGTGGCGCCCTGGTTGGGCGCGCGCGTGGTGTCGCCCAGCACCATGTTCACCTGGGCCAGGGCCACGTCCAGCTCTTCGGCCACGATCTGCGCCAGGGCCGTGCGGATGCCGGTGCCCAGGTCCACATGGCCGTTCTGCGCGGTCACGCTGCCGTCGTCCCACACGGCGATCAGGATCTCCACGCCCTCGGCCGGGTTGCCGGCCACCAGCGCGGGCTGTCCCTTCACCGGCGGGGGCGCGGGCGGCGGGTTGCGCACCACCAGCAGCACGCCGTCGGCCGCATGGAAGTCGGCGCGGGTCTGCGGAGTGTGGGCGCGCAGGGAGGGGATCGTGCTCATGCCCCGGCCTCCCGCATCAGCACGGCCGCGCGCTGCACGGCGCGGATGATCTCCACATGCGTGCCGCAGCGGCACAGGTTGGCCGAGAGTTCGCGGCGGATGGCGGCCTCGTCGGGGTCGGGGTTTCGCTCCAGCAGGGCCACGGCCATCATCACCATGCCGTTCAGGCAATAGCCGCACTGCGCGGCCTGCGCGTCGATGAAGGCCTGCTGCACCGGGTGCAGGCCGTGGTGGTTGCCGCAGCGTGCAGGCAGCCCCTCCAGCGTGGTCACCTCACGGCCCGCCACGCCCTGCGCCGGGATCACGCAAGCCCGCGCAGCCACACCGTCCACCAACACCGTGCACGCGCCGCACTGGCCCAGGCCGCAGCCGTACTTGGGACCGTTGAGCGCGAGGTCGTTGCGCAGCACATGCAGCAGCGTGGCGCTGGCGGCCGGGGCGGCAGGCAGGACGCAGGGCTGGCCATTGACGGTGACGGAAGCGCTGTGGGCGGTGGTGTGCATGGGGGTGAAAAAACTCCAGCTCTTCAGCGTTTCAGCGCCCCGCTGCGGGTGTACATCTCCAGGTCCACAAAGTTCGAGCCATTGTGGTTGCCCGGGCCGTACTGCAGCGGAAAGTCGCCGACCTTGGTCGTGCCCATGTCTTCCAGGGCCTTGATGAAGCCTTCGCGCGTGAGGGCGCGGCCCGCGCGCCTCAGGCCCTCCACGAACACGCGCGCGGCGATGTAGCCCTCCAGCATGGTGTAGCTGTCGATCTTCTCGCCGGCGTCGGCGCGGTCCTTGCGGTAGTCGGCCACGATGGGCATGCGGCTGGCCTGGGGCGACGGCACGATGCTGGCCGTGACCAGGCCTTCGATGCCGCCGTTCAGGCGCTGGGCCGAGCCCGGCGCATCGGTGATGCCCACTGAGATGGTGTACAGCGGCGACGCGGCACCGGCTGCGCGGTAGTCGCGCAGGAACACCTCGACCATCTTGCCGGCCATGATCATCACCACCGCGCCGGGCTGGGCCTTGGTGAGCTGCGCCACCTGCGCCTTGGCATCGGTGGCGGCGATCTCCAGGGGCACGGACTCGACCACCTGGACCTTCAAGCCCTGCGCGATCTGCAGGCAGGTGTCGAGGTTGGATTTTCCGAAGGCACTGTTCTGGTAGATGACGGCGATGTTGTGGATGCCCAGCGTGGCCAGGTGGCCCACGATCTTGCGCAGCTCGGTCTCGTAGCTGGCGCGCACGTGGAACAGGTAGCGGTTGTGCGCGGTGCGGAACGAGGTGGTGCCCACCAGCGGCGCGAACATGGGCACGCCCGCCTTCTCGGCCAGGGGCATGGCGGCGATCAGGTTGCCCGTGGCGACATAGCCGATGAGGGCGAAGACCTTGTCCTCGTCGATCAGCTTGGCCGTGTTCTCCGCCGTTTTCTTGGGCTCGTAGGCGTCGTCGTGCGAGACCAGCTCCAGCGTGCGGCCCTGCACGCCGCCGCTCTTGTTGACCTTGTCGAACACCAGGGCAATGCCCGCCTTGTAGTCCACCCCGAAGTCCTTGGCCGGCCCCGTGAAAACGGCCGACTGCCCCACCTTGATGCGGGTGTCCGTCACCCCGGTCTCGGCGGCCGCCGGACCCGCCCAGGCCCACCCTGCCGCCGCCAGGCCCACCATGGCAGTCCGGCGGTCGGTGCATCCATCCTCCACTCCTCGACACTTCATGTAGTGCTCCTTACATCAAAGGCGAAAGTTTCCGTGCGGGCGCAGGCATCGTGCAAGGGCTTGAAGCGGTGTTTTTGTAACCAAAGGCACACGTGGGCCACACGCCACACGCGCCCATTGGCAACAGGTTCAGACACTCAGATAGGCGCGCCGCACCTCGTCGTTGGCCGCCAGCTCGGCCATGCTGGCCTGGTAGCGGATCTGGCCCTTTTCCAGCACATAGGCGCGGTCGGACACCAGCTCGGCAAAGTGCATGTTCTGCTCGGACAGCAGGATGCTCACGCCCTGCTCCTTCAGCTCCAGGATCATGTGCGCCATCTGCTCCACGATGACGGGGGCCACGCCTTCGGAGGGCTCGTCCAGCAGCACCAGGTAGGGGTTGCCCATGAGCGTGCGGGCCACGGTCAGCATCTGCTGCTCGCCGCCGCTCATGCGGCCGCCGGGGCGCTGGGGCATCTCGCCCAGGTTGGGGAAGAGCGTGAACAGGCGCTCGGGCGTCCACAGCGGGGCTGCCGTGCCATCGGGCCAGCGGCGCTCGGGCTGGCGACCCACCTCCAGGTTCTCCATCACCGTGAGGTCGGTGAACACGCGGCGGTCTTCGGGCACAAAGCCCAGGCCCAGGCGCGCGGCTTCGTGCGGGTCGCTTTTGGACAGCTCCCGGCCCATGAAGTGGATGCTGCCCTTGCGTTTGGCGAGCATGCCCATCAGCGTTTTGAGCGTGGTGGATTTGCCCGCTCCGTTGCGGCCCATCAACGCCACCACTTCACCCCGCCGAACCTCCAGGTCCACGTCGTACAGGATCTGTGCGGCGCCGTACCAGGCCTGCAGGCCCTGGGCCTTGAGCAGCACTTCTTTGGTTTCACTCGTCATGGTCATGCCGTCTCCACAGCGGCAGCCGGGGCGGACGCGGCTGTTTTCTTCTCAAACGTCTTGCCGGTGCCGAAGTAGACCTCCTGCACCTTGGGGTGGTCGCGCAGCGCGAGGGGCTTGCCCTCGGCGATCAGGCGGCCGCGCGCCAGCACGATCATGCGGTCGGCATACGCAAACACCACGTCCATGCTGTGCTCGGTGAACAGCACGGCCATGCCGCGGTCGATCACCAACTGCTTGGTGAGCGCCATGAGTTCATTGCGCTCCTTGGGCGCCATGCCGGCCGTGGGCTCGTCCATGAGCAGCAGCTTCGGGCTGTTGGCCATGGCGATGGCCAGCTCCACCCGCTTGACGTCGCCATAGGCGAGCACGCTGCAGGGGCGGTCGGCCTGGGCCTTCATGCCCACCTGGTCCAGCAGGGCCAGGGCCTCGTCACGCTTGTGGTCCGAGGCCTTGCGGAACATGGAGAACAGGCGGCTGTCGTGCGAGATCAGCGCCATCTGCACGTTCTCCACCACCGTGAGCGAGGCAAACGTCTCGGCGATCTGGAAGGTGCGGCCCACGCCCATGCGCCAGATGTCGCGCGGCTTGCGGCCCACGAGCTCCTGGCCGTTGAGCAGGATGGAGCCCACGTCGGCGGCCAGCTGGCCATTGACCATGTTGAAGGTGGTGGACTTGCCGGCACCGTTGGGGCCGATGAGTGCCAGCAGCTCGCCAGCCGCCAGCTCGAAGTGGATGCCATCCACCGCCTTCACGCCGCCAAAGGACTTGCCCAGGCCAGAGACTTTGAGCAGGCTCATGCCGTGCCCTCCTGCTTGTTGATATCGGCTTCACGCTTGTTGTCGACAAGCTGCTTGATGGCGCCAGCAATGCCCTGCGGGAACAGCAGCACCAGGATCAGGATGATGGCGCCCAGCATGGCGCGCCAGTAGTCGGTGTTGCGCGCCACGGTGTCGTGCAGCCAGGTGAAGGTGACGGCCCCGACCACCGGGCCGGCCAGTGTCTGGATGCCGCCCAGCAGCACCATCACCAGGCCATCGACCGACTTGCCCACATGCAGCGCCTCGGGCGAGATGCTGCCCTTGGAGAAAGCGAACAGCGCCCCGCCCAGGCCGGCGAACACGCCGGCAATCACAAAGGCCGTCCACTGCATGCGCTTCACGTCGATGCCGATCGCGTCCGCGCGCAGCACCGAATCACGCCCCGCGCGCAGCGCATAGCCAAACGGCGAGAACAGCACGCGGCGCAGCAGCAGCACGCTCCCCGCCACCAGGGCCAGGGTGAGGAAGTAGTAATTGCGCTTGTCCGACAGCCACTGCGCGGGCCACACGCCCGTGAGGCCGTTGCTGCCGCCCGTGAAGCCGTCCCACTGGTAGCAGATGGCCCAGGTGATCTGCGCGAAGGCCAGCGTCAGCATGGCCAGGTACACGCCCGACAGCCGCACGCAGAACCAGCCGTAGAGCAGCGCGCCGGCCGCTGCGGCCAGCGGCGCCAGCACCAGGGCCAGCTCCATCGGGATGCCGGCCGAGCGCACCAGCAGCGCCGCGGCATAGGCCCCCAGGCCAAAGTACGCCGCATGGCCGAAAGAGTGCATGCCCGCCGGGCCCATGATGAAGTGCAGGCTGGCCGCGAACAGCGCAGCGATCAGCAGGTCGATCATCAGCACCGTGAGGTAGGGCGATCCGGTCGTCACGAAGGGCAGCACCACGAGCACGGCCACCAGAGCGGCAGCGCCGATCTTGTACCAGGGCGGCGATGCGCGCAGTGGCGCCTCAGGAATGCCGGTGTTGCGGCTAGCGGCCTGGGCTTTGCCCATCAGCCCCCAGGGGCGCACCACCAGCACCACGGCCATGACCAGGAATTCAACCACCAGCGTGAGCTTGGAGAACGAGACGCTGTAGCCGAAGATCTCCACCACGCCCAGCCAGATGCACACCGCCTTGATCTCGGCAATGAGCAGCGCGGCCACATAGGCCCCCGGGATGGAGCCCATGCCCCCCACCACCACCACCACAAACGCGGCGCCGATGGTGTTGAGGTCCATCTCCAGCGTGGCGGGTTCGCGCGGCAGCTGCAATGCGCCGCCCAGACCCGCTAGCAGGGCACCGAGCGCAAACACCGCCGTGAACAGCCAGGCCTGGTTCACGCCCAGCGCGCTCACCATCTCGCGGTCCTGCGTGGCGGCGCGCACCAGCGTGCCCCAGCGGGTGCGGGTGAGCAGCAGCCACAACAGGCCCAGCACCACCGGCCCCACCACAATCAGGAACAGGTCATACGAGGGGAACTGGCGGCCCAGGATGTTGACCGAACCCGACAGGCCCGGGGCGCGCGGCCCGAGCAGCTCTTCCGGCCCCCAGAACCAGAGCGCGGCGTCCTTGATGACCAGCACCAGTGCAAACGTGGCCAGCAGCTGGAACAGCTCGGGCGCCTTGTAGATGCGGCGCAGCAGCACCACCTCCACCAGCGCGCCCAGCGCCCCCACCACCACGGCCGCAAGCAGCAGCGCGGGCCAGAAGCCCAGGCCCGTGCCCAGCTTGGCCACCAGCGAATAGGCCACGTAGATGCCCACCATGAAAAACGAGCCATGCGCAAAGTTGACGATGCGCGTGACACCGAAGATCAGCGAAAGCCCGGCGCCCACCAGGAACAGCGAAGACGCACCCGCCAGTCCATTGAGTAGCTGAACGATAAAACTCGAAAAACTCATCTAAGTCTCCGCGGCGCAACCTGCGCACCGCCCACAGCCTATGAAACCGGCGCGGCCTCAGCGAGGGCCGCCGCGCAAGGGCCGCCCCGCCGCGCTGGCGGCGTCCCCCTTCCCGCGCGCAGCGCGAGAGAAGGGGGAAGCGGCGCAGCCGCTCAGGGGGATGCCACCTATTCAGGGCGCATCTTCTTGACTTCGTCGTTCGAGGGCTGGACTTTGCTGCCATCCACATAGCGGTAGTCCACCATCACCCCCTTGCCGCCCTCGTTCTTGGTGCGACCGACATAGCCGCCCATGGTGGACTGGTTGTCCTCGGGGCGGTAGGTGATGCGGCCAAACGGCGTGGGCACCTGCAGGCCCTTGAACGCCGCCACGAGCTTTTCGGTGTCGGTGGAGCCCGCCTTCTTCATGCCTTCGGCCAGCGACTTGATGGCGCTGTAGCCCACGATGGAGCCCAGGCGCGGGTAGTCGTTGAACTTGGCCTGATAAGCCGTTTGGAAGGCCTTGTGCTCGGGCGTCTGGATGCCGTACCAGGGGTAGCCCGTGACGATCCACCCGTTGGGCGCTTCGTCCTTGAGCGGGTCCATGTACTCGGGCTCGCCCGTCAGCAGGCTGACCACCTCGCGGCCCTGGAACAGGCCGCGCGTGTTGCCTTCGCGCACAAACTTGGACAGGTCGGCACCGAACAGCACATTGAAGATCGCATCGGGCTTGGCATCGGCCAGGGCCTGCACCACGCTGCCCGAATCGACCTTGCCCAGCGGCGGCGCCTGCTCGGCCACGAACTCCACGTCCGGCTGCGCGGCCTTGAGCAACTGCTTGAACGTGGCCACGGCCGACTGGCCATATTCGTAGTTGGGGTAGACCAGGGCCCAGCGCTTTTTCTTGAGCGCAACGGCCTCGGGCACCATCATCGACACCTGCATGTAGGTGGAGGGGCGCAGGCGGTAGGTGTAGCGGTTGCCGTTCTGCCAGACGATCTTGTCGGTCAGCGGCTCGCCGGCCAGGAAGAAGAACTTCTTTTGCTTGGCAAAGTCGGTCAGCGCCAGCCCGATGTGCGAGAGGAACGAGCCCGTGAGCACATCGACCTTTTCGCGCGACACCAGCTCCTCGGCAGCGCGCACCGCGTCGCCCGGGTTGGCGTTGTCGTCGCGGATGACGAGCTGGACCTTCTTGCCCAGCACCCCGCCCGCGGCGTTGATCTCATCGACCGCCAGCTCCATGCCTTTCTTGTAGGGCTCCAGGAAGGCGGGCTGTGCCTTGTAGCTGTTGATCTCTCCAATCTTGATGACATCCTGGGCGTGCACCACAGAGGCCAGCGTGAGGGCCAGCGCGGCTGCGGCCGTGGCACGCATGAGGTTTCGTCGCATCGTCATGGGGAAACTCCTGAAAGGTGGGTTGTGGGAAGGGGATCGGTGAAGAGGGTGGGTGATGGTAGTGCGCAACGTCAGCGCAGGCCGTCCACGCCCTGGATGTCGGACACCTGCAGGCCCCCGACACGGGCCAGGGGCCGGCCGCCGTCGGTCACCACGATGGCGACCACGATTTCATTGGCGCGGGGGGCATCGGCCACGCGGGCCTCCATGGCGTCGAAGTGGCTGCGCACATAGGCGGCGTCCTTGTGGCCCAGGGGCACATCGATGGCCGTGCCCAGGCCGCCGATCTTCTTGCTCGACGGCACCAGGGCCGCGCCCTTCTCGACCGCCACGCGCAGCGGCGCGCCCAGCTTGGGGTGCAGGATGGCAGCGGCATGCTCCAGCTCGCCCGCCTCACCCACAATGGCCGCCTTGCCGTAGCTCTGGGCCTGGCCGGGTTCAATGCCCAGGGCCTGCACGCAGCGCGCGCCCAGCAGGGCACCCAGCTCCTCGCCGATGGCCACGAGTTCGTCGAGGTTCTCGACATAGCGGCCGGCGCAGGGGTTCTCGATCACGGCCATGGCCAGGGCCTTGCGCACGGGCGGCTGCACCTCGCGCCCCATGTCCACGCGGACTTCGTCGGTTTGAACAATGATCTTGCGGATCTTGGCGGGCATGTCTTGGTCTCCTTGTATTGGGGGGTCAGCGCAGGCCGTCCCACTGGCTGATGTCGGCGGCCTTGAGCCCGCCCATGCGGGCATGGATGCGCGCGCCCGTGGACATGGCCAGGATGAAGACGATCTCGTCGGCCAGCGGGGCGCCGGGCACGCGCACCTCGATGGCATCGAAGTGGCTGCGCACATAGCTGGCGTTGATGTGGGTGAGCGGCACATCCAGCGCCGCGCCCGGGCCGCCCACCTTCTTGGTGGAGGGCACGATGGACAGCGCATTGGCGGGCTGGCCGGTTTTCTTCTCGGCCTGGCCCTTGGCGTAGGCGTTGCGGTCGCCCTTCCAACCCAGCAGCTCGCGCATCGCGTAGCCGCCCGGCACATGCCACAAGGCACCATGCTCCAACTCGCCGGCAGAGCCGACGATGGCGCCCTTGCCGTAGGTCTCGATGCGTTCGGCCGGCACGCCCATGGCCTGGAGCAGGCGCCGCGCCATGTCCAGGCCCACGTCCTGCAGCGCGTCCATCATGGGCAGGATGTCGGGCTCGTACCGGCCGGCGTAGGGGTTGGTCAGCACCGCACCGATGGCGCCGCGCAGCAGCGGCACATCGGCCACCGGCCCGAATTCGTGCCGGATGTCTTCAAGGTGGGTAAAAACGCGTCGTATCTGGATCATGTCTGGACCTGTAATTTCATTAAGCAAATACTGAACCAACTTCGCTGACACCGGCCAATTCTTCCGCCGGAACACCTTCGGGCCATGCACCTGACGCGGGCGTGGCCACGAACTGCCCCTGGCACGCAAGCAGTGCACACCAGATCAGGCCCGCAGCCTGCAATTCTTGCGCCTTTTGCAGACCCTGCTGCAGCGCCCAGCGCACCTGCGCCGCGGGCAGCTCCGGCACATCCACGGTGACGGGGAGGGCCCCCAAATCACTGTCGTCGCGCACCCTCCAGGCCGGCATGCGGGTGATGCGCTCGTCCTGCACATTCACGGCGTTCGCAATGATGGTGGCCGCCGCGTCCGCCTCGGCGGCCGTGCGCGCGAGCACCGTGGCGCTGTCGGCGATGCCCAGTGACTGGCTGCGCCCGCGCCAGCCGCTGGTGGCCACACCCCGCACCGGCATGGTGCTTTCGATGCGGATCTGGCCGTCCAGCAGCAGGCCATGGCGCAGCTGCGCCGCGTTGAGCGCGGCCATGTCGGAATACACCCCCACCAGGGCCGATGCGCCGGGCGCGAGATGCAGCGCGATGTCCCCGCCATTGTTGACCCAGGCGCGCGCAATACCATCACGGACATAGCACGCAAGGATCTCCTGCGCGACCGCCCCCGCCACCGCCGCCATCGGGGTGATGAAGTCCATGCGGTAAGGCCGGCAAGCCGTCCACATGCGCTGCGCCACCACGCCGTGCAGGGAGGTGGCCTCTCCGACGGGCGCCCGCAGGCCGGGCAGCTCGTCCACCAGCTCCTGCAGCAGCCCCTCGAAACGCTGCCACGCGCCTTCGTGCGCAAGCGCCACGGCGGCACGGTCCCCCTCGGCCTGGAGGACCAGGTCCATGGGGCCGTGCTGGAAGTGCCAGCGGCCGTCGGGCAGGAGCTTGCGGCAGGCGTGCATGCGGCGCGTCCGTTCAGCCCAGCAGGGGCGGGCGGCCCAGCGGCCAGGGGTTGGCGGCCGGCAGCTTCTGCCAGGCCAGCGCCTGCGGTGCGCCGTCGTTGTGCCACGCGCCGTGCACCAGCACCTCGCGCAGGCTGCGGATCTGGTCGGCATGGCCGCCGAGCGCTTCGTAGTCTGCGCGGCGCATGCTGAACTCGATGGGCGCCACGATGGCGGGCGTGGGCACGGTGCCAAAGCTGTTGTCGGGCATGCGCAGCACATCGGCCATCACGGTGATGCCGCCGCCGGGCCACACATAGGCTGGCGCGCCGCCGCAGGTCACGTTGACCAGCGCATTCTTGATGGAGCGCGTGAGCAGCACCGGGTTTTCGGTCACGCCCGCACGCAGGCTGCCACCCGCACCGCCCAGGAACAGCACCGAGGCCAGCGAAGGCTCGCAGTTCTCGCCGATGCGGTCCACGATGCGGCGCACCTCGGCGGGCATCTCGGCTTCCATCGGGTTCAGTTGCTCGTCCAGCACGTACCAGGATGCATGCTCGCCCGTGGTGGAGGTCATGAGCAGGCGCAGTCCGGGCCGGGCCACCTCGGGGTCCCAGCCTTCGATGATGGCCAGCGGGTCGGCAATGTCGGTGCCGCCCCAGCCCGTGCCGGGGTTGGCCACCTGGAAGTACCGCCCCGGCGTGGACTTGCGCCCGCGCATCTGGATGCCCGAGGGCTGCATGTCCAGGCAGCGCCCGGCCTGGTGCTCGGTGAGCACGCCGGTGATGTGGTCGTCCACCACCACCACCTCGTCCGCATGGCCGTAGAACTGGCGCGCGAAGATGCCGATGGCGGCCGAGCCGCAGCCCACGCGCATGCGCTGCTCGGCCACGCCGTTGACGATGGGTGCGCGGCCGGCCTGGATCACGAGCTGCGAGCCCCCGTCGATGGTGAACTCCACCGCCTGCTTGTTGCCCAGCTGCTGCATCATCTCGGCGGTGATGCGGCCTTCTTTCTTGGTGCCGCCCGTGAGGTGGTGCACGCCGCCCAGCGACAGCATCTGCGAGCCGTACTCGGCCGTGGTCACATGGCCCACCACCTCGCCCTTGCAGCGCACATTGGCCTGCTCCGGGCCGAGGAAGCGGTCGGTGTCGATCTTCACCTTGAAGCTGCAGTAGCTGAAGATGCCCTCGGTCACCACGGTCACCATGTCCACGCCCTCGACCTGGGAGCCCACGATGAAAGGCGCAGGCTTGTAGTCGGGGTAGGTGGTGGACGAGCCCACGCCCGTCACAAAAACCTCTTCCGTCAACAGCAGATCGCCCGACCAGGGCTGCGGCGCGACCGCAGGCTCTGCACCGGCACCGGCACCGGCATCCGCATCGGCGGCCGATGGGGCACGGCCCGCAAACGGCACCAGCGTGGCCTCGCCGGCCTCCAGCGTCTTGCGCAGCACCACCACCGGGTCCAACCGCACCAGCACGCCGGCATGGTTGGCATAGCGGTCACAGGCCCCCGCGCGGCCTTCCGAGATCTGGCACAGCACCGGGCAGGCGTTGCACTCCACCTTGGCGGCGTTCATGCGTTCGTTGCGCGGCCGGGCGCGCTCCAGCACCTGCGGCAGCTCGGGCGCGTCCATGCCTGGAAGTCCGTCGGTCTTGGTGTGTTCAGTCATCGTGGAGCCCATTCCTTGCATCTTTTCAAATGCTTGTACGTGCATTGCATTTTGTGTAGCATTCACTTAACTTAAATGTTGTGAACACTACATTTGTTGCGAATGTAGCGGAATCAATCACACTTCGCAATGGTGTTTTCGCACCCCCGAAAACGGTGCACAAGGAGCCCCAAAATGACGCACGTTGTCACGGATGCCTGCATTCGGTGCAAGTACACCGACTGTGTCGATGTCTGCCCCGTCGATTGCTTCAAGGAGGGGCCGGAGTACCTGGTGATCGACCCCGACGAATGCATCGACTGCGCGGTGTGCATCCCCGAGTGCCCGGCCAACGCCATCTACGCAGAAGACGATCTACCGCAAGGCATGGAAATCTTCCTGCAGTTCAACAAAAAACTGGCGCCCACGCTGCCCACAATCACCAAAAGAAAAGCGGCTTTGCCAGATGCGGAACAATGGAGGGTTGTGAGCCACAAGCTCGCGGGCCTGAACATTGCGCCGTAGGGCGCGCCCAGCCCCGCACTTCAGCCAGATTTCTTATTTGCTTCCAACTTTTCCATCTAACGCACCATGAGCGCCTTTCTTGAAGAACGCGTCCTGTCCGTCCACCACTGGACGGACCGCCTTTTCTCCTTCACCACCACGCGCGACACCGCGCTGCGCTTCTCCAACGGCCATTTCACGATGATCGGCCTGCGCGGCGAGAACGGCAAACCCCTGCTGCGCGCCTACAGCATTGCCAGCGCCAACTACGAAGAGCACCTGGAGTTCCTGTCGATCAAGGTGCCCGACGGCCCACTGACCTCGCGCCTGCAGCACATCCAGGTGGGCGACACCATCGTGGTGGGCAAGAAGCCCACCGGCACCCTGCTGATCGACTACCTGCTGCCCGCCAAGCGGCTGTACATGCTGTCCACCGGCACGGGCGTGGCGCCGTTCCTGAGCCTGATGCGCGACCCCGAGACCTACGAGAAGTTCGAGGAAGTCATCCTGGTGCACGGCGTGCGCGAGGTGAAGGAACTGGCCTACCACGACTACATCACCGAGGAGCTGCCAAAGCACGAGTTCCTGGGCGAGATCGTGAGCAAGCAGCTCAAGTACTACCCCACCGTGACGCGCGAGCCCTTCAAGAACCAGGGCCGCGTGACCACCGTGATCGAAAACGGCCAGATGGCGCGCGACCTGGGCCTGCCCGCGCTCAACCCCGCCGAAGACCGCGTGATGATCTGCGGCAGCCCCGAGATGCTGCGCGACTTGAAGCACATGATGGAAGAGCGCGGCTTCAAGGAAGGCAACACCACGAAGCCGGGTGACTTCGTGATCGAACGCGCGTTCGCAGAGCAGTGATCCCCCGGCGGGCCCCGCCTTGCGGGCCCGCCTCATCCACCAGGACCCGCCATGTCTGCCACCCCCACCAAGACCCGGACCGCGTCCCCCCGCTCCGCATCCGCCCGCAAGACGGGCGTGCGCGAGCAGGCCGCACAGACCACGCGCGACAACATCCTGAAGGCCGCGATCAAGGTGTTCGCGCGCTACGGCTACGAAGGCGGCAGCGTGGAGAAAATCTCCAAGGCGGCCAAGTCCTTCGACCGGATGATCTATTACTACTTCGGCAGCAAGGAAGGCCTGTTCATCGAGGTGCTGGAGGAAACCTACCGGCGCATGAACGATGCCGAGTCCAAGCTCGACCTGGACACCGCCCAGCCCATCGAGGCCCTGCAGGCCGTGATCCGCTTTGTGGTGGGCTACTACCGCAAGAACCCCGAGTTCATCACGCTGCTGAACACCGAGAACCTGCACAAGGGCAAGCACATCTCCAAGTCGATGCGCGCCCGCGAATACTCGTCGCCCGCCATCGAGGTGATCCGCCGCGTGCTGGAGAGCGGCCAGACGCAGGGCCTGTTCCGCAAGGACGTGTCGGCGCGCGACCTGTACCTGCTGATCGCCGCCACGGGCTACTTCTACATGTCCAACCGGCACACACTGTCGGCCTTCCTGGGCGAAGACCTCGAAACACCCGAGGCCCTGGCGCACTGGGAGGCCTTCGTCATCGACAGCGTGCTGCGCACCGTGGCGCCCGGACCGATCCGCCCCAAGGGCAAGGCAGCGGCCTGACAGCCGGCCGCAGGAAGAACTTACTTCAACGATTTTTCTTTGCGCGGGCCTGGATGGGCCCGCGCCCCCCACCCCACGAGGAGAATCCATGGCAGAAGCAGCAGCCGGCGGCAAGTCGGGCAAGGTCGTCATCCAGAACATCGGTCTTTTGTTGTCGGGCGACCTGGACCGCCCCATCCTCGATGCCGACACCATCGTCGTGAATGACGGCCTCATCGTGGCCGTGGGCCGCTACAAGGACTGCGACACCGAACACGCGCAGACCGTGATCGACGCGCGCCAGACCTGCGTGGCGCCCGGCCTCATCGACAGCCATGTGCACCCCGTGTTTGGCGACTGGACGCCGCGCCAGAACCAGATCGGCTGGATCGACTCGACCATGAACGGCGGCGTGACCACCATGGTCTCGGCCGGCGAAGTGCACCTGCCCGGCCGGCCCAAGGACATCGTGGGCCTGAAGGCCCTGGCCATCACCGCGCAGCGCTCGTTCGACAACTTCCGCCCTGGCGGCGTGAAGGTGATCGCAGGTGCCCCGGTGATTGAAAAAGGCATGACCGAGCAGGACTTCAAGGACCTGGCCGAGGCCGGCGTGACGCTGCTGGGCGAAGTGGGCCTGGGCTCCGTCAAGGCGGGCTACGAGGCCCAGCAGATGGTGGCCTGGGCGCGCAAGCATGGCATCCAGAGCACCATCCACACGGGCGGCCCATCCATCCCGGGCTCGGGCCTGATCGACAAGGACGTGGTGCTGGAGGCCGATGCCGACGTGATCGGCCACATCAACGGCGGCCACACCTCGCTGCCCTGGAAGCATGTGTGCGAGCTGTGCGAAAAATCGTCCCGCGCGATCGAGCTGGTGCACAACGGCAACGAGAAGATCGCCATCCAAGCGGCGCGCGCGGCCATTGAGCTCAAGTGCCCGCACCGCGTGATTCTGGGCACCGATGGCCCGGCGGGCTCGGGCGTGCAGCCGCTGGGCATGCTGCGCATGATTGCGCTGATTTCGAGCTTTGCCGACATCCCCGCCGAACTGGTGTTCTGCTTTGCCACGGGCAACACGGCGCGCATCCGCAACCTGAACTGCGGCCTGGTCGAGGTGGGCCGTGCGGCGGATTTCGTCTTCATGGACCGCGCCCAGCACACGGCCGGCGCCACGCTGCTCGAAAGCGTGCAGCTCGGTGACATCCCCGGCATCGGCATGGTGATGATCGACGGCCTGGTGCGCTGTGGCCGCAGCCGCAATACGCCGCCTGCTACCGAGATCCCGGTGGTGCTGTAGCTCGCCCACAGGCGATAAAAGCAAAAGCCCGCTTTCGCGGGCTTTTGCTTTTTGGAAATAGCTGGCTCAGTAAGTGTCAGACACCCGCACCGCACCCGGCTGCGGCTGGGCATACGGGTCTGCTGCACGCGCCGAGCCGCCCTGGTCCACGCGGAAGCCCTTGCCCTGCAGCACCACGGGCGTGCCCACCGCCGTGGGCTCAGCGCGCTGGAAGTGGCGCAGCGAGCCGTCTTCCATGCGCACCGCGACCTCGTACACCGTGTGGGTGCGCGTGCGCTCTTCGACCTTGTGGCCCACATAACCACCGCCCACGGCGCCCAGCACGGTGGCGGCGGTACGGCCGCTGCCCTTGCCGATCTGGTTGCCCACCACGGCGCCCAGCACACCACCGGCCACGGCCCCCACGCCCGTGGCGGGTGCGGCCTGCTGCACCGCCTGCACGGACTCGACCCGGCCGCAGCTGCGGCACACCGGTGCGGCGGCCCGCACGGGCTGCGCGGGCCCGGCCCCCCGAGGTGCGCCCTGGCCGCCGCCGACCATCTCGGCGGCACGCGGTGCGCCATCGCCAGCGCCGGGCTGCAGGCGGCTGCTTGCTCCGCTATTCATAGCTGATTGCGCTGGCTGGATCAGCCCTTGCGGCCGTTTTTCGTCAATGATTTCTGATTCGGGCGTGCGCGGTGCAGCGGCCAGCGGTGCGGGGGCCACCACCTCGGCGGGTGCGCGTTGCTGCCACACCAGGGTGGCGCCCAGTGCCAGCACGCTCACGCCCAGCACGCCAATGGCGGCCCACATCCATTTCAGGGCAGGCCCTGCGGCGGCGGGGGCGCCGGGGGCCAGCGCGGTGGTGGGGGGGACGGTGAGGTTCATGGTGGTGGTTTCCTTGTGGGGTTGCAGCCGGGGCGGGATGGGGCTCCACGGCACCTGGGCGGTGGAGTCACAGCGATCTCCCACCAACGCCCGGAGGGGCCCAAAGGTACACAGGGAAAGCCAACGCCGAACAGCGGTTGTGTAAGTGACCGTAAGCGCCTGTTGCACTCTGGGCGGGTGCACAAGCCGTCTTTCTGCGCCTGGGCCGCAGACCGCGCGCCCCCAAGGCGGAAGCCGCCCACGGGGGCTTGCCAACATTTTTTACACCCGCCCGCCCCGCCCACGGGCCGTGGCCGCCCACCGCGCCCAGGCTGCGGGGCGGCGGGGACCGCTGTGCAGCGCGTCCTCCAGCGCCTGCGCGCAGCTTGCAGAAAACAGCAGGATGGCCGACGAAAAATAGATCCACATGAGCAGCACCACCAGCGATCCCGCAGCACCGTAGGCGGAAACCACGGCCGCCGTGGACAGGTACCAGGCCAGCAGCTGCTTGCCCCCGATGAACAGCGCCGCCCCCACCACGGCCCCCATCACCAGGTAGCGCAGCGAGGGCTTGGGGCACACGCCCATGCGCATCAGCCCCACGAACAGGGCCACGGCAAAACCCCAGGCCAGGGCTTCGTTGGCGACCTTGAGCAGCGGGGCCAGGGGCAGCAGGTGCGCCAGAGGCCCCGCCGCCAGGCGCTCCCCGGCCCAGCCCGCCAGCAGGTGGATCAGCGTGGACAGCGCCAGCGACACCAGGAGCAAAAACCCCAGGGCCAGCACATAGGCCAGCCCCCGCAGCCGCAGCGAGGCCATGCGCCACCAGGCGGCCTGCGGTGCGGGCGGGGCGCCATCGCGCCGCCACAGGCGCTCCAGCGCCGACTGCAGTTCGACGAACACCCCGGTCGCCCCCGAGACCAGCACCACAAAACCCACGATGGAAGCCAGGCGCCCCTCCGCTGGCGCGCGGGCGCTGGCCAGGGCCTGCCGCACCACATCGGCCACCTGCGCGCCCATCACGGACTGCACCTGGGTGACCAGGCTGGCCTCCAGGTAGCTGCGGTCCATCCACCAGCCCAGCACGCCCACCAGCAGGAGCAGCAGCGGCGCCAGGCTCAGCATGCCGTAGAACGACATGGCAGCGCTCATGCGCAGGCCATCGGCGTCCAGCCACAGGGGCAACACAACGGGCATCAGGGGCGCGGCAAGGCGCTCAAGCGAAAGGGCGATGGACATGCCCTGAGCCTAATGCGCCCCCGCGCTGCCGTCCATGCGCCGTCCACGGCACGGCGGGTAGGCGCAGGCCCACATGCCCCGCCGCAGAGTTTCGCAGGTGACAGCACAGGTTTTACACGGGGCCGGGCCGCGACTAGCATGAAGCGCTGAGAACCTGTTCAAGATCTTTTCGGGGTCGCACAAGTACCTTGCCGGGATGGGATGCAAGGCGCGGTGCGCAGTGGATAGCCCGGCTATCCACAAGCGCAGCAACGCAGCAGACCGCCCG
>NZ_QAJR01000021.1:0-17033 GCF_003852545.1 Acidovorax sp. FJL06
CCCGCGCGCTCCAACATGGCATGCAGCAGCACATTGCACCCCGCCGTGATGTGCTCCGGCTTGGCATCCTCGATCTCGTTGTGGCTGATCCCGTCCTTGCACGGAATGAAGATCATCCCCGCCGGCGCCAGCTTGGCCATGTACACCGCGTCGTGCCCCGCACCCGAGACCGCCGGCATGTGGCTGTACCCGAGCTTCTTGGCCGCCCGGCCCACCGCCTCCACGCAGTGCTCGTGGAAGGCCTGCGCCGGGTAGCTGGACACCATCTCGATGTGCACCTGCACGCCGTGCTCCTTGGCTATCTTCTCCGCATGGGCTTTGACTTCTGTGGCCATCTGGTCCACCAGCGCGTCGGTGCTGTTGCGCAGGTCGATGCTGAACTTGACCCGCCCGGGGATGACGTTGCGGCTGTTGGGGAACACTTGCACCATGCCGACGGTGCCCCGGCCGTGGGGTGGGTGGCGGTGGGCCGCCGCCACCACGTCCTGCATGATGTGGGTGGCGGCCAGCAGGGCGTCTTTGCGCAGCGCCATGGGCGTGGGGCCGGCGTGGGCTTCCATGCCGGTCACGGTGCAGTCGAACCAGCGGATGCCCAGCACGCCGCTGACCACGCCGATGGTCTTGTCGTGGTCTTCCAGCACGGGGCCTTGTTCGATGTGGGTTTCGAAGTAGGCGCCGATGGGGTGGTCGCCCGGTTCCTGGTCGCCCACGTAGCCGATGCGTTCGAGTTCGCCTTTCACGCTTTTGCCTTCGGTGTCGGTGGCGGCGTAGGCGTGCTCCAGGGTGAAGGCCTTGGCGAACACGCCCGAGCCCATCATCACGGGCACGAAGCGCGACCCTTCTTCGTTGGTCCAGAAGGCGACTTCGATGGGGGCTTCGGTTTCGATGCCGTGGTCGTTCAGGGTGCGCACGACTTCGATGCCCGCCAGCACGCCGTAGTTGCCGTCGAACTTGCCGCCCGTGGGCTGGGTGTCGATGTGGCTGCCGGTCATGATGGGCGGCAGGCTGTTGTTGCGCCCGGGGCGGCGCATGAAGCCGTTGCCGATCTTGTCGATGGTCACCGTCATGCCCGCTTCGCGCGCCCAGCGGGTGACGAGGTCGCGGCCCTGCTTGTCCAGGTCGGTGAGGGTGAGGCGGCACACGCCGCCCTTGGGGGTGGCGCCGATCTGCGCCAGCTCCATGAGGGAGGACCACAGGCGTTCGCCGTTGATGCGCAGGTTTTCGATGTCGGTCTTCACTTTGGTATCCATGGTGTTCTCCAGATGCGTATCAGCAGCTATCGCGCAACGGCGGTAGGTGCGAGGTCCTGTGCGCGCTTTTGCACGGCCTGGAAGTTGGTGCCGAAAGCCGGGCGCTTGATGTAGCGGCCCTTGCCCTGCTCGGCACGCAGATCGCCATTGGCAAACACCACCCGACCCTGGCTGATGGTGTGGCTGGGGATGCCGCGCACGGTGCGGCCTTCAAAGATGTTGAAGTCACCCTTGCTGAACTGCGTTTGGGCCGAGAAGGTCTTGGTGCCCTCAGGGTCCCACAACACCAAGTCGGCATCAGCGCCTTCGCCAATGAAGCCTTTGCGCGGGTAGATGTTGAACAGCTTGGCCGCATTGGCCGAGGTGATGGCCACGAACTCGGATGGGGTGAGGCGCCCGGTGTTCACGCCGCCATCCCACAGCGCTGCCATGCGCTCTTCCACGCCGCCCGTGCCGTTGGGGATCTTGGCAAAGTTCTCCTTGCCCATGGCCTTCTGCGCGGCGCAGAAGGTGCAGTGGTCGGTGGCCGTGGTGTGCAGCTGGCCCGACTGCAGGCCGCGCCACAGCGCCTCCTGGTGGCCCTTGGGGCGAAACGGCGGGCTCATCACGTAGGCCGCGGCCTTGGCAAAGTCGGGGTCGCGGTAGACGCTGTCGTCCACCAGCAGATGCCCGGCCAGCACCTCGCCGTACACCCGCTGGCCGCGCGCGCGGGCGCGGGCGATGGCGTCGGCCGACTCCATGCAGCTCACATGCACCACGTAGATGGGCACGCCCAGCACGTCGGCAATCGCGATGGCCCGGTTGGCGGCCTCGGCCTCGACCATGGGCGGGCGCGACAGGGGGTGGCCTTCGGGTCCGGTGATGCCCATCTTGGCGACCTCTTGCTGCAGCAGGTACACCAGCTCGCCGTTCTCGGCATGCACCGTGGGCATGGCACCCAACTCCAGCGCACGCTTGAAGCTGTTCACCAGGGTTTCGTCGTCGCACATGATGGCGTTCTTGTAGGCCATGAAGTGCTTGAAGCTGTTCACGCCCTCCTGCTGCACCAGGGTGCCCATGTCGGCACGCACCTGCTCGCTCCACCAGGTGATGGCGACGTGGAAAGAATAGTCGGCGGCCGATTTTTCGGCCCAGCCGCGCCACTTGCGGTAGGCGTCCATCAGCGGCTCCTGCGGGTCGGGGATCACGAAGTCGATGATGCTCGTGGTGCCCCCCGCCAGCGCGGCGGCCGTGCCGGTGAAGAAGTCGTCCATGGTGACGGTGCCCATGAACGGCAGCTGCATGTGCGTGTGCGGGTCGATGCCGCCGGGCAGCACGTACTGGCCGCTGGCATCCAGTGTCTGCGCCCCTGCAGGGGCTTGGAGCCCCGCGCCTTCGCCCACGGCAACGATGCGTCCATCCACGCACAGCACGTCGGCGCGCTGCTCACGGTCGGCATTGACCACGGTACCACCGCGGATCACAAGGGCTTGGGTCATGGGGGTCTCCTTCAGGGATGCAGATCAAAAAAGACCCTGCACTGGCACCAGGCCCAGGCAGGGCCAAGGACTCATTTCTTCTTCGCGGTCAGGTAGTAGTAGGTGCCGGCCACGGCCAGGCTGAAAAACCAGCCCGAGTCGAACAGCGTGAGCCAGATGGCGGGCATGCCCGCCTTGTCCACCACGCCCGACACGGCCAGGTAGCCGGGCAGGCAGGGCAACACGCCCAGCAGGAAGGCGACGAGCGCCTGCATGTTCCAGCCGTTGCTGTATTCATACTCGCCCCCCCGGCGGTACAGGTCGTCCACCTTCAGCTCGCTCTTGCGCACCAGGTAGTAGTCCACCAGCAGGATGCCTGCAATCGCGCCCAGCAGCGTGCCGTAGCCGCCCAGCCAGGTGAACAGGTAGCCGCCCGACGTGGCCAGCAGCTTCCAGGGCATGAACAGCAGGCCGATGCCTGCGGCAATCAGGCCGCCCATGCGGAAGCTGATCTTGGACGGTGCGCATTGGCTGAAGTCGTACGACGGCGACACCAGGTTGGCGGCCACGTTGGTCGTCAGGTTGGCCAGCAGGATGACCAGCAGGCCCAGGCCCGCCGCCACGCTGCCCATCTGGGTCAGCAAGCCGTCGGGGAACAGCTGGGCCTTGCCGTACAGGATGGCCGAGGCCGAGAAGCCAATCACCCCCACCATGGAAAACAGCGCCATGGGAATTGGCAAGCCGATGGCCTGGCCCACGACCTGGTCCTTCTGTGATTTGGCGAAGCGCGTGAAGTCGGGGATGTTGAGCGCCAGCGTGGCCCAGAAGCCCACCAGGCCCGTCAGGGCCGCCCATGTCTTGGGTCCGCCCTCGACCACCTTGGCCGGCAGGTTGAAAAGCTGCCCCGAAGGCACGCGCATCATCAGCACCACCACCAGCACGACGGAGGCAATGATCATCAGCGGCGCGGCAATCACTTCGAGCTTGCGGATGGATTCCGGCCCCTTCCAGATGAACCAGATGTGCACGGCCCAAAACGCCAGGAAGCACATGAACTGCGAGGTGCTGATGGTCTGCCCATCCGCAGGCCCGGCGAGCCCCATGCCCACGATGTTCAAGAAGCCATGCAGCGCCAGCGCGCCAAAGTAGCAGTTGATGGAGAACCAGCCACAGGCCACCAGGCCGCGCAGCACGGCCGGCAGGTTGGCGCCTTTCACACCGAACGAGGCGCGCGCCAGCACCGGGAACGGCACACCGTATTTCGGCCCCACGCGGCCAATGAGCACCATGGGCACCAGCACGATGCAGTTGGCCAGGAACACCAGCCACACGGCCATCTGCCAGGTGAAGCCCTGGTCCAGCATGGAGCTGGCCATGGTGTAGGTGGGCACGCACACCACCATGCCCACCCAAAGTGCAGCAAAGTCTTTCCAGGTCCAGTGTCGCTGCGCAGCGGTGGTGGGGAGCAGATCTTCATTGGCGAGCGTGTTGGATGCGTCGCCGGGCATCAGCCCCGCCACATGGGCCGCGCTGCCGGTACTGTTGGTCATGCCTGTACTCCTGTCAAAGACTTCGTTGGGGTTGCACACAACCCGCTGTCTGGTCCGGCGCCTTCACGCTGGCAGATGGCGGGCAAAGGGAAGCGAGCGATGCTAGAGATCACGCAAGAACTGCACCAGATGCAGTGCAGCATGCGTTGCAAATCGGCACCACAACAGGTGCTGTCGCAACGCCTTGCAGGACCTGCGGCACACGCACGGGGCGCCTGTCAAGCTGCCGCAGACACGCGCTGGGGGTTGTTCGGGTGCGTAGTCCAGTTGGCGTACTCGCCCGTCACCTTTTTTCCGGTGCGCACATCCACCTCGCCAGGCTCCAAGGCCCGCATGGTGATGCACTCGGGCACGGGGCAGATCGACACGCACAGGTTACAGCCCACGCACTCGGCCTCGTTGATCTCGAACTTGCGCACACCGCCGTCCTTGGTGAAGGTGATGGCCTGGTGCGAGGTGTCTTCGCAGACCACATGGCAGCGGCCGCACTGAATGCAGGCGTCCTGGTTGATGACGGCTTTCTCGATGTGGTTGAGGTTGAGGTTCTTCCAGTCCTTCACCGTGGGCACGGCCTGGCCCTTGAAGTCGTCGAGCGTGGCATACCCGTGCTCGTCCATGAAGTTCGACAGCCCGTCGCACATGTCCTGCACGATCTTGAAGCCGTAGACCATGGCGGCCGTGCACACCTGCACCGTGCCGCAGCCGAGCGCAATGTATTCGGCCGCGTCGCGCCAAGTGGTGATGCCGCCGATGCCGCTGATGGGCAGGCCAGCGGTCTGCGCATCGCGCGCGATCTCTGCCACCATGTTGAGTGCAATGGGCTTGACCGCCGGGCCGCAGTAGCCGCCGTGCGAGCCCCAGCCGTCGGTGCTCGGGCTCATCACCATGCGGTCCAGGTCCACGCCCATGATGGAGTTGATGGTGTTGATGAGCGACACCGCATCCGCCCCGCCCGCCTTGGCTGCGCGTGCGGGCTGGCGCACATCGGTGATATTGGGCGTGAGCTTCACGATCACGGGCAGCTTGCTGTAGTGCTTGCACCAGGCCGTGACCATCTGGATGTACTCGGGCACCTGGCCCACGGCGGCGCCCATGCCGCGCTCGCTCATGCCGTGGGGGCAGCCGAAGTTGAGTTCGATGCCGTCGGCGCCGGTGTCCTCCACCAGCGGCAGGATGGCCTTCCAGCTCTGCTCTTCGCAGGGCACCATGAGCGAGACGACCATGGCCCGGTCCGGCCAGTTGCGCTTGACACGCTTGATCTCTTCGAGGTTGGTGTGCAGGGGCCGGTCGGTGATCAGCTCGATGTTGTTCAGGCCGATCACGCGGCGATCCTGCGACATCAGCGTGGAATAGCGCGGGCCGTTGACGTTGACCACGGCCGGGTCTTCGCCCAGCGTCTTCCACACCACGCCGCCCCAGCCCGCCTCGAAGGCGCGGGTGACGTTGATCTCTTTGTCGGTGGGCGGCGCGGAGGCCAGCCAGAAGGGGTTGGGGCTTTGGATGCCCAGAAAATTGCTGCGGATGTCTGCCATGGGGAGCTCCCGTGAAGTGCAGGAATGAAGTGCGGTGAAGCCGTGGCGGGGACGGCTCAGGCCGTCAGCGCGGCATGGATGGAGACAGCGGCCACCTTGCCGTGCTCCACCGCTTCCACCGTGAGATCGCGACCGCCCACGCGGCAGTCGCCCCCGGCCCAGACGCGTGCCAGGCGGGTCTGGCCTTCTGCATCGGTGACGATGCGCCCCCCCTCCAGGGCAATGCCCTTGCCCACCGGTTCGGCCACAAAGGTCTGGCCAATGGCCTTGAGCACCATGTCGGCCGCGAGCGTGAAGGTCTCGCCGGTCTCCACCAGCTTGCCGCCGCTCAGCGCCGTGGCGGCAAAGCGCACGCCCTGCACGGCACCGCCTTCGCTCAGCACCTCCTTGGGCGCCGCCCAGTGGCGGATGGTGACGCCGTTGGTCTGTGCCCACTGCTGCTCCACGGCCGATGCTGACATGGCCTCGGCGCCCCGGCGGTAGACGATGGTCACCTCTTCGGCGCCCAGTTTGCGCGACTGCACGGCGGCATCCACCGCCGTCATGCCACCGCCAATCACCACCACGCGGCGGCCCACGGGCAAGGTGGAAAGATCCGTGCTCTGGCGCAGCTCGGCAATGAAGTCCACGGCATTGCGCAGGCCTGTGGCCACAGGCTCGGCCACGCCCAGCGCATTCACGCCTTGCAGGCCCAGGCCCAGGAACACGGCGTCGTACGCGCCCAGCAGGCTGTCGAGCGTGATGTCACGGCCCAGTTGCTGGCCCGTGCGAACCTCAATGCCGCCGATGGACAGCAGCCACTCCACCTCCTTCTGCGCGAAGTTGTGGGTGGTCTTGTAGCTGGCCAGTCCGTATTCATTGAGCCCCCCCAGCTTGGGGCGCGCCTCGAACAGCACCACGTCGTGCCCGCGCAGCGCCAGCCCGTGGGCGCAGGCCAGGCCCGCAGGCCCCGCACCCACCACGGCCATGCGCTTGCCGGTGGCCGCCGCGCGCTGGAACAAGGGCGCGCCGGGCTGGGCAAAGAAGGCATCGGTGGCATAGCGCTGCAGCGATCCGATCTCCACCGGCTTGTCTTCATTGGTGTTGCGCACGCAGGCCTGCTCGCACAGCACCTCGGTGGGGCACACCCGGGCGCACATGCCGCCCAGCGGGTTGGCCTCCAGGATGGCACGGGCGGCGCCCCGGTGGTTGTCCTGCGCGATGCGGTGGATGAACGAAGGGATGTCGATGCCCGTGGGGCAGGCCGTGGCGCAGGGCGCGTCGTGGCAGTAGTAGCAGCGCTCGGCCTCGATCAGCGCCTGGGGTTTGGTGAGGGGCGGGTGGGCATCGCCGAAGTTGACAGCGTAGTCGGCCAGGTTCAGGCGTGCGGCATGAATGCCGCAGGCTCGGCTTGCGGGTGTGTCCATCAGGTTTCCTCCGAGGGGGTCAGGGTGGGGGTCTGGGCGCTGGCCATGCAGGCCCTCATGCACGCCGGTGCCATGCAGCGCCAGCGGCGCATGCGGCCGGGGCCAGCCAATGCGGCACAGGTGTTGGTGCCAACACCTGTGCCCGCAAACTTCGGAGGTTTCATCGTGGTCCTCGCAGTGGGGTGGCAGGTGCCCGCTGCTTTGCGGCGGCGGTGCCCTGCGTTGTGGTTCAATTTACCAATCCGTAAAAATTTACCAATTGGTAAAATCCCTACAGCAAGCCGCGTGCCAGCCCCAGGCCACAGAATTGGCAGTTTGGGACCCCGGCTTGTTCCACAATGGTGCAATGACAGCCGCCCGCCCGCCCAAAGCCGATACCGCCCCCCGCCTTCCCAAAGCCCCGCGCGCCGTCCGAAGCGACGACACCGCGCAGCGCGCCCCCAAGGCCTCGCGCCTGGTCAAGGAGCGGGGCATCCTCACCGAGGCCGAGAGCCACTTTGCACAGTTCGGTTTCGAAGGCGCCTCCCTGGAGAACATTGCTGCGGCCATCGGCCTCAGCCGCCACAACCTGCTGTATTACTTCCCCAGCAAGGAGGCGCTGTACCAGCGCGTGCTGGACGATGTGCTCACCCAGTGGCTCGAAGGCATGGAAGACCTGTCGCACAGCGACGACCCGCAACAGGCACTGCGCCGCTACATCCGCGCCAAGCTGCGCTACTCGCGCGAGCGCCCCAATGGGGCGAAGGTGTTCACCAAAGAGGTGATTGCCGGCGCACCACGCTATGGCAAGGCCATCACGGAGCGCGTGGCGCCCCTGCTCAAGACCGAGGTGCGCACCTTCGAACGCTGGGCGCGCGAGGGCCGCATCGCCAAGGTGAACTTCACGCACCTGATGTTCATCATCTGGTCCGTCACCCAGGCCTATGCCGAGCAAGAGGCGCAATTCGCCCTGCTGCTGGGCAAGCCCGCGCTGACCGAGCGCGACTATGCCAAGGCCGAGGAGCTGATCTGCCGCATGGTGGTCAAGGCGCTGGAGCCCGAAGCGACCGCGCAGGACGACAGCGCACCCGAGACGGACTGATCACCCTGGCTGCGCGGCCCGCGCCAGGCGCTCCCGGTCGAGCAATTCGACCACGCGGTAGCCCACGCGCAGCACCCCGCCGTCCTCCCACTGCTTGAGCTGGCGGTTGATGCTCTGGCGCGAGACGCCGAGCATGAAGGCCAGGTCTTCCTGCGAGACGGCCAGCACGGTGCAGGCTCCGTCTCCGGCCGAGCGGGAGTCCAGCGTCATGAGCCGGTGCGCCAGCCGCACGGGCAGCGGCTGCAGGATGGCGTCGTCGATCCAGGCCAGGGCCTGGCGCAGCCGCAGGCACACCAGGCGCGTGAAGGCCATGTGCAGCGCCGGCTGCGTGGCGATCAGGTGGTGGAAGTCTGCCGCCTGGACCACGGCCACCTCGGACGGCTCCACCGCACAGGTGTCGTAGACCCGCTCCTGCCCCACGAACAGCGAGACCTCGCCGAACCAGTGGCCGGGCTCCAGCACGGCGATCACGGCCTCGCGTCCATCCTGCGCAGCCACGCTCACGCGCAGGGCGCCCTGCACCATGCCGAACAGCGCGTCGGGCGCCGAGCCCTTGAGGAACAGCGAGTCACCGCGCTGCAGCTGGCGCCGGTGGGCCACTTGCAGCAGCGCGTGCTGCACCTCCTGCGGCAGGCGCAGGCGCTCGTCGGCCCGGGGGCCGAGGTGGGCCGGCAGTCCGGTGATGCTTGCCGGTTCAGGTAGGGAAGGCATGGCGTGCGGCTCGTGCAGAGATGACTGGCGAGAGGAATTGTGCGGGCGCAGCGGTCGCCATGGCGACGCCAACCAGACACCCGCGGGTTTGTACCGAGCCGCAATTGCCAACACCGGACAGTCTCGCCGCGGCGCTCTGCGGATAGTGGGCCTGCTGCAGCGCACTGCTGCATCCCTGTACCGCAACCGACCCCAAGGATCCCCATGACGAATACCCCCGCCGCCACCGCCGAGCGCAATGCCCGCCGCGAAAAGACCGTGCTCGACCACTTCGCCGACGAGACCCGCCAGGACTTCGACGCCGTGCTGAGCACCTTTCCGCACCCGCACTATGAGCTGATACCCACCGGAGAGGTGCACGACGGCAACGAGGACGTGCGCCGCTACTACACGGCCACGCGCCAGGCCTTTCCGGACCAGCGGCACGAGATCATTGAGCTGCGCCATGCCGGCGACTCGGTCATCGTGGAGTTCTGGCTGCTGGGCACGCACAAGGGGCCGCTGGGGGCGCTGCCGCCCACGGGCAACAGCTTCCGTTGCCGGATGATCGCGCTGTTCATCTTCGACGCGGCCGAGCACCTGGTCTGCGAGCGCGTGTACTTCGACACGCTGACCATGCTGCGCCAGCTGCTGGTGGGTGTGCCACCGGCCGCGCTGCCGGGCATCATCGGCGCGCTGCTGGGCGGCCAGGCCGCCACCGCCGGCAAGGCCCCGGTGCCCGAGCAGGCCACGGCATGAGCGGGCGCCTGCAGGGCCACCATGCGGTGGTGACGGGTGGGGCGCAGGGCATCGGGCTGGCGATTGCGCGCCGCTTTCTGGACGAAGGCGCGACCGTCTCGCTATGGGACATCGGCGCCCGCGCCCTGCAGGCTGCCACAGAGGCGCTGGACGCACCCGGGCGCGTGTTCACCGCCGTCACCGACGTGCGCAATGAGGCCGCCGTGAACGCCGCCACGCAGGACAGCGCCGCCGCGCTGGGCCCGGCCACCGTGCTCGTGAACAACGCAGGCGTGCTGGGCCCGCTGGTGCCCACCTGGGAGCACAGCGCCGCCCAATGGCGCACGGTGCTGGACATCAACCTCACCGGCGCCTTCCTGTGCTGCCGCGCACTGGTGCCGGCCATGCTGGCCGACATGCAGGCGCAGCGTGCCCCCGCACTGGGCCGGCGCGTGGTCAATATCGCCTCGGTCGCGGGCAAAGAGGGCAATGGCCTGAATGCCGCGTATTCCGCCTCCAAGGCCGGCCTGATCGCACTCACCAAGTCGCTGGGCAAGGAGCTGGCCGGCGCGGGCGTGCTGGTGAACTGCGTCACACCGTCTGCCGCTGAAACCGGGGTGTTCGACGGTGTTCCCGAGGAACACCGTGCGCAACTGCACCAGGCCCTGCTGTCGCGCGTGCCCATGGCGCGTTTCGTCGAGCCGGCCGAAGTGGCGGCCATGGCGGCCTGGCTGGCGTCTGCCGACTGCTCGTTCAGCACCGGTGCCGTCTTCGACATCTCCGGCGGCCGTTCCTTGTACTGAGGAAATTTTCATGAACATGATGACCGACTCCCTCACGCCGGAAGGCCTGCTGCTGCAGCCCGTGGCCGACTTCGATGGCGCGCGCAGCGCCCCCACCCCGCAGGACCGGCTGCGCGCCCTGCGCCGCGCGGGCGGGCAGTTCCGCGAGCGCTTTCTCGATGAGCCCCCGGTGCGCTATGCGCGCAGCTTCGACCTGCTGCGCATCCCCTACCCGGCCTGGTACGCCTTCAACGGCGTGTACTCGCAGCAGTTGCTCAAGCCGCACATGGTGCACCTGCTGGCACGCACGGTGCTGGTGCAGTTCGAGGATTTCGAGGGCCAGCTCAAACACCTGCTGTTCACCCCCGCCGATTTCGAGACCGGCAGCGAGACGCCCTACTTCAAGCGTCTGAGCGAGCAGACGCCCAAGTTCCTGCACGGCGTGATCGCGCCGGTGCACGGCACGGTGCTGCAGGCCCTGGCCTCGGTGGGCGTGGCACCGGAGCAGATCGACTTCATCACCTACGACCACCTGCACACCCAGAACCTGCGCCGCTGGCTGGGCACGGGCAGCGAGCGCGGGCTGCTGCCCAACGCACGCCTGCTGGTGCACCGCCAGGAACTGGCCAGCGTGGCAGGCCTCTTGCCCACACAGGCCGACTGGTACTGCCCTGCGGGGCTGCAGGGCGTGGCGCCCGAACGCATCGTGCCCTTCGATGGCAGCGTGCAGCTGGGGCGTGGCATCGCGCTGGTGCACACGCCGGGCCATACGGAGGGCAACCACTCGCTGGTCTACCGCACCCCGGATGGCATCCGTGTGAGCAGCGAGAACGGCGTGAGCGCCGACAGCTGGGCCCCCGAGGCCTCGCGCCACAACGGCATCCGCCGCTACGCCAAGGCCACCGGCTCCGAGGTGATCCTGAACGGCAACACGCAGGAGGGCAGCGTGGACCAGTACCTGTCGATGGTGCTGGAGAAGACCATCGCGGGCACCTCGGCCACGCATGGCTTCAGCAACGTGGTGCCATCCAGCGAGTGCTCGCCGCACTGGCTGTTTCCGGGCGCGCCCACCAGCCACCTCTGGGGCACGACCACTTCGGGTGCACTGCAGCGGCCCACCTGAGCCGGCCCACTGATTTCTCCCCCATAAGACAGACAACACGAGACAAACGCCATGCACTCCCCCGCTGCCATCTTTCCCGCCGATGCGGGCGCCTCGCAAGCGCCCGCCACCGCTGCCGACGACGCCACCTACCGCCAGATCGCCTGGCGGCTGATCCCGGTGCTGTTCGCCTGCTACGTCTTCAACTACCTGGACCGCACCAACATCGGCTACGCCCAGTTGCAGATGAAGAGCGACCTGGGCTTCAGCGACGCGGTGTTCGGCCTGGGCGCGGGCATCTTCTTCATCGGCTATGCGCTGTTCGAGATACCCAGCAACATGCTGCTGGCGCGCGTGGGCTTTCGGCTCACGCTGCTGCGCATCATGGGGCTGTGGGGCCTGGCCTCGGCGGCCACGCTGTGGGTGACCACGCCGGCGCAGTTCTACGTGCTGCGCTTCCTGGTGGGGGTGTTCGAGGCGGGCTTTGCGCCGGGCGTGCTGTTCTACCTCACGCTCTGGTTTCCGTCGCAACGCCGGGCCAAGGTCACGGCCCTGTTCTTCATGGCCTATGGGGCGGCGCCCATCGCCGCTGGCCCGCTGGCGGGCGCGACCATGACCTGGCTGGACGGCGTCTGGTCGCTGCACGGCTGGCAGTGGCTGTTCCTGGTGGAGGGCGCGCCCTGCGTGCTGCTGGCCGTGCTGGCCTACCAACTGCTCGACGACGGGCCACAGGCCGCGCGCTGGCTCACGCCTGCGCAGAAGCGCCAGGTGCAGGACGACCTGGCGCGCGACCAGGCGGCCAGCGGCGCGGATGCACGCAGTAGCTTCGGCAGCGCGCTGCGCAACGGCCAGGTGTGGCTGCTGGGCTTCGTCTCCTTCCTGGTGATCCTGGGCATCTATGCCATGTCGTTCTGGCAACCCACCCTGCTGCAGTCCATGGGGCTGTCGGTGATGCAGATCGGCCTGTACTCGGTGGTGCCGGCGGCCGCCGGCATCGCGGCCACGCTGCTCATCGCCGGGCATTCCGACCGCCGGCAGGAGCGGCGCTGGCACTTTGCCGCCACGGCCTGCATCGGCGCCGCCGGGCTCTCGCTCACCACCCTCTTCTTGCACAGCCCCGTGGCGGCCGTGGCCTGCCTGTCGCTGGCCTCCATCGGCATCTCCAGCGCCTTCGCCATCCTCTGGGCCGTGCCGGGCAGCCTGCTGAGCAGGAATGCCGCAGCGATGGGCATCGCGCTCATCACCACCATCGGCGGTACGGCCGGCGTGGTGGCGCCGGTGATGGTGGGCGCCATCAAGACGGCAACCGGCGGCTTCACGCTCAGCCTGTACCTGCTGAGCGGCGCCCTGGTACTGGCCGCCGTGCTGATGGTGCTGGCCGTGGGGCGCGGCCGCAGCGCAGGGCGTTGAGCACGCTGGCAGGGCTCATGCCTGCTTTTGCTGCCACAGCACATCCAGCACATGCTGGGTGGCCCGCTCCATGGGGCCCGTGCGATGGGCAATGCCCAAAGGCCTCCACAACCGGGGCTGAAGCGGCAGCATGCGGACGCGCGGGTCCAGCGGCGCGGCGGATGATGCCTCATGGGGCAGCAGTGTGGCCCCGTAGCCGGCCGCCACCAGGCTCTTGATGGCGTCGTTGTAGTTGAGCTGAATGCGCGCCCGAGGGTGCTCGCCCACCCGGGCGAACCACTCCGTGCACAGCCGCGACAGGCTGGTGCCCTCGTCGTTCAGGATCAGCGGCTGGCCCGCCAGCCAGCGGGGGGTGGCGCGCCGGTGCGGCGCCCAGGCAGCAGGCACAAAGGCCATGACTGGATCGCGCCGCCAGGGCAGCACCGCCACACCGCGCATGGCGGGCTGCGGCAAGGCGACCAGGCCGATGTCGAGCGCCCCGCTGGCCAGGCGTGCCATGGTCTCTGGCGAGGTCAGCACGGCCACCTGCACATCCACCCCCGGGTGGTGCTGGCCCAGCACCTCCAGCGCCTGGGGCAGCAGGTGCGCAATGGCGCCGGTCGAGGCCCCCAAGCGCACCCGCCCGGCCAGCCCCTGCACCTGGCGCTGCACCAGGTCCATGGCCTCGTCCGCATCGGTCAGCAGGCGCCGCGCGCGTTCGACAAGGGCCTCGCCCACCCCCGAGGGCCGCACCTCGCCGCGCTTGCGCACCAGCAGGGGCGCACCGATGTGGGCTTCTAGGTCTGCGATGTGCAGGCTTACCGTGGGCGGCGCCAGGTGCAGCGCACGCGCGGCTTCGGCGAAGGAGCCGAGGTCGGCAATCGTGACCAGGGTCCGCAGCCGGTCGAGGTTGAGTTCGCGCATGACGTTCAGTAAACCTGATTCTGATGTTTGTGAAATTCAACTTTTCAAAGTTTAGACCGGGGCCGAAGATTGCGCATCCCTTCCATCTTTTCCATCCCGTCCCTTGATCCGATGCGTCCATGCCGTCCCCTCCATGGACCGCGATGCCACTGCCAGGAGCCCCACCCCATGACCCCCTCTCCCCTTGTCTTCATCGACGGCGACCAAGGCACGACCGGCCTGCAGATCCACGAGCGCCTGCGCGGCCGCACCGACCTGCGCCTGCTGACCTTGCCCGACCACGAGCGCAAGAACGCAGCCCGCCGTGCCGAAGCCATCAACAGCTGCGACATCGCCATCCTGTGCCTGCCCGATGCCGCCGCCCGCGAGGCCGTGGCCGCCATCGCCCACCCCGCGGTGCGGGTGATCGACGCCAGCTCGGCGCACCGCACCGATCCACTGTGGGTGTATGGGTTTCCCGAGATGGATGCGGCCCAGCCTGCGCGCATCGCCAGCGCCCAGCGGGTGAGCAACCCGGGCTGCTACCCCACGGGCGCCGTGGCCCTGCTGCGCCCCCTGGTGCAGGCCGGACTGCTGGGCCCCGACCACGCGGTCGCGGTGCATGCGGTGTCGGGCTACTCGGGCGGCGGGCGGGCCCGTGTGGACGAGCATGAGGGCCCCGGCGCCACCCATGCCCCGGCCTTTCAGCTCTATGGGCTGAAGCTGGAGCACAAGCACCCGCCCGAAATTGCACAGCGCGCGGGCCTGGCCCAGCGCCCGTTTTTCGTGCCTGCCTATGGCGCGTTCCGCCAGGGCATCGTGCTGAGCATTCCCCTGTTTGTGCACCAACTGCCTTCGGGTGCCAGCGGCGAGCGGCTGCACGCCTGTTTGCAGCAGCACTACGCGGGGGCAGCCCATGTCGAAGTCATGCCGCTGATGCAGGCCGAAGCCGCTGAGCACCTGGACCCCCAGGCCCTCAATGGCACCAACCAGTTGCGGCTGGGCGTGTTCCACAACCCACGGCACGGGCAGGTGCTGCTCACGGCGGTGTTCGACAACCTGGGCAAAGGCGCCTCGGGGGCGGCCGTGCAGAACCTGGACCTGATGCTGGGCCACATCGCGCGGTAGCCGCCACACGGCCCCGCCCACCGTCCAGGGCTCGGTTGCCCGCCTGCCATGCGGCCCGGGGAGCGGGAACACAAGCCCCCGGGACACCAGCCAGGGCGCCAAACAAAGCCCTCACGGTGCAGCGGGGGCTTTCCTGAATCCCTGGACCAAGGGCTTTTACAATAAACAATCCATCCAGATGGTTTGTTCAATGACAGAAGCCCACCGCCGACAAAAACAGCCTCAGTTGATCCGCAGCCAGCTGCTGGCCGTGGTGCGCGACCTGCTGGTGCACGAAGGCCCCCATGCCGTCACCCTGGAGGCTGTGGCCCACCGCACCAACGTGACCAAGGGGGGCCTGCAGCACCACTTTCGCAGCAAGCAGGCCCTGCTCGATGCGCTGTCCGAGCAACTGTTTGAAGAGTTTGAACAAAGCTACGACCGTGCCCTGCAACAGGAAGCCGACACCCCCGGGCGCCATGCACGCGCCTACATCCGCACCTGCTTTGATGGCCAGGCGGACTGCAACCGGGTCGATACCCAGCGCGCCATCGGCCTGCTGGCCCTCACCTCTCCTGCGTGCCGCGAGCGCTGGCATGCCACGATGCAAGCCGCCCTGGCGGCCGATGGACCCGACGCGGACACCGCCAACCTGCTGCTCGTGTGCCGCCTGGCGGGCGATGGCTTCTGGTTTGCGCAGATGCTGGATGTGTACGAACTCGGCGCACAGCGCCAGGCGGACCTGCTGGCACTGCTGCTGAAGCTCTGCGGCGGCGGGGCGCGGCCATGAGCGCCACGCCCGCCTCCAGCTACCTGCTGCTCGGCCTGGCCATCCTGGCGGAGGTGCTGGGCACTTCGGCGCTCAAGGCCTCGGACGGGTTCACACGCCTGGCGCCCAGCCTGGTCACCGCCGTGGCCTACCTGGTGTCGTTCTACCTGCTGTCGCTCACGCTGCGCACCCTGCCCATCGGCATCGCCTATGCCATCTGGTCGGGGGTGGGCATCGTGCTGATTTCTGCCGTGGGCTGGTTGCTGTACGGGCAGCGCCTTGATGCGCCCGCCGTGCTGGGGCTGGGCCTGATTGTGGCGGGCGTGCTGGTGGTGAACCTGTTCTCGCGCAGCGTGGGCCACTGACCTCTGCGCCCCTACCCCGCCAGCACCACCTCCGCCCCCGGCTTACACGCACCTTTGCTTTGTTTTCCTGCCCATGACCATCCCCTTTGCCGACCAGACCCTGTCCCGCGCCGACCTGAAAGACCTGGCTACTGACCCTCAGGCCGTGCTGCATTTTGAGCACTGCACCTTCGATGGCGCAGACCTGTCGGGGTTGGCGCTGCGGGGTGCCCAGTTCCTGGGCTGCTCGTTGGCAGAAACGGTGCTGGACAAGGCCATCCTGAGCGATACCCGCTGGTTGGACTGCCGGGCAGGCGGGGCCCGCTTCCAGCTTGCAAACCTGACCGACGCACGCTTTCACCGCTGCGACCTGAACAACACCGACTGGGCCAAAGCCACGCTTGCCTCGGCGCGCTTTGCCGAAGTCAAACTGACGGGCGCGCAGTTTCGCGAGGCGCAGACCCTGGGCCTGGGCTTTCACGACTCCTTGCTGGTGGGCGCCGACCTTCGGGGCATCTCGTTTCGCAAGCAAACCATCGAGCAACTGGACCTGTCTGACGCCGATGTGTCAGGCTGCGACTTCCGGGACGCCATTTTTGAAGGCGGCAGCCTGCGCGATGCCCACCTCAAGAACGCACGGTTTGACGGCGCCGACCTGCGGGCCACAGACCTCGGAGGCCTGCGAATCACCGCGCTGGCGCAGTTCTTCAAGGGCGCCATCCTCTCGACGGACCAGGCAGCCGCGCTGGTCAGTGGCCTGGGCATCCGGGTGGTGTAAAAGCCCCCTGCGGCCGCAGGCGGGCGGGGCGGCGGAAGCACTCAGCCCAAAACAAAAAGGGCTCCCTCTGGGAGCCCCGTCTGCGTGCCTGGTTTCAGCGCTGCGGGTTCAAAACACTCCCCATGGCAGCAGCCCCCCGCACAACGCGAAGTGCC
>NZ_QAJR01000021.1:17233-18426 GCF_003852545.1 Acidovorax sp. FJL06
GTTCCAGTATTGGAAACAAAGTGCGCTGTGTCCATGCCGATGAAGCCATGTCAATGCTGGCCGGCGCACACCGCCCCCACCGCGCGGGGCTAGCCTCGGCCCACAAACGGCATCCTGGTGGCCATCACGGTGTGGAACAGCACATTGGCTTGCAGGGGCAGGTTGGCCATGTACAGCACGGATTGCCCCACGATGTCGGCATCCATCAGGGGCTCGATGGCCACGTCGCCGTTGGCCTGGGGCACGCCCTGGGCCATGCGCGAGGCCAGGTCCGTCATGGCATTGCCGATATCGATCTGACCCACGGCGATGTTGTAGGCGCGTCCATCCAGGGCTGCGGTTTTTGTCAGCCCCATCACGGCGTGTTTGGTGGCGGTATAGGCGGCCGAGTTGGGTCTGGGCGCGTGTGCCGAAATCGAACCATTGTTGATGATGCGTCCGCCCTGCGGTGTTTGGTCGCACATGACCCGAAAGGCCTGCTGCAGGCAATAGAACATGCCGTTCAGGTTGACGTCCACCACGTCGCGCCATTGCTCGGGTGTCCAGTCCAGGAAGGAGCCGGGTGGATTGCCCCGCCCGGCGTTGTTGAACAGCACATCCACGCGCCCGAAGCGGGCGACGGCCTGCGCAAAAAGACGGGCTACGGCCGTGGGGTCGCAAACATCGGTGGGCACGCACAGCACGCGCTCGCCCGCCCCAGGGCGGGACTGGATGTGCGCTTTCACTTCGTCCAGCAGCGCAGCGCGGCGCCCTGCCAGCACCACGCGATAGCCGTCGCCCGCCAAGGCCAGCGCCACCGCCTTGCCAATCCCAGACCCTGCGCCGGTAATCACGGCGACTTTGTCAGCGTTCATTTGTGATGTCCATTCAAAAAGAAATAGAAAAGGCCTCGAGGCCGGCGTGCCTTGGCATCGCAGCCGCCCCTTTCGGGCAAGGCCCAGGGGAATTGTCGTCCGCAGGGCTTCTGGCGTTCCCGGTATAGCGCCGTCACTCCATCACCCCATGGGGCAGTATTGTTTTGAAAATCAGAACAGTCAGTTCGTGACTTGGTGGTTTTTCCTCAGACGACAGCGGCGTACAGTTCACCCCATCGATGAGCCGAACCCGCAAGGCGACTCACCGAACCCGGTTCAGGAATGGTTTTTGACCCGGCTTTTTTGAGACGCTTTTTTCACTTCAAGGATCTTCATCAT
>NZ_QAJR01000021.1:18583-47680 GCF_003852545.1 Acidovorax sp. FJL06
GGCACTTCGCGTTGTGCGGAGGGCTGCTGCCATGGGGAGTGTTTTGAACCCGCAGCGCTGAAACCAGGCACGCAGACGGGGCTCCCAGAGGGAGCCCTTTTTGTTTTGGGCCTGCCAAGAACCTGTTCAAAGGACCGCGGCGCCTGCTAGGGCCCTTTTTGCGCACCACTGCCATGGCACAGCCGCAGCGGCGGGCCGCACCATGGAGGGATGCACATCCGCCACGCCCCCATGCCGCCCGATGCCCCCGCCGTAGCGCCCACGTTGCTGCGGGATGCCATCACCCCAGACGCCCTGCGCTGCGCCGTGCCCGCCCACATGGGAGGGCTTGGTGGCGACCCGCAGGAGCTGGGCCTGCTGATGCGCTCGCTCTGCGAGAAGTCCTTGTCCGCCGGCGTGCTGTTCTGGTGCCAGCGCACGGCCATCGAGTTTTTGGTGCAGTCCTTCAATACCGCCGTGCGCGAGCACCTGCTGCCCGACTTGCTGCAGTTCCAGCGTGCGGCATCGACGCCACTGTCGCTCGACGCCCCCGTGCTCCTTGCACAGGATGCAGGGCGCGGCATGCGGCTCAGCGGCCTGGTCCATTCCGTGGCCAATGCACAGGCCGACGGCTTCTCCCTCATCGTGCCGGTGCAGATGCAAGGCGCCACGGGGTGGGCCGTTCTGCAAAGCGAAGAAGATGGGGTCCACACGGAGCCCGGCAACCTGTTGCCGCACCTCAAGGACACCTGCCCCGCCAGGGTGCGCGTGGACAACGCCCTCTTCCGCGCCGACGAATGGCTGGGCGACAGCCTCTTGCTGCACAAGACCGAACCCGTGCGCCTGGCCTTGGGCGTGCTGTACCAGTCGCTCATTGCAGCCCCCGAGATGGCCCTGTGAGGTGGGCCGTGGCCCACGCATTCGACGTGGCGCAACAGGAACCGCCCGGTTCGTGCAGAGGGTCCCTAGAATGGCTGGCCCGGGCGATGATCTCCCCCTCCCCATGACGCAATACGAGCAGCTCGCCGACGAAATCCATGCCCTGATCCGCTCCGGCTCCCTGCGCGTGGGCGACCGGCTGCCATCGGTGCGGATGTGCAGCGAGCGGCGGAAAATCAGCCAGTCCACCGTTTTCCAGGCCTACTACCTGCTGGAGTCGCGCGGCGTGGTGCAGGCGCGTGCGCGCTCGGGCTACTACGTCACGCCGCGTGCGCAAGAGCCCCTGAAATGCCCCGAAACCTCCCGGCCGCCGCTGGAGACCCAAACCGTCGCCATCAACGACCTAGTGGTGGAGATCCTGAACCTCTCCCGGCGCCCGGAGGTGATACCGCTGGGCTCGGCCTTCCCGGACCCGGCCTGGTTTCCGCTGGACCGCCTGGCACGCAGCCTGGGCGCCGCCATGCGGCGGCTGCCGCCGCGCAAGCTCATCGAGGACCTGACCACGGGGCACCTGCGGCTGCGCCAGCAAATCGCGCAGCGCTACGCGGTGGACGGCATCCATGCCGAGGTGGATGAGATCGTCATCACCAACGGGGCCATGGATGCGCTCAACCTCAGCCTGCAGGCGGTCACCGAGCCGGGGGACCTGGTGCTGGTGGAGTCCCCCACGTTCTATGCCTCGCTGCAAGCCATCGAGCGGCTGAAGCTGCGCGCCCTGCCCCTGCCCACCAGCCCCACCGAGGGCGTCGATCTGGCAGCGATGGAAGCCGCCCTGGCCAGTGGCCAGGTCCGCGCCTGCTGGTTCATGCCCACGTTCCAGAACCCCGTGGGGGCTCTAGCGCCGGAGCCCCACAAGCAGGCCATGGCCGAGCTGCTGGCGCGCTACCAGGTGCCGCTCATCGAAGACGATGTCTATGGCGATCTGTATGCGGGGGCCCACAAGCCGCGCCCCATCAAGGCCTTTGACAAGCAGGGCTGGGTGATCCACTGCGCCTCGTTCTCCAAGAGCCTGGCCCCGGGCTACCGGGTCGGGTGGGCGGCGGCAGGGCGCTGGACGCGGGCCGTCGAACGCCTGAAGGTGATGAGCAGCCTCTCGGCCTCCGTGCCGCCGCAGGCCGCAATCTCCGACTACCTGGCCCAGGGGGGCTACGACCTGCATCTGCGCCGGCTGCGGCAAACGCTGGCGCTGCAGCGGGATGTGATGATGGATGCCATCGCCGAGTCCTTTCCGCCAGGCACCCGTGTCACCCGCCCGCAGGGCGGCTATTTCCTGTGGCTGGAACTCGCCCCCCACATCGACGCCATCGCCTTGATGCGCCAGGCCCTGCAGGCGGGGGTGAGCCTCATGCCCGGCCAACTGTTTTCGGCGGATCGGCGTTTTTCCCACTGCATCAGGCTGAATTTCGGCGCGGCCCCCGCCCACGAAATCACCCGCGCCACCCACATCCTGGGCGCCCTGGTGCGTGGCTGGGCAGCAGGCCGCCAGGGCTGATCCGGCGCGGACGCCGAGCAGATTGCGCATCTGCTACGGTTGCCAAGCGCAGCGTCTGCCGCTGTTTTCAACGCACCGTTGGTGGCCCACTGGAGGGCACAAGGCGGCCGGTTTTTTTGTCACTCCACGACGCATGGCCGCAGGAGCTTGCCATGTCATCTGCCAGCGCGCCACGCGCACACCCCCTCCATGTCCACCCACCCCGGTCGCCCCTGCGTTTTGGCGTTCGAGCCATCTCCGGCCGGTTCAATCGCGCCCGCTGGTGGGCCGTGGGCCTGACCCAGCTCCCGTTCTTCGGGCTGTGCTGGCTGCAGTGGAATGGACAGCCCCTGGTGGGCTTTGATTTCCTGCGCCAGAAGATTCATCTGTTCGGTTCGCTCTTTGGGCCGCAGGACCTGCTGCTGCTCACGCTGCTGCTGATTGGCGGAGCGCTGGCGCTGTTCGTGACCTCCGCCGTGGGCGGGCGCATCTTCTGCGGATTTTCCTGCCCCCAGTCGGTCTATACCGCGCTGTTCCTCTGGATCGAACAAAAGGTGCAGGGCACGCCGGGCCAGCGCCAACGCCGGCAGGCCCAAGGCGCGCAGGCGGCCGTCTGGTCGCGCAGGCTGCTCACCTGGGCGCTGTGGGCCATCGTTTCACTGGCTCTGGGATGGACCCTGACCGCCTATTTCTCCAGCGCCCCCGGTCTGTGGCAGCGCACCTGGCAAGGCACCTTGGGCCCGGTGGAGAGCACGCTGATACTGGGGTATGCCGCCTTTGCTTTCGCGCAGGCCGGTTTTTTGCGCGAAAAAGTCTGCCAGCACATGTGCCCCTATGCCCGCTTTCAGGGCGTGATGGGAACACCCCACACCCAGTCGGTGATGTACGACGCCCCCCGCGGCGAACCGCGCCGCGCCGCCACAGGCGCCGCCCACAGGGCTTCGCCGGCTGCGGCTAAGACGCAAGGGGACTGCGTGGACTGCAACCTTTGCGTGGAGGTGTGCCCTGCAGGCATCGACATCCGCAACGGCCTGCAGTACGAATGCATCAGCTGCGGCCTGTGCATCGACGCCTGCGACCGCGTGATGCACAAGTCGCGCCGCCCCCCCGGATTGATCCGGTTCGCATCGCAAGAAGGCGCCGACTGGCGCGACACCCTGCGCCAGCCCCGCATCAAGGTGTACACCGCCCTGCTGGCGCTCACCCTGCTGGGCGTGGCCACCACCATGGCCCTGCGCGTGCCCCTGCAGGTGGAGGTGGTGCGCGACCGTGGCGTGATGGCCCGCCAACTGCGCAATGGCGATGTGGAAAACATCTACCGCGTGCACATCCAGAACTACGACACCCGGGCCCACGCCTACGACATCCGGGTGAACAGCAGTGCCGCGCTCTACATCCCCTCCCTGGAGCCCGTGCGCATCGGCTCCGGCGAAGAACGCACCCTGGCCGTGTCGGTGGTCCAGCCGTACCGCGCCGATGCGCACGCGCCGGCCCAGCCCATCATTCCACTGACTTTTGTCGTGCGCGCGCTCTCCGACACCGAGCAGCAGCGCAGCCGCTCCAGCAGCTTTCTGCTGCCACGGTAAGCAGAAGAGGCACCGGGGCGCAACCGGGCTGGCGCAAGCCGATCCCACGCAGGCGCGGTTCACGGGTATTGGGGCCTGTGCAAAAAGGGCTGGGCAGCAGACAACGCAATGGGTGACTTCCGCCCAGGCCATGGCGCCGACTCAGAAGCTATGCAGCATGCCGGCGGTGACGCCTGTGGCATGGTCTTGGTTGGCAGCGCCCTGGTAGCCCGAACGCCAGCGCGTGCGGTCCAGCTCTGCATACAGCTTGGTGCGGCGCGACAGCCTGTACTCGGCAAACAGCATGGCGCGGATGTAGCCGTCGCCCTGCATGCCGGTGCGTTCGCGCTGGAGGCGGTACACGGCGGTTGTCAGGTCTATCCCTCCGGCCACCGACCACGTGGCGCCCGCCGAATGCACGCGCTGCACCGTGTGGGCGGTTGCGGATGTCTTGCCGTCGCTGCGCGCCGTGTTCAAGGCCAGCCGCACGCCGCCCAGCTGGTAGGCCGCGCCCAGGGTGGTGGCCTGCAACGGCAGACCCCCTGCGGTCTGGAAGCGCTGGTAGGCCCCCGAAACGGTCCAGCCGCCAGCGGCATAGCCCAGGCCGGCTCCGGCAGAGGACTGGGCAGAGCCCGAGCCCGTGTTTTCACCGAAGCTGTACATCGCGCGTGCCGTGACGGGGCCAATGTGGCCGGTGTACTTGAGCGCGTTGTCCAGGCGGTAGGAGCCACTGGATGACCCCGCCGTGCCGTACTCCAGGCCCAGGCCGTGGTTGCTCAATGCCGCCGTGACGATGTTGGGATTGAAGGAAGCGAAGCGCATGCCGGCCGCGTCCACAGGACTGATGGCGTCGGCCAGCACGTTGGTCTGGCGGCCTGCAGTGACCTGCCCCCAGCCTCCGCCCAGGCCCACGATGGCCGCCCGGTCGAAGAACTTGCTGGCATTGGCGGTGCTGCCGGTGTCCATGTTCAGCCCGGTTTCGAAATGGAAGAGCGCATGGAGACCGCCGCCCAGATCTTCCCGGCCCCGAAATCCAAACCGGCTGGTGGTGTTGACGCCGCTGGCCAAGCCGGTGGTGGACGCCGCGCTGGGCGCGTTGGCGGCGCTCATGCCTGCGGTGTGGCGCACGCCGGCATCGGCGATGCCGTACATCGCCAAACTGCTTTGTGCAAGCGCGATGGCGGGTGCAGCAAATGCGGCGGTCAAAACAAGTTTCTTGGCGGGCATCGGTCTCCTCCGTGGCGTTGTCGTTGGTGTTGTCGTGATTTGCGCGCAGCGCGCTGCCGCCCCGGGGCCGTGCCGGCGCGGCGGTGGTTCGCAGCTTGCGCAGGGCGTGAAGGCGCTGGCACGCACAGCCTGGCGCAGGGCACGCCAGGGGCAGGGGCCTTTTCGCCCCCAGGTTCAGCGGTTGGCGGCGGGCTCCATGCCGGTGCTGCGCACGATCGGCGCCGCTGCGGGGGCCGCCAGGAAGCGGATCAGGTGACGTGCGGCCTCGGGGTTCTGCGTGCCCACCGCCACGCCCGCCGAGAAGAACACGCGCTGCTGGACTTCATCCGGCAGGGGGCCGACAAATTCAAGCTCCTTGAAAGGCAGCAGCTCGCTGACCTGCTGGAAGCCGATCTCGGCTTCACCGCGCAGCACCACCGCCCCCACACGCTCGCTGTAGATCTTGCGTGCCTTGTCCTTGATCTGCTCTGCCACCCCCAGGCGCGGGAACAGCTCGCCGGAGAGATAGACACCGCTGGCGCTGGCGGAGTAGGCGATGGACTGGGCGTTCAGCAGGGTCTGCTTGAGCGCTTCCACCGTGCTGATGTCGGGCTTGGGCGTGCCCTTGCGCACGCTCATGCCGATCATGGAGCGGGCCAGGTCCACACGGCTGCCTGCTTGCACCTTGCCTTGGGCGATCAGCGCTTCCAGCCCCGCGTCGGCGAGGATGACGATGTCGAACGGCTCGCCGCGCGCAAAGCGGCTGGGAATGGAGTCGGGCGCATTGCCCATCGAAGCCCCCCGCGCCGTGACCACGGTGTGGCCGGTGGCCTGCTCGTACAGGGGAATCAGCTGGTCGTAAGCGGCCGAGAAGCCCCCTGAGGTGACCACGCGGATTTCCGCCGCCTGGGCGCTGGGGGCAATGGCCGCCCCCAGGGCCAGCCCCAGGCCCAAGACAGCGCCCAGCAGGGTGCGCAGCACCCGTCGGCGGGGTGCGCCAGCTGCGCTCACGGGGGTGGGCTGGAAAGGGTGCATGTCATGTCTCCGTATCGTTGTCTTGGGGGGGCTTGGGGTCTTGGCCCGCTGTGTCGGCCCACGTGCCATCGTTCAGTCGCTTGGACAATCAGCCCGTCAGTCCGCCGTGATCTTGCGTTCGCGGATGATGCGGCCCCACTTGCTGTGCTCTGCCGCGATGAACTGGCCCAGCTCTTCGCGGGTGCTGGGAGACGCCGTCTGGCCATGTTTGAGCAAGCTCTCGCGCACCTCGGGGGTGTTGAGCACTTTCACCAGCTCGACATTCCAGCGGTCCAGCAGGGGCTTGGGCGTCTTGGCCGACGCCACGAATGCGTACCAGTTGGTCGCATTGAAGCCGGGGAAGGTCTCGGCCACAGTGGGCACGTTGGGCAGGTAGGCGGGGCGGGTCAGCCCCGTGGTGGCCAGCGGAATGAGCTTGCCCGCCTCGATGTGGGGCAAGGCCGTGGGGGGCGCGGCATAGAACGAGCTCAGGCGGCCGCCCAGCACGTCCTGCAGCGCCGGGGCACCGCCCTTGTAGGGCACGTGCACGGTGTCGATCTTGGCCACATCATTGAGCAGCTCGCCCGCCAGGTGGGCCGCCGAACCGGGGCCGGTGGAGGCAAAGTCCAGCTTGCCAGGCTCGCGCCGGGCCTTGGCCACAAACTCGCCCAAGGTCTTGATGCCGGTGCTGGCGGGCACCACAAGCACGTTGGGGAAAGTGACGCCCATGGTGATGGGCGCCAGGTCCTTGAGCGGGTCGTAGCGGATGCTCATGAAATGGGGCGCAATGCTGAGCGGGCCGATGGAGCCGAACAGCAGCACCGAACCATCCGCCGGGCCCGTCGCCACCTGTGTGTGGGCCAGGTTGCCCCCCGCGCCGGGCTTGTTGTCCACCACCACGCTCTGGCCGATGTTCTCGCCCAGCTTCTTCGCAATCACCCGCGCCGCGATGTCTGCCGAGCCACCGGCCGCAAAGCCCACCACCAGGGTCACGGGTTTTTTAGGCGGGAAGTCTTGGGCTTGGGCGGCCGTGTGGGCCAGTGGAAGACAGGCCGCCAGGGCGGCAGACACGATCAGGGGGCGTCGTTGCATGGTCAACTCCAGAAGCGGCCGAACATGGCCGGCCTCAAACAATGGCTAGTAGAAGACCGAGTCTAGGCAGCACGCAATAATCTGTGAATTGCAATTTACAAAGAGACTATTGCATGCAACGCATCAAATTCGACCTGGGGGAGCTGCAAGCCTTTGTGGCCACGGCAGAGAAAGCGAGCTTTCGACTGGCGGCCGACGCCTTGTGCCTGTCCGCACCGGCCCTGAGCCGGCGCGTGGAGCGCCTGGAGCAGGCCCTGGGGGCGCGGCTGCTGGAGCGCACCACCCGCAGCGTGGAGCTGACGGCCGTGGGGCAAGAGTTCTTGCACGAAGCGCGCGCAGCCCTGGTGGGGCTGGATGAAGCGGTGCAGCGCGTGAGCGACCAGGTGCAGCTTCGCCGAGGCCGGGTGGCCATCGCCTGCATCCCCTCCGTTGCGACCCACCTGCTGCCCCGCGTGCTGCGCGCCTTCGCCGTGGCACTGCCCGAGGTGTAGGTGCATGTCATCGACGAAAGCGCCCGCCAGGTGCTGGACGCCGTGCTGCGCGGAGAGGCAGATTTTGGGCTGAGCTTTACCGGCAGCCAGGAGTCGGCCCTGCGCTTTGAAGCATTGACCCGAGAGCGCTATGTGCTGGCCATGCCACGCAACCACCGCTGGGCCCGGCGCAAGGAGGTGGCCTGGTCCGAGCTGGCAGGGCAGCGCCTGGTATCGGTGTCACGCGACAGCGCCAACCGCCTGCTGCTGGACCAGGCCACCGCCGACCTGCCCCAGCAACCCGTGGCCTGGTACGAATGCAACCACGTCGCCGGCGCTCTGGCCCTGGTGGAGGGGGGGCTGGGGTTGGCGGTCCTCCCGCAACTGGCGCTACCGCCCGGGCACTCCCAGGTCTGCGGTGTGCCGTTGATCGCCCCCGACCTGTGGCGCACGCTGGGCCTGCTGCAGCGGCGCGACCGCATGCTCAGCCCTGCCGCCGAGGCGCTGCGGCAGCGCCTGGTCCAGCTGCATGCGGTCGATTGATTGGACTCGGATGGCGTTTGTTCGATGGCTGCCTGTGTCCAGGTGGGTGGATTGGGTGGTCATGGTGCGGGAATCTTCCGGGAATGAAATGCCGTTTGGATGTTCTGAGTGGCGGGAATGGGTATCTCGTACCATTGCGCTTATGAACACGTTTTCCAATGCCTTTCGTGCAGAAGTCATCCGCATGGCCCGCAAGGAGCTCAAGCCTGAACTGCAGGGCATGCGCAAGGCCATCACCGGCCATCGCTCCGAGATCGCGGCATTGAAGCGTGAGGTGAAGGCGCTGACCGCCCAACTGAAGGCCACCCAGCGCCAGGTCAAGGTAGCGGATACGCCCAAGGCCCACGCGGTGGCCGAAGAAGCCACGTCCAAGAAATCAAGGCAGATACAGTTCAACGCACAGGCGCTGATCGAGAAACGCGCAGCACTCGGCGTCACACAGAAACAGATGGCCCAGCTGTTGGGGGCCTCCTCGTTGTCTGTCTACAAGTGGGAGTCCGGCCAAGTGCACCCACGGGCGGCGCAGTTGAAACGCATCGCTGAGGTGCTCACACTGGGCAAGCGCAAGGCGCTGGCGCTGCTCCATCCGCAGTGAAGCAGTGAGGGCGAATTACCCCCGCCATGCCCTCAGCGGCGACGGTATGGCCACCCTGGTGAGGAGTCATTGCGCTCGTCCGCCCGTCCAAACAGGCATTTCAAGATCGGCCGCATCACCGGCATTGATGTTGAACACCTAGTACAGCGACCTGGAAGTATCGGAACATGAAAACGCGTCTTCGCACGCAGGGCCGCGTTGCAAATCCTCGCCATAGCTACGGCTATGGCTGCGGTTTGCGCCTAGCCCTGCGCGCGAATCCATCGTTTTCATTGGGTTCCTCTACTTTCAGGTCGCTGTACTAGCGGCGGCTGGCCTGGCGCAGGCTGTCCGAACCGGTGGACGGCAAGAGGGATTCATACCAGTTTGCGTTCAATAAACAAGAACCGTTCGGGCTGAGCTTGCCTGTCCTGAGCGCGTCGAAGGGTCGAAGCCTCGCGCGGCGCCTCGACAGGCTCAGCGTGAACGGACTTGAATTTTTGAACGCAAACTGGTAACAGCGTCTTTTGCCAGATCGACCCGCCTCCTGTTGCCTTTGTTTTTTTCATCACAACGCAGAGAACTTCCGATGCCGGTCCCAGCATCGGAAGGCGAACGACATCGGACCGCCGCTGCATGACACGGCAGCCCCCACCGGTTGTCAGCGGGCTTCAGCCGCCGCGTGCACGGCGCCTCCCATGCCCAGGTAAGTGTCGATGATGCGGCGGTCGTTGAGCAGGTCCTGCGCGTCCCCGGTCAGCGCCACAGCCCCCATTTCGAGCACGTAGGCGCGGTCGGCCACGCGCAGCGCGGCGCGTGCGTTCTGCTCCACCAGCAGCACCGAAACGCCATGCTGGCGCAGGGAGGAGACGACCTGCAGCACCTCGCGCACGATCAGCGGCGCCAGGCCCAGCGAGGGCTCGTCGAGCATCAACAGGCGCGGGCGCGCCATCAGCGCGCGGCCGATGGCCAGCATCTGGCGCTCGCCGCCCGAGAGCGTGGACGCCAGCTGCGCACGGCGCTCGCGCAGGCGCGGGAAAATCTCGAACACTTCGTCCATGCGCCGCGCCTGGTCGCGCTGGCCCTTGCGCCAGCGCGAGAAGCCGCCCAGCAGCAGGTTGTCTTCCACCGACATCTCGCCGAACAGCTCGCGCTTTTCGGGCACCAGGGCCACGCCGCGCGCCACCATGGCCTCCACGCTGGGGCGGGCGATGCGCTCGCCGGCCAGTGTGATCGAACCGCTGGCCGGCAAGAGGCCCATGGCCGCGGACAGCAGCGTGGTCTTGCCGGCGCCATTGGGCCCAATGACGGTGACGATCTCGCCCTCGTTCACGTCGAGCCGGACCTGGTGGACGGCTTCCACCTGGCCGTAGGAAACGGAAAGGTCCTGCAGTTGCAACAAGGGGGCGGTCATGCGCGGGCTCCTTCAGGTGCGGCAGCAGGCAGGTCGTCGTCGGCCCCGCCCAGGTAGGCGTCGAGCACACGCTGATTGCGCTGCACCTGTGCGGGCGTGCCTTCGGCGATCACGGTGCCGAACTCCAGCACGGTGATGCGGTCGGCCAGGTTCATCACGAATTCCATGTCGTGCTCCACGACCAGAATGCCCAGGCCCTCGGCGCGCAGCTGGCGCAGCAGGTCGGCCAGGGCCTTCTTCTCCAGGTGGCGCAGGCCGGCGGCGGGTTCGTCGAGCAGCAGGATGGCAGGCTGGCCGGCCAGGGCGCGCGCGATCTCGACAATGCGCTGCTGGCCCAGGGCCAGCGAGGCCGCGGGCGCATCGGCATGGGCGCCCAGGCCGCAGCGCTCGATCTGGCGGCGCGCCTCGGCCAGCAGCGCCGCTTCCTCGGCGCGGTCCAGTCGCAGCATGGAGGCGAGCCAGCCACGGTGGGCGCGCTGGTGCGCGCCCAGGGCGACATTCTCGACCACGCTGCGCTGGCCCAGCAGGCGCACGTGCTGGAAGGTGCGCGCCATGCCCAGGCGGGCAAAGGCGCGCGAGGGGCGGCGCAGCATGGCCTGGTCCATCAGGCGCACCTCGCCCTCGGTCGCGTCGTCCACGCCCGAGATCATGTTGAAGAAGGTGCTCTTGCCCGCGCCATTGGGGCCGATCAGCGCATGCACCTCGCCGGCCTTCACGTCCATGGAAACGTTGTTGTTGGCGACCAGGCCACCGAAGCGCTTGGTCACCTTGCGCGCCTGCAGCAGCACGGTGCCGGGCGCCGGCAGCGTGCGCTGGCCCAGTTGCACGGCTTCGCGCACCGCGCGCGGTGCCTCGTGGCGCAGCCAGCGCTCGCCCAAGCGCTGCAGCGTGGGCCACATGCCGTCGGCAAAGCGCTGCAGCACGAAGACCATGAGCAGGCCGAACACGATGACCTCGAAGTTGCCGCTGGTGCCCAGCAGCGAGGGCAGCAGATCCTGCAGCTTCTCCTTGAGCAGGGTGATCAGCGTGGCGCCCAGCACCGCGCCCCAGAGGTGGCCGGCGCCGCCGACCACGGCCATGAACAGGTACTCGATGCCGATGTTGAGATTGAACGGTGTGGGGCTGACAAAGCGCTGCAGGTGCGCATACAGCCACCCCGAAATGGCCGCCAGCAGCGCCGCCAGCACGAACAGCTTGATGCGGTAGCGCGCCGTGTCCACGCCCATGGATTCGGCCATCACCCGGCCGCCCTTGAGCGCACGGATGGCGCGGCCCTCGCGCGAGTCGAGCAGGTTGTGCAGCAGCCACAGCGACACCAGCAGCACCGCCCAGATCAGCACGCCGATGGCGCGCGGCGAGGCCAGCGAGAAGCCGGCCACGATGAGCGGCGGCACGCCGGTGATGCCGGTCTGCCCGCCGAGGAACTCCATGTTGCCGAACAGGTAGTACAGCGACAGGCCCCAGGCGATGGTGCACAACGGCAGGTAGTGGCCCGACAGCTTGAGCGTGACCGAGCCCAGGCCCCAGGCCACCGCGAAGGTGATCAAGAGGCCAAGCACCAGCCCCACCCAGGGCAGGCCGGCCATGCCGACGATGCCCGAGAGCGCCTGCACCGAGGCCGGCGCCGTGCAGATCCAGGCCGTGGCATAGGCGCCGATGCCCACGAAGGCCGCCTGGCCAAAGGAGGTCATGCCGCCCACGCCGGTGAGCAGTACCAGGCCCAGCGCCACAATGGCATACAGGCCGATGTAGCAGAGCATGACCACGGTGAAGTCGGGCAGGAAGCCCCAGCACAGGGCCAGCAGCGCGATGGCGGCGAGCGTGAGCTGGGTGCGCGTGGCGATGCCGCGCGATGTGCCTGCATCTTGTGCGACGGCAGCCATATCTGTTTTGACGGGCGCGGTCATTCCTCATCCTCCACATGGCGGCTGTTGAGCGAGCGCCACCACAGCACGGGGACGATCAGGGTGAACACGAGAACCTCCTTGTAGGCACTGGCCCAGAACGAGGCGAAGGCCTCCAGTTGGCCCACGATCAGCGCACCCGCCAGCGCCATGGGGTAGCTGCCCAGGCCGCCGACGATGGCCGCGACGAAGCCCTTGAGGCCAATGAGAAAGCCCGTGTCGTAGTACACGGTGGTGAGCGGGGCGATCAAGAGGCCCGAGACCGCACCGATCAGCGCGGCCAGGGCAAAACTCACATCGCCCGAGAGTTCGGTCGGAATGCCCATGAGGCGCGCACCCACGCGGTTGAGGGCCGTGGCGCGCAGCGCCTTGCCCACCATGGAGCGGCCGAAGAAAAGGAACAGCAGCATCACCAGCGCCAGCGTGACGCCCAGCACCACGAGCGACTGTCCCGACAGGGGGATGCCCCCCAGGTCGAAGCGCGCCTCGGAGAACGGCGGCGTGCGCTGCCCCTCGGCACCGAAGAACAACAGGCCCAGGCCCACCTGCACGCCGTGCAGCGCCACCGACACGATGAGCAGCATCAGCACCGTGGCATCGGCCAGTGGGCGGTAGGCCAGGCGGTACAGCAGCGGCCCCATGGGCGTGATGAGCACCAGCGTGGTGAGGGCCTGCAGGCCCAGCGAGGTGGGGCGCAGGCCGATGATCAGCCCGGCCGCAAGGACCGGCAGCACCAGGCACCAGACCACGGTGGCGGACCAGTTCACGGGGCTGCCGCGCTGGTAGCGCACCACCTCCACCACCAGCACCACGGCGGCCATGCCCACCAGCAGCCACAGCGTGGCGGGAATGCGCCCGCCCTGCATCATGGCCATGGTCAGCGCACCAAACGCAACGAACTCGCCCTGGGGGATGAAGATCACCCGGGTCACGGAAAAAACCAGCACCAGCGCCAGCGCCATCAGTCCATAGATGGCGCCGTTGACAATGCCGTCCTGCCCCAAGAGCAGGGCGATCTGCAAATCCATATTCGGCTTTCTTTCAGAAGCGGATTGACTGGCGCTTACTACACATTTAATAGCTGCTAGCGCTTTACCAGCATAAGAAAAAGGCCATTTCGATTGTGTTTTAACAACTATTCACCCAAGAGACCGACGCCCCTCGCAACCGGCGCGACCCAGCCCAGCGCTCCCGCGCAAGGGTCGCCAAGCCGCATAGGCGGCGCTTCGCTTGCGGACGCCGGAAGCCCCCCCTTGGGGGGAAGTCGCGCAGCGCCTCATACCGGTATGCGTTCAAAAATATCAATCCGTTCACGCTGAGCCCGTCGAAGCGCCGCGCGAGGCTTCGACAGGCTCAGCCCGAACGGTTCTTGTTTATTGAACGCCAACTGATATCAAGGGGTCAGGGAATGTATTTCCAGGTCCCGTTCTCGATCTTGACCATCACGCGGGCGCGCTGGTCCAGGCCCAGGTGGTCGTTTTCGGACATGTTGAAGATGCCGTGGGCGCCGGGCACTTCCTTGATCTGCTCCAGTGCATCGCGCAGGGCAGCGCGGAACTCCGCCGTGCCGGGCTGGGCCTTCTTGAGCGCCACGGGCACGGCAGCAGTCATCAGCACGCCAGCGTCCCAGCCATGGGCGCCGAAGGTGGAGACGCTGTCCTTGCCGTGGGCGGCTTCATAGGCGGCCACGTAGGCGGCCGCAGACTTCTTGACCGGGTGCGAGGCCGGCAGCTGCGACGCCACGAGCACCGGGCCGGAGGGCAGAAAGGTGCCTTCCACGTCCTTGCCACCCACGCGCAGGAAGTCGGCATTGGCCACGCCGTGGGTCTGGTAGACCTTGCCGGCAAAGCCGCGCTCCTTGAGCGCCTTCTGCGGCAGGGCGGCCGGCGTGCCCGAACCGGCGATCAGCACCGCGTCGGGCTTGGCCGAGATCATCTTCAGCGTCTGGCCCGTGACCGAGGTGTCGGTGCGCGCATAGCGCTCGTTGGCCACGATCTGGATCTTCTTGATGGCTGCTGCCTTGCCGAACTCCTGGTACCAGCCTTCGCCGTAGGCGTCGGCAAAGCCGATGAAGGCCACGGTCTTCACACCGGCGTTGGCCATGTGGTCCACGATGGCCAGCGACATCATGATGTCGTTCTGCGGGGTTTTGAAGACCCACTTCTTCTTGGCGTCCATGGGCTCAACGATGCGCGCCGAAGCGGCCATGGAGATCATGGGCGTCTGCGCCTCGGACACCACGTCGATCATGGCCAGCGAGTTGGGCGTGGTGCTCGATCCCAGGATGATGTCGACCTTGCTTTCGCTGATCAGCTTGCGCGTGTTGCCCACGGCGGTGGTCGTGTCCGACGCGTCGTCGAGCACGATGTAGTTGACCTTCTGGCCCGCAATGGTGCGCGGCATCAGGGCGATGGTGTTCTTTTCTGGAATGCCCAGGGATGCGGCAGGCCCGGTGGCCGACACCGTGACGCCGACGGTGATGTCCGCCAGGGCGGAAGTGCATGCAAGGGTGGTGGCAGCGGCCACCAGCGCGATTTGTGCGAAACGGAATTTCTTCATGCTTTGTCTCCTGTGGATCGTTGTGGGAAAAGGTCAGCGCAGAGGGGCGCTCTGGCCAGAATCCGGCTCTTCGCGGCCGGTGAAGGGTGCACGGTGCAGGGGGCTCGACACGGCGGCTAGCGGCGAGGTGCCTTTTTGGCCCGCGCAGCAGGCATCCGCACGGCCGGAACCCCCCCAAGGAACAGGTCCGCGACGATGGGGGCCATGGTCTCGTAGTCGAGCTCGCCGTCGGGCTTGAGCCAGGTGAACATCCAGTTGATCATGCCGAACAGCAGCATGGTCAACGCCTTGGTCAGGCCGGCTGCATCGGTGTCGGGCCGCATCTGGGCCAGCGCCTGGGCAAAGACGGCCACCACGGCACGCTCCTTGCCCAGGATGCGTTCGCTGTCCTCGGGCTGCAGAAAGCGCACGTCCTCGGTCAGCACGCGGTGGGCATGCTGGGCTTCGGCGTATTCCTGGACGAAGCGCTGGATCAGCTCGCGCAGCCGGGCCTCGGGTTCGAGCTGCTGGCCCTCCACCTCTTCCACCAGGGCCTGCAGGCGCGAGACATGGCCATCGGCAATGTGCACGAGCAGGTTGTACTTGTCGCGAAAGTAGTGGTACAGCGTGGGCTTGGACAGGCCACAGGCCTCGGCCACCTCGTTCATCGACGTGGCGGGATAGCCCCGGCGCGCAAACAGTTCGGCGGCATGGCGGAGGATCAATTCGCGCTGGTCGTCGTATCCGGGAGATCGTCCTCGGGCCATGGGCAGTGTTCCTTTGCATCCGGTAGTGAAGGGCCGCCATCTTGCCGCATGCCAGCGCGCCAGGGGCCTGGGAGCGCGGCCTCCCGGCAGGAAAAATGCGCTGTGCGCTGCGATGGGCACCATGGGCATGGCCATCAACGTTCGTCGAACGACAGCACAACGCTGTCGGTCAGCGGCCGGCACTGGCAAGTCAGCACGAAGCCTGCGGCCACCTCGGCCTTGTCGAGCGCGAAGTTGCGCTCCATGCGCACCTCGCCCTCCATGCATTTGGCGCGGCAAGTTCCGCACACGCCCGAGGTACACGAGAACGGCACTTCGAGCCCCGCAGCGGAGGCAGCGTCCAAGATGCTTGCCTGGTCCTTGCTGAACGAAAACTCGCGCCGCAGGCCGTCGCGCACGATGGCGATGCGCGCCGTTTGCGCATCGCCCGGCTGGGCCTCGTGCACGATGGCGCCCACCTGCCCCCCGGCAGGCAAGGCCACGCCAAACCGCTCGACGTGAATGCGCGCTTCAGGCACGCCACCGGCCAGCAGCGCGGCCTCGGCCTCGTCGTTCATCTGGAAGGGGCCGCAGATGAAGGCCTCGTCGATCTTCTGTGCGGGGATCAGGGCCTGCAGGAACTCGGCGAGCTTCTCGCGGTTGACGAAGCCCATGTTCAGCGGCGCGTCGGTCTGCTCGGCCGAGAACACATGGTGCAGCACCAGGCGCGTGAGGTAGCGGTTCTTGAGGTCCTCGATCTCCTCCTTGAACATGGTGGACTGCAGCGTGCGGTTGCCGTAGATCAGCGTGAAGCGGCTGCCGGGCTCGCGCGCGAGCACCGTCTTCATGATGGACAGGATGGGCGTGATGCCGCTGCCGCCCGCGATGCCCAGGTAGTGGCGCTGCGCCTCTACCTGGATGGGCACGAAGAAGCGGCCCTGCGGCGCCATGACCTGCAGGGTGTCGCCCACCTGCAGCTGCGCGTTGATCCAGTTGGAGAACACGCCGCCGTTGACCTTGCGCACGCCCACGCGCAGCTCGGCGTCGTCCACGCCGGCGCAGATGGAGTACGAGCGGCGCAGGTCCTGGCCGCCAATGTCGGTGCGCAGCGTGAGGTACTGGCCCTGGGTGAAGCCGAAGACCTCGCGCAGCTCGGGCGGCACGTCGAAGGAGACGATGACGGCCTCGGCCGTGTCGGGCTCAATGGCGCGCACGCGCAGGGGGTGGAAGATGACGCTCATGTCGGTGTCTTGTGTGGGGTGCTGGAGTTCCAGGCCGTCACAGCGGCTTGAAATGCTCGAAGGGCTCGCGGCAGGCCATGCAGCGGTACAGCGCCTTGCAGGCGGTGGAACCGAAGGCCGAGAGCCGTTCGGTCTGCAGGCTGCCGCAGCGCGGGCAGGCCAGGGCGGGTGCGGCTGCGGCGCGCGGCATGAAACGCAGCGGCACCTCGGTGCCCGGCGGCAGCGGGCCGGGGGGCGCGATGCCGTAGGCCAGCAGGCGCGCACGGCCACGCTCGGTGATCCATTCGGTGGTCCAGGCCGGGGCGCGCTGCAGCGTGGCCTGGGCCGGGCCGAGGCCCGCCGCCTCGATGGCGGCGAGCACGTCGCGCTCGATGGCCTCGGTGGCCGGGCAGCCGGAATAGGTGGGGGTGAGAACGATCTCCAGGCCATCGCCCGCCAGGCGCACATCGCGCACGATGCCCAGGTCGCACACGGAGACCGCGGGCACCTCGGGATCGGGCACGCCGTCGAGCACGGCCCACGCGTGCGCAATGCGTGCGTCGGTGAAGGTGTCCGCTGCGTCCGGGCGGTCGATGGCTTCGGCCATCATCACCACACGCCTCCGGGGAAGCTGCGCTGCAGGTATTGCATCTCGGTGAGGATGTAGCCCATGTGCTCACTGTGCACGCCCTGCTTGCCGGTGCTGAGGAAGGCCGATTCCTTGGGCGTGGCTAGGCTGGCCGCAACCAAGACCTGCGCCATCTCGCCGGTCCAGGCGTCCTTCAGGTCGGCCCAGCGCGGGCCCAGGCCGGTGGCGTGGGCGGCCTCGTCGACTGCATCGGCGGCGAACAGCTCAGGGACATAGCGCCACAGGGCCTTCAAGGCCGCTTCGGTGCGGCGGCGCGATTCGGCCGTGCCATCGCCCAGGCGCACGACCCAGTCGGCCGCGTGCTGCTGGTGGTAGCGCGCCTCCTTGAGGGCCTTGCCCGCGATGGCGGCGAGTTCCGTGTCGCTGGACGTGAGCAGGCGCTCCCACAGCTGCTTGAGCAGGGTGGCTACCATGGCGTTGCGCACCATGGTGAAGGCGAAGTCGCCGCGCGGCAGCTCCACCAGGGTCACGTTGACATAGTCGCGCTCGTCGCGCAAAAAAGCCAGTTGGTCTTCGTCGTGGCCCCGGCCTTCGATCTGGCCGGCCCGCGTGAGCACGGCGCGCGCCTGGCCCACCAGGTCGAGCGCCATGTTGGACAGGGCGATGTCTTCTTCGAGGACGGGGCCGTGGCCGCACCATTCAGAGAGGCGCTGGGCCAGGATGAGGCAGGTGTCGCCGATGCGCAGCAGGTACTGCACGGCCGGGTCCTGGCTGATGGAGATGCTGGTGGCTTGCATGGCGGGCGCGCTCACATGTGGTCCACGGACTCGGGCAGCACGTAGAAGGTGGGGTGGCGGTAGACCTTGTCCTGCGCCGGGTCGAAGTACATGGACTTCTCGCCGGGGTCGCTGGCCACGATCTGGTCGGAGCGCACGACCCAGACGCTGGTGCCTTCCTGGCGGCGGGTGTAGACGTCGCGCGCCAGCTGGATGGCCATGCGCGGATCGGCCGCATGCAGGCTGCCGCAGTGCTTGTGGTCCAGGCCCGCCTTGCTGCGCACGAACACTTCCCACAGCGGCCATTCGGTGGCCATGGCGGGATCGGCGGCGGGGGTGGAGGGGGAGGATGGGGTCGTCATGGAAAAATCTCGGATCTCGGTGAAATCAGGCGGCAGCGCGCGCCGGGGTGTGCTTGGCGGCATGGGCCAGGGCGGCTTCGCGCACCCAGGCACCGTCGTCCCAGGCCTTGACGCGGGCGCCCAGGCGTTCTTCGTTGCAGGGGCCGTCGCCGCCGATCACGCGCCAGAACTCACTCCAGTCGATGGCGCCGTAGTCGTGCGCCTGGCGTTCTTCGTTCCACTTCAAATCGGGGTCGGGCAGGGTCACGCCCAGCACGCGGGCCTGCTCGACCGTGGCGTCGATGAACTTCTGGCGCAGCGTGTCGTTGGAGACGCGCTTGATGCCCCAGCGCATGGACTGCGCGGAGTTGGGCGACTGGTCGTCGGGCGGGCCGAACATCATGATGGAAGGCCACCACCAGCGGTTCACTGCGTCCTGCACCATGGCGCGCTGTGCGTCGGTGCCCTGCTGCATCATGGTGAGCAGTGCGTCATAGCCCTGGCGCTGGTGAAAGCTCTCTTCGCGGCAGATGCGCACCATGGCCCGCGCGTAGGGCGCGTACGAGCAGCGGCAGATCGGCACCTGGTTCATGATGGCCGCGCCATCGACCAGCCAGCCGATGGTGCCCATGTCGGCCCAGGTCAGCGTGGGGTAGTTGAAGATGGAGCTGTACTTGGCGCGCCCGGTGTGCAGCGCATCCAGCATCTGGTCGCGCGAGGTCCCCAGGGTTTCGGCCGCGGCGTACAGGTACAGGCCGTGACCGCCTTCGTCCTGCACCTTGGCCAGCAGGATGGCCTTGCGCTTGAGCGTGGGTGCGCGCGATATCCAGTTGCCCTCGGGCAGCATGCCGACGATCTCCGAGTGCGCATGCTGGCTGATCTGGCGCAGCAGGGTCTTGCGGTAGTGGTCGGGCATCCAGTCCTTGGCCTCGATGAATTCGCCCGCGTCGATGCGCGCGTCGAAGGCCTCCTGGCGCTGCATCTCTTCGGCGCTGCGCAGGGCCTTGCTGCCGGCGTCGCCGGCGTCCTTGCCCATGGTGTCCATGGCCTGGGTGTACATGGTGGTGTCCTTTCGTTCTGGGGCCGCTCAGCGCGGGCGCTGGTCGATCACGCGGCGGGCCTTGCCCACCAGCGTGCGTTCGATGGAATCGGGGTTCAGCACCTCGATCTCGCAGGTGATGCCCACCAGCGTCTTGATGCGGTGCTGCACCCAGCCAGCCAGCTCGGCGCGCTCGACGGTCGAGACACCCGGCTGCAGCTCGCAGCGCACGGTCACCTGGTCGAGGTTGCCCTCGCGCGCCACGAGGATCTGGTACTGGCCCGAGAGCTTGGCGTTCTGCAGCACGATCTCCTCGATCTGCGTGGGGAACACGTTCACGCCGCGGATGATGAGCATGTCGTCCGAGCGGCCCACGATCTTGCCCATGCGCCGAAACGCGCGCGAAGTGGGCGGCAAGAGGCGCGTGAGGTCGCGCGTGCGGTAGCGGATCATGGGCAGCGCCTCCTTGCTCAGCGAGGTGAAGACGAGCTCGCCCTCCGCGCCGTCGGGCAGCACCTCGCCCGTTTCGGGGTCGATGATCTCGGGGTAGAAATGGTCTTCCCAGACCACGGGGCCGTCCTTGCTCTCGATGCACTCGCTGGCCACGCCCGGGCCCATCACTTCGGACAGGCCGTAGATGTCCACCGCGTCGATGCCGGCCTTGGTCTCGATCTCGCGGCGCATGGCCTCGGTCCAGGGCTCGGCGCCGAAGATGCCGACCTGGAGCGAGCTCTCGCGCGGGTCCAGCCCCTGGCGCACGAACTCCTCGTTGATGACCTGCATGTACGAAGGCGTCACCATGATGATGCTGGGCCCGAAGTCGCGGATCAGCTGCACCTGCTTTTCGGTCTGGCCGCCGGACATGGGGATTACCGTGCAGCCCGCGCGCTCGGCGCCGTAATGCGCGCCCAGGCCGCCCGTGAACAGGCCATAGCCGTAGGCGATATGGATCAGGTCGCCGGCACGGCCACCGGCAGCGCGGATGGAGCGCGCCACCAGGCCGGCCCAGGTGTCGATGTCCTTGAGCGTGTAGCCCACCACCGTGGGCTTGCCTGTGGTGCCCGAGGAGGCGTGGATGCGCGCCACCTTCTCGCGCGGCACGGCGAACATGCCGAAGGGATAGTTGTCGCGCAGGTCCTTCTTGACCGTGAAGGGGAACTTGGAGAGATCGGACAGCTGCTTCAGGTCCGACGGGTGCACGCCCTTGGCGTCGAAGGAACGCTTGTAGTGCGGCACGTTGTCGTAGGCGTGCTGCAGCGTCCAGCGCAGGCGCTGCAGCTGCAGGGCCTGGACCTCGTCACGGCTGGCGGTTTCGATGGGCTCCAGGTCGCCTGGGGCAGGTTGGCGCACGGCCATGGATGTCTCCTGTGGTGTTCTGGGTAGGGGGGTCAGCGGGCGGTGTCGGCCAACGGCACGGTGCGCTTGCCCTTCATGCAGTACGAGCGGCCGCGGAACACGGCGATGGCCTCGCCGCGCTGGTTGTGCACATTCACGTCGTACACCCCGGTGCGGCCGGCCAGCGAGACCTCGGTGGCCACGGCGGTGAGGCGGTCGCCCTCGCGCGCGGGCGCCAGGAAGTCGATGGACAGGCCCGAGGCCACGGTCATGTCGTTGCGTGCGTTGCACGAGAAGGCGAAGGCCGAATCCGCCAGCGTGGTGATGAAGCCGCCGTGGCAGATGTCGAAGCCGTTGAGCATGTCGGCACGCACGGTCATTTCGAGCGTGGCCCGCCCTGGCGCGATGGCCGTGATGGCGATGCCCAGGCCCTGCGTGGCGCGGTCGTTGGCGAGCATGCCGGTGCGCACATGCTCGGCGATGGCCTGGGGGTCCAGTGGGGAGGTGGAGGAATCCATGGGGTGCTCGATCAGCGGTCTTTGAACACGGGGGCGCGCTTGCCGATGAAGGCCTCGACGCCCTCGCGGTAGTCGGCGGATGCGCCCAGCGTGCGCTGCACGGCTGCCTCTTGCGCCAGGGCCTGGCCGTAGTCCATCTGCGCCGCAGCGTCCATGGCGTTGCGCGTGGCGACCAGCGCCTTCGCGGGCATGGCCGCCAGGCGCTGGGCCAGGGCCTGGGCTTCGTCCTGCAGGGCCGCGTCGTCCACGCAGCGCCAGATCAGGCCCAGGCGCTCGGCATCGGCGGCGGGCAGCTTGTCGCCCAGCAGCGCCAGGCCCAGGGCCTGGGCGCGGCCCACCAGGCGCGGCAGCAGCCAGGTGCCGCCGGTGTCGGGCACCAGGCCGATCTTGGTGAAGGCCTGGATGAAGCTGGCCGAGCGCGCGGCCAGCACCAGGTCGCACGAGAGCGCCAGGTTGGCGCCCGCGCCGGCGGCCACGCCGTTGACGGCGGCCACCACGGGGATGGGCATGCTGCGGATGCGCAGGCACAGCGGGCCGTAGAGCTTCTCGATCACCCCGCCCAGGTCCTTGGGCGCGGCGCCGGGCGCCACGGCCGGGTCGGCCAGGTCCTGCCCCGCGCAGAAGGCCCGGCCCATGCCCGTGAGCACCACGCAACGCACCTCGGCGTTGGCGGCGACCGCCTCCAGCGCGGCCAGCAGCTGGGCGTGCAACTCGGCCGTGAAGCTGTTGAGCGCGGCGGGCCGGTTGAGCGCCAGCGTTTGCACGGCGCCCGACTGCGTCACGAGGACCAGGGGTTCAGACATCGGGAGGCTCCTGCCCTACCAGGGTGGGGCGAATTTGTTTTGATCGATCGCAAACATTATTGACCGACCGTTCGGTAGAGAATAAACTTTCCACAACCCTGACGCAAGTCAAACCGATCAGGGCAAACCCTAGCGGAGACAATTTGATGCCCCTGTTCGATACCCACCGTGCCCTCCTGGAGGGAGTCCTCGACGCCCTGGCCACACGCGGCCACTGGACGCCCTTCCCCGAATCGCCCTCGCCCAAGGTCTATGGTGAAACCGGCCAGGCCGATGGCCAGGCGGCCGTGAATGCCCTGCTGGGCAAGGACTTTGCGCTGCAGCAGCCCGGCGAGCAAGACCGTCTGGCCACCGAGCGCTCGCCCTACGGCGTGGCGCTGGACGTGCGCTACCCCGATTGCGACGTGCACGCCCTAGTGGCTGCGGCCCAGGCGGCCGAACCCGCGTGGCAGGCACTGGGCGCGCAGGGCCGCACGGGCGTGCTGCTGGAGGCGCTCATGCGCATCCACCGCCGCAGCCACGAGATCGCGCACGCCGTGATGCTGACCACCGGCCAGGGCCCAATGATGGCCTTCCAGGCCGGTGGTCCGCATGCACAGGACCGCGCGCTCGAAGCCATCGCCTACGCCTGGAAGGCCATGGCCGATGTGCCCGGCCAGGCGCTGTGGGACAAGCCCCAGGGCAAGAACCCCGCGCTGGTGATGCAAAAGCACTACGAGATCGTGGGCCGCGGCATCGCGCTGGTGGTGGGCTGCGCCACCTTCCCCACCTGGAACACCTACCCCGGCCTGTTCGCCGCACTGGCCACGGGCAACCCGGTCATCGTCAAGCCACACCCCAACGCCGTGCTGCCGGCCGCGATCTCGGTGAACATCCTGCGCGAGGTGCTGGCCGAGCAGGGGCTGGACCCGAACACCGTGACCCTGGCGCTGAGCCCCCGCGCCGAAGACACCCAGGCCCTGGCCACGCACAGCGCGGTGGCCAGCATCGACTTCACGGGCAGCAACCAGTTCGGCCACTGGCTGATCGACAACGCCCGCCAGGCGCGCGTGTACGCCGAGATGGCCGGTGTGAACACCGTCATCATCGAATCCACCGACCAGTACGCGGCCCTGCTGCGCAACATGGCGTTCACCCTGTCGCTGTACAGCGGCCAGATGTGCACCACCACGCAGAACCTCCTGGTGCCGCGCGGCGGCATCGCCACCGACGAAGGGCACAAGAGCTTCGAGCAGGTGGGCGCGGACCTGGCGGCCGCGGTGACCGAGCTGGCCTCCAACCCGCGCGTGGCCACCTCGGTGCTGGGCGCCGTGGGCTCGCCCGATACCCTCGCCCGCATGCAGCAAGCCGCTGGCCAGGGCCGCCTGGTGCTGGCCTCGCGCGCCCTGCCCCACCCCGAATTCGCGAACGCGCAGATCCACACGCCGGTGATCGTGGCGCTGGAGCAGGCCGACAGCGCCATCTACGGCGAGGAATGCTTCGGCCCCGTGTCCTACCTGGTGGCCACTGATTCGGGCGCCGCCAGCCTGCAGGTGGCCGAGGCCACGCTGCGCGCGCACGGCGCGCTGACGCTGGGCGTGTACTCCACCGACCGCGCCTACATCGACGCCGCCATCGCCCTGGGCCGGCGCACGCGCGTGGCCCTGTCCATCAACCTCACGCAGGGGGTGTTCGTGAACCAGTCGGCCTCGTTCTCGGACTACCACGCCACGGGCGGCAACCCGGCCGCCAACGCCAGCTACACCAACCTGGCCTTCGTGGCGGACCGCTTCGTGATCGTGCAGCGGCGCGAGCATGTGAGCGCCCCAAACTAGTCCAACGCGCAGCAGGCAAGAGGACGCAAGCACAGGTGCTGCGCTTGCACGCTTTCTGCGCGAGGAGGATAATTCTCTTCTATGAAAATTCTCACCAACGTGATCAAGGCATCGTTCGCCACCTAGTTGCGCCCCTCGATCGCGTATCGGAGGGCTGCGCGCCTTCCGGTCCCCAAAACCCCGGCAGGCTTCCCCTCCGGGGTTTTTTGTTTTTCGCACCACGGACCAACCCATGCGTACCTACGACAAGTTGATTGCCACGATTCCCGACCGCCGGAGCATGAGCCCCGTGCGCCCGGGCTCCGGCGACAGCACACATCCCAGACGCTAGCGACCAGGCGAATCCTTCACGCCTGGGCTGGCGCAAAGCCAACCAGGCGGCAGCTGCTCGCAGAGCCGAGTGCAGCCGCAAAAAGAAAGATTCGCCATGACCAAGACTTCTTCTTCCTCTCGCAACAACGCCCCTCGGCAACTGCGCAACCTCGGTGTTATCGCCCACGTCGACGCGGGCAAGACCACGACCACCGAACGCATCCTGTTCTACACCGGCGAAAGCCACCGCATCGGCGAAGTGCACGACGGCACCGCCCAGATGGACTTCGACCCGCAGGAGCAGCAGCGCGGCATCACCATCAACAGCGCGGCCGTCACCGTGCACTGGAAGGACACGCAGCTCAACCTGATCGACACACCCGGCCACATCGACTTCAACATCGAGGTGAACCGCTCGCTGCGTGTGCTCGACGGGGCCGTGGTCGTGTTCGACGGCGTGGCCGGCGTGGAGCCGCAGACCGAGACCAACTGGCGCCTGGCCGACAAGTACCGCGTGCCCCGCATCGCCTTCATCAACAAGCTCGACCGCGTGGGCGCCGACTTCCACCGCGTGGTGGCCATGATGGAGGAGCGCCTGGGCGTGCGCGTGGTGCCGCTACAGATCCCCATTGGCGCGGAAGTCGACTTCCGTGGCGTGGTGGACCTGCTGAGTCTGCGCGCCCACATCTGGGACAAGGACGACGCGAGCGCCCCCTACCGTGAAGCCGACGTGCCCACCGACCTGCTTGAGCAAGCGGTGCGCAGCCGCGCCCGCCTGGTCGAGGCCGCCGTGGAGCAGGACGAAGCCGCGCTGCAGGCCTACGTGAACGGCGAAGAGATCGCTGTGGACATGCTGCGCGCCGCCATCCGCAAGGGTGTGCTGGCAGGCGCCTTCGTGCCTGCGCTGGCTGGCTCGGCCTTCAAGAACCGGGGTGTGGAGCCTTTGCTCGACGCCGTGGTGGACTACCTGCCCTCGCCGGACGACATCGTGCGCGAAGGCAGCGACAGGCCGGCCACGGCCGCCGATCCGTTCGCGGCCCTGGCGTTCAAGGTCGTCACCGACGACCATGGCGCCAAGGTGTTCGTGCGCGTGTACAGCGGCCGGCTGGGCCGGGGCGACGTGGTGCTCAACACCAGCACGGGCAAGACCGAGCGCGTGTCGCGCCTGTACGAAGTGCATGCCGACCAGCACATCGAGCACGACGAGCTGGTGGCAGGCGACATCGCCGCCGTCGTGGGCCTCAAGGACACGCTGACGGGCCACACCCTGAGCGACCCGGGCCACCCCGTGGTGCTGGAGCAGATCAGCGTGCCCGAGCCGGTGATCCACGTGGCCATCGAGCCCAAGGCGAGCGCGGACCAGCAAGGCCTGTCCAAGGCCCTGCAGTCGCTGCTGCGCGAGGACCCGAGCCTGCGCCTGCAGCACGACGCCGAATCCGGCCAGACCATTCTGTCCGGCATGGGCGAGCTGCAGCTCGAAGTTTCGATCGAGAAGCTGCGCGCACGCCACGGCGTCAACGTGTCGGTCGGCCGCCCCCAGGTGGCCTACCGCGAAACCATTTCACGGAGTGTGGAGGTCCACCATGTGCACAAGAAGCAGTCGGGCGGCCCTGGCCAGTTTGCCGAGGTGAAGCTGCGGCTCGAGCCCCTGCCCCGGGGCGAAGGCATCCGCTTTGAAAGCCGCATCGTCGGCGGCGCCGTGCCGCGCGAGTTCATCCCAGCGGTGGAGGCCGGCATCCGCCGCGCCGCCCTGGCAGGCGTGGTCGCCGGCTTCCCGGCCGTGGACTTCGCGGCCACGCTGGTGGATGGCAGCTTCCATGAGCGCGACTCGTCCACGCTGGCCTTCGAGCTGGCGGCCATGGCCGCCTTCCGCGAAGGCTTTGCCAAGGCAGCGCCCCAAGTGCTGGAGCCCGTGATGGCCGTCGAGGTCATCACCCCGGCCGAGTACCTGGGCGACAGCATCGGCGACCTGAACCGCCGCCGTGGCATCGTGCGCGGCCAAGGCCAACGCGGCACCGCCGCCACGGTCGAGGCCGAGGTGCCGCTGAAAGAGATGTTCGGCTACATCGGTAGTTTGCGCGCTCTGTCGTCAGGCCGCGCGCAGTATTCGATGCAGCTGGACCACTATGGGGTGGTCCCCGCAGGAGAAATGGCTGCTTTGGTGCCGTGATGAGGCGCGCTGGGCCGGATTGACTGGCCTGGTCGTCCAAAACAGGAGGGGCGCGGACGGAAGTCTGCGCCCCTTTTTCCTTCTCTTTGCCGATGTCCGTTGCTCGAGTATTCGCCGCAGTCAAAGACGGACTTGCAGCGATTCCCGTCGGTGGTGTGCGCTCCGTCAATTCACGGTGACGACCGCAGTGCAGTCGTTGAAAGCCCTCGACACATGCCCAGCGCGATGACCGGTCGCCGGCAATGGCATGCAGAGTCGACGGTGACAGTGGTCATGACGGGCTCAGAGCATGGTTGTTGAGACAACTTGAGCGTGAGCCCATGTCTCTGCACGCTGGCAACAAGGGGAGGTCAACGCGGCATGCATGCCGGTCAGGTATTGGAAATCGGCGGCGCAATCAACTTGCATCAGCGCGGTCAATCCCGTACGCTGCCCCGACGTCCACATGCAACGCCCGAGCCCATGCGGGCCGCCGGACCGGCCTTCCGGACGTGCAAAGGAGTCCAACCATGCCAAGCCGATCGAACGGCCTCGCGGCCGAAATGAAAGCTGTGCGAACGTTGGCGCTCGTGGGCGCCGCGGCCGCCGGCAAGACCTCGCTGGCCGAGGCCTTGCTGTACAAGGCGGGCGCCATCGGCGCTTGCGGCAGCATCGAGCGCGGCAGCACCGTCAGCGACCACGACCCGCTCGAGCGCCGCATGCTGCATTCGCTCAACGCATCGGTGATGCACCTCACGCATGCCGGCACGCGCATCCACTTGATCGACACGCCCGGCGGCCCCGACCTCCTCGGCCAGAGCCTGCCGGCGCTGGAGGCGGTCGAGACGGTGGCGGTGGTCATCAATGCCGCCACCGGCATCGAGCCGATGGCGGTGCGCATGATGGAATACGCCGCCTCGCGCCGCCTCGCCCGCATGATCATCGTCAACAAGATCGACGCGCAGGGCATCTCGCTGGCGGGCCTGCTGGCCGAGATCCAGGCGACCTTCGGCCGCGAATGCCTGCCGCTGAACCTGCCCGACGGGGTCAACCGGCAGGTGATCGACTGCTTCTTCAATCGCTTCGGACGCTCCGACTTCGGCCCCGTCGAAGCGGCGCACCGCGCGCTGGTGGAACAGGTGGTCGAGGTCGACGCGGCCTTCGTCGACCGCTACCTCGAGGAGGGCGACGTGGATCCGGCCGAGCTGCACGCGCCGCTCGAACAGGCGCTGCGCGAAGGCCACCTGATCCCGGTGTGTTTCGTCTCGTCGCGCAGCGGCGCCGGCGTGGCCGAGTTGCTGGACGTGATCGTCAAGCTCCTGCCCGACCCGACCGAAGCCAACCCGCCGAGCTTCATCGTTGGCGAGGGCGCAGAGACCCTGCCCATGAAGGCCAAGCCTGACCCAACGCTGCACGTGCTGGCGCATGTGTTCAAGGTCACGATCGACCCCTTTGTCGGCAAGATGGGCATCTTCCGCGTGCACCAGGGCACGGTCACGCGCGACAGCCAGCTCTACATCGGCGACGGCCGCAAGCCCTTCAAGGTGGGGCACCTGTTCATGCTCCAGGGCAAGGACCATGTCGAGGTGTCGCACGCGGCGCCGGGCGACATCGTGGCGGTGGCCAAGGTCGAGGAGATCCATTTCGATGCCGTGCTGCACGATGCGGCGCAAGACAGCCATGTGCATCTTGCACCGCTGCCGTTCCCGGTGCCGGTGTACGGCCTGGCCGTGGAGCCCAAGCGGCATGGCGACGAGCAGCGCGCCTGGGAAATCCTCGGCAAGCTCGTGGCCGAGGACCCGTGCCTGCGCATCGAGCATGTGGCCGCGACCAACGAGACGGTGCTCTACGGGCTGGGCGAGCTGCACCTGCGCATCGTGCTCGAACGCCTGCGCGAGGTTTACCGCTTCGAGGTCCAGACGCGACCACCGCGCATCGCCTACCGCGAGACCGTGACCGCGCCGGCCGAGGGCCACTACCGCCACAAGAAGCAGAGCGGCGGTGCCGGCCAGTTCGCCGAAGTCTTCCTGCGCATCGAGCCGCTCGCGCGCGGCGCGGGCTTCGAGTTCGCCGACGAAGTCAGGGGCGGCGCGATCCCGGGCCAGTTCATCCCCGCGGTCGAGAAAGGCGTGCGCGAGGTTTTGGCGTACGGTGCGATCGCCGGCTACCCAGTGGTCGATGTGCGCGTCGTGGTGTACGACGGCAAGCACCACAGCGTGGACAGCAAGGACATCGCCTTCGCGACCGCCGGTCGCAAGGCCTTCATGGCGGCGATTCGCGAGGCCCGGCCGGCTGTGCTCGAGCCGATCGTCCAGATCGAGATCGCCGTGCCCGAGCATTCCGTGGGCGACGTCACGAGCGACCTGTCGTTGCGGCGCGGCCTGGTCACCGGCACGTCGGGCCTGGGGGCCGGCATCGTGGCCATCGGCGGTCAGGTGCCAGAGGCCGAGCTGGCCGACTACCAGTCGCGGCTCAATGCAATGACCAGTGGCCAGGGCCGCTACACCATCGCGTTGTCGCACTACGAGGCCGTGCCGCCAGCCGTCCAACAGACGCTGATGGGGCAGTACCGGGTGCGCGAAGACGACTAGGAAAAACGCAGCGCCCATGCTTAGCTTGCACGCGCGCGGTCGAGCAATCGACTTGGGCTTACCGTGAAATCCAAATGCGCCCTCGCCCGGCGATTGCGATCACCCTAATTCTTGTGGCAAATGTCCGATACGCAGCGGAGGACTAAACCGCTCGC
>NZ_QAJR01000022.1:0-1490 GCF_003852545.1 Acidovorax sp. FJL06
ATGCGGCGCAGCTCGTCGGGCGCGATCGAGGTGCCCGTGGGGTTCGACGGTGATGCGAGCAAAACACCCCGCGTCTTGTCTGTCCAGGCAGCGCGCACTTTCTCGGCGCTCAGCTGGTAACGCTCGGCCGCCGTGGTGGGCAGCAGCACGGCCTTGCCCTCTGCGGCGCTCACGAAGTGGCGGTTGCAGGGGTAGCTGGGGTCGGGCATGAGGATCTCGTCGCCCGACTCGATCAGCGCCAGGCACGCGAGCTGCAGCGCGGCCGAGGCGCCCGCCGTCACCACGATGCGGCGTGCAGGCACGTTGACGCCAAAGCGGCTCTGGTACCAGCCGCTGATGCGCTCGCGCAGCGCATCCAGCCCCAGCGCGTTGGTGTACTGCGTGGCGCCGCTGTGCACGGCGCGTGCGGCGGCTTCCTGCACCAGGGGCGGGGCGGTGAAGTCCGGCTCGCCGATGTTCAAGAAAATCATCGGCTCGCGCGTGCCGGCCACCTCGCGGGCCAGGNNGCCTGCGCGGCCTTGGCCACTTCCATCACGTAGAACGGTTCGATGCGCTCGGCGCGCGTGGAAAACTTCATGGAAAGGCATCCTGCCCAGACCGGGCGTGGGGCGTGGAAGAGAAGGGGAAAAAAGAAGCAAAACAGCCCCGGCCGCGCTGGCGGGGCTGCGGCGGGGTCAGGCGGCGCCCGCGCCCGCAGCCTTGTCGGCCGCCACTTCCATGGCGCGCAACTTGGGCGCCAGGCCGTTGAGCACGGCGTTCACGTACTTGTGGCCGTCGGTGCCGCCAAACTCCTTGGCCAGCTCGATGCACTCGTTGAGCACCACGCGCCAGGGCACATCGAGGCAGTGCTGGAACTCGTACACACCGATCCACATGGTCGCGTGCTCGATGGGCGAGATCTCGGCCATCTTGCGGTCCAGCAGCGGGGTGATGAGCAGGTCCATCTCGCCCGCCGTGGCAATGCAGCCGTGCAGCAGCGCGTCATAGTGGGCCGAGTCGGCCTTGTGGAAGCCCGCCAGGTCGCGCGTGAACGCATCGATGGCATGGGCGTCGTTGCCGCCGACCAGGTGCTGGTACAGGGCCTGCAGCGCGAACTCGCGTGCGCGGCTGCGGTTGGATTTGGAGGCCGCCTTGCGTGTGCCCGTGCTCTTGAGGCCGGTGCGGGCCTGCTTGGGGGGGCGGGGCGCAGAGGGCGTGGTGGGGGTGTTTTCGCTCATGACAGCTCGTCCAGCAGGTTGGCCATTTCCACTGCCACGCGGGCCGCATCGGTGCCCTTCTCGGTCTGGCGGGCAATCGCCTGTTCGAGGTTCTCGGTGGTGATGATGGCGTTGGCAATGGGGATCTGGTAGTCCAGCGCCAGGCGGGTGACGCCCGCGCCGGATTCGTTGGCCACCAGCTCGAAGTGGTAGGTCTCGCCACGGATGATGCAGCCCAGCGCGATCAGCGCGTCGAACTCATCGCTCTCGGCCATGGCCTGCAGGGCCACGGGC
>NZ_QAJR01000022.1:1533-1870 GCF_003852545.1 Acidovorax sp. FJL06
GGCGGCGGCCAGGGTGTTGGTGATGCCTTCATTGAAGCGGGCCTGCACGATGCCGATGTGCAGCTTCTTGCCGTCCAATTTGTCTGCGGTGCCTTTGTCTGCGCCAAACATAGTCGTAGTCCTGTTCTTTTATTCTTTGGGGATGAAACCGGTGATTTCGAGGCCGTAGCCCGCCATGCTGGGCATGCGGCGGGGCTGGCCCATGAGGGCCATCTTGTGCACGCCGCATTCGCGCAGGATCTGTGCGCCCACGCCGTAGGTGCGCAGGTCCATGCGGCCACGCTCGGGGGCTTGTGCCGCGCGGGCCGTGCCTTCGAACTGGGCCAGCAGCTGGGCG
>NZ_QAJR01000022.1:1923-2264 GCF_003852545.1 Acidovorax sp. FJL06
CTGGGCCAGCAGCTGGGCGGCGCTTTCGCCGCAGTTGAGCAGCACCGCCACGCCCTTGCCCTGGCTTGCGAGGTATTGCAGGCTGGTGTCCAGCCCCCACGAGTGCATGGAGCGGTTGATTTCGAGTGCGTCGAACACCGACAGCGGCTCGTGCACGCGCACGGGCACCACGTCGTCGGTGCTCCACTGGCCCTTGACCAGCGCCAGGTGCACGGCCTGGCTGGGCTTGTCGCGGAAGGCGTGGGCGGTGAACTCGCCGTAGGCCGTCTGTAGCGTGCGCGTGCCGACCTTTTCGACCAGCGACTCGTTGCGGCTGCGGTATTCGATCAGGTCGGCAATGG
>NZ_QAJR01000022.1:2297-4031 GCF_003852545.1 Acidovorax sp. FJL06
GGCAGGCGGGCCATGGTGCCGTCGTCCTTCATGATCTCGCAGATCACCGATGCGGGGCTGCAGCCGGCCATGGCGGCCAGGTCGCAACCGGCTTCGGTATGGCCGGCGCGCATCAGCACGCCGCCATCCACTGCCTGCAGCGGGAAGATGTGGCCGGGTTGCACCAAATCAGTGGGCTGGCTGTTGCGGTCCACGGCCACTTGCACGGTGCGGGCGCGGTCGGCGGCCGAGATGCCGGTGGTCACGCCCTCGGCCGCCTCGATGGAGACCGTGAAGGCCGTGCTGTACACGGTGCCGTTGCGTGCGGCCATGGGCGGCAGCTTGAGGAACTCGCAGCGCTCGCGCGAGAGCGTCAGGCAGATCAGGCCGCGGCCGAAACGGGCCATGAAGTTGATGGCCTCGGGCGTGACATGGTCGGCGGCCAGGACGAGGTCGCCTTCGTTTTCGCGGTCTTCTTCATCCACCAGGATGACGATGCGCCCGGCGCGCATCTCGGCCACGATGTCCTCGACGGGCGAGATCGGCACGGGGGTGAGGGGGGTGTTCATGGAAGGTGGGGCTTTCTGTGGGAGCCTCTGGCGGCGTGCCAGCTGGCGGTGCGCTGCAGCACAGGTTCCCGTGGCCGAAGGCAGCTGCTGTGCCCCCAAGAAACCGCCCCAAAGAACATGCGATGCGGCGCTGCCGCACGTCAAAGGAGCATCTTGCTCCCGAAGGCGTGGATTTTAGTGCACCGGGGGCCGTTCCGTCTCTGAACGGGGTGGTGTCTGACGAAGATCAGATGGCGCTGCCCTGCAGAACGACGTCCGATGCGGGATAGGCCACGCAGGGTAGCACGCAGCCTTCTTCCTTCTCTTCGGCCGTCAGGCCAGGCCATTCGATGGCGTAGCGCACCGTGCCCTCGACCAGGTGGCCCAGGCAGGTGCGGCAGGTGCCGTTGCGGCAGGAGCTGGGCCAGTCGATGCCGCCCTGTTCCATCGACAGCAGCAGGGGTTGCTCGGGCCATGCGTCGCATTGCAGGCCATCGGGCTCGACCTTGGCGATGAAGAAGGGGGCGGTGGCAGGTGTGTTCATGGGGCGTGTTTCGTCAAGGGTTGCGGGCGGCGTGGGTCCACACCAGCAGCAGGTTGTTGGCAGGCATGGCATGCCGCGCCGCCAGTTGCAGGCCGGCGCTGGCGGCCACGGTGGCCACGTCTTCAAGGCGGCGGATGCCCCAGGTGGCGTCCTGTGCACGCAGGCTGGCGTCAAAGGCCAGGTTGCCCGGGGCCGTGGGCACGCCGTCTTCCAGGTAGGGGCCATAGGTGACCAGGTGGCCACCCATTGCCAGGTGGCGGGCCGCTCCCTGCATGAGCCCGGTGCAGCACGCCCAGGGGGCGATGTGCAGCATGTTGGCGCAGTAGATCAGGTCGAACGGGGCGCCGAAGGCCGGGCCTTCGGTGGGCCACGGCGTTTGCAGCACATCGAGCCGCAGCGGCGCACGCATGTTGTGCGCCTGCGCCTGGGCGGCCCAGCCCGTGATGGAGCCAAAGTGGGTGGCCTGCAGGTCGGTGGGTTGCCAGCTCCAGCCGGGCAGGGCTGCGGCAAAGTGGGCGGCGTGCTGCCCGGTGCCGCTGGCAATCTCCAGTGCGGCCCCCGCTGGCGCAAGCAGGGCCAGGAGCTGCGCCAGGATGGGCCCTTGGTTGCGTTCTGCGGCGGGGCTGTGCTGGAGGGGGGCGTTGGGCATGGGTATTTTTGGCC
>NZ_QAJR01000023.1 GCF_003852545.1 Acidovorax sp. FJL06
GCACTGGCGCTAACACCCTGGCATTACCTATTGATCCCAGATACTGCCATCCGACTCGGACGTAGCGTGGCGGCTTTGCACACGGAGTTCGAAAGGGAAATACCTACGAACCAAAATTTCTTGGCCCCAGTCACGCGCTAATCAAACACTAGTGTGGGTTAGTGCCGATTTGGCACACCCACCGAATACCAGACTGTCCGTTCAGTCAAAAAACCCGAACCGTCGCCGGTCCAGGTTTTTTGCATTGAACGTGAGTCAGTTACTTCTTACTGGGCGGCACATCCGTGCAGCTGCCATGCGCAATCTCCGCCGCCATGCCGATGCTTTCGCCCAGCGTGGGATGCGGGTGAATGGTCTTGCCGATGTCCACGGCGTCGGCGCCCATCTCGATGGCCAGCGCGATCTCGCCGATCATGTCGCCCGCATGCGTGCCGACCATGCCGCCGCCCAGGATCTTGCCGTGTCCATGGGCCTCGGGCGAGTCGTCGAACAGCAGCTTGGTCACGCCTTCGTCGCGGCCGTTGGCGATGGCTCGGCCGGAGGCCGTCCAGGGGAACAGGCCCTTCTTGACCTTGATGCCCTGGGCCTTGGCCTGGTCCTCGGTCAGGCCGACCCATGCCACTTCGGGGTCGGTGTAGGCCACGCTCGGGATCACGCGGGCGTTGAAGGCGGCGGCTGCCAGTTCCTTGTTGCCTTGCAGCTCCCCGGCGATCACTTCGGCGGCCACATGCGCCTCGTGCACCGCCTTGTGCGCCAGCATGGGCTGGCCCACGATGTCGCCGATGGCGAAGATGTGCGGCACGTTGGTGCGCATCTGGATATCGACGTTGATGAAGCCACGGTCCGTGACGGCCACGCCCGCCTTGTCGGCGGCGATCTTCTTGCCGTTGGGCGTGCGGCCCACAGCCTGCAGGACCAGGTCATAGACCTGGGGGGCGGGGGCGGTGCCGCCCTCTTCCGCGGCGGCAAACGTCACCTCAATGCCTTCGGGTGTGGCCTTGGCCCCCACCGTCTTGGTCTTGAGCATGATGTTGTCGAAGCGCTTGGCGTTCATCTTCTGCCAGATCTTGACGAGGTCGCGGTCGGCGCCCTGCATCAGGCCGTCCATCATCTCGACCACATCCAGCCGCGCGCCCAGCGTGCTGTACACCGTGCCCATTTCCAGGCCGATGATGCCGCCGCCCAAAATCAACATGCGCTTGGGGACTTCCTTGAGCGCCAGGGCGCCGGTGGAGTCGACCACGCGCGGGTCGTCGGGCATGAAGGGCAGGCGCACGGCCTGGCTGCCGGCGGCGATGATGGCTTTCTTGAAGGCGATGACCTTCTTGGTGCCCGTCTTCTCCTGCGCGGTGCCGGTGGTTTCTTCCACTTCCAGGTGGTTGGCTCCGACAAACGCACCGTAGCCGCGCACGGTGGTCACCTTGCGCATCTTGGCCATGGCGGCCAGGCCGCCGGTGAGCTTGCCGATGACCTTTTCCTTGTGGCCGCGCAGCTTGTCGATGTTGACGGCGGGCGCGCCAAAGTCCACGCCCAGGTCGGCCATGTGGCTGACCTCGTCCATCACGGCGGCCACGTGCAGCAGTGCCTTGGAGGGGATGCAGCCCACGTTCAGGCACACGCCGCCCAGGGTGGCGTAGCGCTCGACAATGACGACCTTGAGGCCCAGATCGGCCGCGCGGAAGGCAGCGCTGTAGCCGCCGGGGCCGCCGCCGAGCACGAGCACGTCGCACTCTAGATCGGCTGTGCCAGCAAAGCTGAATGCTACTGGATTCATAGCTGCTTGCGCTTGTTGAATGGGCGCTGGGGCCGGTTTTGGCGCAGATTCTGCAGCCACAGGGGGCGCAGCGGCTGCGCCCTGCACTTCCAGCGTGAGCACTACAGCGCCTTCAGCGATCTTGTCGCCCAGCTTCACTTTCAGCTCTTTCACAACCCCAGCGTGGCTGGACGGGATCTCCATGGAGGCCTTGTCGGACTCCACGGTGATCAGGCTTTGCTCGGCCTTGATGGTGTCGCCGGGTTGGACCAGCAGTTCGATGATGGCCACTTCGGCGAAGTCGCCGATGTCGGGCACCTTGATGTCGATGATTGCCATGGTGTGTCTTGCCCTTCCGTTACATCACGATGCGGCGGAAGTCCGCCAGCAGCGAGGCAAAGTACACGTTGAAGCGTGCGGCGGCGGCGCCGTCGATCACGCGGTGGTCCCAGCTCAGGGAGAGGGGCAGCACCAGGCGCGGTGCGAACTGCTTGCCGTCCCACTTGGGCTCCAGGCTGCTCTTGCACACGCCCATGATGGCGACTTCGGGGGCGTTGATGATGGGCGTGAAGTAACGCCCACCAATGCCACCCAGCGAGCTGATGGAGAAGCAGCCGCCAGTCATGTCGGCCGGGCCGAGCTTGCCGTCGCGCGCCTTCTTGGCCAGGTCGCCCATCTCTTGCGAGATCTGGACGATGCCCTTCTTGTCGGCGTCGCGGATGACCGGCACGACGAGGCCGTTGGGCGTGTCGGCCGCAAAGCCGATGTGGAAGTAGTTCTTCAGCACCAGCTGGTCGCCGTCGAGCGAGCTGTTGAACTCGGGGAACTTCTTGAGCGCAGCCACGGCGGCCTTGATCATGAAGGCGAGCATGGTGACCTTGACGCCACTCTTCTCGTTTTCCTTGTTGAACTGCACGCGGAAGGCTTCGAGGTCGGTGATGTCCGCGTCGTCGTGGTTGGTGACGTGCGGGATGACGACCCAGTTGCGGTGCAGGTTGGCGCCGCTTATCTTCTTGATGCGCGAGAGGTCCTTGCGCTCCACCGGGCCGAACTTGGTGAAGTCCACCTTGGGCCAGGGCAGCAGATCGAGGCCGACGCCGGAGCCACCGCCGCCTGCGGGTGCCTTGGCCGCCTGGGCCTTGGTCTGCACGGCGCCTGTCATCACCTGCTTGGTGAAGGCGGCCACGTCGTCCTGGGTGATGCGGCCCTTGGGGCCGGTCCCCTTGACTTCGTCGATGGGCACACCCAGTTCGCGGGCGAACTTGCGCACCGAAGGCGATGCATGGGGCAGGCCTGCGGTGGGGGTGCCGGGCTGGTGGGCGGGGACAGGCACCGAGGCCACGGCAGCAGCGGGTGCTGCGGCTGCGGCAGACACTGCTGGAGCGGATACGGCCACAGGGGCTGGTGCGGGTGCAGCGGCCACAGGCGCAGCAGCAGCGGTGGTGCCTTCCAGCACGGCGATCAGATCGCCGATGTTGACGGTGTCGCCAATCTTGACTTTGAGTTCCTTCAGCACGCCTGCGGCAGGCGATGGGATCTCCATCGATGCCTTGTCGGATTCGACAGTGAACAGCGACTGTTCGACCTTGATCGTGTCGCCGACCTTGACCAGCATCTCGATCACGGCCACGTCCTTGAAGTCGCCGATGTCGGGCACGCGCACTTCCACCGGGCCCGACGCAACAGGCGCCGCAGCGGGTGCTGGTGCCGCAGCCGCCACGGGCGCGGGAGCAGGAGCAGGAGCAGCCACGGCAGCCGGTGCTGCTGCAGCGCCTGCGTCAGCAGACTCCACCACGGCAATCACCGATCCCTGCTTGACCTTGTCGCCCAACGCAATCTTCAGCTCTTTGACCACACCTGCGTGGCTGGAGGGGATCTCCATCGATGCCTTGTCGGATTCGACCGTAATGAGCGACTGCTCGGCTTTCACGGTGTCGCCCACTTTGACCAGCAACTCGATCACGCCCACTTCGTCGAAGTCCCCGATGTCCGGGACTTGAATATTGACCAATGCCATTGTTCTGTCTCCGTTCGGTTTATGCGTAGAGCGGGTTGATCTTGTCCGCATTGATGCCGTACTTGGCGATCGCCTCGGCCACCTTGGTGGCGGGCAGCACGCCGTCTTCGCTCAACGCCTTGAGTGCGGCCACGACGATGTAGTGGCGGTTCACCTCGAAGTGCTCGCGCAGCTTGCTGCGGAAGTCGCTGCGGCCAAAACCGTCGGTGCCCAACACCTTGTAGTTGCGGCCCTTGGGGACGAAGGGGCGGATCTGCTCGGCATAGGCCTTCATGTAGTCGGTGGATGCGACCACGGGGCCGGTGCTGGTGGAGAGTTGCTGCGCCACGAAAGGCACGCGCGGCGCTTCCAGCGGGTGCAGCAGGTTCCAGCGGTCGGCGTCCTGGCCTTCGCGGGTGAGTTCGTTGAAGCTCGGGCAGCTCCACACATCGGCCTGCACGCCCCAGTCGGCGGCCAGCAGGGTTTGCGCAGCCAGCGACTCGCGCAGGATGGTGCCCGAACCCAGCAGTTGCACGCGCTTGTCGCTGGCATCGGAGGTGCCCTGCGGTGGCACGGCGCCGGGCTTGCACAGGTACATGCCCTTGATGATCTGCTCTTCCGTGCCCTCCACGAGGCCCGGCATGGGGTAGTTTTCGTTGAGCAGCGTGATGTAGTAGAAGACGTTTTCCTGCTGCTCAACCATGCGCTTCATGCCCCGGTGCATGATCACCGCGACTTCGTGGGCGAAGGTCGGGTCGTAACTCACGCAGTTGGGGATGGTGTTGGCCAGGATGTGGCTGTGGCCATCTTCGTGCTGCAGGCCTTCGCCGTTGAGCGTGGTGCGGCCCGAGGTGCCGCCCAGCAGGAAGCCACGCGCCTGCATGTCGCCCGCTGCCCAGGCCAGGTCGCCAATGCGCTGGAAGCCGAACATCGAGTAGTACACGTAGAACGGCACCATGATGCGGTTGTTGGTGCTGTAGCTGGTGGCGGCAGCGATCCAGCTGGCCATGCCACCGGCTTCGTTGATGCCCTCTTGCAGGATCTGGCCAGCCTTGTCTTCCTTGTAGTACATCACCTGGTCGCGGTCGACCGGGGTGTAGAGCTGGCCCTTGGGGTTGTAGATGCCGATCTGGCGGAACAGGCCTTCCATGCCGAAGGTGCGGGCCTCATCCACCAGGATGGGCACCACGCGCGGGCCCAGGGCCTGGTCGCGCAGCAGCTGGGTGATGAAGCGTACGTAGGCTTGTGTGGTGCTGATTTCGCGGCCCTCGGCCGTGGGCTCCAGGATCGCCTTGAAGGTGTCGATCGCGGGCACGGTGAAGCTCTCGTCGGCCTTCACGCGGCGGTGCGGCAGGTAGCCGCCCAGGGCCTGGCGGCGCTCGTGCAGGTAGCGCATTTCGGGCGTGTCGTCGGCCGGCTTGTAGTACGGAATGTCAGCCAGTTGGCTGTCCGGGATCGGGATGCTGAAGCGGTCGCGGATGTACTTGATGTCTTCGTCCGACAGCTTCTTGGTCTGGTGCACGGTGTTCTTGCCTTCACCGGCCTTGCCCATGCCATAGCCCTTGACGGTCTTGACCAGCAGCACGGTGGGCTGGTTCTTGTGCGCGTTGGCAGCGTGGAAGGCCGCGTACACCTTGGCGGGCTCGTGGCCACCACGGCGCAGCTCGAACACCTCTTCGTCGGTCATGTGCTCGACGAGCTTGAGCGTCTCGGGGTACTTGCCGAAGAAGTTCTTGCGCACAAAGGCGCCGTCGTTGGCCTTCATGGCCTGGTAGTCGCCGTCCAGGGTTTCCATCATCAGCTGCTTGAGCTTACCGGTCTTGTCGCGCGCCAGCAGCGCGTCCCAGCCATTGCCCCACAGCAGCTTGATGACGTTCCAGCCCGCGCCACGGAACTCGCCTTCGAGCTCCTGCACGATCTTGCCGTTGCCGCGCACCGGGCCGTCCAGGCGCTGCAGGTTGCAGTTGATGACGAAGACCAGGTTGTCGAGGTTCTCGCGCGCGGCCAGGCCGATAGCGCCCAGCGATTCCGGCTCGTCCATTTCGCCGTCGCCGCAGAACACCCAGACCTTGCGGTTAGCGGTGTCGGCAATGCCACGGGCATGCAAGTACTTGAGGAAGCGGGCCTGGTAGATGGCCATCAGCGGGCCCAGGCCCATCGAGACGGTGGGGAACTGCCAGAACTCGGGCATCAGCTTGGGGTGCGGGTAGCTGGACAGGCCCTTGCCGTCCACTTCCTGGCGGAAGCTGTCGAGCTGCTCTTCGGTCAGGCGGCCTTCGAGGTAGGCGCGGGCATAGATGCCGGGCGCGCTGTGGCCCTGGATGTAGAGCAGGTCACCGCCGTGGCCTTCGCTCTCGGCATGCCAAAAATGGTTGAAGCCGGCGCCGAACATGCTGGCCACCGAAGCGAACGAGCCGATGTGGCCGCCCAGGTCGCCGCCATCGGCCGGGTCCAGCCGGTTGGCACGCACCACCATGGCCATGGCGTTCCAGCGCATGTAGGCGCGCAGGCGCTTTTCAATCGCGATGTTGCCGGGGCAATGGGCTTCCTTGTCAGCCTCGATGGTGTTCACGTAGCCGGTGTTGGCCGAGAACGGCATGTCGATGCTGCTCTGGCGGGCGTGTTCGAGGAGTTGCTCCAGCAGGAAATGGGCACGCTCAGGGCCCTCCTTGTCGATCACGGCGGACAAAGCGTCCATCCATTCACGGGTTTCCTGTTGATCGGCGTCCGTGCCGATGCCGAAACCGGCCTGAGGGTCGGGCTGAGCTGACATGCTTTGTCTCCTGTAGATGTGGCAGCAAATTTAGTACGTTGGCTCTAGTTTCGCACATTTTTACAAAATTTCAAATGGTGCCCATGCATTTCACATTGCAATATTTTGCTGCATGCGCACATCCACAGGGCGGGGGTATACAAAGCGCAGCTCCCCTACACTTGCAGGATGGACTCGATGCCCCCTGCCCCCTCCCCCACGGCCGTGACCGTGGCTGCGCCGATACGCTGGTGGCGCAAGTGGTGGCGCGGTCTGTCGCCCACCCGCCAGGACCGCTTTGCCGCCCTGGCCCCCCTGGCGGCCGTGCTGATGTTTCTGGCGGCCATCGTGGCGGCCTTCTGGTACCTGCGCGCCGAAGAGGCCGAGCGCGAGCAGGAAGCCCTGCGGCGCGATGTGGAATACGCCCAGCAGCGCGTGCGCCTGCGCCTGCTAGAACGCCAGGAGCAGCTCATGCGCATTGCACGCGACCTGTCCAACCAGGACCTGGGCCGTGCTGAATTCGTGGTCCGCGCCGAGGCGCTGATCAGCCAGTACCCCGAGCTGCAGGCCATCACCTGGATCGACGACCGCCGCCGCATCCGCGCCAGCCATGCGGCCCCCACCCTGGCCAGCAGCGAGCTGCGCATTGCCGGCGAGGTGCTCAAACCCGGCGACACCGCCGACACCTATGGCCTGGCGCGCGACCTGCAGCAGCCCGTGTACGCGCAGCCCGCCGCCACCTCGGGCGATGCCACCCCGCTGCTGCAGCTGCAGGTGCCGCTCAACAACCAGGGCAAGTTCAGCGGCGTGGTGCTGGGCGAATACTCCATCGACAGCCTGCTGCGCTATGGCACCCCCACCGAGGTGCTGGCGCGCTACGCCGTGACGCTGCTGGACAGCAAGAGCCAGGTGCTGGCCGGCACGCCGCTGGGGCCGCGCAACAAGGCCACCCAGCTGCTGCCCTGGACACCCAAGGCCAACGAGTACGAGATCCCCGTCTCCCCGGTCGGCAACGGCCTGGTGTTGCGGGCGCAGGCCTACCGCACCTCCCTGGGGGTGGTGGGCAGCGGCCTGTTCTGGCTGGTGGGCACGCTCTCGGCCATGACGGCCTGGATGCTGATCGCCACCTGGCGCCACACCCGGCGCCGCATGCAGGCACAAGAGGCCCTGGTGGCCGAGACCAACTTCCGCCGCGCGATGGAGAACTCCATCCTGACCGGCATGCGCGCCTTGGACATGGAGGGCCGCATCAGCTACGTGAACGCCGCCTTCTGCCAGATGACGGGCTGGAGCGCCGAGGAACTGGTGGGCCTGAAAGCGCCCTTCCCCTACTGGCCCGAAGCCGACCACGAGACCCTGCAGGCCAAGCTGCGCGACGAACTGCGCGGCAACACCATGGCCGGCGGCTTCCAGGTGCGCGTCAAGCGCAAGAGCGGCACGCTGTTTGACGCCCGCCTGTATGTGTCGCCACTGATTGACGCCCATGGCCAGCAGACCGGCTGGATGACCTCGATGACCGACATCACCGAGCCCAACCGCATCCGCGAGCAGCTGTCGGCTTCGCACGAACGCTTCACCATCGTGCTGGAGTCGCTGGACGCCTCGGTGTCGGTGGCGCCGCTGGGCAGCGAGGAGCTGCTGTTCGCCAACAAGCTCTACCGCCAGTGGTTCGGCTCGCAGACCGGCGGGCACCTGCAACTGGTGGCGCAGGCGGGCGTCGTGCCCGTGGCCAGCAAGGACCAGGCCGTCATGGACGACGAGGACGGCCTGATGGGGCTGCCCACTGACACCCTGACCAGCGCCCGCACCGAAAACGCCGAGATCTACCTGCCCGACCTGGGAAAATGGCTGGAGGTGCGCTCGCGCTACCTCAACTGGGTGGACGGCCGCCTGGCACAGATGGTGATCGCCACCGACATCACGCCCCGCCGCCTGGCCGAAGAGCAGGCCGAGCGCCAGGCCGAGCGCGCCCAATCGGTGAGCCGCCTCATCACCATGGGCGAGATGGCATCGAGCGTGGCGCATGAGCTGAACCAGCCGCTCACCGCCATCAACAACTACTGCAGCGGCATGGTCTCGCGCATCCAGAGCGGCCAGCTGACCGAAGAGGCCTTGCTCACCGCCCTGCAGAAGACGGCCCACCAGGCCCAGCGCGCGGGCCAGATCATCCAGCGCATCCGCTCATTCGTGAAAAAGAGCGAGCCCAACCGGGCGCTGGCCGACGTGCACTCCATGGTGAATGAGGCCGTGGAACTGGCCGACATCGAACTGCGCCGCCACAACGTGCGCCTGACCCACTATGTGGCTGCCCGCCTGCCGCCCGTGATGGCCGACACCATCCTGATCGAGCAGGTGCTGGTCAACCTGATGAAGAACGGCGCCGAAGCCATCCAGCACGCCAACCGCCCCGCTGCCGGCCGCAGCGTGGAGCTGCGCGTGGTGCCCAAGCAAATCGAAGACCGGCAGGTGGTGGAGTTTTCGGTGCAGGACACCGGCAAGGGCCTGGCCCCCGAGGTGCTCGAACGCCTGTTCGAAGCCTTCTTCTCCACCAAGGCCGAAGGCATGGGCATGGGCCTCAATCTGTGCCGCAGCATCGTCGAGTCGCACCAGGGCCGGATGCAGGCGGAGAACCTCTACAATGGCCCGGAGGTCACAGGCTGCAGGTTCTCCTTCTGGCTGCCGCTCGCCAAGCCTGCTGATGGCACTACAAATTCTGTAGCAAACGTACAAAACCCAAGGACTGTTGCATGAGCTTGATCCCGAAAAAAGGCACTGTTTACGTCGTAGACGACGACGAAGCCGTCCGCGATTCCCTGCAGTGGCTGCTGGAAGGCAAGGACTACCGGGTACGTTGCTTTGATTCGGCCGAAACCTTTCTCTCACGCTACGACCCCCGCGAAGTCGCCTGCCTGATCGTGGACATCCGCATGGGTGGCATGACGGGCCTGGAACTGCAGGACCGCCTGATCGAGCGCAAGTCCCCCCTGCCCATCGTGTTCATCACCGGCCATGGCGACGTGCCCATGGCCGTGAACACCATGAAGAAGGGCGCGCTCGACTTCATCCAGAAGCCTTTTGACGAAGAAGAGCTGGTCGGCCTGGTCGAGCGCATGCTGGACCACGCCCGCGAGAGCTTCGCCGGCTACCAGCAGGCCGCCAGCCGTGATGCCCTGCTCTCCAAGCTCACCAGCCGCGAGGCCCAGGTGCTCGAACGCATCGTCGCCGGCCGCCTGAACAAGCAGATCGCCGACGACCTGGGCATCAGCATCAAGACCGTGGAGGCGCACCGCGCCAACATCATGGAAAAGCTCAACGCCAACACCGTGGCCGACCTGCTCAAGATCGCCCTGGGGCAGAACGCGCCCAAGGGCTGAGCGTTACTCATTTTTTGATAGCTGCTTGCGCTTATCCATCGCGCGGTAGCGGCATTTTTGATCTGTATTTCTGATATGACAGCCCAACTCATCGACGGCAACGCCCTTTCCCGCCAACTGCGCGCCGACGTGGCGCAGCGCGCTGCGGCCCTGAAAACCCGTGGCGTCACGCCCGGGCTGGCCGTGGTGCTGGTGGGCGACAACCCGGCCAGCCAGGTCTATGTGCGCAACAAGGTCAAGGCCTGCGAAGACAGCGGCCTGCACTCGGTGCTCGAAAAATACGACGCCGACATGACCGAGGCCGCACTGCTGGCCCGCGTGGACGCCCTCAACAACGACCCGGCCATCCACGGCATCCTGGTGCAGCTGCCCCTGCCCAAGCACATTGATGCGCAAAAGGTGATCGAAGCCATCTCGCCCGCCAAGGACGTGGACGGCTTCCACATCGCCAGCGCAGGTGCGCTGATGACCGGCATGCCCGGCTTCTGGCCCTGCACGCCCTACGGCTGCATGAAGATGCTGGAGAGCATTGGCTACAACCTCAAGGGCAAACACGCCGTGGTCATTGGCCGCAGCAACATCGTGGGCAAGCCCATGGCGCTGATGCTGCTGGGCCAGAACGCCACCGTCACCGTCTGCCACAGCGCCACCCAGGACCTGAAGGCCCAGACGCTGCAGGCCGACGTGATCGTGGCCGCCGTGGGCAAGCGCAATGTGCTGACCGCCGACATGGTCAAGCCCGGCGCCGTGGTGATCGACGTGGGCATGAACCGCAACGACGAAGGCAAGCTCTGCGGCGACGTAGACTTTGACGGCGTCAAGGAAGTGGCCGCCTGGATCACCCCCGTGCCTGGCGGGGTTGGCCCCATGACCATTACCATGCTGCTGGTCAACACCATCGAAGCCGCCGAGCGCACCGCCTGATATGGATATGCGTTCAGAAATATCAGTCCGTTCACGCTGAGCTTGCCTGTCCCGAGCTCGTCGAAGGGTCGAAGCGCCGCGTGAGGCTTCGACAGGCTCAGCCCGAACGGTTTTCATTGATCGAATGCAAATCCGTATGTGTACAGAGGTCTGCGTCGGCCGCTTGCAACTTGAACCCGCGCCACCTGGCGCCATCTAACTTCGCATGAGCAACGCCCTTCTCGACTTCTCCGACCTCCCCCTGTTCGACCGCATCACGCCGCCGGACGTCGCCCCGGCGATGGATGTGCTGCTGGAGCGGGCCAACCAGGCGCTGGAGACCGTCACCGCCCCGGACTTTCCGGCCCGCTGGGACGCCATTGCCAAGGTGCTGGACGTGGCCACCGAGGAGCTGGGCCGCGCCTGGGGCGCGGTGAGCCACCTCAACAGCGTGGCCGACACGCCCGAGTTGCGGGCCGCCTACAACGCGGCCCTGCCCCGTGTCACCGAGTTCTGGACCCGCCTGGGCGCCGACGAACGCCTGTATGCCAAGTACAAGGCCATTGACCCCGCCACGCTCACACCGGAACAGAACCAGGCCCACCGCAACGCCGTGCGTAACTTCGTGCTCAGCGGTGCCGAGCTGACCGGCGCCGCCAAAGAGCGTTTCGCGCAGATCCAGGAACGCCAGGCCGAGCTGAGCCAGAAGTTCAGCGAAAACGCGCTGGACGCGACCGACGCCTATGCCTACTACGCCACGGCCGAAGAGCTGGAAGGCATCCCTTCTGACGTGCAGCAGGCCGCCCTGGCCGCCGCGCAGGCCGAGGGCAAGGCGGGCTACAAGCTCACGCTCAAAATGCCCTGCTACCTGCCGGTCATGCAGTTTGCCGCCCAAAGCGACTTGCGCGCCAAGCTCTACCGCGCATATGTCACCCGCGCCTCCGACCAGGCCGAAGGCGACGCCCGCAAATTCGACAACTCCTCACTGATCGGCGAGATCTTGGCGCTGCGCCGCGAAGAGGCCCAGTTGCTGGGTTACGCCAACTTCGGCGAAGTCTCCGTGGTGCCCAAGATGGCGCAGTCGCCCGCCGAGGTCATCCGCTTCCTGCGCGACCTGGGCCGCCGTGCCCGCCCGTATGCAGAGAAAGACGTGGCCGACCTGCGCGCCTTTGCCGCCGAGCACCTGGGCCTTGCCGACCCACAGGCCTGGGACTGGCCCTACATCTCCGAAAAACTCAAGGAAGCCCGCTACGCCTTCAGCGAGCAGGAGCTCAAGGAATACTTCACCGCGCCCAAGGTGCTGGCGGGGCTGTTCAAGATCATCGAGACGCTGTTCGAGGTCTCCATCCGCCGCGACTCCGCACCTGTGTGGAACCCGGCGGTCGAGTTTTACCGCATCGAACGCAACGGCGCCCTGGTCGGCCAGTTCTACCTCGACCAGCCCGCCCGCACGGGCAAGCGCGGCGGTGCCTGGATGGACGACGTGCGCACCCGCTGGCAGCGCCCCGACACCGGTGCACTGCAGATGCCCGTGGCCCACCTGGTCTGCAACTTTGCCGATGGCGTGGATGGCAAGCCCCCGCTGCTGACGCACGACGATGTGATCACGCTGTTCCACGAATTCGGCCATGGCCTGCACCACATGCTCACGCAGGTGAACGAGCGCGATGTCTCCGGCATTGGTGGCGTGGAATGGGATGCGGTGGAGCTGCCCAGCCAGTTCATGGAGAACTTCTGCTGGGAATGGGACGTGCTCAAGCACATGACGGCCCATGTGGACACGGGTGAACCGCTGCCCCGCGCCTTGTTCGACAAGATGATTGCGGCCAAGAATTTCCAAAGCGGCATGGGCACGCTGCGCCAGATCGAGTTCGCGCTGTTCGATATGCTGCTGCACACCGAACACGACCCGGCGCAGGACTTCATGCCTCTGCTCCAGCAGGTACGTACCGAGGTGTCCGTGCTCGCGCCCCCGGCCTTCAGCCGCACCGCGCACACGTTCAGCCACATTTTTGCCGGGGGCTACGCGGCCGGGTACTACAGCTACAAATGGGCCGAGGTACTGAGCGCCGATGCCTATGCGGCGTTTGAAGAAACAGCGGGCAGCGATGGCCTACCCAGCACCGAGACCGGGCGCCGCTACCGCGAAGCGATCTTGGAAGCGGGCGGCAGCCGCCCAGCCATGGAATCCTTCAAGGCCTTCCGGGGCCGCGAGCCCAACCTGGACGCCCTGTTGCGCCACCAGGGCATGGCCGAGGAACTGGCCGCCTGAGCCCGGCCGCAGACACCGGGACGGACCCCACGCCCGCTCCCTGCCCACAACACACTGGAATAAGGAGAACAACCATGCAGAAACCCTTGTTTGCCCCCCTGTTGGCCTCGTTGCTGATGGCGCTGGCCGGCACCAGTGCCCAGGCGCAGGGGGTATACCGCGTCGTCGGACCAGACGGCAAGGTGACTTTCTCCGACCGCCCCCCCGCAGACGCACCCGCACAAGCGGCACGCAGCACCGGCACTGCGCCTGCGGCCGCCAGCGGCGCGGCCCTGCCCTATGAACTGCGGCAGATCGCCAACCGCTTTCCGGTCACGATCTACACAGGCAATGACTGCGCACCCTGCGTGAGTCTGCGCAATGCCCTCACATCGCGGGGCGTGCCCTTCACCGAGCGCACCGTATCCACCAGCGAGGATGCCGCTGCGCTGCAGCGCCTGAGCGGATCCACCAGCCTGCCCTTTGGCACCATTGGAGGCCAACAACTGGTGGGCTACTCTGATGCCGACTGGACGCAGTATCTGGATGCGGCGGGCTATCCCAAGCAGTCTCAGCTGCCAAGCAGCTACCGCCAGACCCCGGCCACCCCGCTGGTTGCGGTCAAGTCTGTGGACGTTGCACCCGCCGCCCCCGAGCAGCAACCCAAGGTCAACGCACCCACGCGCCCAACCCCTGTCGCCCCTCCCACCGACGGCCGCACCCCCAGCAACCCGGCGGGTATCCGTTTCTGACGGCTGAACCGGCATCCGGCGCCGTCCGGCGCGGGTTGCTCTGGGGAAAAAAAGACAAAGGGGTCCATGGGACCCCTTTGTCTTTCCGGCGCCGGAATGCGCGATGGCAGGCGGTACAAGCGCTGGGCGCGCTGCCCCCCCCACTGCGTTAGCTGACGTAGTCCAGCGTCTTGACCCCCTGGGCCGTCCCCAGCAGGCACACCGAGGCCTTCTGGTGCGCAAACACCCCCACCGTCACCACGCCCGGCCACTGGTTGATTTGCGACTCGAACGCCAGCGGGTCAGTGATCGACAGGCCCTTCACATCCAGGATGTGCTGCCCGTTGTCGGTGACCAGCGGTTGGCCGTCCTTGAGCCGCAGGCTGGCCTGGCCGCCCATGGCTTCAAAACGGCGTGCAATGTGGTTGGCCGCCATGGGAATCACCTCGACCGGCAAGGGAAACTGCCCCAGCGCCTGAACCAGCTTGGACTCGTCGGCGATGCAGACAAACCGCTCGGCCAGGGCCGCCACGATCTTCTCGCGCGTCAGCGCCGCGCCGCCGCCCTTGACCATATGGCCCTGGCCGTCGATCTCGTCGGCACCGTCGATGTAGACGGAGAGCGACGCCACTTCGTTGGCATCGAACACCGCAATGCCCAGCGCCTTCAGGCGCTCGGTGCTTGCCACGGAGCTGGACACAGCACCTTTGATCTGGTCTTTCATGCCCGCCAGCGCGTCGATGAACTTGTTGACCGTGGAGCCTGTGCCCACCCCCACAATCTCGCCAGGCACCACATACTGCAGTGCGGCTTGGCCAACCAGGGTCTTGAGTTCGTCTTGGGTCAGGGGAGTCATCGTCGTCATGGGAGAAAATCAGGGGTAATCCTGAATTATCCCCCCATGTCCCTGATCCCCTACGCCCTCACCCGCCCCTTTCTCTTCGGCATGGACGCCGAAGCCGCCCACGAACTCACCATGGACATGCTGGCACGCGGGCAACGCACGCCGCTGCAGTGGGCCTGGTGCAACGAAACGGTCCATGATCCCGTCACGCTGGCCGGCCTGACCTTCCCCAACCGGGTGGGCATGGCGGCGGGCCTGGACAAGAACGCACGCTGCATCGACGCGCTGGGCGCCATGGGCTTCGGCTTTGTGGAGGTGGGCACCGTCACCCCCAAGGCGCAGCCCGGCAACCCCAAGCCGCGCATGTTCCGCCTGCCCGAGGCCCGCGCGCTCATCAACCGCCTGGGCTTCAACAACGAAGGGCTGGACGCCTTTCTGCGCAACGTGCAGCAGGCGCGTTTTCGCACCCAGGCGCGCCGCCATCCCATGCTGCTGGGCCTGAACATCGGCAAGAACGCCACCACCCCCATCGAGAACGCCACCAGCGACTACCTCACCTGCCTGGAGGGCGTGTACCCGCATGCAGACTACGTGACGGTCAACATCAGCTCGCCCAACACGCAGAACCTGCGCGCGCTGCAAAGCGACGCAGCGCTGGACGCCCTGCTCTCCGCCATTGCCGAGCGCCGCGAGGCCCTGGCCACCCGGCATGCCAAGCGCGTGCCGGTGTTCGTGAAGATCGCCCCCGACCTGGATGAAGCCCAGGTTGCGGTGATTGCCGCCACGCTGCAGCGCCATGGCATGGACGGCGTGATTGCCACCAACACCACCATCAGCCGTGCCGCCGTGCAAGGCATGCGCCACGCAGAAGAAACCGGCGGACTCAGCGGTGCACCGGTGCTGGAGGCCAGCAACCAGGTCATCCGGCAACTGCGTGCCGCACTGGGCAGCCAATTCCCCATCATCGGCGTGGGCGGCGTCATGAGCGCCGAAGACGCAGTGAGCAAGGTCCGCGCGGGCGCGGATGTGGTGCAGATCTACACCGGCCTGATCTATGAAGGGCCTGCCCTGGTCGTCAAGGCGGCCAAGGCCATCAAGGCCATGGCCTGAAAAAAACCGGGCTTTGCGGCCCGTGCCCCTTGAAAAAAGGAGCCACTGTGGCCAGTGGCTCCTTTTTTTCATGGACTCATGGACAGGGCCCGCCGCTATGCGGCGGCCCCACCCCACGCTTCATCGCCGCAGGCGCAGCAGCATGGGCAAAAGCACCCCGGCCCAACGGATCAACCGGCGCGGCCCGGCCACCACGGCAGCCCCCGCCATGGCGGCCACGGCCCAAGGATGTTCACGCGCGAATCCTGCGGCGCGCCATGCCAGTGACTCCTCCACCCCACCTGCGGCAGCGCGGTTGCTCTCGGCCAAGGCCAGCGCCTGGGCCCTTGCCACGCGGCGTGCGCGCAGGCGCTCACGCTGCAGGGCGATGCGGTCCAGAATGCGCTGCTGCTCCGCCGTGGGCACCGGCAGCACGGGGCGCTCGGAAGAGGCCGGCAGGGAAGGATGGGTAGGCGATTTGCTCACAGGCGCTCCTTGATGTCGCGCCAGTCCTGGGCCAATTCATGGCGCGTGAGGGCAAAGCCATTGCCCGCACGCTGCGCCACGGACACCAGGGCTGCCAAGGCGCCGACCCACCCCAGGCCCCACAGTCCAGCAACCAGCCAGGCCACCAGCACGCGTTGCGGCGAATCCCAGAACTGCACCAGCACCGCCAGCGACAGCATGATCAACGCCACCACCGTGAGCCCGCCGACCACGATGGTCAGCACCAGCAATTGCTGAAGCCGCTGCTTGAGGTCGGCCCATTCCAGGCGGGCTAGGTCCATGCGGTCCTCGGCGGCGATGGCCCCCTCGATCACATGGGCCTGCCAGCGCGCGAACAAGCCTTCCAGGCCCAGAAGCGAAAGCCAGTTCATGCAGGGCAGCGCTCAGCGGCGCGCCAGCAGAAACCCGACCAGGGCCCCCACGGCCAACGCGGCACCCGCCACGCGCCAGGGTTCGTCGTGGGCATAGCGATCGGCCGCCAGCGCTGCGTCCTTGGCCTGGCGGGCCGCATCCTGTGCGGCGCGCACGGCGGACTCACGCACGTTGTGCATGCCATCGTCCAGGCGCTGGCGCAGCAGCCTGATCTCTGGAACCGTGTCCAGGTCCTTGTTGGCCAGCAGGCCGCGCAGGTCGGAAACCAGTTTTTCCAGTTCGCCTTGGGTGGTGGTGTCGGAAGCAGTCATACAAGCAGCCTTTCGTTCAATCAACAAGCGGTTTGGAAAACCCCAGAGCGGGGACCTCGGTTCATCTTAGCCACCCACCCAGAGACCCCTCGCAGGACGGGGGCGCAAGAGGTTACCGATTGCAACAGACTTGCCCCACATCAAAGATCAGACCAATGCAGCCACATGCTCGGCAATGGCCAGGGCGCTTGTCAGGCCCGGCGACTCGATGCCGAACAGGTTCACCAGCCCGGGGACGCCATGGGCCTTGGGGCCCTGGATGACGAAGTCTGCTGCCGGCGCACCCGCATCGTGGATCTTGGGGCGGATGCCGGCATACCCGGGGGCCAGTGCGCCGTCTTGCAGGCCGGGCCAGTATTTGCGCACCTCGGCATAAAAGGCCTCGCCCCGCGCAGGATCCACCAGCAGGTCATCGGCCGATGCCACCCATTGCACATCCGGCCCGAACTTGGCCTGCCCGCCCAGGTCGAGCGTGAGGTGCACCCCGAGCCCTGCGGCCTCGGGCACCGGGTAGATCAGGCGGCTGAACGGGGCCTTGCCGGTCAGCGTGAAATAGCTGCCCTTGGCAAAGTGGGCCGTAGGGACATGGGCCGGGTCCAGCCCCGCAAAGCGGGCGGCCAAGGCCGGTGCGTGCAGGCCGGCCGCGTTCACGACGGTACGGGCCTGCAGGCGCGTGCCATCAGATGCTTCCAAATAGATAGCCCCTTGCGCGCACTGGGCGCGCGCAAGGGGCGAATTCAATGCAACCAGCCCACCCGCATGCTCCAGGTCGCCCTGCAGTGCCAGCATGAACGCATGGCTGTCCACAATGCCCGTGCTGGGCGAATGCAAGGCGCCCACACATTCCAGCGCAGGCTCCAACGCCTGGGCCTCGTTCCGGCTGAGCCACTGCAGGTCCAGCACGCCATTGGCCTGTGCACGCGCCTGGATCGACTCCACGCTGGCCAGCTGCGCGGCCGATGTGGCCACCAGCAGCTTGCCGCAGCGCCGGTGCGGCACCCCACGCTCAGTGCAATAGGCATACAGCAGCGCCTTGCCCTGCACACACAACCGCGCCTTGAGCGAGCCGGTGGGGTAGTACAGCCCGGCATGGATCACCTCGCTGTTGCGCGAGCTGGTGCCGGTGCCGATGGCATCGGCCGCCTCCAGCACCAGCACCTCGCGCCCCTGCAACGCCAGCGCACGGGCCACGGCCAAGCCCACCACGCCAGCACCCACCACCACGCAATCCACCATCTCGGTCATTCATGCATCCATTTCAAAACGGACTTCCCCTTCAGATACTGCGCACCCACGGAGCTGGTCTTAAACCTGCTCAAAACCATCCAGCACATTGACCGCATTGGTCCCCAGCTCGGCCGCGGCATACCCGCCCTCCAGCACAAACACCGTGGGCAGCCCCAGCCGGGCCAGGCGTTCGCCCAGGCGGGTGAAGTCGGCCGACGCGAGGGCAAAGCGGGAAATGGGGTCGCCCTCGAAGGCATCGAGGCCCAGCGAGATCACCAGCGCATCGGCCTGGTAGCCCGCAATGCGGCTGCAGGCCTGCTCCAGGGCCGCAAACCAGGTGGCAGCGCTGGTGCCCGCTGGCAGGGGCAAATTCAGGTTGTAGCCAGCCCCCGGCCCTTCGCCCACTTCATCCACATGGCCCAGGTAGAACGGGTATTCGGTGCGGGGGTCGCCATGGAGGCTGATGAACAGCACATCGTCCCGGTGGTAGAAGATGCTCTGGGTGCCATTGCCGTGGTGGTAGTCCACATCCAGCAAGGCCACGCGCCGGGCGCCCTGGTTGCGCAGCGCCTGCGCAGCCACGGCGGCGTTGTTCAAGAAGCAATAGCCGCCCATGAAGTCGGGCCCCGCATGGTGGCCGGGCGGGCGTGTGCAGCAAAACGCTGCGCGCGCCCCTTGCGCTACGCGCGCTGCCGCGCTCACCGCGGCATCGGCCCCGGCCTTGGCGGCCGCCCAGGTGCCTGCGGCCATGGGCGTGCCGTTGTCCATGGAATACAGCCCCAGGCGCGCCACGAAGTTGTCGGGCTCCACATCGCTGCGCAGCGTGCGCACCGGCCAGACCGAGGGAAACGGCTGAACCGTTGCATTGGCAACAGGGTCGAGCGCCAGCCATTGCTGCCAGGCCGTCTGCAAAAAGGCCAGGTACCGCGGTGCGTGCACCTGTGCCAGCACCGGGCTGCTGTCCACATCCGGGGCCACCATGCCATGGCCGCGCGCGCGCAGCGCCTCTTCCACATAGTCCACCCGCGCGGGTTTCTCGAAACAGGGCACCCGCTCGCCCCGGAAGAATTCATGGACAGGGGCATGCCCCTGGTGCAGGGGATTGTGGAAAGTGATCATGGGTACAACGCCAGCAAGCGGTGGGAGAAAGGCACAGCGGGCATGCGCCGCCGCAGGAAACCAAGCCCAACACTGTAGCGGCTTGGCAAGGCGCCGCAGCCCAACCTTGCCAACATCCACGCGGCCAAGAAAAAACCCCTGCAGACCAGAAGTCTGCAGGGGTTTTCAAATTGGTGGGTGATACATGGATCGAACATGTGACCCCTGCCGTGTGAAGGCAGTGCTCTACCGCTGAGCTAATCACCCGTCGCGCACACCTTGAAACAAGGTACTGCACGAAAGTCTGTCAAAAAGCGTGGTGGGTGATACATGGATCGAACATGTGACCCCTGCCGTGTGAAGGCAGTGCTCTACCGCTGAGCTAATCACCCGTGTCGCTGTGACAAGCCTTAGATTATGGCACAGCTTTTCAGGCTTCCTGGGAAGTTCGCCAAATTGTTTTGCCTCCGCTGGCTTTGTCGATCTGTGTGAGCACCTCGCCGTGCGCGACCAGTTCCTGCTCGCTGGCGCTGAGCACAGGCAGCACCAGGCCGCTCAGATCAATGGCCGCCACCTTCACGCCATCGGCACCGTCTTGCGCGTCATCGGCCATGAGCAACGCATCCTGCCCGCGCGTGAGGTTGATGTACACATCGGCCAGCAGCTCGGCATCCAGCAAGGCGCCGTGCAGGGTTCGGCCGGAGTTGTCCACGCCCAGGCGATCGCACAGCGCATCGAGCGAATTGCGCTTGCCGGGGTACATCTCCTTGGCCATGGCCAGCGTGTCGGTCACGCTCTCCACATAGGTGCGGAATGCGGGGCGCCCCGTCAACTCCAGCTCCTTGTTGAGGAAGCCCACGTCGAACGCGGCGTTATGGATGATGATCTCGGCGCCCTGCAGGTACTGCACGATCTCGTCCACCACCTCGGCAAACTTGGGCTTGTCCTTCAGGAACTCGTTGCTGATGCCGTGCACCTTCAGCGCGTCTTCGTGGCTGTCGCGGCCCGGGTTGAAGTACAGGTGCAGGTTGTTGCCGGTGAGCTTGCGATTGAGCAGCTCCACGCAACCCAGTTCAATGATGCGGTCCCCGTTGTCGGCCGAGAGGCCCGTGGTTTCCGTGTCGAGAACGATCTGGCGGGTCATACGTGCCCCCAGGCTCGGCACTTCGTGTCCTCGCTGCCCCCCAAGGGGGCGCGAGCTTGCTTGGGGCGGCCCGGCGTTGCGCTCATCTAGTGGTTCTCCTTGGCGTGGTTGATCGTGTACTTGGGGATTTCCACGGTCACATCGGTCTGCGCCAGGATGGCCTGGCACGACAGGCGCGACTGTGGCTCCAGGCCCCAGGCGCGGTCCAGCAGGTCTTCTTCTTCTTCCTCGGCCTCGTTGAGCGAGTTCAGCCCCTGGCGCACGATCACGTGGCAGGTGGTGCAGGCGCAGCTCATGTCGCAGGCGTGCTCGATGTTGATGTGGTTTTCGAGCAGCGCCTCGCAGATCGACGTGCCCGCAGGGGCCGTGATTTCGGTGCCTGCGGGGCAGTATTCAGGGTGGGGAAGGATCTTGATGACGGGCATGGGGTGGTCTTTTTCTTTTCGGAGAGATGCGTATAGCGCGCTCAGAGGGCCTGCACGTTCTTGCCGGCCAGCGCTTGCTGGATGCCCCGGTTCATGCGCTGGGCCGCAAAGGCTTCGGTGCCCTTGGCCAGGGCATCGGTGGCGGCTTCGATGACGGCAGCATCGTCGGCATCGCGCTGGTGGCGCAGGGCCACCATCAGGGCATCGATGGCGGCGCGCTCCTGTGCGCTCAGCACATCGCCATCGGCGTCGAGCGCGCTCTGGGTGGCGATCAGCATGCGGTCCGCGTCCACGCGGGCCTCGACCACGGCGCGGGCCTTCATGTCCTGCGCGGCCGTGGCAAAGCCTTCCTGCAGCATGCGTGCGATCTGCTCATCCGAGAGGCCATACGACGGCTTCACATCGACGCGCGCCTCTACGCCACTGCCCTGCTCCTTCGCACTCACGCTCAGCAGGCCATCGGCATCGACGGTGAAGGTCACACGGATGCGCGCGGCCCCCGCGGCCATGGGAGGGATACCGCGCAGCTCAAAGCGCACCAGGCTGCGGCAGTCCTGCACCAGGTCACGCTCGCCCTGCACAACATGGATCGCAAGCGCCGTCTGGCCGTCCTTGTAGGTGGTGAAATCCTGCGCCTTGGCGGTGGGGATGGTCTCGTTGCGCGCCACGATGCGCTCCACCAGCCCACCCATGGTTTCGATGCCCAGCGACAGCGGAATCACATCCAGCAGCAGCAGGTCGCCCGCCGTGTTGTTGCCCGCGAGCTGGTTGGCCTGGATGGCAGCGCCCAGCGCCACTACCTCATCGGGGTTGAGGTTGGTCAGGGGCGCCTTGCCAAAGAAATCGGCCACCGCGCGCTGCACCTGTGGCATGCGGGTGGAGCCGCCCACCATCACCACGCCCTGCACCTCGTCGCGCGCCAGATGGGCATCGCGCAGCGCGCGGCGCACGGCGGCCATGGAGCGGGCCGTCAGCTCAGCGGTCACGGCTTCGAAGTCTGTCCGCTTGACATCAAAACGGGCCTCAGCGCCTGACAGCATTGCGCTAAAAGCTACTGAATCAATAGCAGTCAACGCCTCCTTGCAGGCGCGTGCTGCGATGCGCACGGCCGACTTGTCGGCGGCACTCACCGCCTGCAACCCCAATTGCTGCAGCACCCAGTCGGCCAGAGCTGCGTCGTAGTCATCGCCCCCCAGGGCCGAATCGCCGCCGGTGGCGATCACCTCGAACACACCCTGCGTGAGGCGCAGGATGGAGATGTCGAAGGTGCCCCCGCCCAGGTCGTACACGGCATAGACACCTTCGCTGGCGTTGTCCAGGCCATAGGCAATGGCCGCCGCCGTGGGCTCGTTGATGAGGCGCAGCAGGTGGATGCCCGCGAGCTTGGCGGCATCCTTGGTGGCCTGGCGCTGGGCATCGTCGAAGTAGGCGGGCACGGTGATCACCGCGCCATACAGATCGTCGTTGAAGGTGTCCTCAGCCCGGTAGCGCAGCGTGGCCAGGATCTCGGCGCTGACTTCGACGGGCGACTTGTTGCCGCCCACCGTCGCGAGACTGACCATGCCCCCTGCATCTGCGTCGCAGGCAGGAACAAAGTCGTAGGGCAGCTTGCCGGCCTCTGCCACATCTTTCAGGCCCCGTCCCATGAAACGCTTGGCCGAGGCAATGGTGTTGCGCGCGTCCTGGGCCTGTGCGGCCACGGCGTCGAATCCGATCTGGCGCCCGCCGTTTTCGAGGTAGCGCACCACCGAAGGCAGCAGCACCCTGCCCTGCGCATCGGGCAGGCATTCGGACACGCCATTGCGCACGGCGGCCACTAACGAGTGGGTGGTGCCCAGGTCGATGCCCACGGCGATGCGCCGCTGGTGCGGGTCGGGGGATTGGCCGGGTTCGGAAATCTGCAGAAGCGCCATGAAATTTCGTGTCTCAACGTGGCGGGGCACACCCTCACATCAGCAAGCGATAGGAGGCCCCAGAAGGAAAGCAAAACCGCTCTATTGTCCCAGTTGCTCTCGGCGACGTTCAATGTCGTCGGCAAATCGCGCAATGAACATGAGGGCTCTCACCTGGCGGGCTGCGCCCGCGTAGTCCTGCTGCTGGTCGATGAATTGCTCGCACTGCGCCAGCGCGGCGCGGCGGGCCTGGGCGACACCATCGTCCAGCGCATCGAGTTCGCCCTCGGCGCGGGCATCTTCCAGCGCCTCGCGCCACTCCATCTGCTGCATCAAAAATGCAGCGGGCATGGCCGTGTTGTCCTCGGCGCGGATGGGGGCACCGTGCAGCTCGCACAGGTAGGCCGCGCGGCGCATGGGGTCTTTCAGGCGCTGGTAGGCCTCGTTGATGCGCACCGACCACTGCATGGCCACGCGCTGCGCGGCCGCACCCTGCGCCGCAAACTTGTCAGGGTGGGCTTCGCGCTGCAGCTCTTTCCAGCGCGCGTCGATGGCGCTGCGCTCCTGCGCAAAACGGCGAGCCAGGCCAAAAAGTTCAAAGTCGTCAGATTGCAGGTTCATGCGCGGGGCAACGGGGGAGAAACATCCAAGAAAAAACCGCCAGCACGCAGCGCGATGGCGGTTTGACGGCGCGAGGGCGGCAGGCGCTCAGACGCGAAAGCTCTCCCCACAACCGCAGCGGTCACGCTCGTTGGGGTTGTTGAACTTGAAGCCTTCGTTCAGGCCTTCGCGCACGAAGTCCAGCTCGGTGCCATCAATGTAGGCCAGGCTTTTGGGATCGATCAGCACCTTGACGCCGTGGTTTTCAAACACGATGTCTTCGGGCTCGCTGTCATCCACATATTCGAGCTTGTAGGCAAGCCCCGAGCAGCCGGTCGTCTTGACTCCCAGGCGCACGCCCAGGCCCTTGCCTCGGCGGGCAAGGTAGCGGTTGACGTGCCGTGCAGCGGCTTCTGTCAGCGTGATGGCCATATCGCTCTCGGTCGCTCAGGCAGCGGCAGTTGCAGTGGCTGCGTGCTTGGTCTTGTAGTCGAGCACGGCCGCCTTGATGGCGTCTTCGGCCAGGATGGAGCAGTGGATCTTGACGGGCGGCAGGGCCAGCTCTTCGGCGATCTCGCTGTTCTTGAGGGCCGCCGCTTCGTCCAGGGTTTTGCCCTTGACCCACTCGGTCACGAGCGACGACGAGGCGATGGCCGAACCACAGCCGTAGGTCTTGAAGCGCGCGTCTTCGATCACGCCCGTGGTGGGGTTCACCTTGATCTGCAGCTTCATCACGTCACCACAGGCCGGTGCGCCCACCATGCCGGTGCCCACCGAATCGTCACCCTTGTCGAACGAACCCACGTTGCGGGGGTTTTCGTAATGGTCAACCACTTTGTCTGAGTAAGCCATGATGTGTACCTCTTCAATGCTTCAAAAATCTTCCGGGATTCAGTGCGCAGCCCACTGAATGGTGCTGATGTCGATGCCGTCCTGGTACATCTCCCACAAAGGGCTCAGCTCGCGCAGGCGGGCCACGTTCTCGCGGATGGTGGCAATGGCGTAGTCGATCTCTTCCTCGGTCGTGAAACGGCCGATGGTCATGCGCAGGCTGCTGTGGGCCAGCTCATCGCTGCGGCCCAGGGCGCGCAGCACATAGCTGGGCTCCAGGCTGGCCGAGGTGCAAGCCGAACCCGACGACACCGCCAGGCCCTTGATCCCCATGATGAGCGATTCGCCTTCGACGAAGTTGAAGCTCATGTTCAGGTTCTGCGGCACGCGGCGCTCCATGCTGCCGTTGATGAACACCTGCTCGATGTCCTTCAGGCCGTCGAGCAGGCGCTGCTGCAGCGCGTGGGCCTTGGCGTTGGACTCGGCCATTTCTTCCTTGGCGATGCGGAAAGCCTCGCCCATGCCCACGATCTGGTGCGTGGGCAAGGTGCCCGAACGCATGCCGCGCTCGTGGCCGCCGCCGTGCATCTGCGCCTCCAGGCGCACGCGGGGCTTGCGGCGCACATACAGGGCGCCGACGCCCTTGGGGCCATAGGTTTTGTGGGCCGTCATGCTCATCAGATCGACAGGCAAGGTGGCCATGTCGATGGCGACCCGGCCCGTGGCCTGCGCCGCATCCACATGCAGCAAGATGCCCTTTTCGCGGCACAGCGCGCCGATGGCGGGAATGTCTTGAATGACGCCAATTTCGTTGTTCACGAACAGGATGCTGATCAGCACGGTATCGGGGCGAATGGCGGCCTTGAGCGCATCCATGTTGACCAGCCCGTCTTCCTGCACGTCGAGGTAGGTGGCGTCAAAGCCCTGGCGCTCCAGCTCGCGCACGGTGTCCAGCACGGCCTTGTGCTCGGTCTTGAGCGTGATGAGGTGCTTGCCCTTGCCCTTGTAGAACTGGGCCGCGCCTTTCAGCGCCAGGTTGATCGACTCGGTGGCGCCGCTGGTCCATACGATCTCGCGGGGGTCTGCACCAATCAGCTCTGCCACCTGCACGCGGGCCTTTTCCACGGCCTCCTCGGCCTCCCAACCCCAGGCATGGCTGCGCGATGCCGCGTTGCCGAAATGCTCACGCAGCCAGGGGATCATGGCATCCACCACGCGGGGGTCCACAGGAGTGGTGGCGCCGTAGTCGAGATAGATGGGGAAGTGCGGGGTCATGTCCATGGCTGGCTCAGTAAAGGTTTCTGGCTGGCAGATTTACGAAAAAAGTCAGTGCTCAAAAAACGCGTTCAGGGCGGTGCCGACCCCAGGGCCGGTACCGACGCCCTCAGCGTCAGGATTTTGCGAAAACGTTGCCCAGGGCGAACACCGAGTTGGGGGCGTTCACGCGGATGGGCTTGACCACGGGCGTCGTGGAAATCGCACGGCGCACCACGGGCTTGTCTTCGATTTGCACGCCCTTGGCGAGTTGCTCGTCCACGAGTTTCTGCAGAGTCACGGAGTCGAGGAACTCCACCATGCGCTGGTTGAGCGAGGCCCACAGTTCGTGCGTCATGCAGCGGCCGGCTTCACCCAGGCAGTTTTCCTTGCCACCGCATTGCGTGGCGTCAATGGGCTCATCCACCGACACGATGATGTCGGCCACCGTGATGTCACCCGCCTTGCGGGCCAGGGTGTAACCGCCCCCGGGGCCACGGGTGGATTCCACCAGTTCATGGCGGCGCAGCTTGCCAAAAAGCTGTTCGAGGTAGGACAGCGAAATCTGCTGGCGCTGGCTGATCGCAGCCAAGGTGACGGGGCCATTGTTCTGACGCAGGGCCAGGTCGATCATGGCAGTGACCGCAAAACGGCCTTTGGTGGTGAGACGCATTGCAAGCTCCTTGTGCTGAGGCTCGTTCGTTAAAGAAACTGCCTGCACTGGCTAGTGGCCAGCACGGGCACCGTCTCCGCCCCTTACTCCACCCAGCACCAGGCTGCGCGGAGCCCTTCATCGTTGGGCTTTGTTCTTGAGTGTTTTGTGTGAGTATAACACAAATCCCTATCGAATTTGTCGGGATAAAAAACCAACAAGTCGCAATTTAGCCTTTATTGTATTTTTCGGGGAATGTTCACCCCAACATCACACCGCCACTGAATCGCCCCCATGCGCGCCAAAAGCCTGGTCCTTTAGCCGTGAAAGCTGGTCGCGCACGCGGGCAGCCTGCTCGAACTCCAGGTTGCGCGCGTGCTCCAGCATGAGCTTTTCCAGGCGCTTGATCTCGCGCGCCACATCCTTCTCAGACATGTCCTCGACCTTGGCGCGCTGCAAGGCTTCCTGCTCCAGCCGCTCGGCATCCTTGCCCGCCTTTTCGCTGTAAACCCCGTCAATCAGGTCTCTTACCCGCTTGACAATGCTGCGCGGCGTGATTCCGTGCGCTTCGTTGTGCGCAATCTGCTTGATGCGGCGGCGCTCCGTCTCGCCCATGGCCTTTTTCATCGACTCGGTGATGCGGTCGGCGTACAGGATGGCCCGGCCGTTGAGATTGCGCGCCGCACGGCCAATGGTCTGGATCAGGCTGCGCTCGGCCCGCAAGAAGCCTTCCTTGTCAGCGTCCAGAATCGCCACCAGCGACACCTCGGGGATGTCCAGCCCCTCGCGCAGCAGGTTGATGCCCACCAGCACGTCAAACGCCCCCAGGCGCAGGTCACGGATGATTTCCACGCGCTCCACGGTGTCCACGTCGCTGTGCAGATAGCGCACCTTCACGCCGTTGTCGGTGAGGTAGTCGGTCAGCTGCTCGGCCATGCGCTTGGTGAGCGTGGTGATGAGCACGCGCTCGTGCTTTTCGACGCGGATGCGAATCTCTTGCAGCACATCGTCCACCTGGTGGGTGGCGGGGCGCACCTCCACCACCGGGTCCACCAGGCCGGTGGGGCGCACCACCTGGTCCACGATCTGGCCGGAGTGGGTGCGCTCGTAGTCCGCCGGCGTGGCGGTCACAAAGATCACCTGGCGCATGCGCTGCTCAAACTCCGCAAACTGAAGCGGCCGGTTGTCCAGCGCCGAAGGCAGCCGAAAGCCATATTCGACCAGCGTGGTCTTGCGCGAGCGATCGCCGCTGTACATGGCGTTGAGCTGCCCGATCATCTGGTGGCTCTCGTCCAGGAACATCAGCGCGTCCTTGGGCATGTAATCGGTCAGCGTGCTCGGCGGGTCGCCCGGCGCCGCGCCCGACAGGTGGCGCGTGTAGTTCTCGATGCCCTTGCAGTGCCCCACCTCGCTGAGCATTTCCAGGTCAAACCGCGTGCGCTGCTCCAGCCGCTGGGCCTCGACCAGCTTGCCGTCGGCCAGCAATTGCTTGAGGCGGTCGGCCAGCTCGATCTTGATCGTTTCCACGGCGGCCAGCACCTTGTCGCGCGGCGTCACGTAGTGGCTGCTGGGGTACACCGTGAAGCGCGGAATCTTCTGCTTGATGCGCCCCGTGAGCGGGTCGAACAGCTGCAGGCTCTCCACCTCGTCATCGAACAGCTCGATGCGGATCGCCAGCTCGGAATGTTCGGCCGGAAACACATCGATGGTGTCGCCCCGCACGCGGAACTTGCCCCGGCTGAAGTCGGCTTCGTTGCGCTGGTACTGCATGCGGATCAGCTGGGCAATCACATCGCGCTGGCCCAGCTTGTCGCCCGTGCGAAGCGTCATCACCATGCGGTGGTAGCTCTCGGGCTCGCCAATGCCATAGATGGCCGACACGGTGGCCACGATGACCACGTCCTTGCGCTCCATCAGGCTCTTGGTGCACGACAGGCGCATCTGCTCGATGTGCTCGTTGATCGCCGAGTCCTTCTCGATGAACAGGTCGCGCTGCGGCACATAGGCCTCGGGCTGGTAATAGTCGTAGTAGCTCACGAAGTACTCCACGGCGTTCTTGGGGAAGAACTCGCGGAACTCGCTGTAGAGCTGCGCAGCCAGCGTTTTGTTGGGCGCAAAGATGATCGCCGGGCGGCCCATGCGCGCAATCACATTGGCCATGGTGAAGGTCTTGCCCGAGCCCGTCACGCCCAGCAGCGTCTGGAAGGTCTCGCCATCGTTCAAGCCCTCCACCAGCTTGGCAATGGCCTCGGGCTGGTCGCCCGCCGGTGGGTACGGCTGGAACAGCTCAAAGGGAGAGTCGGGGAAATGGACGAACTCGCCGTCTTGCTTTTCAGTTATGACTTCGGTGATATCCGGCATGGGGTGTGGTCAACGGGTCGGGCGGGCGGGCCGTTAAAATCGGCGGAACCCGGCACAGTACACCACGCCCGGAATCTTCGCTACTGACAACCTTTCAAGGATTTTCATGTCTCTGTTTACCGCCGTCGAAATGGCCCCCCGCGACCCCATCCTGGGCCTCAACGAGCAATTCAACGCCGACACCAACCCCAACAAGGTCAACCTGGGCGTCGGTGTTTATTTCGACGACAACGGCAAGCTGCCCCTGCTGCAATGCGTGCAGGCCGCAGAAAAGACCATGATGTCCACCCCCACGGCCCGTGGCTACCTGCCCATCGACGGCATCGTGGCCTATGACAACGCCGTCAAAAGCCTGGTGTTCGGTGCCGACAGCGAACCCGTCACCTCCGGCCGCGTGGCCACCGTGCAAGCCATCGGCGGCACCGGCGGCCTCAAGATCGGCGCCGACTTCTTGAAGAAGGTCAGCCCTAGCGCCAAGGTGCTGATCTCCGACCCGAGCTGGGAAAACCACCGCGCGCTGTTCACCAACGCCGGTTTTGAAGTCGATACCTACGCCTACTACGACGCCGACAAGCGCGGCGTGAACTTCGAAGGCTTTCTGGCCAGCCTGAACGCCGCCGCTGCCGGCACCATCGTTGTGCTGCACGCCTGCTGCCACAACCCCACCGGCTACGACATCACGGCCGCCCAATGGGACCAGGTCATCGCCGCCGTCAAGGCCAAGGGCCTGACGCCCTTCCTCGACATGGCCTACCAAGGCTTTGGCCACGGCATCGCCGAAGACGGCGCCGTGATCGGCAAGTTTGTGGCCGCTGGCCTGAACTTCTTCGTTTCCACCTCGTTCTCCAAGAGCTTCAGCCTGTACGGCGAGCGCGTGGGCGGCCTGTCGGTGCTGTGTGCCGACAAGGAAGAAGCCGGCCGCGTGCTGAGCCAGCTCAAGATCGTCATCCGCACCAACTACTCCAACCCACCCATTCACGGCGGTGCAGTGGTGGCGGCGGTGCTGAACAACCCCGAGCTGCGCGCGATGTGGGAAAAGGAACTGGCCGAAATGCGCGTGCGCATCAAGGCCATGCGCCAGAAGCTGGTCGATGGCCTGAAGGCCGCCGGCGTGAAGCAGGACATGTCCTTCATCACCACCCAGATCGGCATGTTCAGCTACTCGGGCCTGTCCAAGGACCAGATGGTGCGCCTGCGCAATGAGTTCGGCGTGTACGGCACCGACACCGGCCGCATGTGCGTGGCTGCCCTGAACAGCAAGAACATCGACTACGTCTGCCAGGCCATTGCCAAGGTCGTCTGAGCACGGTGAGAAAGCGGCGCTCGCGCGCCGCTTTGTGAGCGAAACGCTCCAGAACCCGCACAACGCGGCTGTTCTGGAGCGTTTGCCGCTTTTGGGGCTGCCGGATGCGTGGCTGGTCGCGGGCTGCTTGTTCCAGACGGTGTGGAACCTGCGATCTGGTCTGGAGCCCACGGCGAACATCAAGGACTACGACCTGTTCTATTTCGACGCGTCGGACCTGTCCGAAGCCACCGAACAGGCCGTGCAAGCCCGCGTCACCGCCCTCTTTGCCGACCAGCCGATCACCGTGGAAGCCAAGAACCAGGCCCGTGTGCACCTCTGGTACGAGCGCTGGTTTGGCTACCCCTATGCGCCGCTGCAATCGGCCCGCAACGGCATCGAGCGCTTTCTGGTGCCCTGCACCTGCGTGGGTCTGCAACCCGGCGCCCCCGGCGGCGGGGAGCCCACGCTGTACGCGCCCTACGGGCTTGAAGAACTGTATGCCGGGCTGCTCAAGCCCAACCCAGCATGCCCGCATTTGCCGCTGTTCAAGGCCAAGGCCCACAGCTACCGCGAGCGATGGGATTGGCTGGAGATCCGGGAGACGGCCTGCTCGCCCAGCCGGGCAGACGCCAGCGCCCCCGATGACTCAAGGCTTTTCGGCCTCTAGCGCATGATGGACGCGCGCAAGAAGCTATCAAAATCAGAGCAAATCTCCATCACCCCCACAGCACCGACCGCATCGAGATGGATGCGGACTGGTAGCCGGTATTGAAAAAACGCGGCATTTCGCTGGCCTCCACCGCACCGGCGGCGTACAGCAGCGGCAGGTAGTGCTCGTGCGTGGGGTGCGCCTGCTGGGCCACGGGGCCCAGCTTCTGGAAGTCCTGCAGGGCGCCCAGCTGGCCCTTCTTGATCTGCTCCTGCACCACGGTGTCGAACTCGGCGGCCCAATCGTAGGCTTCGTTGGCCGCCGTGCCCCGGCGCGTGGCACGCAGGTTGTGCACGATGTTGCCGCTGCCCACGATCAGCACGCCCCGCTCGCGCAGGGCCTTGAGCTGCTGACCCAGCGCATAGTGCTCGGCCGGGGCGCGGCTGTAGTCCATGCTGAGCTGCAGCACCGGGATCCGGGCCTGCGGGAACATGGGCTTGAGCACCGACCAGGTGCCGTGGTCCAGGCCCCACTCGCCCTCGTCCACACCGAGCGCCGCACCCGTGGCAGGGGACTTCAGCTCCTTGGCCAGGCTGCGCGCCACGGCCGGTGCGCCCGGGGCGGGGTACTGCTGGTCAAACAGCGCCTGCGGAAAACCGCCAAAGTCGTGAATGGTTTTGGGCTGCGCCATGCCCGTGAGCTGCCAGCCGCCCCGCGTGAGCCAGTGGGCCGACACGCACAGGATGAGCTGCGGCTGCACGGTGCGCGCCAGCAGCTCGGCCCCCACGGCCTGCCAGCTGCGGCGCCAGGCGTTGTCCTCGATGGCGTTCATGGGGCTGCCGTGGCCCACAAACAGCACCGGCATGCGCGGAGACGGCTTGAGCGCCTGCAACACCGGCAGACTGGCGGCCTGGCCCAATGAAGTCATGAAAGCTCCCGGAGTGGCGGCCAGACCCGCCAGGGCGGCCAAAGAAGTTCTGCGTTGCATGGTAGACAGGGGAGCGTAACAAATTATGTATAACGCCAGGAGTGAGCCCACCTGCGCCATGAAGTTCCAGCGCCACAGCTCTCCCCCAACAACAACACTGCGAGACAAGCACCCGCCCATGACCACCGCCCTGCCCCAGCCCCTGCGCAACACCCGTGTCCTGAGCCTTGCGCTCAACCTGCCCGGCCCCGCCGCCCTGATGCGCTGCGCACGCCTGGGCGCCGAGTGCACCAAGCTCGAACCCCCCCCAGCCACGGGCATGCCCAGCGCCGACCCCATGGGCATCTACAGCCCCGCCGCCTACGCCACGCTGCACCAGGGGGTGCGCGTGGTGCTTGCCCACCTCAAGACACCCGAAGGCCAGGCAGCGCTGCATGAAGAGTTGGCCCGCACCGATGTGCTGATCACCTCGTTCCGCCCCTCGGCGCTCACCAAACTGGGCCTCTCCTGGGAGGTGTTGCAATCAAAGTATCCCCGCCTGTCGCTGGTGCGCATTGTGGGCGCGGCGGCCGAGCGCGCCGAAGAGCCCGGCCACGACCTCACCTACCTGGCCGACGCAGGCCTGGTGACCGGCACTGAGATGCCCCCCACGCTGTACGCCGACATGGGCGGCGCGCTGATGGCCAGCGAAGCCGTGCTGCAGGCCCTGCTGGAGCGCGCCCGCACGGGCAGCGGCGTATGCATCGAAGTGGCGCTGGCCGACGCTGCCGCCTGGCTGGCCCAGCCGCGCGACTGGGGCCTGACCACGCCCGAAGGCGACGTGGGCGGCCACCACGCGGGCTACCGCATCTACCCCTGCGCCGACGGCCGCGTGGCCGTGGCCGCGCTGGAACCCCACTTTGCCGCCCGCCTGTGTGCCGCCGCAGGCCTGCCCGCCACGGGTGATGCCGCCCAGCTGCGCGCCCCTGCCACACACCAGGCCGTGGAGGCCTTTGTGCGCACGCAGACCCGCGCGCAGTTGGATGCGCTGGCCATTGCCCAGGACATCCCCCTGCACACCCTGGCCTGATGGCGGAGTGACATCACCGCCCAAGCGCCCTGCCACGCGGCGCGTGCGCCGCCCGCACGGCGGTAGCCCACCCGCCTCTGCCTACGGGGCCCTGCTGCTCACCACGGGCTGGGCCGGCCTGCTGGGCTGGGGCATCTGGATGCGGCAATGGCCACCGGGCTGGACGCTGTCCGCCGCCGTGCTGGTCAACCTGCTCACCTTCTGGGCCTATGCGGCTGACAAGAACGCCGCCATCCAGGGCCGCTGGCGCACGCCGGAGAGCCACCTGCACCTGCTGAGCCTGGCCGGCGGCTGGCCTGCCGCCTGGTGGGCCCAGCGCACCCTGCGGCACAAATCCAGCAAGCGCACATTCCGCTGGGTGTACTGGCTCACCGCGCTGCTGCACTGCGCCGCGCTTGCGGCCTGGCTGGCCTTGGCATGAAGGAATGGAATGCTGACGCGCCCGGGCCCGCCAAGCCCCTATGGCACCGGGGGCTGCCAAACTTTGCATGCATGCGCGAATTGATCGCTATATAGTGGGCCGGGCGCACCGCACCGCCGAATCGGCCTCCGATTCCAGAAGCCCCCAAGGACGGGGCCCTCACACCAACAAGGCGCGGGCACACCAATGGGCAATGAGGGCGCGCTGGGCGAGGCCACCAGGCATCACCGGCGTCGGACAGCTTGGCATGAGGCGGGGGACCAATCCATGGATGTGTTGCAGCCAGTCGAGCGAAAACCGGTGCCGTTGACGCTGCGGGTGACCTGGCCTTTCATCGTGATGGTGCTGCTGCTGGCCGCCTGCGCCACGGCCAGCCTGCAGGTCTTGTCCAGCGTGCGCGCCTTTGTGGCGGGCGAAAGCCTGTGGACCAAGGGCCAGAAGGACGCCATCTACTTCCTCAACCAATACGCCCTCCATGGCTCGCCCCAGGCGTTTGACGGGTTCACCCGCGCCATGGAGATTCCCCTGGGCGACCGGGCTGCGCGCCTGGCCCTGCAGCCCGGCCAGGTGCAGACCGATGTGGCGCGTGACGGTTTTCTGCGCGGCGGCAACCACCCGGATGACATCGCCGGCCTGATCTGGCTGCTGCGCCACTTCGACCACCTGGACCTGGTGAAAAAACCCGTGAGCCATTGGCTCATCGGCGACGAATACATCGACGCGCTGCGCGAGCTGTCGCACGAAATCCACCAGCGCAACACCGATGGGACGGCAGACGCCCCCACGCGGCAGCAGTGGCAAGACAGCATCCGCGAGATCAATGCCGGCGTGACCCCCGCCGCCCGCAACTTCAGCGAGTCCCTGGGCGAAAGCTCGCGCCAGATCGTGCTGCTGCTGATGTGGACCAACCTAGGCATGGCCGTGGTGCTGATCCTGCTGACCCTGTGGCACACCCATGGCCTGCTGGTGCAGCGCCGCAACGCCGAGCAGGCCCTGGAGGCCGAACGCGAACAGGCGCACACCACCCTGACCGCCATTGGTGATGGCGTGGTCACGACCAACACCCTGGGCGAGGTCCTGTACATGAACCCCGCCGCCGAGGCACTGCTGGCCCGCGCAGCCGGCCCGGCCACGGGCCTGCCGCTGGCGCAGCTGCTGGTGTTTGATGGCGAAACCCCCTCCTTGTCGGCAGACAGCCTGGTGCAGAACATCCTGCGCAGCGACGGCACGGCCTTGAGCAACATCCACACCACCCTGGTGCGACCGGACCAGACCATCGTGCCGGTCAAGCTGGTGGGCTCACCCATCCGCCACCGGGGCCTGCTCACCGGGGCCGTGCTGGTGCTGCACGACGTGACCCGCGAGCAGCACTATGTGGAGCAGCTGTCCTGGCAGGCCAGCCACGATGCGCTGACGGGCCTGGTCAACCGGCGCGAGTTCGAGCACCGGCTCGAAGCCCTGCTGGCCCAGCCCCGCCCCGTGGGGCGCGAGGGCTCGCTGCTGTACGTGGACATGGACCAGTTCAAGCTCATCAACGACACCTGCGGCCACCAGGCGGGCGACGAGATGCTGCGCGAGGTCTGCCGCATGCTGCAAAGCCACCTGCGCGAGGGCGACACCCTGGCCCGCCTGGGTGGCGACGAGTTTGGCATCCTGCTCAAGGACTGCCCAGCCGGCCCCTCGGCCCGCATCGCCGAGCAGTTGCGCCAGGCCGGACAGGAGCTGCGGCTGACCTGGGGTGGCCAGCAGCTGCGCACCGGCCTGTCCATCGGCATGGTGCAGCTCATCCCCGCGCTCACCTCCATCCAGGAGGCCATGCGTGTGGCCGACATGGCCTGCTACCGTGCCAAGGAAGGCGGGCGCAACCGCGTCTTCATCTACCAGACGGAAGACATCGAAATGAGCCGCCGCGAAGGCGAGATGGACTGGGTGCGGCGGCTGCGCCTGGCGCTGGAGCACAACCAGTTCCAGCTGCACGCCCAGGCCATTGCCCCGCTGCAGCCCAGCGGCGAAACCGGCCTGCACATGGAGGTGCTGCTGCGCCTGCGCGAAAACGACGGCCAGCTGATTGCGCCCGGCTGCTTCATCCCTGCGGCCGAGCACTACGGCATGATGACTTCCATCGACCGGTGGGTCATCCGCCACACGCTGGAGCTTCTGGCCCGGCGCCAGCACCTGCCGGGCCTGCCGCCGGTGCACACCTGTGCCATCAACCTCTCGGGCACCAGCCTGGGAGACGACGGCCTGCTCAAGCTCATCCGCAGCGCACTGGCCGAGTCGGGGGTGGACCCGCACATGCTGTGCTTCGAGATCACGGAAACCAGCGCCATATCGCACCTGCCCAACGCCGTGCGGCTGATGAAAGAGCTGCAGCAACTGGGCTGCCGCTTTGCGCTCGACGACTTTGGCGCGGGGATGTCGTCCTTCAACTACCTCAAGCACCTGCCGGTCGATTACCTCAAGATCGATGGCAGCTTCGTCAAAGACATGCTGCACGACCCAGGCAACCGGGCGATGGTGGAGATGATCCACCACATCGGCCATGTGATGGGTAAGCAGACGATTGCAGAATTTGCCGAATCGCCAGCCATCGTGGAGGCCTTGCGGGGCATTGGCGTGGACTACGCACAGGGCTATGCGCTGGCGCGGCCAGTGCCGCTGCAGGACTATCTTGCCCTCGGCAGCGCCGCCAAACCAGTGCCCGCATGGAGCGCAGGCCCGGCGCAGGGACATGCACCACTGCCGCCGACCTCACCATTCCCCCAGCAGCGCCAGGCCTGACGAGCCCGGCCTGGCCTGCGGCACGCGCCGTCAGCGCGCTTTCTTGAAACCCTTGCCGCCACCCGCGGGCTTGGGAGCCGCGGCAGCGCCCGTCACCCGGGGCGGCAGGCCCGTGTGCTGCGTCAGCATGCGGCCCTTCTGCGGCTGGCTGGGCTTGGGCTGCACACCCGCAGCGGGCTTGCCCACCGGGGTCGAGTTCTTGCGCCGCGCGCTCTGGTAGCCGCCGTCGGTCAGCGGCTGGAAGGTGGGGATCAGGTGGTGCTTGCCGTTGCCGATCAGGTCCGCGCGGCCCATGGCCTTGAGCGCGTCGCGCAGCAACGGCCAGTTGTTCGGGTCGTGGTAGCGCAAAAAGGCCTTGTGCAGGCGGCGGCGCTTTTCGCCGCGCACGATGTCCACCGACTCTTCGTCCACGTCGCGCATCTGGCGCCGCACCTTGGTGAGCGTGTTGCGGCCCGAGTGGTACATGGCCGTGGCGGTGGCCATGGGGCTGGGGTAGAAGGTCTGCACCTGGTCGGCGCGGAAACCGTTCTTCTTGAGCCAGATGGCGAGGTTCATCATATCCTCGTCGCTGGTGCCCGGGTGCGCGGCGATGAAGTACGGGATCAGGAACTGCTTCTTGCCCGCCTCTTCGCTGAACTTCTCGAACATCTGCTTGAAGCGGTCATAGCTGCCGATGCCCGGCTTCATCATCTTGGTCAGCGGCCCTTGCTCGGTGTGCTCGGGCGCGATCTTGAGGTAGCCGCCCACGTGGTGCTGCACCAGCTCCTTCACGTACTCGGGCGACTTCACGGCCAGGTCGTAGCGCAGGCCCGAGCCGATCAGGATCTTCTTGATGCCCTTGAGCGCGCGGCCACGGCGGTAGATCTTGATCAGCGGGCCGTGGTCGGTGGTGAGGTTCTGGCAGATGCCGGGGTACACGCAGCTCGGTTTGCGGCAGGCGGCCTCGATCTCGGGGCTCCGGCAGCCCAGGCGGTACATGTTGGCCGTGGGGCCGCCCAGGTCGCTGATGGTGCCGGTGAAGCCTTTCACCTTGTCGCGGATGTCCTCGATCTCCTGGATGATGGAATCCTCGGAGCGGCTCTGGATGATGCGGCCTTCGTGCTCGGTGATGGAGCAGAAGGTGCAGCCGCCAAAACAGCCGCGCATGATGTTGATCGAAAAGCGGATCATCTCCCACGCGGGGATCTTGGTCGCGCCGTCGTGGCCGCCGCTCTCGTCGGCGTAGCTCGGGTGCGGGCCACGAGCGTAGGTCAGGTCGAACACATGGTCCATCTCGGCCGTGGTGAGCGGGATGGGGGGCGGGTTGATCCACACGTCGCGCGCGGTCACGCCCTCACCGTGCGCCTGCACCAGCGCACGTGCATTGCCGGGGTTGGTCTCCAGGTGCAGCACGCGGTTGGCGTGGGCATACAGCACGGGGTCGCTTTTCACCTGCTCGTAGCTGGGCAGGCGGATCACGCTCCTGTCGCGCGGGGGCGCCTTGAGCTTGACCGCTGGGTTGGCCACGAACTGGATGGGTGCAATGGCGGGGTTTGGATTGTTTTGGCTGCTAGCGCCCGTCCCACAAGCGCTTGCCGCTCCTGATTCGGGAGCACCGTCCTCTTTGCTGCAGGTGCTGCCTTGCGCGGCGGCCTGCTCGCTGGTGGTCAGGTAGGGGTTGATGTGTGCGTCCACACGGCCGGGCTCGTCCACGCTGGAAGAGTCGATCTCGAACCAGCCCTTGCCGCTTTCGTCGTCAGGACGGCGCACAAAGGCGGTGCCGCGCACGTCGGTAATCTTTTCGACCGGCTCGCGCGCCGCAATGCGGTGCGCCACCTCGACCAGGGCGCGCTCGGCGTTGCCGTACAGCAGCAGGTCGCACTTGGCATCCACCACGATGGAGCGGCGCACCTTGTCGCTCCAGTAGTCGTAGTGCGCGATGCGGCGCAGGCTGCCTTCGATGCCGCCCAGGATGATGGGCACGTCCTTGTAGGCCTCGCGGCAGCGCTGGCTGTAGACGATGGCCGCGCGGTCGGGGCGCTTGCCGCCGATGTCGCCGGGGGTGTAGGCGTCGTCGCTGCGGATCTTGCGGTCGGCGGTGTACCGGTTGATCATCGAGTCCATGTTGCCCGCTGTCACGCCCCAGAACAGGTTGGGCTTGCCCAGCGCCTTGAAGGGCTCGGCGCTTTGCCAGTCGGGCTGGGCGATGATGCCCACGCGGAAACCCTGGGCCTCCAGCGTGCGGCCGATCACAGCCATGCCGAAGCTCGGGTGGTCCACATACGCGTCACCCGTCACCAGGACGATGTCGCAGCTGTCCCAGCCCAGTTTCTCCATCTCGGCGCGGCTCATCGGCAGGAACGGGGCCGTGCCAAAGCGCTTGGCCCAGTACGGACGGTAACTGGTCAAAGGCTTTGCGGCGCGCGCAAAAAAGGAGACGTCAACGGGGGCGTTCATGCAAAGGGGGTCGCGGCCGCCCCCTGGGCGATGGGGGCCTTCGTGGGGCGCGTCTGTGGTGGATAACCCGCGATTTTACGTTGGCAGGCGGTTTTTGTCGCCTTGGGCGTGCTTGCCCCTCACCGTTGCAGGCTTGATGACCATCAAGCATATACTTGCTTTTGTCAATTAATTAACTGACAAAGGCATTTATGAGCAGCACCACGGCAGCCCCCACAGCCACCACCCCCGTCTCTCCAGGCGCCGTGAAGGCGGTGCGCCACTTCAACCGCTTCTTCACCCGCCGCATTGGCGTGCTGGACCCGTACCTGGGCAGCGACCTGTCACTCACCGACGTGCGCGTGCTCTATGAGCTGGCCCACCGCGAAGACCCCGTGGCCAGTGAACTGGCGCGGGAGCTGGGCCTGGACGGTGGCTACATTAGCCGCATCCTGCGCCGCTTCGAGCAGGCGGGCTGGATCAGCCGCAGCACTAGCACGCTGGACGCCCGGCAAAGCGTGCTGGCCCTGACTGCGGCCGGGCGCGCGGTGTTCGAGCCGCTGCAGCAGCGCTCGCGCGACGAGGCCACCGCCCTGCTCGCCCCCCTGCCCCCGGCACGCCAGCAAGAGGTGGTGGATGCCATGAAACGCATCGAAACCCTGCTGGACCCGGCCCCAGGCACCAATGCCGCCCCCCGCATGGCCGTGCTGCGCGACCCCGTGCCCGGCGACATGGGCTGGGTGGTGCAGCAGCATGGCGAGATCTATTGGCGCGAATATGGCTGGGACAGCCGCTTCGAGGCCCTGGTGGCCGACATTGCCGCGCAGTTTTTGCGCAAGTTCCAGCCCGACGGGGAAAAGGCCTGGATCGCCGAGCTGGACGGCGAGCGGGTGGGCGCGGTGTTTGTGGTGCGCAAATCCCCCAACACGGCCCAGTTGCGCATGCTGATCCTGGCCCCCAAGGCGCGCGGGCTGGGCCTGGGCGCGCGGCTGACCGACGAATGCCTTGCCTTTGCGCGCGCCAAGGGCTACAAGAAGATGGTGCTGTGGACCAACAGCTGCCTGGCCGCCGCCCGGGGCATTTATGCCCAGCGCGGCTTTCGCCTGACCAAGTCGGAGCCCTATGACGGCTTTGGCCAGCAGCTGGTAGGAGAGACCTGGGAGCTGAAGCTGTAGCTGCAACAAACACCTGCTGGCACCGCACGCCATACAAGGCCACCACCATGACCGACAGCCCCCGCCCCACGATCCGCCAGGTCACGCCCGAGGACGACCTGGCGCGCCTCACGGCGCTCATCCATGCGGCCTACGCGCCCCACGCCCGCCTGGGCCTGCGCTACTGGGGCACCCACCAGTCGGTGGAAGACACAGCCAAGCGCTTTGCGTCGGGCACCGGCCTGGTGATGGTGGATGCAGGCGACTATGTGGGCACGGCCACCTTGCGGCCACCCCAGCCGGATTCCCCCGTGCCGCTGTACCGCGACCCCACGGTCTGGTCGCTGTGCCAGTTCTGCATCTCCCCCCAGGCCAAGGGCCGGGGCTACGGCAAAGAACTGCACGCCCATGCCACCGCGTTTGCCCGACAGGCAGGTGCCCGGACCCTGGCGCTGGACACGGCCCAGCCTGCGGCGGCCTTGATTGCGATGTACGCATCCTGGGGCTACCGGGTGGTGGGTGAGTGCGACTGGCGGCCACTGACCAACTACGCCAGCGTGCTCATGGCGCGCAGCCTGGAAGACATGCCGGGCGGTGGCAGCACGGGCTGCTGACGGCTCGGACAAACCTCGCTCCAAAACGACAATGGCCCCAAGAGGGCCATCGGTGGCAAAGCCGGGATCGGGCCCCGCACCGCTTACCACTCACCGACTTCCCGCACGCGCTGGGCCAGGTCGGGCAGGTCGTCCTCTTCCTCCATCAGGTCGCTCACCATGGGTGCCACCGTGGGCTTGTGGGTGGCGGCCGGGGCAGACCGGGACACGAACCGGCCAAACACCTGGCTGGCATCGCTGGAGGGCACGGGGGCAGAGAACGGGGCGGCAAACATGGCAGTTCCTTTTTTCGGTGGGCCTGGTGCTTTCAAAAACGCAGCGCCAGCGTAGGCCACCACAACCGCTGGGCAGTGTAGGAATGCATGCCGCTCTGGCGTGTGACAGAACGCACATTCCAGGCCGCCAAGCCACTCCCACTATCTGATCAGTGCGCCCGGCGTGACATTCATCACACGCCGTACACTCGCTGCCCCATGCCCCACACCCTGGCCGCGCCCACCCACAGCGAACTCATCATCAAGAAAAGCCGCTTTATCGGCTGCGTGCAGCCCATGGCCGACCGCGCCAGCGCCCAGGCCGCTGTCGATGCCTTGTGGAAGCAGCACCCCGGGGCCGCCCACATTTGCTGGGCGCTGCTGGCAGGCGGGCAGTCGGCAGCGGTGGATGACGGCGAGCCCGGCGGCACGGCCGGGCGCCCCATGCTGGATGTGCTGCGCCACCAGGACCTGGAAGGCGTGCTGGCCACCGTGGTGCGCTACTTTGGTGGTGTGAAGCTGGGGGCGGGCGGCCTGGTGCGCGCCTACACCGACACCATTGCCCAGGCTTTGCTCACCGCCCCCAAGGTCACGCTGCAGCGCATGGCCACGCTGCAGTGCCAGGTGCCCTATGCGCTGGAGGGCTTTGTGCGGCGCGAGGTCGAATCGGCCGGTGCCGAGCTGGTGGCGGTGCAGCATGGCACGCTGGTGCAGTTGCAGATCCGCCTGCCCGAGGCGCAAGCGGGCGCTTTTGTGCAGCGCATCAACGATGGCGGCCAGGGCCGGGTGGGCTGGACAGACAACCGGCCCTGACCCCAGGCCCACCCCCTGCGGCAGATGTAACACCCCTCAAGCCCGCCGCCGGGATGCCGATAAACCGCCATTACCGCAAGGAATCGCCATGGACGTCGCCCTCGCCAACAGCATCGTCAGCACCGCCACCAACCTGGCCAGTGCCAAGACATCGGACGCGCTGAACATGGTGGTGCTGAAAAAGGCGCTGGACATGCAGGCCGTGTCGGCCGCCACCATGATCGACGCCATGCAGCAGTCCATGCCCCAGCCCCAGCTGGCCACCAGCGGCACGCTGGGCACCAACGTCAATACCTTCGCCTGAGAGCTTGAGCCCCCTCCGTTTGCGCTGGCTGGTCAGCGCAACCGCGCAGGCGACAGCCCTTCCACCCCCACGCCCTCGCGCACCAGTTCTTCGGCCAGCGGCTCGCCCCGCAACAGCTGCCGCGCCAGCAACGAGGCACCCGCCGCGCTCTGAATCCCATACCCGCCCTGCCCGGCGAGCCAGAAAAAGCCGGGCACGTGGTTGTCCCAGCCAATCACCATGTCGCCATCCGGCACAAACGAGCGCAGCCCCGCCCAGGTGTGTGACGGGCGGCGGATCTGGAACCGAGTCATTTCCTCGATGTGATAGATGCCCGTAGCCACGTCCAGCTCTTCGGGCACCACGTCGTGCGGGTGCGTCGGGTCGGCGTTGGCGGGTGAGCCCAGCAACTGGCCCGCATCGGGCTTGAAGTAAAAGCTCTCGTCAACCCCGATCACCGCAGGCCAGTGGGTCGCGTCCATGCCCTCGGGCACGGCAAAGGTGAAGGCGGTGCGCCGGCGCGGCTCCAGGCCAACGGGCGGAACGCCCGCCAGGCCTGCCACCACGTCGGCCCAGGCACCGGCTGCGTTGACTATTGATTTGGCCTGCAGCACCCGGCCATCGGCCAAGGTCACCAACCAGCCATCGCCCTGGCGCTGCAGGGCCGTGACCTCGGCGTTCGTCAGCACCTGGCCACCGCGCTGGCGCAGGCCGCGCAGGTAGCCCTGGTGCAGGGCATTCACATCAATGTCCGCCGCCTCGGGCTCGCTCATGCCTGCAGCCACGGCCTCGGGTTTGAGGCAAGGCAACATTGCCAGCAGCTCGGCCTTGTCCACCCACTGCACATTGGGCGAAGTGGCATGCGCTTCGTCGTAGGTCTGCTTGAGCAGATCCAGCTGGTCCGCCCCCGCCACATAGACCACGCCCCGGGGCGAGAGGATGGGGTCGGCGCCAAACTCAGGCGGCGGCGCATCGTAAAACGCGCGGCTGGCCCGGGTCAGCGCCTGGATGTTGGGCGTGCCATAGGTGGCCATGTACAGCGCGGCCGAGCGGCCGGTGGTGTGGTAGCCGGGCTGCGATTCGCGTTCCAGCAGCAACACACTGGCCGACTGGGCTGCGCCGCTTTCCTGCACCAGTTGCCACGCCACAGAGGCGCCAGCAATGCCTGCGCCGATCACGATGGTGTCCACGGATTGCATCTACGTCTCCTGCTCAAACAGCGGATACCTGAGCGGCCGATGCCGCACGGTCGTCGCGCGGCAGGCTGCGGGCATCGCGGGGGTCGGGGGCGCCGGTCACGATGGAGGTCAGCGCGGGCTCGGCCCGCGTTTGCATCAGCTTGGCAATGTCCGGCCGGGGCCGCGCCAGCCCCGCAATGCCCTTGAACGCCTGCTCCAGCGCATGCCCCACGCCCAGCGTGTGGCGATCGGCTCGGAAGCGCCCCACGATCTGCAGGCCAAACGGCATCCCTGCATCGTCCAACCCACAAGGCAGGCTCAGCGCCGGATGGGTGGTGAGCGTGCTCACATAGGTCAGCGCCAGCCAGCGGTAGTAGTTGGCCTGCGGCTCGCCGTTGATGTGGCTGGCAAACAGCTCGGTCCACGCAAAGGGCGACACGGGCGTGGTGGGCGCCAGGATCACGTCGTACTCCTCGTACAGCTTCTGGAACCGCGCCAGGATGCGCGTCTGCTCGGCCTGGGCCCAGGCGCTGTCCAGCAGCGTCATGGCGGCGCCCATTTCGTAGTTGGCGCGGGTGTTGGGGCCCAGGCTGGCGGGGTCGCGCTCATAGGCCTCGCGCGTGCTGGCCACGAAGGCCTCGGCGCGCAGCACGTCGAAGCAGCGGTGCACATCGCCCAGGTCGATGTCGATGGCGTCGCAACGCGCAAACAGGTGCTTCATGGCCTGCACCTTGTTGCGGAACACGGCGCGGATGCCGTTGTCCACCGCGCAGGCGCCAAAGTCTTCGGTGTAGGCCACGCGCAGGCGGCTCAGGTCCACGGTTTCGGGCAAAAGGAAGCTCGTCGGGTCCAGCGGGTAACTCAGCGGGTCGCCCGCCGACATGCCCGCCGAGGCCGCCAGCTGCAGGCAGGCTTCTTCCACCGTGCGGCCCATGGGGCCCACCACCGAGATCGGCGTCCAGCCCAGCAGCTTGCGCGAGCTGGGCACCACACCGGGCGAGGGCCGGAAGCCCACCACGCCGCAGATGGACGCCGGGATGCGCAGCGACCCGCCCGTGTCCGACCCAGTGCACACCGGCAGCATGTCGCAGGCCAGCGCAGCGGCCGAGCCGCCCGACGAGCCCCCGGCGTTCAGGTTGGGGTTGAACGGGTTGCCCGTGGCGCCCCATACCGTGTTGCGCGAATTGGCACCCGCCCCCATTTCGGGGATGTTGGTCTTGCCCGCCACGATGGCGCCCGCCGCACGCAGGCGCGCCACCAGCACGTTGTCCTCGGCGGGGATGTTGCTGCGGTAAATCTGCGAACCATAGGTGGTCAGCAGCCCCGCTGTGGCCTCCAGATCCTTCACGCCCATGGGCAGGCCATGCAGCAGGCCCAGCGGCTCGCCACGCAACACGGCCTGCTCGGCCGCTTTGGCCTCGGTGCGGGCGCGGTCATAGCAAGTGGCCGTGACGGCATTCACATGCGGGTTCACCGCCTCGATGCGCGCGATGCAGGCGTCAAGCAGCTCCACCGGGGAAATCTCGCGCGTGCCGATGCGGTGGCGCAGTTCGTTGGCCGTCAGCTCGACCAGGGCTTGGGGGCTTGCTGTCATCTCGGGCTTGTCTCCTTGTTCGCGTGGGTTCATGCATTCAGTCGGCCGTGATGCCCGCCCGCTGGGCAATGGCGCGCATCAGGGGCAGTTCCTTGTCGATCAGCTCGGTCACGGCTTTGGACGAAGCATAGGCGGGTTCAAACCCCGTGGCGATGAGCTTGTCACGCGTTTCCGGGTCGGCCACCACCTGGGCCAGCGCCAGCTCCAACCGCGCCTTCACGGCCGGTGGCAAACCACGCGGCGCCACCATGGCCAGCCAGGTGTCCATCTCCAGGCCCGGGTAGCCGCTTTCGGCCAGCGTGGGCACCTTGGGCAACAGGGCCGAGCGTTTGCCGGATGTCACCGCAATGGCCTTGATCTTGCCGTCCTTGAGCTGCGGCAGCGCGGCCGACACGGTATCGACGGTGAACGGAATCTGCCCGCCCAGCAGGTCGGTCATCGCAGGTGCGCTGCCCTTGTAGGGCACATGCTGGATCTTGAGGCCCGCGGCATGAAAGAACATCTCGCCCGCAAACTGCGAGGTGGTGCCCGCACCAAACGAGCCATACGAATATTTGTCCGGCCCGGCCTTCACCAGGGCCACGAACTGCTTCACATCGGCCACGGGCACATCCTTGTTGGCCAGCAGGATCAGGCCCGTGCGCCCGGCAATGCCAATGGGCTCAAAGCTCTTGACCGGGTCATACGGCAGCTTGGCGCGCACCGCCGGGTTCACGGTGAAGGTGGTGCCCGAACTCATGAGCAGCGTGTAGCCATCGGGCGCCGCCCGCGCCACCGAGGTGGCACCAATCACCGTGCCCGCCCCCGCGCGGTTGTCGATCACCACGCTCTGGCCCAGCTTGTCGCCCAGCTTCTTGCCGATCAGGCGGCCCAGCACATCGGTGGCGCCACCCGGCGGGAACGGGATCACCAGCGTGATCGGCTTGGTGGGAAAGGCCGCCTCCTGTGCCATGGCAGGCGCCCACGCGGTGGTCCCCAGGGCGGCAAAGAGGGCGGCAGACAAAAGCAGTTGCTTGCGGTTCATGGGGTTCTCTCCAAAGGTCACAAAGGTTGATGAAGCCGGGAACGGGTCAGCCTTGCGCCGCAAGCACGGCCCGCCCGCGCTGCACAAAGCCCTGGTATTGCGCATCGGGCACCAGCAGGCCGCCCGTGGTCCACACCAGGTGGGTGGCGTTGTGCAGCACGGCGTCGATGCCCGAGTTGCGCAGCCAGGCCTGCCCGGCCGTGGTGCCCGTCAGCAGGGTCGGGCCGCTGAAGCCTGCAGCGGCCGAAGGCTCAATGCGCTCGCCCAGGGCATCGAGCACCTGCACCAGCTGCGCAAACAAGGTGTCGTCGGCCACCGTGAACACACCCGACAGCAGCGGCCGCATCAGCTCGGCCGCCAGCAGCGAGGCCCGCGGCACGGCCAGGCCGTCGGCCTCGGTGCGGTTGGTCAGGCCCCAGTCGTAGACCGAGGGGTGCTCCCCCTGCCCGGCCATCATTTGCACCATGAAGCACGGCGACTGCACCGGCTCGGCAAAAAAGCAGTGCACATGCGGCCCCAGCACCTGCCGCAGGCCAAAGGTGATGCCCGCCGGCGCACCGCCCACACCGCAGGGCAGGTAAACGATGAGGGGGTGCTCGGCATCCACCGCCACGCCCTGCTCGGCCAGCTGCTTTTGGAGGTGCAGCGCGGCTGCGCTGTAGCCCAGCAGCAGCGAGAACGATTGCTCGTCGTCCACAAAGTGGCACAGCGGGTTGCTGGCCGCCTCGGCACGGCCTGCGGCCACGGCGCGTTCGTAGTCGCCCGTGTGCTCCACCACCTGCACACCACGCTGGCGCAAGCGGTCTTTTTTCCATTCCTTGGCATCGGCCGACATGTGCACCGTGGCCTGAAAGCCCAGGGCCGATGCCACCACACCAATGCCCATGCCCAGGTTGCCGGTGGAGCCCACCGCCACCTGGTAGCGGCCCAGCACCTCGCGCGCCTGCGGCGTCGCCAGCGCTCGGTAGTCGCCCCCGGGCTGCACCAGCCCATGCTGCAGCGCCAGCCCCTCGGCAAACTCCAGCACCTCGTGCATGCCGCCCCGGGCCTTGATGGAGCCCGCCACGGGCAGGCTGTGGTCGGCCTTGATGAACAGGCGGCCTTGCGCGTCGGCCATGCCCAGTGCAGGCGCCAGCGCCGCAGCAGGCAGCAGGGGCGACTCCACCACGCCTCCGGTGGCGGCGAGCTCGGGGAACACCTGCGCCAGCAGCCCGGCAAAACGGGCCAGGCGGGCAGCCGCTGCGTGCGTATCATCCAGACTAATGGTTCTGCCCAGTGCAGGCAGCGCGGCGGCGGGTTGTGCCTGCCGGGCTACATTGGTCCACAACGCAGGCTGGGCGTTGCGCAGGCGGGTGGCCAGCAGGGCATCGATGAGAGGTTGGGATTCGGCAATCGTCATGGCGCGTTCATCTCGAAAAGTCTTGCCCCCATTCTTCGCCGGTCACGCCCCCGTCACAAACCATTTATATTGAGCGCAGCATTAGTATTAATAATGGATATTCGCCTCTCCCCCTCCCTGCTGGCCTGGCTGCGCAGTTTTGATGCAGCCGCCCGCCACGGCAGCTTTACCAAGGCGGCGGCCGAGCTGTGCATCACCCAGGGCGCCGTGAGCCAGCAGGTCAAGCAGCTCGAAGACTGGCTGCGCCGCCCGCTGTTCTTGCGCACGCCACGCGCCCTGGTGCCTACGCCCGAGGGCAAATGGCTGGCCGTGGTGCTGCGCGAGAGCTTTGACGCCATCGAAAGCACCCTGGCCCAGATGCGCCAGCCAGCAGAGGCCGCCACCGCCACGCTGAGCTGCTCGCCCTCGTTTGCCATGAGCTGGCTCACCCCCCGGCTGGGCGACTTCTTTCGCCAGCACCCCCACACCGGGCTGCGCGTGTTTGGCGAGTTCCACACCCTGGACCGCACCCGCATGGTGCGCGACGGCGTGGAAGCCGCCGTGCGTTTTGACCTGGGCGGCTACCGCGACCTGAACGCCACCGTGTTCCTCGACGAATGGCTCATCCCCGTGGCCAGCCCCGAGTTCCTGGCCCGCCACCCGCCCATTACCACCACGCAAGACCTGCACGGCGACTGGCTGCTGCACGACGGCAGCGCCTGGGATGGCGCAGACACGTACGAGGAATGGCAACACTGGTTTGCGCAGATGGGCGCCACGCCACCGCCCTGGACCGGTGGCCAGCAGTTCAACCTGTCGCAACTGGCCTTGGGCGCCGCGCTGGCCGGCCAGGGCATTGCCATGGGCCGCGCGGCGCTGGTGCTGCAGGACATGAAAGCCGGGCGCCTGGTGCCGCTGCTGGGGCGCAGCGTGCCATCGCGCGCGGCGTATTCGTTTGTGACCACCAGCCACCCCAGCCCCGCCATGCAAACGGTGCGGGACTGGCTAATGGAAGAGGCGCGGCGATTTTGCGAAGAGCGGGCGCAGATTCTGCCCCTGCCCCGGCCTCTGGGGACAAGCCGCTCGATGGAGCCCGGCGCAGCCCAGCTCTCAACCCCTACGCCTGCCCCCGCAGCCAGTCGATCAAGGCGCGCAGCGCCGGGCTGACCTGCTTGCGCCCGGGGTAATACAGCGCAAAGCCGGGCTCGGCCGGGCACCAGTCGGCCAGGGCCTGCACCAATTGGCCCGCGCGCAGGTGCGGTAGAGCCATCGCTTCGTACACATAGGCCCAGCCTGCGCCCCCCAGCGCGGCACGCAGGGCCAGGCGCTGGTCGTCCACGGTGAGCGGGCCTTCCACGGCCAGGTCAAAGGCCTGGGCGCCTTCACCCGGGGGCACAAATTGCCAGCGGTACAGCGCCCCGCTGGGGAAGCGCTGGCGCACGCAGGGCCGCTGCAGCAGGTCGTGCGGGGTTTCGGGCACGCCCAGGGCGGTGGCCAATGTGGGGGCGGCTACCACGGCAAACCGCTGTGGTGGCCCGATGGGCACGGCCACCATGTCCTGCGGCAGGGCTTCGGGGAAGCGGACGCCCGCATCAAACCCCTCACGCACGATGTCCACCAGCCCGTCCTGGGTGCACACCTCCAGCGCCACGCCGGGGTGGGCCTTCAAAAATCCGCCCAGCAAAGGGCCGAGCAGCAGGTCGGCGGCGCTGCGCGGCACATTGAGCCGCAGATGCCCACGCACCTCCTGGCCCCACTGGGCCGCCTCGGCCAGCGCGCCGTCCAGCCCCTGCATCACCGGCATGAGCTGGGCCCGCAGCTGGGTGCCCGCCTGGGTCATGGACACGCTGCGCGTGCTGCGCTGCAGCAGGGGCACGCCCAGCCGCTCTTCCAGCGTGCGCACGGCCTGGCTTACCGACGATGGCGACAGGTTCAACGCCCGGGCCGCGCGCCGAAAGCTGCGCCACTCGGCCACGGCCATGAAGGCACGCAGGTGCTGGAGGTCGGGGGGTGCGGGCATGGGGCGGATTGTTCCACACCCACCGGCCTGCAAAGGGCGGGATGGCGCGGCCATTGTGCGGCCTGGCCGGACAGTGCATTCAGACCAGAAGCGCTTGCGGGAGGATGCTCGCAGGCAGAACATCCACCTCTTTGCTGCAGGTACCTGCCACTACCCAAAGGAATCATATGGATGAACCGAACAATCCCTCCAACAATATCCTCCCGTTGCCGCGCCCGCTGGGGCAGCGCCAGGTCCACCCCCTGGGGCTGGGCTGCATGGGCATGAGCGAGTTCTACGGGCAGACCGACGATGCGCAATCGCTGGCCACGCTGCACATGGCGCACGGCCTGGGCGTGAACCATTTCGACACTGCCGACGCCTATGGGTTTGGCCACAACGAATCCCTGCTGGGTCGCTTTCTGCACGAACTCTCCCCCAGCCAGCGCAATCAGGTCACGGTGGCCACCAAGTTCGGCATCGTGCGCGAGCCTGGCCGCTACGAGCGGCGCATCGACAACTCGCCCGCCTACATTCGCCTGGCCTGCGACGCCTCGCTGCAGCGCCTGGGGGTGGAGCGCATCGACCTGTGCTACTGCCACCGCCGCGACCCAGCCGTACCCCTGGAGGACTTGATGGGCACCCTGGGGGACCTCGTGCGCGCCGGCAAGATTGCGGCCGTGGGCCTGTCGGAGGTGAGTGCAGAGAGCCTGCGCGCCGCCCACGCACTGCACCCGGTGGCGGCTGTGCAAAGCGAATATTCGCTGTGGGAGCGCGGCGCCGAGCAGGCCGTGCTGCCCACCGCCCAGGCGCTGGGCATTGCGTTTGTGGCCTACAGCCCGCTGGGCCGGGCCTTCCTCACCGATCAGCCGCCCGTGGTGGAGGCGCTGACACAGGACGACTTCCGGCGGGCGTTGCCGCGCTTCAATGGTGCCGAGGGCCAGGCCAACCGCAGCCTGCAGCAAGGCCTGGCGCGGCTGGCGCAATCCGCAGGCCTGCCGGTGACCACGCTGGCGCTGGCCTGGATGCTCCACCGCCATCCGCATGTGCTGCCCATCCCCGGCACCCGGCGCAGCCAGCACCTGCAGCAGAACCTGGCAGCAGCCCAGGCCACGCTGCCCGCCGAGGTGATGGATGCGCTTGACGCCCTGTTTGCGCCTGGCCAGGTGGCAGGTGCCCGCTACACGGAGGCGGGCTGGGTGGGGATCGAGGCCTCTGCCACGGCCTGAGGGCCCATTCATGGTGCGCCTTTGGCGATGGATTGGCCCACCCACCGCTTCTGTGCACAATCGTGCCACCACGCGCCTTTGCCCGGCCCGCCGCACCATGAGCCTCTCCACCGTCTTCAAGATCGCCATCGCGCTGTTGATCGCGTTTTTTGCCGTCGAGAAGCTGCGGCTGCACCGTGCGGGCCAGCAGCTGCAGGGCCCGGTGGCTGTGCAGCCGCCGTTTGCCGAAAGCCCCGTGCAAACGGCCACGCGCGATGCGCCGTTTGTGCGGCAGGGGTATGAGATCAAGCCGCTGGCGAACTTTGCGGTGCGGGCGCGGGTGCTGTCGCGCGAGGACTATTCGCTGGGCAGGGAGGCCGATCTGTCGCGCACCGACCTGGCGCTGGGCTGGAAGCGCATGGCCGACCCGGCGGTGTACGGGCCGCTCAACATCACCCAGGGCGGCCGCTGGTACCGCTATTCCTGGCGCGACCAGCCACCCATCCCCGTGCAGGAGATCATCGAGTCGTCGGCCAACATGCACATGATTGCGGCCGACGCGGCGGTGGAGCGCGCCCTGGCCAAGGTCCGCCAGGGCCAGTTGGTGCGCATCACCGGCAAGCTGGTGGAGGTGAGCCACGCGAGCGGCTGGCGCTGGACCAGTTCGCTCACCCGCACGGATTCGGGCGCCAACTCCTGCGAGCTGGTGTTTGTGGAGTCGCTGCAGACTGAAGACTGAGCCGGACCGACATGGATGCCAACGCCGATGCCGACGCCAATCCCCCCAAGGTGCTTCCAGATCAATAGCAATCAGCGCACCACCATAGCGCGCTTTGCCGGACTTTTTGGCATTCCCTACCAGCCTGTACGGTCAGAGCCCCGCCGTGGCCGCCGAGCCTGGATACTGCAGCACAACGACCCCAGCGAGAGGACGCCATGGCCAAGATCCTGGAAGTGAAGTACGAGCACCAGGCCGACGCACGCGTGTGCGAGGTGGCCCAGAAAAGCCTGGCCGACCTGTGCTGGCACCAGGTGGACTACCCCACGCAGGCCAGCGGGGACGCAATCTGGTTCATGGTGGCCTATGCGAACCAGGCCAGTTTCAAGGTCTACCGCGTCAAGCACGCCAGCCAGGCCGACCTCAAGCTCTTCAAGGTAGCGACGCCCGAGGAAGCCGGCTGGCGCACCAAGGACCATCTGCTGCGCGGCAAGCTGGGCTAGGCTGTATCAGCCGCCCACACATTTCTGGACCTGCTCGCCCAGGCCGGTCGCGCCCAGGCGCATTACATCGCCGGGCTTGAGGAACCAGGGCGCGGGTTTCTGGCCCAGGCCCACGCCGGCCGGGGTTCCGGTCAGGATCACGTCGCCCGGCTCCAGCGTCATGAACTCGCTGATGTACGACACCACCGTGGGCACATCAAAGATGAAATTGCGGGTGCTGCCGTTTTGCACGCGTTGGCCGTTCACTTCCAGCCACAGGTCGATGGCATGCGGGTTGCCCACCTCGTCGGCCGTCACCAGCCAGGGGCCGATGGGGGCGAAGGTGTCGTGGCTCTTGCCCTTGTCCCACTGGCCGCCGCGCTCCATCTGCCAGGCGCGTTCGGACACATCGTTGGCCAGCACATAGCCCGCCACATGTTCCAGCGCCTGCGCCTGGCTCACGCGGCACGCGCGGGTGCCGATGACGATGCCCAGCTCCACCTCCCAGTCGGTCTTGACCGCACCGGCGGGGATGCGCACATCGTCGTGGGGGCCGCTCAGCGCCGTCACGGCCTTCATGAAGAGCACGGGCTCGGCGGGCGGCTGCAGGCCTGCCTCGCGGGCGTGGTCGGCGTAGTTGAGCCCCACGCACACGATCTTGCCCACGCCCCCCACCGGGCTGCCCAGGCGTGGCGTGCCATAGACGGGCGGCAGGCGGCTGGCGTCGATGGCGGCCAGGGCCGACAGAGTGCGCGGGCTGAGCTGGGCGGGGCCGATGTCGGGCAGCAGCATCGACAGGTCGCGCAGCGTGCCGGTGGCGTCCAGCAGACCGGGGCGCTCGGCGCCGGGCTGGCCGTAGCGGATGAGTTTCATGGCGGGGAGTCCTTGTGGATCGATTGGGGGCCGCAGCGGCAGCAAGAACCCAGCAGGCTGCTGGCTGCAAGCTGCGACCACCACGCAGCATAGCGGCCCGCAGGCCCATGCGGGCCCGTGCGCGGACGCAAATCACCGCCCCAGCCTTGCCACAACGCGACGCCTGCGCCCCACGTGCAGCCCTCGCCCGCCGCGCAGCGCGCGTAACATGGCGCACGGGGCGCCATGTCCATGGCCGCTCCACCCACCACTCCTGATTTAATAGCTGCCACCGCAATACAGAAGCGCGGTAGCGGCCATTTTTACCAAAATTTTCATGGCCGCCGCTGCCGATCTGCCCTCCCCGCCCCCCGAGTCCCTCCCAAGGCCCCAGCCCCGCAGCCCGGCCGATCTGTTCTGGTCCTTCACCTGGCTGGCCCTGCAGGGTTTTGGCGGCGTGCTGGCCGTGGTGCAGCGCGAGCTGGTCGAGAAAAAGCGCTGGATGACCAACGAGGAGTTCGTCGAGGACTGGGCCGTGGCGCAGATCATGCCGGGTCCGAACGTGGTCAACCTCAGCATCATGATCGGCGACCGCTACTTCGGCCTGCGCGGCGCGTTCGCGGCGCTGGCGGGCATGCTGACCTTTCCGCTGGTCCTGGTGCTGGCGCTGGCCGTGGTCTATGCCGAATTCTCCAGCCACCCGGCCGTGGCCGGCGCGCTGCGCGGCATGGGCGCGGTGGCGGCGGGGCTGATCGCCGGGGTGGCCATCAAACTGTTCACCTCCATCAAAAGCCACCCGCTGGGCCGCCCGCTGTGCGTGGCATTCCTGGCGCTGACCATCGTGGCCATGGTGGTGCTGCACTGGCCGCTCTGGTGGATCCTGCCGGTGATCGGCGGCGCAGCCTGCCTGCTGACCTGGAGGAAGCTCGCACCATGAACAGCATTGCCCTCGCGCTCAGCCCAATGGACTGGCTGAACCTGTTCCTCTACTACATGTCGCTGTCGCTGCTGGCCGTGGGCGGCGCCATTGCCACCGCGCCCGACATGCACCGCTTTCTGGTCGAGCGACAGGCCTGGCTCACCGACCCGCAGTTCAACGCCTCCATCGCCATCGCCCAGGCCGCGCCCGGCCCCAACGTGCTGTTCATCGCCCTGCTGGGCTGGAACGTGGGCATCAACGCAGGCGGCCCTGGCATGGGCGGCTGGCTGCTGGGCACTTTGGGCATGGCGGTGTGCATGCTGGGCGTTATGCTGCCCAGCAGCCTGCTCACCTGGCTGGCCACGCGCTGGGGCCACCGCAACCGCGAACGCCGGGGCGTGCGCGCGTTCAAGCAGGGCATGGCGCCAGTGGTGATCGGCCTGCTGCTGGCCACCTCGTGGGTGCTGGCCCGCGCCCACGGCAGCTCGGCCACGGCCTGGCCCCTGTGGCTGCTGAGCGCCGCCACCGTGCTGCTGGTGTGGCGCACCAAGCTGCACCTGCTGTGGATGCTGGGTGCGGGCGCAGTGCTGGGGGCTTTCGGCTGGGTGTAGCCGGCAAAAAGCCCCGCCAGCTCAGCTGATCCGGCGGCCGTTCTCGGCGTACACGGCCAGGTAGATCGCGTCCGAGCCGATATAGGGCGCCTTGTTGCCAAAGCCCACGTTGAAGTCGCCAAACGACAGCGCCCGGATGCTGGCCAGGCCGGCCCGCAGGCGTTCGCGCGTGGGCTCCTTGCCCGCGTTCTTCAGGCCTTCGATCATGATCTGGGCGTTGAGCCAACCTTCGAGCGCACTGCCGCTGTTGAGGTAGGCGGCCTCCGCGCCCATGGCCTTCATCGTGGTCTGGAACTTGCGCACCGCCACCGATTTCTGCGAATTGGCATCGGGGAACACCTGCACCAGCGCCAGGCCACGCGTCGATGCCGCGAGCTTGGGCAGTTCCGAGGCAATCACCGTGACCGACAGGCCCGCCAGCGGCACGCCCTGGGCCTTGGCCCGGAAAGCCTGCACAAAGGCGGTGTTGGCCGTGCCCGTGGTGGCGAGCAGCACGGCGCCAGGGCGCTCGGCGGCCACGTGGTCGGCCAGCTCGGTGCCGTTCTTGCCGTCCACGGCCAGGGCGAACTCGCCCGCCCGCTCGACCTTGATCTCGTCCAGCGCCGCGGACATGTCCTTGAGCACTTCCTTGCCAAAGGCGTTGTCCAGGTACACCACGGCAATGCGCTTGAGACCCATGTCCACGATCTGCTTGACCAGGCGCTGGGTTTCCTCGCGGTAGGTGGGGCGCAGGAAGAACACATGCTTGTTGCCGGGTGCTCGCAGCGAGGTGGCGCCCGTGACGGGGCCCACCGTGGGAATGCCCTTGGACTCCACCAACGGCAGGATGGCCGCGGTGTTGGCCGTGCCCAGTGGCGAGATCAGCGCAAACACCGACTGCGCCTCGACCATCTCGGTCACGTTCTTGAGCGTGCGCGTGGCCACATAGCCGTCGTCCTTGGCCTCCACGCGGATCTCGCGGCCATGCACGCCGCCTGCGGCATTCACCTCGGCAAACGCGGCCTTCATGCCGGCCAGCTGCTCGATGCCGGCCTGGCCCAGCGGGCCGGTGAGCGCAATCGAACAGCCCAGGGTGATGGCGCGGGCGGTCAGCGCCTCTTCAGCGGCCTGGGCGTGGTGGGCCCAGGCGGGCAGGCCAGTGGCAGCGACAGCCTGGGTGGCGCGCAGCAGAAATTGACGACGGCTCATGGTGTGCAGGGCGGATAGAACAAAGGTGGCGCAGGCTACCGGCCGCTGTGCACCCCAGCTGTCCGTTGCGCGACAAAAGCCGCCGTGGAGACCTGAAACCGGGGGTTTTCACCGAGTGAACGGTGGGCGCCACGGCCCGCACGGGGTTGTGAAGGCCCACCACATCCGCCGCGCCCCTCAAGTCCTCTGGCGCAGCGCCTCGTACAGGCACACGCCGCTGGCCACCGAGACATTCAAACTCTCGACGGCGCCCTTCATGGGGATGCTGACCAGCTCATCGCAGGTCTTGCGCGTGAGCTGGCGCATGCCGTCGCCCTCGGCGCCCAGCACCAGGGCCACAGGGCCTTTCAGGTCCACCTGGTAGATGGTCTTGGGCGCATCGTCGCTGGTGCCGATGCACCAGATGTTGCGCTCCTTGAGTTCGTTCAGGGTGCGCGAGAGGTTGGTGACCATGAAATACGGCATGGTCTCGGCCGCGCCGCTGGCCACTTTGGCCACGGTGGCGTTGATGCCCACGGCGTGGTCCTTGGGGGCGATGACGGCATGCGCGCCCGCACCATCGGCCACACGCAGGCAGGCGCCCAGGTTGTGCGGGTCGGTCACGCCGTCCAGCACCAGCAGCAGGGGCTGCTCGATGCCTGCGGCTTCCAGGTCTTCCAGCAGCTCATCCAGCGAGGTGGCAACCTTCACCGGCTCGACCCGCGCAGCCACGCCCTGGTGGCCGTGGCTGCCTGCCAGCTTGGCAATGCGCACGCTGTCGGCTTCGATGAGGCGGGCTCCGGCCTCGCGGGCGCGGTCGAGAAACTGGCGCATGCGCGCATCGCGCCGCGTGGCTTCGTAGTAAATCTCGATGATGGACTTTGGCGCGGTCTTCAGACGCACGCCCACGGCGTGAAAGCCGAAGAGAACTTTGGGGCTGGACATGGGGGGATTATCCGCTGGCCATGGGGCTGCCCATCATCGCACTATGGATTTAATAGCTATCAAGGCAATACGGTTGCGCCGTAGCAGCCCAAAAAACACCAATAAATTCAGCTCAAACGACACGCCCCGCGTCGATGGTGATGCGGTGCTCGCACTGCGCGGCAATGGCCCGGTCGTGCGTGACGAGCACCAGGGTCGTGCCCTGCTCGCGGTTCAGTTCGAACATGAGCCGCATGATGGTCTCGCCCGTTGCAAAGTCCAGGCTGCCCGTGGGCTCGTCGGCCAGCAGCACGGCAGGCTGCACCACAAAAGCCCGCGCCAGGGCCACGCGCTGCTGCTCGCCGCCCGACAGCACCTTGGGGTAATGCGACAGGCGCTGGCCCAGACCCACACGGGCCAGCATTTCGGTGGCGGCCTTGCGCGCGTTTTTGCGAACCTCGGGACGGTTGGCCAGCTCCAGCGGCAGCATCACGTTCTCCAGCGCCGTGAGGTTGCCCATGAGCTGGAAGCTCTGGAACACAAAGCCCACTTTCTGCGCGCGCAGCGCGGCGCGCTCGTCCTCGTCGATGGCGAACAGGTCATGCCCGTCCAGGCGCACCGTGCCGCGCGTGGGGGTGTCCAGCCCCGCGATGATGGACAGCAGCGTGCTTTTGCCCGAACCCGACGCGCCCACGATGGCGGCGGTTTCCCTCGCGGCCAGGCGGAAATCGATATCCCGCAGAATGTCGAGGGTCCCGGTGGAATCGGTCACCGACTTGAAGACATGCTCCACGGCGATGATGGGGGTTGCAGACGGTGCCTGGGGCAGGGGGGAGGATTCGGACATGAAAGGATTTTTGCTTTGATTCGATACCTACGTCGGCGCCACTTTATCGTGAGCGCAGCCACCGGCGCGCTGGTGGGGCTTTGCGCCCCCACCGCCTTGGCCCAGGCCAAGGCCCCGGCACAGCCCGCGCGTGCGCCCCTGCTGCTGGTGCTGGGCGACTCGCTCAGCGCCGAATATGGCCTGGCACGGGGCTCCGGCTGGGTTGCGCTGCTGGAAAAACAGTTGGTACAAGACAAGCTCAATGCCACCGTGGTCAACGCCAGCGTGAGCGGCGAGACCACCTCGGGCGGCCGCTCGCGCCTGGCGGCCCTGCTGGCCCAGCACAAGCCCACGCATGTGGTGATCGAGCTGGGCGGCAACGATGCCCTGCGCGGCCTGCCGCTCAAGAACACCGAAGAGAATCTGACCTGGATGACCCAGGCCGCCCAGAAGGCCGGGGCCAAGGTCTTGCTGGTGGGGATGCAGGTGCCGCCCAACTACGGCACCGACTACGCGAACAAGTTTGCAGGTTTGTTTGCCACCGTGGCGCAGACCCAGAAGGCGGCCGTGGTGCCCTTTCTGCTGAAAGGGGTGGCGGATGGGCCGGACCCGACCCGCCTGTTCCAGCCTGACCGCATCCACCCGCGCGCCGAGGCGCATCCGCAGATGCTGGCCAATGTGTGGCCGGAACTGAAAAAGCTGCTGCGCTGACGCCAGGCCCAGGGATCAGGCGCTGGCAGGGCCCGCAGGCTGGCTGGGGGCGGCAGCGTCACTGGCGGGCTGATCGTCAGCGGGCTGGTCCCCCTGCGGCTCATCCGGCCTGCGGTGCGCCTTGGCCCTCAGCTTCTCTTCTTTTTTCTGTTTTTTGGCGAGTTCGCGCTGGCGCTTTTCGTATCCGTAGTTAGGTGTTGCCAAGGTAGTTGCTTCCTGAAGTAGAGGTCCACTGTAACAGCATGCACATGCCCCTCACGCGGCCCCAGGCCCCAGCGGCACGACGGATGCGCGGTAGGCGTGCCAGCTCGCAAAGCCCAGCACCGGGCCCGCCAGCAACAGCCCCACGCCCCAGAACCAGAGCGAGACCGCGACGATGGTGGTGATGAGCGCGCCCCACAGCAGCATGACGAGCGGGTTCTCCAGCACCACCCGCATGCTGGTGATACCGGCCGTGAGCGCATCGGTGTCGCGGTCCAGGATCATGGGGATGGACACCACGGAGGTGGAGAACACCAGCGCGGCAAACACGCCGCCCACCACGGCGTACACGGCCACAAAGCCCCAGTTCTGCGGGTTGAACACCGCCTGCAGCACGCCCGTGGTGGATGGCATGCCGGTGTTGAAGAACACCGCGAACACCACCAGCGAGGCCCGGCCCCAAAGCAGCTCCAGCACCACCAGCACCAGCACCAGCATGCCCATGCTGCCCATGTGGCTGTCCCAGCAGGTGAGCGACTCGCTCAGCTCAGGCTTCAGGCCCGCCTCGCGCCGGCGGCTGGTGTCGTACAGCCCCATGGCCAGAAAAGGCCCCAGCAGCAGGCAGCCGCTGGCCAGCGACATGGTGTACTCCGGCCGGGTGCGGAACACCCAGCCCAGCACCACGGCCATGCCCCAGAAGCACATGCCGCAGAACACCGCAATGCCCGGCGCGGCGCGCACATCCGCGAGGCCGCGCAGCAGCCACCGGAACGGGTCGGCCAAACGCAGCGGCTGCAGCTGCACGGGCTGGTTGGTCTGGGCCTTCACGCGGTCTGCAATGGCCTCGGCGTGTTGGGATTCCGACGGATCTGGTGCGCTGAGTGCGTCCGGTGCGGGCTTGGAAGATGTCACGGTCATGCCGCCACACTAAGCCCGCAGCTGCGGCGGCGCCACTGAGGAAAGCCCGTAGCCCGCCGGTCTCGACCGCCGGGCTGCGGCCCCGAATCCCAGCTCAGGCTGCGGGGAAGGCGCGCACCATGGCCTGTTGCAGATCGCGCCGCAGGTCCTCCACCGCTTCCAGCCCGATGGAAAAACGCACCAGCGTGCCCGGCTTCAGGTGCGGTGCCGGACGGCTGCGCATGCTGGCGATGTGGTAGGGCACCACCAGGCTCATGGGGCCGCCCCAGCTGTAGCCCAGCTTGAACAGGCGCAGGCCGTCGCAGAACGCATCCACCTGCTGCTGCGAATAGCGCGCGTCGATCATCACGCTGAACAGGCCCGCCGCTGCGCCCTGCCCGCCCTGCACCGCGCCACACAGTGCCTTCCAGTGCGCGTGGCCGGGTGATCCGTCGAGCGCAGGGTGCAGCACCTGGGCGATGGCTGGCTGCTGCTGCAACCAGCGCGCCAACTGGCGAGCGGCGTCGTCGTGGGCGCGGTAGCGCAGGCCAATGCTGGGCAGCGCGCGCAGCACCGCCTCGACATCGTTCACCCCCACGCCCAGGCCCAGCCGCATGTGGGTGAGCTTGATCTTCATGTGCAGCCCCAGGTCGCGCGTGATGACGCTGCCCATGAGCACGTCGCCGCCGCCACTGGGGTACTTGGTGAGCGCATGGGCAGAAATATCGACCCCCAGGGTGCCATCGCCCAGCAGGTCAAACGGCGCAAACGCCAGGCCCGCGCCCCAGGTGTTGTCCAGCGCCGTGGTCACGCCGCGTGCGCGGCAGATGCGCACCTGCTCGCACAGGTCGGGGAACTCCATGCTCACCGAGCCCGGGGCCTCCAGCCACACCAGCCGGGTCGCGGGCGTGATGCGGGCGGCCAGGTCGGCTGGGTCCAACGGGTCATAAAACGCATGGGTGATGCCAAAACGGGCGAGTTCGCCGTTGGCGAAGTCCTTGCCAGGGCCGTAGGCGTTGTCCGGGATCAGCACCTCATCGCCGGGCTTGAGCAGGGCCAGCCCCACATTGGCGATGGCGGCCAGGCCGCTGGGCACCAGCACGCACTGCAGGCCGCCCTCCAGTGTGCACAGGCGCTCTTCCAGCACAAACGTGGTGGGCGTGCCATGCAGACCGTAGGTGTAGCCGCTCTTGTCCTTCCACTCGCGCGAGCGCATGGCCGCCACGTTGGGGAAGATGACGGTGGACGCCTTGTAGACCCCGGGCTGGGGGGCCTCGAACCCGGCGGGCGGCAGGTAGTCGTGGTGGACGAGGCGGGTGGCGAGATCGGAGTCGTGGTCTTTCATGCCGGCCATGGTAGCGCGCCGCCCGGGACACGCCGGCCGCCGCATACCTGGTGCGCGGTAGCCGCCTTGACACGCGACAATCGGGCCATGATGCCGCCCTCGCTGACCCGCTGGTTTCCGTTTCTCACATGGCCCCGCCCCGACCGCCACCTGCTCAAGGGCGAGTTCTGGGCCGGCATGACCGTGGGCCTGATGCTGGTGCCCCAGGGCGTGGCCTATGCCGCGCTCGCAGGCATGCCGCTGGTCACGGGCATCTACGCCTCGCTGATCCCGGCGCTGATCGCCGTGCTGTTCAGCGCATCTACCCGCCTGGGCGTGGGGCCCACGGCACTCACCAGCTTGCTGATTGGCGCCTCGCTCACCGGCCTGGCCGAGCCCGGCAGCGCCCAGTGGGTGGCCATGGCGGCGTGGATGGCCATGCTCTCGGGCCTGCTGCAACTGGTGATGGGGGTGGCGCGCTTTGGCTGGCTGCTCAACCTGGTCACCTCGCCCGTGCTCAGCGGCTTCACGCAGGCGGCGGCGCTGCTGATCCTGGGCTCGCAGCTGCGCGCGCTCACCGGCCTGCGGGCGGCGGACTGGAGCACCCTGTTGACCACGCCATCGCCCGGCCTGTTCGATCTGACGGCAGCCGCCTTCGGGCTGGGCAGCCTGGCGCTGCTGATGCTGGCGCGCCGCTGGCGGCCCAACTTCCCGGCCGCCATCGTGATCGTGGGGGCCGCGGGCGCACTGAGCTGGGCCCTGGGCTATGCCGACGCCGGTGGTGCGGTGGTGGGCGCCCTGCCCTCGGGCCTGCCCGCCCCCTACTGGCCGGGCGCCCTGCCCTGGTCCAGCTTTTCCGCCCTGGTGATGCCCGTGCTGGTGGTCACGCTGGTGAGCTTTCTAGAGACCGCCTCCAGCGCCAAGGTCGAGAGCCAGCGCTCCGGCGAACAATGGAACGAGAACCAGGACCTGATCGGCCAGGGCCTGGCCAAGATCAGCAGTGGCCTGTGCGGCAGCTTTGCCACCAGCGCCTCGTTCTCACGCTCGGCCATCAACCTGTATGCCGGCGCCAAGAGCGGCTGGGCCACGCTGTTTGCGCTGAGCCTGGTCCTGGTGGTGCTGCTGTGGCTCACCCCCGCGCTTTACCACGTGCCGCAATCGGTGCTGGCGGCGGTGGTGGTCACAGCCGTGACCAGCCTGATCAAACCCGGCACGCTGCTGCGGCTGTGGCGGGTGTCGCGGGTCGAGGCCATCATCAGCGGCATCACCTTTGCCCTCACGCTGGCCACGGCGCCGCGCATGTACTGGGGCGTGCTGGTGGGGCTGCTGATCAACCTGAGCCACTTCCTCTACCAGCGGCTGCACCCGCGCATCATCGAGGTGGGCCTGCACCCGGACGGCAGCCTGCGCGACCGCCACCTGTGGCACCTGCCCCCGCTGGCCCCCCGCTTGCTGGCGCTGCGCATGGACGCGGAGCTGGACTTCGCCTCGGCCAGCGCACTGGAGCGGCGCGTGGCCGAGCACCTGGCCCAGCACCCCGACGTGGTGCACCTGTGCCTGCTGGCCCAGCCCATCAACCGCATCGATGTGACCGGGGTGGAGACCTTCGCCCAGTTGCTGGTCCTCCTACAGTCCCGGGGCGGAACCCTGCACCTGAGTGGCCTGAAGCTGCCCGCAGAACAGGTGCTGCGGCAGGCCGGGCTGCTGGAGCCCCGCGCAGGCCTGGCCATGTACCGCACCGACGCCGAAGCACTGATGGCGCTGCAGCAGCTGCCAGAGCCCATTCCCAGGGCGGGATGAGGGTTAGCTATACCCGCCTGCCGGCCCTCCAGCCTTTGAGGCGCTGGTACACTTCCAGAACGTGTTTGCTGAATCTTCCAGAGGCTGTGCGAGATTGCAAACACGTTCCCAACTCTCTTTGCTCCATTTGTGTCTGACTCTGCGGCCTCTCATCTGGTAGATCTGCGCGAACTACGCCTGGATACTGCTCACGCGCTGGTGGCTCAGGCCGGCGGCAGCGAAGCAGCGTTGCACCGCGAAGCCCCTTCGCGTTACTTGCAAGGCCTGATTGACGGTCTGTGCGAGCTGTCCCTCAAAGACCCCCTCACCGGCCTGGCCAACCGCAGGCATTTCCGCGCCGTGCTCGAGCGCGAGATCGACCGCGTGACCCGCTCGGGCGAAGCCGCCCTGCTGCTCATGCTCGACATCGACCACTTCAAGAAGGTGAACGACACCCACGGCCACCTGGCGGGCGATGTGGTGCTGCAGTCGGTGGCGCGCACGCTCAGCGCCTGCGTGCGCCCCATGGACACCCTGGCCCGCTACGGCGGCGAGGAGTTTGCCGTGGTGCTGCCCGCCTGCCAGGCCGCGTTTGGCCGCGTGGTGGCCGAGCGCATCCGCCGGGCCGTGGCCAACACGCCCATCCGGATCTCGCCCGGGGTGGAGCTGAATGTCTCGGTGAGCGTTGGTGGCGCTTTTGCCATGCAGTGGATCCGCTCCACCACCCTGCTGTGGACCGACCGGGCCGACCACCAGCTTTACCAGGCCAAGTCGGCCGGCCGCAACCGCGTCAGCATCGAGGAGCAACCCGACAGCACCGTCAGTGCCGAAGAGAAAAGCCTGTTGTTTGGCCCGCTCTACACCCCCTCGGGTTGGGGCGACCTGCCCCCGCTGGACCCCAACCCCACAGGCAGCGCCTACTGAAAGTTAGATGATGAGCGACGCGCTGACCCCTCAACCTACCACGCCTGCAGCCCCTGCCGGCCCCGCCACCCCCACGGCCCCCGCCCCGCAAGGCGCCCGCATCATTGCGGTCACCAGCGGCAAGGGCGGCGTGGGCAAGACCTTTGTGTCGGCCAACCTCGCGGCCGCCCTCACCCGCCGCGGCCAGCGTGTGCTGGTGCTGGACGCCGACCTGGGCCTGGCCAACCTCGACGTGGTGCTGAACCTGCACCCCAAGATCACGCTGCACGACGTGTTCACCGGCAAGGCCGCGCTGGACGATGCCGTGATCACCGCCCCCGGTGGTTTCGACGTGCTGCTGGCCGGCTCCGGCATGGTGGAGTATTCGCGCCTCACCCCCGAGGTGCGCAACCAGTTCCTGAGCGTGATCCAGGCGCTCACCCCGCGCTACGACGTGGTGCTGCTCGACACGGGCGCGGGCATCTCCGACGTTGTGCTGTTCTCGGTGTCCCTGGCCTCCGAGGTGCTGATCGTGGCCACGCCCGAGCCCACCTCGCTGACCGACGCCTACGCCGCCATCAAGGTGCTGGCCATGCAGCAAAAGCGCCAGCATGTGCGCATGGTCATCAACCAGGCGGCGCGCCCGGGCGATGGCCGTGCCATCACCAGCCAGCTGCAGCAGGTGCTCGACCGCTTTGTGAGCACCGAGTCCGGCCGCCCCATGCGCCTGATCCACATGGGCGACATCCCGGCCGACCCGTCGGTGCGCGATGCCGTGATGCGCCGCCAGCTGCTGCTGCTGCAAACCCCCGGCTGCCCGGCAGCCCTGGCCATTGCCCAGCTGGCCAACAAGATAGAGACCACGCTGCTGTCGCCCGCAGCCTGACCTGCGCTGAACTGAGCGCGCCGGGCATGGCCCGCGCGTGCCCCACATGGTGGTGCCCGGTGCGCGGCCATGGCCACTGTGACCCCACAGGCCCGCCAGCGGGCCTTTGTGCATTTTTACTGCCGTGAACACCGCCAACACCACCCACACCGTCCTCAACATCTCCTGCTACAAGTTCGTGCAGCTGCCCGATGCCGCCGCGCTGCGCGAGGTGCTGCACGAACGCGCGGTGGCCGCACAGCTCAAGGGCACCATCCTGCTGGCCGAGGAAGGCATCAACTTCTTTCTGGCCGGCCCGGCCGATACCGTACGGGGGTTTGTCGGGCAACTGCGCACCGACGCCCGCTTCGCCGACCTGGAGCCCAAGGAGAGCTGGTCGGCCACGGTGCCGTTTCGCAAGATGCTGGTCAAGGTCAAGCGCGAGATCATCCGCATGGACCACCCCACCATCCGGCCCGCCGAAGGCCGCGCGCCGTCGGTGGACCCGGCCACGCTGCACCGCTGGCTGGCACAGGGGCAAGACGATGAAGGCCGCGCGGTGGTCACACTCGACACCCGCAACGCCTTCGAGGTGGATGCGGGCACCTTCGACAATGCCATCGACTGGCGCATCGACAAGTTCACCGAGTTTCCGCCCGCCCTGCGCGCCCACAAGGCCGAGCTGCAGGACAAGACCGTGGTGAGCTTCTGCACCGGGGGCATCCGCTGCGAGAAGGCCGCCATTCTCATGCGCGAGGAAGGCCTGTCGCATGTCTACCAGCTGGAGGGCGGCATTCTGAAGTACTTTGAGCTGACGGACGGCGCGCACTACCACGGCGGCTGCTTTGTGTTCGATGAGCGCAGGGTGCTGGACACCGGCCTGGCCACCGAAGCGGTGAAACCCCACGGCGACAATGCTATGGATAAGTGAGCTACTTGCGCTCTGCCACCTTGCCCCAGAGCCCAATCTGGTCTGAATAAGAAGTCACATCCCCAGCCCGCCCTACGGCGAAGCCTGGGTGCGTCTGCAGCGTCAGCCGCCAGCGCCTTCCGTCAAGTCTTGAACCGGTGCTCCGGCAGCGGAATCCACTCCACCTCGCCCGGCACCCGGCCCAAGGCCTGGGCGTCCCAGTCCGCAGCGGCCTGCACGATGCGCTCCTTGCGGCTGGAGACAAAGTTCCACCACATGTGGCGCGGCGCATCCAGCGCTTCGCCGCCCACCACCATCAACCGCACGGCGCTGTCGCCCGCCGCAAGCTGCATGGGCTGGCCTGCCTCCACCACCGCCAGGACCTGTGCCGCCACCGTGTCGCCGTTGAGACGGACCGGCGCATCCACGGCATATACCGCCATCTCGGGCACCAGCGCAGGGATCTCCAGCGTGGCACCGGCGGGCAACTGCACATCCAGGTACAGCGTGCGGGAGTAGGTGGCGACCGGCGAGGCTTGGCCAAACGCCTCGCCAATCAACACCCGCACGGTGGCCGCCCCCACCTTCACCTCGGGGATGGCTGCAGCCGGCGTGTGCACAAAGCTGGGCTCGGCTTCTTCGTGGGCCAGCGGCAGCGCGGCCCACAGCTGAATGCCATGGTTCACATAGGCCTGGTTCGCCAGGTTTTCCGGGCGGCGCTCGGAGTGCACGATGCCACGCCCCGCCGTCATCCAGTTGATGGCCCCGGGCTCGATCTGCTGCACATAGCCCAGGCTGTCGCGGTGCATGATGGCGCCCGAGAACAGGTAAGTGACCGTGGCCAGGCCGATGTGGGGATGGGGCCGCACATCGTGGCCCGCATCGGGCTCCACCGTCACCGGGCCGAAGTGGTCAAAGAACAGAAAAGGCCCCACCGCCTGGCGCTGCATGGCGGGCAACAGGCGCCGCACCGTGAAACCACCACCCAGGTCCTTGGCGTGGCCTGACAGACGCAGGGACGCACTCATGACAACACCCCCACGGCGCCGATGGCAGATGCAGGGAGAAGATGGTGATTCATGGGGCAACTCCTGGAAGGCTGGACAACAACAACGCCGCCAGCCTACCAGCTTCAGCCGCCCAACCGGGCCGCCATGTCGGCAACGCGCCGGCCGAACTGCTTGCCAGTTTCCAGGTCGCCAGGGAACATCTCGGCGGCCGAGGCGTCCGACGGCGACTGCGACATCGCGCCGCTGAACGTGCCCATCCAGTTCACGTCATTGCGCGTGGCGGCCTTGGAGTTGGCGGGCATCATGCCCGTGCCCACCCACACGCCGCCGTGCTGCATGGCCAGGTGGAACAGGTAGTCCAGCGTGATCTGCTTGTCGCCGTTGGTGCTGGCGCTGTTGGTGAAACCCGCAAACAGCTTGTTCTTCCAGGCCTGGCTGAACCAGGGCTTGGACGAGGCATCGGCAAACTTCTTGAACTGCCAGCTCGGGCCGGCCATGTAGGTGGGTGTGCCGAAGATGATGGCGCTGGCGCCCGCCAGGGTCTCCCAGCCGCCTTCGGGCAGGTTGCCTTCGGCATCGATGGCGACCAGTTGGGCGCCCGCGCCCTCGGCCACGGCCTGTGCCAGGCGTTGCGTGTGGCCGTAGCCCGAGTGGTAAACAACTGCAATGTGTGCCATGAGAGAACTCCTGTTGAAACGATGGGTGAACGAACGAGGGAGAAAAAACGACAAGAAACGGATTGAATGCCAGAAACTGCGGCCCTGCAGCCAGCAGGCCCTTTTCCGGGGCGGTTCAGCGGTCCGAGCGGCGCGCGTCCAGGCTCCAGCCACCAGCACCAAAGGCCGCCAGGGCCAGCAGGCCTCCGGTCACGCCCACGTTCTTGAAGAACATGAGCTGCTGCATCATTTGCTTGTCGGCGGGCAGGTTCCAGTAGGCGTGGAAGAAGAAGCTGGCCACCAGCGTGAAGAAGGCCAGCGCCAGGGCGGCAAACCGCGTGCCGATGCCGAAGATGAGCGCCAGGCCGCCCAGCACCTCCACGGCCGCCGCGACGGCTGCAGCCACCGTGGGCAGGGGCAGGCCCACCGAACTGATGTAGCCCACCGTGCCGGCAAAGCCGGTGAGCTTGCCAATGCCCGCAGGCAGGAACAGGGCGGCCAGCAGCAGGCGCGATGCGAGGGCCAGGGGGTTTTGCAGGGCTGTGAACATGGTGAAGAACTCCTGAGTGAAAGGGGTTGAGAAGCAATCAATCAAACAAACGGTCAGGCGGCCAGGTCAAACACCAGCACCTCGGCGTCGTGGCCCTCGGTCAACGACAAGGTGGTTTCGTTTTCCAGCAGCAGGGCATCGCCGCCCGACAGGGCCTGCCCGTTGGCATTCAGCGTGCCGCGCACCAGGTGCACGTAGGTCTTGCGTGCCGTGTTCAGGACCAGCGTGACAGACTCTTCGCCGTCGAGCAAGCCGGCATACAGCGCCGCATCGGCGTGGATCTTGACCGAGCCCCGGGCGCCATCGGGCGAGGCCACCAGGCGCAGCGCACCGCGCTTTTCGGCCTCGGCAAAGGTCTTTTGCTCGTAGCTGGGCGGGATGCCCCGCACATTGGGCTCGATCCAGATCTGCAAAAAGTGCGTAGTCTGACCTTCTGCGTGGTTGAACTCGCTGTGCTGCACGCCGGTGCCCGCGCTCATGCGCTGCACATCGCCGGGCGGGATGCCTTTGATGTTGCCCATGCTGTCCTTGTGGGCCAGTTCGCCCGACAGCACGTAGCTGATGATCTCCATGTCGCGGTGGCCATGGGTGCCAAACCCGGTGCCCGGCGCGATGCGGTCTTCGTTGATGACACGCAGGTTGCCAAAGCCCATGTGGGCGGGGTCGTAGTACCCGGCAAACGAGAAGCTGTGGAAGGAATGGAGCCAGCCATGGTCGGCGTGGCCCCGGTCTTGCGATTTACGAACAGTCAGCATGTGAGTGCTCCTTTCAAGACTCGACTGTAGGACTGCAGGCCCGCCAGCAGGGGCAGATGGATTGATGGGATTATTCAAATAATCTGAATTAACATGGCGCCACCATGCAAAACGCCCGCGATGTCCTCACCCCCGATGCGCTGACCATGCTGCAGGTGATTGCCGAGGCGGGCAGCTTTGCCGCCGCCGCACGGCAACTGGGCCTGGTGCCCAGTGCCCTCACTTACCGCGTGCGCCAGATCGAAGACGCGCTCGACGTGCTGCTGTTCGACCGCAGCGCGCGCCAGGCCCGCCCCACCGAAGCCGGGGTGGAGCTGCTGCGCGAAGGCGCCCGCCTGCTGCAGGACATCGACGCCGTGGCCCACCGCGTGCGCCGCGTGGCCACGGGCTGGGAGCCACAGCTCACGCTGTCCATCGACGGCATCATCTCGCCCCACACCATGCTGGAGCTGGTGGACGCGTTCTATGCCATGCAGCCGCCCACGCGCCTGAAGCTGCGCGACGGCATCATGACCGGCACGCTGGAGGCGCTGACCTCGGGCCGCGCCGACCTGGCGATTGGCGTCTCGGTGGCGGCCTCCAACGTGGCGGGCCTGCAGCAGGCCTTGCTGGGCGATGTGCTGTTCATCTACGTGGTGGCGCCCCACCACCCGCTGGCCACCGCGCCCGAGCCCATCTCCGACGCCACCCTGCTGGAGCACCGCGCCGTGGCCGTGGCCGATTCGGCCACGCGCGGCGGCGCCACCATGGGCCTGCTGGGCGGGCAGGACGTGCTCACGGTGGACACCATGCAGGCCAAGGTGCAAGTGCAGCTGCGCGGCCTGGGCGGCGGCTTTCTGCCCGAACCCATGGTGCGCCCCTACCTGGAGGCCGGCCGCCTGGTGGCGCGCCGCGTGGCCCGGCCCGAGCGCAACGTGCGCGTGCACTACGCCTGGGGCGGCCCGGGCTTCACCGCGCCCGGCCGCGCGCTGCAGTGGTGGCTGAACCAGCTGCAAAGCCCCGCCACACGCCGCGCTCTGCTGGAAAACCACCATCATTTCTGATCCCGATCAAGCGCCGCTCCCCCGGCCGCACGTGTAGAGTGGTCACCGTTGGTTCTGCACTGCATTTCATCCGCCGACCGTCACCGAAAGGCCTTCCATGAGCACCCCCGACCCTCTCCCCGCCAAACGGCTCCGACGCACCAGCGCCCCGACCACCGCCCCCGTGGCGCCCCCCGTCACGTTCTCCGGCAAACCCCAGCGCCACTTCGCCATCATCGGCGCCGGCATGGCGGGCATTGCCTGCGCCCGCACGCTGGTACAGGCCGGGCACCGCGTGACGGTGTTCGAGAAATCCCCAGAGGCCGGTGGCCGCACCGCCACCATCGACACCCCTTTCGGCAACTTTGATGCCGGCGCCCAGTACTTCACCGTGCGCGACCCGCGCTTTGCCCGCGCGATCGACACCGTGCCCGGCATCTGCAAGCGCTGGAGCGCCAACTCCGTGCAGGTGCTGGACGCCGCAGGCCGCGTGACCGCCAACGGTCTGCCCCACCGCGAAGCGCACTGGGTGGCCAGCCCCGGCATGCAGGCCCTGGTGAGCACCTGGGCCGAACCGCTGCGCCAGGCCGGCCAGCTCCTTACCGACACCCGCGTCACGCGCATCGAGCCCGACCCCCTGAACGCCCCAGGCTGGCAGCTGCGCACCGAAGGCCCCGGCGGCAGCCAGCATGTCTATGCCGGTTTTGATGCCGTGCTGCTGGCCCAGCCCGCCGTGCCCGCGCAGGCGCTGCTGGCCAACTCGGCGGTGGACACGCCCCTGACCGACGCCCTCTCCAAGGTGGCCATTGCCCCCTGCTGGACGCTGATGCTGGCCTACCCACAGGCCGTGCGCCCCGGGCTGACCACGCTGGGCCCGCAGTGGAACGCAGCGCGCAGCACCCACCACCGCATCGCCTGGCTGGCACGCGAATCGTCCAAGCCCGGCCGCAATGTGGTCGAGCGCTGGACGGTGCAGGCCAGCCCCGCCTGGTCGGCCGAGCACCTCGAAGACGACGAAGCCCGCGTGCAGGCCAAGCTCCTCAAGGCCTTTGCCGAAGTCACCGGCATCCGCGCCACCCCCGCCCATGCCGACACGCGCCGCTGGCGCTATGCGCAGACCACCCACCCCCTGGGCAAGAGCCACCTGTGGGACACCGCCATGGGCCTGGGCGCCTGCGGCGACTGGTGCCTGGGGCACCGCGTGGAAGACGCCTTCGTGTCGGGCCTGGAGCTGGCACTCGCGGTTGCATGACGGAGGGCGCGGCCCCTGGGGCCGCTCGCTACATCGGCCGCTTTGCCCCCTCGCCCACCGGCCCGCTGCACGCCGGCTCGCTGGTCGCGGCCCTCGCCAGTTGGCTGGACGCGCGGGCCCATGGTGGCCGGTGGCTGGTGCGCATCGAAGACGTGGACACCCCCCGCTGCATGCCGGGCACCGACCGGTTCATCCTGCAGCAGCTCGCCACCTGCGGCCTGGTGCCCGACGCCCCGCCCGAGTGGCAGTCTGCACGTTCAGCACACTACCAGCGGGCGCTGGACCAGTTGGTGGCCCAGGGCCACGCCTACCCCTGTGCCTGCTCGCGCAAAGACATCGAGGACGCCCAGGCGGCCCTCGGCCACGCGCGCGAACGCCACGCCGCGCTGCCCTACCCCGGCACCTGCCGCCACGGGCTGCAGGGCCGCACCGGGCGCTCCTGGCGCTTCAACGCCACGGATTTCAAGCAAAAGCAGGCCCTGGCGCCCGACAGAAGCGCCCAAGCAGCTACCAATTCAATAGCAAACACCCTCCAGCACTGGAGCGACCGCCGCCTGGGCCCGCAGCAGCAGGATGTGGCCCGCACCGTGGGCGACTTTGTCCTGCACCGTGCCGACGGGCTCTGGGCCTACCAGTTGGCCGTGGTGGTGGACGATGCGGACCAGGGCATCAGCGACGTGGTGCGCGGCGAGGACCTGGCGGACAACACCCCGCGCCAGATCCGGCTGCAGCAAGCCCTGGGCGTGCCCACGCCCCGGTACCTGCACACCCCGCTGGTGTGTGGCGACAACGGCGAGAAGCTCTCCAAGCAGAACGGCGCCCGTGCGCTGGACCTGGCCGACCCGCTACAAGCCCTGTCGCAGGCCGCCCGGGCACTGGGCCTGCCGGCACTGGAACATCCACACAACAATAGCCTCGGTGACGCGCTGGCACAGTGGGTGGTGGCGTGGCGACGTCACTACAATGGCTCACCGTGATTGAACCGACCCTTGCTTCCGCCCCCCCGAGTGCAGCGCCCGCTGCCGCTCCTTCCGCCCCCGGTGCAGCGCCCGCAGGCGTGACCCACCCCAAGACCATCAAGAGCTTTGTGCGCCGTGCCGGCCGCACCACCACCGGCCAGGCCAAGGCTTTTGAAGACTTCGGCCCCCGTTTCGTTCTGCCCTATGCCCCGGCCCCGCTGGACGCAGCCACGGCCTTTGCCCGCAGTGCCCCCCTGGTGCTCGAAATCGGCTTTGGCATGGGCGAGGCCACAGCCCACATTGCCCGTGTGCGCCCGGATGACAACTTCCTGTGCTGCGAAGTGCACGAGCCCGGCGTGGGCGCGCTGCTCAAGCGCATCGGCGAGCAGGGCCTGACCAACATCCGCATCCTGCAGCACGACGCGGTCGAGGTCATCGACCACATGCTGCCCGCAGGCAGCCTGGATGGCGTGCACATCTTCTTCCCCGACCCCTGGCACAAGAAAAAGCACAACAAGCGCCGCCTGATCCAGCCCCCGCTGGTGGCCAAGCTGGCCGCCCGCCTCAAGCCCGGTGGCTACCTGCATTGCGCCACCGACTGGCAACCCTACGCCGAGCAGATGCTGCAGGTGCTGAGCGCCGAGCCCCTGCTCCAGAACTCCGCCGCCGGCTTTGCACCGCAACCCGACTACCGCCCCCTGACCAAGTTTGAAAACCGCGGCCTGCGGCTTGGACATGGGGTGTGGGACGTGGTGTTCGTGCGCCGCAACTAGACCCACCCCATGCCCCGACCGGCCCGCCACACACCGCCCATGAAACCCATCCTGCAAAACCTGGTGGAGATGACTGGCCACCGCGACCACCTGCGGCTGGAGGTGTCGGTGCTGTCCACGCTGCAAAAGCTCAGCAGCATCATCGAGGTCCGGGCGCTGGAGTTGTTCACCCATGGGGGCGTGCCCCATGTGCGCCCCCGCACCTGGGTGGACAACGGCCAACTGGTCTCGACCGACTCGGAACCCGCCGCTGACCCCCGCCGCGAGCCGCTGGACAACTACCCTGCGCTGCGTGGCTGCGTGGAAACCCATGGCGAAAGCGCCCTGGCATCGCCCCGCAAGGGCCGCTACGTGCTGTGGCTGCCGGTGTGGATGCACGAAAAGGTCAGCACCTGCCTGGAGATCACGCAGTCGCGCCCCTTTTCGGCCCACAAGCTGGATGTGCTCATGGGCGTGTTCCAGGTGTACCAGAACTACCAGAGCCTGCTGGACTACAGCGAGCGCGATGCGCTCACCGGCCTGTTCAACCGCAAGACCTTCGACGAGCAGTTCTCGCGGCACACGCTGAGCGGGCTGGCCAGCCGCGCAAGTGCCGCGAATGAGTCCTTTCTTGCCGATGACGGCACCGCCGCCAACGAACAGGAAACCGTGCAGCAATGGCTGGCGGTGGTGGACATCGACCACTTCAAGCAGGTGAATGACCGCTTCGGGCACCTGTACGGCGATGAAGTGCTGATCCTGATCGCCAACATCCTGCGCAGCTCCTTCCGCAGCCACGACCGCATCTTCCGCTTTGGCGGCGAGGAGTTCGTGGTGCTGCTGCGCTCCACCACACTTGGCACGGCCCACAAGGTGTTCAACCGCTTCCGGCTGGCGGTGCAGGAGTACCACTTCCCGCAGGTGGGCCGGGTCACGGTGAGCCTGGGCTTTGTCAGCACCACCAAAGGCTCTCCCGTCGAAATCCTGGGCCAGGCCGACCAGGCGCTCTATTACGCCAAGGAGCATGGCCGCAACCAGGTCTGCTTCTATGACGACCTGGTGGCCAATGGCCACCTCGCGGCCAAGGTGGCTAACGACGACGTCGAACTGTTCTGACAACGGCCCGGAGCCGCCCCGACACGCCCCGGCGGCGTGCGCGCGCCGCCTACCGGCCCCGTGGCAAGGCTCAGGGCAGCGACGCCAGAAGGGCCTCCACATCCACCGCGTCGCACTGCGCAGGTGCCAAAAACTGCCCGGCATATGCGCGCCAGACGCCGCTGACCAGGAAAAAGCGGAACACCTCGGCATCGATGTGCCGTTCCCGCACCATGTGGGCCATGATCCTGAACGACTCGGTCAGGGTCTTGGGCGGCTTGTAGGGCCGGTCGGCGGCCGTCAACGCCTCGAAGATGTCGGCCAGGGTCATCACCCGGTCGGCCAGGGTCAGCTCGGCCGCCTTGAGGCGGCGCGGATAGCCCGTGCCATCCAGCTTTTCGTGGTGCGAGCCCGCAATCAGCGGCACGCGCGCCAGGTGCGGCGGAAACGGCAGGCTGCTGAGCATGGTGATGGTTTGCACGATGTGCTCGTTGATCTTGAAGCGGTCTTCCTCCGTCAGCGTGCCGCGCTGGACCGACAGGTTGTGCAATTCGCCCAGGTGCGCCTCCTGCGGCGGCAGCACCATGTCAAAGCCCCATTGGTTGGCCGGGTTGCCCACCTCCACCGGCGGCTTGCGCGCGCCCCAGGGCACGATGTGCTCGGGCCGGTCGGCCAGCAATGGCTCGTTGGCCGGCAGCGGCCGCACCGGCACGTCCACCAGCCGCCCCGCCTCGGTCGCCGACAGGCCCAGCCGGTCGTCAAAATGCCGCTGCCACACCTGCCGGCCAATGGCGGCCAGCCGCTGCACATCGGCAGCGGCCATGAACTCGCCACCGGCGTTGCAGCGGGCCACAAACGCAAAGTCGGCCTGCAGGCGCTCGCGGCGCTGCAGCAGCTCGCGCTGCAGGCGCACAGGGTCCACGCCGGCCACCTGCTGCTTCCAATAGTCCAGCTCGGCATCGCGCCACAGCACCTCAAAGCGCATGCGCACCTCGTGGATGCGGTTGTAGAGCGTCTCCAGCTTGGTGGCCTTGTCGATGATGTGCTCGGGGCTGGTGACCTTGCCGCAGTCGTGCAGCCAGGCGCCCAGGCGGAACTCGTCACGCTCGGCGTCGGTCATGGACACCTGGGCAAAAGGCCCCTCCTCGGCCTCGCACATGCGCTGCATCAGCGCCTCGGCCAACTGCGGCACCCGTTCGCAATGCCCGCCCGTGTAGGGGCTCTTGGCGTCGATCGCGTCGGCCAGCAGGCGGATGACGGCGTCCAGCAGCTTCTTCTGCCCCTCGATGAGGCTGCGGGTTTCAATCGCCACCGACAGCGTGCCCGAGAGCTTCTCGACAAAGGCGCGGAAATGCGCGTCGTCCTGCAGCGCACCGGCCCCATAGCGCAGCACCAGCAGCCCCAGGGGCTGCCCGTCGCGCGTGCGCAGCTGCACGCGCAGCACACGCACCGCGTCGGTCTCGTCATCGTCCTCGTGCAAGTCCCCCTCCTGGGCCTGCGTGTGGTTAATGAAATGCACCATGCCCAGGTGTTCGGGGTAGCGGGACTGCTGCCCGGGGTCCTCGCAATGGCGCGCGGCGCGCAGCAGGCCGGCACGCTGGGGCTCCACCAGGTACACCGCCCCTCCGGTGCAGCTGGTGGCGCGCACCAGCTCGTACAGCACGCTCGACAGCATCCGGTCGGTGCGCGACTCGGCGCTGATGTGGTGGGTGATGTGCAGAAACTCCTGGATCGTGTCCGACATACGGTCCATCACCTGCGCCAGGTCGCGCACCTCGCGCACGGGCGACAGTGGGCGGGGCGGGCGGCGGAAGTCGAACCGGGCCAGTGCCCGGGCCTGCGACGCCAGCCCGGACAGGCTGCGCCCCACGCGCCGCCCGGCCAGCCAGCCAAAAGGCAGCATCAGCGCGATAAGCGACACCGACAGCCACACCTGGCGCCGCAGGTTCTCGTTCACGTCCGCCAGCAATTCGCCGGTGGGAATGGCCATGAGGATCTGCAGCCCTTGCCAGCGCATCGACGCCAGCGGCAAGGCACGGGCCAGCCACTCCTCGCCATCGGCCACCACGCGCTGCGGCTTGCCGCCTTGCGGGCCCTGCAGTTGCATGGCCTGCAGGCTGCCCACCCCCAGATCCCCCAGCGCGCGCAGCCGCAGGCCGGGTGACTCCCCGCTGCGCGCCAGCACCCGGGACATGTCCGGGTAGGCCAGCACGCGCAGGTCTTTGTCCACCACCGCGATTTCGGTGCGGGGCATCAGGCGCAGCCCGGCAATCTCGCGCCCCAGATCGGTCAGCGCCACATCCAGCCCGATCACGGCGCGCCCGTCCTCACTGGGCTGGCTCAGCGTGACGCCCACCTCCTGCGTGGTGAAAAACACATAGGGTGCCGTCAGAATCTGGGTGTTTCTCTCTGCCGCCTCCGCATACCAGGGGCGCGCACGCGGGTCGTAGCGGTACTCGGGCCGCACGGAAGAGTCGATCTGGCGCAGCGCCGCGTCGTAGTAGCTCCAGCGCCCCACCATGCTGCTCACGCCCCGCTCGCGTGCCATGGACTGCACGAGAAAAGCGGTTTCGCGGGGCGCATCCAGCCGCAGGCGCATCGCCTCGTCGCGCACCGGGCGCACCAGCAAAAACTGGCCGTCGGGGTAGCCGATGAACACGGCCGACAGCAGCGGGTTCTGCTCCAGCAGGCGCGCCAGCACCGGCAGGCGGCGCATGCGCGCAGGCAGGGAAGTGGCCGAGGCAATGGGGTCGAATGCCAGCAGGCGGATGGAGGCATCGGCCGGGTCCACGATGCGCTGCACCCGCTCGGCCACCAGCTGGCTGATGTGCTGCGCGCTGTCGTCCGATGCCGCAATGATGGCCTGGCGTGCGCTGGTGCTCACCTGGTAGACCAAAAGCGCCGTGAGCAGCAGCATGGCCGCGACCACGACGGAGGCGATCAACACCTCGAACGGCACCGTGATGCGCCGCCACCAGGGCAGGTCGGCCACTGACGGGTCCATCAGGACTGGGGATTGGCCAGAAACGGCGGGCGGCGGCTGGGGCGGGCTTTCGCGCAGGGTGTCGTCCATGCGGCCGAATGTAGGGGCGAAATCCTTGTTCCGTCATCCCCTTTTTGGCAAGCCCGGTGCACCGGCCGCCTGGGCAGGTGCAAGGCTTTGCCACCGCGGCCCCAGCACCGCCATGGCAAAGCCGGAGGGCATCAGCCCAGCTGCTGCGTGACCCAGCCGGTCACCGATGCCAGCGCTGCAGGCAGCTTGGCGGCATCGGTGCCACCGGCCATGGCCATGTCGGGCTTGCCACCACCTTTGCCGCCCACCTGGCTGGCCACAAAATTGACCAGCTCGCCCGCCTTGAGCTTGCCCACGCTGTCGGCCGTCACGCCAGCGGCGATCTGCACCTTGTCGCCCTCCACGGCGGCCAGCACGATGGCGGCGGTCTTGAGCTTGTCCTTGAGCTTGTCCATGGTGTCGCGCAGGGTCTTGGCGTCGGCACCGGGCAACGCCGCCGCCAGCACCTTGAGGCCCTTCACATCCACCGCCTGGTTCACCAGCTCGTCACCCTGGCTGGAGGCCAGCTTGCCCTTCAGGGCCGCCACTTCCTTCTCCAGCGCGCGGGCATTGTCCAGCGCCTGGCTGATGCGGCCGTTGAGCTCGGCCACCGGCGCCTTGAGGGTGCTGGCGGCCTGGCTGACCGTGTCTTCCAGGCTCTGCAGGTAGGCCAGCGCATTCGCGCCCGTCACCGCCTCGATGCGGCGCACGCCAGCGGCCACGCCGCCTTCACCCACCACCTTGAACAGGCCGATGTCGCCCGTGCGGTGCACATGCGTGCCGCCGCAGAGTTCGCGGCTGGTGCCGATGTCGAGCACGCGCACGGTCTCGCCGTACTTTTCACCGAACAGCATCATGGCGCCGGTCTTCTGGGCCGATTCGATGTCCATCACACGCGCGCCGGTGGCGGTGTTGGCCAGGATTTCCTCGTTCACGCGGCGCTCGATCTCGCGGATCTCGGCGCTGCTCACGGCCGCGTTGTGGGCAAAGTCGAAGCGCGTGCGATCGGCGTTGACCAGGCTGCCCTTTTGCTGCACATGGCTGCCCAGCACTTCGCGCAGCGCCTTGTGCATGATGTGCGTGACCGAGTGGTTGCGCATGGTGGCGGCGCGCACGGCGGTGTTGACCTGCGCCTGCACGGTGTCGCCCACGTTCAACGTGCCCTCTTCGAGCGTGCCGTGGTGGCCATACACATCGGCCTTGATCTTGAGCGTGTCGCCCACGGCAAAACGGGCCGAGCCGCTGGTGATGGCACCCTCGTCACCCACCTGGCCACCGCTTTCAGCGTAAAACGGTGTCGTGTCGAGCACGACCACGCCGTTCTGGCCGGCCTTCAGGGCGGCAGCGCTGGTCCCATCGACGTAGATGGCCACGATTTTTGCCGTCTCGGCCAAGTGCTCGTAGCCGGTGAACTGGTTGGCCGCACCGGTGTACTCCAGCGCCTTGTCCATCTTGAACTTGCCAGCAGCGCGGGCCTGGGCCTTCTGCTTTTCCATCGCAGCCTTGAAGCCCGCTTCGTCCACCTCGACATCGCGCTCGCGGCACACGTCGTTGGTCAGGTCGAGCGGGAAGCCGTAGGTGTCGTGCAGCTTGAAGGCCACGTCGCCGGGCAGCACCTTGGCGCCGCCGTCCAGGGTGGCGTCCAGGATTTCCATGCCATTGGCCAGCGTTTCAAAGAAGCGCTCTTCCTCGGTCTTGAGCACGTCGGTGATGCGCTGCTCCTGCGCACGCAGCGACGGGTAGGCATCGCCCATCAAGCGCACCAGGTCGGCCACCAGCTTGTGGAAGAACGGGGTCTTCTTGCCCAGCTTGTAGCCATGGCGGATGGCGCGGCGCACGATGCGGCGCTGCACATAGCCGCGGCCTTCGTTGCTGGGGATCACGCCGTCGCTCACCAGGAAGGCGGTGGCACGGATGTGGTCGGCGATCACGCGCAGGCTCTTGTGGTTCAGGTCGGCCACGCCGGTCTCACGGCCGGCGGCCTTGATCAGCGCGTCGAACAGGTCGATTTCGTAATTGCTGTGCACGTGCTGCAGGATGGCGGCGAGGCGCTCCAGGCCCATGCCGGTGTCCACGCAGGGCGCAGGCAGCGGCGTGACCGAGCCGTCTTCGGCCATGTCGAACTGCATGAACACGTTGTTCCAGATCTCGATGAAGCGGTCGCCGTCTTCATCGGGGCTGCCAGGGGGGCCGCCAGCAATGTGCGGGCCGTGGTCGTAGAAGATCTCCGAGCAGGGACCGCAGGGGCCGGTGTCGGCCATCATCCAGAAGTTGTCGGACTTGTAGCGGCCGCCCTTGTTGTCGCCGATGCGGATCACACGCTCGGGTGGCAGGCCGATTTCTTTGGTCCAGATGTCGTAGGCCTCGTCGTCTTCCTGATAGACCGTGGCCAGCAGGCGCTCGGGCGGCAGCTTGTAGACCTCGGTCAGCAGTTCCCAGGCCCACTTGAGCGATTCGCGCTTGAAGTAGTCGCCAAACGACCAGTTGCCCAGCATTTCAAAGAAAGTGTGGTGGCGCGCGGTGTAGCCCACGTTCTCCAGGTCGTTGTGCTTGCCACCCGCACGCAGGCAGGCCTGCACGGAGACCGCCCGGTTGTACGAGCGCTTGTCGGTGCCCAGGAACACATCCTTGAACTGCACCATGCCCGAGTTGGTGAACATCAGCGTGGGGTCGTTGCCGGGCACCAGAGGGCTGGACGCCACGACGGTGTGGCCCTTGGAGACGAAGAAGTCCAGGAAGGACTTGCGGATGTCAGCGACAGAAAAAGTGGGAATGCTCATGGTGTGGTGGAGTGGTTGCACACAGCAGGCCAATGCCTAGTTGCCCTGCAGGCCAATGCCTGCAGGCCGCCTATCGGGACCAACCTTTCATTATAGGTTTGCCAACTTCACCACCGTGGCCGGATTGCGACAGCGCCCTGCTGCCAGCGCTGCGCCGCACCCCCTGTTTTTCCGCTTGCGCGTTTTAAATATCTTGCTAATATATTTAACAACCAAGCCACCCATCCACTTTTCACCCCAAGGAGCCCCTGTGAACCCCCAACCCCGCTGGCAAGGCATCTTCCCCGCCATCACCACCAAGTTTCACGCCGACGAGTCCATCGACGCTGAGGGCACGGCCCGCCACATCGACTTCCAGATCCGCAACGGCATCCACGGCCTGGTCACCTGCGGCTCGCTGGGCGAAGCCAGCACGCTGAGCCTGGAAGAGAAGCTGAAGGTCGCCCAGATCGCCCTCGAAGCCGCCGACGGCCGCGTGCCCGTGCTGGCCAATGTGTCCGAAACCAGCACCCGCGAAGCCCTGCGCTACATCGACGGCGCCAACCAGCTGGGCGTGGCGGGCTACATGGTCATGCCCTCGGTGATCTACGTGGCCGACGCGCGCGAGGCCATGGCCAATGTGCGCGCCATGGCCGGTGCGGCTCAGCGCCCGCTGATGGTCTACAACAACCCCGTGGCCTACCGCGTAGACCTGAAGCCCGAGCACATGCTGGAGCTGGCCGACTGCGAGTGGATCGCCGCCATCAAGGAAAGCACGGGCGACATTCGCCGCATCACCGACCTGCGCAACACCGTGGGCGACCGCTACCAGCTCTTCCTGGGCGTGGACGACCTCGCCTACGAAGGCCTGGCCCTGGGCTGCGACGGCCTGCTGGCCGGCGTGGGCTGCACCTTCCCGCGCGAGACCGTGGCGCTCTACGACCTGATGAAGGCCGGCCAATTTGCCGAGGCGCTGCCGCTGTACCAGTGGATGACGCCCATGCTGCACCTGGATGTGTCCAACAAACTGGTGCAGAACCTGAAGCTCATCGACCTGCTGGTGGGTGTGGGCACCGAACACATGCGCCGCCCCCGCCTGCCGCTGGTGGGCGAGGAGCGCGCGTTTGTCGAGCGTGTGGTCCGCAAGGCGCTCGAAACCCGCCCGACAAAGTACCAGTCCGTGGCCTGACAAGCCGCCCGTTTACCTGTTTCCGTCACCGGGCCGGACGAGACACCGGCCCTTTCCATCAAGCACACACAAGAGGTTTTCCATGACACGTGCATCTTTCGGATTTCGGACGCTCACGCCCGCTGCCATCGCGGCCTTGCTGCTGGCGGGCCATGCCCACCACGCCAGCGCGCAGGAGCAGGTGGTCAAGATCGGCCACAGTGGCCCGCTCTCGGGCCCCAACGCCTTTGCGGGCAAGGACAACGAGAACGGCGTGCGCCTGGCCATCGAGGAGCTCAACGCGAAAAAGATCGTGGTCGAGGGCAAAACGCTAAAATTCGAACTCGTGTCGGAAGACGACCAGTGCGACGCGCGCACCGGTGTGAGCGTGGCGCAGAAGCTGGTAGACAGCGGTGTGAAGTTCGTCATGGGGCCCTATTGCTCGGGCGTGGCCATCCCCGCGTCGCGGGTCTACAACGACGGCGGCACCATGGTGTCCACCGTGGGCACCAACCCCAAGGTGACGGAAGGCGGCTACAAGAACCTGTTCCGCATCATCGCCAGCGACACCCAGATCGGCTCGAACATGGCCGTGTATGCCGCCCAGGTGCTCAAGGTGAAGCAGGTGGCCGTGATCGACGACCGCACCGCCTTCGGCCAGGGCGTGGCCGACCAGTTCACCAAAGAGGCCAAGAAGCAGGGCCTTACGGTGGTGGGCCAGGAGTTCACCACCGACAAATCCACCGATTTCCTCTCCATCCTCACCAGCCTCAAGGCCAAGCAGCCCCAGGCCATCTTCTTTGGCGGCTATGCGCCCCAGGCCGCCCCCATGGCACGGCAGATGAAGCAGCTCGGTCTCACCGCCAAGCTGCTGGGCGGCGACACCCTGTGCAGCCCCGAAGTCGGCAAGCTCGGCGGCGACGCCGTGAACGACACCGTGGTCTGCGCGCAGGGCGGCACCATGCTCGACAAGGTGGCCAGCGGCCCGGCGTTCAAGGCCAAGTACAAGACACGCTTCAAGCTCGACGCCGACGCCTATGCCGCGTCCTACTATGACCAGGTGATGTTCATGGCCGACGCGATGCAGAAGTCCAACTCCACCCAGCCCGCCAAGGTGGGTGCGCAGATGGTCGGCTCCAGCTACCAGGGCGTGGCGGGCACCTATGCCTACGACGACAAAGGTAACCTCCAGCAAGCGCCCATCACCGTGCTGACCTTCCGCAACGCCGCGCCCGTACCGCTCGCGAGCTATTGACCCCTCCACGCCCAGTCACTCAAGCCAACGCCATGAAACGCATCCAGATCCTTGACTCCCACACCGGCGGCGAGCCCACACGGCTGGTCGTCGGCGGCTTTCCCGACCTGGGCGCGGGCAGCATGGCCGAGCGGCGCGAGCGGCTGGCGCGCGAGCACGACGCTTGGCGTGCCGCCACCGTGCTGGAGCCGCGCGGCAGCGACGTGGTGGTGGGCGCCCTGCTCTGCGAGCCGCAAGACCCGGCCAACGCGGCGGGCGTGGTCTTCTTCAACAACAGCGGCTACCTCGGCATGTGCGGCCACGGCACCATCGGCCTGGTGGCATCGCTGGCCTATCTGGGCCGCATCCAGCCCGGCGAGCACCGCATCGAAACCCCCGTGGGCACCGTCACCACCACCTTGCACGCCGATGGCTCGGTCAGCGTGCGCAACGTGCCCGCCTACCGGCTGCACCACCAACTGGCAGTGGATGTACCCGGCCATGGGCGCGTGGTGGGCGACGTGGCCTGGGGCGGCAACTGGTTCTTTTTGATCTCCGACCACGGCCAGCGCGTGGCCAGCGACAACCTGGAGGCGCTGATGCACTACAGCTGCGCCGTGCAGCAGGCCCTCAAGGACCAGGGCGTCCGGGGCGACAACGGCGGCGAGATCGACCACATCGAGCTGTTTGCCGACGACGACAACGCCGAGGACCCCGCCTATGTCCCCGCCAATAGCCGCAACTACGTGCTGTGCCCCGGCAAGGCCTACGACCGCTCGCCCTGCGGCACCGGCACCAGCGCCAAGATTGCCTGCCTGGCCGCAGACGGCAAGCTCGCACCCGGTGCCGTCTGGCGCCAGGCCAGCATCATCGGCAGCCAGTTCGAGGCCAGCTACGCGCTGCAGGGCGATGGCAAGCTCATCCCCACGCTGCGCGGCCGCGCCCACATGAGCGCCGAGGCGACCCTGCTCATCGAAGACAGCGACCCTTTCGGCTGGGGCATCCGGCTGTAACCCGGCCTTTGCCATCCGCACAGGCCCCCATGCAAACTACCGATGTCCTTGTGATTGGCGCTGGCATCGTCGGCGCCGCCTGCGCCCATGCGCTGGCCCTGGCCGGGCTGTCGGTGCGCGTTATCGACGCGCGGCTGGGGGGTGCCACGGCGGCGGGCATGGGCCACCTGGTGGTGATGGACGACAACCCTGCCGAACTGGCGCTGAGCCGCACATCGCTGGACCTCTGGCATGCCTGGGCGCCGCGCATGGATGCAGGCTGTGCCTTCACCGCCTGCGGCACGCTCTGGCTGGCCGCCAACGATGCCGAGCTGCAGGCCGCACACGACAAGCGCGCCACCCTGCAGGCCCACGGCATCGCCTGCGACATGCTGGATGCCGCTGCCCTGGCCCGCAGCGAACCCGCGCTGCGCCCCGGCCTGGCGGGCGCGCTCCAAGTGCAGGGCGACAGCGTGGTCTATGCCCCGCGCGCAGCCCAGTGGCTGCTAGACCAGGCCGCAGCGCATGGGAACGTTGTTTTTGAACAGGCCGAAGCCACGCGCATCGACGGCCATACCGTCGCCCTGCGCGACGGCAGCCAGCGCAGTGCGGGCGCCATCGTGCTGGCCAGCGGCATGCACGCCCCGCAGCTGTGTCCCGGCCTGCCGCTGCGCCCCAAGAAGGGCCACCTCGTCATCACCGACCGCTACCCCGGCACCGTGCACCACCAATTGGTGGAGCTGGGCTACATCACCAGCGCGCACCACAGCGATGGCACCTCGGTGGCCTTCAATGTGCAACCCCGGCCCACGGGGCAATTGCTGATCGGCTCGTCGCGCGAGTTCGACACCACCGATCCGGCCGTCAACCACGCCGTGTTGGCACGCATGCTGCAGCGGGCGCTCAGTTATCTGCCCGGCCTGGCCGACCTCAATGCCATCCGCACCTGGACCGGCTTTCGCGCCGCCACGCCCGACAGCCTGCCCATCATCGGCCCGCACCCGGAGCACCCCCACCTCTGGCTGGCCGTGGGCCACGAGGGCCTGGGCGTGACCACCGCCCCCGCCACGGCGCAGTTGCTGGCCGCACAGATCACCGGGGGCACGCCCCCGATCGACCCCACGCCTTATGCGGCATGGCGTTTTGACTCCTTGGGTGCCGCATGACATCCCCTTCCAGCCCATCGCACACTGTGCAGATCACCGTGGACGGCATCCCCCGGCAGGCGCCCGCCGGCACCAGCGTGGCCGCCGCGCTGGCGCAGCAGCCGCCAGGCAACGCGCGCACCTCGGTCACGGGCGAGGCACGTACACCGCTGTGCGGCATGGGCGTGTGCCACGAATGCCGGGTGCGCATCCAGGGCCGCATCCGCCTGGCCTGCCAGACGATGTGCACCGAAGGCCTGCAGATCCACACCGACGCGGGCACCGCCCCCGGGAGCGCCACGCCATGCCCATGACCCCCACGGCCCCGCCCTCCGCCCCTCACGAGCACTGCGACCTCCTCATCATCGGCGCGGGCCCGGCCGGCATGGCCGCAGCGCTGGCGGCGGCCCCCAGCGGCGCCTCCATCACGGTGGTGGACGACAACCCGCAGCCCGGCGGCCAGATCTGGCGCGACGGCCCGCAGGTTGCACTGCCCGCGCTGGCGCAGCAACACCGCAGCGCCCTCGCCCAGCACACCAACATCCGCGTGCTCACCGGCACCCGGGTGGTCGGGCTGGGGGCCACCCACCCCACGGACAAGGCCCCCGCCCTGCTGCTGGAAGACGCCGACCGGGGCTGGACCCAACACAGCCACCGCACCGTGCTGTGCACCGGCGCGCGCGAGCTGCTGCTGCCTTTTCCGGGCTGGACGCTGCCCGGCGTGACGGGTGCAGGTGCGCTGCAGGCGCTCATCAAGGCGGGGCTGGATGTGCGCGGCCAGCGCATCGCCATGGCCGGCACAGGCCCGCTGCTGCTGGCAGCGGCAGCCACCGCCACCCAGGCAGGGGCCACCGTGGTGCGCATTGCCGAGCAGGCCTCCTGGGCATCCCTTGCGGGCTTTGCTGCGCAACTGTCGCGCTGGCCCGCCAAGGCTCTGCAGGCCCTTGCGCTGCTCAACCCCCATTTGCGTGCAAGCACCCATGTGCTGGAGGCACAAGGCACCGTCCAGGTGCAGTCGGTACGGCTGCGCCGGGGGATGCAAGGCGAAGAAACCATCGCCTGCGACCGCCTGGCCTGCGGTTTTGGCCTGGTGCCCAACACCCAACTGGGGCAGCTGCTGGGCTGCGCCCTGGGCGGGCCGCTGAGCAATGGCCAGGGCCTGGCCGTGGATGCGCAGATGCGCACCAGCGTGCCCGGCGTATACGCCGCCGGGGAATGCACCGGCTTTGGCGGCAGCGAACGCGCCCTGGTGCAGGGTGCCATGGCCGGCCATGCGGCGGCGGGGCAGGTGCAGCAGGCCCGGGCGCTGCGCCCACAGCTCGCACGCTGGGACGGCTTTGCACAGGCCCTGCAGGCATCGTTTGTGCTGAACGCTGCCATCAACACCCTGGCCCGCCCCGACACCCTCGTATGCCGCTGCGAAGACGTGCCCTATGCCGACCTGGCCCCGCGCCAGGGCTGGATCGACGCCAAGCTGCACACCCGCTGCGGCATGGGCGCCTGCCAGGGGCGCATCTGCGGTGCCGCCACGCAGCAGCTGTTCGGCTGGACGCCCGCCGCGCCACGGCACCTGCTGGCGCCGGCACGCATCGGCACGCTGGCCGCCTGCACGCCCACGCCCGCCACCCCCGAAGCGCCCACGGGCTGACGGCGCACCTCCGGCCACGCCCCGTCCCTTTCTTCAGGGCTTACCCGCACCCTCCAGGCATCCATCTTGCTTTTAAATATATTTGTCAGATATTAAAAACACACGGTTTCCCTCTCACCCACGGCACACCCCTCCTCCTTCGCCCCCACCATGTCCACCCACCCCAGCCCCCCTGCCCCGCAAGCCCGGTTGCCACGCACGCCACGCGCCCCTGTCCGCTGGGTGCTGGCCTTGTCCACCCAGGTGCTGCGCACCGAGCGGCAGCTGCTCACCGCCCTCATGACCTTGCTGGTGGTGCTGATCCTGCTCAACGTGGTGACGCGCTACACCGGCATGCCGATCTACTGGGTGGACGAGGCGGCGGTGTACACGGTGGTCTGGCTGACCTTCGTGGGCGCCTCGGTCATGACGCGGCTGCGCATGGACTTTGCCGTGACCATGCTGACCGACCACCTCGGCGCCCGGGGCGCCAAGGCGTTCAAGGTGGTGGCCACCTCGGGCGTGCTGCTGTTCGGCCTGGCCATGCTGACGATGTGCTGGGTGTGGATGGACCCGGTGGGCATCGCGCGCCATGGCTTTGACGCCAAGGAGTTTGCGGCCGAGAGCTTCAACTTCCTCTACACCGAACGCACCCAGACGCTGAACTGGCCCACCTGGGTGCTGCAACTGATCCTGCCCGCCTTCTCGGCCACCTTCAGCGTGCACGCCCTGGCCAACCTGCTCGAAGACATGGGCGCCGCCGAGCGCGTGCAACACGCTGGCTTCGACGTGGTCAACGCCGACGCCGTCAACTGACACACCCACCACCAGAGCCCCGCCATGATCACCACCCTGTTCTTCCTCGCCGCCTTGATGGTGGGCGTGCCCATCGGGGTGTGCCTGTGCCTGTCGGGCGCGGTGTACATCCTCAGCATTGGCAGCCCGGTGCTGTTCCAGTCCTTCCCCCTGCAGATGTTCGGCGGGGTGGACAGCTACGGCCTCATCGCCATCCCGCTGTTCATCCTGATCGGCGAGATCATGAACAGCGGCGGCATCACGCGCCGGCTGGTGGACCTGTCGATGGCCTTCATCGGCTCGGTCAAGGGCGGCCTGGCCTACGTGAACATCCTCGCCAACATGCTGGTGTCGTCCATCATCGGCTCGGCCACGGCGCAGGTGGCCATCATGTCGCAAGTGATGGTGCCCGAGATGGAAAAGCAGGGCTACGACAAGACCTTTGCGGCCGGCCTCACGGTGTATGGCGGCATGCTGGGCCCCATCATCCCGCCTTCGGTGATGTTCGTGGTCTACAGCGTGCTGGCCCAGGTGGCCGTGGGCGACATGCTGATTGCCGGCATCCTGCCCGGCGTGCTGCTCACGGTGCTGTTCTTCATCGTGATCGCGCTCATGGGTTTTGTGTATGACTACCCGCGCAGCGAAAAGCGCACGCTGGCCCAGCGCGCGCGCACCGTGGTGCAGGCCAGCCCCACACTCCTGATCCCCATCATCATCGTGGGCTCCATCCTGAGTGGCTTGGCCAACCCCACCGAATCGGCGGCCGTGGGCGCGCTGGCCTCGGCCCTGGTGGGGCGCTATGTGACCAAGGAGTTCCGGTTCAGTGCGATGCCCGCCATCCTGCTGCGCTCGGCCATTTACTCGGCCATCGTGCTGTTCCTGGTGGCGGCGGCCGCGGTGTTCTCGTGGCTGCTGATCTACGGCAAGGTGCCGCAGATGGTGGCCGCCTGGGTGCAGACCGTGGCGCACGACCCTGTCACCTTTTTGCTGCTCACCAACGTGATCCTGCTGGTCATCGGCACCGTGATCGATGGCATCCCCGGCCTCATCATGACCGCGCCCATCCTGCTGCCCATTGCCACCGAGGTCTACCACATCGATCCGCGCCACTTTGGCGTGGTGATCGTCGTCAACCTGGTGCTGGGGCTGATGACCCCGCCCGTGGGCCTGAGCTTCTTTGTTGCATCCGCCGTCACTGGGGCCAAGCCCGGAAAGATGTTCATCGTGACGCTGCCGTTTTTCATCATCAGCTGCGTGGCGCTGGTGATGCTGTCGCTGTTCCCCAGCCTGTCGCTCGGTTTGCTCAAGTAGCCCGCCGCCCGGCAAATCCCCGTCCCCCTCCCAAGGTTCTTTCACACGGAGTTCACCATGACGACCCAGCCCGCCCACACTGTCACCCGCCGCCATTTCATCCAGCGCCATGCCGTGGCCGCAGCCACCGTCACGGGGCTGGGCTTTCCGGCCCTGGTGCGCGCCGCCGACGCCAAGGAGTTCCGCCTGGGCCTGATCACGCCCGCCGGCCACTCGTGGAACCGCGCGGCGCTGCAGTTTGGCGAGGCGATCAAGAAGGAAACCGACGGCCGCCTGAGCGTCACGGTCTTCCACTCGGGCCAGCTGGGCAACGAGGCGGCCATGATGCAGCAGCTGCAGTCGGGCGCGCTCGACATGGGCTGGATCCAGGCGGCCGAGCTGGGCTCGCGCGTGGCCAGCATCGCCGCCATCAACGCGCCCTACCTGGTGCGCTCCACGCCCGCCGTGGCCAAGCTGGTCAAGCACCCGGCCGCCACCAAGCTGCTGGAGGCACTGCCGCGCGAGACGGGCACCATCGGCCTGGGCTGGGGCATCACCGGCATGCGCGCCGTGTTCTCCACCAAGGACATCGCCCTGCCCACCGATATCAAGGGCATGAAGCTGCGCATCAACCCCACGCCCGTGTACCGCGACTTTTATCAAATGTTGGGCGCCGCGCCCACGCCCATTCCCACGCCGCAGGTGTTCGACGCGATGAGCAACGGCCAGGTGGACGGGCTGGAGGCCGACATCGAGTTCTCATGGAACCAGCGCTTCGACAAGGTGGCCAAAACCCTGCTGCAGATGAATGCGCTGTTCATGCCCTTCGCGCCCCTGGTGTCAGGGCGCATCTGGCAGGGCCTGGACGCCAAGGACAAGGACCTCATCCGCAAGCTGGTGGCCCAGTCGCTGGATGCGCAGATCAACGACATCGTGGCCACCGAGGCCGGCCTGGTCGAGAAGTTCAAGGGCACCTCCATCGCCTTCAAGACCGCATCGTCCTTCAACCCCGACGGCCTGATCCAGGAGTTCGACAAGATGTGGCTGCCCAAGTCGCCCCAGATTGCCGAGCTGCGCAAGGCAGGCGCCAGCCTCTGACAGGCCCCGGGGCCGCATCCCATAAGATGCGGCCTCCCGCAACGCCCAGCCCTCCACGCCCGATGACACTCCGCAGCCCCCCCTCCCAGCGAGAACCAGCACCCAAGCGGCGCGCGGCGGACGTGGCCTACGACGCCATCGAGACCATGATTGCCACCCTGCAGCTGCAGCCCGGCAGCCCCGTGGTGGAGGCCGACATCGCCGAACGCACGGGCCTGGGCCGCACCCCCGTGCGCGAAGCCCTGCTGCGCATGGTGTCGATCGGCCTCATCGTGCAGCAGCCGCGCCGGGGCCTGCAGGTCTCCAACATCGACCTGGCCGACCACCTGGACGTGATCCAGACCCGCCGCGTGCTTGAACGCCTGCTGGCCTCCTGCGCCGCGCGCCGCGCCACCGGGCCACAGCGCCAGGCCATCGTGCGCTGTGCCGAAAAAATGATGGAAGCCGCCGAGCGAGGGCACCTGGACGACTACATGCTGGCCGACCACGAGCTGGACCTGGTCACCCACCAGGCCAGCCAGAACCAGTCGGCCGTCAAGTCCGTGGCCCCGCTCATCGTGCTGTGCCGCCGCTTCTGGTATGCCTACCAGCACGAAGGCGAGGTGTCCGAAGGCGCCCGCGCGCACATGCAACTGGCCCAGGGCATCGCCAGCGGCGACGAAGCCCAGGCCATGGCCGGCGCCGAGCAGCTGATGGAGTACCTGGAGCGGTTTGCCCGGCGCATCATCGACCGCTAACTCCACCGCCACAAAAACTATCAATTTGATAGCTGGTAGGGCACAGCAGACGCGCGCTACAAGCCCAAAAGCCTTTGCGGCAAAGCGCAGGGCTACAGGGCGGTCTGCTGCCCCAGCTCGATGCGCTGCTCCAGAAAGCGCCACATGCGCTCATCCTGGCTGAACGACACGTTGAAGCGCAGCCAGCCCGTGGGGCGCGGCTCCACCAGGAACAGCTGCCCCGGCCCGAGCAGGATGCCCGCGCCGGTGGCCTCCTTCGACAGCTCGGCGCTGTCGGGCAGGTCCGGGTGGCGGGCCCAGAGGTACATGCCTGCCTCGGGCTCGTGGAACAGCTCGAACCCCAGGCTCAGCAGGCGCCGCCCCACCGTGCGGTGCGCCTCGGCCAGCCGCTCGCGCAGCGACTTGAGGTGCTTGCGCCAGCGGCCATCCGTCACCACGCCAAAGGTGATGCGCTCGGTGATCTCGGACGAGGTCAGGCCCGAGACCATCTTGAGCTGCACCAGCTCATCGAGCAGATCGCGCCGCGCCACCAAGAAGCCCGTGCGCAGGTTGGGCGAAATCGTCTTGGAGAAACTGCCCAGGTAAATCACGCGGTTGAGCTGGTCCAGGCTGGCCAGCGAGGGGCGCACGCCGGTGTCCATGTCGGCGTAGATGTCGTTTTCGACCAGCATGAAGCCATGCTGGTCGGCCAGCTGCAGCAGGCGGTGCAGCTGCGCCACCGAGGCCACCGAGCAGGTGGGGCTTTGCAGGCGCGGCTGGGTAAAGAACACCGTGGGCTTGTGCTCGGCCAGCAGGGCTTCCAGCGCGGGCAGGTCGTAGCCCGTGGCCGTGCGTGGCACGCCGATCGGATGGGCCCCTGCAAAGCGCAGCATGAACAGCAGGTTGGGATAGCCCGGGTCGTCCACCAGCACCACATCGCCCGGCTTGACCAGGCGGCGCGCCACCAGGTCCAGCGCCTGGCTGGAGCCTTGTGTGAGCAGCACCTGGTCGGCATCCACCGCCAGGTGGTGTTCGGCCAGCGACTCGGCCACCACCATGCGCAGCGCCATGTGGCCATGCGGCAGGCCGTAGCCGTCCAGCTCGGGGCCATCCGACGAGAGCTGCCGCATGCTGCGCTTGACCGCATCGCCAAACAGCCAGTCATGGGGCAGCCAGCCGCAGCCCGGCTTCATGGGCAGGTTGCGGTTTTCAAAAATCTGTTTGAGGTACCAGCGCGCATCAAAGCGGGGCACCGGCCGCTCTGGCGCACCAGCGCCGGGCGCCGCGCCCTCGTCGCCCCGCCGCTTCACGAAAAAGCCCGCATTGGCCCGCGACACCAGCCAGCCCTGCGCCACCAGCCGGTCGTAGGCCTCGACCACGGTGAACACGCTCACCCCATGGGCCGCCGCAAAAGCACGGATGGACGGGAGTTTGCTGCCGGGCTTGAGCACCTGCCCGGTGATGAGGCCCCGCAGACCATCGACGATCTGGCTGACCAGAGGTGTCTGGAGGTCCGGGCTGAGAGTGAGCATCAGGAGAGCAAAAAAGGGGGCGAATTGTGCACCGTGTTGGCGCACACCAGATCAGGGATTGCCTGTACAGGATTTTAGACCTGCACAGTGCGCGCAAAACAGCGCTCCGCTGTACATGGACGGTCCGTGGCGCGACTTCCAGAATTCGCCCCATTCCTTCATTTCGCAGCCCACTCCCCGATCCAACGCCATGCAACAAGACCGCCACTTCACCAACGCCGCCCTCCTCACCCGCCGCCACGCCGCCGTGGCGCGGGGCGTGGGGCAATCCCACGAACTCTTTATCCAAAAGGCCCGCAACGCCGAGCTGTGGGATGTGGAGGGCCGCCGCTTCATCGACTTTGCTGGCGGCATTGCCGTGCTCAACACCGGCCACCTGCATGCGGGCGTGATCGCCGCCGTGAAGGCCCAGCTCGATCTGTACACCCACACCTGCTTCCAGGTGGTGGCCTACGAGCCCTATGTGGAACTGTGCGAGCGCCTGAACACCCTGGCGCCCGGCGCATTCGCCAAGAAAAGCCTGCTGCTGACCACCGGTGCCGAAGCCGTGGAAAACGCCATCAAGATCGCCCGCGCCCACACCAAGCGCCCCGGTGTCATCGCCTTCACCGGTGGCTACCACGGCCGCACCAACCTCACGCTGGGCCTGACAGGCAAGGTCGTGCCCTACAAGGCCGGGTTCGGCCCCTTTCCCGGCGAAGTGCACCACGCACTGTTCCCCAACGCGCTGCACGGCGTGAGCGTGGAACAGGCGCTGCAGTCGGTGGAGCTGATCTTCAAGAACGACATGGAGCCCGAGCGCGTGGCCGCGTTCATCGTGGAGCCCGTGCAGGGCGAAGGCGGCTTCTACGTGGCGCCGCCCGAGTTCATCACCGGCCTCAAGGCCCTGGCCGACCGCCACGGCATCCTGCTGATTGCCGACGAAGTGCAGACCGGCGCGGGCCGCACGGGCACCTGGTTCGCCTCTGAGCAGTGGCCCGTGGCGCCCGACCTCATCACCACCGCCAAGTCGCTGGCGGGCGGCTTCCCGCTGTCGGGCGTGGTGGGCCGCGCCGAAGTGATCGACGCCCCCGGCCCCGGCGGCCTGGGCGGCACCTATGCCGGCAGCCCCGTGGCCTGCGCCGCAGCGCTGGCCGTGATCGACGCCTTTGAAAAAGAGCACCTGCTGGCCCGCAGCCAGGACATGGGCGCGCTGCTGGTCCGGGCCTTGAAGGACCTGGCCGCCAAGGTGCCCGCCATCGGCGACGTGCGGGGCCTGGGCGCCATGGTGGCCATCGAGCTGTTCGAGAACGGCGACGTGCACCGCCCCGATGCCGCACTGACCAAGAAGGTCGTGGCCGAGGCCGCGCGGCGCGGGCTCATCCTGTTGTCCTGCGGCACCTACGGCAACGTGGTCCGCATCCTGGTGCCCCTGACCGCGTCGGACGAATTGCTGCAAGAAGGCCTGGCCATCCTGGCCGACAGCTTCGCCGCCGTGGGCTGAACCCCCTTTCCCTGACAGCCCCACCACCATGAACCACGCAGAACCCCTGGTCCGCTTCAGCGGCGTGCAAAAAACCTACGACGGCGAACAGCTTGTGGTGCGCGCGCTGGATTTGGACATCCAGCGCGGCGAGTTCCTGAGCCTGCTCGGCCCCTCGGGCTCGGGCAAGACCACCACGCTGATGATGCTGGCGGGGTTTGAATCCCCCACCGCCGGCGACATCCTGCTGGACGGCAGGCAGATCACGCGCACACCGCCCCACAAGCGCAACTTTGGCATGGTGTTCCAGAACTACGCGCTGTTCCCGCACCTCACCGTGGGGCAGAACGTGGCCTACCCGCTCACCGTGCGCAAGGTGCCCAAGGCCGAACAGGCCGAGCGCGTGAAGAAGGCGCTGGACATGGTGCGCCTGTCGGGCATGGCCGACCGCCTGCCCGCGCGCCTGTCGGGCGGCCAGCAGCAGCGTGTGGCGCTGGCGCGCGCCCTGGTGTTCAACCCCCAGCTCGTGCTGATGGACGAACCCCTGGGCGCGCTCGACAAGCAGCTGCGCGAGCACATGCAGATCGAGCTGAAAGAACTGCACCGCCAACTGGGCGTGACCTTTGTGTACGTGACGCACGACCAGGGCGAGGCGCTGACCATGAGCGACCGCGTGGCGGTGTTCAACGAAGGCGTGATCCAGCAGCTGGCCGATGTGGAAGCGCTGTATGAAACCCCGTCCAACCGCTTCGTGGCGGGCTTTGTGGGCGACAGCACGGTGGTCACCGGCACCCTGCAGGGCCACGGCACCGCCTGTGCGCTGCAGCTGCCCGACGGCCAGCGGCTGCCCGGGCTCAACGTGAACCAGCTGGCGCCCGGCGCGCGCGCTGAGGCCTGCATCCGCCCCGAGCGCATTGCGCTGCATGCCGCCGGCACAACCCCCCAGGGCCCGGCCCTGCGCGCCACGGTGGCCCGCGCCATCTACTACGGCGACCACCTGCGCCTGGTGTGCGACATCGGTGCGGACCAGGCACAGGCCACCGTCAAGCTGCCGCTGACCCGTGCCGATGCCAACCCCCACCCCGCACCCGGCGACGCCGTGCTGCTGGAGTTTCCTACCGAGTCCACGCGCATCTACGCCCTGCCCACCGTGCACTGAAGCTCCCTCTTTTGTTGATCCCTGTCCCCTCCCCCAACCCCTAGGAAACCGCACCATGAAAAACAAGAGCCTGATCGCCTGCGCCGCCCTGTCTGCCTGCCTGGCCCTGCCCAGCCTGGCGCAGCAGCCACAGATCACTGTCGTCAACTTTGGCGGCGCCAATGCCAATGCCCAGAAGAAAGCGTTCTACGAGCCCTACGAGAAAGCGGGCAACAAGGTCGTGGCCGTGGAATACAACGGCGAGCAGGCCAAGATCAAGGCCATGGTCGAGGCCAAGAAGGTGACCTGGGACGTGGTCGAGGTCGAGTCGCCCGACGCCGCGCGCGGCTGCGACGAAGGCCTGTTTGAAAAGCTCGACTACAGCAAGATCGTCCCCCAGGCCGACCTGCTGCCCGCCGCCGTGAGCGACTGCGCCGTGGGCATTTTTGTATGGTCCACCGTGATGGCCTACAACGGCGACAAGCTCAAGACCGCGCCCACGGGCTGGGCCGATTTCTGGGACACCAAGAAGATCCCCGGCAAGCGCGGCATGCGCAAGGGCGCGCGCTACAACCTCGAATTTGCGCTGCTGGCCGACGGCGTGAAGCCCGCCGACGTGTACAAGGTGCTGGCCACCAAGGACGGCGCCGACCGCGCCTTCAAGAAGCTGACCGAGCTCAAGCCCCACATCCAGTGGTGGGAAGCCGGTGCCCAGGCGCCGCAGTTCCTGGTGGCGGGCGATGTGGCGCTGACCACGGTGTACAACGGCCGCATCGACGCCGCCAACCGCGAAGGCCGCAACCTCAAGATCTACTGGCCCGGCGGCATCTACGACCTGGACTACTGGGTCATCCCCAAGGGCGCACCCAACAAGGACGCAGCACTGAAGTTCATCGCGTTTGGCATGCAGGCCGACAACCAGAGCGTGTACGCCCAGAACATCGCCTACGGCCCTGCCAACACCAAGGCGCTGGCCAAGCTGGACAAGAAGGTGCTGGACGACCTGCCCACCTCGGCCACCAATGCCAAGGAAGCCCTGCAGTTCAGCGTGGGCTTCTGGTCGGACCAGGGCGAGGCGCTCGAAAAGCGCTTTGCCGCCTGGGCCACGCAGTAAGCCAGGCTGCCGCCGCCCGCCCGATCCATGAGCCACCCCCTGCAGCAGACCGAGCCCACCACCATGCAAGCCCACTCCGGCGTGATCGCCATGAACGCCCCCGAAATGGCCCAGGCCAGCGCCCCGGACCGCCATGCGCCCGGCGCGCTGCGCAAAGCCCTGGCCCGCGCCGAGGTGCGGCGCCAATGGCGGGCGTTCAGCCTCACGCTGCCCCTGCTGGTGTTCTTGCTGCTCACGCTGCTGGTGCCGATTGCCGCGCTGCTGCAGCGGGCGGTGGAAAACCCCGAGGTGGCCAACGCGCTGCCCGCGACCATGCGGGCGCTCGATGGCTGGGACCGGCGCGACGCCCCACCGGCTGCGGCCTATGCCGCGCTGGTGGGTGACCTCGCCCGCCTGCCCGACCGCTCCGACGCTGGCGCCCTGGCGCGCCGGCTCAACTCCGAGGTGCCCGGCGCGCGCTCCATGGTGATGGGCGCGTACCGTGACCTGCCTTTTGAAGGCCCGCCAGAGGCCATCCAGGAGCGTTTGCTGGCCGCCGACCCGCGCTGGGGCGAAGCGCCGCTGTGGCGTGCCATTGCCAAGAACGGCGCGCGCTGGACGCCCGACTACCTGCTCGCCTCGGTGGACCTGCAACGCGATGCACTTGGCCAGATCGAGCGCATGCCCGAAGAGCAGCGGGCCTTTGGCGGCATCCTGCTGCGCACCTTCCACGTCAGCCTGGTCGTCACGCTGGTGTGTCTGCTGGTGGGCTACCCGCTGGCCTGGTGGCTGGCCTCATTGCCTGCGCGTTCGGCCAATGTGCTGATGATCCTGGTGCTGGTGCCGTTCTGGACCTCGATCCTGGTGCGTGTGGCCGCCTGGATCGTGCTGCTGCAGTCCGAAGGCCTGGTCAACCGGGGGCTGATGGGCCTGGGCCTGATCGAGCAACCGCTGGCGCTGCTGTTCAACCGCACGGGCGTGGTGATTGCCATGGTGCACATCCTGCTGCCCTTCATGATCCTGCCGCTGTACAGCGTGATGAAAAGCGTGCCGCCCACCTACCTGCGTGCCGCCGTGTCGCTGGGCAGTTCGCCCATCGCCGCGTTCTTTCGGGTCTATGTGCCCCAAACCTACCCAGGCATTGGCGCGGGCGCGCTGCTGGTGTTCATCCTGGCCATCGGCTACTACGTGACGCCCGCCCTGCTGGGCGGGGCCGATGACCAGATGCTGAGCTACTACATCGCCCGCTACACCAACGTGGAAGTGAACTGGGGCATGGCCTGCGCCCTGGGGGCCCTGTTGCTGGCCGCCACGCTGCTGCTGTATGGCGTGTACCGCCGCGCTGGCAAGGCCGAATTGAGTCTGGGCTGATCACGCCCTCCAATGCTGAAAGTCGCTCACCATGTTTCGCCTTCCCCAATTCCCCCTCTACGCCACGCTGGCCGACAAGCTCGGCTGGTGGGCCGTGCGCGCACTGTGCGTGGCCGTGCTCGTGTTCCTGCTGGCCCCCATCCTGGTGATGGTGCCGCTGTCGTTCTCCGAAAGCTCCTTCCTCGCCTACCCCATCCACGGCTGGTCGCTCAAGTGGTACCGCCACCTGTTCGAGTCGGCCGAGTGGGCGCGCGCCACGCGCAACAGCTTCATCGTCGCGCCCGCGGCCACGGTGATCGCCACGGCACTGGGCACGCTGGCGGCGGTGGGCCTGTCGCGGGCCCAATTCCCCTTCAAGGGCCTGCTCATGGGCATCCTGATTGCACCCATGGTGGTGCCCATCATCGTGGTGGGCGTGGCCACCTACCTGTACTTTGCGCCGCTGGGGCTGGCCGACAGCTACTTCGGCCTCATCATCGTGCACGCAGCCCTGGGCGCCCCCTTTGTGCTGACCACCGTGCTGGCCACGCTGGCGGGCTTCAACCACAACCTGGTGCGCGCCTCGCTGAGCCTGGGCGAGACACCGTTCAACACCTTCTTTCGCGTCACGCTGCCGGTGATTGCGCCGGGCGTGATCTCGGGCGCATTGTTCGCGTTTGCCACCTCGTTCGACGAAGTGGTGGTCACGCTGTTCCTGGCGGGCGCAGAGCAGGCCACGCTGCCACGCCAGATGTTCACCGGCATCCGCGAGAACATCTCGCCCACCATCGCCGCCGTGGCCACACTGCTCATCCTCTTCACCACCAGCCTGCTGCTGGCGCTGGAGTGGTTGCGCGGGCGGCGCGCATGACGCATCCGTGCCCACCAGGAGCCCCTGTTGCAAGTGCCACATTGGTGACAACCGCCCCACCAGCGCGTGCTAGCCTGTGCCGATTTGCATCTGGCAGCCAACGCAGTCCGTCGCGCTGGCCCAGGCCGCCTGCACTCCACCCCATTTCGCCATTTCGTTCCCCTTCACCTCGCCCGGAAGCCCTCCCATGGACATGAAGACCTCCCCCCTCGCCCTGCTGAACGACCCCACCCTGCTCAAGACCGACGGCCTCATCAACGGCCAGTGGGTGGCGGGCAGCAGCCGCTTTGACGTGAACGACCCCGCCACGGGCCTGAAGCTGGCCGATGTGGCTAACCTGGACCCGCAAGATGCCGAGGCAGCCATTGCCGCCGCCAACGCCGCCTGGGGCCCCTGGAAAACCAAGACCGCCAAGGAGCGCAGCATCATCCTGCGCAAGTGGTTCGACCTGCTCATGGCCCACCAGGACGACCTGGGCCGCATCATGACGGCCGAACAAGGCAAGCCCCTGGCCGAGGCCAAGGGCGAAGTCGCCTACGGCGCGAGTTTTGTAGAGTGGTTTGCTGAGGAGGCCAAGCGCATCAACGGCGAGACCCTGCCGCAGTTCGACAACAGCCGCCGCTTGATGGTGCTCAAGCAGCCTATCGGCGTGTGCGCGGCCATCACGCCATGGAACTTCCCGCTGGCCATGATCACCCGCAAGGTCGCGCCCGCATTGGCCGCCGGCTGCCCCGTGGTCATCAAGCCTGCCGAGCTGACGCCGCTCACCGCCTTGGCCGCCGCCGAGCTGGCCCTGCGTGCAGGCATCCCGGCCGGCGTGTTCAACATCCTGCCCGCCGACAGCGACCACTCCATCGCCATCGGCAAGGTGCTGTGCGCCAGCGACGTGGTGCGCCACATCAGCTTCACCGGCAGCACCGAAGTGGGCCGTATCCTGATGGCGCAGTCGGCCCCTACGGTCAAGAAGATGTCGCTGGAGCTGGGTGGCAACGCGCCCTTCATCGTGTTTGACGACGCCGACATCGACAGCGCCGTGGAAGGCGCCTTTGCCAGCAAGTACCGCAATGCCGGCCAGACCTGCGTATGCACCAACCGCTTTTACGTACAGGAAGGCGTGTACGACGAGTTCGTGGCCAAGTTTGCCGCCAAGGTGAAAACGGCCAAGGTGGGCAACGGCTTTGAAGCGGGCGTGAACCAGGGCCCGCTGATCGAGGAAGCCGCGCTGGCCAAGGTGCAGCGCCATGTGGACGACGCGCTGGCCAAGGGCGGCCAGGTGGTGGCGGGCGGCCAGCGCCTGAAAACGCTGGGCTCAGGCCAGTTCTTCGAGCCCACCGTGGTGGCCAACGCCACGGCCGACATGCTCTGCGCGCGCGAGGAAACCTTTGGTCCCTTCGCCCCGGTCTTCAAGTTCAAAACCGAGCAGGAGGCCATAGCCGCGGCCAACAACACCGAGTTCGGCCTGGCCAGCTACTTCTACAGCCGCGACGTGGGCCGCATCTTCCGTGTGACCGAGGCGCTGGAATACGGCATGGTGGGTGCCAACGTGGGCATCCTGGCCACCGAGCACGTGCCGTTTGGCGGCGTCAAGCAGTCGGGCCTGGGCCGCGAGGGATCGCACTACGGCATGGACGACTACGTGGAGATCAAGTACCTGTGCCTGGGGGACATCCAGAGCGGCAAGTGAGCGCCCCTGGTCGCTGTCCATTCGGCGTGAATCACTATGATTTTCATAGCTACCTGCGCTGATTGGGCGAACGCAGAGGGCCAAAAAGGCCTGATTATGTATATGCCTCAGACACTTCTCCCCCACCCGTTCGGGCTGAGCCTGTCGAAGCCTTGCACGCACACGGCAAGCCCTGGCTTCGACAGGCTCAGCCCGAACGGGTAGGTTGGTCTCTGAGGTAGGTACATAGTCAGGCAAAAAGGCTTGTAAATCGCCGCCACCACGCCCCCCGCAGGCCTACACGCAGCGATAGGTCACTTCAAAGCGGCTGACCTGCGCGGACAACTCGGCCTCCAGGCCGTACTTCGCACAGTGTTTTTCGGCCGCCTTGAGGGCACCATCCGGGCCCAGTGTGGAGTTTTCCCAGTTGATGGACACGGCCTTCTCATTGCCGATGGCGATGAACGGTGCAGGCGGTGAATAGGCACAGCCGCCCAGGCCTGCAGCCATTGCCACCAGCCAGCGCCAAGGCATCAGGGTCATTGTGTTTGTGCGGGTATCCATGCGGGCCGCAGTGTATCGGACGACCTTTTTCCTGCATCCTTAGCGCCCGCCAGGCCACAGCCGCTGGATCCGCAGCCCCGCCCCCACGGCAAAGAACACGGCCGCCCCAAACACCCAGCCCGACAGCGCCCCCGCCATGCCGCCCGACAACAGCGTGCCGATGGTGCAGCCCAGCCCTGTCATCGCGCCCCAGCCCAGCAGCACACCACCCGACAGGCCCCGCACGGCATCGCGCCAGGTGGGCCAGCGCGGCGCACACTGGCGGCTGGCCAGGGCCGCAACAAACGCGCCCGCCACCAGGCCCGCCAAGAGCAAGGCATTGGGCGTGAACCAGGTGGACTGCGGCGCAGTGGCGCAGCCCGCAAACCCATCCAGCCCCTCCAGCCGATCGGGAATCCAGCCCTGCCCCTGGGCCCATTGGCGTGCCGCACTGCCCAGCGTGGCCGTCACCCCCAGCGGCCGCATGCGCACAATCGCAAACGCGCCAATTAGCCCCACAGCCAGCCCGCCCACCCAATAAGGCCAGCGCCCGGCCCACAGATTGCGCCACACAGTGCGCAAACCGGGCACGCCCCCTGGCACCGATGCAGCGGCCGCCTCGCGTGCAAAACCGCGCCACAACCAGGCCGCCACCAGGGCCAGCCCACCCAGTTGCACCAGCAGCGCCCCGCCATACCCCAGGTGTGCGGGCAACCACACCACGGGCGCGTCGGCCACGCTCAGGCTGTACAAGGACTTCCAGGTGGTGAAGCCCAGGACGAAACCCAGTGCCGATCCGACCAGCGCAAACGGTGACACCGGCGAGCCCTCGGCCAGCCGGTACCAGTGCGCACTGATGCACGAGCCCGAGACCACCATGCCTGCGCCAAACGACAGCCCCGCTGCCACCAGCACCCAGCTCACCGGGCCGATGTGCATGTCGGGCGGCAGCTTGCCAGGCTGGGGCACAGGCAACCAGCTGCCCAGCACCACGGTATAGCCCACCACCCCCACGGCCAGCGCCAACACGATGGCCAGCAACCCGCGCGGGTTGTGGTCTTCAAACCAGTCGCGCGCATGGCAATAAAAACAGAAGCGCGTGCGCTGCAGCACCAGCCCCAACACCCCGCCCGTGACCAGTGCAAATGCCAGCGTGCGCCCGCCCGGCAGCGCCTGCACTGCGTGGGCAGCAACACCCAGCGCCACCACCAGCGCCAGGGCACCCACATGAGAAAAATTGATCTTGAACGCCATCACCTCACCCCTCGCGCATAAAAAAAGCCCGCACGAAGCGGGCTGTAAAAGAGACCCCTACCAAAAATCAAAATCTCTTCTTTGTGTCTTGCATTGCCACCTTCTTCCCAAAAGGTTCTTGTCAGCCCATCTGCTCACTTGGCGGCCCAGATGGTGCCCGCCGGGTTGGTGATGGGCACACCCACCGCATTGCCATATTCCGTCCACGAACCGTCATAGTTCTTCACGCTGTAGCCCAGGATCTTGGACAGCGCAAACCAGGTGTGGCTGGAGCGCTCGCCAATGCGGCAGTAGGTAATGATGGGCTTGCTGCCGTCCACCCCCGCGCTGGCATAGAGCTTTTTCAGGTCTTCGGCCGACTTGAAGGTGCCGTCTTCCTTCACCGCCTGGCCCCAGGGCACATTGGCCGCACCCGGGATGTGGCCGGCACGGATGCTCAGCTCGGGCACCCCGGCAGGCGCAAAAATCTTGCCCATGTATTCATCGACCGAGCGGATGTCCACCAGCTTGGCGTTGCTCTTGCCCTCGGCAGCGGCCAAGGCATCCGACAGCCGCGCGCGCAGGTCGGTGTTCACCTTGGCCACCTTGTAGCTGGTGGCGGCAAACTCCGGCACGCGGTTGTTCAATGGCTGGTTCTCGGCCTCCCACTTCTTGCGCCCGCCGTCGAGCAGCTTCACGCTCTTGACGCCATAGAGGTCAAACACCCACGCACCCCAGGCGGCAAACCAGTTGTTGGTGTCGCCGTACAACACCACCGTGGTGTCCTGCGATACCCCAGACTTGGACAGCAGCGCCTCGAACGCCTCCTTGCCCACAATGTCGCGCCGCACCCGGTCATTCAAATCCTGGTGCCACGAAAAATTGACTGCCCCCGGCACATGGCCACGTTCATACAGGCCCGGGTTCACGCTCACCTCGACAATCCGAAGCTGCGGGTTGTCCAGGTTCTGCGCCAGCCATTCGGTGGTGACCAGGGGGCCTGCGGGGATGGGGGTGGCGGCGAATGCTGCGCTGCAGGCCAGCATGGCACCACCCAGCGCAGAGGCGCGAAGCCATGTCCCCGCAGTTTGCAAAAAAACGGTTGTGCGTAGCGAGGTCAGCATCGTCTTCCTTTCCGTGTTGTTGAAATACCAGGGCTTGCGGCACCCGATGCACGAAATTTAGAAGAGATGGACCCTTGGCCCAACCAAGCAAAACGACTATGAATATGCAGATTGAGTGCTTGCTGGCAAAGCCGCCCGCAAGGGCACAGCAACCCACGCCATACACGCAGAGCCGACAAAAAGAGCGGAGGGGCGGGGAAAATCTGGTCAGCCTGGAAGGGCTGGAGCGGGTGAAGGGAATCGAACCCTCGTATGAAGCTTGGGAAGCTGCCGTTCTACCATTGAACTACACCCGCCTTTTGTAAGCCATTGATTTACAACGGCGTTTCAATCAGGCGATTGAAACTATCCAGTGGGCTTTCGCCATTTCATAGTTTCAACTGCAGGCGTATTGTAGCCACGCGGGAAACGCATCCAGAACGACCACAGCATGGCGTTTCTGCTGGTGGTTTCGCACCCTTCGGCAGACGCCAGCCCGAAAGCAGCACAATGGAGGGTTCACAACTCCCTGCGAAAGAAGGAAAAGCTCCATGCAACTGAGCGACGACCGCACACAGGCCACCCTGGCAATCAACAAGACCCTTACCGCGCCAGAGATCGAGAGCCTGATCCGTGAGCTGGCTACGCTGCGCTCGCAGATGGCGCCTGAAGTCGCTCCCGCCCCACAGGACAGCAACGGAAACGGCGTTCCTGTGATGTCGCAGGACAACCCCACGATTGCTATCCAGTACCCGCTGGAAGCAGAGCATGTCACGATCTACCTGCGAAGCATTGGATTGGGATGGACCGCTTGGCGGCTGCACCCTGATACCCAGCGGGCACTGGCCGAATTTTTCAACTCACGGCTCACGCAAAATGCCCCCGCGCAGAGCAAACCGATTCCCTTCCGTTGATTTGATCCTGGGGGACCAAGCGGCTAAAAGTGCAAGCACGCTGCCCTGCCAAGAGGCCTCCACCCCGACCACATTGGCGGTTTTGAGGCCCGTTCTCAGAGCAGGCACAGCGACTGCCGGCTCTCGAACACCCGCGAATCCCCCGTGATCGGATCCACAAACTCCAGCGACCGTGCCAGCAACTGCAGGGGCCGTGAGTAATCGCCTTCGGGGGGATCGTTGACGACCGGGTAGAACGGGTCGTTGCGCAGCGGCAGACCCAGGGCCGCCATGTGCACGCGCAGCTGATGCCGCTTGCCGGTAACAGGCGACAGGCGGTAGCGCGCCCAACTGCCAGCCACCTCCAGCACCTGCATGCGGGTGTGGCTGTTGGGCTCGCCGGGCACCTCCTGCATGCGAAAGAACTGCTGCGGGCTTTCCTCCAGGCGGCTGACATGCTCGCGAGGGAAGACCACATCCGCACGCCAGGGCGCGATCGCGTCGTAGTGCTTGGTGATCTGCCGGTCGCGGAACAAGGCCTGGTAGGCGCCGCGCGTGCGCTGCTGCACCGACAGCATCACCAGCCCCGCCGTATCGCGGTCGATGCGGTGCAGCGGCGACAGCTCGGGCAAGCCCAGCTGGCGCTTGAGCCGCACCAGCAGCGTGTTGTGCAGATAGCGGCCCGAGGGCGTCACCGGCATGAAATGCGGCTTGTCGGCCACCACCAGGTGCTCGTCCTGGTACAGCACCACTTCGCAGAAAGGCAACATGGGCTCGGCAGGCAGACTGCGGTAGTAGTACAGGCGCAGCCCGCCCTCGAACGGCCGCTCGGGCGCCACCGGCTCGCCGCGCTCGTCCACCACGTCACCCGCCCACATCCGCTGGCACCATTCATCGCGGGCCACCACCGGCAGCCGCTGGGCCAGAAAGTCCAGCATGCTGCCCCGCCCATGTGTGGGCAGCACCACGCAACTGGGGCTTACGCCGTCGCGCACCGGCAGAACATGGGGATGGTGGGGGTTATGCATGGCGCGGGGATTTTAGGGTGCCCCGCGATCACCGCCTCAACAACAAGGCGCCATGCACTACTGCCAGTTTGCGACAATTACCGGGTTGAGTGCTGTTTGGTAGCCAGCAGGCAAAGTGGTCTGCCCGGCCGACGGCGGCGAGAAAGCGGCCATCGCGTCAACCAGTGACTGCACCTTGGCATCGGTGAGCACTTTGCCATTGGCCCAGATCTGCTCCACACGGCGACTGGAGCCGACGTACCAGTCTTTAACAATTGCTTTGTCGCCTGTCCCAATAACACTCACTTCCAGGTTATTGCCTGCTTTTCGCAACCAGATCTGGTCATGCCGAACATTCGAGCCCCACTGCAACAAGTCACTGACGTTGGAAGTGCTGGGGGTGACGGCGCGCTCCGCATTAAGGCAAGTGACGGCATTGGCGATCTCGGTTTTACCGAGTGTGTATGGCTGTCCCGTACTCGAATTGATTGCTGTCAGGTGCTTTTCCATGCCCAATTCCCCTTATTGCATTGGCGAAAAAAAATGATTTGAAGACCGCCGCCATGGCTGCTTAACCCAGTTGCTGCCAGGAATCGACGCACAGGCATTGCGCACAGCAATCTGGCACCACTTGCGCGCATCGGCTTCGTCCTTGGGTTGTCCGCGTTCGGGTTTGCCGTTTGCGGCCGCCATACAAAGCCACACTTGAGCTTGCGCGTTGCCGCCCTCAGCTGCGATTTCGGCCCACTTGCGGGCGGAAGAAATGGGCAGAAGCTCTTCGGGGGCACATTTGCCGTCAGGCATCCATTCGTCAATGCAAATTGTCGGTTTGGTACTCTGGCCGTAGCGTCCATTGGTCAGTTCCATCAAATGGGTAGCCGCCCAAGGGTTGCCCTCTTCCTCTGCCGCTGCCATCGCGGCACGCAAATAGGCTTCATGCGTGACGCGATAGTGCCCGTTGGGGTGCATGATGTTGGCCAACTGCCAGGTGGCGGACTTGCTGCCCTGAGCTTGGGCCTTTTCTAGCCACTTGATGTTATAGCTGCCGTCCAAAGGTGCCGTCCACAGGCCGTCGCGGGTCTTGCGTATCAAACCTAGTCGCAGTTGCAAGCCAGCATCGCCCGTTTGTTCTGCCTGTCTTTCCAGATACTTCAGAAATCCGAGTGTGGCCACCGAGTCAAACCGACTTCGGTTGATCCAATCAGCTTCGCAAGGAATGCCGCCGGGCGGCGCTATTTGCTCGCTGGCTGAAGCCAGCAAAGTGATGCATGTGGAAGCAGCAAGGATGACTTTAGAGAAAAAGGTTCGGCTGGTTTTCATGCGATTTCCATACTGGAGGTTTTGAGATATTTATGGCCTGTAGCACCTGTTGGACGGGCGCGAGCAGCTATTAATTTCATATCGTTTTTTGTCCAGCAACACCGGTGTGTGACACGGCGCGTGGCCTCGCCCGTGTCTTTCAGGCTCAAGGTGGCGCTGTTGCTGCTGGCCACGGGGCTGGTGGATGCGCCGCCGGTGCTGGTGAATTTGGCTGTCAGGGTGGCGTCCACATTGGCGTCCAGATCGGCACTGTTGACGATGGAGAAACCCACATCGGTCTGCCCTCCGGCCAAGGTGATCGGCACCATGACACCGGTGTGGGCGTCGGTGTAAAACGCGTTGAGATCGGCTTGGGCTTGGGCCACGGTGGTTTGTCCGCTGGCCAGTTCCGCTTGAAGCCGCCGGTAAAAGGTGGCCAACCCTGGATGGGTGAACCGCGCTGCCAACAAATCCGGGCTGGTGCGCAACTCATTGAACTCATTCAGCGCATCCTGCAGCGTGCCGTCCTTGACCAAACCGACGCCTGCGCCATTGAAAGTCACCACACGCTGCGCCGCCCCCGCATTTAGCAGGTTGAACACCGTGGCCAAGTGCCCGCCCAAGCTGTAGCCCGTCACGCTGAACGCCTGCCCTGCGCCCAGCTTGGTGGCATCGTCTTTCAGCTCTGCATACCAGTCCTGCATGTCCGCGATCTGCCCCCAGGCAAACCCAGTCTCCTTGATCTCCAGCTCGTTCGTGGCCTTGTTGTCACGCGCCGCGTCGTCGATGAATTCTGTTGAGCGGAAGCTCAGGACAGTTTCATTGGCGTCCCTGTTGCGGAATAGCGTGCCGCTGAAGCCGGTTTTGGTGTTTGCGGTTTGGTCAAGGACTTCCCATTCGTCTGCGAATGTCTTGGCTTGGCTCTCGACAAAACGGCTGGAGTGGTCGTTTCCTCGGACGAGGGCCGCAATATAGCGATCTTGGCCATCTGCAAGTTGTCCGTTGACCTCATCTCGAATGAAGGCTTCTGCGGCAATTTGCAAATGAGCATAATTGAGATATTCAGAAATAGTCGGCGCGGTCATTTATTAATTCTCAGGCTTCAAAGATTTATTAACAAAACGGATGGTTTGCCCCAGCTGAGCCCGGGAGCCATGACGAGGAGCGAACTCTGGACAAGCGTTATTCGCAGCTAACAACCAGGGGGATCGCCCCCCCGCACTGCTCCCCTGAGCCCAATCCACCATATACCCAATGCGCTCGGCAATGACTTCATTGGTTTGCAGGTCAACAACTCGAAGAGAGCTGCCAGCAATCCAATGATTTCGCTCCTCACGGGTGGAAATATCGTCATAGGTTACGCCGTAACGGGGACGGGGAGCGGTCGATGGGGTTCTTTCGAGAACGTAATCGTAGACATTGAGATCGTAGTTTGGGTTTCGCTTCAGCTCCAACTGCACATTTGGGGCATCGATTTTTTTTTGCCTCACTGCTTTCAAAGACCCCGTATACCGATATCTCACCCCATCCTTGGGATCAACAGCCTCAACATATTCATAGCCTCTCTGAAGTCGGTTCGAAGAAGGGTTTTGATTTATCTTTGACCAAGATTCGTAATTACTCTCAAGAAACTCTTTTATATATCCATCTCCGTAAACGTCACTACCATACGGATCATCCAGCACATACTGCTCATCAAAATTCACTCCCTTCGGGCGCAGCTTCATCAAGAAAACCCCCTCCACGTTCTCCACCGTGCGATGGATAAACACCCCGGCCTTTTTGCACCGCTCGCGAAACATCTCTGCCGCGATGCGCTGGCGCTCTTTCGGTGATTGCTGCTGTGCGGATACCGGGGCATCAGCGGCCATCGCGAGAGGGGTGGGGTCACCAATGCAGGCTGCCACGGCCAGAACGGCGCCCCAAAGTGCACGGCGCCAAGACAGGGTGAGACGGTCTGAAATTCTTTGGCTTTTACGCATTACAGGCTCCAGTGAATGGGGTGATCATGAAATTTTGGCGTCCTGCGTTTTCCTGTATTTTTTCTTGTTATATTTTTAGCAGTAGAAAATATTCACTCGGACTTTGCAGTTTTCTAGTTCCCCCCGTCCACCCCAAGCATCTGTAAGCCTGCATACGCCCCCACCATCATGCCCCCCGTGTCGGCCACGGGCGCGGGCGAAAACCTCGCCATGGCCTGCATCAGCTGCTGCAGTGCGCCGTCAGTGGCTTGGGCTAGCGGATTCTGGGTTTGATGCTGCTGTATATAAACCCCGGGCTTGACCGAAAAGCTTTCCCAGATCCCTTCGCTGCCTAGTTGGTCCGGCCAATAGCTTGCAAACAAATCTCGGTATGACCAATCTGTCGACTCGGGCGTGATCTGCAAAGGCTTGTTAACCCCCATAAATGTCTGGCCTTGTTCTTTATCATTCCAGCGATAAAGCTCAACCGTGCCCCGGTAGGTTTGTGTCGCTTCGTCAAACTGCATGTTGTTCATGGTCATTTCCTTCAGTTGTCGATTGGCATGTATGCGGTGATTGCAGGATCACCGCTCCCTCAAACTCTCACTCCCCGCCCTTTGAATCGGACTGAGCAGATATTCGATGACTCTCCGTTGCCCGGTCTTGATCTCCGCCGTGATATTCATCCCCGGCGCGAGTTTTATTGGTTTGCCATCAATGTCGATCGTTGTCTGGTTGAGCTTCAAGGTCGCCGGGAAGATCGCCCCGCGCTTCTCGTCATTCACCGCGTCCTGCGTGACCTTGTCCACACTGGCCTTCACCGTGCCGTACCTTGTGAACGGGAAGGTCTCCAGCTTGATGGCCACATCCTGCCCCGGGGCCACAAACCCGATGTCCTTGTTCTCCAGCGTGACCTCGGCGCTGACGCTGGCCGCATCGGGCACGATGACCATCAGGGCCTGGGCCTCGGTGACCACGCCGCCTTCGGTGTGCAGGGCCAGTTGCTGTACGGTGCCTGACACCGGGGCCGTAAGGGTGGCCAGTTGTTCGCGCTGGGTGGCTTTGGTGAGTTCCTGGCCGGTCTGGTGGCGCTTGAGGTCCGCCTGGGCCTGGCGTTCGCTTAAAGAGCGTCTTGTTTCTGCCAGGTAGGCGCTGCGGGTGTGTTCGGCCTCCGTCAGGGCGGCCTGGGCTTCCTGGTACCGGGCCTGCTGGGTGGCCAGGTCGCGTTCGAGCTCGATGCGTTCGCGGGTGCGGTCCTGGTTGGCGTGGCCGGACATGAAGCCTTGGGTGGTGAGCGCCTGGAAGTCTTGTTCGCGCTGGCGGGCGATGGGCAGGGTGGCTTCGAGCTTGCCGATCATGGCGCGCACGGTGGCCATTTCGGCCTGGCGGCGCTGGTGTTCGGCAGACAGTTTGGCCAGGCGGGCGGTGATGTCGCTCCACTCGGCGGCCAGTTGGGCCTGGGTGTCGGCCTTGTCGGCGGGTGTCCAGTCTGCTGGGGTGTCCTGGTGAAGCTCTTGATTTATGGCCTTTTTGTGCATCTATCGCCTGATGGGTGTGCGCTAATAGCTCTTGTTTTGATAGCATTTTCTGCAGGATCTGCGCGCGCAGCCAGTCGGACTGGGCGGCCTTGCGGGTCTCCACCAGGCTGGCTTTGTCGGCCTGGGCGGTGGTGGGGTCCAGCTCTACCAGGGGCTGACCTGCTTCTACGTGGTCGCCGTCTTTGACGAGGATGCGCTGGACCACGCTGCGTTCCAGGGGGTGGATGACTTTGGTACGGTCGCTCACGATGATGCGGCCTGGGGCCATTGCTAGGGGCCCGATCTTGCTCGTGTTGGCCCGGTGTTGATTGTTTGTGCCCCATCGTAGTGCGAGCGATTTCGGGTGATTGCAACAATGTGCGTCACTGAGTGCCGCCGGTATCAGCTCTCCGGTGGACCTGTCATGCACCTGTCTCTGCCGACCGTGGTGCGCCATTCTCAACCCGCTGGCTCAATGAAAATCCCGGCTGCCCTGCAGCGCCTGGGCCATGCGGCCGAGCAGTGGGGTCAGGTCCTTGAAGCGCTGGGCAACCAGGTGGCGCACCACGGTGGGTGCCTGGCCTGAGGTGGTGGAATGCGCGCTGCCGCCCTCGGGCACGCTGCACTGCCACAGGCCTTCCACAGCCAGCAGCTGGGATCTGAGCAGAGCGTTGCGCCAGCGGTCCACCATGGCGGGCCAGACGATGACGTTGACGGGGCCGGTTTCGTCTTCGAGGGTGACGAACATGGTGCCCTTGGCGGTGCCGGGGCGCTGGCGCACGGTGACGATGCCGCAGGCGCGCACCTGGCGGCCATGGGGGGTGGCTACCAGTTGCAGCGCGGTCTGCAGGCGCCAGCGGGCCAGGCGCGGGCGCAGCAGGGCCAGGGGGTGGCGGCGCAGGGTGAGGCCGGTGGCGGCGTAGTCGAACAGGATTTCTTCGCCCTCGGGGGCGGCTGGCAGCGCCAGCGGTGCCTCCAGCACGGGCACGTCGCGCAGCAGGGCCGGGGCGCTGTGCTGAGCGGCGGCGTCCCACATCTGCTGGCGCCGGTGGCCCGAGAGGCCGGCCAGTGCGTCGGCGGCGGCCAGGGCCTGCACGTCCTGCTGGCTCAGCCGCGCGCGCAGGGCCAGGTCTTCGGTGGTGGTGAAGGGCGATGTGGCGCGGGCCTGCACCAGGCGGTCTGCCGCGCCCTGGCCCAGACTGCCGACCAGGCACAGGCCAAGGCGCACTGCGGGCTGCGGCAGCCGTGGCCTGGGCAGCCCCTTGGCAGGCAGCAGGTGCTCGGCGGGGCCTTCCAGTGTGCAATCGTGGTGACTGTGGGTCACGTCAATGGGCAGCACACGCACGCCGTGGCGGCGTGCGTCCTGCACCAGCTGCGAGGCGGTATAAAAACCCATGGGCAGCGAGTTGAGCAGCGCGGCCAGGAAACACGCGGGCTCGTGGCACTTGAGCCAGCTGCTGGCATAGGCCAGCTGTGCAAAGCTGTGGGCGTGGCTTTCGGGAAAGCCGTATTCGCCGAAGCCCAGCATCTGCTGGAAGATGCGGTCGGCAAATTCGGCGGGGTAGCCGTTGGCCTTCATGCCTTTTTTGAGGGGCTCCTCGAAGCGGTGCACGCCGCCCTTGCGCTTCCAGGCGGCCATGGAGCGGCGCAGGTCATCGGCCATGCCGGGCGTGAAGTCGGCCGCGATCATGGCGATCTGCATGACCTGCTCCTGGAAGATGGGCACGCCCAGCGTGCGTTCGAGGGCCTCTTCCAGCTCGGATTTTTCCAGCACCAGCGACAAGCCCTGCCGCCTGCGTTCGCGCGCCTTGAGGTACGGGTGCACCATGCCCCCCTGGATGGGCCCGGGCCGCACGATGGCGACTTCCACCACCAGGTCGTAGAACTCGCGCGGGCGCAGGCGCGGCAGCATGCTCATCTGCGCGCGGCTTTCGATCTGGAACACGCCCACGGTGTCGGCGGCGCAGATCATGTCGTAGGTAGTGGGGCATTCGCGCGGAATGCTTTTGAGGCCCCAGCGCTCGCCGCGCAGCACTGCGCGAAGGTCCAGGCAGCGGCGCAGCGCGCTGAGCATGCCCAGGGCCAGCACATCGACCTTGAGCAGGCCCATGTCATCCAGGTCGTCCTTGTCCCACTGGATGATGCAGCGCTTCTCCATGGTCGCAGGCTCGACCGGCACCAGCCGCGTGAGCTTGCCCTGCGTGAGCACAAAACCGCCCACGTGCTGGCTCAGATGGCGCGGAAAACCCTTGAGCTCGCCGGCCAGCTCCAGCCACAGCGCGGCCGTATGCCGGTGCAGCGGCGCGCCCACCGCCTGGGCCAGCTCCTGCAGGCGGTCGGCGGCGAAGGCCTCGTCGAACCAGTGGTGGTCCTTGGCGAACGCGTCCACCAGCGCGGGTGCCACGCCCAGGGCCTTGCCCACGTCGCGCAGGGCGCTGCGCGTGCGGTAGGTGGTGACCACCGCGGCGATGGCCGCGCGCTCGCGGCCGTATTTGCCGTAGATGTACTGGATCACCTCCTCGCGCCGGTCGTGTTCGAAGTCCACGTCGATGTCGGGCGGCTCGCTGCGCTCCCGGCTGATGAAACGCTCGAACAGCAGGTGCGAATTCTCGGGATCCACCGCCGTGATCCCGAGCACATAACAGACCACCGAATTAGCCGCCGAGCCGCGCCCCTGGCACAGGATGCCCACGCTGCGCGCAAAACGCACGATGTCGTGCACGGTGAGGAAATACATCTCGTACCGGCAGTGCGCGATCAGTTCCAGCTCCTTGCGGATCTGGTTCAGCACCTTCTCGGGAGCGCCTTGGGGGTAATGGCTTTGCACGCCCTCTTGCACCAGCCAGGCCAGCGCCTGCGCCGGGGTCATGCCCGGGGGCACGGTCTCCAGCGGGTACTGGTACTGGATCTCGTCCAGGCTGAAGCTACAGCGCCCCGCCACCACGAGCGTGGCCGCCAACAGCGCGGGGGGATAGATGCCCGCCAGCCGCACGCGCCGGCGCAGGTGGCGCTCGGCATTGGGCTGCAGCGCAAAGCCACATTCCGCCACGCTGCAGCCGCGCTGCACGGCGGTGACCACGTCCTGCAGCGGCTTGCGCCGGCGGCTGTGCATGTGCACATCGCCCGCCGCGACCAACGGCAGGCCCAGCGCCGCGCCCGCCTGCTGCAAGCTGGCCAGCCACAGGCCATCGTCAGGCGCCAGGTGCAGCTCCACCGCCAGCCAGAGGTGGCCGTCAAAATTTGAATCAAATTGGCCTCTAGCGCTTTGCAGGAAAGCACTAACAGCTATCAAATCAGAAGCATCGAAAGATTCGCGGCAAGGCGCCAGCAGCAACTCGCACCCCTGCAGCAAATGCCAGGGGCTGGCCGGGCCCACGTGGTACTGCCCCTTGGGGGCCGCAGCGCGTGCGGCGGTGATGAACTCGCACAGGTTGCCCCAGCCGTTGGCATCGCGCGCCAGGGCCACCAGCCGCAGCGGGCCCCACAGGAACTCGCTGCCCACGATGAGGTGCAGGCCGCATGCCTTGGCGGCCCCATGCGCGCGCACCACGCCGGCCACCGAACATTCGTCGGTCAGCGCCAGGGCCTGGTAGCCCAACCTGGCCGCACGCTGCACCAGCTCGGCAGGGTGTGATGCGCCGCGCTGGAAGCTGAAGTTCGACAGGCAGTGCAGCTCGGCATAACCGGGCAAGCCCCCGCCCCCAGGCACCGAGGCTGCGGGGGCCGTGGAGGCGCTGCGGAGCATGGAGGCATCCATCGCTGGCATCACCCGAAAAGGCCGTGCAAGAACCAGCGCTGGGGCCGCAGGCCTGCGGGCTCGGCCTCGTCTTCGGCCCGTGGCGGCAGCCGCTCGCGGAACACCCACACCAGGCCGGCCACGTCGTTGTAGGCCATGAAGTAGTCGCGCAGCGCCAGGCTGGGGCTGACATGGGCGGGGTCCCCGGGGGACTCGGCCTCGGCGCAGGACCACCAGCCGGCCTCGAACCGGTGTGGCCCCGCCAGCAGGCGCAGCAGGCCATGGTGGCAAGGGCGGTGGCCCTGCATGGCCAGGCGCCGGGGCGTGCGCAGCAGCCAGGTGGGCCACAGCGCGGCATCAGGCGCATGCGGTTCGGCGGATGGCCCGGGTGGGCGGGGCGCACCTGCGGCACCCGCCCGGCCTGCCAGCACCTCGGCGGCAGGCCGCCACTGCTGCATGCACTCCGGCCGGTGGTCGGCCAGCAGCACCGGCGCCTGCACCTGGCCGGCCCCCAGGCGCGCCGACAGGCGCTCCAGCAGCTGGTGCAGGGCTTCGCCGGCCGGGGCGGATGCTGCATCGCCACCGCCCTGACGGCCGCCGGGCGGCAGCAGGCTGGCATTACGCTGCGGCAGCGGGGCCGCTTCCAGCAGGCGCAGCGTGATCTGGTTGGCCGGGGCCGCCAGCGTGGTGCGCGCCAGGTTTTCCGACAGCAGGCGCCGCAGGTGCGCCATGTCCTGCGTGGCCTGCGCCGTGCGCACCTGCAGCGCTGCGGTGGGGACCAGCGCCACGCCGTCGATGCGGCGCAGGTCATGGCGCCAGGCCAGCTCCAGCCCCAGGGCGCCCAACTGGCGTGCCTGCAGCCAGCCCTGCAGCACGGCGAGGCAGCGGCCCGCACTCCAGAGCAGGGCCTCGGCCGATTCGGCCAGCGCCGGCAGCTCGGCCGTGAGCACCAATTGCTCGGGCAGCTCCAGCCACAGGTGCGCCTGCGGAGCATGGCCCAGCGCCTGGTCCAGCACCCGCAGCACGCCCGCCCCGAAGCGCCGGGCCACCCCCGCCCGTGGCAACGCCTGCAGGGCGCCCCAGGTGCGGCAGCCCATGCGCTCCAGGCTGGCCACATGGGGACGCAAGGCGGTCAGGGTGTGCAGGGGCAGCCCCTGCGGAACCCGCGATGGCGGGGCTCGCCCCGCCATCGCCAAGCGCAGCAGGGCCTGCGCCACCAGGGCGGTGGGGCCACAGCCCCACACCGGCTGCGGCGGGTCCAGGGCCTGCCTGCGGCAGCCGCCCGGCCCTGCCGCGACCCCATCAGCCCCATCAGCCCCATCGACTTCATTGGCGTGCGCCGCCAGCGACCACGCCGCGCACACCTGCGCCAGCAAGGCTTCGCGGCCGCCCCACAGCCGCTCGGTGGTGGACACCTCCAGCAGCACGGCCTCGCCGTCCACCAGCGCCACACGCGGCGTGAAACGCAGGGCCCACCAGCCGGCCGCCCCGGCATCGGCAAGGGCGGGAGGGGCTGCGGGGGCATCAGCCTCCCAGCGTGGCAGTGGCAATGCGATCCAGTGCATGCATCCTCCCCTCCGGCACCCGCAGTGCCGGCGTGGGCACCACCTCGCTGCGCCCCATGCCCAGCATGCCCGGCCCGCCACCCCGTGCGGCCTCCAGTACAGCCTCCTGCGCGGCCTGCCGGCGCCGGGCCTGGGCCGCCAGGGCCTGCGCGAGCCGGGGGTGGCAGCCGGGCAGGTCCAGCCCCTGCACCAGGGGCGGGCCCCGGCGCTTGAGGATCTGCACCTGCATGCCCGGGAACACCGCCGCCCCACCCGCTGCGCCCAGCCCCTGCACCTGCAGCCGCAACACAGCGGGCGATGCCTGCGGCGCCACCGCCAGGGGCCTGAACACCCAGAGCAATTGCTGCTGCTGCGCGGCAGCCAGTTGCAGGCGGCGCAGCGCCGCTGGCGGCACCTGCGGCAACCAGGCCATCACGGCCAGCACATCGCGGCAGCGCAGGGCCTGCTCGGCCGCCCACAGTGCGGACGATGCAGACGACGCCCCTGCTCCGGTGCGCACCAGGCACAGCCGGTCGGCCGCCAGCCCTCTGGCCTGCAACGCCGGGGCAAAAGGCTCATGGGGCGGCGCCACGCCCACCACCACCCCCGCACGCCCGGCCGTGGCCTGGGCCAGCGCGGGCAACACCAGCTGCCATTCAAACAGGCCCGGCAGGGGCTGCAGAACCTCGCTCAGCGCGCCCACGGGCCAGCCGCCACCGGGCAGCTGCGCGTCCAGCAGCGCCGACCCCGACGGCTGCGCCTGCTGCAGGCCCCCGCCCAGCGAATCCGCATGCCAGACGCCGGGCACAGCGAACGGCAAGTCGGATACGGTAGTCCTGCGGGGAAGGTGGGTGGCAGGCATGGGGGCAAAGGCTTCCGGCGGTATAAATACTGTGAATACAACCAGTATTTTGCCGCAACAGGAATCCCCCGGGAAGGCCTGGGCACAGCCATTTTTGGCGGTGAAACGGGCGGGCCCAGGTGTGGCCCGACCAGGGCAGCGCTCAGAACCTGCCCACGGCCTGCGGTCTCACAACCGCTGCATGGCCCAGGCGCACCAGTCGGCCACGGCGGCGTCCTCGGGCGTGGCGCGGTCCGACAGCTGGGGCCAGCGGTGGTGGCTGGCATTGAGGATGCTTTGCAGCTGCCACAGGGCCTCGCGCCCCACCAGGGCCACCTCGGCCATGCCGATGGCATCACCCTGCAACTGCGCCAGCAATTCACCCTGGTGCTGCGGGTGGGAACCGGCCTCGATCAAGGCCTTTTGCAGGGCCTGCAACCGGGCGTCGGCAAACGCGAAGGCGCTGCCTGCCGGGGCCTTGGCGGCAGCTCCGGGGGGCAATGCCGCCTTGAGCTTTCCCCAGTAGACAAAGGCCTCGGCGAGCAGGTCAATCTGGCGCGGAGCATCGTTGCCCAGGGGCATGAGGGCCGACTCGCGTGCGACCTCTTCCTGCAGCAAAGGCAACACATGCATCACCAGTGCCGACGGGAATTTGCGGTGATTGAGCCGCAGCACCAGCGACAGGCGCTGCGCGGGCATGTCCTCGTACTTTTCGTAGAACGCAGCCACCACTTCGGCCAGCAACAGGATGCGCCCCAGGGGCGTGATGTTGGCACCCGTCAAGCCACGCGGGTAGCCGGTGCCATCCATGCGCTCATGGTGTTCCAGCACGGCCACCTCGGCTGCGCGGGGATAGGCCTCGGTGTCGCGGATCATCAGCATCGCCGTGATCGGGTGCGCCACCAGGTGCTTGCGCTGCACCCCCACCACCTTGTTGTCGGGGTCGCTCCAGGCCGGGTCCATGTGCAGCACACCCAGGTCATGCAGCAAGGCAGCGGCAGCCAAGGTGCAGCAGTCGCGCTCGGACAGATCACTTTTGATGCCCAGAAACACGGCCACCGTCATCATCTGCAGGCTGTGCTGGAACAGTTCGGGGCGTTGGTCGCGCATCACCGTGAGCTTGCAGGCCATGGACGCTGGCATGGGCAGGGAGCGCAGCGGCGCCAGCAGGCGGGCGCCCGAGCCCAGCGCCTCGGCCAGCATGTTGGGCAGGGCCTCCTGTTCGATGAGCGCCTGGCCCGCCGCCAGCAGGGTTGGCACGTCCACCGGGTTTTCGATGGACAGATGGCGGTCGATGGGCTCGCGCAGCTTGTGCTGCACCAGGCGGTCATACAGGCGGCTGTCGATGCGGGCCCCCTTCTCCACCAGCTTGATGCCGTTGTCGGTGTAGATGGCAGCGTCCGCCACCACCGTCCGGCGGTCGGCCATGTCGGTCAGCGCGCGCAGGTAGTGGGGGCTGTCGGCGGAACCAATGTCCGCCGAATCAAAAGGGTCTGTCATGCGAGGAACAACAAATCGTTACCTCGGACTATATGACGTTCTCTTGCGGAGCACTGACACAAAACCCTCTTGGGCACCACACCGCCTTGACGCATATCAAGCGCCGCCCGGCCCCACGACAAGACCGCCGCATCCACCGCCGGATTGCAGCCCTCCCCGCACCGGGGCCTGTACCCCCAAGGCATCCCCCAAAACACCGTTCCAAATTCACACCAGGGTTTACCTGGGATGTGGAGGGCTGAAGGCGTCATTTTGCGGGCCCTGGACAGTCAGGCCTGGGTAAACCCTGAAAAATTCCCGATTGATTGTTTCCAATACTGGAACAGTTAGTTCGCGACCCAGTGGTTTTTCTGTGACCTTTACCCGCGTACAGTTCACCCCATCGATGAGCCGAACCCGCAAGGCGACTCACCGAACCCGGTTCAGAAATGGTTTTTGACCCGGCTTTTTTGCGACGCTTTTTTACTTTCAAGGCTTTTCATCATGAACAAGACCGCCCG
>NZ_QAJR01000024.1 GCF_003852545.1 Acidovorax sp. FJL06
GTAAGTCGCTAATCAGGCGATTTTGCTTGCATCTGCTGCGCAAGCGCGCAGCGGCCCCGTGCCGCGCAGGATAAGCTGCCGTGCCCATTCTTTCTTTGCGCGACTTTCCCGGGTCCGCCCCTCCTGCCCCCGCCCGCCATGCCCCAGTTTGCTGCCAACCTGAGCCTGATGTACACCGAGCTGCCCTTCCTGGACCGCTTTGCCGCCGCCGCGCGCGACCGGTTCACGGCGGTGGAGTTCCAGTTCCCCTATGCCTTCGCGCCCGCCGAGGTGGCTGCGCGGCTGGTGGACCACGGCCTGCAGCCGGTGCTGCTCAATGCCCCGGCTGGTGGCGCCGACCGCGCCGCCATGGCCACGGCCTGGGAGCAGGGCGAGCGCGGCACGGCCGCGCTGCCGGGGCGAGAGGCCGAGTTCCGCGCGGGCGTGCAGGAGGCGCTGCGCTGTGCTGAGCGGCTGGGCTGCCCGCGCATCCATGTGCTGTCGGGCACCGTACCGCCCGGCGTGGAGCGCGAATCGCTCAAGGACTTGTGCGCGGGCAACTTGCGCTGGGCGGCCGACGAGGCGGCCCGCGCGGGGCGCGAGATCCTCATCGAGCCCATCAACCTGCGCGACATGCCGCGCTATTTTTTGAACCGGCAGGACCATGCCCACGAGCTGCTCGACGCGGTGCAGGCGCCCAACCTCAAGGTGCTGATGGACCTGTACCACTGCCAGATCGTGGAAGGCGACCTGGTCACCAAGCTGCAGCGCTACCTGCCCACCGGCCGCGTGGCGCATGTCCAGATCGCGGGCGTGCCCGGCCGCCACGAGCCCGACCGGGGCGAGCTGCACTACCCGTTTCTGTTCGAGACGCTGGACGCGCTGGGCTACCGCGGCTGGGTGGGTTGCGAATACCGCCCGGCGGCCGGCACATCCGCCGGTCTGGGCTGGCGGGACCGCGCGCTGGCTGCGGCGGTGGGCGGCGCCACCTAGCGGCCACCAGGCGCGTTCATCGGGGGGCCGGGCACTCAGGGATTGTCTGCATCCAGGGGTGGTTGCCGGCCCGAGGGACCGAGGCCGATAATTTCTGGCAGCCATCAGACGCTGTCTGGTGCCCCCCCACGGAGGTTCCGCCATGAACGCCCTGCCCGCACCCGCTACACGCGCTTCGTCGTCTTCTTCCGCACCGCCGTCGGCCACCCCGGCGGCGAACACCAGCCTGCAGGAGCAGGCCTTCATTGGCGACCGCGTGGCCCTCATCACCTGCGGGGTGGCGCTGCTGGGCGCGGTGGCCCTGGGCGTGCAGTACGACGCGCTGGGCCTGGCGCTGGGCGTGGCCGTGCCCCTGTTCGTCATGGGCGCGCTGGCCATGTGGGCGGCGCGTGGCACGCTGCTGTCGCGCCTGGTGTTGTGCACGGCACTGGTGGGGCTGGTGGTGGTGCACATCCAGGTGTCGCGTGGCACCACCGAATACCACTTTGGCGTGTTTGTCACGCTGGCCATCATGCTGGTCTACCGCGACTGGCGGCCCATCGTGCTGGCAGCGGTGCTGTTCGCGGTGCACCATGTGCTGTTCGACCGCCTGCAGGCCGCGGGCTTCGGCTTTTACTGCACCACGCAGGCGGATTTTGGCCGCGTGCTGGTGCATGCGGGCTACGTGGTGATCCAGACCGTGCTGGAGGTCGCGATGGCCGTGCGCATGCAGCAAACCGCGCGCCAGGGCGACGAGCTGCGCGAGCTGATTGCCGCCGTGGACCGGCCCGAGGGCATCAGCCTTGCCGTGGACCGCATACCCGTCACCACCCATGCCGCCGTCGCCATGCGCGATGCCCTGGTGCGCATGCGCATGGCCGTGGCGGCGGTGCGCGATGCGAGCAGCAGCGTGCGCGGTGCCAGCGCCGAGATTGCACAGGGCAACCGCGATCTGTCGGCGCGCACCGAGCGCCAGGCCTCGGCGCTGGCGCAGACGGCATCGTCCATGGACGAGCTGGGCGCCACCGTGCAGCAGAACGCCGGCAACGCCCAGCAGGCCAACCGGCTGGCCATCCAGGCCTCGGGCGTGGCCAGCCAGGGCGGCGAGGTGGTGGCCCAGGTGGTCGAGACCATGAAGGGCATCAACGACAGCAGCAAGAAGATCGCCGACATCATCAGCGTGATCGACGGCATCGCGTTCCAGACCAACATCCTGGCGCTGAACGCGGCGGTGGAGGCCGCGCGTGCGGGCGAGCAGGGCCGGGGCTTTGCGGTGGTGGCGGGCGAGGTGCGCAGCCTGGCCCAGCGCAGCGCCGAGGCGGCCAAGGAGATCAAGGGCCTGATCACGGCCAGCGTGGAGCGCGTGGAGCAAGGCACGGCCCTGGTGGACCAGGCCGGATCGACCATGACCGAAGTGGTCACGGCCATCCAGCGCGTGACCGCCATCGTGGGCGAAATCAGCGTGGCCAGCTCCGAGCAGAGCCAGGGCCTGGGCCTGGTGAGCGAGGCCATCACGCAGATGGACCAGGACACGCAGCAGAACGCCGCGCTGGTGGAGCAGATGGCGGCATCGGCCGACAGCCTGCACACCCAGTCCGAGGGGCTCATCCATTCGGTGGACGTGTTCCACGTGGGGGCCGGGGCGCGCGGCTGATGAGCCTGCGGGCGGTACGCGTGAATGCGTAAGGGAATGCGTGAATAAATGTAACAAGCCTCTGGCCGTAGATTCAGAGCAGGCCGGCCCCGCCGGCCTTGTGCAATTGGTGCATTCATTCCCAGGAGACATTCCCCATGGCCGCATCCCCCGCCAACAACCGTTCCGTCGCCCGCCAGGTCACGCTGATGGCCATTGCGCTGGTGGCCCTGGTGCTGGTGCTGGTGGGGTTGGCGATTGCGGTGCTGACCGAGCGCAGCACCCGCGCGCAGGTGGTGGCCAGCGTGGGCGACACGGCGCAGAGCGTGGCCCAGTCGCTGGACGCGGCCGACAACACCAACCGCGAGCTGGTGCAGCTCACCATGAAGGGCTTCCAGCGCTACTTCGAGGCCACCATGCAGCTCGACGAGGCTTCGGGCGAGCTGCGCAGCTACGGTGCGCTGGTCAACGAGGACTACGGCTCGGTCGATAAATTCGCCAGCGAAACCGGCGGCATCGCCACGGTGTTCGCCAGGAAGGGCGACGACTTCATCCGCATCACCACCTCGGTCAAGAACGACCAGGGCGCGCGCCAGCAGGGCACGCCGCTGGGCAAAGACGACCCGGCCTATGCCACCGTGTCCAAGGGCGAGCCCTACATCGGCGTGACGACGGCGGCGGGCAGGCCCTACATGGGCTACTACCTGCCGGCCAAAGACGCCTCGGGCAAGGTGATTGCGCTGCTGTTCATCGGCAACGACATCAGCGTGTTCCACGCCATGCTGCAAAAGCAGGTGGCGCAGACCAAATTCTTCGAGCATGGCGGCACCTACGTGATCAACCCCGGCACCTCGCTCGACAAGGCGGTGTTCGTGTACCACCCTACGGCGCGCGGCAAGCGCGTGCTGGAGGCCTACCCGCAGGCGCGTCCCTTCTTCGAGGCGCTGGCCGCATCGCAGGACGGCTTTGTGCGCGAGGCCGCCCCCGTGCTGGGCGCGGGCGCCGAAGACCCCTGGGCCCTGGTGCGCAAGACCGGCGGCGGCTGGTGGGTGGTGGCCGAGGTGGCCGACGGCGAGGCCATGGCCAGCCAGCGCCGCGTGACGCTGGCCGTGTGGGGCCTGATGGCCGTGGCCGTGGTGCTGCTGGCCATCGGCCTGTTCGTGATGCTGCGCCGGGCCGTGAGCCGCCCGCTGCAGGACCTGACGCAGGCCATCACGCTGGTGGCGCAGGGCGACCTGACCGAAGCGTTCGTCACCACGCGGCGCGACGAAATCGGCGCGCTGGTGCAGGAGGTCGAGGGCATGCGCCAGCGCTACACGCAGATGCTGCAGCAGGTGCGCAACGCGGTGGACAGCATCACCACCGCCAGCGCCGAGATCGCCAGCGGCAACCAGGATCTGTCGGCCCGCACCGAGGCCACGGCCAGCAGCCTGGCGCAGACCGCGCAGAGCATGGACCAGCTCACGGCCACCGTGCGCCAGTCGGCCGACGCCGCGCGCCAGGCCAACCAGCTGGCCAGCACCGCCGCCGAAGTGGCTGCGCGCGGCGGCCAGGTGGTGGGCGAGGTGGTCACCACCATGGGCGACATCAACCAGAGCTCGCGCAAGATCGCCGACATCATCGGCGTGATCGACTCCATCGCGTTCCAGACCAACATCCTGGCGCTCAATGCGGCGGTCGAGGCGGCGCGCGCGGGCGAGCAGGGCCGGGGCTTTGCGGTGGTGGCCAGCGAGGTGCGCAGCCTGGCCGGGCGCAGTGCCGAGGCGGCGCGCGAGATCAAGGCGCTCATTGGCGCCTCGGTGGAGCGGGTGGAGTCGGGCGCGCGCCTGGTGCAGAACGCGGGCAGCACCATGGACGAGATCGTGGGCTCGGTCAAACGGGTCGGTGACATCATTGGCGAGATCACCTCGGCCTCGGGCGAGCAGTCCGACGGCATCGGCCAGGTCAACACCGCCGTGAACCAGCTCGACCAGATGACGCAGCAGAACGCTGCGCTGGTGGAGCAGTCGGCCGCCGCCGCCCAGAGCCTGCGCGAGCAGGCCACGCGCCTGGCGGGCGCGGTGCAGGTGTTCAAGCTGCGGCACGGCGCAGCCCATTCCAAGGGCGACAACGCAGGCAGCGGACACGGGGGCCTGCCGGCCCTGGCCGCGCCGCTGGCGGACAGCGGACCGGCCCTGCAGGCCCCGGGCAGCAGAGCCCTGGGCGGCCGCGCGCGCGAACCTGCACAGGCACAGCTGCACTGATGGCGGCGGGCATGCTGGCACATTGTTGTTTCGCGCGCTGCGGTCCTTGGTTTATGCTGGGCTGATCCTCCACCCACCCCGTACCCGCCCCGCACTCCATGGCAGCCGATGTTCCCACCATGCTGGCAATGATCGTTGTCAGCTCGCTCATGATGGCGGCCTCCATGGCCGTCGTGGGCCGGGGGCGCCGCAGCGACGGCCTGGCGCGCTGGGCGGTGGCGCTGTTGCTCACCGCCATCGGTCACACCCTGATCATGCTGCGCGGTGTGGTGCCCGATGTGCTGTCGGTGGTGCTGGGCAACGTCCTGTTGTCCGGTGTGTTCGTCGGGCTGATCGCGGCGATCTACCAGTTCCAGGGGCGGCCCGCGCGCTGGCCGCTGCTGCTCGCGCCGCCCGCGCTGGTCCTGGGTTTCGTGGTCGTGTTCATCGACAACTTTGCGGCCCGCGTGAGCTTTGTCGGGCTGGTGGTCGGCCTGCAGGCCGTGTGGGCCCTGGCCACGGCGCTGGAGAGCCGCCATGCCACCGTGGGGCGCGGGCAATGGCTGCTGGTAGCGGGGCTCGGCCTGGAAGCCGCCGTGCTGGGCGTGCGCGCGCTGCTGGCCCTGAGCAGCACCGCCGTGGCCTCCGGCATCCTGCAGGCCAGCCTGCTGCAGACGCTCACCTTTTTGGCCACGTTCTCGGTGGTGCTCATCAGCACCATGGGCTTTGTGTTCATGGCACGCGACCGGGCCGACGAGAACAACCGCATCATGGCGGCCATCGACCCGCTCACGGGCGTGGCCAACCGCCGTTCGCTGATCGCTGCACTGGACCGCGATGTCTCGCGCGCCGTGCGCATGCGCGAACCGATCGCGCTCATGATGGTGGACATCGACCACTTCAAGCGCGTGAACGACCGCTACGGCCACCCCGTGGGCGACCAGGTGCTGTGCAGCGTGGTGAACGTGCTGCGCGGGCGCGTGCGCGCGCAGGACCTGGTGGGGCGCTACGGCGGCGAGGAGTTCATGGTGGTGCTGCCCGACACCACGCTGCTGGGCGCAGAGCAACTGGCGCGCGAGCTGTGCCGCGCGGTGGCCGAGTCGCGCTGTCGCATCGGCACGGTGGAGGGCCCCGAGGCCCGTGCCGACAACCGCGCCGAGCCGGGCGGGGGCACGAACATCGCCGTCACCGTGAGCATTGGCGTGTTCGGCGGCCGCCTGGAGTCGGGCGACAGCTGGGACATGCTGATCGCCGCTGCCGACCGTGCGCTCTACGAGGCCAAGGAAAACGGCCGCAACCGGGTCGAGGTGGCCATGGCCCTGCGGCGCCCGGCCGCGCAGCGGGCGGTGCTGGACAACCCCGACACCCATCCCGTGTCCCGGTACTGACGAAGGCCAGCGCAGGCCCTGCCCGGCCCGCAGGGCGTGGATGCTGTTGCAATGCAGCAAACAGGGCCCAAGGGGGTTTGGGCATCCCACGTGGCGCCCGCGCGGGGGTTGTGTTGGAATGGTGGTTTGGTCCACGAGACCCATCCCATGATCCAGGAGAGCCGCCCATGAACGCCCGCATTCCCGCCCACGCCCTGCAACCCGCCCTGGCCCTTGAAAGGGTCAGCCAGGCCTGGGACGACGACATTGTTCGCCAGCTCACCGACTACATCGCCATCCCCGCCAAGTCGCCCATGTTCTCGCCCGACTGGGCCGCGCAGGGCCTGCTGGACACCGTGGTGCGCAACGCCGCCGCGTGGGTTGAATCGCAGAAGGTCGCAGGCCTCACGCTCGAAGTGGTGCGCCTCGAAGGCCGCACGCCCGTGCTGTTCTTCGAGATCGAATCCACCCAGCCCGGCGCCACCGACACCGTGCTGATGTACGGCCACCTGGACAAACAGCCTGAATTCAGTGGCTGGCGCAACGACCTCGGCCCCTGGACGCCCAAGTACGAGGACGGCAAGCTCTACGGCCGGGGCGGCGCCGACGACGGCTACGCGGTCTACGCCAGCATCGCCGCCGTGCAGGAATTGAAGCGCCAGAACGTGCCCCACCCGCGCATCGTGGGCCTGATCGAGACCTGCGAGGAAAGCGGCTCGCGCGACCTGCTGCCCTACATCGAGGCCCTGAAGCCCCGCATGGGCAATGTGGCGCTGGTGGTGTGCCTGGATTCGGGCGCGGGCAACTACGACCAGCTGTGGCTCACCACCAGCCTGCGCGGCATGGCCACCGGCACGCTCAAGGTCGAGATCCTGACCGAAGGCATCCACTCGGGCGACGCCTCGGGCCTGGTGCCCTCGTCGTTCCGCATCATGCGCCAGGTGCTCGACCGGCTGGAAGACAGCGCCACTGGCCGCCTGCTGCCCCAGAGCTTCCACTGCGAAGTGCCCGCCGACCGCCTGGGCCAGGCCCGCGCCACGGCCGCCATTCTGGGCGACGAGGTGTACAAGCGCTTCCCCTGGGCGCACTACGACTGCGGCGGCTCCACCACCTTTGCGCTGCCTACCACCACCGACCCGCTGCAGGCCCTGCTCAAGCGCACCTGGGAGCCCACACTCAGCGTGACCGGCGCCGAGGGCTTCCCGGCGCTGCAAGACGCGGGCAACGTGCTGCGCCCCTACACCGCCTTCAAGCTCAGCCTGCGCCTGCCGCCCCTGGTGGATGCCGGCCAGGCAGTGCAGGAGCTGAAAGCGCTGCTCGAAGACAACGCGCCCTACCAGGCCAAGGTCACCTTCCAGGGCACCAGCGGCGCCACGGGCTGGAACGCGCCCAGCACCACGCCCTGGTTCGAGCAGGCGCTCAACGCCGCCTCGCAGGCCCACTTCGGCGCACCCTGCGGCTACATCGGCCAGGGCGGCACCATCCCGCTCATGAACATGCTCAGCGAGGGCTTCCCCACCGCGCAAATGATGGTCTGCGGCGTGCTGGGCCCCAAGAGCAACGCGCACGGCCCCAACGAGTTCTTGCACGTGCCCTACGCCAAGAAGCTCACCGCCGCCGTGGCGCAGGTGATTGCCGCGATGGCGCAGCAGCAGGCGCCCGCCGCCACTGCGGCCGCCTGATCCCCGGTCACGCACCGCCGCTGAGGGGCTGCAGCGCATGCAGCCCCTTTTTTTGCGTTGGGCTTTTGCAGCCTGCCGGGTATGCTGCTCGCCATCCCCCTGACAGCCCCCGCTGCCCATGAACCCCGACGAACTGACCCCCTCGACCCTGACCTCCTTCACCGCCAGCGATGGCGAGAACCTGGCCGTGCAGGACTGGCCCCTGCCCGAGGGCGAACCCTGCCGGGGCACCGTGCTGCTGGTGCACGGCCTGGGCGAGCATGTGGGCCGCTACGACCCGGTGGCGCGCAGGCTGAACGACTGGGGTTTTGCGGTGCGCGGCTACGACCACTACGGCCACGGTGAATCGTCCGGGCCGCGTGGCGGGCTCACCAGCGACCTGCGCCTGCTCGATGACCTGGCCGACCTGGTGGACGCCACCCGCGCGCGCATGCCGCAAGGCCAGCCCCTGGTGCTGCTGGGCCACAGCATGGGCGGGCTGGTCGCCGCGCGGTTTGCGGCCATGCACCTGCGGCCCATCGATGCGCTGGTGCTGTCGTCCCCCGCGCTGGACCCGGGCCTGAACGCGGTGCAAAAGCTGCTGCTGGCCACGCTGCCACGCATTGCGCCCAACCTGCGCGTGGGCAACGGGCTGGATGCGCAATACCTCTCGCACGACCCGGCCGTGCCGGCGGCTTACCTGGCCGACCCGCTGTGCCACGACCGCATCAGCGCGCGCCTGGCGCGCTTCATCGCCGACGGCGGCCCGGCCACCGTGGCCCGCGCCGCGCACTGGAGCGTGCCCACGCTGCTGATCTGGGCCGGCAGCGACAAGTTGGTCAACCCCGCTGGCAGCCGCGCCTTTGCCGCCGCCGCGCCCCCGGCCCTGGTGCAGTCGCACTGCTTCGAGCCTTTGTTCCACGAGCTGTTCAACGAAAGCCCCGAGCTGGCCGCGCCGGTGTTCGAGCGGCTGCAGCAATGGCTGCAGCGGCGCTGCCCGGTGGCGGGCTGAGCGCCGTCGGCGTGCGGCCTGAAGGAAATGGGCTGTTAGCGCTTGTCTACCAAGCGCTAACAGCTATCATTTTTGAAGCAAGCCGCCCAGCATTCCGAACAGGTCGTTGGCATTGCCAAACCCGCCCTGCGGTGCATGGCCCTGGGGGCTGAGCTGGTCCACCAGGCCCGGCAGCACCTGGGCCAGCTGCCCGGCGGCCGCACCCGAGCCCACGCCCAGCTGCGCTGCGATCTGCGACAGCGGGCCGCTGCCCAGCACGTCCGAGAGCTGCTCGCCCGAGATCGCGTGGTTGGGCCCCGTGCTGAGCCATGAGGCGATCACATTGCCCATCCCGGCTTGCTGGAACTTGGCCATCAGGCCCGGCAGCCCGCCCACGGGGCCGTCGTTGCTGATCAGGGACATCACGGCCTGGATGAGCTGCGGGTTCTGCGCGGCCAGGCCCAGCAGGCCGCCCAGGCCGCCGGCCGCGCCGCCGCCCGCGTGGCCCGGTGCGCCGCCCTGCGACGCGTTGTTGATGACGGCACCCAAGACGGAATCGAGCAAGCCCATGGCGATCTCCTGCAGAAGGAACAAAACAACAAGCGGGCCGAACATCCACATGGCGCTCGGCATGCACCGCACACCGCGCGCGGCCCAGAACCGCCGATGGTACGCAGGTGGAGCCCGGCCCCACTGTCAACAATGGTGAATTGCAGCGCAATGGCCCGGGCGTGGCTTGGCCCGTTTGCCCTGCCCGCACCAGCTCCATCCGTTCGGGCTGAGCCTGTCGAAGCCAGGGCCTGCGGGTCTACTGAAACTCCCTTCCGCCCCTGACTCAGGGGACCGCACTACTGCACTATCGGTTGCGTGGAGGGCGCTTTTCCAGCAGCGGCTCGCTCACCCCTTGCACGCCCACCAGGCCCAGCACGGTGACCAGCGAGGTCTGCGCGCCCTTCCAGGCATCGGTCAGGTCGATCCATTCCGACAGCGCATGAAAGCCGCCCGTCTTGCCCCCACCGCCGATCACGATGGCGGGGATGCCCAGCGCCATGGGCACGTTGGCGTCGGTGCTTGCGCCGCCCAGCACGGTCTTGCGGCCGAACGCCGTGTTGGCGCGCACGGCGGCTTCCACGATCAGCGCGTCGGCCGCCGTGCGGCCACCGGGCCGGTCGCCGATGAGCTTGGTCGATGCGCTCAAGGTGTTCACGCCCCAGCGCGTGTTCTCTTCGGTCACGGCGCTGTCCACGGCGGCCAGCACCTGCTTTTCGGTGGCCAGCAGCGGGGCCATTTCGTCGGAGCGGATGTCCACCGCCATGCGCGCATCGGGCGCGATGGTGTTCACCGAGGTGCCGCCGCCCACGGTGCCCACGGTGAAGGTGGTCTTGGGGCTCTTGGGCGTGCGGATCTCCGCGATCTTGGCGATGGCGCGGCCCATGCCATGGATGGCGCTGGGCACCTCGCCAAACGCGGCGTAGCTGTGGCCGCCCGGGCCCTTGAAGGTCACCTCGTGGCGGTGGCTGCCCGTGCCCAGCACCAGCACGGTGCCGTCGGGCGCGGGTTCCAGCGCCACCATGCCGTCGATGTCCAGGTGCTCCTTGAACAAATGCTTCATGCCGCGCAGGTTGCCCAGTTCTTCCTCGCCCACGTTGCCCACGAACACCAGGTCGCCCACGGTGGCGATCTTCTGGTCGTTGAGCACCTTGAGCCAGGACAGCAGCACGGCCAGGCCGCGCGTGTTGTCCGAGATGCCGGGCGCGTGCAGCTTGCCGTCGCGCTCCTTCACCTTCACGTCGGTGCCGGCAGGGAACACGGTGTCCAGGTGGGCCGAGATCACGAGCTTGGGGCCCTGGCCCGTGCCCTTGCGGATGCCCACCACATTGCCTTCGGCGTCGATGGCGGCGCTGGCCAGGCCCAGGGCCTTCAGGCGCACGAGGAAGGCCTCGGCGCGCTTTTGTTCCTTGAACGGAGGCGCCTCGATCTCGGTGAGCATCTTGAGGTCTTCCGTCGCGCGGTCGTGGTCGGCCTTCACGGCGTCCAGCAGCTGCAGGATCTGCGGTGCGGCCATGAGCTGGGTGTAGGCCTTGTCCACCGCTGGGCGCAGCGTGGTGGGTGTGGGCGCCACCGCGCCGAACTGTGCATGGGCGGCGGGGCCCAGCAGCGTGGCGGCGGCCAGGGCCAAGGCGCCAGCCAGGGGGGTGAAGCGCAGGGGATGGGCAGGGTTTTTCATGGGGCGGGCCACAGTCAGCGGAAAGAGGAGTACCGGACTGCGGGGCTGCACCGATGGCGCCCCGTGTCCGGCGGGAAGGCCTTGCCATTGTTGGGCCGAATGGCCGGTTCCGGTTCTGCTTTAATCTGCCGAGCCGGCAGTTTTTCTAACATCTGTCCCCATGCGCCACCACATCCCCAGCACCCGCGCCCTGCTCGTTTTTGACGCGGTTGCGCGCCACCATGGCGTGAGCAAGGCCGCCGAGGAGCTGTGTCTCACCCACAGCGCCGTGAGCCAGCAGCTGCGCCTGCTCGAAGGCCAGCTGGGCCTGCAGCTGGTGCAGCGCGGCGCGCGCGGCTCCACGCTCACCGAGGTGGGCCGCCGCTACCACGCGCAGATCGCGGGCGACCTGCTGCGCTTGCAGAACCACACGCTTGAAGCCATGGCCCAGCGGCCCGACGGCGCGCGCCTGCTGGTGGGCTGCGTGCCCGTGTTTGCCGAGCGCTGGCTGCTGCCGCGCCTGCCCGCCTTTGTGGCGCAGCACACAGGCTGCAGCCTGCACCTGCAGGTCTACCCCACGCAGATCTACATGGCCGAGATCCCGTTCGATGTGGCCGTGCAATACGACGACGCCCCCTGGCCGGGCGTGCAGCCCACGCCGCTGATGCGCGAGGTCTGCGTGGCCGTGTGCGCACCGCAGTCGCGCCACCGGCGTGCGATGGAGCACGGCGACTTCCGCGCGGTGCCACTGCTGCAGCTCAGCTCGCGGCTGGGCGCGTGGGACGCGTGGTTCGCCCGCGCCGGCACCACGCGCGGGCCTGCGCACAGCCTGGGGGGCCACCGCTTCGATCTGTTCTCGATGTTGGTCGAGGCCGTGCGCGCCGACCTGGGCGTGGGCCTGGTGCCCCGGTATTTTGTTGAGCGCGAACTGCAATCGGGCGAGCTGGTGCTGGCCCACCCGCACCACGACAGCGGCGTGCGCGGCTACAGCCTCTTCGTGGCCCCGGGGCGCCTGGAGGACCCGGCGGCCGCAGCTTTTGCACAGTGGCTGGGCGCCACGGTGGCGGCCGAAAGTGCGGCCGCCGCCGGGTTGCCGTCAGACGCCGGGTGAAACGCGCTTGCGCTGCACGGCCAGCCACGCCAGTGCCAGCCCCGTCACCACGATCGGCACCAGCGAACCCGCGTTCAGCAGCGTCCAGCCCTGCGTGGTGACCAGCACGCCCGACGAAAACGCGCTCAGCGCCAGCGTGGCGTACACGCAGAAGTTGATGGCTGCCTGGGCGCGGTCCTTTTCCTCGGGTCGGTAGGCCGTCATGGCCAGCGTGGTGGAGCCGGTGAACAGGAAGTTCCAGCCCACGCCCAGCAGGAACAGCGCCCCCCCGAAGTGGTGCAGCTCCATGCCCATCAGCGCCACGGCCACGCAGGCCAGGTTGAGCAGCACCCCCGCGCCCATGATGGGCAGCACGCCAAAGCGCTTGATGAGGTGGCCTGTGACAAAGCCTGGTGCGAACATGCCGATCACATGCCACTCCAGCACCAGGGCCGAGGCATTGAAGTCGAAACCGCAGACCTGCATGGCCAGCGGCGTGGCGGCCATCAGCAGGTTCATCACGCCATAGCCCAGCGCCGCACCCACAATGGCCACGACAAAGGCGGGCTGGCGCATCAGCACGGCAAGCGGCCTCCCTTGCTCGGGCTGCCCTGCGGCGTTGAGCACCACGGGCTGCGCCGCAAAACGGATCGCCGACATGCACAGCATGGACAGCAGTGCCACCGCCATCAGGGCGATGTAGGCCCCCGCAAACGGCACGGGGAACAGGGTGCGCGTGGCGCTGGCGAGGTTGGGCCCGGCCACGGCACCCAGCAGGCCCCCGGCCAGCACCAGGGACACGGCCTTCTCACGGTTGTCGGGCGTGGCCAGTTCGGCGGCAGCAAAACGGTAGAGGCCGCCGTTGGCGCTGTAGTAACCCGCCACCACCGTGGCCGCGCACAGCAGCCAGAAATTGGCGCTGAACGCAGCCCAGGCACACAGCGCGGCCGACGCCACGGCCACTGCCAGGCCGATCTGGAACGACACCTTGCGTCCCCAGCGCATCTGGGTCTTGGCCACCAAGGGCGTGGACAGCGCCCCGCCCACCACATAGCCCATCACCGGCAGCGTGGCCATCCAGCCAAACGGCGCCAGCTGCAGGCCCACCAGGCCGTTGATGGCGATGAAGACGACGTTGTTGGTGAGGAACAGGCCCTGGCACAGGGCCAGCAGCCACAGGTTGCGGTTCATGAGGTGGGTCAAGAGAAACTTGAAGTGGGTCAAGGCGGTGACCGGATCTGGGTCAATTCCGACAAAAAAACTCTGCCATTGTGCGCCCGCTTTGATCGGGATCAGCGGGCGCAGGGCAGGGGCGCCGTACCGTGCGGGCCTGTTTAGATGGACCGCGATGGAATCCGTGACCGCATTGTCTCCCGCACCCCCTGCCGCCCCCGCTGCATCGACCGCGCCTTGCGCCCCCGAACTCGTCTGCCCCGCCGGCAGCCTGCCCGCGCTCAAGGCGGCCGTGGACCACGGCGCCAACTGCGTCTACCTGGGCCTGCGCGACGCCACCAACGCGCGCAATTTCGCGGGCCTCAATTTCGACGAGGCGGCCATTGCCAATGGCATCGCCCACGCCCATGCGCGTGGCTGCAAGGTCTTCATGGCGCTCAATACCTACCCACAGGCGGCCAACCCCGCGCCGTGGCGCAGCGCGCTGGACAAGGCGGTGGACCTGGGCGTGGACGCCGTCATCCTGGCCGACCCCGGCCTCATGCAATACGCCGTGCAGCGCCACCCCGCGCTGCGGCTGCACCTGTCGGTACAGGGCTCGGCCACCAACTACGAGGCCATCAACTTCTACCGTGAGCAGTTCGGCATCGTGCGCGCCGTGCTGCCGCGCGTGCTCTCGCTGGAGCAGGTGCGCCAGGTCATCGACCGCACGCCGGTGGAGATCGAGGTGTTCGGCTTTGGCAGCCTGTGCGTGATGGTCGAGGGGCGCTGCGCGCTGTCGTCGTACGTGACCGGCGAATCGCCCAACACCCACGGCGTGTGCTCGCCCCCGAAGGCCGTGCGCTGGGTGGAGACCCCGCAGGGCCGCGAGTCGCGCCTGAACGGCGTGCTCATCGACCGCTACGCACCCGGTGAGAACGCGGGCTACCCCACGCTGTGCAAGGGCCGCTTCGACGTGGGCGACGACGAGAACTACTACGCCATCGAGGAGCCCACCAGCCTCAACACGCTGGAGCTGCTGCCCCAGTTGCTGAAGATGGGCGTGCGCGCCATCAAGATCGAAGGCCGCCAGCGCAGCCCGGCCTACGTGGCCCAGGTCACGCAGGTCTGGCGCGAGGCCATCGACCAGTGCCTGGCCAGCCCGCACCGCTATGCGCCCAAGACCCACTGGATGGCCAGCCTGGACCAGGTGGCCGAAGGGCAGCAACACACCCTGGGCGCCTACCACCGCCCTTGGAAGTAACACCCCCGCGATCAACCCCCCGGAAACCGCCCCATGAAACTCTCTCTCGGCCCCCTGCTGTACTACTGGCCGCGCGACACCGTGGTCGCGTTCTACGAGGCCATGGCCGCCACGCCCGTCGACGTGGTGTACCTGGGTGAGACGGTGTGCTCGCGCCGCCACGAGCTGCGCCTGGCCGACTGGCTGGCGCTGGCGCGCATGCTGCAGGGCGCGGGCAAGCAGGCCATCCTGTCTAGCCAGGTGCTCATCGAGTCCAGCGCGGACGTGGGGGTGATGCACAAGATCACCGGCAACGGCGAGTTTCTGGTCGAGGCCAACGACATGGGCGCCGTGAGCTGCCTTGCGCAGGCACCCGGCGGGGCCCAGGCCTTTGTGGCCGGGCCGCACCTGAACCTGTACAACGCCCACTCGCTGCAGTGGATGGCGCAGCTCGGTGCCACCCGCTGGGTCATGCCGGTGGAGATGTCACAGGAGGCGCTGCGGGCCGTGCTTGCCCAGCGGCCCGCCGGGCTGGAGACCGAAGTCTTCGCCTATGGCCGCATGCCTCTGGCCTACTCGGCCCGCTGCTTCACGGCGCGCCACCGCAACCTGCCCAAGGACGACTGCCAGTTCAGTTGCCTGCAGCATGCCGACGGCCTGCCGCTGCGCACGCGCGAGAGCGAGGGCTTTTTGGTGCTCAACGGCACGCAGACGCAGTCGGCCCGGGTCTACAACCTGGCCGACGAGCTGGCGGGCCTGCGCACCAGCGGCGTGGATGTGGTGCGCCTGAGCCCGCAGGCCCAGCACATGGCCGAGGTCATTGCCGTGTTCGACGAAGCGCGGCGTGCAGCGGCCCCCGCTGCGGGCGCGCACGCCCCGCAGTTTGTGGAGCGCATGCAGCCCCTGATGCCCGACCTGCCCTGCGACGGCTACTGGTGGGGCCGCCCCGGCCTGGAGCAAGGCCGGGTGGGCGCCACTGCGCCGCGCGGAGGCTGACCCCGCCATGTACGCCGGCGAACGATTCAACAGCATCAGCCACGGGGTGGGTGCGCTGCTGGCGGCGGCGGGCACGGTGGTGCTCGTCACGCTGGCCGCGCGCCTGGGCGACCCCTGGAAGCTGGTGTCCTTCAGCATCTACGGCGCCATGCTGGTGGCGCTGTATGCGGCCTCCACCGCGTACCACAGCGTGCGCGGGCGGGCCCTCAAGGCCGTGCTGCAAAAGCTCGACCACTGCAGCATCTACCTGCTGATCGCGGGCAGCTACACACCGTTTGCGCTGGTGTCGCTGCGCGGGCCCTGGGGCTGGTCGCTGCTCGGCGTGGTGTGGGGCCTGGCCCTGCTGGGCGTCGTGCAGGAGGTCTGGTGGGCGCGCGGTGCGCGCGTGCTCTCGCTGGTGCTGTATGTGCTCATGGGCTGGCTGGCGCTGGTGGCCGTGGTGCCGCTGTGGCAGGCGCTCACGCCGGGCGGCTTTGGCTGGCTGCTCGCGGGCGGGGCCTGCTACACGCTGGGCATTGTTTTCTATGCACTGGACCACCGCGTGCGCCATGGCCACGGGCTGTGGCACCTGTGTGTGCTGGGCGGCAGCGTCTGCCATTTTTTTACCGTCGTTTTTTATGTGGCGTAGCGCCACAACGCCATGGCTTCCACCTTTTCTTCCTCCTCGTCCTCCCCCAAGGCCTCTGCCGATCTCCTGGTGGTGCCGTCGCCTGTGGGCGCCCTGCTGTCGCGCTTGCCGGCCTATCCTGGCTCCCTGCTGCTGGTGACGGCCCTCAACCTGGCGCTGGCGCGGCACCTGCCCGCCGATGTGGGGCACCTGCTGGCGCACAAGAAGATGCGCGTGCAGGTGCGCGACGCGCGCCTGGCCTTTGACTTTGCCTGGACGGGCCAGCGCTTTGCGCCCCATGCGCCGCTGGCCGCGCCCGCCGTGGCGGACCTGACGCTCAGCGCCACCGCGCATGACTTTTTGCTGCTGGCACAACGCAAACAGGACCCGGACACGCTGTTTTTCAGCCGCCGCCTGTCGATGGAGGGTGACACCGAACTGGGCCTGGTGGTGAAGAACGCGCTCGACGCCATCGAGCTGCCCGTGCTCGACCCGCAGCAGTGGGTCGATACGCTGCATCCACGCCAGTGGACCCACCAGCTGGCGCCGCGCGAAGTGCTGGCGCGCATCCAGCGCCGCGTGCGCGCCCCCCGAGGATGAACCCCATGGCCGCCGATCCTGACCACCCCCTGGTCTATTCCTGCTCGGGCTGCTCCAGTGCCGCGCAGCTCGCCAACCATGTGGCGCTGCAGCTCGACCGGCGCGGCGTCGCCGAGATGTCCTGCATCGCCGGTGTGGGCGGCGATGTGCCCCACCTGATGAAGACCGCGCGCTCGGGCCGGCCGATCATCGCGCTCGATGGCTGCCCGCTGGTCTGCGTCAAAAGCACGCTCGCGCGCCATGGCATCGCGGCCGACCGGCATTACCAGCTGCAGCAGTACGGCGTGAAAAAACGCGCACACGAAGACTTCGACCCGGTGCAGGCCGCGCTGGTGCTGGAGCAGGTCGAGGCCGACCAGCAGGCCGAGCCACTGCAACGCCCGGCTCTGCGGCCCACCGCCATGGAGCCCACGCATGGCTGAGGCCCCTCCTCTGCGCCGCATCGTCATTGCCATCTCGGGGGCCAGTGGCGCCGTGTATGGCGCGCGCCTGCTGCAGGTGCTGCAGGGCCTGCCTGGCATCGAGACGCACCTGGTCGTCTCCGACGCGGGCTGGCGCAACCTGCGCCACGAGATCGACATGGAGCGCTCCGCCGTGGAGGCGCTCGCGCACCACGTGCACGATGTGCACAACGTGGGCGCGGCCATTGCGAGCGGCTCGTTCGACTGCCATGCGATGGTGGTCGCGCCCTGTTCCATGCGCACGCTGGCCGCCATTGCGCATGGGCTGGCCGACAACCTGCTCACCCGCGCGGCCGACGTGGCCCTGAAGGAGCGCCGCCGCCTGGTGTTGCTGGTGCGCGAGTCGCCCCTGCACCTCGGCCACCTGCGCAACATGGTGGCCGTGACCGAGATGGGCGGCATCGTCTGCCCGCCGCTGCCCGCCTTCTACCTGCGGCCGCAGACCGTGGGCGACGTGGTGGACTACAGCGTGGCGCGGGTGCTCGACCTGATCGACGTGCCCCACGGCCTGGCGCCGCGCTGGGCGGGGCTGGAACCGAATGCTCCCTAATTGATAGCTGTTGGCGCTTGATGGAAAAGCGCTGGCGCCCTGTTTTGTTCAAAGACTGGTACTGATATGGCCTACCGCGACCTGCGCGACTTCATGGCCCAGCTCGAAGCCACGGGCGACCTGCGCCGCGTGGCGGAGCCGGTTTCGCCCCACCTGGAGATGACCGCGCTGAGCGACCGTGTACTGCGCGCCGGAGGGCCAGCGCTGCTGTTCGAGCAGCCCACGGGCCACCGCATGCCGGTGCTCACCAACCTGTTCGGCACCACCGCCCGCGTGGCCCGCGCCATGGGCGTGGCCGACCTGCGCGGCGTGCGCGCTTTGGGCGAATTGCTGGCCACCCTCAAGGAGCCCGAGGCCCCCAAAGGCTTCAAGGACATGCTGGGCATGGGCCAACTGCTCAAGACCCTGTGGAACATGGCACCCCACACCGTGGCACGCGGCGCGCCCTGCCAGCAGCAAGTGTGGGAGGGGCCCGATGTCGATCTGGCGCGCCTGCCCGTGCAGCACTGCTGGCCCGGCGACGTGGCACCGCTCATCACCTGGGGCCTGACCATCACGCGCGGCCCGCGCAAGGCGCGGCAGAACCTGGGCATCTACCGCCAGCAGGTGCTCTCGCGCAACCAGGTCATCGTGCGCTGGCTGGCCCACCGGGGCGGGGCGCTGGACTTTGCCGACCACTGCGCCGCCCACCCCGGCCAGCCCTACCCCGTGGCCGTGGCGCTGGGGGCCGACCCGGCCACGCTGCTGGGCGCGGTCACGCCCGTGCCCGATTCTTTGAGTGAATACCAGTTCGCCGGCCTGCTGCGCGGCGCACGCACCGAGGTGACGCCCGCATTGGGCGTGCCGCTCTCGGTGCCCGCCACCGCCGAGATCGTGCTCGAAGGCCATATTCAGCCCGATGCGAACCATGCGACAGGCTGGCAGCATGCGCTGGAAGGGCCGTATGGCGACCACACCGGCTACTACAACGAATGCGCTGAGTTCCCCGTGCTCACCGTGGACCGCATCACGCTGCGCAAGGACGCGATCTACCACAGCACCTACACCGGCAAACCGCCCGACGAGCCCGCCGTGCTGGGCCTGGTGATGAACGAGCTGTTCATCCCGCTCTTGCAAAAGCAGTTCCCCGAGATCGTGGACTTCTACCTGCCGCCCGAAGGCTGCAGCTACCGCATGGCGGTGGTGAGCATCCGCAAGGCCTACGCGGGCCATGCACGGCGCGTGATGATGGGCGTGTGGAGCCACCTGCGCCAGTTCATGTACACCAAGTTCATCGTGGTGGTGGATGCCGATGTGGACGTGCGCGACTGGAAGGACGTGATCTGGGCCATCACCACCCGCATGGACCCGGCGCGCGACACGCTGCTGGTGGAGCACACCCCCATCGACTACCTGGACTTCGCCTCGCCCGTGAGCGGCCTGGGCAGCAAGATGGGGATGGACGCCACGAACAAATGGCCGGGCGAAACCCAGCGTGAGTGGGGCCGCCCCATGCGCATGGCCGAGGCGGCCACGGCGCGGGCGGAGGCGCTGTTTGTGGCGCTGGGTTTGTGAAGCGCGTGCGTGCCGGACCACACGCCCTCCGTTCGGGCTGAGCCTGTCGACGCCCTGCGCAGCGTTTCGACACGCTCAGCGTGAACGGTGGGGAGGGGGATCAAAGGCCTCAGTCCAGCCACCCCTTGGGCACCTTGTCCGCCTTCTTCTCCACCGGGTTGGCCGTGAGCCACTGCGGTGCGTACTGGCGCATGAACTCCTTGGCCTTGTCGGGCCGGGCCGTGAGCCAGGCGTCGTAGGCGCCTTCGTTCAGGATGGCGGGCATGCTCTTTTCGCTGCCGGGCTGCTGGTAGCGCTGCAGCAGCGCGTGGTTGTTGGCGTTCACGGTGAGCAGGCAGTAGCTCACGATCACCTCGCCGTCGCTGCCCTGCCAGCGCGCCCACAGGCCGGCCACGCCCATGGGCTTGCCGTCCACGCGGGCGATGCGGGTGGGCACGGCCTTGCCGGTGCGGAAGTCGTCTTCATAAAACGCCTGCATGGGCACGATGCAGCGCTGGCCGTTCAGCCATGCGTCGCGGAACGCCGTGCCGGTGGAGGCCAGGTCGGACTTGGCGTGGGCCAGCTTGGGCGCGCGCAGCTTCGCGTCGGACGCGGACTTGACCCAGTGCGGCACCAGGCCCCACTGCGCAGGCACCAGCACGCGGGTGGTGTCGGCATCGGCCTGGCCTTCGGCGGTGGGGGCTGCTGTGGCCTCTCCGGCCGCAGGCGGGTGGGCCATCGCTGCTGCCGTTGCTGCATGGACGATGAAGCCCCCCGGTTTGCGCGGCCACAGATGGCGCTCGCCCAGTGTGGCAGGGGGTTCCACCGCAAACGCCTCGCGGTAGCTGTTGGCGGGGTGCAGGGTTTCGTAGTGCGTGCTCATGGTGCGATGGTACCGGGCGCCAGGGTGATTGATCTAGAAAAAATGCCTGCTGGCGCTTTATGGGTAAGCGCTATCAGCTATGAAAATAGTAGCTACTGCATGCATGCATGCATGCATGCAGGCCGGGCATGGCGTCGCCCGGGCGCGTGACCTGGGTCAAGCCCGGTGTCGCATGGGTTGTGACGCGTGCCGGCGCGGTTTTCACAATGGCCCCATGGACTTCGCACCCTCATCCCTGGCCCGTGAACTGCATGAACGCCTCACGGCCTTTATGGACCGCTATCTGCTGCCCTACAACGCCGCCTGGCATGCGGCCGTGGCGGCGGGCGACTACCCGCCGCCGTTCCTGGACGACCTCAAGGCCCTGGCGCTGGAAGAAGGCCTGTGGAATTTGTTTTTGCCCACGCTGCGGGAGGACGAGCCGGGCACGCGCCTGTGCAACCTCGACTATGCGCCGCTGGCCGAGGCCATGGGCCGCCTGCCCTGGGCGGCCGAGGTGTTCAACTGCCAGGCACCGGACACCGGCAACATCGAGCTGCTGCACCGCTTTGCCACACCCGCGCAGCGCGCGCGCTGGCTGCAGCCGCTGCTGCAGGGGCAGACGCGCTCGGCCTTTGCGATGAGCGAGCCCGATGTGGCCTCGTCCGACCCCACCAACCTGCAGACCACGGTGCGGCGGGAGGGCGATGCGCTGGTGCTCAGCGGCCGCAAGTGGTTCATCACCGGCGCGGCCCACCCGCGCTGCAGGCTGCTCATCGTGCTGTGCCGCAATGCAGACGCCGATGGCGCATCCAGCCACGCGCGCCACAGCATGGTGCTGGTGCCCGCCGATGCACCGGGCGTGTCGATCGTGCGCAACATCAGCGTGCTGCACCACCACGCGCCCGAAGGGCACTGCGAGATCCTGCTGCAGGGCGTGCGGGTGCCTGCCGACCACCTGCTGGGCGACTGGGGCGCGGGTTTTGCGATGGCGCAGGCGCGGCTGGGCCCGGGCCGGGTGCACCACTGCATGCGCACCATCGGCCAGTGCGAACTGGCGCTGCGCCTGGCCACCGAGCGCGCGCTGGAGCGCACGGCCTTTGGCAAGCCGCTGGCCGAGCAGGCCAACGTGCAGGAGTGGCTGGCCGAGTCGCGCATCGAGATCGACCAGGCGCGGCTTTTGGTGCTGCACGCGGCCTGGCTGCTGGACCAGGGCGATGCAGCCGATGCGCGCCAGGTGCGGGCCCAGGTGGCCGCCATCAAGCTGGTGGCCGCGCGCCTGCAGCAGCGGGTGGTGGACCGTGCCATGCAGATTTTTGGTGCCATGGGCCTGTCGCCCGACACACCGCTGGCCGCGTTCTGGACCTGGGGCCGCGCGCTGCGCCTGATGGACGGGCCCGATGAGGTGCACCTGCGCACGGTGGCGCGGCACGAACTGGCCCGGGCGCGTGCAGGGCTGGGGGATTCTGGCGCCTGGTTCACCACGCCCGAGCAGATGCGTGCACCGCCGCACTTGAGCACTTGAGCGCTTGAGCGCGTGACGGGGGCGCTTTGCGCACGCTGCACTTGGCAGCCCGGGGCGGCTTGGAGATACTGGCCACCATTCCCCACTCTGGAAGACCACGCTATGCACCCGCCTGCGATTGCCCTGACCACGGCTGTGTTGTTGATCGGCGCTTTGGCCCCTGCCCACGCCCAGGTGCAGAAGATGCGCCCCGGGCTGTGGGAGCACAGCGTGGTGATGAAAAGCGAGAGCGGCCAGATGGAGGCGGCCATGGCGCAGATGCAGAAGTCCCTGGCCGGCATGACGCCCGCGCAACGCCAGCAGATGGAACAGATGCTGGCCCAGAAGGGCGTGGCCCTGGGGGCGGGCGGCAGCACCAGCACGGTGAAGGTGTGCATCAGCCCCGAGCAGGCCGACCTGGACCGCATTCCTGCGCAGGAGGGCTGCACGCAGACCGTGCAGCGCATCGGGCCGAACGCCGTGACCATGCGCTTCAGTTGCCAGGGTGCGCAGGGGCAGCCGCCCACCCTGGGCGAGGGCACCCTGACCTTCAACGGCCCCACGGCCTACACGGGCCAGTTCAAGGTCCAGACCAGCGCCCACGGCAAGCCCGACCAGCTGGACATGGCACAGACCGGCAAGTGGCTGGCTGCCGATTGCGGCGCGCTCAAACCCGCGCGTTGAGGGGCGGCCCTGCGGCGGGCCTCGGCCCGCTGGGCGCCACCACCCACCGGTTGCGCCCCAGGGCCTTGGCGGTGTAGAGCGCCTGGTCGGCACGCTCGAGCGTGTGCACCACGGTGTCGCCCGCCATGTGCAAGGCCACGCCCGCCGATACCGACATGCGCAACGTGCCTGTGGCGTGGGGGATCTCCAGCGCCTCCACCGCCAGCCGGACGCGTTCGAGCAGCTCGCGCGCGTCGTCCAGGGGGGTGTCGCAGAGCATCAGCACGAACTCTTCGCCGCCCCAGCGGGCCAGTACATCGGTGTCGCGCACGCTGGCGCGCACGGTGCCGGCAAAGGCCTGCAGCGCGCGGTCGCCCATGGCGTGGCCGTGCTGGTCGTTGATGGGCTTGAAATGGTCGATGTCGAGCTGCGCCAGCAGCAGGGGGCGGCCGCTGCGCAGGCTGCGGCGGTGTTCCAGCTGCATCAGGTCCAGCATGGCGCGGCGGTTGAGCAGCCCGGTCAGCTCGTCGCGCGTGGCCAGTTCGCGGTTGATGTCCAGCGCCTGGGCCAGGGCCTCGCGCTGCTGCTGCAGCCGCGCACGGATGCGGTGGATGCGCAGGTTCAGCGCGATGCAGCCCACCAGCACGATGACCACCATCAGCGCATAGGCGGTGTCGAGGTAGCCCAGCGGGTCGGCCCTGAAACGGGTGGCGGCCCCGATGGCGCAGGCGAAGGCCAGCAGCGCATAGGTGCCGATGCCGATCACCTCGGCCACCGTGAGGCCGAAGGTGCCAAAGAACAGGATCATGGCCAGCACGCTGGGCACCAGCCCGCGTGCCTCGCCCGCCAGCACATAGGCCACGGCGCCGCTGGTGATGGTCCAGGCCATCTGGGGCAGGGTGAGCGAGGGGTCGCGCAGCTGCAGGGTGGCCCCCGAGCGGATGAACGCCGCCATCACGGCCAGCCCGCCCACCGACAGGGCGGCCCACCAGTGCACGGCAGGCCTGTCCACCGCCGTGCTGGCATGCGCCACCAGCAGCATCACGCCTGCGCTGCTGACCATCAGCAGCAGGGCCAGCAACGCCATGCCGACCAGCGTGGCCCGCCGGGGATCGGTGGAGAGGATCACGTCCCTGAGGCGCTGCCTGCGGGAGGGGTGGCGCAAGATGGAATCTCCTGCCTGAGGGTGGGGCCTCGCGCGGGGCGCGGCCGATCGGGCATTCTAGGCCGCAGGGTGCCGTGTGTATAGCGCCAGGGAGGCTCTTCACGAACCGAGCGGAAAGTGTGCGCTGCGGATCGGGATGGGCGGCAAGGCGTCCAGCGCAGCCATAGCCGTAGCTATGGCGAGCATTGACAACGTGGCAGACCGCCCGACACCGCAGATGCACACGGCGCGAGGGTCCGTGAAGAACATCCCTATAGCAGGGTGAGCGCCGCCAGGGCCGCCAGCGGCGCGGTTTCGGCCCGCAGCACGCGGGGGCCCAGCGTGACGGGGGCAAAGCCGTGCTGCAGGGCCAGGTCTTCCTCGGCGCTGCTGAGCCCGCCTTCGGGGCCGGAGAGGAACAGCACGGGCTGCGGCACGCCCCCGGGGGCTGCAGCCGCCGCCTGGTGCAGCGGCGCGGTGCCGGGGCGCAGCGACAGCAGCAGGCGCTGGGCGGGCTTTGCCGTGGGGGCGGCCGGTGCTGCCTGCGTGCGCACCCAGGCCGCGAGGTCGATGGCGTCGTGCACCCGGGGCACGCGGTTGCGGCCGCATTGCTCGCAGGCGGCCACGGCCACGGCCTGCCAGTGGGCGATCTTCTTGTCGGCGCGCTCGCCCTTGAGCTTGAGCACGCTGCGTTCGGCCACCAGCGGGGTGATGCTGGCCACGCCGAGTTCGGTGGCCTTTTCCACCAGCCAGTCCATGCGTTCGTTGGCCGTGATGCCTGCGAGCAGGTGCACGGCGCGGGGCGCCTCGCGCTCCTGCGCGTGGTGTGCGCCCACCTGCACGCGCACATCGCTGCGGCCCATTTTCAGCACGGTGGCGTCGAACTCGCCTCCTTCGCCGTTGAAGAGCATCAGCGCATCGCCGGGCTGCAGGCGCAGCACCTGCACATGGCGCGCGGCGCCGGGGGGCAGGTCCAGCTCGGCGCCGGTGCTCAGCGGGGCGGGGCAGTGAAAGCGGGGCATGCTATTGGTTTGGTAGCTGTTAGCGCTTGATGGATAAGCGCTAGAGGCCGATTTTTGTCAATCATCACATCCGTCCGTAGGCGAAGCCCACCACGGGCTCGGTGCCTTCGATGCGGTCCAGCATCTTGAGCAGCGGGCCCAGCTGGCGGTAGCGGTTGGCCGTGGCGCGGATGTAGGCCATGAAACGGGGCGCGTCGGCCAGGTACTTGGGCTTGCCGTCGCGCAGCGTGAGCCGCGCGAAGATGCCCGCGACCTTGAGGTGGCGCTGCAGGCCCATCCACTCGACGCTGCGGTAGAACTCGCCGAAGTCATCGCCCCAGCCGCTGGCGCTCGCGGCGCCCAGCAGGCCGGCCTTGCGCGCCTTTTCCCAGTAGCGCACGGTGATGTCGATGACGAATTCCTCTTCCCAGCTGATGAACGCGTCGCGCAGCAGGCTGGCGATGTCGTAGGTGATGGGGCCGTAGACCGCATCCTGGAAGTCCAGCACCCCCAGGGGGGCGCCTGCTTCGACCGGGGCCATGAGATTGCGGGTCATGAAGTCGCGATGCACGTAGACGCTGGGCGCCGCGAGGTTGTGCGCCACGATGGCATCGAACGCGCCTTGCAGCGTGGCCTGTTCCGTGGCGTCCAGCGTGACGCCCCGGTGCCGGGCCAGGTACCAGTCGGGGAACAGCGCCAGCTCGCGGCGCAGCAGCGCCTCGTCGTACGCGGGCAGCACGCCGGGGGTGGAGGCCTTTTGCCAGTCCAGCAGCACATCGGTGGCCTGCTGGTACCAGGCGTAGGCGTCCTGGGGCTTCTCGGGGTTCAGCCGCTCGATCACGGTCTGGTGGCCCAGGTCGGACAGCAGCATGAAGCCGCCGGGCCCATCCCAGGCCAGGATGGCGGGCACGTTCAGGCCGGCGGCCGCCATGAGGCCCTGCACCTGCACAAAGGGCTGGCAGTTTTCCTTGTCGGGCGGTGCATCCATCACGATGCGGCTGGCGCCGGTGGCGCTGTCGATGCGCAGATAGCGCCGGAAGCTGGCGTCGGCCGACGCCGGGCGCAGGGTGGCGGGCAGCAGCTGCTGGGGGCCGATCAGGGGGGCCAGCCAGGCGTCAAAGGCCGCTTTGCGGGTGGCGTCGGGCCAGGCCACGGGGGGCAAGGCGGCGGCTGTGGCGGCCGCGCCCAGGGGCGCACCGGCGGGTGATGGAGGGAATGGGTGGCTCATGGATAATCCGATTTTACAAACCCGCTCCGGGCGCGCCCCCCGCGCTGCCCGGGGCGGGCCTTTCTTCATCTGCCACAGCCCCAACCGCCCCACGTGCCACGCTGCAAGCCCCCCACCGTGCAGACCGCCCCCTCCCTTCGGCCCCGGCCCGCCACGGCACAGGCTGCGCGGCTGCGTCCCCCCGTGCCGCGGGCCCTGGCCTATGGCGTGGCGCTGGCCTGCTGCGGCTGGCCGCTCGCGGCCCTGGCCCAGGGCCCGGCGCCCAGTGCCTGGGATGCGCCGCCCGCGCTGCGCACCTCGCCCCTGCTGCAGGAAAAGATCCCGGATGCCGTGCGGCCCCAGCTGCCCGTGTTCGTGAAGGGCGACCATGTCAGCGGCCAGACCGACCTGAATGCGCTGATCGAGGGCAATGCCGAGCTGCGCCGGGGCGACACCGTGATCCACGCCGACCGGCTGGACTACAACGTGCCCGAGGACCTGGCCAAGGCCAACGGCAAGGTGCGCATCAACCGCGCGGGCAATGTGTACGAAGGCACGGCGCTGGAGCTGCGGGTGGATGCGTTCGAGGGCTTCTTCAGCGACGCGCGCTACCGCTTCCTGGTCACGCAGGCGCATGGCGAAGCCACGCGCGTGGACTTCATCGACCGCTACCGGGCCGTGGTGCACAACGCCACCTACACCACCTGCGAGCGCGGCAACGAAGACAGCTGGGAGCCCGACTGGGTGCTGCGCGCGGCCACGATCCGCATCGACAACGAGGAAGAGGTGGGCACCGCCGAAAACGCGGTGCTGGAGTTCAAGGGCCTGTCGGTGCTGCCCATCCCCTACATCACCTTCCCGCTGTCGGACAAGCGCAAGTCCGGCCTGCTGCCGCCCACCATCGGCCTGGACAGCCGCGACGGCCTGGCGTACATCCAGCCCTATTACTGGAACATCGCCCCCAACCGCGACGCCACGCTGCGCGCGGCGCTCATGACCAAGCGCGGCGCCAACCTGGGCGGGGAGTTCCGCTACCTCGAGCCCACCTACAAGGGGCAGATCAGCGGCGATGTGATGCCCACCGACCGGCTGCGCGACCGCGTGCGCTGGAGCTTCTCGGGCCAGCACCAGGGCGTGCTCGACACCGGCATCGGCGGGCTGGGGCTGAACCTCAACCTCAACCGCGTGAGCGACGACAACTACTGGCGCGACTTCGGCCGCGCCTCCGAGCCGCTGCGCCAGCGCCTGCTGCCCAACGACGCCTCGCTGTCGTGGGCGCGCAATGACATGTCGGCCACCGTGCGCACGCTCAAGTGGCAGACGCTGCAGGACGCGACCTCGCCCATCGTGCCGCCGTATGACCGCATGCCGCAGCTGCAGTGGCGCTATGTGCCGTCGCAGCTGGGCGGCGGGCTGGACGCCAGCGTGGAGCTGGATGCCACGCGCTTCGAGGCCGCCCGTGCGCTCACCGGCCAGCCCAATGCCAACCGCAGCTATGCGATGGCGCAGATCAGCCGGCCCTTCCTGTCGCCCGGGGGCTTCATCACGCCGCGCCTGCAGTTGCACGCCACGCAGTACCAGTTCGATGCGCCCCTGTCCAACGGCGACCGCTCTGCCAGCCGCACCCTGCCCACCTTCAGCCTGGACAGCGGGCTGGTGTTCGAGCGCGACGCCGCCTACTTTGGCCGCGCCTTTCTGCAGACGCTGGAGCCGCGCGCGTTCTACACCTACACGCCCTACCGCGACCAGAGCCGCCTGCCGGTGTACGACACGGCGGCGAATGACTTCAATTTCGCCACCATCTACACCGAGAACGCGTTCGGGGGCAACGACCGCCTGGCCGACAACAACCTGCTCACGCTGGGCGTGACCACCCGCCTGCTCGACCCCGCCACGGGCGCGGAAGCCGTGCGCTTCGGCATTGCCCAGCGCCTGCGCTTCTCGGACCAGAAGGTGACGCTGCCCGGCGGCACGCCCGTGAGCGAGCGCCTGTCCGACCTGCTGCTGGGCGCGGGCATCAACTGGACGCCGCAGTGGGGTTTTGACTCCACGGTGCAGTACAACCCCAAGACCGGCCAGTCCCTGCGCTCGACCATCGGCGCGCGCTACAGCCCCGGCAACTACCGCACCGTGAGTGCGGCCTACCGCTTGCAGCGCGGCACCAGCGAGCAGATCGACGTTGGCTGGCAATGGCCCCTGAACGACCTGTGGGGCGACAAGGGCCAGGACCTGGGTGCAGGCCGGGGCCAGGGCGGTGGGCGCTGGTACAGCGTGGGCCGCCTGAACTACAGCATCAAGGACCGCAAGCTCGTGGACACCGTGGTGGGGCTGGAGTACGACAGCTGCTGCTGGATCGGCCGCGTGGTGCTGGAGCGCCTGCAAAGCAGCGTGACCACCTCCAACACCCGCCTGCTGTTCCAGATCGAGTTCGTGGGCTTCTCCCGCCTCAGCCTGGGTTCCAGCCCGCTGGAAACCTTCAAGAAAAATGTGCCGCGCTACCAGAACCTGCGCGAGCAGGTCTCGGCGCCCAGCCGGTTCAGCAACTACGACTAACGCCATGAATCACCGTGCATTTGCCCTGGCCCTGGCCGCCCTGGCTTCCCTGACCCTGCAAGGCGCTGCAGCGCAAGGCCTGCGCCCCTCCGGCGCGTCGGCATCCGGCAAGAGCGGCCTGTCCGCGCCGTCCTCCCCCGCGGCGCGGCCGGCGGCCACCCCGTCGATCACGCTGCCCGCGCCCGGTGCGGACACGGTGCCCCGCTCGGCAGACTTCATCGTGGCCGTGGTCAACTCCGAGCCCGTGACCAACTACGAGGTGCGCTCGCGCCTGGTGCGGGCCGAGGCCCAGCTGGCCAAGCAGGGCGGTGCCATGCCGCCCCGCGACGTGCTGGCGCGCGAAGTGCTGGAGCGCATCATCCTGGAGAAGGTCCAGCTCCAGCAGGCGCGCGACACGGGCATCAAGGTGGACGATTTCGCGGTGTCGCAGGCCGAACAGGGCGTGGCACGCCAGAACGACATGACGGTGGACCAGTTCTATGCGCGCCTGGCCCGCGATGGCATGGGCAAGGAGCGCTTTCGCGAGGAACTGCGCAACCAGCTGCTGCAGCAGCGCCTGCGCGAGCGCGAGGTGGAGGCCCGCGTGAAGGTATCCGACCTGGACGTGGACCAGTTCCTGCGCGAAGAGCAAAAGGGCACGGATGTCGCGTCCATGGAAATCAACCTGGGCCATGTGCTCGTGCTGGTGCCCGAGAACGCCAGCCCCGTGCAGATGGCCGAGCGCCAGGCACGGGCCCAGCGTGCCGCCGACCGCGTGCGCGCCGGCGAAGACTTTGCCGCCGTGGCGCGTGAGATCTCCGACGCGCCCGAAGGCCAGCGCGCGGGCGGCCTGCTGGGCCTGCGCCCGGCCGACCGCTACCCCGAACTGTTCGTGAACTCCACGCTGGGCCTGTCCGTGGGCTCCATCGTGGGGCCCGTGCGCTCCCCGGCAGGTTTCCACGTGCTCAAGGTCGTGGAGCGCGTCACGGCGGGCATGTCCACCACGGTGGTGCAAAACCATGCGCGCCACATCCTGCTGCGCACCGGCCCCCAGTTGTCCGAGGCCGCTGCCGCCGCCCGCCTGGCCGACTACCGCCGCCGTGTGCTGAGCGGCACGGCCGATTTCGCGGCCCTGGCGCGCGAGCATTCGCAGGACGGCAGCTCCAAGGAAGGCGGCGACCTGGGCTGGGCGAGCCCGGGCCGCTATGTGCCCGAGTTTGAGCAGGCCCTGGACACCCTCCGGCCCGGCGGCATCAGCGAGCCCCTGGTGTCGCGTTTTGGCGTGCACCTGATCCAGCTGCTGGAGCGCCGCGAGGCCAAGCTCACCCCGCGTGAGCAGCGCGAGATGGCGCGCAGCGCCGTGCGCGAGAAGAAGCTCGACGAGGCCTATGCCACCTGGGCGCAGGAGCTGCGCGGGCGCGCCTACGTGGAATACCGGGACCCACCCCAATAAGCGCAGCGGCGGCGCCCACGCCCCTGCCCCCACACAGACAGTTCAGACACAACAGGTAAGGCCGCGTTGAAACACATCCCCCGCAAGCGCTTCGGACAGCATTTCCTGTCCGACCACGGCATCATCGACGGCATCGTGCAGGCGATTGCACCGCAGCCGGGCCAGCCCATGGTCGAGATCGGGCCGGGCCTGGCCGCCCTGACGCAGCCCCTGGTGGAGCGCCTGGGGCGCCTCACCGTCATCGAACTGGACCGCGACCTGGCCCTGCGCCTGCGGCTGCACGGGCAGCTCGACGTGATCGAGTCCGACGTGCTCAAGGTCGACTTCACTGCGCTGGCCCAGGCGATGCGCGAGAAGGCCGCACAGCCCGGCCTCAAGCTGCGGGTGGTGGGCAACCTGCCCTACAACATCTCCACGCCCATCCTGTTCCATCTGCTCGATCATGTGCAGGTCATCGAAGACCAGCACTTCATGCTGCAAAAGGAAGTGATCGACCGCATGGTGGCCGCGCCGGCCACGGGCGACTATGGCCGCCTGTCGGTGATGCTGCAGTGGCGCTATGCCATGGAGAACGTGCTGTTCGTGCCCCCCGAGAGCTTTGACCCGCCCCCGCGCGTGGACAGCGCCGTGGTGCGCATGGTGCCGCGTGCCGAGCCCGCGCCCCTGTCCGTGCCGCTGCTCGAAGAGTTGGTTCAAGTGGCGTTCAGCCAGCGCCGCAAACTGCTACGCCACACCCTGGGCCGCTGGCTGGAGGCGCGCCAGTTCGCCGGCGATTTCGACACCCAGCGCCGCGCCGAAGAGGTGCCCGTGGACGAATACGTGGCCCTGGCGCAGAAGTGCTCTTGATTTAATAGCTACTTGCGCTTGCTGGATGGGCGCTAGGGCCTGATTTCCTTGGATTCAGCGCAGTGTCTCAGAGGGCCCCGCTCGCCCTGGCTTCGACAGGCTCAGCCCGAACGGATGGGGGAGAGGCGTCGGAGGTGCCTACATAGCCAGGTGGTTTGACTCAGGACGCTAGCAACTGGCACGGCCCAGACCCGCGACCGCCGCGCAAGGGCCGCCCCGCCGCGCTGGCGGTGTCCCCCTTCCCGAATGGCGCAGCCATTCGGGAAGGGGGAAGGCGCGCAGCGCCTCAGGGGGATGGCGAATTCAGGCGGCGCTCAGCCAGTACCCGGCATTGAAGGGGCTGCTCATGCGCAGCGCCATGGGAGACACGTCAACAAGCTTGTCGGTGGGCATTTTTTCGGCGGCGTCACCACCGATTTCGATGCCCTCGACACCACCCTTGGTGCCGGTAGCCTCGTTCGCCCGTTCTGCTTGGCTGGTGGTTGCAGAACGGGCTACAGAAAAGAATAGAAACACCGGAAGGGGATCTTGCGGTCACCCCAGTAGTCGGCGGCATCGCGGAAGATGTCCAGCAGCTGCTCGCGCGCTTCCTTGTCGAACTTGCCCGTGGCGGGGATCTGCTCCAGCACCACAATGAAACCGGGCTGTGGGCCCGATTTGTGCAAAGGGTCAGTCATGCAGTCGTACAAGGCGTCGAAGTTCTTGCCGAAGTGCGACGGGAAGGTGAATTGCGCGGCAATCAGGTCCAGCACATCCTGTTTGGACTGCGCGTGGGCCAGGTTGGCGTACAAGAAATGATGACCCATGGAGGTGGCTGCATCCTGCAGGTCCTGCACGCGGAAGGCGCGAATGGACTGCACGATGTTGGTGCGCACGCCACGCAGTGGCGTTTCCAGGTCTTTACGAAGTGGCGTCTGCATCTCCGCTACTCTTTCTTTATAAAGTCCACAAACTTCTGGCTTGCCGCCAGGCTGCGCGGGGCGGCCTGTGGGTGGGGGAATTCAAGGGGGTGCGATGTGCGCTCCCAGCTCTGCGCTGGTGGGCGTGCACCGCATCGGGGTCACTCGACGATTTCGCGAAAACTGGCGTAGTGGTCGCCGGTGTAGTAGCAGGCGTCCGGTGTCCGGGGCTTGCCGCCACACACGATGCGCCGGGCTCCCCGGTCACGCGATCCTGGTGTTCTGACGGTGTATTCGCGGTAGTAGCCCCGCTTGTGGGCGGGCAACAGCCGCTCGCGATTGCCGAAAACCGTTCCGTCCTTGTCGTACGGAAAGGGCCCGCCTTCACGGATCAGTGCATAGGTTGACCGCCCTTGGGGCGGCAACTCGGCCAGTGCGATGGGGGTGATGGACCCGCCCTCGGACGGGGGTTTTCGGGCGTGTCCCGCAACCGGGGACAGCACGAACGCAACACCCAAAACACACAATAACCCTGCTTTGCGCGCCCGGGTGGCTACAGCCTTCAGCATCAACGAAACCTTTCAGAAACTACGGGTTAACCCGAAATTTCGAGCCGCTAGTGTCGCTCAACGGTCCCCAAAAAGCAAGCGTCTGCACAAAGATTGGGCAGACGCTGAGGGGTTATGCAAGCCTATATAGTTAGTGCTTGCTATCTTGCTATGGCTTACCGTAAAGCATTGGCGTCTGCCACGGTGAGCGCTGTCATGTTCACAATCCGGCGCACGGTGGCGCTGGGTGTCAGGATGTGGACCGGTTTGGCCGCCCCCAGCAGCACGGGGCCAATGGCGATACCACCGCCGGCCGCGGTCTTGAGCAGGTTGTAGGCGATGTTGGCGGCATCGATGTTGGGGAACACCAGCAGGTTGGCATCACCCGTGAGTTCGCTGCTGGGCATGAGGGCGGCGCGGGCCTTGCCGTCCAGCGCCACGTCGCCGTGCATCTCGCCGTCCACTTCCAGCCAGGGGGCCTGCTGGCGCAGCAGTGCGAGCGTCTGGCGCATCTTCACGGCGCTGGGGTGGTTGCTGGTGCCGAAGTTGGAGTGCGACAGCAGCGCGGCCTTGGGCTTGAGGCCGAAGCGCATCATCTCCTCGGCGGCCAGGGCGGTGATCTCGGCCAGTTCCTCGGGGGTGGGGTCGTAGTTGACATGCGTGTCCACCAGGAACACCTGGCGGCCGGGCAGCATCAGGCCGTTCATGCAGGCGTACACCGGCACGTCCTGGGCCGTGCTGTCGGCGCCGCCCGCGCGCTTGCCGATCACCTGGTCGATGTACAGCAGGTGGTTGGCCGTGGTGCCCCAGGTGCCGCAGATCAGGCCGTCCACCTCGCCCTTGTGCAGCATCATCGAGCCGATCAGCGTGAGGCGCCGGCGCATCTCGATCTTGGCGACCTGCTGGGTGATGCCCTTGCGCTCGGTCATGCGGTGGTAGGTCTGCCAGAAGTCGTTATAGCGGTGGTCGAAGTCGGTGTTGACCACGTCGTAGTCCACGCCTTCCTTCAGGCGCAGGCCGAACTTCTCGATGCGCTGGGCGATGATGGCCGGGCGGCCGATCAGCGTGGGGCGGGCCACTTTCTCGTCCACCACGATCTGCGCGGCACGCAGCACGCGCTCTTCCTCGCCCTCGGCGTAGGCCACGCGCTTCTTGGCCGCAGTGCGGGCCGCGTCGAAGATGGGCTTCATCGTCGTGCCCGAGGCGTAGACGAAGGTCTGCAGCCGGTCGCGGTAGGCGTCCATGTCGGTGATGGGGCGCTGTGCCACACCGCTGTCCATGGCCGCCTGGGCCACGGCCGGCGCGATCTTCATCATCAGGCGCGGGTCGAACGGCTTGGGGATCAGGTATTCGGGGCCGAAGGACAGCTTCTCGCCCACGTAGGCGGCGGCCACCACCTCGCTCTGCTCGGCTTGGGCCAGCTCGGCGATGGCGTGCACGGCCGCGATTTCCATCTCATCGGTGATGGTGGTGGCGCCGCAGTCCAGCGCGCCCCGGAAAATGTAGGGGAAGCACAGGACGTTGTTCACCTGGTTGGGGTAGTCCGACCGCCCCGTGGCCATGATGATGTCGCTGCGCACGCTGTGCGCCAGCTCGGGCATGATTTCGGGGTTGGGGTTGGCCAGCGCGAAGATCACGGGGCGCTCGGCCATGGTCGCGACCATCTCGGGCTTGAGCACGTTGCTGGCCGACAGGCCCAGGAACACGTCGGCGCCGGTGATCACCTCGGCCAGCTTGCGCGCGTCGGTCTTTTGCATGAACTGGCGCTTGTCGTCGTCCATCAGCTCTTCACGGCCTTCATAGACCACGCCGGCCAGGTCGGTGACGAACACGTTCTTGCGCTGCACGCCCACCTTGAGCAACAGGTTCAGGCAGGCCAGCGCCGCAGCGCCCGCGCCACTGGTCACGAGCTTCACGTCCTCGATCTTCTTGCCCGCCACCTTGAGCGCGTTGACCATGGCGGCCGCCACGGTGATGGCCGTGCCGTGCTGGTCGTCGTGGAAGACCGGGATCTTCATGCGCTTGCGCAGCTCGCGCTCCACGTAGAAGCAGTCAGGGGCCTTGATGTCTTCGAGGTTGATGGCGCCGAAGGTGGGCTCCAGCGCGGCGATCACTTCCACCAGCTTGGCGGGGTCCTTCTCGTCGATCTCGATGTCGAACACGTCCACGCCGGCGAACTTCTTGAACAGCACCCCCTTGCCTTCCATCACCGGCTTGGAGGCCAGCGCGCCGATGTCGCCCAGGCCCAGCACGGCGGTGCCGTTGCTGATCACAGCGACCAGGTTGCCGCGCGCCGTGTAGCGAAACGCGTTGGCCGGGTCCTTGACGATCTCTTCACAGGGTGCGGCCACGCCGGGCGAATAGGCCAAGGCCAGATCGTGCTGGTTGACCATCTGCTTGGTGGCGGCAATGGCGATCTTGCCGGGCTTGGGAAACTCGTGGTACTCGAGAGCGGCGCGGCGCAGCTGGGCGCGTTTGTCGGGATTGTTGTTGTTCTCGGCCGTGGTGTTCTCGGGCATTCAGTGTCTCCAGCGCAGTCAAAAAGTCAGTCAGGATGAAGCAAAAAACCGTGCCGCAGTGGGGCTGCAGCGGGCTGTCAGCTTTGTAAGGGTCTGCGATTGTAGGGGGCGGGCGGTAAAAACCCTAGTAAGCGGATCTGCTTATATGGGTGCGGGTGTTGTGACTTTTCTCGCTCCATGCGCGCAGCTGTTTTGGGTCTCTTCCTATGAAGGACGGACAAAAGTCGCGGTTTTTCAGGGCCGTGGGACGAGATTTTTCGGGGAAATAAAGAGTGACAACATAGGGGGCATTGGTTAAAACCCATGGTCTCCAAATTGTTAATCCTTTGAGGCCTGGGCCTTGCGTGCCCACAAGCGGTACCTGCGGAACGCGCAGGAGTGCTGGATGCCTCTCTTCTTTTCTTATGAAACCAGAAACGGCCACCACCTGGTGGCTCACAGGCTTGCCAGGCTCCGGCAAAACGACCTTGGCGCAAGCCTTGGCAGCAGCCTTGCGTGAGCGCGGAGAACCCGCCTGCGTGATTGACGGGGATGAACTGCGCACGGGCCTGTGCAAAGACCTGGGGTTTGACGAAGCCAGCCGGGCAGAGAACGTGCGCCGTGCAGCACACCTTGCGCACATGCTCAACGCCAATGCCATCCACGCCGTGGTGGCCATGGTCTCCCCCGCATCCGCAGCACGCGCCGCCGCCTACGCCACGATAGGCGTGGAGCGCTGCCAGGAAATCCATGTGAGCACCCCGCTGGAAATCTGCGAGCAGCGGGACCCCAAGGGCCTGTATGCGAAAGCGCGGACCAACCAGCTGACACAGATGACCGGTATACAGGCGGCCTATGAGGCGCCCGTGGCGCCCACATTGCGCATTGATACCAGCCAGACCAAATTGCCTGCTGTTGTGCAGCAACTGCTCCGGGCCTAGGCGCCGGCGTTCACCCGACTTATCGCTCTTCTCATGGCACTCTCGACCCCTCCCCGCTACCACTTTATCTCGGGCTTGCCCCGTTCTGGCTCCACCTTGCTGGCCGCCATCCTGCGGCAAAACCCCCGTTTCCAAGCCGGAATGTCCAGCCCGGTGGGCGCTTTCGTGAACTCCATCCTTACGCAAGTCAGTGCGGGCAGTGAATTTGCCACGCAAGTCGACAACGTACAAAGAAAAGATATTCTCACCGGCCTGTTTGATTCCTACTACCGCAAGGAGCGCGACAAAGGCGTCATTTTTGACACCAATCGCGTGTGGTGTGCCAAGCTGCCCATGCTATTGGATCTGTTTCCTGATGCAAAAATCATTGCCTGTGCACGCAATGTGGCCTGGATCATGGACAGTATTGAGCGGCAATATCGCAGCAATCCCTACGAAAACACCAAACTGTTCGGTAGCAACATGTCACGCAGTACCGTGTACCAGCGGCTGGAGGGATTGGCGCAGCACGACCAGTTGGTAGGTTTTTCCTGGGCCGCTTTGCGGGAGGCGTTTTATGGTGAGCATGCCAAGTCGATCCTGGTCATTGACTATGACCTGCTCGCCCAGGCGCCGGAGAAAGTCATTGGCCTGCTGTACGACTTTATCGGTGAACCCCAGTTTGTGCATGACTTTGAGAAGCTGGCCTATGACGCCCAAGACTTTGATTTGCAGTTGGGCTTGCCGGGGCTGCACCGAGTGCGACCCAAAGTCGAGTTCTCCGAGCGGCGCACCATTATCCCCCCCGATTTGTTTGAAAAATTCTCCAAGATGACTTTCTGGAGCGATCCCAGCGGGAGCGCAGCCAACGTCATTGCACCTAAGCCCGCACTGAAGGACGCCACTGTATGAGCCAAACCTCTGCCATGACATTCATGAACCTCGCCATTCAATCCCATGCTGGCAACCGCGCCCAGGCCTCGGGTATGGGGTCGCCAGACTTGGCGCATCTGGAGATCTTGAGCGATCCACTTTGGGGTGCCAACGCAATGAATGCGGCCCAGCCGGTGCGCACGGAGATTGTCTTTGTTGAAAGCAATGTGGGTGATATGGCCACGCTGTTGCAAAGCATCGGTGCTGGCAAGGAGGTTCACGTTCTCGACGCTGGCGAAGACGGACTGCAGCAGATGGTCGACCTGTTGGTGGGCCGCAGCAATATTGATGCGATTCACATCATTTCGCACGGCAAGGAAGCATCGGTCAACCTGGGGGCACTGTTTCTGGACCAGGACAACCTCTCTACTCATGCCGCACAGTTGCAGGGCATAGGCCAGAGTCTGAACAAGGGTGCGGACATCATGCTGTATGGCTGTGATGTGGGCGCTGGAAATGGGCAGGCTTTTGTCAACCAGTTGGCCATCGCCACGGGGGCGGATGTTGCGGCATCCAACAATTTGACAGGGAGCGCCCAACTGCAAGGTGACTGGGACCTGGAAGTCAAGGCGGGAAATATTGAGACGCAGTCGATTGCGAGTCTGGCGCTGTCACGAGATTATGCAGACGTGCTAAATATTACGAATGCCACGCTTAATTTTAATACGACAGCCAACTTCAATGCGCCTGGAAATCCTGGCAACTATGTGAATGGAGCATCGAGCGATGTTATCTATCAAGTTAACGGCAATTCATCCTATTTATTTCGTATCAATGGAACAGCGGAGGACGTCTCCAGTGACCCCGCTGGGTACGTCACGATGGATTTCAACGACACCGGCACCGAGACATCTGTTGTATTCTCTTTTCAAAATGGTCAGCAATTTGATGCGGTTTCTGTAAATTTTATAATGCAGGCTGTAGCTCAGGATTTGGTTTTTAAGGGGTACGACGCCGAAAATAATCTGATTGCAACCAATTTCAAAACCGTTACCGGTGCTGGCGGTGCCGTCAATCCGTTGAATTTTGTGGGCATGACCGGGGTTACCCAGATCGTCATGACAGCCACGAGCAATGGCAATAAGGTTAAATACATATCGCTGGACGACTTTGTTCTGGCCAACATCCAGCCACCGGCAGCCTCGATCACGAGCGCCACTTACAACGCCAGTACTGGGGTGTTGAGCGTCACCGGTGCAAACATGACGACGGGCGATACCATCGACCCGAGCAAACTCACACTCACCGGCCAAGGCGGCGCTACCTACACGCTGACCAGTAGCACAACAACCGCCAGCAGCGCCACCGCGTTCTCGGTGACGTTGAACGCCGCTGACAAACTGGCGGTCAATGGGCTCTTGAATAAAGCCGGAACCTCCGCAGTAGACACGACCACCTTCAACCTGGCGGCAGCGGCGAATTGGGATTCCACGGCCAGTGCACCAGCCGACCTCACTGGCAACGGTATTACTGTCAGCGGCGTCACGCCACCCACGATCACCTCGGCTACCTACGACGCCAGCACCCACATGCTGACCGTGACCGGAGCTAACATGGTGGGCGCACCCGGTGGTAGCAACGACATCACGGTCAGCAAGCTAACCCTGACAGGCGAGGGCGGCTCCACCCATGTGTTGACCTCGTCCAATGTGGACGTCACCAATGCCACGACCTTCAGTGTGACGTTGAATGCCACCGACCAGGCGGCGGTGGAGCAGATACTGAACAAGAACGGAACCAGTTCCACCGGTGGCGCCACCTTCAATCTGTCCGCCGCAGATGACTGGAACACCGTCATCAATGGCAGCGATATCTCGGATGCCACCAACGGCGTGACGGTGAGCAACGTGGCCGTGCCGACCATCACCAGCGCCACCTACAACGCCTCAACCGGCGTGCTGGTCGTCACGGGGACGGGCTTTCTCAAGCTCAACGGGGCCAACAACGACATCGATGCCAGCAAACTCTCGTTTGTGGGCGAAGGTGGCAGCTCCTACCTTCTGACCTCGACCGGCGTGGAGATCACCAGCGCAACGAGCTTTACGGTCACGCTCAACGCCACGGACCTGGCAGCGATCAACCAGATCGCCAACAAAAACGGAACCAGCTCCACGGGAGCCACGACCTACAACCTGGCGGCCGCAGAAGACTGGGCTGCAGGTGCAGACTCGGCCGTGGTGGTCGCAGACCTCACAGGCAACGGCGTGACGGTGAGCAACGTGGCCGTGCCGACCATCACCAGCGCCACCTACGACGTTTCAACCGGCGTGCTGGTCGTCACGGGGACGGGCTTTCTCAAGCTCAACGGGGCTAACAACGACATCGATGTCAGCAAACTGGTTTTCAAGGGACAAGGGGCTTCCACCTACAACCTGACCACCAGCAGTGTAGAGATCACCAGTGGCACCAGCTTCAGCGTGACACTCAACGGCACCGACCGGGCAGGCGTTAATGCGATCGCCAACAAGAACGGCACAAGCTCTTCGGATGCCACCACCTACAACCTGGCTGCAGCGGAAGACTGGGCCGCAGGCGCAGATGCGGCCGTGGTGGTCGCTGACCTGACCGGCAACGGTGTCACGGTCAGCAACGTGCCCAGTGCCACCATCACCAGCGCCACATACGATGCCGCAACGGGCGTCCTGTCGGTCACGGGCGTCAACATGGTCGCGGGCGACACCATTGATGTTTCCAAGCTCAGCCTCACCGGCCAGGCTGGCTCCTACACGCTGACCACCGCCAACGTCACCGCCAGCAGCGCCACCGCCTTCTCGGTCACGCTCAACGCAGCCGACAAACTGGCCATCAACGGCATCCTGAACAACAACGGCACCACGGCGGTGGACACCACCACCTTCAACCTGGCGGCCGCAGCCAATTGGGATGTTTCGACCTCGGCGGCTGCTGACCTGACCGGCAACGGTGTGACCGTCAGCAACGTCACGGCCCCCACCATCACATCAGCCACCTACGACGGCACCACCCACGTCTTTACCATCACCGGCACCAACCTGGTCAAGACCATCGGTGCAACGAACGACATCACGGTCTCCAAGCTGACCATCACGGGTGAAGGTGGCGCCACCCGTACGCTATCGACCACCGGCAATGTGGAAGTCACGTCTGCCACCAGCTTCACCTTCACCCTGGCGGGCGCCGACATCGCGGCCGTTGACAGCCTGCTCAACAAGAACGGCACCTCTTCCGCCAGCAGTTCAACCACCTACAACCTCGCTGCGGCCGACGACTGGGACAGCGTGG
>NZ_QAJR01000025.1 GCF_003852545.1 Acidovorax sp. FJL06
TAGAAGGGCGTTTTGCTTTGGGGGGGATGAAAATGCTGCCCTGATGGCTTCAACCCTGTTTTCGCTATGCAACTACAAGACATTTTGTATTCCCAGGGGTTTGGCACGCGCCGCGTCTGTGCGGGATTAATCCAGCAAGGCTGGGTGTCTGTGCGCGAGTCATCTTTGGATGCCGAGTACCGCCCGTGCACAGACGCGGTTGCCGAGTACGATCCCGATGGTTTGCTTCTACGGGTGCAGGGCGTCGATTGGCCCTATCACGCCAAAGCCTATGTGCTTTTGCACAAGCCGGCAGGGACCGAATGCTCCCAACAGCCGTCGACCTATCCCAGTATCTACACCTTGTTGCCGCCGCCGCTGCGCCAGAGGCCGACGAAGAGTGCCGTACAAGGGATTCAGGCCGTTGGGCGCCTGGATCAGGATACGACGGGGATGCTGCTGCTGAGCGACGATGGCCAGTTCATCCATCGGATGAGTTCACCCAAGAAGCATGTTCCCAAGGTGTACCAGGTCACGACCAAGCACCCAGTGGATGCATCTCAGGTGTCCAAGTTGCTGGCGGGGGTGGTGCTGGATGATGACCCCAAGCCGGTTCGCGCTGCTGCCTGTGAGGTGGTTGCCAGCCATCGCCTGGATTTGACCTTGACGGAGGGCAAATACCACCAGGTCAAGCGCATGCTGGCTGCTGTGGGTAACCGGGTGGAAGGGCTGCATCGCTCCCGGATCGGTGCCATGGACTTACCGGACGATCTGGCGCCGGGCGCGTGGCGATGGCTCAGCGAGGACGATCTGCTGTGCTTGACTCGCAGTCCCTGAGTTGGCGGGCGTATCACGGGGTCCCACGCCGCAGGCACCGCCTGCGCAGAGACGGCCCGGGGGCATGATTTTTATCAATGTTCACGCCATATCGAGGATGCTACTTGCGCAGGAGTCGATCGCGGGCGGGCGCAGAGCTACACTCAAGGGCTGTGTTGAAAGTGGTTCTGTGAAGATTTTTTCGATTGCACGTGTGTGTCTTGCCCTCTGTGGGCTCTGCTTTTCCATTGGGAGTGCCGTGGCGCAGGTGCCACCGCTGTTCGTTCTCAACTCCCTGGAGGCGAACGTCAGCGTCATTGATCCGGCGACATGGACCGAAACCACCCGGATTCCCACGGGCAAAGAGCCGCATCACCTCTATCTGACGCCAGACGAGAAGTCCGTCATCGTGGCGAATGCACTGGGCGATACGCTGACGTTCATTGATCCCCGTACCGCCCAGGTCCAGCGCACTGTACGCGGCATTGTGGACCCGTACCACCTGCGTTTCAGTCCTGACATGAAATGGCTCATCACGGCGGCCAATCGCCTGAACCACGTGGATTTTTACCGTTGGGATGGCAAGGAGTTGGCTCTGGTGCAGCGCGTTGCCACGTCGCGCACACCCAGCCATTTGTGGATCGACAGCCGCAGCACCACGGTGTACTCGACCATGCAGGACAGCGATGAATTGGTCGCCATTGACATTGCCACGCAGACCGTCAAATGGCGCACCAAGACCGGTGCCATGCCTGCGGATGTCTATGGCAGCCCGGACGACAAACGCGTGTTTGTGGGCCTGACGGGCAGCGACAGCGTTGAGGTGTTCGACGTGTCGGGACGTGAGCCTGTCAGCATTAAAAAGATCAAGACCGGCAATGGCGCGCATGCGTTCCGCTCTGCCGGCGATGGCCGCCACCTTTATGTGAGCAACCGGGTTGCCAATTCCATCAGCAAGATCGACATGGTCACGCAGCAGGTGGTGGAGTCCTACCCTGTGCCGGGTGGTCCCGACTGCATGGACGTGTCTGCCGATGGCCGCTTCATCTACGTGAGTTCGCGTTGGGCCCGCAAGCTGTCTGTGGTGGACACCGAGACCAAGAAGGTCGTGCGGCAGGTGGCGGTGGGCAAGTCGCCCCACGGCGTATGGACGCTGCACCACGCGCCACGTTGAACGCTGAGGCCTGTCCATTCATGCGGGTCGGTGCGCTGGGTGGATGTTCTTGGTTTGCTGCGTTTTTGATAGCATTACCCGCTTTGCTGGCAAGCGCTAGTGCGGCCAGTGTGCAAATGGCGGCCGCTGCCCCACCGGATTGCCAGAAACCCCTGTACCTGACGTTTGATACCGGCCACATGGAGATTGCCCCATTGGTGGCCGATGTGTTGAACCGCCAGCAGGTCCGCGTGACCTTCTTCGCCGCGAATGAACGCACGAAGGAGGGGGACGGCAGCCTGGGCGAGCACTGGGCTCCCTGGTGGCGCGCGCGTGCGACCGAGGGGCATGAGTTCGCCTCCCACACCTGGGACCATACCTATTGGCGCGCAGACCTCGGCGATGCGCACAACCCGGCGTTTCGCGTGCGTCCTTCTGCCGGTGCGCGGGAGGGGCAGGATTCTGTGCTGTCGGCGGCCGAATACTGCGAAGAGATTGCCCGCGCTTCCCGTCGCCTGAAGGTGGTGACGGGCAAGCCTCCGCTGTCACTGTTTCGTGCGCCCGGAGGAAAAACTTCTCCCCAGCTGATTGCCAGCGCGCAGGCCTGCGGTTTTGCGCATGTAGGCTGGTCGCCTGCCGGGTTTCTGGGGGATGAGCTGCCCAGTGAACGCGCCAGTAACGCGGCCCTGCTGCGCAAGGCGCTGCGCGAGGTGCGCAGCGGCGATATTCTGTTGGCACATCTGGGGATCTGGTCGCGCAAGGACCCTTGGGCGCCGGCCGTGCTGGAGCCCCTGATTGTGGGCCTCAAGCAGCAGGGCTTCTGCTTTCGTACCTTGCGGGAGCACCCCCGGTATGGCGCAGGCCGCTAATGGACAAAATGCGCAGCATGGCGATGGGCTGCGAGGACGCCGGTGCGCGATGGCGCCGGGCTTGTCGCCTGTATTCTGACAATGGAGTGTGACGTGATGGGCTGGCTCGGTGCCTGGTTTGACGGTGTGCAGCAGTGGCTTTTCGAGAGCGTGCTGCAGCCACTGATGTTCTCGATGGGGCAGGCCAACCTGCTGGAAAACGGCTATGAGGCCTCCGGCTGGCTGCTGGTAGGCCTGCTGCAACTGGTGGTGATCGTGGCCGTGATCGGCCCGCTGCAGCGCCTGTGGCCGGTGGAGCCGGTGACCAACCGTGCCACCGTCCGCACCGACATCCTTTACACGCTGATCCATCGGCTGGGCGTGTTTCGGTTGGCATTGTTCTTCTCGGTGGACCCGTTGGCCGATTCCCTGTTTGGTGCCTTGCGTGTGGCCGGGGTCAGCACGTTCCAGCTGGATGGCATCTGGCCGGGCATCACCGACATCCCCTGGGTCAGCCTGCTGCTGTATCTGGTGGTGTTCGATTTTGTGGACTACTGGATCCACCGGGGCCAGCACCACTTTGAATGGTGGTGGCGCCTGCATTCCCTGCACCATGCGCAGCAACAGATGACCATGTGGAGCGACAACCGCAACCACCTGCTCGACGACCTGCTGCGGGACGCGATTTTGGTGGTCGTGGCGCAAACCATCGGTGTGGCCCCGGGGCAGTTCATTGCCATCGTGGCCATCACCCAGCTCAGCGAGAGCTTTCAGCATGCCAATGTGCGCTTGTGGTTCGGCCGCTGGGGCGAGCGCCTGTGGGTCAGCCCGCGTTTCCACCGCCTGCACCACAGCATCGGCATTGGCCACGAGACTGTGAAGCCTGCGGTGGCGGTATCTGGCGGCATGCCGTCTGCAGGGCCCCGCGTCGTGCTGGGGGGGCACAATTTCGGGGTGTTGTTGCCCTGGTGGGACATGCTGATGCGCACCGCCAACTTCGAGTGGCGGTTTGACCCCACCGGCGTGCGTGATCAGGTCGAGCCCGATGCCCAGGGCCGGGTGCGCGACTATGGCAAAGGGTTCTGGTCCCAGCAATGGCGGGGTGTCCTGCGGCTGCTGGGCAAAGCCTGAGCCGCCCGGCGAGCGCTCAAGGTATGCTTGCCGGCATGGGACTCCTGCTTGATTCATTCTGGCGCGCCGCGGCCTATTGCCTGCGGCCACGCGTCATTGTCCTGTCGCTGTTGCCGCTGCTGCTGATGGTGGCCTTGGCATTGGGCCTGGGCTACTTCTACTGGGATGCTGCGGTCCTGGGCATGCGCTCACTGCTGGATGCCTCCACGCTGCTGGCCAGCGTCTGGGGCTGGTTGCAGGGCTGGGGCATGGGGGATGTCACGGCTGTGATGGCGCCCCTGATGGTGGTCCTGGCCGTGGCGCCTGTCCTGGTGGTGGTGTCGCTGCTGGCAGTGGCGGTGCTCATGACGCCCGCGTTGGTGGCCTTGGTGGCCGACCGGCGCTTTCCGAACCTGGAGCGCAAGAAGGGCGGTTCTTTCATCGCCAGCGTGGCCTGGTCGGTGAGCTCTACCGTGCTGGCGCTGGTGGCTTTGGTGGTGTCGATCCCGTTGTGGCTTGTGCCGCCGCTGGTGCTGGTGCTGCCGCCCTTGATCTGGGGTTGGCTCACCTACCGGGTGATGGTGTTTGATGCGCTGGCCGACCATGCCAGCAAGGAGGAGCGGCAGGAGATCTTCCGCCGCCACCGCAGCAGCCTGTTGGGCATCGGCATCGTCACCGGCTATCTGGGGGCTGCGCCCAGCATTGTGTGGGCCTCCGGCGTGGTCTTTGCTGCGGCGTTTTTTGTGCTCGTGCCGCTGGCCATCTGGATCTACACCCTCGTTTTTGCGTTCTCGTCGCTCTGGTTCACCCACTATGGCCTGGCTGCACTGCAGCGCCTGCGGGCCGAGTCCGCCGGGTTGGCACCAGTGGCCGCCCCGCCCGTTGCGCTGGATGGGGTCGGAGCGCCAGCTGCGGCGGCACCTCCTGTGGCGTCTTTGCCTGCTGCTGAACCCCCAACCCGTGGAACCCCTGCACCATGACCCCTTCTTTCGGCCTCATCATCGTGGGCGATGAAATCCTGTCGGGCAAACGGGCCGACAAGCACATGCCCAAAGTGATCGAGCTTCTGGCGGCGCGCGGCCTGTCACTGGCCTATGCAGATTACGTGGGCGACAACCCCGACCGGATCACAGCCACCTTGCAGCGCGCCTTCGCTTCGGGCGATGTGGTGTTCTCGTGTGGCGGCATTGGCGCCACACCCGATGACCACACGCGCCAGTGCGCGGCCCGGGCCCTGGGGCGCGATCTGGCCCTGCACCCAGAGGCCGAGGCCCTGATCCGCGAACGCATGCAGGATGTTGCGCGGGAGCAGGGCGTGCCCTACGAGGCCGACCGGCCCGACAACATCCATCGGCTCAACATGGGGGTGTTTCCGGCAGGGGCCTGCATCATTCCCAACCCGTACAACAAGATCCCGGGTTTCAGCTGCGACGCCCCGGGGGGCGGTGCCGTGCACTTTGTTCCGGGCTTTCCCGTGATGGCCTGGCCCATGATCGAAGGGGTGCTCGACCAGCACTATGCGGCGTTCTTCAACCGCATCCCTCAGACCGAGCAGTCGGTGGTGGTTTATGGCGCCATGGAGGCGGCATTGACGCCTCTCATGGAGCACATCGAAAAAATGCATCCGCAGGTGCGGGTGTTCAGTCTGCCCAGCGTAGATCATCCACAATACGGGCGGCACATCGAACTGGGCGTCAAAGGGCCTGCGCCTTCGGTTCCTGCTGCATGGCAGGAACTAAAAAAAGGATTGCACGATTTTGGTGCAAATTGCGGCCCCGAGTTGGTGCGTAACCTGTGATGTTCAGTGTCGATCCATGGATTGCACTGTTTTGGTGCTTTTTGATGGATGCCGTGCCAGCCCGCAGTCTGCGGCGCTCCTTCATAGTGCGGTAGCGCACTCGGCTGGCACGCAAACTGCTTTTATTTCGACAAAATCTTTTTTCAACAAGCGCTTTACCCAGGAGAACCTGATGGCCAAGACCGTTGCAGACGTGATGAAGATGGTGAAGGAAAACGAAGTCAAGTTCATTGACTTCCGTTTTACCGACACCCGTGGCAAACAACAGCACACCACGGTGCCCGTCTCTCACTTCGACGAAGACAAGTTCATTTCGGGCCACGCCTTTGATGGTTCGTCGATTGCCGGCTGGAAGGGCATCGAAGCCTCCGACATGCAGCTGATCCCCGATCCCAGCACGGCCAACATCGATCCTTTCTTCGAAGAAACGACGCTGATCCTGACCTGCGACGTGATCGAGCCCACCGACGGCAAGGCCTACGACCGCGACCCTCGCTCCATCGCCAAGCGCGCTGAAGCCTACCTGAAGGCCTCCGGCCTGGGCGACACCGCCTACTTCGGTCCCGAGCCAGAATTCTTCATCTTCGACGGCGTTCGCTGGAGCACTGAGCCCAACAACACCTTCTACGAAATCGACGAATACGAAGCCCCCTGGAACACCGGCGCCAAGCTCGAAGGCGGCAACCGTGGCCACCGTCCCACCGTCAAGGGCGGCTACTTCCCCGTGCCTCCCGTTGACAGCACGCAAGACATGCGCGCCGAGATGTCCCTGATCCTCGAATCCCTGGGCATCCCGGTCGAAGTGTTCCACCACGAAGTGGCGGGCGCCGGCCAGAACGAAATTGGTACCCGTTTCAGCACGCTGGTCGAGCGCGCCGACTGGACCATCCTGCAAAAGTACGTGATCCACAACGTGGCCAACGCCTACGGCAAGACCGCCACGTTCATGCCCAAGCCCTACCACGGCGACAACGGTTCCGGCATGCACGTGCACCAGTCCGTCTGGAAGGACGGCAAGAACCTGTTCGCTGGTGACGGCTATGCCGGTCTGTCGGACTTCGCGCTGTACTACATCGGCGGCATCATCAAGCACGCCCGTGCCCTGAACGCCATCACCAACCCCGGCACCAACAGCTACAAGCGCCTGGTGCCCCACTTCGAAGCCCCGGTGAAGCTGGCCTACTCGGCCAAGAACCGCTCGGCCTCCATCCGCATCCCTTACGTGGCCAACCCCAAGGGCCGCCGCGTGGAAGCCCGCTTCCCCGATCCACTGATGAACCCCTACCTGGGCTTCGCAGCCCTGCTGATGGCAGGTCTGGACGGCGTGGAAAACAAGATCCATCCCGGCGAAGCCGCCACGAAGGATCTGTACCACCTGCCTCCAGAAGAAGACAAGCTGGTGCCCACCGTGTGCCACAGCCTGGACCAGGCCCTGGAGCACCTGGACAAGGACCGCGCGTTCCTGACCAAGGGTGGCGTGTTCACCGACAGCATGATCGATGCCTACATCGACCTGAAGATGAACGAAGTGACCCGCTTCCGCATGGCCGTGCACCCTGTCGAGTACGACATGTACTACTCGCTGTAATCGTCTGCCTGCAGACCATTGCTCAGAAAAAGGCGGCGCAAGCCGCCTTTTTTCATGGGGCCGGATGCGTCTGTGCGGCCCGTGGCGGAACCAAGGGGGTGGGTGTTGCATCCTTGGATAAACCCCTGCCCAGGTCCGCCCTTGCTCGATTGGCGATGTGTGGCGATTGGTGGATACTCCTTTCTCTCCTGCATGTCCATGCGAGGAACCTGAATGAAAAAAACGCTCATCACCCTGCTACTCATTGCCTCCACGGTTCCGGCCGCGTGGGCGCAAGACCGCATCTACCGTTGCGGCAACGAATACACGAACAACGCCAGCCAGGCCAAGGAGCGTGGTTGCAAGCTGGTGGAAGGGGGCAATGTCACCGTGGTGCAAGGCAGCCGGCCGGCATCGGGCGCGGCGCCTTCGTCCTCTGGCAGCGCAGCCGCTACCTCGCCCGCCACAGCCCCCAAGGTCAGCAACAACGACCAGAAGGCCCGGGACTCCGATGCCCGCGCCATCCTGGAATCCGAGCTGCGCAAGGCCGAATCGCGCCATGCCGAACTCGTGAAGGAATACAACAACGGCGCCCCTGAGCGCAACGCGCTCGACCTGCGCAACCCCCAGCGCTACATGGAGCGCACGGCCGAACTCAAGGCCAGCGTGGCCCGCAGCGAGAGCGACATCGCAGGCATCAAGCGCGAGATCGCCCGCCTGCCTGCCCCCGCCAACTAACAATCCCCTCCTGCGTGTGAGCCCCCCTTCTTCTCCTGAACTGCCCGGCACCGATACCGGGCGCTTTCATTCGCTGGACCTGATGTCCACCCTGGTGGCGGTGCTGCGTGCCGATGATGGTGCCGTGCAGTTTGCCAACGCGGCCCTGGAAAACACCCTGGGCCAGTCGCGGCGCACCCTGGAAGGGGCCGACTTCTCTGCCTTTTTTACCGACCCGGCGCTCCTGCAGACCGCCCTGGCAGGCGCACGGGGCAAGGACTTTGCCGCGCTGCGCTACGAGGCCAGCCTGAAGCGCCTGCACCAGGAGCCCGTGCCCGTGCATGTCAACGTGGCCGATGCCGAGCAGGTGGGCGAGATCCTGGTGGAGCTGTGGCCCCTGGAGCAGCAGGCCCGCCAGGACCGCGAAGAGCGCCTGCGCGACCAGGCCCAGGCCAACAAGGAGCTGATCCGCAACCTGGCCCACGAGATCAAGAACCCGCTGGGCGGCATCCGGGGCGCGGCGCAGCTGCTGGAGATGGAGCTGGAAAGCCGCGAGCTGACCGAATACACCCAGGTCATCATCCACGAGGCCGACCGCCTGCAAAGCCTGGTGGACCGGTTGCTGGCGCCCCACCGCCACCCGCACCTGGTGGGCGACGTGAACATCCACGAGGTGTGCGAGCGCGTGCGTTCGCTGGTGCTGGTCGAATACCCGCAAGGCCTCAAGGTCCAGCGCGACTACGACACTTCCATCCCTGAGTTCCGGGGCGACCGCGCGCAGCTCATCCAGGCCGTGCTGAACATCGTGCAGAACGCAGCGCAGGCCCTGACCGACCGCATTGCGGCGGGCGATGCCGTGATCACGCTGCGCACCCGTGTGGCCCGCCAGGTCACGTTCGGCCGCCAGCGCTACCGGCTGGCACTGGAATTGCATGTCATCGATAACGGACCGGGCGTCCCCGATGCCATCAAGGAGCGGATTTTCTATCCACTGGTGTCGGGGCGGGACGGCGGATCAGGGCTGGGGCTGACGTTGGCGCAAACCTTCGTACAGCGCCACCATGGGTTGATCGAATGCGACAGCGTGCCGGGTCGCACCGACTTCCGCATCCTGATTCCGCTGCCTTGACAACCGCGCACGACGGTCCCTGACACGCAACCACAGGGAAGGTAAGAAAAACATATGAAGCCGATCTGGATAGTAGATGACGACCCCTCGATCCGCTTCGTCCTGGAAAAGGCGCTGGCCCGCGAGAACCTGCCCACGCGCAGCTTCACCCACCCGCGCGAGGTGCTCGATGCGCTGGCCGACATCACGGCGGGCGACCCCGCCCGCCAGGGCCCGCAGGTCCTGGTGAGCGACATCCGCATGCCCGGGGGCTCGGGCCTGCAGCTGCTGGAGAAGGTGCGCGAGCTGCAGCCTGGCCTGCCCGTCATCATCATGACGGCGTACTCCGACCTCGACAGCGCGGTGTCGGCCTTCCAGCGCGGCGCATTTGAATACCTGCCCAAGCCGTTCGACCTGCCCAAGGCCGTGGAGCTGATCCGCCGCGCGGTGGAAGAAAGCCAGCGCGAAGAGGTCACCGAAGAGCGCCAGACCGCCACCCCCGAAATGCTGGGCCAGGCGCCCGCCATGCAGGACGTGTTCCGCGCCATCGGGCGGCTCTCCCAAAGCCAGGTCACGGTGCTCATCACCGGCGAATCAGGCTCGGGCAAGGAGCTGGTGGCGCGCGCGCTGCACAAGCATTCGCCCGTGGCGGACGGCCCCTTTGTGGCCATCAACACGGCGGCCATCCCCAAGGACCTGCTGGAGAGCGAACTCTTCGGCCACGAACGTGGCGCGTTCACCGGCGCGCAGACCCAGCGGCGCGGCCGCTTCGAGCAGGCCGAGGGCGGCACGCTGTTCCTCGATGAAATCGGCGACATGCCGTTTGACCTGCAGACGCGCCTCTTGCGCGTGTTGTCCGACGGCCAGTTCTACCGCGTGGGCGGCCATGCGGCCGTCAAAGCCCATGTGCGCGTGATTGCCGCGACCCACCAGAACCTGGAGCAGCGCGTCAAGGAGGGCGGCTTCCGCGAGGACTTGTTCCACCGCTTGAACGTGATCCGCCTGCGCCTGCCCGCGCTGCGCGAGCGGCACGAAGACGTGCCCATGCTCACGCGCCACTTCCTGCAGCAAAGCGCGCGGCAGCTGGGTGTGGAGCCCAAGCGCATTGCCGATTCGGCGTTGGTGCGGCTGGAGCAATTCGCTTTCCCCGGCAACGTGCGCCAGCTGGAAAACATCTGCCACTGGCTCACGGTGATGGCGCCCGCGCAGGTGATCTCGCTGCAGGACCTGCCGCCCGAGGTGCTGGAGGCTCCGGTCTACCAGCCGTCTGCACGGGCTGGCGGCAGCGGCGCTGATGCATCCGCCGTGGTCACGGCGATGCCCGTGGCCCCCATCGCGGCGGCATCCCCCTCCGAGCTGGTGGGCGGGCTGCACCCCGCAGCGGCCCCGCCAGCCGGCATGGCGGGCGCGGGCCTGGCCTCGGCTGCTGCCACGCCCTCGTGGTCCACGGCCGATGCCACGCCGGCCCCGGTCGCGGCGGCTGTGGTTGCCTGCAGCTGGGAGCAGGCCCTGGAAACCGAAGCGCAGAAGCTGCTGGCGGGTGGTCAGCCCGAGGTGTGGGATGCGCTCACGCGGCGCTTTGAGTCGCGCCTGATCCGCACGGCCCTGGTGGCCACCCATGGCCGGCGCATGGAGGCCGCGCAGCGCCTGGGCATCGGGCGCAACACCATCACGCGCAAGATCCAGGAACTGGGGCTGGACGCGCCGGATGAGGCGTGAGCGCCCGCCTGACAGCCTGACAGCCTGACAGCCGGATAGCCGGATAGAAAAGAGCCCCTGGTAGCGGCAAGCTGCCAGGGGCTCTTTGGCTTGGGTGATTCAGAGATCAAGGTAGAAAATGCCGCTTGCGCTCGTCCCTATTGTCTTGATAGCTATTGAATTAGTAGCAAATCAACCCAGGGTGACGACCACCGGTGTGTGGTCGCTGGGCTGCGGGTTCTTGCGTGGGGCGCGGTCCACCACACAGGCCGTCACCGTGGGCTTGAGGGCCTCGCTCACCAGGATGTGGTCGATGCGCAGGCCCCGGTTTTTCTGGAAGCCCAGCATGCGGTAGTCCCACCACGAGAAGCTCTTTTCGGGCTGCTCGAACATGCGGAACGCATCGGTCAGCCCCAGCGCCAGCAGGGCCTGGAAGTGGTTGCGCTCTTCGGTGGTGTGGTGGATGGTTTCGCGCAGGCCTTCGGGGTCGTAGGAGTCGCGGTCTTCGGGCGCCACGTTGAAGTCGCCCACCAGCACCAGGCGCGGGTGCGCAGCCATCTCGGCGCGCACCATGTCCTGCAGCGCCTGCAGCCAGCGCATCTTGTAGGCAAACTTTTCCGAGCCCGGCTCCTGGCCGTTGACGAAGTAGCCGTTGAGCAGGCGCACGGGGCCCGCAGGCGTGTCCAGCGTGGCAGCGACGACGCGGGCCTGCTCATCCGCGAAGCCGGGGATGTTGCGCACCACGTCGCGCAGCGGGTGGCGGCTCAGGATGGCCACGCCGTTGTAGGTCTTTTGGCCAAAGGCTGCGGCTTCATAGCCCGCCTCCTTGAGCGCGTCGTGGGGAAACTTGTCGTCGGTGAGCTTGAGCTCTTGCAGGCACAGCGCATCGACCGGGTTGGCGGCCAGCCAGGCCAGCACCTGGGGCAGTCGCACCGACAGGGAGTTCACGTTCCAGGTGGCTATTTGCATGGATTTTTGGCCTTTGGCGCCCGTCCATCAAGCGCTATTAGCTATCAATAAGTGAGTAAATGGCGGTGGTGGTCAGGCCGCGCGCAGGTAGGTCACGAAGCTGAACGGCAGCCCGTTGCTGCCCACCTGGCGGCTGCTGCGTGCCGATTCTGCCCATTCCGGGCCCAGCGTAGGGGCGTAGGCATCGCCGTCGAAGGGCTGGTCGATCTCGGTCACTTCCACGCGGTCGGCCAGGGGCAGGGCTTCGGCGTAGATTTGCGCGCCGCCGATCACCCACACGGTCTGGCCCGCATCGCACTGCGCCAGGGCCTCGCCCAGGCTGCCCGCACGCAAAGCGCCCTCGGCCCGCCAGTCCGCCTGGCGCGTCACCACGATGTTGGTGCGGCCGGGCAGGGGGCGAAAGCGCGGAGGCAGCGAGTCCCAGGTTTTGCGCCCCATGACCACCGGGCAACCCTGCGTGAGCTGCTTGAAATGCGCCATGTCCTCGGCCAGGTGCCAGGGGAGCCGGTTGTCCCGGCCGATGACGCCATTGGCGGCGCGGGCGTAGATGAGGTGCAGGGGCATGGCGGGCAGTTCCTTGGTGGGGCGGCAGTCTCTCGGATGCCTCAGACGTGCAAGGCCGCGAGCACGCCCACGCCCAGGCCCACGGCGGCCACGCCGTACATGCCGTATTCGAGCCACTTCTTCCTGGTCAGCAGCGCAATCGCAGCCAGTGCAATCGCCACCTGCAGTGCGGTGGTGGCCTGGGCCCAGCGGTGGTGCTGGTGCATCTGGGCTTCGCTTTGCTGGTCGAAGGTGTGGGAGTCGGCTTCCAGCTTTTCGGCCACGGCCTTGATTTCGTTCTTTTCCTTTTCGTAGCGGTCCACCTTGCCCTGGTATTTGGCCTTTTCGGGCTCGGCAGGGGTCAGATCACGGGCCAGCTCGGCAAGCGACTGCTTGGTGCTCTTGGACTGGAAGTAATTCCACTGGTTGGAGGCTTCGGTCTTCTTGATGGCTGCGTCGTTCTTGAGCAGGCCGGCGTTGGCCTGCGTGGCCCCGCCCATGTACGAGAAGATGGCGCCCACCGTGGCGACGATGGCCGTGAACATGGCGATCTTGTTCATCGAAGAACCGTTGCCGCCCTCGGCGCCGTGGTCCGCGGCGTGGTCGCCGTGGGTGGCATGTTCAACTGCGTGGTCGTGGGGGCCGTGTACGTGAAATCCGCCGGAAGACATGGATGCAAGTTCTCGATGTGGACTGTGAAGAAAAAAGGCAGGGCGCAACCAGGGCGCCTTGCCCGTGGGGATCGGTCAGGGGTTGGGGGCTGTGCGGCGGCTTGCGGAGGTCAGACCGCCACGGGGGCCTTGATGGCCGGGTGGCACTGGTAGTCCACCACTTCGAAGTCTTCGTACTCGTAGTCGAAGATGCTGCTGGGCTTGCGCTTGATGTTGAGCACGGGGTAGGGGTAGGGCGTGCGCGCCAGCTGGGTCTGCACCTGCTCGTGGTGGTTGCTGTAGATGTGGCAGTCGCCGCCGGTCCAGATGAAGTCGCCCACATCCAGGTCGCATTGCTGGGCCACCATGTGGGTCAGCAGCGCATAGCTGGCGATGTTGAAGGGCACACCCAGAAAGATGTCGGCGCTACGCTGGTAAAGCTGGCAACTGAGCGTGCCGCGCCCGCCACTGTCCTGCGCCGGCGCCACATAGAACTGGAAGAACGCATGGCAGGGCATGAGCGCCATCTTGTGCAACTCGGCAACGTTCCATGCGCTCACGATGATGCGGCGCGAGTCGGGGTTGGCCTTGAGGGTCTTGATCACGTCGCTGATCTGGTCGATGTGGCCGCCGTCGGGCGTGGGCCAGCTGCGCCACTGCACGCCATAGACCGGGCCCAGGTCACCGTCCTCGCGCGCCCATTCGTCCCAGATGGACACACCGCGCTCTTTCAGCCAATTGTTGCTGCTGGAGCCGGTGAGGAACCACAGCAGCTCCTGGATGATGGATTTGAGGTGCACCTTCTTGGTGGTGACCAGCGGAAAGCCCTCTTTCAGGTCAAACCGCATCTGGTGGCCGAACACGCTGGTCGTGCCCGTGCCCGTGCGGTCCGACTTGTGCACGCCGTGGGTGAACACATGGCGCATGAAGTCTTCGTACTGGGAGCGCACGGGGCGGGCGGCTGCAGCGGCAAGGGGCTGGTTCATGGGGCGGGAGGAGGAGCTCATCACGGTGGATCGGTGCGAGGCACGCCGCCGCTAGGTGGCGATAGCCGGGCGCGCGCACTGCAGGATTTTATGCGGCTGGCGTGGGGCCTGTGCAGGAGGCTGGTGATTGAGGCGGGGCAATCTTAATAGGGCGATTTCGCATTTCATAGAATGCCTCAACAACAAGATCACCACGGAAGGCGCGTATGCGGCTCAAAGATTTTTTGCTTGTCGGAATGTTATGTCTTCCGCTTTGTTCAATGGGGAACGGTTTGACGTCCAATCTTCATCCGGAAAAATTCTGTTCGTTGGGCGCAAAGATTGGGATGCCAACAGGAGTTTTTGATAAGGGGGATTTCCCGGGATGCTCCAGCCAGCCGAAAGCGGTCACGCCTACTCCGGGGCGTAATCGCTTGAACAATACGCTGGCGTTCTATTCGCTATCGCAGCCAGGCCAAATCCACAAACTTGAGTACTTGTCTCTCATGCTCAATGTGAATAATCCGCAAGAAGCGTCGGGAGCTTATGTCGCGCTTTTGCCTGCCGCCAACAGGTTGGCTACAGAGGTGCTTGGTCACATTCCCAAAGGGCTTGAACAGGCAATCTTGGCTGGGCAAAGCAAACGGTGGAAATCTGCTGATTGGCTCATGGAACTCAAGCGAAAAGAATGGGCTCCGGCATCTGAAGGTCATCAGCTCACTTTGAGGTTGTATCCAGCAAATTAGATCTGCCCAAGATCACGGTTGGGATCAATTTTGGGGACGCGTTCCCGAGGTGGAATGCCTCAGATGCTGGTGCACACCCGGTGGCCCCGGTTGTCGTTCATTTCCAGAATCCACCACTGCGCCCCCGTGTTCCTGTCGATGAAGCGCATGTGCGAGGCGATGTTGGCCAGCGTTTGGCTGTCGAGGTGCAGCAGGCGCTGCACATAGTCCACCAGGTCGTCAGCCGCTTGGGTGAACTCAAAACCGTCGTGGTCGAACTCGAACACCTGTCCGGCGCACGCACCATCGGTCGCCATCAGGATGTAGTTGCCCGAGTGGGGCGTCTCGCCAATCACCAGGCAGTGGTCGATCCAGTCGGGCAGGATGTCTTCGCGTTCTTCGTCGCTGAGGTGCTCGGTCCAGCCGTTGAAGGCCTCTTGCAGCGTGGCCCATTCGGCGGGCGGTGCGATGTAGCGGGCGGCATCGCCCGTGCTGGCGTCGTGGTACAGCAAGACGCCGCCCACGGTGGCGTAGAACGCGGGCAGCTGGCCCACGTCGGGCAGCGGCGCATCCAGCGCTGCAGGCGGTTGGATAAGGTGCTGGAAGTTGACCGTTTTGGTTTCTTGCGGCTTGTTGATGCGTTCGCAGGTGAACGTGCCGGCGTGTTCGGCAATGGCGCGGTGCAGGTCGGGCAGTGTCATCGCGGGTCCTGGGGGCGGTCAGAGTTCTTGCGCGTACACGATGAATCCGTGGTGCTTGGCCAGCTTGTCATACAGCTGGCGCCCGGCGGCATTGGTCTCGTGCGTTTGCCAGTACACGCGGGAAGATTTGGCGGCACGGGCTGCGTCGTACACGGCCTGGATGAGCGCCCGCCCCACGCCCCGGCCGCGCGCGGCCTCGCGGGTGAACAAATCGCTGAGGTAGCAGACGGGTTCGATGCGCGTCATGCTGCGGTGAAAGACGCAGTGCGTGAGGCCCAGCAGCTCGCCGCTGGCGTCGTCCTGTGCCACCAGGCAGAACATGGGCTCCGCCGCATCGTGAAACCGCTGCCAGGTGGCCTCTGTGATGGGCTCGGGCAGCGCCGTGGCGCCAAAGCGGCCGTAGAAGGCGTTGTAGCCGTCCCAGAGCGGGCGCCAGGCGGCATAGTCGGTGGGCTGTGCGGGGCGCACGGTCACGGCGGCGGTCATGATCGGTCTCCTGTGGGTTTACTGCAGCACCCGCCCCGGGTTCATGGTGCCCTGCGGGTCCAGTGCCTGCTTGATGGCGCGCATCATGGAGAGCGCCACGGGCGACTGGTACTTGGCCAGCTTGCCGGCCTTGAGTTCGCCGATGCCGTGTTCGGCCGAGAAGGAGCCGCCGAACTCGGCCACGGCTTCGTAGACCAGGTGATTCACATGCTCTTCGTGCTCGCGCAGGAAGGCCTTGGCATCGCCATCGGCGGGCGCCTGCACGTTGTAGTGCAGGTTGCCGTCGCCCAGATGGCCGAAGTTGACCAGGCGCACGCCGGGGATCTCGCGCTGCAGCACCGCGTCGGTGTGCGCCACAAAGGCGGGGATGCGCGAGATCTGCACCGAGATGTCGTGCTTGATGTTCAGGCCCTCTTCGGCCTGCGCGAGCGGAATGCTCTCGCGGATGTGCCACAGCTGGTGGGCCTGGGTGAGGTTCTCGGCCACCACGGCGTCGGTCACGCAGCCCAGCTCGAAGGCGGTCTCCAGCAGGGCCTCGAAGCGGCCGCGCGCATGTTCCTCGGATTCACTGTCGGAGTTTTCCAGCAGCACGCACCAGGGGGCGTTCTCGTCACCCAGAAACGGCACGCGCAGCTGCGGCATGTGCTTGCCCACCAGGCTCAGCGCAAACTGGCCCATCACCTCGAAGCCTGTGAGGCCTGCGCCCAGCTGCTTGTGCGCCAGGCCCAGCAGGGCTACCGCGTGTTCCATCGACGGCACGGCGGCCCAGGCCGTGAGGTTGGCGGCGGGCTGGGGGTAGAGCTTCATCGTCGCAGCGGTGATGATGCCCAGCGTGCCTTCGCTGCCGATGAACAGGTCGCGCAGGTCGTAGCCCGTGTTGTCCTTGCGCAGGCCCTTGAGGCCATCCCACACCTCGCCCTGGGCGGTGACCACTTCCAGGCCCAGGCACAGGTCGCGCGCATTGCCGTAGCGCACCACCTGCGTGCCGCCCGCGTTGGTGGAGAGGTTGCCGCCGATGGTGCAGCTGCCCTCGGCCGCGAGGCTCAGGGGGAACAGCACACCCGCGTTCTGCGCCACATCCTGCAGGTTCTGCAGGATGCAGCCGGCTTCCACGGTCATGGTGAGGTTGTCGGTGTCCACGCTGCGCACCGCGTTCATGCGCGTGAGGCTCAACACAATCTGCGTGCCGGAATCGTCGGGCGTGGAGCCCACGGCCAGGCCGGTGTTGCCGCCCTGGGGCACGATGGCGGTGCCCGCCGCCGCGCAGGCCTTGACCACAGCGGCCACCTCTTGCGTGTTGGCGGGGCGCACCACGGCCAGGGCCTTGCCGCGCACGCGGCGGCGCCAGTCCTGCTCCCAGGCCGTGAGGTCGCCCTCGGTGATCACATGGGTGGGGCCAACGAGGGTGCGCAGGGTGTCAAGCAAAGTGGTCATGGGCAAAACGGTGTGGTCAGTGCATGGATGGGATGGGGCAGGGCGCTGTGCTGGCGGCATCAGGGGATCAGGGGGCCGGCGCACTTGCGCTGGCCTCTGCCGCAGCTGCCTTGGCGTTGCGCTGGCGCACGCGCACATGCAGCGTGCAGGCCGTGAACAGTACCAGGCACAGCGCCACCTCGGCCCAGGCCAACCATTGCGATGGCGGCTTGTCGCTCCAGCCCCGCACAACGCCTTCGGTGAAGTACAGCCAGATCACCAGGCTGACCCAGCGGTAGGTGTACATGCGGTTCTTGAGGATGCCCGCCAGCGGAATGCACAGCGGCAGGGCCTTGATGGCCAGCCAGGTGCCGCCGGGCCGCACGGGGGCCAGCACCAGCTCCCACGCAAGGCACAACACGATCAGCGCGAGCAGACTGCCCGTGGCCAGCCAGCGTGTGGCGGCAACGCCCTGGTCGGAAGGTGGGAGAGGGGAGGCGGGGGCGGTCGGGGATGCGGTCATTGGGGTGGCATCATATCGGCCATGCCCTTGACCTTAAAGACAGCCGCACTGCGCGTGGAGGCGCTGATGACCGAGCTGTCGCACTTCCCGTGGAAAACCACGGCCCAGACGCTGCGCGAACGCTTTCGTGAGGACCACCTGGGGCTCACGGCCAGCAGCCTGACCTTCACCACCATCCTGGCGCTGGTGCCGTTCTTCACCGTGGCGCTGGCGGTGTTCACGGCGTTTCCCATCTTCGGCAAGCTGCAGGATGCACTGCAGGGCTGGCTGGTGAGCAGCCTGGTGCCCGACAGCATCTCGCGCCAGGTGCTGGGTTACCTGAGCCAGTTTTCCTCCAAGGCCAGCGGCCTGGGCGTGGCGGGTTTTTCCGTCCTGCTGGCCACGGCGCTGGCGCTGATCCTCACCATCGACCGCACGCTCAATGACATCTGGCGCGTGCCGCGGCTGCGGCCGCTGGGGCAGCGGGTGCTGATCTACTGGGCGGCCATCACGCTGGGGCCGCTGCTCATGGGGGCGAGCCTGGCGCTCACCTCGTATGTGATGTCGGCCTCGGGCGGGCTGGTCAAGCGCCTGCCCGACGGCGTGCAGCTGCTGTTCGACTCGATCCAGTTCGTGGTGCTGGCCGGGGGCATGGCCTCGCTCTACCACTATGTGCCCAACACGCCGGTGAAGTGGCGCCATGCCTGGGCGGGCGGGCTGTTCGTGGCCGTGTGCATCGAGCTGGCCAAGAAGGTGCTGGCGCTGTACCTGGGCAAGGTGCCGACCTATTCGGTGGTGTACGGCGCGTTTGCCACGCTGCCCATCCTGCTGGTGTGGATCTATGTGGCCTGGGTCATCGTGCTGCTGGGGGCCGTGGTCACGGCCTACCTGCCCAGCCTGCTGGCCGGTGTGGCGCGGCGCGGCACCGTGGCGGGCTGGACGTTTCAGCTCGCCATCGAGGTGTTGCAGGCGCTGCACCGCGCGCGCAGCCAGCCCATGAAGGGGCTGCGCCCCAGCCAGCTCGCACAGCTGCTGCGCGTGGACGTGCTGCAGCTCGAACCCGTGCTCGAAGCGCTCACGGCGCTGGACTGGGCGGGAGAGGTGGCCGATGCGGCGGTGGGCGCATCGGATGTACCCGAGCCGCGCTATGTGCTGCTGGCCGACCCGGCCCACACCCCGCTGGCCCCCCTGGTGCAGAAGCTGCTGCTGGAGCGCGTGCAAAGCCTGGGCCCGCTGTGGCAGCGCTCGGGCCTGGAGACCCTGCAAGTGGCCGATGTGCTGGGCGACACCGCGCTGGCGCGGTGACCGGCTGTTGTGTTGGGTGCTATTTAATGGATAGCTGCTTGCGCCCTGTGGGTGGGCGCAAGCGGCCATTTTGTTCCAATCATAATGGCACCTTGCCTGTCCAGAGGTCCTTGTACATCACCCAGTCGCCCATGAAGCTGTAGAGCGGGCGCTTGAAGCTGGCGGGCTTGTTCTTCTCAAAGCCGAAGTGCCCCACCCAGGCAAAGCCGTAGCCGCAGAGCAGGCCATACAGCAGGTACTGCGGCTTGCCCGTGGCCACCAGCATGGCCAGGCAGACCAGCGTGAGCGTGGAGCCCACGAAGTGCAGGCGCCGGCAGGTGCGGTTGCCGTGCTCGCCCAGGTAGAAGGGGTAGAAGTCGGCAAAGCGCTTGAAGCTGCGCGGGTCGGTGGTGGTGGCGTGGGGGGCGCTGATGTCCATCGTGTCTCCTGGTGGGGGCTGTCTGCGATCTATGGGTGATCCTTGGGCCATCTGAGCGTGGCCTTGCTTGTGCGCAAACTCCTGGGGGCTGCGCCGCTGCCAAACAATTTATACGCCCAAGCTCGGGACAATGCTGTGCCGCGATGGACAGGGGTTGCTGCGGCTTGTGCTTGAACAGGTTTTGCCACCATGGCCGTGATGACTTCTGCTGAATCCACCACCAATCCTTCTTCCCCAGCCCCCGCCGTTGGCCGTGAACGTGCCATCGACGCGCTGCGCGGCTTTGCGCTGCTGGGCATCTTCCTGGTCAATGCGGGCAGCTTTGCATCCACTTACTTTGGCGTGGGCGTGTCCGACCCGGCCTTTTCCCGGCCCGTGGACCACGCGGTGCGATGGCTGGTGAGCTTCCTCTTCGAAACCAAGTTCTATCTGCTGTTCTCGCTGCTGTTTGGCTACAGCTTTGCGCTGCAGATGGATTCGGCGGAGCGATCCGGCAGCGCCTTTGTGCCGCGTTTTCTGCGGCGCCTGTTGGGGCTTTTGCTGTTGGGGCTCGCGCATGCCTGGCTGCTGTTTGCGGGCGATATTCTGGTCACCTATGCGCTGCTGGGCGTGCTGCTGCTGGCCTGGCGCGGGCTGAAACCTGCTGCCGCCACGGCGCTGGCCTTGGCGCTGCTGGGCATGACGGCCGGAGGCTGGGGCCTGCTGGCGTGGCTGGTGGCGCATGTGCCGCCCCTGGAGGTGCCGGTGGCCGAGCTGCATGCCAAGGCGCTGCAGGCCGCGCAGGCCTACCGCGCGAGCGCGTTGGATGCCATCGCCCAGCGCGGGCGTGACATGGCCGAAGGCGTTTGGTTTGTGCTGGTGTTTGTGCAGGGGCCTTGTGCGCTGGCCATGTTCCTGCTGGGGCTCGCAGCCCACCGTTCGGGCTATCTGGTCCGGGTGGCGCAGCAGCCTGCGCATCTCCAGCGGTGGATGGCATGGAGCCTGCCCATCGGAGGGGCAGGGGCCTTGTTCTATGCCTTTGTGCAGGTGGGCGCCAGCAGCGTGCAGCAGCCTGAGTATGTGGGGCTGGCCGCGCTGGCGGTGGACCTGGCCACGGCGCCGTTGCTCACTTTCGGCTATGGGGCGCTGTTGCTGTGGCTGCTGCAGCGCAGCCCCACCGGCCAGCGCCTCGGGGCGCTGCTGGAGCCGGCAGGCCGCATGGCGCTGTCGAACTACCTGCTGCAGTCGCTGGTGGGGGCGCTGGTCTTCACGGCCTATGGTTTGGCGCTGGTGGGCCGGGTGGCGCCCTGGCTGGTGGTGCTGGGCGTGCTCTCGTTGTACGGCATCCAACTGGCGTGGAGCCGCCGCTGGATGGCCACGCATGCCTACGGCCCGGTGGAATGGCTGCTGCGGGCCGTCACGCTCTGGCAGTGGCCCGCATGGCGGCGCGCCACGCCTTGACCGCAGGCCAGGGAGCGGGCGGTGCGGTGTTCAGCGGGCCAGAAAGTCGCGCAGCGCGAACAGCGTTTCTTCCGGCGCCTCGGTCATCTGGTGGTGGCCCACCGGCAGGCTGGCGATCGACACCGATTGGCCTGCGGCACGGGCCGCGTTGACCAAGCCCTGCGCGGCCTTCGGGGGCGTCATCTGGTCCTGCGCACCGAGCGCAAACAGCACCGGGCAGGTGAGTTGCGCCATGGCCGCCTCGCCACCGGCATAGCTGTCGCAGGCCACGAAGCCGCGGTGGAACACGTTGACGACGGCCGGATTGCTGCGCAGCACCTTGCGCGAGAGCGCCATGCCCGCGCCAAACACCCAGGTGCCCGGGCCCAGCGCAGAGGGCGGCGCCGCGAGCGTGCTGCGGGAGAACACGTTGACCATGCGCATGGCCTTTTCCGGGTCGACCTGCGAGGCCTCGATGAGCGCGGGCGACACCTTCATCGGGAAGGCCGTGCCCACCAGCACCAGGTGGCTGATGCGGTCCCGGAGCCGCGCGGCGGCCTCCATGGCGATGAGGGACCCCCAGCTGTGTCCGACCAGGGCTGCGCGCTGCACGCCTGCGGCATCGAGCAGGGCACCGATGAAATCGGCCGCCTGCTCCACCGATGCGGGCGCGTCGCCACCGCTGCGGCAGTGGCCGGGCAGGTCGATGGCCAGCACGTTCCAGCCGTGGTGGGCCATGTAGCGGCTTTGCAGGGCCCACACGCTGTGGTCGTTGAGCACGCCGTGGATGAAGACGACGGTGGGCTTGGCGGCATCAAACGCCTTGCCACCGGTGTAGCAGTAGATGGCAGCGCCGTTGACTTGAATATGCATGGTCAGGCCCCCGCTTTCTCTGCAGCTTTCAGTGCGCGCTTGAGGTCATCGATGAGGTCATCGGCGTCTTCGAGCCCGATCGACAGGCGGATGGTGCCCTGCGTGATGCCCGCGCCCGCCAGCGCTTCGTCGCTCATGCGGAAATGCGTGGTGCTGGCCGGGTGGATCACCAGGCTGCGGCAGTCGCCCACATTGGCCAGGTGGCTGAAGACCTTGAGGGTTTCGATGAACTTCTTGCCCTGCTCGCGGTTGCCTTTGAGGTCGAAGCTGAACACCGAGCCCGCACCGCGCGGCAGCAGCTTTTGCGCGAGGGCGTGGCTAGGGTGCGATGCCAGCATGGGGTGGCCCACGCGCGATACAAAGGGCTGCGCAGCCAAGAATTCGACCACCTTCTCGGTGTTGCGCATGTGCTGCTGCATGCGCAGCGGCAGGGTTTCGATGCCTTGCAAGATGAGCCAGGCCGTGTGCGGGCTCATGCAGGCGCCAAAGTCGCGCAGGCCCTCACGGCGCGCGCGCAACAAAAAGGCGCCCACGGTGCTCTCTTCGGTGAACACCATGTTGTGGAAGCCGTCGTAGGGCTGGGTCAGCTCGGCAAACTTGCCGGCCGATTTCGGGCCATCCCAGTCAAAACTGCCGCCGTCCACCACGATGCCACCCACCACGGTGCCGTGGCCCGAGAGGAACTTGGTGGCCGAGTGGTAGACCAGATCGGCGCCATGCTCGAACGGCTTGATGAGCCAGGGCGAGGTGAGAGTGGAGTCCACCAGCAGCGGCACACCGGCCTCGTGGGCGATGGAAGACACGGTGGGGATGTCCAGCACATCCAGGCCCGGGTTGCCCACGGTTTCGCCAAAGAACAGCTTGGTGTTGGGCCGCACGGCAGCGCGCCAGCCGTCGATGTCGCCGGGCTTTACAAAAGTGGTTTCGATGCCAAAGCGCGAGAGCGTGTAGTGCAGCAGGTTCTGCGAGCCGCCATACAGCGCCGTGCTCGCCACAATGTGGCTGCCCGCGCCCATGATCGTGGCAATCGCCAGATGCAGTGCGGCCTGGCCGCTGGCGGTGGTGATGGCGCCCACGCCGCCCTCCAGCGCCGCCACACGCTGTTCCAGCACGGCATTGGTGGGGTTGCTGATGCGGCTGTACACATGGCCGCCGCGCTCCAGGTTGAACAGCGACGCGGCATGGTCGCTCGACTCGAAGACGAACGAGGTGGTCAGGTGGATGGGCGTGGCGCGTGCGCCGGTGGCGGGGTCGGGGCTGGCGCCTGCGTGCAGGGCCAGCGTGTCAAAGCCGGGGTCGGCGTAACCGGGCATCTTGTGTCTCCCATGTTGTCAATGCAGGCGGGCATTGTGGGCTATATTTGGTAGCAAATTGTTTGTGGCGCCTGCCGCGCGCCGTGGCCCCCTCTCTCTTCTCGCTCTCCCGGAGACTCCGCACCATGAAAGTCAGCGACATCCTTCGCGTCAAAGGCAACACCCTCTACACCGCCTCGCCGGACGAGCCGCTGGCGGGCGCTGCGGGCCTGATGGCAGAGCGCGACATTGGCTCCCTGGTGGTGATGGAACACGGCGACCTGGTGGGCATGCTCACCTTCCGCGAGGTGATTCAGGCGGTGGTGAAAAACGGCGGCAGCGTGGGCACGATGCTGGTGCGCACGGCCATGGACGATGCGCCTTTGACCTGCACCCTCGAAACCGACATGGACGAAGTGCGCCGCATGATGCTGGACCGCCACGCGCGCTACATGCCTGTGATGGACCGCAAGATGCTGATGGGGGTGATCAGCTTCTACGACGTGGCCAAGGCCGTGGTGGACAGCCAGAACTTCGAGAACAAGATGCTCAAGGCCTATATCCGCGACTGGCCCGAGGAAGAGCCGCGCGGCTGAGGCTGGGCGGCACCCGGGGTGCCATTGCCGCCGCCGCTGTTGCCGCCACGGCTCTGGGATCAGCGTTTGCGACCCACCGCCTGGGCGCACAGCCAGGCCTCGATTCCATCGGGCGGCAGTGGCTTGCCAAACAGATAGCCCTGCAGCACCGGGCAGCCATGGGCCTGCAGCCACTGTTGTTGGCCTGCGGTTTCCACCCCCTCGGCGACCACCACCATGCCCAGGCTGTGGGCGATGCTCAGCACCGACACCGTGAGCGCGCGGGCCGTGGGGCTGGTGGTGAGGTCCTGCACAAAGGCCATGTCCAGCTTGAGCTCGCTGATGGGCAGGCGGTGCAGGTAGCTGAGGCTGGAGTACCCCGTGCCAAAGTCATCCAGCGACAGCTTGAAGCCCTGCTGGTGCAGGGTGTCGATGTTGGCCAGGGTCACGGGCCGTGCATCCATCATCACGCTTTCGGTAATTTCCAAAAGCACATCGCTGGCGCGCAGGCCGTGGCGTGTCAGCGCATCGCCAATCTCCTGTGCGAACTCGGGCCGGTGAAAACTGCGGCCCGACAGGTTGATGGCCACACAGGGCACATCGTGGCCCGCCGTGCGCCATGCCGCCAGTTGCCGGCAGGCTTCGTCCAGCAGCCACAGGGTGAGCGCGTGGATCAGGCCCGCTTCTTCCGCGACGGGGATGAACTGCGAAGGGGGCACCATGCCCCAGGTGGGGTGGTGCCAGCGTGCCAGGGCCTCTACCCCATGCAGGGTGCCGGGCGCGCTGCTGAGCACCTGGGGCTGGTAGTGCAGGGTGAGGCTGCGTTCGGCCAAGGCCTGTTGCAGCGCGCGCTCCAGCGAGGCGCGCTCTTGTGCACGGCGGTTCATCTCGGCGCTGAAAAGCTGCAGGCTGTGCCGGTGGTCGCTCTTGGCCTGGTGCATGGCTTGGTCGGCGTGCAGCAGCAAGGTGTCGATGCCGTCCCCATCGTCGGGGAACATGGCGATGCCCACGCTGGCATGGGGCAGGTGGACCTGTTCATTGATGTGCAAGGGCTGGGCGATGGCCTCCAGCATGCGGTGGGCCATCTGCACCGCCTGCTCGGTAGCGCATTCGGACAGCAGCAGCACGAACTCGTCGCCCGACAGCCGCCCGATCAGGTCGCGTGCGCGCAGGCATTGTGTCAGCCGCGTGGCCACCTCGCACAGCAGCGCATCGCCGGCCGCATGCCCCTGGGTGTCGTTGACCTGCTTGAAGCGGTCCAGGTTCACGAACAGCAGGGCGCCGGGGTGGCCGCCCCGCTGCAGGCCCGCCAGCGCGCGCTCTGCGCTGCTGCGGAACATGGCGCGGTTGGGCAGCCCCGTCAATACGTCAAAAAACGCCAATTGGTGGATGCGCTGGTGGGTGCTGTCCCGCTCGATCGCGAGGGCGCACAGGTGCAGGCACACGTCCAACAGCCGGAGGTGCAGCGCCTCGGGTTCACGGTGCTCCCGAAAGTAAAAAGCGAAGGTGCCTATCGGCTGGCCCTGGTGGTTGCGGATGGGGTTGGACCAGCACGCCCGCAGGCCGGTGGGGGCAAACAGGGGGCGGTAGTCGTCCCACAAAGGGTCCGTCGCGATGTCGGTGGCAACGATGGGGGCATTGCGAAACGCCGCTGTGCCGCAGCCTGCTCGCGGGCCGATGGGCAGGCCGTCAAGGGCCTCGCAGAGGGCGGGGGGCAGGCCCGGTGCTGCCAGCGGGTGCAGCCGGCCCTGCGCATCGACAGCAAGAATGGAGGCGGTCACCTCGGGCGCGATGCGCTCGACCTCGCGGCACACCAGCGCCATCAGCTCGCGCAGGGGCAGCTCGCTGACCATGCCTTCCAACACCCGGGTCTGCAGGACCTCGTGCATTTTGGTGAGCGTGATGTCGGTCAGCACCGTGACGCTGCCCCCGGGGCCGCCCGAGGCCTCGTCCGAGGCATTGATCACCATCGACACCCAGCGCGGCTGGCCGGTCTTGCTGTACAGCAGCGTCTCGATGTGGAACTGGCCATGTTCCATGACGTTCTCGCGGATGCTGGCCAGCAGGGACGGATCGGAATGCGGGCCCAGCAGCACCTGGCTCAGGAACTTGCCGAGCATTTCCTCGGCCTCGAAGCCAAACAGGCGTGTGAAGCCCTGGTTGACGTACACCACGCGCCGGGCGCTGTCGGTCATCACGATGGCGTTGTCGCTGGCATCCAGCGCCCTGCGCAGCGGGGCATCTGCCAGCGTCGAAAGCTGCGGTGCTGCGTCGGGGAATGAGGGACCGGGCGTTGGCAGAGCAGAAACAGGCATGAAGGTCCCGAAGGTGGTTTGGGGATCCTAGCAAGCGTGTTTGGCGCTGCCAAGCGTGATATGCCCTGTGTGTCCGGTTTCTGTCATCCGGGATTGACCGTCTGGACGCACCCCGCGCGATGGCACGGCGCGTGCACTGCAGGCACGGCACGCGCGTCGGCAGGCCCTGGGGGGCCAACGGGTCTGGGATAATCCGGCGCCATGAGCGGCAACACCATCGGTACCCTATTCGCAGTCACCAATTTTGGTGAATCCCACGGCCCGGCCATTGGCTGCGTGATCGACGGCTGCCCGCCGGGCATGCCGCTCTCCGAGGCCGACATCCAGGCCGACCTGGACCGCCGTCGTCCCGGCACCAGCCGCCATGTCACGCAGCGCAACGAGCCCGATGCGGTGGAAATCCTCTCCGGCGTGTACGAGGGCAAGACCACCGGCACGCCGATCGCCCTGCTGATCCGCAACACCGACCAGCGCAGCAAGGACTACAGCAACATCGCCGAGAGCTTCCGCCCCGGCCACGCCGACTACACCTACTGGCACAAGTACGGCATCCGCGACCCGCGCGGTGGCGGCCGGTCGTCGGCCCGCCTGACGGCGCCCACGGTGGCCGCTGGCGCCGTGGCCAAGAAGTGGCTGGCCCAGCAGTACGGCGCGCAGTTCCGCGCCTGCATGACGCAGCTGGGCGAGCTGCCCATCCCGTTCGAGAGCTGGGAGCATGTGCGCAGCAACCCCTTCTTTGCCCCCGTGGCCGATGTGCAGCAGTACGAGGACTACATGGACGCCCTGCGCAAGGCCGGCGATTCATGCGGTGCCCGCATTCGCGTGCAGGCCACCGGCGTGCCGGTGGGCCTGGGCGAGCCGCTCTATGACAAGCTCGACGCCGATATCGCCCACGCCCTGATGGGCCTGAATGCGGTGAAGGGCGTGGAGATTGGCGCTGGCTTTGCCAGCGTGGCCCACCGGGGCACGATGCACGGCGATTCGATGACGCCCCAGGGCTTTCGCACCAACAACGCGGGGGGCGTGCTCGGCGGCATCAGCACCGGCCAGGACCTGGAGGTGAGTATTGCCATCAAGCCCACCAGTTCCATCATCAGCCCGCGCGAGTCCATCGACATCCATGGCAAGAGCACCGAGGTCATCACCAAGGGCCGCCACGACCCCTGCGTGGGCATCCGGGCCGCGCCTATTGCCGAAGCCCTGCTGGCGCTGGTGGTGATGGACCACGCCCTGCGCCACCGCGCCCAGTGCGGCGACGTGGTGCCGCCCGTGCCGCCCATCCAGGCTTCGTTTCTGTAATCCCCTTTTTTGCCGCCCTGGAGGCGGTCACTCGCTATGAGCAACCGCTTGTTCAAGGCCGTTGGCAGCCTGGCGCTCGCCACCGGGGTGCTGTCGCTGGTGGGCTGCAGCAGCACGATGGCACCCGCGCCTGCATCGGGTGATGCGGGCGGTGCGCCGTCCCACATCGACATCACCCTCATCGGCTTCAACGACTTGCACGGCAACCTGGAGCCGCCGCACATGGCGCACCAGGTGCAGGGGCCCGCGGGCCCGGTGCTGGCGCCTGCCGGGGGCATGGCGTATTTCGCCAGCGCCATGGCCGCCCTCAAGGCCCAGTCCCGGCACCACGCGGTGGTGTCGGCGGGCGACATGGTGGGCGCCTCGCCGCTGGTGTCGTCGCTCTTCCTGGACGAGCCCACGATCGAGGCGGTCAACCGCATGCAGATCGACTTCAATGCGGTGGGCAACCACGAGTTCGACCGGGGCTGGCGCGAGCTGCTGCGGTTGCAGCAGGGGGGCTGCGAAAAATTCACGACCCGCGAGCCTTGCCGCATCAGCAAGCCTTTTGAGGGCGCGAAGTTTGGCCTGCTGGCCGCCAACACGGTGCGCGAAGACGGCCGCACCCTGCTGCCGGCCACGGGGCTCAAGCGGTTTACCGAAGGGGGGGTCACCGTCACCATGGGTTTCATCGGCCTCACGCTGCAGGCCACGCCCACCATGGTCAGCCCCTCGGGCGTGGCGGGGCTGCGGTTCGAGGACGAGGCCGCCACGGCCAACGCGTTGATTCCGCAGCTCAAGGCCCAGGGTGCGGACGTGATTGTGGTGGCCATCCACGAAGGGGGCAGCACCACCGCCGGCGTACAGGAGACCAGCTGCGCAGGCCTGTCGGGCGACATCGTGCCCATCCTGGAGCGCCTGGACCCGGCCGTGGACGTGGTGGTCTCCGGCCACACGCACCAGGCCTATGTGTGCGACTACAGCCGCGTGAACCCGGCCAAGCCCTTTCTGCTGACCAGTGCGGGCCAGTACGGAACGCTGCTCACCGACATCCAGCTGCGCGTGGACACGCACACCCGCCGCGTGGTGCGCAAGACGGCGCGCAACGTGGTGGTGCAGGGCGAGGCCTTCACCGGCGCCCAGGGGGCCGTGCCCATGACCACGGCCGTGCCGGCGTTCCCTGCCGATGCGGGCGTGCAGAAAATCATCGACACCTACCGCGCGGCCGCCGTGCCCCTGGCCCAGCGGCCCGTGGGGCAGGCGAAGGGGCCCATGCGGCGCCAGCCCAATGCGGCGTTGGAGAGCGCATTGGGCAACCTGGTGGCCGACGCCCAGCTGCAGGCCACGCGGGCGCCCGAAGACGGCGGCGCGCAGCTGTCCCTCATGAACCCCGGCGGCCTGCGCGCTGACCTGGTGCCGGATGGGCAGGGGCTGGTGCGTTACGGCCAGCTGTATGCAGTGCAGCCCTTTGGCAACCAGCTGGTGGTGCGCAGCTTTACCGGGGCGCAGATCCGTGCCGTGCTGGAGCAGCAATTCGCCAGCGGCGGCAACAGCGTGCAGCGGCCCCGGGTGCTGTCGGTGTCCAGCGGGTTCAGTTACCGCTACGACCTGGGCCAGCCCGCTGGTGCGCGCATCAGCCACATGGTGCTGAACGGCACGCCACTGACAGACGCGCAACCGGTGCGCGTGGTCATGAGCAGCTTTCTGGACAGCGGTGGCGACAACTTCACGGTGCTGACCCAGGGCCTGGACCGGCGCGTGGGGGCGCTGGACCTGGATGCGCTGGAGGCCTACTTCCGCCAGCAAAGCCCGGTGGCTCCGCCTGCCACCGACCGCATCACGCGCGTGGCCCGCTGAGGCGGGCGGGTCAGCCGCTGCGGCGGCGCAGCGCCCCCAGCCACTGCAGCGGGTTGAACCCGGTGACCAGTCCGGTCGCCACCAGCACCAGTGTGCCGCCCCAGAGCATGCCTGGCCCCAGGGCCTCGCCCAGGAACACATGGCCCCAGGCCACGCCAAACAGCGGGATCATGAAGGCCGAACTCATGGCGGCCACGGGCGAGACATGCTTGAGCACCCGCAGGTTGAGCCAGTAGGCCAGGCCCGAGGTCACGATGCCCATCACGGCCACGGCGGCCAGTGCGCCCGGCGTGAAGCGCGCCTCGGGCAGGCTCCAGGCAGCGCCCGGCAGCAACAGCACCAGGGCGGCGGCATGGATGCCCGCCGCAATCGACAGCGGGGACATGCGTTGGGTGGCGCGCTTCATCCAGGTGGTCGAGATGCCATAGCAAGCCGATGCCGTCACGCAGGCCGCCGCCGCCAGCAACAGGGCGGGCGTGGGCTGCACAGGGCCCAGCTGCACGATGAGCGCCACGCCCGCAAAGCCGCAGAGGCAGCCCAGCCACTTGCGCGCGCTCAGCGTGTCCTCCTTCATCCAGGCGGCGGCGATCACGCCAAACGGCACGGCCATGGTGTTGAGCAGCGAGCTGTAGCCCGCCGGCAAATGCAGGGCGGCCCAGGCGTACAGCAAGAAGGGCAGGGCGACGGTGAGCGTGCCCAGCCCGAACAGCTCGCGCCAATGGCGCCAGGGCCAGGACTCGTTGGCGACCCGCATGATGCCGATCAGCGTCAGCGTGGCCAGGCCAATGCGCAGGGCCGCCATCACGTTGGGGCCCAGCACGGGGCTGGCAATGCGGATGAAGAGGAACGAGGCGCCCCACAGGGCAGACAGCAGCACCAGCTGCAGGAAGTGGCGGGTTTTCACCGCAAGGATTGTCGGGCACCGGCGCGGGGCCTGCAGCTTGTGGTTTTGAAGACTTTTAAGCAAAAAATGCCGTTTGCGCAATTACAGAAAGCCCTGGCAGCTATTGTTTCAGGAGCGCCAAGCCGTGTAGCCTGGGTGACACTGCTGCCTGCAGAACAGGCGCGGAAGGCGGTTGTGCTTCGGATTGCTATTTAATTGATAGCTGTTAGCGCTTGGTGCGCGGGCACGCAGGGCTCAAAAAGCCCGAGGGCTACTTCGGTGGCTACTTGCGCACTTCATCGACCATCGCGCGGAAGTCGTCGATGTCTTCAAAGCTGCGGTATACGCTGGCAAAGCGGATGTAGGCGATCTTGTCGAGCTTCTTGAGCTCGCGCATCACCAGCTCGCCGATGCGGCTGGAAAGCACTTCGCGCTGGCCCAGGTTGAGCAGCTTTTCCTCGATGCGCTCGATGGCGCTGTCGATCTGATCGGTGCTCACGGGTCGCTTGCGCAGCGCCAGGTTGAACGACGCGAGCAGCTTGCCACGCTCGTACTCGATGCGGCGGCCATCCTTTTTGACGATGGCCGGGAAGTTCACTTCCGGCCGTTCGTAGGTGGTGAAGCGCTTGTCGCAGGCACCGCACTGGCGGCGGCGGCGGATGAAGACCCCATCCTCAGACACCCGCGTTTCGACGACTTGCGTTTCGAGGTGGCTGCAGAAGGGGCACTTCATGGGCGCTGAGAACCGGCTTGCTTAACGGTAGACCGGGAAGCGTGCGGTCAGGGCGTTGACCTTGGCGCGCACGGCGGCGATGTTGGCTTCGTCGCGCGGGTTGTCCAGCACGTCGGCGATCAGGTTCGCCGTGATGCGGGCTTCCTCTTCCTTGAAGCCGCGCGTGGTCATGGCGGGGGCGCCAATGCGCACGCCGCTGGTCACCATCGGCTTTTCAGGGTCGTTGGGGATCGCGTTCTTGTTGATGGTCATGTGGGCGGCGCCCAGCACGGCCTCGGCTTCCTTGCCGGTGATGCCCTTGGCGCGCAGGTCAACCAGCATCACGTGGCTTTGTGTGCCGCCCGACACGATGCGCAGGCCGCGTGCGGTCAGCGTCTCGGCCACCACCTTGGCGTTCTTGGCCACCTGTTCCTGGTAGGTCTTGAACTCGGGCTGCAGCGCTTCCTTGAAGGCCACGGCCTTGGCCGCGATCACGTGCATCAGCGGGCCGCCTTGCAGGCCGGGGAAGATGGCGCTGTTGATGGCCTTCTCGTGCTCGGCCTTCATCAGGATGATGCCGCCGCGCGGGCCGCGCAGGCTCTTGTGCGTGGTGGAGGTGACCACGTCGGCATGGGGCACGGGGTTGGGGTACACGCCGGCGGCGATCAGGCCCGCGTAGTGGGCCATGTCCACCATGAAGATGGCGCCGATTTCCTTGGCGATCTTGGCGAAGCGGGCGAAGTCGATGTGCAGGCTGTAGGCGGATGCACCGGCCACGATCAGCTTGGGCTTGTGCTCGCGGGCCTTGGCTTCCATCGCGTCGTAGTCAATGGCTTCGTTCTTGTCCAGACCGTAGCTGACCACGTTGAACCACTTGCCCGACATGTTCAGCGGCATGCCGTGCGTCAGGTGGCCGCCTTCGGCCAGGCTCATGCCCATGATGGTGTCGCCAGGCTTGAGGAAGGCCAGGAACACGGCCTCATTGGCCGACGCGCCGCAATGGGGCTGCACGTTGGCGGCATCGGCGCCAAAGATCTTCTTGACGCGGTCGATGGCCAGTTGCTCGGCCACGTCCACATGTTCGCAGCCACCGTAGTAGCGCTTGCCGGGGTAGCCCTCGGCGTACTTGTTGGTCAGCTGGGTGCCTTGCGCCCACATCACGGCGGGGGAGGCGTAGTTCTCGCTGGCGATCAGCTCGATGTGGTGCTCTTGCCGGGCGTTTTCAGCCTGGATGGCGGCAAACAGCTCGGGGTCGGTTTGTTCGACAAGAATATTGCGGTCGTACATGATTGGCAGTCCTATGAACTTGTGTCCCTTGAAACAAGGGCTGCCCAGGCGAACGGCGGAACGCAGAAGGAATGGACCCCGTGCGGCACGCTTCCCAGTGGTTCACAAGAGGCAAGCCCTTGCTGGTTTCCACGTCAGCGGCAGCACCCTGTGTGTCGGATGCAGCGCCTATCGCCAGTCGCGTACCCCGCTAGTGTAGCCGACGTGGTGGAGCATCCTTCGTGGGGACGCGCGGTGCAATTTTCAGAGGCCCGAAAGCAGGGCCACCTTGTCTGTGGCCGCAGGTGGCGTGGCCCGTGGCGCGGCCGCCGGGATGCTTTGCACGGGGGCCTGGGTGGACAGCGAGGGCGCGGGCGTGATCGGCATCGCCCGTCCACCGGCCACCTGGCGCAGGCGGAAATGCTCAGCCATCACCTTGGCTGCGTAGCCGCCATCGTCGGCCATGTTGGCTGCGCCCACGTAGTAGCGCAGACCGCCTTCGATCGAGCCGGCGCGTGCAATGCATTCCTGCAGGACCTTGACGCCCACGCGCAGATTGCTCACGGGGTCGAAGGCCGCAAAGTGGCCGCCGAAATTCTGGTACTTGTCGGTGTGCACGCGGGTCATCACCTGCATGAGCCCTTGGGCACCCACGGCGCTTTCCGCAAACGGGTTGAAGCTCGACTCGATGGCCATGATGGCCAGGATCAGCGTGGGGTCGATCTTGGCGCGGGTGCCGATGTCATAGGCCTCGGCCACGAGCACGCTGAGCGGCTCGGGGGCCACGCGGTACTTCTTGCTCAGCCAGAAGGCCACCGCAGCCTGCTCCTTGGGCAGGTCCTTGGGGTTGCCTGCCGTGGCGCGCTCGCTGGCTTCGGGCTCGATGGGCATGCCGAGCATTTCCACCTGGCGGGCTTGCAGCCAGCCGATGAGCTGCTCTTCTCCTGCCTGGCGCAGATCGGGCCGGGCGGTGAGGGCAATGATGACAAAGGCAACGGCCAGGCCGATGAGGGCAAAGCTGTTGTGGGTGATTTCAAGAAAACCTTCGGTCACGTCGGCCGCGAAGGTTCGCACGCCGGAGACTATTTTTCCTGACGCTGTCATAGCTCTTCCTTTCTGAGGCGGGACGGGAAAGCAGGCAGTCGATGGGACTGCGCCTTCCCGGCAAATCGCCTGGATTGGTTCGCCATCAAGACCGGGCTGCACGTCTGTGGAGTGCTTGGTGCCTGGTTTGACTTAGCCGGGGTCGGCAGCGGGTTGGGGTTTTTACTAGCCCGTTTTCGGGGCTGGCGGATTCTAGGAGGTCACTAAATGCATAGTCAATACTAACAATTGATATTTTTATACACTTAAGTTATGAAAAATATGTAAAAAACCACAGTTTCAGGGGCTTTGTGGGGAGGTGAACGCGCCTGGTGCGGACGGTTGCTGTGACACCCTCATGTCAAATTCAATCGGTCGTCTGGCTGTCATTGAGAATCCGATTTGAGTCTGGCGGATGACTTTGGTAAGGTAGAGGCGCCTGTAGATTTCAGGCATCGCCAGACGAAGTGAAGTCTCCCTCCGAGGGCACGCAGTGCCAAGGTGCAGCAGATGCCGCTTCTAAGGCAACCCCTGGAGGCAATACCTTGCCTCCTCGCCATACGGACCTTCATCTCCGTATCGCGACCGATGGCAAAGACCGTTGTGTCAGCCGTCAAGCCCGGCGGGCAGGCCATGAGGCCCTGTTCGCCGGGCTTTCTTGTTTGCGCTTCACCCTTGGGATCCTCTGCACAAATCACCGCGCCGTGTGCATCTGCGGTCTCGGGCGGTCTGCGGCGTTGCAAATACTCGCAATAGCCAAGGCTATTGCTGCGTTTTGCGCCTTGCAGCCCATCCCGATCCGCAGCGCCCACTTGCCGCTCGATTCGTGCAGGGGATCCCTTGGCCATTGGGCATTGGCGTCTATATATAGATAATGGGGGCTGTCCCTGGTGGGGCGACTGTTCGCCCGCAGTAGGGCGTGACTCCCATGGAGGGGCCGCAGCCTGTCTGCCGCCTGTCCACGTCTTGTGCCAGATCACCTGTTGAAGGTTGGTGTGGCGCTCGCAAAGGTGCCCGCTCAGAACCCGGTGAAAATAGCCCCTTTGTTGCCTCGGCGCGCATGCAGTGCGTTTGTCGTGGCAGGTCCTCTTTTGGCAATGCGCCTTGAGGGCGCCTTCGTTATCCATTGGATCCATGTTTCCATTTTTTTCCCGCAGCAAAATGTCCGACGCACCTGAAGTGAATCCGGCCCCGGCCAAAACCCAAGAGCTGCATCCGCTTGATGCGTTGACCGGTGGTGCTTTTTCTGCCGCCACCTCTGGTGAGCGCGCCTCCCGCATCCGTGACTGGCTGGCCACCCAGCCCGCGCCCGAGCAGCTGCAGGAAGTCTTCAAGGAGCTGAGCGGCCGGGACAAGGGGGCCGCCCGTGCGGTGCGCGAGCGCCTGGATGAAATCCGCCGTGCCAAGGGGCAAGAAGCCATCGCCGCCGAATGGGCCGAGAAGGCCCAGGCGCTGCTGGCAGCCCCCAAGCTCAATATTGCAGACGCCCTGGCCTGGCAGCGCGATGCGGCCAAGGCCGGTGCCCCCCTGTCGCGGGAGCCCCTGTCGCTGCTCAAGGTGCAGGTTGCTGATCGCGTGAAGGTCATCGAGGACCTGCAGCACCGCGTGCAGGTGCAGCGCGAAGCTGCCGTGCTGCTGGCCCAGCGCATTGAAGTGCTCTCGACCAAGCCCTGGCGCGATGCCCACGCCGCACTGGAGCTGCTGCGCGCCGACGTCGCACGCTGGCAGGAGCAGGCCCAGGAACTGACAGGCGACGCCAGCTGGGCGAGCGTGGAAGCCCGCTTCCCCCCGCTGCTGGATGCCTCCCGCACCCAGCTGTTGGTGGTGTGGGACGCCTTCCAGCCCGCTGTGGCCCAGGCGGCGGCTGCGGCCGAAGACGCTGCTGCGCCGCTGCCTCCCGTGCCCGTGTGGGCTGATGAGCTGCGTGCCGCGCGGGGCCTGCCAACCGAAGCGGCCGCCGCTGCGGCGGCTGCGGCCAAGCCAGCGCGCGCTGCTAAGCCCAAGGTGGCCCCTGAGGTGGTGGAGAAGGCTGCGCAGATGGTGCGCGAAGCCCTGGCGACGCTCGAAAAGGAAACCGCTGAAGGCCACGGCAAGGCCAGTGCCGGCGCCGCAGCCGCCCTGCGGGCCGTGCTCAAGGTGCATGGCAAGCACATCGACAACGCGCTGGAGCAGCAGGTGCACACCGCACTGGTGGCGGCCGGTGAACTGGAAGGCTGGCAGCGCTGGAGTGCCGACCAGGTGCGCGAAGACCTCGTCGCCAAGGCCGAGGCATTGCTCAATCGACCCGAAGGCCAGGCCCTGGGGGGTCGCAAGATGCAGGAGACCCTGCGCAATCTGCGGGACCAATGGAAGCAGGCAGACCAGGGCGGCGCCCCCAACCACGGCCTGTGGAAGAAATTTGACGAGGCCTGCAACGCCGCGCACAAGGTCGTCGAGGCCTGGCTGGACAAGATCCGCACCGAAGCGGCTGAGCACAAGGCGCAGCGCCTGGCGTTGATCGAAGAAGTCAAGGCGTGGGCGCAAGAACACGCCGCGTCGACCGACTGGAAGGGTATCAACCGTGCGCTGTACCAGTTTGGCGACCGCTGGCGCGAAGGGGGCCATGTGGGTGAAAAGTTGTTTGCCGAACTGCAGCCGCAGTGGAAGCAGGCCATTGCCCTGGCCGCCGCGCCGCTGGAGGCTGCGCAAAAGGACAGTCTGGCCCGCCGCCACGCCATGATCGAGGAAGCGACGACGCTGGGTGCAGTGCCCACGCTGCGCATCGATGCCGTCAAGGCCCTGCAGCAGCGCTGGCAGGCCGAGGCGCAGGCCGTGCCGCTGGATCGCAAGCACGAGCAAAAGCTGTGGGATTCCTTCCGCAAGCCCATTGACGAGGCCTTCAACCGCAAGTCGGCTGACCGAGAAAAGGCTGCGACTGAACTGAGTGCGCGCGACCGCGCGGTGCTGGATGCCTCCAAGGCTCTGGAGGCCGCCAATGCCACGGGCGACGCCCAGCAGATCCGTGCCGCCGTGCAGGCGCTGGAAGCCGCATTGCGTGGCCAGGCCCAGGCGGCCGAAGCGGTCGCCTCCGCGCAGAAGGTGGAGGCGGAGCAAAGCGCTGCCGCGCCTGCAGAGCAGGCCGGTGGTGGCGACGCTCCCGTGGCGGATGCCGATGCAGATGGAGTCACGGCCGATGGCGAAGCTGCAGCCCCTACTGCGGCCCCTGTGGCGCCTCCCAAGCCGGCCCGCCCTGTGGTGGCGGTGCGTGGCGACGACCGCCCGGGCATGAAAAAGGACGCTCCAGCAGCCCCTGGCCGTGGTGCGCGCCCAGGGGACCGCCGCGATGGCCGCCCTGGCGACCGTGATGCTGGCCGTGGTCCACGTGCCGAAGGCCGTTTTGGTGATCGCAATGACCGTGGCGGCCGCATGGGGGATCGTCCTGCCCACGAAGACCGTGGCCCCCGTCTGGGCGATGCGGCTTTCCGGGCGCAGCGCGACGCCATGGAGCATGCCCAGCTGGCATTGAAAAAGCTGGCAGCCCAGGCCCATGGTGAAACCCTGACCCAGCTGCTTGCCGCATGGGACAAGCGCGATCCAGCCCAGGTCCCCAGTGCGCAAGACCTCGGTGGCCGCGTGACGGCCCCCGTGCGCGCCGCTTGGGCCCAGGCGCTGTCTGCCGCGCCCCAGGGTGATGCATCCGAAGCCCTGCTGCGCATGGAAATGGCGGCCGAAGCCCCCACGCCTGCAGAGTACATCGCCGCGCGGCGCATGCTGCAGCTGCAGCTGCTGACGCGCCGCAACGATCCGGCCCCGGCCCAGACCTGGGGTCAGGATGCCGCGCGGGTGCTGGCCAGTGCCAGCGATGCCGCAAGCGCCCGGCGCCTGCAGAACGTGCTGAAGACGCTGCTGCGCAAGTAAAACAAGCAGGGTGGGTGCACGCGGTGGCCCGCAGGGGCTGCCGAAGACGGCTGTGCACCCGTCGGTTTGAGCCGGCGGGTGTGCGGGCCGGGTGTGCTGGCGTGGCTGCGGTTGGCTGTAGATTGAGGCGAGCCTGGAATGGGCATCGCTTGCAAAGCCCGGTAGCAGGTACCTGGGTTGCTTTGTGCTGCAGAAACAAAAAATCCCCGGCGTGCGGGGATTTTTTGGGTGCTGCCTGCTGCTTTTGATGGCAGTGGCATTTATTAATGGCGGAGAGGGCGTCTACCTCCGCCATAGCCAAGGACGTCCAGTAGTGGTCGATGAAGTTCTGTAAGTTATTGAAATGTATGAATTTTGTCAGCCTGGCTTGTCCATTGATGTCCAACAAAATCTGGCTCTTTCTAAACTAAAAAGGCATACAAAAAGGTATACTGAAAATCATCGCAATTGGTATACAGAGGGCTCATTGTGGGATCGCACACGCCCGGCAAACTGCCGGCAATTGTTCTAACCAAACTGAAGGACGGTTGGCACGGGGACGGTGGGGGGCTGTACTTGTTTGTCCGAGGCACTTCCCGATCCTGGGTTTTTCGGTACACCGGCAGGGATGGCAAGCGTCGAAACATGGGACTGGGTAGCCTTGCAGCAGTCGGGCTTTCGGAAGCTAGGAAGTTGGCGCTTCAGGCTAGGCAGCAGGTCCATCATCCAACAGAGCCGGTGGATCCTGTTGCCGTGCGGCGTGCTCAAGTGAACGAGCGTCGCTTGGTGAAGGCCCGCGAAATGACGTTCGAGGAATGTGCGGCGGCCTGCATTGAGGCCAAGCGCCATGAGTGGAAGAACCCCAAGCACATCGCGCAGTGGGTGAGCACACTGGAGACCTATGCCTACCCATTGATGGGCAAGCTACCGGTGAACTCGATTGATACCGACCTGGTGGTGAAGTGCTTGCAACCCATTTGGACCACTAAGACGGAGACGGCAGCCCGCTTGAGAGGTCGTATTGAAACGGTGCTGGCTTGGGCCACCACCAGCAAGTACCGGCAGGGTGACAACCCAGCACGCTGGCGGGGACACTTAGACACCCTGCTGGCGAAGCCATCGAAGATTGCGAAGGTAGAGCACTTCAGCGCCTTGGCATATCAGTCAGTGCCGTCCTTCATGGTGGAACTCCGCGCGAAAGAGGGGCTGGGGGTCAAGGCCCTTGAGTTTGCGATTTTGACGGCCGCTCGTTCTGGTGAAGTTCGGCTGGCAACCTGGTCCGAAATCGATATTGACCACAAAGAGTGGGTCATACCCGCGGGGCGAATGAAAGCGGGCAAGGAGCATACCGTCCCACTTTCCAAGTCTGCGCTAGATCTGCTTCGCAACCTTCCAAAACTGGAAGGTTGCGAGCTAATATTTCCAAGTGCCACAAAGGAAAACAAACCTTTGTCCGATATGACGCTCACCTCGATTCTACGGAGGATGGGTCACACAGACATCACAGTTCACGGTTTTCGCTCAAGTTTTCGTGACTGGGCTGGTGACACGACGCAATTTCCCAAAGAGGTGATCGAAAATGCACTTGCCCATCAACTTAAAGATAAAGCGGAGGCCGCATATGCGCGCAGCACGCAGTTGGCGAAACGGCGTGAGCTGATGGATGCTTGGGCGATTTATTGCTCGACAGCTCCAGTTAGTCGTGAAGTGAAAATCTCTAAGTACGCTGGGATAGCTGATTTAATCAAGAAGAATTGAGTCTGAATGTGGCGTGGAGATATCACAAAAAATGGATTGCTTCGCCACTATTGACGAACGTTTTTTAGCTGACAACAAGCCTCCTGTTGAGCTCTTTGAGCTTCCTTCCAGCAAGCCATAGCACAGCGTTCGCGAAGCTCGGATCACCAACATCTTCATCAGTTTCCAGGGATGGTACGCAGCCGAGCAGCATCCCGAAGGCATCGATTCGCATGACTCATGATGGCAACCAGATAGCATGAGGTGATGAATGAGCGTTACTACGACAAATTGGTCTCAGCAGCTCGCGAAAAAGGCATGACGATCTCAGCCGCAGCGGACGAAGCGGCGATGGCATTTCTCGACGGAAAACCGGCGGGTCAAGGTAGACATAAGTGGAGTGGCGGAGATCGGCAAACAGCCTTCTGGAACTCGGAGTTTTTGAAGGACCTGCCCGCAGATGTTTGGCGCCAAGAGACCCTTGGCTTGGCCTTAACGCGTTACCTTGGGCAAGACCGGTTGGGATTCCCTGAGATCGTGGCGCAGGTAGCCACAATTGCTCCCGACGTGCTTGTGTGGGCTGCTCGCCACTCTGGCCTTGTGATGCGACAGGATTCACCGCGTTGGTTGGAGATCAGCGGGCTGGATACAAATCAGCACGAAGCGCTCGCCGAACTAAAGCGCGTGTTTCACATATTCCGGGAAGCCCATCAAGTGCGGCAAGAGGAAGTGGAGCGTCTTCGAAAGCCCTTGTCCGAGCTTGCTCCTCTGGATCTGCTGATTTATGCCAGCCTTTTCGCCTTTGAGCACCGAATACCAGACTTGGTCTATGGTCGGTCCCAACCAGAGATGCCCGATGCTCAGGAAGCGTGGGATGCCATCGACGACATATTGGCCTGGAAACTTTCCAACTGCGATCCGTCCGATGTGCAGTTGACTGAAATGTCTATCGCCTCGTCAATGAGGCAGCATCTGATCCCATTTCTATTCCCGTCTGGGGAGAGGCCGCGACACGATTGCTATCAGGCATTTCTCGAATTGTTGGGCGCGCAGGTCGAACTGAACGCCTTCGAAGATAGATCTGCAGACGCCTTCAGTTACGACGACTCCATTCGATTTGAGCGAAATGGAGATCGCCTTGAGATCGTCGATGCGGATGCCGATGCCCAGACTGCGTGGCGTCGAGATGGCAAGAAGTTCGACCTTTTGCACCAGTACTGGTTGTATCGGGGAATGGATGCCGTCATGGCCGATCCTGACCTGCTCGCCCGCGTAAGTCCTGCGCACCTTGAGGCCAATCTTCATGCCCTGGCCAAGGCTAAAGGCACATGGCTTCGCTTGCAAGAGGTCTATGGCATGGCCGAGCAGGTGCGAGCAGACGCTGGCTCATCTGCAGCGCTCTTTCATGTGCTGATGGCGGCCGAAATGATGACGGCCTTTTTCATTGAAGACTACCTCAGGCCCTATCAGCAGTGCCTTTCCGAGACAGGAAATTCTTTTCTCGCTTTAGGTCGGTTGGCATTTTGCGGCTTGCTTCAGCCCGACATGCAAAACCGCTTCCCTCTCACCTGGTCGGATCGAGCAGCCAAAGTTGATCGCATTAAGCCTTGGACGGCTACGGCAGAGCATCCAAGTGGCTCCGCACGATCTGCAGAGGCAATCCTGGACTTCATGATATGTGACTGGGCTGCGATGGCGAAGCAGTTGCGCGACGGGGACGCAACGTTGCGTCCCCGCTGGCAAGAGCGTCCCTTGTTCAAAATGGGGCGACTCTCGCTCCAGCTGCCCTGGATGATGGCTGTACAGAACAACTCTGCGGCAGTCATCAATAACCTTCGACGGTTGGGCGCCCGACGAAATGAAGCCAGGGAAGAGACCCGTCGAATTGAAGAACGGCTCGGAGCGCTTTTCAGAAAGCGTGGATTCCACGTAGTCGTCGGGTACGAGATCCCCGCACTGGATACAGAGGATGCCAACGCAGGGGAAATCGATTTAATTTGTGCCCGAGACGGGCATGTATTTGTCTTGGAGCTCAAATCAACCTACCAACGCCGCTCAGTGAAGGAGGCGTGGGCACATCGAACTTCTACGCTGCGAAAGGCAGGTCTGCAGTTGAGCAGGAAGGTCCCCGCTGTCCAGCGTGCGCTTGGACGGGACATGGAATTGACGGCTGCGCTTGGTCTTGCGAACAGCCCGTCCACGGTCACGGCTTGGATTGTCGATACAACGATCGAATGGGATCACCAACTGTTCCGAGGTTTCCTCAAGGTCTCTCTGGAAGAGGTGCTGATTGCACTGCGAGACGACAGGCGGCTCCTAAATGACCCGCATAGGCTGTTTGCAGGAAATGCGACCCTTGATCAGGGGGCGGAGGAACATGCGGAACCAGGCAAAGACGACACTCTGTATCCGGATGGATTCTCTGCCGGGCGGTTTGTTGAGGTCATTCAGACGGCTGCCGTGTGGGCGGACAGTCTTTGAACGAGGCATTGTGGTCGGGCGTTGAGGCGACATAAGTCCATTTTTTTGCCCCTGTAAGCGAGCTTCGCACTCACTAAACTGTAGTGGCGCAACAACCGCACCGACGAATGTAGAGTGGCAAAGTCACCTAAACACCAATGGCTCAGTTTGACAAGAAGTCAAAAGAAACAACGACTTACGCCTAATTGATTTCTAAGGTTGATTGGCGTTCCGCACTCCGACGCCGCACGGCGCAAGAAGGTACCCCAACGGTGCTCGTGCACCATGTTCACCGTGCGCTCGCGGACTTCGGGCGAGAACTTGTTCGACTTCTTCATGGCTTCATCTTCTCAAGAGTTGAAGCCTTTTCAACCTGGCGATTCGGTTTGCACCTGGAGCGGGGTAGCCAGTTCATACGTATGAACTGGAGCCAAGAGGTCCTGCGCTCCGGCTCACACCCGAAAAGGAGCGGCCAGTTCATACGTATGAACTGGCAGTCGAGGTGTTCGGTCCCAGCCAGGGAAGAACATCAGCACAGCGTCTTCTTAACGGCTGTTTCTGGAAACTTCTGGCTCGTTTCCTCAAGCCGCGCCTGCGCTGTAATCGCCTGCCGCTTTGAGAACACGGTTGATCGGTGCGAGATCGACTAGAAGCGCATCGCGGATCAATCGCAGATCGGCGTCCTTGTAATCCCGTCGAAGCAAGTTCTCGATGAGCTCCTGTTGTCTCGGCTGGCCGAAAGACAATCGATAGAGGGAGAGAATGCGCAGAATCTCGTCAAGCCGGTCAATTTCGCTGCTGAACGGGGCCACCGGCACGATCCGCTCAAGGCAAGCGGAGCCACGCGGGACGTACCAGTACGGCACAAGATCCGTGCGGCGCTCGTCCTTGCCGGCCAGATCGAAAAGATGCGTCCACACATCGCGTGACTGCGAGGGTGCGGGCAAATTCAAGGCTTCGCCATATGCCTGCGCGACACGCTGGCGCACCACGAGCGATTTGTAGCGGTTGATGCGCCCTTCACGCTGCTCGAGATCGATTGGATTGGCTGGCAGGCTCCAGTGCACGACGCGCCGGCAATACCAGTGGAAATCGAGCCCCTCCTGGCCAATAGACGTCGAATTGAGCATGAATGGCCAGAACGGCGAATTGAAGGATGCTCGCACGTTGGAGATCCGCTTGATGCCTTCTTCCTCGGTGCTGCTCTGATTACCGAAAGGCACGGCGTAGTGGCAGTGGAACGTGAAATCATGCTCCTTCACCTGGCCTTTGAGTGGCGGAAGCGCGGTCTGCGCCGTGATCGTCACCGCCCCCGGCGCAATGGCAATATGAAACGCCCCGACGGACTCATCCATGCCGCGATGAACAGATTTGAGCAAATGCAGGAACTCGTCGAACACAGCCTGCAAATTGCCCATCGCGGCATACGATGAGACGGCAACCCAGGGCTTGACCCCCGGCAACACGGCTCGCAGCACACGCTGCGATTCCATGCGGTTCATTTTGTCGATGAACGACGATGCGCAGTCCGTCGCGTGCGCCAGTCGTTTCTCGTCGTTGTTGTCGGCCGCGCCGCTTTCCCAAACCGTAGCGAGCGTGCGCCGCATGCACACCGCCGGCCCGGCGATCGCAAGATCCACGAGCCAGCCAAGCAGGTCAGCAGGCGGCTCGCCGAGCCCGTGATCAGCGCGGGCAAGCGCTTCCAGGACGCGCTGTGCGTGCGTCTTTCGCGCTGGACTAGCCACCGAAAATCGCATGAATGCGTCCGCCCAGCGCGTCGCGCTTGCCAGCCTGTCGTCGCCGCCCTCGTGAATCCTGTCGAGCAGGAACGGCGCGAGCGCGTACCAGCGTGCGCTGTATCGCTGCGTGCCGTGCCCATAACGCTTGCACAGCAGGCGAAAATCCGCCCCCAGTTCGTCGCGCACACGCTGCCTGACTTCCTCAAGCGAGGCTCCGGAATGACCTATCGGCACGGCCGCCAGACGCATCGACGGATAAATCAGCCCCCAGGCCGGACCGATCTTGACACCATCGAACAGCAAGGTTCCTTTGTACGCGTCGCGGTTGTCCAGATAATCGTGACGCTTGCGCCCTGTGCCCAGCAAACGCCGTTCGCACTCGTACGAAACATAGCTGCTCAACGCACGCGGAGCCAGTATGAGCGATGAAAACAGCAGTGTCTTGCTGAAGCCTTCCTTGTCTTTGAAGGGACCGCAGCTAGCATAGTTGGGCAGGCTCGGCGGCACCCAGAGCAGTCGTTCGGAACCTTCGGGTGCGGTCGCACGCATTACTTGCGCGAAGCGCCCACTCGGCGCCTCATGCGTCAAATTCAGACTGTAGTCCCGGAAGCGCCGGTGCGGAATCCAGCCCGCGCCGGCTTCCTTCAGTGCCTTCCTGACCGGGGTCTCCTTGGCATGCAGCCGCAGCGTCTCGCGGAGCTGGTAGCCGCTCAGGAAAGACAGACTCCAAGGCGCGGCCTTGTGGAACTGCATGACATCGCTCACGGCGTGACCACGGCTAACCGACTTGAGCGCCTGAGCAAGCCGGTCGAGCGCGACGAATCCATCGATCTCTGACGTTCTGAGGGAGGCGCCCAGGTCGTCCGCCCGCGCGGTCATGAAGACCCTCTCGATGTCCGGCTCGATTGCGCCCCGCTCAGAGCGGCAGATGTAAGGACGCAGCGCATCCTCGACGCGGTCGCGCTCAGCTGTGCTGAGCGTGCCCGGCATGAGAGGTGCTGCTGGCAGCGTCAGTATTTGACGCAGCAGGGCATCGCGCGCCTTCGCGTAACGACCGAGCACGATCTCGTCGTCCCGACACAGGTAGCCGAGCAGATCGTTGAGCTGCTTCTCGTGCGCCTGGCCTTCGCCGTCGTCGTCGAGATGCGTCAGCGCCTTGAACGGCGTCGCCGACAGCAGCAGCGTCGCGTAGCCGGTGCCTTCATGCAGTACCCGCCGCGCGATGATCTGCTCCTCCGAGACGGCGTCCTCGCCGTCAGCCGTATCCGGCGTGACGGAGCCGGCATGTAGCAATGCCGAGAACCGCTGGAATTCATCGAGGATGAAGATATCCGCCTTCAGATTGCGCGCGCAGGCCTCGACGAACATCTGCCGGATTCCTCCGCGCACGCAGGTTGCCAGATGCGTGCCGTGTTTGGTCGCCCTGACATATTCCACGCCCGCTTCGGAAAGGCTCTGGATCAGCGTGGCGTACGAATGCAGATTCAGTTGCAACGCTTTCGCCGCGCTTCGCGCAGACTCGTCGAGCCTCGGCCGCTCCTTGAGACGTCCGATGAACTCAGCACGCGCCTGGGGCTCGAGTTCCCGGCTCTCGCAGGACCGCCTGGCGTCCTCCCATGCGCCCTTCACGCCGTTGCAAAAGAATTCTTCCAGTTGCTCGGTGTCTTGGATCTGACGAGCCTCCTTCACGGCACGCCAGAGGATATAGCGCTCCAGCGCATTCCCACCACCCCGGGTCAGCGAAAACGAGGTCGCTGGCGTGAGCGAGCACGATTCCATCAGAACGCCGGGTTTGGGGTCATCCTGCTGCAGACCGAGTTCCGCGAGACGGCTGAATTGCAGCGAACTGACCCACCGCTCCTGTTCACTGCCGGTGAAGACGGCAAGCTTGCCAGCGTTCTCTTGCGCGAGTGCCTGGTTCGAGCAGATGTAGACCACTCTGAGAGGCTGCGCCGCGCGACCGCATTCCAGGCGGCGCTTCAAGAGCGAAGCCACGACTCCGCGCGCCACCAGTGTCTTGCCGAGCCCGACCTCATCGCCGACCAGCAGCCGGCCGTGCAGCCCGTTCGGGCCCTCGAGACGCATGCACGCGTCCGTGACGGTTGCGCGCTGAAAATCCTTCAAGTCATCAAGCGCGTTCTGAAGGCGCTGTTGTGCTTCATGCTTCATGCGTTTCGTTCGCGGTGGTAGGCGGCAAAGCCTTCGAAGAGCGGGTCTAGCCCTTCAGGTAAAGTCTCTACCTCGGCGCGAATGCGCCGGTAGATATCGATAGCACGGCTCATCCGGCGTGGCGCTCTCGAGGCCGCGCGCAGGAGTTGCTCATAGAGCGCGCCCTTGCCGTCGAGCCCGAATACGTCTGCGCTTCGCCTGTTACCGTCGGCGCGCGACCAGTCGGTGCGCGACGGATCCAGGTCCAGAATCAATGCGAGGTAACGCAGGAGCTTTCTGCTGTCGCCGACGATATCCCGGAACAGCGCAGCCTTGCGCCGCTCGAGCATGTCGACGGACAACACTGCCTGCACGACGAATCGCTTTCGCACCTCTTTCGGCGAAACGATCTCGGCCGACAGGAAGGCGCTGATATCCGTCAGGCTGACGTCGGTCCACGCCATCGAGACGCCCAGCGCGCGCGGATCGTCGCGGCAGAGCAGGCGCACGGTGGCCTCATAGCCCGCAGGCAATCGAATGGCCGAACCGTCCGGCGTAGTGTCAAGCCGGAGGTCGAACCGGCCCGGCTCGCCCGGGACCTCATTCACATGGAGCAGCCACCCGGCGGAACTGAGGGCATGCACGGCACGGCGCATTGCGCTGTCTTCCTCTGGGCTGACCGGCCAGGCATCGCGGAACTCGTGTTTATGGAAAACGTTCGACGTCTTCCATGTTTCCAGCAAGGCGCTGGGACCGAGCTTGCCATTCCTGCCCGTGAGTCGCAGCATCAGTTCTCGATTGCGGGGAGACGCCAGCTTGCCCGGCTGCCCGAACGCGGCGTTCGTCATATTGGCCGAACCGATATGCCAGATGGCCTGCGCGCCGTGTTTCGCGACGATGAGCTTGGCATGAAGATTCTGTTGTTCCGCCGCGCGGCTTTCGTGCCGCTCCTCGCCGTCAACCACTCGCTCCGAGAGCGACAAGCAATTCCAGTTGCTCAGCGCGTCGCTGCCAATCTTGTCGAGCGTGTCACCCCGGCTGATGAGCGTGCGTATGGCGTTGGTGCGCGTGCGGCTGGCCAGGTCAGCGAGCATGCTTTGTCCGTCAGCATCAAGGAACGGGGACATGACCAGCAGATCGTCTAACTTGGCCGGCAGGTCCAGCGGCACGCCAGCGGTCTTCTCGTGACCCTGAAAGCCTGGAAGCACCTCGAACGCCGGGTCGAACTGATCGGGCGCCGTCCAGGCGACATGTCTGAGGGCATCACACCAGGCTTCGATCTCGGCAGCATGGTGCGGGTCCTGCGCCAGCGAACGCAGGAATACGAGGAGGCGCGGATCGCCGTTGCCGCGACGCGCCGTTTCGCCATCGATCGATACGGCGAGATCCCAGCTGCGATCGAACGTGAGGTTGCGCGACAAGACCAGCAAGCGCCAGCGATCCGCAGCATCCTCATCCAGTGCGGTGAAACGCAGCAGCCATACTTTCGGATGGAACGACGCGAAGGCCCCGTCTGCACCTTCGAGTGCCACGACCGGCACGAGCAGCGGCTCCAGTAAGGCGAAAAGGCGATTGAACTTACCTGGCACCTTGATGTTGCCGCGCTGGTAGAACACCATCAGGCGCTTGTGAAGCTGATCGATGGATTCGAGCAACGCAACACGCTCGCCCGACAGTTCACCTTCCTCCTCTTCTTCCAACGTCTGGTCCAGCGTGAGGGCGAGCGAAGCGGCCGCGAGCGTTTCGAGATCGAGAGAGAAGGTGGTCGCTAGTGCTGAGTGCAAGGCATAGCCCGACGGCGCGCGCAATTGAGTGCCGTAGTCGAGACGGTCACTTTCTAGCTTCAGCAAGGCAGCACCTCGACAATATCTTCCAACATGCGCCGCACCGTCTGCCAGCGATAGTCGAGCGCACCCATGCCGTACCAGTCGGCACGCTCGCGCGGCAGCTTTATCAACAGGGAGCGCTCGGGCTTGTTTCCGACGGCCTGGGTACGCACAAGTGCATCGAGACCGGACTGTTTCGGCGTGTGAGCTTGATTCAGCGCATTCCATTGCTCGAGGAATTCGATGGTCCGCTGCTTGACGCGGGCTTCACTCGCGTCGGCAACGCGCAGCCACTCGAGATCCGCACCTGGATGGAAGATGCCGGCTAGTTTGGTTGTCGCGCGCCAATCGGCGTAGCGCTCATTGCAGCGGGCACGCAAATCGCCATCGTCGATGCCTTCGGCAATCAGCCGGTTGAAAACGATATGTGCGCCCTCGACTGCGAGGCTGAAGCGCTGCGCCGCCGCGATGTTGTCGCGGCATGGCTGGCTGAGCGCGAGCTGGCGGGCGGCCCATGCGCTGAACGCGGCAAAGCTGGTGTGGCCACCACTCAGTGCCCGCCCGGCCAAGTTGTTGGAAAGCAACTGGGCGCAAACCGTGTCGTCAAGGTCCTGCGCCGTAGTGAAGCGCTCCCGCAGGAAACGCGCTTCGGCCACGTCCAGCTTCAAAGTGAGACCGGCAGGCCAGTCGCCTTGCGCTCCGGGCGGCCGACGCACGATAGCCTCGAAGCGTTCCCCGGTGTCGTCGCTGCCTTCATCGGAGCTTACGACTTGCTGAACCTCGCCGCCACGACGCCAATAGCGACAGAACTCCGCGAGCGAGCTTTGCGTGCGTACGATTTCAAACACGCGTAGACCGTTCCAGTAGGTCGAAGACGGACGCCGTGCGACGCCTCCCTGCTCAACTACGGTGTGACCGATCACGCCATCAGGCGGCAGGCCCGCCGCATCATGGTTAGTCTTGAGCATCCTGGCGAATTCGTTCTCCGCGATCTTCAGATATTCATCGAGTGGTTGGCGGCGGCGCTTGGCGTCCGGCCAATCCGCCCAATCCCGCATGATCTTCGGCACGGCGAGGAAATACCGTGCGCGCGTTTGAATCGTGGAGAAGCCGGGAAAGAGCGTATCAGCGTATGCATCGCGCAGTTGTCCAAAGCCCAGTTCATCCAGCGTGCCCGGTTCTTTCATAAGCGCGAGGACTTCATGCACGCGCTTGCGGTCCGTCGAAGAAAAGTCGATCCATCCAATACTGCTCACCGAGGCTCCTGCCGATATTCATGCTGCCCGAAACATACAACTTTCACGCGATGGGATCTCATCGTTTTACTTCGCATTGATATTCATAGGTATTTTTCGTACTTCGGTCACTGCCTCACCAAAACCCCGCAGCCACCAATCCAGCATTGAGCTATCGATGACTGTGGCAGTGATCTCGAGTTGCCCATCTTTGCGCTCAACCACTTGTTGATCAGTGGACAGCGGTGACTCCATAAGGTGCAATCCCGCACTGCGTTCAATGCGGAAGACCAGTCGCACCTTCTCCCCCTCACCAAACCCAAAGCGCCCGTCATCGTCATAGCGCTCGAGGTCAAACGTCTTGGGCCGCTCGAAGGTGAGCGTGGAAACTTCGGCCCCAGCGATGCGATGCAGTGCCAGGTTGCGTTCGTTGTCAAAGCCCTGGTAACGGCAAACGAGATACAGCCGCGATCCCTGTTGCACCAGGCCCAGCGGCATCACGTCTGCGCTGGTGCGTTTGCCGCCTGCATTCTTGTATTCGATGTGCAGCCAGTGATTGCTGTACAGCGCTTCGCTCACTGCCTCAAACACACCTGGAACAATCTTGGGCGGTAGCAACGGCTGGCTGGTCGCCACCACTCGTACCTTCCCGGGCCATTCGCGTTCCAGGCGGGCGCTGCTCTCCAGACCCAGATTGCGTCTCGCTTGACTGAAAAACGCATCCATGGACTTCATGAGCCGGGGCGGCAACAAGTTCTTGAGATGCTCCTCTGCCAATTGAAGTAACAGGGATTCCTGCGGCGTGAGGTTGGGTACAGCGAGTGCTTTAGCCTGCTCCAGCCATCGATAGCCATAGGGCTTACTGCTATCGTCGCGCTCGATCTCAAAGTGCTCGCTGAGCATTTCCAGCTGCCGCTGGATGGTGCGCAGTTCGCGCTCCATCCCCGCATGCTTGAGTTGCTGGTGCAGTTCACTGGCCGTGATCTTGCGGCCACGGGGAATTCGGCGCAGGAGTTCGACAGCGAGCAAGACCGTTTCGAGAGTGTCGGATCGTTTCGCCATGTCAGATCTTCAAAGATGAGTTGGAGAACGCAGCCCACAGGCGGACCATGGCGTAGGTGTCGAGCGCGCAATACGCCAGAAGTTGTTGCTCAATCTCAGCCTTGCGTGCCGCCGAGGTTTGCGGCGAAATCGCCTCCAGAAATGCCTCCATGGCCATGCCGCCATCCTGGACGCCATCGAGGTCACCGTAGTTCAAGTCTGGGCACAGCGCTGGGAGGACCGCCTTGATGCTCCAGCTCCCTTGCTGGCTGGGGTGGTAATAGTGCTCACGCGCCACAGGCAGGAGATCAACCACGCGCTCGTTCAGTGCCAGGAGCGCTTCAGACAAACGTGGAAAACGCTGCGCCAGATCGCGGATCCGGGCCATCTCAAATCCAGCGTTGTAGACAAATATGGGACCGCGTTCACCGCAGGCACTTATCAACGCCTCCGCAAAGGCTTTTGAGGGGTCCCCGCCCGACAGATCGAGGAACGCCTGCTGTTCCAGCTTCCCGGTACGTGCGAGGCGGTGCACGCTGAACTGAAACGGAATCTGCTGGTAGGGGCGCGTGCCTTTCCAGATCGGTACAGCGAACTGGATGGTTTCAAAGTCCATGAAAAACGCGGGCAGCTTGTGCTGGGCCAAGTCTCGCAACGCACTCTTCTTGTCGAAGTACGACTCTCCCGTGAGCGTGACCGCCTTCACGCGCCTCTGCTTGTCATTAAGCAGCGCATCCGGTACATCGCGCAGTTCGCACACTCCGTGCGCCTCAACATGTGCTTTCAGCGCTTTGCTCTGAGCTCCGGGCAACCAATGCAAGGGCTGCTCTGCTTGGGGCTCCTGGCTTTGGCAATAGGAGAAGAAACCACATTCATAGGGGGCGCTGCACTGTTCGCCCGTTGAAACGCGGGGTTCCTTCTTCTTCGCAATGATCCCGTGGGACTCTTCGATCCAACTGCGAACCTCTGTCCCGCGTGAAAGCGCTTCGTCGGTCAGATCTTTCTCGACCAGCAGCCCACTGTAGTCACCACCGCCTGGATAGACCCATGAACTGTCAATATGAGCCAGCGCAATCCCAGCCAGGGGAACCCCGGAGGAGCGAGCCAAAAAGGCTTGCACGGCGGCGTCGTCCCGGTGGTAGTGCTTGACGGAGGTGGAGGATTTCACCTCGACCATGCGCCAAGCCCGTTTGCCGCCTCGCTTGACCGGCAGCATTACATCGGCAAAGGCCAGAGCCCCTTCGGCGCCGAACCCGGCCTCGAAGATCGGCTGGTTCGATTGCAAGAGCGCTTGCGTCTGCGCAAAGGCTGCTTCAAAGCCTCCCACTTTGAAATCGATCAGCGCGCCCTTGCCCTTGGGGTCATAGACCTGCCTGGCAATGTCGCCAACCTGGTTGCCCACCGTGAAGCTGGCCTGGGTGGCCGAGGAGTCTTCTCGCAGGTCCGGGCGATGTACCTCCAGCCACAGCCGCTTGGGGCACTGCCGAAACGCCAGCAGCTTCGATTTGGAAAGCACACGCAAGGCAGACTCCCTCTTGTTTGAATGAAATTCTCCCATGTCGCACGGTCATCAAGATGTCGGTCAGGGAGTCATTGGCATCAGCGTTGTTGGCAACTTCGGCGCGTACACCTCTTCAAGGATTTTTTCAGTGAGTTCGTACGCATCCATAACGTCATCAATAGAAACACTCACTCCCTCGTCTTGGCTCCCATCATCGGCTAGCCATTTGATTGCCAAGATCACATCTTTTAAGTGAGCGTACTTTGGGTCAAGTAGAGCAATTGACTGGTGCAAGTTGATGGATCGCCGCTCTCCACTGGGCGCGACAAATCGCGGAAGCATCATTTCGCCAAGCAATGCTTTCATCGCAGTGTGGACACTGGCTATTGCGGCATCTGGCGCTGCGAAGAACAGCGCAAATGAGTTTTCAAGCGGTTTTGCAACTGAGCATGGACATGCTTCTGGAATCTGGAAGATTTGTAAGTGCGGCTGAAAGAACTTCGGCCTGAAATGATCTTCGTGAACCTGCTGAGGTACTCCGTTCATGTCTTCCTCAACATGCCAATCCACGCTACCGGTGCCACTACTCGCCACGACCTCTTTGCATTGAACGTTCGAGCAAACCAGCATGCAGGAGTAAACATACCGGATCCATTCAGGCTGCCATTCTTCGTCGGAGTGATCCCGCGAGGAACTTTGCTCCTCCTTGACGAATGAGTCTTCACGGATACGAAGAGGCGCTTTTCCGCATGTCGGGCACATCCAATCGTGTGTACGTCTGAGTGTGAACGAGTGCTTCAGGACGTGCCGGTCCATGTCAACTCGCATCTGACGCACATCGTGATGTGGGTCGCATCAAGCCCCTGTGCCGTCGAAGCGCCAGAGGCTTCGATTTGGAAAGCACATCCAGGGTCAACTCCTGCATATTTGAATGAAATCTTCCCATGGGTTTGTTCTCACACAAACCCAATGGAGCGATTCGTGCCATGTTTCACCGCGCATTCGGCTTCGAGGGCCGACACGAGGGCGGTAGCAGACGTGATGGGCCGGAATCGGTGTTGACGCACCACGGCAGCAAAATCTCCCGGTGTCAGCGGAACCACTCGTGAAATCCTGGCACGCTCCTCCGGCAGCGGTTGCTGCAATCCGAGTCCGTCGCAGTGACGCAACAGCAGCCCCCACGCTTGGTCGGCACGCAGAAAGTCGAACTTCACTTTGAGATCAAACCGGCGCAGCGCGGCCTGGTCCAGCCCTTCCATCAGGTTGGTCGAGGCCACAAAAACCCCCGAGAAGGATTCCATCTGGGTCAGCATTTCGTTGACCTCGCTCACTTCCCAGTTGTGTTGGGCGCCCCGTCGGTCCTGCAGAAAGCTGTCCACCTCATCGATCAAAAGGATTGCGCCGTCGTTTTGCGCTTCGCGGAAGGCTTTGGCGATGTTCTTTTCGCTCTCACCCAGCCACTTGGATTTCAGATCGGACGCGCGTTTGACGAGCAGAGGAACGCCGAGCTGTTGAGCGAGCCAGCGACCGTAGGCGGTCTTTCCGGTGCCAGGCGGCCCGTACAGACAGAGCCTGCCGGAGCGCGCAGCGACGAGGCCTGCTGCTACGGCGGCCAGATCCACATCGGCATGGATGAAGCGTGGGTCGTAAACCTCGGGCAGTCTGTTTGGATCGTGCGAGAGCAGCGGACCGTGTCCCTGGGCTTCCATGGTGCTGGAGATCAAGCGCTCCAAGGCAGCTGCCGTCTTTTGAGGGCCAAGGTCGTCCCGGATCAAGCGGATGACTGAACTCGCCTTTGCGACCACCGCAGGAGCAAGGGCTTCGGCCTCTGCGATGCGCGAAATTTGGTTGGTATCAAGAAGCTCACCGCAGCTGCTTTGCAGAATCCGCTCGCGCTGCGTCTTGGGTGGAATGGGCAACTCAAACACCATGTCAAAACGGCGAATGAAGGCGGGATCGAGACCTCGCATGGAGTTGGACATCCACAGTGTGGGCACCGGGTTCTCTTCCAGCATCCGGTTAATCCAAGCCTTGCGCAGCTGGGCGGTGCTCTTGCTGCCGAAGAAGCTGTTTCCATCGTTGAAAACATCCTCTACCTCGTCAAAAGCGATCATTGCCTGCTGTTGCGAGAAGAAACTCTGTGCAGCACGAAAAGCCCGGAGGCGGTGTTCTCCATTGATCGGGTCACCGTCTGCATCTTCGCTGGCGACTTCGAACAGCTCATACCCCATCTCCTTGGCCAAGGCTCGCGCCAGCTGGCTCTTGCCTGTTCCCGGTGCACCTTGCAGGAAGATGTTCACGCCACGCCGACCAGTGGCCATGGCATTGCGCAGATAGGGACACAGAATCTCCAAGGAGGACTGGATGTGGCTGTAGTCGGCCAAGCTCAGTTGAGCAGGGCCTGCCGCAGACACGGTACCGCGCAGCAGGCTGATAGGGTCGGCTTTGGAGGCAGCCATCAGGTCAGCAAACCCTTCAGAGAGCAGATCCAGCTTGTAGCGCAATGCGCCACGCCCCCTCCGGTCCATCATGACCAACCCCGACCTGGCAAGAATGCCGGTGGCGCTCAGCGAAGCGCGAATGTCTGCCTCGGGCAGATCAAGAATGATGGACAAGGCATGAATGATCTTGACGGAAGACAGATCGCCCAGCCATTCAGACGCGTCATCAAGGAGACGCTCGTTATGAATGGACACCGTGAACTCCAACACCTTGCAATCGATCATGCTCAACCCCACCAGGTTGGACAATTGATCGATGTTTTGGCTCAGAAAGGTTGACTGGCGCTCCCCATACCACTGCCCCTCAGCCTTCTGGTGCAACTGGCGCAGTTCGGATTGCACTTCTTTCTGATCAAACTCGCGTGTTTCGGGATCGATCCAGTGACCGAGCCCGATCACATCTGCCAAGGTGTCATTGTTGAACCCATGGGGGTGCACAAACTGGCGGTACCCCCCCAGTGGAACCAGAACGCGAAGCAGCCAGAGGCGAATGATCGGTTCAATGCTGCCTGGGTTGTATGAGATTGCCGCTCTACGTTTTGCCATGATGGTGGTCTCTCCTTGTCGATGAGATCCATCATCCGGGTGGCTGCGACGTAATGTGTCGCATGCAGTGCGGGTGGAAGGGCTACTGTGTGCTCGCGCAGGCCGCCACGCTTCGAATACGAACCGACGGGGGCGGTCAGTTCGCAGCAGGTTTTCAAGCTACAGGTTGCTCAGTGGAAGCGTGCCAAGTGTCGCGGATTTTGATACCTGGATGCGTGAACAGCACAACACTTCCAAGACGAATCAGCATCCATAATGTTCCGTACCATCCAGTTTATCCCGCAGGTTCTGCGGTGCACATCACGTTAGACATCACAATGCAACCCCGCTCATTGCTCCGCAGCCAATTGCTACGCGCATGGCATAGCTGTATCGAAGGTGAATACTCGGATCAGTTGATCAATTCGGAACGGGGTTTGCAGATCTACTTTTGTAGACATCTCTTGGACGAATTTAAGAACTCTGGTGTCGAGCGAAGACTTTTCATTGAGCCTCGGGTGTCCCTCGCTGATCAGCCAGATGCGAGGTATCCAGACATCGTCGTGTGCCACACCCGTAGGATTATCGGTGTGGTGGAGATCAAGTATTTACCCCGAACGCGCCCACAATACGACAAGGATTTGAATACCCTATCTTGGATGTCAAAGCACGGCGCAGAAGTGAAGCTTTCGAACGACCGCTACCGGGGAGAGAGAGAAGCCGCAAGGGAGTATCACTTGGCCGAGGACGCAGTTCTATGCTGGGCCGGTGTCTATACTGCACCAGAGGTGCAGATCACTCACCCCTCTGACACGCAGCTTCAGAAAAGACTGAGTGTGATGCACGCCATTACAGAGTCGGGAAAGCCTGCAAAAGTACTCCCACCGCTACCTCCGAAAGGCGACGCCTAACCCGTCGTATATGAACTCCCCCACAAGGGCAAGAAACTAGGGCATCGGGAAAGCCGCGCGAGCGCAGGCTCATCGAAGATGCGGATGAGAGGCGGGCCAAACGCTTCTTTGCAGATGCGCGATTGCCCCGTGCTGAGCGTGCCGAACTGGAGGATTACAAGAACTCTGGCTACAGCCGAGGCCACATGGCGCCTGCGGGGGATATGCACACACCGACGGTCATGGCCCAAAGCTTCAGTCTGGCCAACATGGTTCCCCAGATTGCCCAGCACAACAGTGGCGCCTGGAGCAAGATCGAACAGGACACACGGCACTACGTGAAACGTGCCACGGGGGATGTGTTTGTGATCACTGGGCCGGTGTTCACATATGCGTGGCCACGCATCGGCGCCAACGGAGTGAAGGTGCCCACTTACCTTTTCAAGCTGGTGTATGACGCCACCACCCAACGGGTTTGGGCACATTGGCAACAAAACCGGGACGGTGAGTCAATGGGTCGGCCGATCAGCTATCAGGAGCTCGTAAACCGCACAGGCGTTGAGTTCCTGCCAAGAAACGCATTCCAGCACTGACCATCAGCTCCGCAAGCAGCCCCGCGAAGCATCAGGCTGCATTTGAATTCCGTTGGGTTCCACATATACCCATTGCCATCCAGGTAACCCCCGCCCTGACCAGCCTCTCATTGGTCTGATTTCACCCTACCCACAAGCCCGGTGCACGTTTGCGTGCCCCGGGCTTTTTTGCGTCCATCGCAAGGAGCTTTCCATGACTGTTTGTCCCATCTGCAAATCCACCCACGTGACCACCCGACAAGTCGGCCGCGATACCGGAAGAACCCTCGGCGGTGTCGCCGGAGCCGCCAGCGGCGCTGCCAGCACCTGGTCCGGTGCCCAGGTCGGCGCTTCTTTCGGGGCGGTTGGTGGCCCCGTTGGTATCGCTATCGGCGGCATCGCCGGTGCCCTGCTGGGCGGTCTGCTCGGCGCCACGGCGGGCTCCGTCGCTGGCAGCCGTTTGGGCGACGTCGTTGACGAGCACTACCTCGGCAACAGCGAATGCCAGGACTGCGGGGCGGTGTTCACTAGCCCCTCCCGTTCTTGACCCTGCGGCCGCTGCTCTTTCCTCCATCTCTCCCATCTTCACTTCGAAAGCACCTCATGTCCCACCTCATCGAAACCATGGCCCATGTCGGCCAGACCCCCTGGCATCAACTGGGCAATGCACTGCCCAAGAAACAACCCATCGACGTCTGGGCACAGGCCGCTGGCATGCAATGGCACATCCGGGAGACCCCGGTGCGGTATCTCGCCACCGACGACAGCTCCAACCTCTACGGCGAAGCCATGGAGTTTCCCGACCAGAAGGTGCTGTACCGCAGCGATACGAAGGCCCCCTTGTCCGTGGTGTCGGGCCGCTACCAGGTGGTCCAGCCCAAGGAGGTGCTGGAGTTCTACCGGGATCTCACGGAGGTCTCTGGCTACGAGCTCGAGACCGCTGGTGTTCTCAAGGCCGGGCGCAAGTTCTGGGCACTGGCCCGCACGGGCAAGACCTCGGCCCTCAAGGGCAACGATGTGGTCAACGGCTATCTGCTGCTCGCCACCTCCTGCGACGGTAGCCTGGCCACCACCGCCACGCCCACCACGATCCGGGTGGTCTGCAACAACACCCTGTCGATTGCCCTCAGTGGTGCCACCAGCGCCATCAAGGTGCCTCACAGCACGACCTTTGATGCCCAGGCCGTGAAGAAGCAGTTGGGCATCGCAGTCTCCCAATGGGACAGCTTCATGTACCGCATGAAGACGCTCTCGGAGCGCAAGGTCAAGAGCCATGAGTCCATGAACTACTTCCTCAAGGTGCTGTGCCAGACGGATGCCCATGCCGATCAGGCCATGGGTCTCACGAACGAGCGCGCCCTCAAGAAGGTCCAGGCGATGTACGAGGGCCAGGGCCGCGGTGCTGAACTCCAGGCTGCCAAAGGAACTGCTTGGGGCCTGCTGTGCGCCGTCACCGAGTTCGTGGACCACGAGCGGCGCGCTCGCAGCCAGGAATACCGGCTCGACAGCGCCTGGTTCGGCCAGGGCGCAGCCCTCAAGCAACGTGCGCTGGAGCAGGCGCTGCAGTTGGCTTCGTGAGTGCCAAGTTCAACGGTCCAAAGCGCCGAAGCAAAAGAGCCTTCCTTCCTTTCTTTCCCCCCTTCCGCAGCAAAGCCCCGGCCCTTGAATGGGACCGGGGCTTTTTGTTGTGCGGGAGTTTCTACATCCAAGGAGTCACCATGTCTCAACCCTCTGTTCATACGGATTCCGTTTCTTCACCGTCTTCCTCGGCAATTCCCAAGGCCCGACCCGCTTTGAAGCTGGTCAAGACCAACACCCTCAAGCGTGACGATTGGCTGGAAGTTCGCAAGGGCGGTATTGGCAGTTCCGACGCTGCCGCCGCTGTGGGCCTGCATCCCTACAAGTCCCAGCTGCAACTGTGGATGGAGAAGACCGGGCGCGATGCCGGTTTGCCCGTGGTCGATCCCAATGATGACCAGAGCCCGATGTACTGGGGCACCCTGCTCGAACCCATCGTGGCAGCGCACTACACCCGGCGCACGGGCAATCGGGTGCGGCGGGTCAATGCGGTGCTGCAGCACCCTGAACATCCTTGGATGCTGGCGAACCTCGACCGGGAGGTCATGGGCGCTCCGGATGTCCAGATCCTGGAATGCAAGACGGCTGGCATCAACGGGGCCAGGCTGTGGCGCGATGGTGTGCCCGAGTATGTGCAACTGCAGGTAATGCACCAACTGGCCGTGACCGGCAAGCTGGCCGCCGATGTGGCCGTGCTCATGGGCGGGCAGGAACTGCAGGTGTTCCGGATCGAACGGAACGCCGAGATGATCGCTCAGCTCATCCAGTTGGAGCAGCAGTTCTGGGGCTATGTGGAGCGGGACCAGGAGCCCCCAGCCGATGGCTCGGACTCTGCGGACCTGGCTCTGCGTTGTCTCTATCCCCGTGACAGTGGCACCACGCTGGATCTCTCCAGCGACCTGGAGATGTCAGCCGTGTTCTCTGACCTGCTGGCGGTGCGGGAGGTCATCACCGCCCAGACCGCACTGGAAGCTCAACTCAAGCAACGCATCCAGCAGCGCATGGGCGAAGCCACACGGGCGGTATTCGAGACTGGGGAAGTGTCCTGGAAACGCAGCAAGGACGGAACTGCCCTGGACACCGCGCAGTTGCTCAAGGACCAGCCCGAGCTGGCACAGGCCTACCCACTCACCAAGCCAGGGAGTCGGCGGTTTCTGGTGCAGCAGTAGCTGGAGCTAAACAGACCGCAGAGCACCACATCGCATACCCATCAACCACTCACAGCGGACCTCCACCACATCGGTGGGGGTCCGCTTCTTTTTGTCTCGAAAGGAACCACCATGCTCAAAGGTTTGGCATTGACACCCCCGGTCATTGGCCGGATATCGATTGGCAAAGTCGTGGAGAAGAACGGCAAGCGCTTGCCGGAGAAGGATGACGAATTCACAATCACCAGCCAGGTGCAAAACCGCGATGGCTGGGTAAACCACCCGCTCGATGAGCAGTTGCGCAAGGACAAGAACACCAAGCTGCGCAGCATTCCCGTGCGCCTGTTGTTTGACGATCCTCATCTCAGCCTGCGGGCCAACTACACGATGTTCGACCGCGCCAGCGGACGGCCCCTGTGTGTGGGCAACGGGGAAACCTGCAAGCGGGCCACCCTGTCCGGGATGCAGAGCTTTGCATGCCCGTCACCACAGTCCTGTCCATTGGCCGAAGGCGGCAACTGCAAGCCCTACGGGCGCTTGAATGTGCGTGTCGATGTGGAAGGAACCGGGAGTGATGAACTGGGCAGCTTTGTGCTGCGCACCACCGGGTTCAACAGCATTCGCACGCTCTCGGCACGGCTGCGGTATTTCCAAGCGGTGTCCGGTGGAATGCTGTCCACCTTGCCACTGGAGCTGCGTTTGCGCGGCAAGTCCACCACGCTATCGCATCGCACGCCGATCTACTACGTGGACCTCACACTCAGGGCGGAGACCACGCTGGTGCAGGCCATCCAGCGCGCCCGGACGGAATGGGAGGCGCGCAAGGCTGCGGGGATGGACCAGGTGGCGCTGGATGAAGCGGCAAGGGCCGGGTTTGCGCTTGGGGAGTTTGAGGAGTCCGAGGAGGACGGGGCTACCGTGGTCGAGGAGTTTTATCCGGACACGGAAGGAGGTTCCGGAGATGGGCTGGACCAGGGCCCTCAGGATGCCGGGCACGGGCCATCGCAGCTACAGAGCGCAGGACAGAGGCAATCCGGCCTCCATCGCAACCTCGGCCACAAGCTGGGGGAACGGCTGAAGGCTCAGGGCATGGCGCCCATCGGGGCAACTCGCTCTGGATCGGTTGTGGATGCAGGGGTGGGCCATGGCAGCGGCTGACAAAGCAGAGAGGCTGCGCGCCGGTCGATCTGCACCGTTGGTGCAGGTGTACACGGCGGGGCTGCGGTGGGAGACGGAGCCGATGGTCATGGCGTGGACGCGATGCCGCGCCTAGAATCTTTCCGCACCGCTTGCCGCGGCTATGCGGTTTCCCGAGCAGGATCTATTGCAATGGCATGTGGTGGCGGGCTGGATGGTGCGTCAGAGCGTCGTTTTGGCTTTATCTTGGGCTGTTCTTCATTCCCGCTCTCACGCTCCTGCAGGCCGCCTTGATCGGGATTGAGCCAGACCACGATCTGGTTGGGATTGCGGATGTCATAGAGCGTCGCGATCTGACGGCTGGAACGCTGCTCGCGATTCTGATGAGCTAGCACCTGCAACTTGAGTTGCGCACTGTACGTGCTGCGCTTGGGGCTCAAACCGTAGAAGTCGTGCAGGCTGTGGTGGTTCACCTACGTGCGGACCTTCTCCTCGGGAACCGACCACCGTCGGGCCAAGAGCTTTGCGCCGCCTTCGCGTGCCAAGAAGCTTTGAACCACTACCAGCTTGGACTCTGTTTTGTACCTCTTCATGAAACCCCTTGGAGTTTGTCCAGCTTCTGAGGGGCAGTTCAAATCCGGGGCGATTCGGTGGGCGATTAGCAAGTAGCATTCACTCATCACTGCTCTATAAGAACAATGGAATTAAGCAATTTCCGCCCGCTTCAGTCGCGCTGGCCAAACTTGTATGAACATGCCCGTTTTGCGGAAGGTTATGCGTATTCCGACCCCCAGACTGCCGTTATCAAACTACGCTGCTTTGCGGAGGTGCTCGTCGGCATCATCTTCCAAGACCTGAGGCTTCCCAGCGATCCAGGCGATGGTTTTTTTGAAAAGCTCAAGTCGCCCGACTTCCAGGACCTCGTAGGTCCGACCATTCTCCAGAAACTGCACGCCGTTCGCCTGCTGGGGAACAAGGCCGCCCATGGCCGGTCGATGAACTCGCAGACCTCGCTGTACCTGATTGAGGAAGCCTATCTTGTCGGCCAGTGGTTTTACAAGACCTACAGCGGCGACATATCCGGCCACTACCCGCCCTTCCGCCCACCCGAACCCGCAACCAGGCCCACCGAGGCACCGGATGAGCTGGCCAGGAAACTGGCAGAAGCCAAAGAGCAACTGGCGCGTCTGGCGGCCGCTGAGGAGCCGGCCCTGAATAAGGCCGCCTCCCTTTATCAATCGCTGGACCAAGCAAGGATCCAGGATTTCAAGGCCGACGCGACGCAAGCCTCGATGTCAATCAACTTCAAGCCAGCAGCGCCCCCTCAGCAAATCGGTATCCGCGACGCGTTTTCCGAGTTCGACCTGAGTGATGGACAGTCCGCACTGGTGGATCGACTCGAGGAGTTCCTGGACAGCGATGCGCAGAGCGTCTTCCTCCTCAAGGGCTACGCGGGCACCGGCAAGACCTTCATCACGAAGGGCTTGACGGAGTATTTCCGTGCCATCGGGCGCAACTTCATCCTGGCTGCACCGACAGGGAAGGCATCTAAGGTGATCGCCAGCAAGACCAAGTCTGAGGCGTACACGATCCACAAGACTATCTACTCGTTCGAGGACATCGCCGAGTACCGCGACGATGAGGAGGAGGGCACGGAGACGTTCAAGTTCTACGCGCAGTTGCGCGTGAACAATCTCTCGGCGGACACGGTCTACATCATCGACGAGGCGTCGATGATTTCCGACGTGTATCAGGAGGCGGAATTTTTCCGTTTCGGTACCGGCTTCCTCTTGCGGGATTTTCTCAAGTTCGTCAACCTGGACCACAACGATCACAGCAAGAAGGTGATCTTCATTGGCGACAACGCACAACTACCGCCGGTGGGGATGAATTTTTCGCCTGCACTGGACGAAGACTACTTGCTACGTGAACACCATGTACGTTCGACGAGCTTCGAGTTGACGCAGGTGGTCCGGCAGAAGTCCGAGAGCGGCGTGATCGCCAACGCGATTCCGCTGCGGCAATCGCTGCAAGAAGGCGTCTTCAACCGACTGTCGATTGACTTCGGATACCCAGACATCGAGGAGGTGACGCACAAGGATCTGATGGCCCGCTACCTGGGGTCGTGCGGCCACAAGATCAATGGAGAATCCATCATCATCGCCCACTCCAACTCAGATGTCGCTGACTACAACCGAAGAATCCGCGAGCACTTTTTCCCGGGCCATGCGCAGTTGATAGCCGGCGATAAGGTGATGGCTGTCTCGAACAGCGATGCTTATGGGTTGTTCATCTCCAACGGCGATTTCGGGTTGGTCCGCCAGGTGCTTGGCGAACCGGAGCTGCGCACCGTCACATTGAAGCGCAAGGCCCCGGACACCGAGCGCGTCGAGGAAATCCAGGTCCCCTTGACGTTCCGGGATGTGGAGATCGGCTTCAAGGACCTCGACGGACTGTCACACTTCTTCCGAGCCAAGATCCTGGAAGACCTCCTGTACAACAAGGAGACCAACCTCTCTTCGGACCAGAACAAGGCGCTCTACCTGGATTTCTGTATCCGCAGCTCCGACCTGCCTAGGAAGAGCGTGGAGTTCAAGCACGCACTGAAATCCGATCCCTACTTCAATGCCTTGCGACTCAAGTTCGGTTACGCGATCACCTGCCACAAGGCCCAGGGCAGTGAGTGGAACCATGTGTTCGTCAAGTGCAAGAGCCACATGAGCCAGTTGACTTCCGACTACTTTCGCTGGTTCTATACGGCCATTACCCGCACGGCAGGACACCTCTACCTACTCGATCCGCCGAACCTCACGCCTTGGAGCGATTCCGTACTCGTTTCGAACCCTGGCCTTGGCGTGGTCGCTGCACCTGGAGTGTCCAATTCGGTGCCGACCAGTGCGCCTGCGCCCTCCACTGGCGCTGCCCAGAGTTCAGCTCCAGACCTGCAGGGCGTCGAGGGTGCGTTCGGTATCCCCAACAGCGCGACTTTCTTGTGGGCGCTGCTGGCCGCAGTCCGCAAAAGCATCGAGCTGACAGCCATCGTGATCGACAGCATCCAGCACCACCAGTACCAAGAAGCCTATGTGTTCAAGCGTGGCGTCGAACTGGCTCGGGTCAATATCGGCTACAGCGGCAAATGCAAGGTGACCCATGTCGTCGCCCCTTTGCTGACAGAACTGAGTTCTGAATTGGTCAACTTACTGATGCCGCTGAAGGGGTTGCCACTGGATTCCGTCGCGAGTGGCGCGGTGGGCGAAAAGAGCTTTTCCGAGCCCTTTCTCAATGATTTTCACCGGAAAGTGACGGAGTTGTGCGTTGAGGCTGGCATCGTCATCCGCACCGTCATGGAGCAGCAATGGTCCTTGCGCTACACGTTCACCCGATGGGGTGAAGTCGCTGTCTACGACGTTTGGTACAACGGAAAAGGTCAGATCGGGAAATGCGCGCCCCTGGCAACCGCATGCTCGCCAGGCACCTTGGTGGGTGAGGTGGGCGTATTGCTGACGCAAGGGGTGCGGGCATGACCACCAGCAAGGACGTGTTTGCCAAGCGCAAGGAAGGAGCCATCGACGAGGCGTACCAGTTGGCGCTGCAGTTGATGGCTTCGCCCGAGGTGGACGAATGGGACCGCAAGGCGCTGGGATGGTGCCTGGTAGACCTCATCAAACGTGACGCGCAGGCAGGGCACCCTGAGAACCTGGAACATTACCGGCGCCAGTTGGAGGGCCTCCAAGTGGCTGCCGACGATGAGGTGTTACAGAAGGGGATCCGCAACGCACTGCTGTTGTGCAGCCCAAATGGTCAGTTGATCAAGCAGGCCTCGACCCTGAGCAAACAGGGGCAGCATGCGCAAGCGGTGACCCTGTATCGGCAGGCAGGCAGGCTCGGCCCGCTCGAATCACAGGTCCAGACCAATCTGGGATGGGATCTGTATCGTCACGCCAAGCAGTTGCTGGACACCGAAGCGGTCGATTTCAGTGCCATCAGGCGCAACCTGCATGACTACCTCAAGCTGGACGTGGAGAAGCCTTCGCTGCTGCACACCTGCTTCCTTCAACTGGCGGCGAAATTAGCCAGCCAGGAAAGGCTGAACCTTCTGAAGTTCTTGCCGTTGTGGGACCTACAGCACCTGCGGGCCGACGATTACCAGCGCCAACGTGCAGAGGACGGCAAGGAGTACCCGTCCTTGGCAGAGAAAGTCATTCAGCAGGCCGGCAAGGAAGCCGCAGCGTCTGGAGACGCCCAGGACCTGAACTACATCCTGCCCTACCTCGATGCGGCCATCGAGCGGTTCCCGGACAACGTCTGGTTGAAGTTAGACAAGGCCAAGGGACTCCTGGGCCTGGGTCGGCATGACGATGCGCTGGCTTTCGGTATGGCGGTCACCAAGGCCAAAGCCAACGAATACTGGGCCTGGGAGTTGTTGGGCGACATCGTGGCCCTCACCGACCCCGCCGCTGCGCTGGGCTGCTATTGCAAGGCCTTGTGCTGTCCTGCCGACGACAAGTTCACAGGGAAAGTCCGACTCAAGCTCGCGCAATCCATGATCGAGACGCATGACTTTCCAGCAGCTAAGTTGGAGGTCGAGACGGTCTTGCGCCAGAAGGAGAGGGAGGGACAACGGGTTCCCGAAGCCGCTGAACGGATCGCTTCGCAGCCGTGGTTTGCATCCACGCTTGCCAACGCATCCAATGCCGATTACTACAGGGAGCATGCAGGCGCAGCCGAAACACTATTGCTGAGCCAGTTGCCTTGGATCGAGGCCAACCTCGGCGACCGCTTTGTTATCCCGGGCATGGAAAACAAACCCAAGCGCAAGATTTTTATCAAGACGCAGTCTGATCCGCTGGAAGCCAGCATCCCCGAATGGAAATTAGGTCACAAGGCCATGGCGATCGGCGATGGCCTGCAGGTTAAGGGAGAGTTCAACGAGAAAAAGCGGTTCCAGATCTATGCGCTGGAGGCCCGGCCCATCCAAGCCAGATGGGATATCTTTCCCAGGAGGGTCGGCGTTGTCTATCAAGTGAATAAGGAAAGGCAGGTCCTGCACTTCATCGTCGACCGGACGATTGACGGCGTCATTCCCCTGGCCGAGTTACCCGGTCCCTTCAAGGAAGGCGATGCGATCGCGGTGAAGGTCTCGAAACGGTCGACAGACAAGGGGACGATGTACAGGGTGCTGCATGCCGAGGCGACGCAGGAGAGACCAGCTCCCCAGGTCCGCAAGGAATTCAACGAGGCCGTACGCCTGTCCAACGGCATGGGATTCACCGACAGCGACATCTTTATCCCCCCGCCGTTGGTTGTTGAATGCCAACTCTTGGACGGTCAGAAAGTCGCCGGAACGGCCATTCTCAACTTCAACAAGAAGCACCGGAGTTGGGGCTGGAAGGCGATTGCGCTTGACGCATTGCCTGGGTCTAGTTTGTGACCAAAGGACGCTTGGGCATCGTATCGCAGGCCCAAGTTTTTGTCGGTGTTAGCCCGGCATGGCGCCAGCCCTGGGCAGATCATCAGGTAAGCCACTGATAACCGTCTGGATCACGAGCCGCTTTGCATGAATTATTGGTAATGAACCCAAGCGTTGGCACTGAAGTCATATTCATGGGCCGCAAATGCATCGCCATAGGCTGAGGGAATCGCGAGGTAGGGCTTGCCGTCGGTCACGCGGTATCTGATCTGCGGCTGAAACACCGTTGCTCTTACGCTTGGTACCTTTACCAGATATCCTGGTCGCAGTGCTTCAAGCGTGGGGGGGTAGTGGCCTTCCTCAGCGCGGAACGATTCGATGGCCTTAACTATCGGCATGGCGTATTTGGGGATCTGCTTGTCGACCGTGAAGACGTAGGCTAGCGTGACAGTGGGGATCAATACCGCAATCGACAGACGCTTCAGATTTTCCTTTGCGGATCCACCCTTGTTTGAGATGCGCGATCTTGAGCGGGGTACATGCAGAAGCAACGCCGCTACTAGCGCCAAGATTGCAAACAAAGAGGCCCCGTAGAGTACACCTGGCGTTGCTGCAAAAAGCAGCATCCAGAACCAGGTGGAACGTAAATCCCATGTCCAAGTCTTCCAGAACCCGGAAGAAACACTGACTGGATCGTGCGCGGGCATTCGATCAGCGAGAGTCCTGCTGGATCTCCACCTAGCGATGACCCAGGCGATCAATCCTAAGGCTACAGCCAGGAAGCACAATAAGTAGACGGTATCGTGAGAAAGTAGTCCCAACATCGGATTGGCTCGCGAAAATGGAAACAGAGGCTGGATGTCTTGATGGATAAGACTGTCTAGCGCCACATGGCTCAAGGTGCCAAACAGGGCACCTGTCACCACGGATATTCTGGTCATCACCCCAGACTGAACTAGCCATTTCTGCTTGTAGTACGTGGCCTCCTTGTTCCATCGTTTCAGAATCAGAAGTCCTATCGGCGGTGCCATAAGGACAACCGCCGCGGCAATGATCAGCGCGCCAAGAATCGTATGGGTCATGCCGTGAAGCACCCCGTCAGCGCCGATGAGCATGCGGATGCCAGGCTCCAAGTCCATCGCGATTTGGGCAAGGCCAAACGCGATCAGGCTAATCCGTTGGTCCAGGCTTGGCTTGACGATGAGCACGGCACCCATGTGCAATGGGGTGAAGGGCAATTTATCCTCCGGTAGGTTGTCTAGCTGATCTGCTGTGATTCTTTAAGATGTTCCAAGGCTGTCCGGAGCTGAGGCAATCACATTTGCTATTTTTTTGCTTCTACATGACCCGTTCTTCATGAGCAGTAGGGCAGGGACTACGCTCCACGCTCCCTCAATGCCTCATACAACCCCGCAGGCCCCAGCAAAACATCCTTGAGTCCGGTTCGGACACGGTCTGACCCCAGTGCCTGTTTGCTCATGCTTCCGTGGGCTGCTAGTGCATCCATGATGGCGTTCATGATTTCGCTGGCCAGGTCGGGTGAATTTGCAAATTGCTCCTTGGTGTTGTTCATGGCCTGCTGGTGCAGCAGGTCAGATTCGAGCAACTTGCCCTTGAGGACGTTGTTCACATAGACGAGTTTGTCGTCGTCCGTGAGTTCTCCCTCGAACAGATCATTCACCTTGGACAGGATTTCAGAGAGCTTCACCTTCAGGGGCTCCTGCACCTCGCCGCCGCCTGTGTCCGTCAGCGGCTTGAGCTTCGTGTCGGTATCGCTTTCCTCATCCAGCGGGAGATCGCGCTTGCCAAGCTCTTTGAGCTTGTGGTGGGTGAGGGCGACCTTGGATAGGTCAACTCCTTCGCGCTCGCGGCCAAAGTCCAGCAGGGGCAGTAGGCGTTTGAAGAAGATGGCCCGCTTCTCTATGGCGGTGTTTCCATAGTCAAACATTTGGCTGAGGAATGCGTACACACGAACGAAAGTTCCCAGGTCGCGCTTGAAAAGGGTCAAGGCGTTGAGCTCATCTTTGGCTGCCTTGGCCTCTGCACTGCCGGGCTTCTTGGACTCTTCAGCGACGAAAATTTGATGCGCTGCCTTGTACCGCTTGAGCAGTCTGTCCGCCACAGGCTCTATGGCTGCGACCAACATCGATTGCGACGCGTTGGGATTGAGCTCCACGACGGCCACGCGATCCACTTCATATTCATCGTAGTGCCCGCTGCCGTCCAGTTTGGCGCGCAGGTCGTAGATCAAATGGGGGTCTGTGACGCCCGCCAACTCGGCTGTTTCGTAGTACGTCTGAAAAGCGGCGAGAACTTCATCGGGGTCATTGACGAAGTCGAGGATGTAGGTCGTGTCTTTGAGCCCATGGGGGCCGTTGTAGGCGCGATTCAACCTGCTCAACGTTTGCACGGCTTGGATGCCCGCCAAACGCTTGTCTACGTACATGCCGCACAGCAGCGGCTGGTCAAACCCCGTCTGGAATTTGTTCGCGACGAGCAGAATCTGGTACTCATCCGTTGCAAAGGCATCGCGGATATCCCGCCCCTTGAGATTGGGATTGAGCTTGGCACTGACTTCGGTGACAGGATCGGGCGTGCAGTCCGGGTCGTTGACCTCGCCAGAGAAGGCCACCAGCGAGTCGAGTCTGTAGCCGTAGTCGTTGATGTACTTGTCTATCGCCAGCTTCCAGCGTACGGCTTCAACGCGGCTGCCTACCACCACCATCGCTTTGGCATTTCCGTTCAGGAGCGGCTGTACGTTTTCACGAAAATGCTCCACCACAACCGCCACCTTCTGGCTGACGTTGTAGGGGTGAAGACGCACCCAGCGCATAAGGCCTTTCATGGCCTCATTGCGCTCTACGGATTTTTCATCCCACTCTTGACCATTGTGGGCAAGCTTGAAAGCCAGCTTGTAGGGGGTGTAGTTCTTGAGGACATCTAGGATGAAACCCTCTTCGATGGCCTGGCGCATCGAATAGACGTGAAACGCAGCAGGTAGATTGCCCGGGCCTGCGGGCTGATCTGGATTCGGTCTGCGTCCAAACAACTCCAGGGTCTTCGCCTTGGGAGTGGCGGTGAAAGCCACATAGGTGATGCCAGCGTCCTGCCCAGCTCGTGCCGCCATCTGGATCGCCAGCAAATCTTCCGTACTGACTTCTCCACCATCAGCCAGTTCCTTGAGCTCCTCAGAGCTCAGGAGCTGTTTGAGCTTGGATGCTGCCTCGCCAGTCTGGCTGCTGTGCGCTTCATCGGCTATGACGGCAAAGCGCTTGCCTTGGGTCGCGGCCAGTTCCTGTACCGCCTTGAGTGCAAAAGGGAAGGTCTGGATGGTGCAGACCACAATCTTCTTGCTACCTGACAGGGCAGTTGCCAGTTCACCGCTTTTACTGGCGCTCTCTCCCTTGATGGTGGCCACCACGCCAGCCGTCCGCTCGAAATCAAAGATGGCCTCTTGCAACTGGGCGTCGAGCACGTTGCGGTCACTGACCACCAGCACCGTGCTGAATACCTTGTTGTTCTGGGCGTCGTGCAGATCCGCCAGGAAATGGGCTGTCCAGGCAATGGAATTGGTCTTGCCCGAACCCGCACTGTGTTGGATCAGGTACTTATGGCCCGGACCTTCGGCGATCACGGCCCGAACCAATGCCCGCGTCGCGTCGAGTTGGTGGAAGCGTGGGAACAGAATGGCTTTGATCTTCTTCTTGGCATCCCGTTGGGTCACGAGGTAGCGTCCCAGAATCTCCAGCCAACTGTCTCGCTGCCACACCTGCTCCCACAAGTACGCAGTTCGGTGGCCGTGGGGGTTGGCCGGATTGCCCGCACCACCCTGATCACCCAGGTTGAAGGGCAGGAAATAGGTGGCAGGCCCTTGCAGCTTGGTGGTCATCATCACCGCGCGGTTGCTGACCGCAAAGTGCACCAATGCGCCGCGAGGGAAGTCCAGCAAAGGTTCTGTGGTGTTCTTGCCTTTGGGTTTGGGAAGGCGGTCAAAGCGGTACTGGTCTACAGCCGCATTGATGTCCTGCGTGAAATCGGTTTTAAGCTCCGCTGTGGCCACAGGAATGCCGTTCAGGAACAGCACCAGGTCGATGATGTCGTCGTGGTTGGTGCGGCACTGTCGCACCACGCGAAGGCGGTTGGCTGCGTAGCGGGACTGCAAATCGGGATTCATCGCCAGCGCAGGCTTGAACTGGGCGAGCTTCAAGGGGACTTTGAGCCCCAGCATATCGATACCCACCCGCAACACTTCCAGGGTGCCGCGCTCGTCCAACGCCTTGCGCAGGCGGTCGAGCAGCATGGCTTCGGCAGAGCTGCCGTGGGTCTTGGAAAGAGAATCCCAAGCAGCGGGCTGTGTGGCTTGAATCCAAGTCAGCAAGTCGGCCGGGAAGAGTGCGCGAGGGGTGTCGTAGCCACTGGCATCGCCTTCGCTGCCTGGTGCTCCATACAACCAGCCATTGGCGGTCAAGTGGTTGCAAATGTCGAGCTCGAACTGGATTTCGTTGTGCAGTGCCATCCCTTACCCTCTACCGCTTTCGTTGTTATCAGGTGCCTATCGCTTGGCGCTTCAGGGCGTCCAAGGTTTTGCCGTCTTTGTCCTTCCAGACGTTCCAGCCATTGGCCGTCGTACCGAGTAGGGCCACCGCCGCCATGCTGGGAGATCGAAACAGGTGGTTCTTCGTGAAGACCACCGCATCGCCGTTCACACTGAGCGTGCCGTTGGCCACCAGCTTGTCTCTAAAGCTCGCGTTGCTTGTGCCTGCGATGGACTGCATGTTCTCCTTGCGTCCCACCGATCCTGCCAAGACTACGAATCCCTCTTGCGTGTACAGGCCACGGCCATCCACTCCACTGACCGTACAAAAAAGATAGTCTTGCGGTGGCGTATCTTGGGGTGCCTGCACAACAGGGTCAAACATTGGATGCCCCAGGGTTGCCAGAAGCGTCCGAGCCGTCTCAAAGACTTCAAGGCAATCGGCTTCCATGGGAGCGGGGGTGTGCGGGCGCGATCCTCCGTTTCCATTGAGGTCCGTGTACCGTTTCACTTTCCTAATGGCCTGTAGGCTGCACCATTCCAGAAACAGGCCGTGTGTTTGGGTGAGGGATTTGGTGCGTGAGATGAGCACCAAAGCGCGCTCCCAGAACGGCTTATCTGCATCATGCTTGGCAAGACGCTTGCGCAGATCGCCCGTCTGGCCCACGTACACATTCAACTCGGTCCCGTCGTCTGACTCGCCCACGAGAAAATAGGCCGCGACTTCATCGCTCTCTGGCATCTCCAAGAAGTCCGAGAGCAGCTTTCGAGGTACGTCGATGACCTGGACGATGCGTGTGGTGATTTCTGCAACGCGGATGCCTGTGGGGCTGCCGCCCGGCAGGAAGATCTGGATGGTTTTAGGCGTTGTGCTCATGCGGCTTGTGGAGAGGCAATGCCACGAACGTCGATCTGGCCGGTGACGGCGGAGGAGATCAGGGCGGTGCGGCGTTCTTGTAGGAGAGCAATTAGTGACTGAGCTTCGGCCAATAGCGCTTCAAGCCGACCGGTCTCCTTGTCAATATGTGCGGCAATCGCGACCTGCTCCGCAAGAGGAGGGGTTGGAAAAGCTACTCGTTTCAGATCAAAAATATTCACACCTCGAACTGCAGCCCCTAAGCTTCCACAAGCTAGTTCTTCGCGAACTGGGGCTGAAAGTAGTGTCCATCTAGCCCACGTATGACAAGCGCTTGTATCAATTGCAATACGCGCTACATCCTGGGTAATGTTCGACCCTTCCAGTTCAGGTGGGACAACTTCGCAATCCCCAATGGTTCCGCGAATTGAGTAGACGAGGTCAGATGCCTTCAGGCGCGCGCGCGCGTAGGGTTGTTCAATGTCTGGCGTCGTCCGGGCCATCTCAGTGAGATTCATACGGGACGGTTTCACGTTCCCACCCTTCAGGATGGGGATACCTTCGTCCACATCAGGCCCCGGTAAGACAATCCCGTACATGATTGGTCGCGTAGGTTGGGTGAGCCATTTCAATGGGGACATTTGCCAATGCGCAGGTATCTCCCCCAGCCACTCCACGCCCGAGTCCTTCATCGGCACGTTCGGGTCCAGCCCCTTGGTCACGGCGTGGGAGATGATGGCCTGGCGCTTTTCTTGTAGCAGGGCGATCAGTTTTTCCTGCTCGGCCACCAGCGTGTCGATCTTGGCGGTTTCGCGGTCGAGGAAGGTGGCGATGCTGGTTTGTTCTGGTAACCCTGGTGCTGGAATGCGTAGGCTGGCAACTGTGTCCTGATTGATGTTCGGCTGTCCTCCACCTGTGGAGAACAGATCAATAATGATTTGCTTGAATCCCTGCAACCAGTAATAAGTAAAGGCTATGTCCAGATGCCTTGGGGAACTCAATACGCAGCAGGCTTGATTGGTCACTGCATCGACCCCAAGGATGCCAAGACGCCCTATCGTCGCGCCATACATGGCGACAACTAGTGAACCGGCCGGATGAATGCGAAGAGCTGAGAACTTTTCCAAAGCGGCGTCGGTGACTGATTTGCTCGTTTCAAAGATGATGTTTTCACGCAGCTCTCCCGTTGTCACCCACGGAGTTCCGACGCTGTCATACCAATGCTCCTCGCTGCTTGGCGGCGTTGTACCACTGCCAATTGAGCCGAAGGCATGCGCCACTTTCCAGGTTTCCCAATGCCCCGGCACCTCCCCCAGCCACGCCACCCCACTGTCCTTGTACTCCGGGTATCGCTGAAAACTCATGCCGACAGCCCCTTGATCATGTCCAGAATGCGATCGGTGGTTTGCTTCAGCTCGGCATCAATCTCCGCCAGAGGGCGCGGCGGCTTGAAGACGTAGAAGTGCCGGTTGAACGGGATTTCGTAGCCCACCTTGGTCTTTTCTGGGTCGATCCAGGCGTCCGGGGCGTGGGGCAGCACCTCACGCTTGAAATACTCGCCCACGTCTTCGGTGTAGGGAACGTTTTCGGTGTCGCGCAGCGCGCTATCGGGCTGAGGCTTGCCCTTTTGCTTACCCTTGATACCCAGCACTACGTTACCCGCTTCGTCGCGTAGCGGGCGCTCGACGGTGATGGAGTGGTAGCCAAAGGCTTCGTTGTCGAAGATGCGGCTGATGGGAGTGCCGTCGTCCTCTTTGGCCTCCACAAAGTTGCCAAACAGGCGGGTGATGCGCTCAATGTGAGCATCACTCAGTTCCTTGCGCTTGCTGCCCAGGCTTTTGCGCATCTTCTGCCACATGCCTGAGGCGTCGATCAGTTGCACCTTGCCCTTGCGCGCTGCTGGCTTGCGGTTGCTGATGATCCACACGTAAGTGCTGATGCCGGTGTTGTAGAACATGTCGGTAGGCAGGCCGACGATGGCCTCCAATAAGTCGTTCTCTAGCACGTAGCGGCGGATTTCAGATTCGCCCGAGCCCGCGCCGCCGGTGAAGAGCGGCGAGCCGTTGAGCACGATGCCGAAGCGGCTGCCGCCCTCAGCCGTCGGACGCATCTTGCTGAGCAGGTGCAGCAAAAACAGCATGGAGCCATCCGACACGCGGGGCAGGCCGGGACCGAAGCGGCCGTTGTACCCCTGTTGCTCGTGTTCTTTGCGCACTTCCTTTTCGACTTTCTTCCATTCCACGCCAAAGGGTGGGTTGGAGAGCATGTAGTCGAACTTCTTATGCCCATGGCCGTCGTCGCTGAGCGTGTTGCCAAAGGCGATGTTGGCCACGTCCTGGCCCTTGATCAGCATGTCGGCCTTGCAGATGGCGTAGGACTCGGGGTTGAGCTCCTGGCCAAACACGGTGAGTCGTGCCCGCGGGTTGTGCTCGGCCAGGTATTCGCCCGCCACGCTCAGCATGCCGCCGGTGCCAGCTGTGGGATCGTAGATGGTGCGCACCACGCCGGGCTTGCTCAGGATGTCGTCGTCCTCAATGAAGATGAGGTTGACCATGAGCCTGATGACCTCGCGCGGAGTGAAGTGCTCCCCGGCGGTTTCGTTGCTGATTTCGGCGAACTTGCGGATCAGCTCCTCGAACACCAGGCCCATTTGCATGTTGCTGACTACCTCGGGGTGCAGGTCAATCTGGGTGAACTTCTCTGTGACCTGATACAGCAGACCAGCTTTGGCCAACCGCTCAACCTGAGCCTGAAATTCGAAGCGCTCGAACACATCACGCACAGCGGGCGAAAAGCCTTGCACGTAAGTGAACAGGTTGTGCGCAATGTTGTCAGGATCTCCCAGCAACTTGGGCAGATCCAGCGGGCTCTGGTTGTAGAAGCTCTGCTTTGACTTGCGCAACAAGAAGGGCTCGGGATTGATGCCCTGCACCTCTTTTTCTGCCAGCTCCGACAAGACGGCTGCCTTGGTGGGCTCCAGCACGCAGTCGAGGCGCCTCAAAACGGTGAACGGAAGGATGACTTTCCCGTAGTCGGACTGTTTGTAGTCTCCACGGAGGAGGTCGGCGACCGACCAGATGAAGGCGGAGAGGGATTGTTGGTTCATGCGCTCAGGAAACTGACATTTGCTTACTGGGTGCAGTATGCCTCACGGACTTCATCTGACATGCAGGCGCTCTGCTGATGGGACGCCTAGATTCAAGAAAATAGTGGGGCTAGGGAATATTGCAGCGCTACCTTTATGTTCCGCAAGGGGGGGCTTGATTTCATATTTCTATTCATACGTAACTTTGTATATTTATTGCAATCTTGAATACAAGGTTGCATATGAGATTTGATCTCAGATGCCTTGGGTATGCCTGCGACTGATTTTGCGATTAATATAGGTTATTAATACAATTAAATTGAGTATGTCCGCTTTAAACCTTGGTCATTGTGAGATGGAGTATCCCGTGTGGTCATCTCATTTTGACTGTGAGTAAACATCTTTGTATATCATGTGATTGCAAATGGTTGCAGTCGTATTCATGCGAGGTGTTTTCATGTCTAAAGTTAAAAAAGCAAGTGGAAGAAACTTGGAGAGCGTTACTAAATACTGCCGAGAGTTGCAGGATGAATATTCAAAGCTTCTAGCGGTGAGGATTGATCTGGGCTATAACAAGGAGCATGGCAGCGAGTGTAGCTTGGAGAAGATAAAAAAAGATGTCAAACATATGCTCGACAATCGCAGAGGAAATCATTCGTTGTTTCGGGACCAGGTCGGCTATATATTCAAGTTCGAAGACGCGAAAGAAAAAGGTCCCCATGCACATGTGCTGTTACTTTTTAATGGGCAAAAGGTATGTAAGGATGCTCACCTCGGAGATCAGATAGGCAAATATTGGAATGAAAAGATTACCGACGGGAATGGCGTTTTTCACAACTGTAACCGTGACAAAGGTCGCTACGAGCAATGTGGCATCGGCATGATTGATCATTCAGACTTTGCCAAGCGTGCAGCTCTCGAAGAAAAGGTCATTGGCTATATGCTGAAAGACGAGCAGAGCATCGACGGTATCAAGCAATCTGGGCGTGAAAAGTCTGTGACTAAAGGAGTGTGTATCAAAAAAAAGAGTAGCGCCGGACGTCCGCGCAACTAGAGGCTCAAGCAACAACACCCAGTCGAAGCCTTTGCAGGGTAACGCCTGGGTGTTCTTCGACTCAATCAAGAGTGTTTGAGTGAGAGCGAGGGTGGAACCCCTCGGATGTGGCTATTTCCGCTAAAAATAGTGGAAATTAGCGCTGGTAGCGGGCTGTAAGTTTTGGATTTTAGACAATTGATTGGAGTCGGTCAGCGCTGATCTGAGCGTGAAAAATGATCACCCTGGAAAAGCCAGAGTGACCATCAAGTTAATTGAAACTATCTGAGTTGTGGCCTATTAATAGTTCGGATTGAAGGGGATAGCTGCCATCGAAGTCGCATTGGCTGTGATGATAATTTTTTTGTTTATCTTCCAGATGGTTATTTTTCCATTTATCGCCAAAATTTCAATTAATAAATCTAGCTTTGCTTTGTTGCGCAAGCGATTCGGGCCATATTGTAGAATGTGTGTTTTGGGGACGTAATTCCATTGCTTTTCATATAGAATTGATCTAATCCACCTTTCAAGTTCTGCTAGGTCGTATTGTTGCTCGGTGACTGGGTCGGTTCTTCCTAAGAGCTGCAAAAACTGCCCGCCGTAGTAGTCAACGAGGTTGGCTGCATATTGCAATGTTTCGCTGGAAATTTCATCAGTCTCTTCATTGAGGAAGGCATGAAAAACTGCAGCGATTCTTGCAATATTTTCCGCAGCTTTGGACGCAAAGTCCTTTGCTCCGTGGTAGCTGCCGCCTGGTAGTGTGCTAGATTCGTAGCTGTTAGCAATATCATTCCAAAGCCACTGCGCTTGCGTTGAAAACCTCAATACCCTTGGTTCGCTCTTTTCCAGTAGTTCTTTGCACCGGTCGTAGAACCAGTTGATGTGCGTGTTATCTGCCGTGTGTCCATTCTCGAACCTATGGCCTTGTGTCGAGATCGGAGAGCACAGCAGCACACGTGCAAAAAAGCCATTTCCAAGGGCCTGCACTCCATGTCTTGAAACAAAACGTTGGAATACGGTTGGCTGTGCCTGCAGTAAGCAGGTCAGGCTGGCGTCATGCAGCACAAAACTTCCGCTCGTTTTGCGATCCACGGGCCAATCTAAGCCACTCCAGAGTGCATTGAGAGCCCCCAATTGCCTTGCCATAGGCCCGTCGCAAAACTGGGCAAACTCATCGTGTACCAACGCCGCAGAGTTGCCACACTCGGACAGGCCCGCGAGCAGCGCTTCAATGGTGGTGTCGGCATAGATCAGCTTGCGTGCAAAGCTAGGTTGCGGCTCGGTTTCGAGGAGCTCCCGAAGTTGTTTTTCCACATCACCTACCTGCGCTCCTTTGCTGATGGCCCGCTGCAAGGCATTGGAAAGCGCTTCCTTCTTTTCGCGCCAAAGCGCACGGTCTATCTTGTATTTAGCTACCGCTTGCATTGCCCCGTCTCCCCAGCGGCGCTGGATTTCCATAAAGGCCTTGAACAGCAGCTTCTGTACCGCACTTTTGCGCTCACCCGAGTCGCAAATGGTGATCAGAAACAGGCCGATAGGTCCATCCAGCCCAGGCTTGCGTTGCACACGACATCGATGCTGAACTGAAAGCGCCGTCGCCGACAGCAGGACGCTGACGATCAACTCATAGGGAGCCTGGGTTGTCTGAGCGATCTCTTTGACCAGCAGGTCGAGTTCTCTAGGCAACACAGTCGGCAATGGTTGTGCTGGGACGTTCATTGGTCAGCCCTCCCGGTTGGTTGTGCACCGACTCTGCGGCTTTCAAGCCACGCTTGAAGGTCTGAAGCTAGCCACGCGACTGAGCGTGCGCCCAGGCGAACTTTGGCTGTGGTTGGGAAGGTTGGGTCAAAGCGGGGCGATTTGGGATTCTGGATGTCATAGAACGTGGCTCGTGACATTGCCAGGAACTTTGCCGCCTCTGGGCACTTGAGTGCCATTACAACTAGTCGATTCATCGAAGAAATCCTTCTTTCGAACATGTGACCGCTGCTTTGTCGCCCCAAGCGCCACAGCCGTCACGTACCTATCACGCGGTAATTCCAAGCCGCTCTTTGGCGACGAGGTGAGACGTCTGTAGGTGGGGCTTGCCTGAAGAACTGTCTGAACAGATCCAAGGCTCTCAGAGGCGCCGACTGCGATGCTCGTGTCTGACAGGACCATGGTGGTCGTGCCTTCACGCACAGTGCAGGGCTATCAGGTTTTGCTCGGTTGGGTCGCTGTGTGCGATGTCAACAAGCTTCAGATGTGGCTGTAGTTCAGGGAGTTAACCCTGAACGAGCCAAAGACTTTTCTGTAACGCCACGTGAATTGCTCACACGGCTGATTGATATGGCTGCGATTTAGAGATTTACCCTGAACCAGCCGTAGATCTTTTTAGCAGAGCCGCTTGAATTGCTCAAGTGACTGATTGATACGGTCAAGCCGGACCTGATCCATATCTAGGACTTTTAATCACGAAGCGGATGGACCTCGTGAACTCAGTGTACCTGAGCTCCAAGCGATGCGCAATCACAATGTGATGCCGTTTGTCGTGTTGGTGGGGGCGCAAGGACCTTCGTGAGAGGCGGCTGCGTGCCATGCGGGAGTACCAGGGACGTCGCTGCCAAAGGGCCTGTTGTGATCCCAGGGCGTCTATTTCTATCCACGCACAAAAGGTATACCAAATGGCATACAAAACAAAAAAGCGCCCCGAGAGGCGCTTGTTTGCTTGCTTATTGGCGGAGAGGGCGGGATTCGAACCCGCGGTGGGGATTAGCCCACACACGCTTTCCAGGCGTGCGACTTAAACCGCTCATCCACCTCTCCGAAGCCCTCGATTATAGCCACAGGATTGGGTCGATCTGGGCACGGAGCGGGATTGGGACAAAAAAACTGGTGTGTACCTGTTTTCAGCCCGCTTTCTGCGACGCCTGCACCATTTTCATGGCCGAGCCGATCAGCGCTGACACCTCGGTCATGTTGCTGGGCACGATGAGGGTGGTGGTGGCGTTGGTGGCGACTTGGCTGTAGGCGTCCACGGCCTTTACTGCCACCTTGAGCTGCACGGCCTGCTCGCCGCCTGGCTGGCGGATGGCGGCGGCCACGCGTTCGATGGCCTGGGCATTGGCTTCGGCCACGGCCTTGATGGATTCGGCTTCGCCCTGGGCTTTGTTGATGACGGCCTGCTTTTCGCCTTCGGAGCGGGCAATGAAGGCCTCGCGCTCGCCGGTGGCGATGTTGATCTGCTCCTGGCGGCGGCCTTCGGAGGCAGCGATCAGTGCGCGCTTTTCGCGCTCGGCTGTGATCTGGGCCTGCATCGCGTGCAGGATTTCCTTGGGGGGCGTGAGGTCCTTGATCTCGTAGCGCAGCACCTTCACGCCCCAGTTCAGCGCGGCCTCGTCAATCGCTTGCACCACCTGGGCGTTGATGATGTCGCGCTCTTCGAAGGTCTTGTCCAGCTCCAGCTTGCCGATGACCGAGCGCAGCGAGGTCTGCGCCAGTTGCGTGACAGCCACGATGTAGTTGCTGGAGCCGTAGCTGGCGCGCATCGGGTCCGTCACCTGGAAGTACAAAATGCCGTCCACCTGCAACTGGGTGTTGTCGCGCGTGATGCAAATCTGGCTGGGCACGTCTAGCGGGATTTCCTTGAGGCTGTGTTTGTAGGCCACCTTGTCGAAGAAGGGAATGATGACCTTCAAACCCGGGCCCAGCGTGCCGTGGTACTTGCCGAGCCTTTCGACAACCCAGGCGTTTTGCTGGGGAACCTGTTTGAAGCTCCGGATCACGACGACAACGACCACTATGGCGATGGCGTATGCGATGTAAATGCCGTCCATATCAAGCCTTTCGGGAGAGATTGCTGAAGAGGGTTACAAAGGTTCTACCAGCAGGCGGTTGCCTACAAGTTCGACAACTTTGTGCATTCCGGTGGCAGGCGTCACTCCGGGGCGATGAATCGCGGTCCAGCTTGCGCCTCGGTATTTCACTTGGGTGGTGCCGTCGGAACCCCACTCGCTGATGAGAATGGTTTCCCCCACATCCAGGTTCACGCTGCGGTCGGCGCGGGCTGAGGGGTCTTCGGGGCGCTTCTTCTTGAAGTAGTACCAGCCCACCACGGCAACACCGCCAACCGCCGCAGCCGCCACGACTTGCATTGTTGCCGAGAGGCCCATGTGGGCGGCCAATGCTGCAGCAACCAGCCCCAGCGCCACCATCAGCAGATAAAACGTCCCGGTAAGCAGCTCCGCAACGACCACGGCCCCCGCTGCCAGCCACCAGATGGTGGATGCCTCCATGCTGAACCTCCTTGGGTCGGTTGTGTTTAGTGCACCACATTCTGGGTCAAAAGGGAGGCAGTTCAAAGGCGCGTCAACGTTATTCCTTACACTTCGCGCCTATTTCGTTTTTTGGCCGGGCAGGGCACGTTTGCACGGAGGCTGCGCATGAAGTTTCGCTTTCCCATCATCATCATCGATGAAGACTATCGTTCCGAGAACACTTCGGGTCTGGGTATCCGCGCCCTGGCGCAGGCCATCGAGGCCGAAGGCTTTGAGGTGGTCGGGGTCACCAGCTATGGCGACCTGTCGCAATTTGCACAGCAGCAAAGCCGCGCCAGCGCATTCATTTTGTCCATCGACGATGAGGAGTTCACGCTGGGCGAGGGGCTTGACCCTGTGGTGCTGAGCCTGCGCAACTTCATTGGCGAGGTGCGCCGCAAGAACACCGAGGTGCCGATCTACGTGCATGGCGAGACCAAGACCAGCCGCCACCTGCCCAACGACATCCTGCGCGAGCTGCACGGCTTCATCCACATGTTCGAGGACACCCCCGAATTCGTGGCGCGCCACATCATCCGCGAGGCCAAGAGCTACCTCGAAAGCGTGCAGCCGCCCTTCTTCAAGGCGCTGCTGGACTACGCCGAAGACGGCTCGTACAGCTGGCACTGCCCCGGGCACTCGGGCGGCGTGGCGTTTTTGAAGAGCCCCGTGGGCCAGATGTACCACCAGTTCTACGGCGAGAACATGCTGCGCGCCGACGTGTGCAACGCGGTGGAAGAGCTGGGCCAGCTGCTGGACCACAACGGAGCCATCGGCGAGAGCGAGCGCAATGCCGCGCGCATCTTCAATGCCGACCATTGCTTCTTCGTGACCAACGGAACCAGCACCAGCAACAAGATGGTCTGGCACCACACCGTGGCCCCTGGCGATGTGGTGGTGGTGGACCGCAACTGCCACAAGTCCATCCTGCACAGCATCATCATGACCGGGGCCATCCCGGTGTTCATGAAGCCCACGCGCAACCACTTCGGCATCATCGGGCCGATTCCGCAAAGCGAGTTCGAGCCCGCAGCCATCCAGGCCAAGATCAAAGCCAACCCGCTGCTCAAGGGCGTGGACGCCAAGAAGGTCAAGCCGCGCGTGCTGACCCTCACGCAATCGACCTATGACGGCGTGCTCTACAACACAGAGACCATCAAGGGCATGCTCGATGGCTACGTGGACAACCTGCACTTTGACGAGGCCTGGTTGCCGCACGCGGCCTTCCACCCGTTCTATGGCAGCTACCACGCCATGGGCAAGAAGCGCGCACGCCCCCAGCACTCGGTGGTGTATGCCACGCAGTCCATCCACAAGCTGCTGGCCGGTATCAGCCAGGCATCGCATGTGCTGGTGCAGGATTCGCAAACGGTGAAGCTCGACCGGCCTTTGTTCAACGAGGCCTACCTGATGCACACCAGCACCAGCCCGCAGTACAGCATCATCGCCAGCTGCGACGTGGCTGCCGCCATGATGGAGCCGCCCGGCGGCACCGCGCTGGTGGAAGAAAGCATTCTGGAAGCGCTCGACTTCCGCCGCGCCATGCGCCAGATCGAGGATGACTTCGGCAAGAACGACTGGTGGTTCAAGGTCTGGGGCCCCGACAAGCTCGTGGACGAGGGCATGGGCCGCGCCGAAGACTGGATCATCCGCAGCGATGCCAAGGGCAAGAAGGGCAGCAAGTGGCACGGTTTTGGCCAGTTGGCCGACGGCTTCAACATGCTGGACCCGATCAAGTCCACCATCGTCACGCCCGGCCTGAGCCTGGATGGCAAGTTCGACAAGACGGGCATCCCCGCCTCCATCGTCACCAAGTATCTGGCCGAGCACGGCGTGGTGGTCGAGAAGACGGGCCTGTACAGCTTCTTTGTGATGTTTACCATCGGCATCACCAAGGGCCGCTGGAACACACTGCTCACCGCGCTGCAGCAGTTCAAGGACGACTACGAGAAGAACCAGCCCATGTGGCGCATCCTTCCCGAGTTCTGCCAGCAGCACAAGCGCTACGAGCGCATGGGCCTCAAGGACCTGTGCCAGCATGTGCACGAGATGTACGCCAAGTACGACATTGCGCGCTTGACGACCGAGATGTACCTGTCGGACCTCACGCCCGCCATGAAGCCCTCGGACGCGTATGCGCACATCGCGCACCGCAAGACCGAGCGCGTGGAGATCGACCAGCTCGAAGGCCGCATCACCGTGGGCCTGGTCACGCCGTACCCGCCGGGCATTCCACTGCTGATCCCCGGCGAAGTCTTCAACAAGAAGATCGTGGACTACCTCAAGTTCGCGCGCGAATTCGCCAAGCTGTGTCCGGGCTTCGAGACCGACATCCACGGCCTGGTGGAAGTCGAGGATGAAAACGGCCAGGTCCGCTTCTATGCGGACTGCGTGGCCAAGTCCTGACCATCATTGGCAGGCCCATCCACGGCCGACGCCGTGGACAGGGTTTGAATAAAAATAGGCTGCCAGCGCTTGTCCATCAAGCGCTGGCAGCTATTTTTTTGATAGCTCAGTGAGTGGGGGTTGTGGGGGCACTGCGGCAGGCATGTCCAGCCGCATCCGCACAAAACTCGCAAAACGTGGCAGGCCACCGTCGTGGGTGCCGCGAAAGCGGTAGGTCACCCAGCTGCCGATGGGCGGCGGATCGGCGCGGTCGGCATCCGTCAGCCCTGCGCCCAGCTTGAAGCGCTGGCCCGTGGGCATCTCCACCAGCAGCGCGCCCAGCCGCCCGGCATGCTTGCCTTTGCCCGGCAGGTGGCCCACCACCTGCGCCTCGGTGTCTTCGTGGGTTTTGAGCTTGACGAGATCGTCGCTGCGGCCTGACCGGTACAGCGAGCTGCCTTTGTGCAGCATCAGCCCCTCACCCCCGGCGCGCACGGTGCGCTGCAGCAGGGCCTGCAGGGCCGCATCGGTGGTGATGCGCTGCTGCGAAACGGCCTGCACCCAGGGCTGGTGGATCTGGGCCACCAGGGCTTTCAGCGCAGCCAGGCGCTCATCAAACGGGCCGCCCTGGGCGGGCAGGTCAAACACCATGAAGCGCATCTGCCGCCAGGCCGCATCATCAGGCTGCTGCTGGCGCGTGGTGGACTGGGCGTGCCCAAAGCGCCCGCGCCCGGCCCACAGCTCACCATCCATGGGGGTGGCGGGCCAGCCTGCGGTGAACCACGCGGGCGCGGCCACCGTTTCGCCACCGCGCGTTCGCAGCGTGTGGCCATCCCAATAGCCGCGCACACCGTCGTATTTCTCGCTCACCCAGTAGTCGGCCAGCGGCATGCCGGGGCGGTACACATTGGCCAGCAGCAAGGCGGGCGCGTCGGCGGCCCAGGCCTGGCGCGTGGCCAGCAGAAGGGTGGGGCTGAGGGGCATCAGGCCCAGCCAGGCCAGGCAATGTCTGCGGTGCATACAGCGATATGTGATGGGTTGCTATCAAAAAAATAGCTTCTAGCGCTTATTGGATAAGCGGTAGAAGCTAGTTTGTAGTTGAGCCTGTTCAGCCCCGCAGAGCTTTAGACCTGGTCAGCGCTCAGGCCCGCGGTCTGGCTGAAGCCGCCGTCCACATAGGTGATCTCGGCCGTCATGCCCGAGGCCAGGTCGGACAGCAGGAACGCCGCCACATTGCCCACGTCTTCGATCGTCACGTTGCGGCGCAGGGGCGATGCATCGGCCACGCGGCTCAGCAGCTTGCCAAAGTCTTTGATGCCGCTGGCGGCCAGCGTCTTGATGGGGCCCGCGCTGATGCCGTTGGCACGGATGCTGCGGCCGTCTGCAGTGCGGCCCACGGCCTCGGCCAGGTAGCGCACCGAGGCTTCGAGGCTGGCCTTGGCCAGGCCCATGGTGTTGTAGTTGGGGATGGAGCGCAGCGCACCCAGGTAGCTCAGGGTGATCAGCGAGGACTTGTCGTTCAGGTAGGGCAGGGCCGCCTTGGCCATGGCCGGGAAGCTGTAGGCGCTGATGTCGTGCGCGATGCGGAAGCCTTCGCGCGAGAGGCCTTCCAGAAAGTTGCCCGCGATGGCTTCGCGCGGCGCAAAGCCGATGCTGTGCACAAAGCCGTCGAACTTCGGCCAGGTTTGCGAGAGTTCGGCAAACATGCGTTCGATCTGCTCGTCGCTGCCCACGTCGCAATCAAAGATCAGCTGGGAGTTGAACTCGGCCGCAAAGTCGGTGATGCGGTCCTTGAAGCGCTCGCCCACATAGCTGAAGGCCAGCTCGGCGCCCTGTTCGTGGCAGGCCTTGGCAATGCCGTAGGCGATGGAGCGGTTGGACAAAACACCCGTGATGAGCAGTTTTTTGCCGGTCAGAAAACCCATGTTTGTTCTCCTTGTGGAATGGGGAAAGGCGCCCCGCTGGCGCGCTGCATGTGGTTATGCGCTATTCGCTGCGGTGGCCGATGAACGTAGTGCAGAATTGTCGCATGTGCCTTGTTGCTGTCCGTTTTCGCTGGGTTCGTGCCGTGTTGTGCGCCATGTGTGGCATGGCGTTCGGCTCGGCCTCCTGGGCGGCCCATGCCTATGCACAGTTTGGCGACGTGAAATATCCGCCGGGCTTTACGCATTTCGACTACGTTAATCCGGATGCCCCAAAGGGAGGGGAGATCCGTCTGGTGCCACCCATTGCGGTCACCAATTTCGATAAGTTCAATCCGTTCACGCTGAAGGGAACTGCCCCTGCGGGCATGCTGGAATTGGTTTTTGAGTCCTTACTCGCAGGCAACTCCGAAGAGCCTTCCACGGGCTATGGATTGCTTGCAGAAGATGTTTCTGTGTCTCCTGATGGCCTATCGGCGACTTTCCGGATACGCAAGGAGGCGCGATTCAGTGATGGGTCTGCGGTTGGCGCTGCCGATGTAGTGCATTCGTTCAACACGCTGGTGAGCAAGCAGGCGTCGCCCCAGTTTCGAACCATTTTTGCGGACATCAAGGCGGTACGTGCGCTGGGAGAGCGCCTCGTCCAGTTTGACTTTGCCAGCCCCAACCGCGAATTGCCGCTGCTGGCCGGGAGCATTCCCGTGTTCAGCCGGAAATGGGGGGCTGGAAAATCATTTGACGCCGTGATCACGGATCTGCCCATTGCGTCAGGACCCTATCGTCCGTCCAGTGCGCAACTGGGGCGTGATGTCACCTACCTTCGTGACAAGAATTACTGGGGCGCCGCCTTGCCGGTGCGCAAGGGGCAGTACAACTTCGACCGGATCACCTACAAGCTCTACCTCGACGATACAAGCCGGTTTGAGGGCCTCAAGGCCGGTGAATATGATTTGAAGCGGGAGTTCGTTTCCAAAAACTGGGCGCGCCAATACAAGGGCAAGGCATTTGATTCCGGTGCGGTCAAAAAGCAGGTGTTTGAGCACCGCAATCCTGGGGACTTTCAGGGCTACACCTTCAATCTTCGAAATCCGAAATTCCAGGACATCCGGGTCCGCAAGGCCATCGCGCTGACGATGGACTTCGAGTGGCTCAATCGCCAGATGTTCTACGGCTTGTACAAGCGGGTGGAAGGGTACTTCCCCAACAGTGAATTCCACGCCTCCGGGTTGCCGGGGCCCGCAGAAATGGCCTTGCTAGAGCCTCTGCGAAACAAGCTGCGCCCCGAGGTTTTTGGCCCGGCGTTGCTCTCTTCCAGTACGCTGCCTCCCTCTAGTTTGCGCGACAACCTGCGCATGGCGAAAAAGCTGCTGGCAGAGGCCGGTTGGGTCTATCGCGATGGTGCACTGCGAAATGCCCAAGGCGAGGCTTTCCAGATGGAATACCTGAACTCGCAGCCCTCGTCGGTGCGGTTGGTGATCCCCATGCAGATTGCTTTAAAGAAGCTGGGGATTGACTTGAAGATACGCAATGTGGATGGAGCCCTCTATCAACAGCGCATGGATGAGTTCGAGTTTGAATTGGGCAGCCTCCGCATCCCCGGGAGAAGCTCACCCGGGAGCGATCTCTTTGAGTACTTTGGATCCAAGGCCGCTGCCACGCCGGGATCGGCCAATATGTGGGGCATTGCCGATCCTGCGGTGGACAGCCTGATTCGCTCAGTCCTCTCCGCAACGACCAAGTCCGATGTGTCTGCCGCGATGCGCGCGTTGGACCGGGTTTTGTCGCACGGTTACTACTCGATTCCCCAGTGGTACAGCGATGAGTTTTTTGTGGGTTACCGGCCGGCAGGTTTTGTCTTGCCGCCGACCATCCCCCCCTTCTACCAGCCGGACTCCTGGGCCGCCGCCACGTGGTGGGCGTCGACGAGCAACCGCTAGGTGCAGACTGCATGCTCAGCTACATACTCAAACGCATCCTGCTGATGGTGCCCACGTTGCTGGGGGTGCTGTTGCTGACCTTTGTGGTCATTCAATTCGTACCGGGCGGGCCAGTCGAGCAATTGGTGTCTCAGCTCCAGGGGCGCTCTTCGGGCGGGGAGGGGGCTGCTCCCAGTGCTGGAGCAGGGGGAGACTACCGTGGCCGGCAAGGGCTGAGCCCAAAGCAAATCCAGGAAATCAAGGAGCTCTATGGCTTTGACAAGCCCGCGCATGAGCGCTTCATGAAGATGCTCTCCTCCTTTGCGCGGTTTGACCTCGGGCAGAGTTTTTATCAGCGAAAGGCGGTGTGGGACCTCGTTCGTGAAAAGCTCCCCGTCTCCATCAGTCTGGGCCTGTGGACTTTCTTCATCAGCTACCTTGTTGCCGTGCCGCTTGGGGTGGCCAAGGCGGTGCGGGCCGGTTCGCGGTTCGACCTGGTGACCACCCTGCTCATCCTCGTCGGCTACGCCATCCCCGGCTTTGTGCTGGGCGTGGCGCTGCTCGTGATCTTCGGCGGGCAGCTGCAATGGTTCCCGCTGCGGGGGCTCACATCGGCCAATTGGGAGCAGTTGTCCTGGGGCGCGCGCATCGTGGACTACCTGTGGCACATCGCGCTGCCGGTCACGGCCATGGTGCTGGGCAGTTTTGCTGTCACGGCCATGCTGACCAAGAACGCGTTCCTTGAAGAGATCCGCAAGCAGTATGTGCTCACGGCACGCGCCAAGGGTTTGAGCGAGCGGCAGGTGCTGTGGAAGCATGTGTTCCGCAATGCGCTCATCCCCATCGTCACCGGCTTTCCGGCGGCGTTCATCGGCGCGTTCTTTGCGGGTTCGCTGCTGATCGAAACCCTGTTCTCGCTCGATGGCCTGGGTCTGCTCAGCTATGAGAGCGTGATCCGCCGCGACTACCCGGTGGTGTTGGGCACGCTCTACCTGTTCACGCTGATCGGGCTGGTGACCAAGCTCATCAGCGACCTTTGCTATGTGTGGGTGGACCCGCGCGTGAAGTTTGACTAGCCCGAACGCACCGATGGCCCTGATGAGTCCTGCTGCTACACCGTCTTCGCTCTCCCCGTCCCGCCGCGCCTGGCTGCGCTTCAGGCGCAACCGGCTGGGGTACTGGAGCCTGCTCGTTTTCTGCGCCCTGGTGCTGGTCAGTCTGGGGGCCGAGCTGGTCAGCAACGACAAGCCGCTCATCGTGCGCTATGAGGGGCAGACCTACTTCCCCATGCTCAAGGACTACCCCGAAAAAACCTTCGGGGGCGACTTCGAGACGCCCACCGACTACCTCGACCCGTTCATCAAGGAGCGGCTGGGTGCAGGCAGCAACTGGGCGCTGTACACCTTGAACCCCTACGGCCCCAACACGCTCAACTACTTTGCCAAGACGCCCAACCCGTCGGCCCCCACGGCCGACAACTGGCTGGGCACGGACGACCGGGGGCGCGACCTGCTGGCGCAGCTGCTCTATGGCTTTCGGGTGAGCGTGCTGTTTGGCCTGGCGCTCACCGTCACCGGCGTGCTGCTGGGTGTGCTCACCGGGGCGATCCAGGGCTTTTTTGGCGGCAAGACCGACCTCGCGTTCCAGCGCTTCATCGAGATCTGGGGCTCCATGCCCGAGCTGTACCTGCTCATCATCTTCAGCGCGGTGTTTGCGCCCAGCATTGCGCTGCTGCTCATCCTGCTATCGCTGTTTGGCTGGATGGGACTGTCCGACTACGTGCGCGCCGAGTTTCTGCGCAACCGCCAGCTTGACTACGTGAAGGCCGCGCGTGCGCTGGGGGTGGGCAACCTGCAGATCATCTGGCGCCACATCCTGCCCAACAGCCTCACGCCCGTGGTGACCTTCTTGCCGTTTCGCATGAGTGCGGCCATCCTGGCGCTGACCTCGCTCGATTTTCTGGGCCTGGGCGTGCCGCCTGGCACACCGTCGCTGGGCGAGTTGCTCAGCCAGGGCAAGAACAGCATTGACGCGTGGTGGATTTCGCTCTCGACCTTTGCCGTGCTGGTCACAACCCTGCTGTTGCTAACCTTCATGGGCGATGCGCTGCGTGATGCACTCGACCCCAGAAAACAATGAACACCCCCCTGAGTCGCTTCGCGCCTTCCCCCCTCTCTTGGCTTCGCCGGGAGGGGGAACGCCGCCAGCGCAAGCAAGCGGAGCGCCGCATGCGCGGCTTGGCGGCCCTTGTGCGGCGTCCGCTGGCTTCGTGCGTGCCAGTTGCAGACGCCCAATGCGACGCCAGCCCATTGTGAACGACAGATAAGCCATGAGCGTCACACTCCCACCGCCGCCCACATCCGCGCCACTGCTAGAGGTGAAAAACCTGCATGTCCGCTTCGGCCCCAAGGAGGTGGTGCGGGGCGTCAGCTTCAGCATTGCGGCGGGCGAAAAACTCGCGCTCGTGGGTGAATCCGGCTCGGGCAAGACCCTCACCGCCCTGAGCCTGCTGCGCCTGGTGGGCGATGCCGTCATCACCGGGCAGGCCCATCTGCAAGGGCGTGGGGACCTGCTGGCACTGACAGAGCGCGAGATGCGCGGCGTGCGTGGCGATGACATCGCCATGGTGTTCCAGGAGCCCATGACCGCGCTCAACCCGTTGATGACCATTGGTGCGCAGATTGCCGAGATATTGCAGCTCAAGCGCGGCCTCACGGGTGCCCAGTGCGCGCAGGCCGCCATCGAGCTGCTGGCGCAGACCGGCATCCCCGAGCCTGCGCGGCGGGCGGGCAGCTTTCCGCACCAGCTCAGCGGTGGCCAGCGCCAGCGGGCCATGATTGCCATGGCCCTGGCCAGCAGCCCGAAACTGCTGCTGGCCGACGAGCCCACCACCGCCCTCGATGTGAGCCTGCGCGGGCAGATTCTGGATTTGCTGAGCGACCTGCAGCGCCAGACCGGCATGGCCGTGCTGCTCATCACGCACGACCTGAACCTGGTGCGCCGTTTTGCCGACCGCGTGGCCGTGATGGAGCAGGGCGTGCTGGTGGAGCAGGGCGCTGTGGCCGAGGTGTTTGGCGCCCCGCAGCATGCCTACACCCGCCGCCTGATTGCCAGCCAGCCGCGCCGCGATGTGGCCGAGGCCGCCCCGCCCGCCGGCACGCCCCCCGTGGTGCTGGCGCAGGGCCTGCGCGTGGCCTATCCCACGCCGCTGCCTGGTATCAAGGGTTGGTTCAAGAAGGGCGAATTCGTGGCGGTGCACGGCGCGGCGCTGCAGCTGCTGCCGGGGCAGACGCTGGGGGTGGTGGGCGAGTCCGGCTCGGGCAAATCCACGCTGGCGCAGGCCATCCTGGGCTTGCTGCCTTGCGCGGGCGAGCTGCAGGTGGGGGGCCAGGCCTGGCAGCAGCCCGCCATGCGCAACACACCGGCCAACCAGCAGTTGCGCCGCCGGGTGCAAGTGGTGTTTCAAGACCCGTTCTCGTCCTTGTCGCCGCGCCTCACGGTGGAAGAGATCGTGGGCGAGGGGCTCAAGGTGCACGAGCCCGCGCTCACCGTGGCCCAGCGCCGCGCCCGCGTGGTGACGGCGCTGGCCGAAGTAGGCCTGGCCGAAGACCAGTACCCCCGCCTGCTGGAGCGCTATCCCCACGAGTTTTCAGGCGGCCAGCGCCAGCGCCTGGCCATAGCGCGGGCGCTCATCGTGCAGCCCCAGGTGCTGGTGCTCGACGAGCCCACCAGCGCCCTGGATGTGACCATCCAGCAGCAGGTGCTGGGCCTGCTGCAGCGCCTGCAAAAGGAAAAAGGCCTGAGCTACCTGCTCATCACGCACGATGTGGATGTCATCCGCGCCATGGCGCACGACGTGGTGGTGATGAAGGATGGCGCCGTGCTGGAGGGGGGCCGTGTGAATGCGGTGCTGGATGCACCGCAGCACCCCTACACCCAGCGGTTGGTGGCGGCTGCCGGCGGGCCGGGAATTGCGGGGTGAAGGGATGATGATGGCCTGACTGCCTGCGGTTGCGCAAGCCCCTGGGCCGTGGAAAGATGCCCTTGTTCCCTGCAGCCCGCAGGGGTGTCCTGGCCGGAGCCACCATGTCTGAATCGATGCCTGCCCAGTCCTTGGCCCCGCTGCCGGGCGCTTCCGCCCTGCCCGAGGACGGCGGCGAGGCGCTTCTGGTGGATATTGCGGAGGTCTACCGCCAGGCCCATGCCCTCGCAGCCCCGGGCCAGTGGGTCACGGCCCTGCACTGGGGGGGCGAACACAGCGTGCTGGCGACGGGGCCGGAGCCGACATGGCCTTCGGTCATGCTCACGCTGGCCCTGGGCCAGCAGAAGACGGCGCGTGATTTCTTCCGTGGCGCCCTGCCCACGCCGCTGGAGCTGGAGAACGCCATCGCCTCGGTGGAAGACGAGGTCTATGCGGCCCATGTGCGCCACCGCCAGTGGGTGCCCGAAGGGGCCACGGTCCTGCTCTGTTCCCTCGACCCCGCGCTGCACGAGATCGCCACCCTGGCGGGCATTGCGCCAGGGCCCGCCCGGGTGCTGTCGCTGGAGGCCATGGAGCGGCTGTTCAACCGGCTTGCGGCCGTGGCCCAAGGCCGCCCTGCTGCGCACGAAGGGCTGCCCGCCAGCCCCGCCTTCGCGGCCAGCCTGCTGGTTTTGCGCGAGCTGATGCACCACATGCCCTTTGCCGCCATCACCTTGATGGAAGGCCGGTAGCTGCCTGCGGGGGGAGGGGGCTGCCAGCGCTTCAAGCAAAGGTATCGACGGATTCCCCGAGGCCAGGCATGCGGCGCGGTGGGGCGGTGCTGGCCGGCGCCTGCGGGTGGGCCTGGGCCTGCTGTTGTGCCTGGGCCTTGTCCATCTGTTCCTGCTGCGCTTGGCGCTGGATGGCGGCAATCTGCTGCTGCACCATCTGGATCTGGGCCTGCAGCAGCTTGATTTTTTCTTGCTTGGCCTTGGCCTCCATGTCTTGCCCGGCCACGCTGCGCAGCTCGTTGGTCAGCTCGCGCAGCTGCTTTTGCAGCTTGTTGATGTTGCTGGCGGCATTGGCGCTGGAGGCGGTGCCCGATGAGGCCGTGGCGCTGGAGATTTGCATGCCGGGTTATCGGCATCCTGGCAGAAATCTCAAGGGCATGGCGGCGGTTGACATCCTGTCAGGTGTGCGGGGAGCGTGGGGTGTGGGCGGTGGACAACGCCGAGAGGGACAAGCCCTTGGTGCGCGGTAACAATCCGTGCACTTTCACCCGAACCCACCCCGTCCCCAGAGCCATGTCGCAAAACGCCCATACCCTGCACCTGTTCTTCGAAGACCCGATCAAGCTCAAGCTGGGCCAACTGGTCTACCAGTACCTGGCCGCCGGCAACACCGAGCAGGCGCAGCGCTGGGCCGACAAGCTGGGCGGCGCAGACCTGGCCGCCCTGTGGGACGCGCAATGGTTCAACCAGCAGGTGTCGGCCGAGCGCACCCACCTGCTGCTGTGTTTTGACACCGGCACCCACGACGACCTGCCCTTGCGCGCGCTGGAAACGCTGTTTGCCCATGGCCTGCGCTCGGCGGTGCTGGAGGTGTTCTACGACCAGGTGGGCGAGACCGAGCGCATGCACTTCGACCAGGGCCAGTGGGTCTCGCGCAAGGCCTTTTTCGAGTCCAACCCCCAGTGGCGCGCCGTGGTGGAGCCGGCGCACGAGCGCAGCACTGCTGGCGAAGGCGGCAGGGGCGCAGACAGCGCGCCAGACGGGGACGAAGAAGACCCCTACGGCCACTCCAAGGACCCGGCCAAGCCCATCAGCGTTGCCAAGCTGCGCAAGGACGAGGCCGAGCGCAAGAAAAAAGCCGAAGAGGCCGCGCAGGCCTTCATCGACATGGCCCGCGCCATGGGCAAGAGCGGCAAGTCGCCCGTGCAGGGCCTGATCGCGGTGCTGCTGCTGCGCGCCGGCTTCAAGGGGCTGCTGCAGGCCATCGTGTTTACCGTGGTCACCGTGCTGCTGTTCAAGGGCTTCTGGCTGTGGCTGGGCCTGGGCCTAGTGCTGGCCATCGCGCTGCCGCTGTACTACATGCTGAGCGAATACAAGGACATCCACGGCGATGACGGTGACGACGATGCTGAGGGCGGCGAGGAGGGCGACGCCGAGGCGCCACAAGGCGAGCCGCCCGCAGGCGAGGACTCCGCCGCCCACACCGGCAACAAGGCCGGGCACTGAGCGCCACACACATTCACGGACTACGAGGGAGCGATTCAAAGATGCTGACAGAAATCGAATGGTGGGGCGGGCTGATCTTCGTGCTGGGCGCAATCACCTACAAGCTGGTGATGGGCGCGCTCGACAAGAAGGACGAGGGCATCGACTGGTACCGCTGGCAGATGCACGCCTTCTTCCTGCTGCCCGCTGTGGTGCTGGCCGGGTACTTCTACCCCCTGGCGCGCACCGAGCTGCAGTACGGTTACCTGGGGTTGCTGGGGGCTTCGCTGGCGGTGGTGCTGGTGATGCTGGTGCAGGAGATCACGGGCGACGGCCCGGAGGACGCCGAGAAAAAAGCCGCCCAGGCCGCCAAGGATGACAAGTCGGAGAGGGAGGGAGAAGAAGAAAAAGAAAAAGAGAAGAAGCCGCAGCCAGCCGAAGAAGACGAAGAGACCGGCTGGCTGATGACGGTGGTCGGTGCGCTGGTGCTCTACAGCCCGGTGCTGGTGGCCTGTGGCCTGGGCTGCACCAAGGTCTGGCCCATGGTGCAGCGGCTGCTGTGAGGTGGGGCCTGCCCGGGCACACTCCGGGCAGGCCCTTTTTTTGACTGCCTCTTCCCATCCTCTTTTCTGGCGCCCGGGGGCGCCCACCCTCCCTGTCCATGGCCCAAGACTCTTTTTCCGAGCTGCTGTCGCTTTACATGCGGCGCATCCGCGCCAGCGCCTCCGGCGTGGCCACCGAAATCGGCCTGAGCCGTGAGGCGGTGAACAACTGGCGCAACGGCCTGTCGGCGCCCAACCCACGCTCGCGCGACAAGCTGGTGGCCTGCACGCGGTATCTGCGCCTGACCGAGACCGAGGCCAACCGCCTGCTCAGCGCGGCCGGCTTGGCGCCCGAGTTCCCGCTCCAGGCCGAATCGGCGGGCGCGGCGCAGCCCTTTGCGGCCTTCCAGGACCGGCTGTTTGCCCAGCTGGCGCAGGCCGTGCCGTACCCCATCTCGCTGCTGTTGTCGCCCGCGCACTGGGGCCAGCCACCGTTCCGGCAAGAGCTGCTGCAGCGCGCCAAGGCACAGTACGGCGAAGGCGCGGTGCTGCACATCCAGCCGCCCTACAGCGTGAGCACCGTGCCGGCCGAATATTTCGCCGCCGTCGGCCGCCAGTGTGGCCTGGGCGATGTGGCTTCGGATTACGAGTTCGAGTCCGCGCTGGAGCGCCGCCTGCAGGCGGGTGAGCGCCTGTTCTGCCTGGTCAGCCGTTTCGAGCAGGGCACACCGCAGCTGCGCGAAACCCTGGCCGGCATCCTGCGCAGCCTGAGCGAAATGCACAGCGGCCGCCTGCACCTGCTGCTGTGCGGCGGCGAGGCGCTGGCCGACCTCAAGTACCGCAGCGGTGATCTTTCGCTGCTCAACATTGCCCAGGTCAACCACTGGCCCGATCCATCGCTGGAAGACCTCACCCCACTGGCCCGCCAGCGCTGGCCCGAGCAGGCCTGGCCGCAGCCGGTGCTGGCGGCCCTGCAGCAGCTGAGCGGCGGCCACCCCGCGCTGTTCGAAGAGGGACTGCAGTGGCTGGTGGACCATGGCGTGGACGAGGCGCAGGCCCGCTCCGCCGCATTGCGCAGCCACCTCGCCAGCAGCCCGCGCCTGTGGCAAACCTTCCTGCCGCTGGCGCAGGCGCCTGCCACCCGCCAGCGCCTGGCGCAGCTGCTGCAGGCCGAAGAGCTGGGCCGTGCGCGCCCCTACCTGCAGGACGACGAGCTGCGCCGTTTGTTCTGGGGCAACCTGGTCCATGCGCGGGGCACGGGCGAGGCCGCGCGGCTGCATTGGCGCAGCCCCACCATCCGCGACGCAGGCCTCATGGTGCTGGACTCATGTTCGCAGACCGTTTGAGCCCGCTGCTGTCCAAGGCCGTGGTCCGCGCGGTGGTGATCGCGGCCCTCACGCTGTTTGTGGGCAGCGCGCTGCTCACGCCCAAGCTCAACCCGGTCACGCGGGGCTCGGTGCTGGGCGCCGAGAACGCGGGCATCGTCTGGGGCGAGTTGGTGCAATGGCGCGTGGCGATGATGCAGGCGCACAACGAGCAGGATGCCTGGCCGCAGGACATCCAGAAGCACGCGCCTCCCATCGGCAACCCCCAGCTGCGCGTGACTTCGCCCAAGCCCTACGTGCTGCAGGCCGACATTGCGCAGAACCCCGAGCTGGGCAAGCTTGCCGGCACGCAGGTGCTGGTGCAGCTCCAGCCTGGCACGACCACCTGGAGCTGCCGGCCCGGGCGCCCGCCCATCCCCGCCGGCTATCTGCCCATCAACTGCCTGGAGGGGCGGGCAGACGACTTCATGCCCCTGCCGCCGTCCGAGCGCGATCCGTTCGAAGGCCTGCGCAGGCTCATCTACTGGTGCGCTGGCATTTTCGTCGCGGGCGCCGTGGTCTGGGTGGCGCGGCATCCCTTGCTGGGGCCTGCGCAGCTACAGCCCGCACGGCTGCGGCGCACGCCCCTGGCGCGGCTGCCCCGGCTGGACCGGCTGCTGGGCTGGACCGGGCGGCGCGAATCCACACTGCTGGCGGCCGACATCCGCCTGGTGGACTGGCGCCGTGCGGTGCTGTGCGCGCAGCCCGGCGCGGCCGATGGTGCTGCGGGCCTGGTGCGTGCGCTGGCCGAGCGGGTCTCGGCCCGCAGCCAGCCCAGCACCGGCTGGGCGTTGCCGGGGCAGGTGTTCGAATGGCAGTTCCCGCCCGACCTGCCCGTGTCGCTGGACCGCTGCCTGGTCTTCGTGCCCACGCCCGGTGTGGACGAGGCCACCGTGCTGCGCCAGCTGCGCGCCGCGCAGACCGGCAGCGACGTGCTGCTGGTGCTGGGGGAACACAGCGTGGACGCCCCCCAGCCGCTGCTGCGGGCCCATGGGGATGACCGCGCCAACCTGCATGTGGTGGTGGACAGCGCCAGCCAGACCGAATGGCTGGTGGGCGGCGAGGCCCTGCAGGTGCTGCTGCGCCTGCTGGCCGCGCAACTGCGCATCACGCGCATCTCGCCGTACCAGACGCGGGGAGGCGTGACGCGCGAAGGCTCGTTCTTCGGCCGCGCGCAGTTGCTGGCCCGCGTGGTCAGCCGCGAACCTGCCAACTACCTGGTGGTGGGCGGGCGCCAGCTGGGAAAGAGCAGCCTGCTCAAGGCCGTGCAGCGGCGCCTGCAGGGCCACCCGCACACCGTGTGCCACTATGTCTCGCTGCGCGACCACCGCCTGGCGCCGCGCATGGCGCTGCAGTTCGGCCTGCCGGCCAACACGCCGCTGGAAGCCATCGTGGACCACCTGCAGGCGCAGTACGAAGGCAAGCGGCTGGTGCTGCTGATCGACGAGGCCGACCTGTTCTTCCGTGACGAATCGGCCCACGGCTACGTCCAGCTCTCCACCCTGCGCGCGCTCAGCGAGGAGGGCCGCTGCTGGTTCATGCTGGCGGGCTTCTGGGACCTGTATGCCACGGCCGTGCTGGACTACCAGAGCCCGCTGCGCAACTTTGGCGAGGTGCTGGCCATCGGCGGGCTGGAGCGCGCCGCCTGCCGCGAACTGGCCACCGAACCGTTGCGCAAGTTGCGCCTGGGTTTTGCGAGTGACACCCTGGTCGAAAAACTCGTGGACGCCAGCGGCCAGCGCGCCAACCTGGTGGCCATCCTGTGCCAGGAATGCCTGGAGGCCCTGCAGCCCGGCGAACGCGCCATCGAGCCGCGGCACCTCGCGCAGGCCCTGGGCTCGCAGGCCGTGCAGGACGCACTGGCCGGCTGGGGCCGCCTGAGCCATGACGACGCCGCCTGCCGGCTGGACCGCATCGTGGTCTACCACACGGCCCAGGCCGGGCACAGCAGCCTGCTGGCCCTGTCCCATCTGCTGCAAAGCCATGGCATCGCGGGCGATGCGCAGGCGCTGCGCCAGTCGCTGGCCCGCCTGCAGCTGGCCTATGTGCTGCGCAAGCACGAGGCCGAATACCGCTTTGCCATCCCGCTGCTGCAGGACCAGTTCGAGCCCGCAGAGGTGGAGCTGCTGCTGCACCAGGAGCTGGCCGTGCTGGCACGCGGTGCAATGAGGATTTGAAGGAAATCAGGCTCCAGCGCCTGTCCATAAAGCGCTGCTAGCTATTGTTTTGATAGTTTGTGCATTGCATTGCATTGACGATGACCAGGCCGCGCATCACGGCCGTTGGGCCATCACCAGCGCATACAGCGCCTGCGCCGCCACCGACAGGCTTTCGTCCCGCCGCCGCACCAGATAGATCTGCCGCGTGAGCCCGGGCAGCGACAGCGGCCGCGTGACCAGGCCCGGCTGCTCGAAGTGGAACAGCGTGAGCGCGGGCACCACGCTGATGCCCAGCCCCGCGCGCACCATGCCCATCACGGTGGCGAGCTGCTCCACCTCCATCGCCGTGTGCATGGCCTGCGGGTGCAGTGCGGCCTCCAGGTACTGCCGCACGCTGCTGGTGCGCGCCAGGTGGATGAAGGGCCAGGCCGCCAGGTCCTGCGCCGTGATGGCCGATTTGCGGCGGCGCGCCAGCGGGTGGCCGGCGGGGCACACCAGGTAGAAGCTGTCGCTGCAGAACGGCTCGGCCTGCAGGGCGGGGGTGTCGGCGCGGATGGCCGCGAGCGCAAAGTCGGCATGGCCGCTGGCCACCCGGTCGATGCAGGGCTCGGACAGCACATCGGCAATGTCGATCTCAATGCCCGGGTGTGCCGCGCGGTACTGCGCCAGCACCCCCGGCAGCCAGCCCGCTGCCAGCGACGGCAGCAGCGCCACGGCCACGCGCCCGCGCTGCAGCGTGGCGGCATCGCGCACGGCCGACAGCGCGCTGCTGATCTCGGCACGGATGCGGCGGGCAGACTCCAGGAAGTTCTGCCCCTCGGGTGTGAGGTCCACATGCCGCGTGCTGCGGTCGAACAGGCGCAGGCCCAGGTCGTCCTCCAATGCGCGGATGAGGGCGCTGAACGCAGGCTGCGACAGGTGGCACAGGCCGGCCGCACGCGTGAAGCTGCGCTGCTCGGCCAGTGCGATGAAGGCATCGAGCTGGCGGCTGGAGAGGTGGGCGGTACTCATGCGGTGGGTCCCGGGCCGGAAAATCGGCTGGGCCAATTAATTTGAATTTCAGATGGATTGATCGTAACAATCGATTTCACAGAATACCGCAGTGTTCCTACAGTCGGGCCCAGGAGACAAGGAATCCATGGTGAACAACGCAAAACTGCTGGTGGGCTGTGCCGCCGGCTTCTCGGGCGACCGCACGGATGCCGCCTTGCCGGTGGTGGAGGCACTCATCGCCAGCGGCCAGCCGGCGGTGCTCATCTTCGAGACCCTGGCCGAGCGCACGCTGGCACTGGCGCAACTGGCGCGCCGCACCGACCCCGATGCGGGCTACGAGCCGCTGCTGGTGGACTTGCTGCGCCCCGTGCTGGCGCTGTGCCTGGCGCACGGTGTGCGCATCGTCAGCAACTTTGGCGCGGCCAACCCGCACGGTGCGGCCCGCCGCATCCACGCCCTGGCGGCCGAGCTGGGCCTCTCCCGCCCGCGCATCGCCGTGCTGCAAGGCGACGACCTGAGCGGCCCCGAACACCGCGCACTGCTGCAGGGCGCGCTGGGCGATGCCATGCCCACCGAGCCCATCGTGAGCGCCAACGCCTACATCGGCGCACAGGCCATTGCCGATGCGCTGCGCGCTGGCGCCGACATCGTGGTCTGTGGCCGCGTGGCCGACCCTTCGCTGGTGCTGGGCCCCGCGCTGGCGCACTACGGTTGGGCCCTGGACGACTGGGACCGCCTGGCCCGCGCCACCATGGCCGGGCATTTGCTCGAATGCGGCGCGCAGGTCACGGGCGGCTACTTCGCGGACCCGGGTTACAAGGACGTGCCCGGCCTGGCCCAGCTGGGCTACCCCATCGCCGAGATCGACGCCGACGGCCACTGCACCATCACCAAGCCCCCCGGCACCGGCGGCTGCATCACCGAACGCACGGTGAAGGAACAACTGCTTTACGAGCTGCACGACCCCGCGGCCTACCTCACGCCCGATGTGGTGGCCGACATCACGCAGGCCCGCGTGCAGGCCGTGGGCACCGACGCCGTGCAGCTCACCGGCGTGCAGGGCCATGCGCGGCCCGCCACGCTCAAGGTCAACGTGTGTTTTGAATCGGGCTGGTTTGCCGAGGGCGAGATCTCCTACGCCGGTGCCCGCGCCGGTGCCCGCGCCCGCCTGGCTGGCGAGGTGCTGCGCGAGCGGCTTGCCGGCCTGGGCCCGCTGCGCATCGACCTGATCGGCGTGACCAGCGTGCTGGGCGACGACGCCAGCCGCTGGCTGGACGCCCCCGCAGGCGATGGCGACGACGCCCGCAACAACGCGCGCGACGTGCGCCTGCGCGTGGCGCTGCAGCACCGCGACCGGGCCACCGCCCAGCGCCTGCTGCGCGAGGTGACGGCGCTCTACACCTGCGGGCCTGCGGGCGGCGGCGGGGTGCGCACTGCCATGCGCCCCCGCCTGGGCACTGTGTCGTGCCTGGTGCCGCGCGATGCCGTGGCCGTGCGCTTCGAAATGGTCGATTGATCGATGAAGGACCTCCGCACCATGACTTCCGCAACCGATTCAGCGATCACTGTTCCGCTTTATCGCCTGGCCCACAGCCGAACGGGCGACAAAGGCAACCGCTCCAACATCAGCGTCATCGCCTGGCACCCCGCGCTGTGGGACGTGCTGGTCGAGCAGGTCACCGAAGCCGCCGTGGCGCGCCAGTTCGCGCTGCGCCAGCCGCGCCAGGTCACGCGCTACTTGCTGCCCCAGCTGCAGGCCATGAACCTCGTGCTGGACGACGTGCTCGACGGCGGCGTGAACGACGCGCTCAACCTCGACAGCCACGGCAAGGCGCTGAGCTACCTGCTGCTGGACCTGCCCGTCGAAGTGCCTGCATCGCTGGCGCCGCACTTGGTGGGCCCTGCGGCCTAGCGCGCCCCGTTTTCAGCTTTCCCTTTTCGCTTTCATACCTATGCACAAGGAGACAAACATGACCCGATCCACTTCGCTGATGAGCCTGGGCCGGCGCCACGCCATGGCCGCTGCCGTACTGGCGCTGGGCGCGCTGCAGGGCGGGGCTGCCCATGCGCAGGCTTACCCGGCCAAGGCCATCACCTTCGTCGTGCCCTTTGCCGCCGGCAGTGCCACTGACCAATTGGCGCGCGCGCTGGGCCAGTCCATCACCACCGATACCAAGCAGCCCGTGGTCATCGACAACAAGGCCGGCGCCAGCGGCATGATCGCGGCCTCGGCCGTGGCCAAGGCGGCGCCCGACGGCTACAGCGTGCTCATCACCACCAACACCACGCACGCCGCCAACGAGCACCTGTACAAGAAGCTCTCGTACGATCCGGTGAAGGACTTTGCGCCCGTGACGGGCCTGGGCAAGGGCGGGCAGGTGCTGGTGGTCAACGCCAGCGCGCCGTACAAGAACGTGGGCGAGCTGCTGGCCTTCGCCAGGAAGAGCCCCGGCAAGCTGAGCTTTGGCAGCGGCAGCTCGTCGAGCCGCATGGCGGGCGAAATGCTCAAGCAGCTCGCGGGCGTGGACATCCTGCACGTTCCCTACAAGAGCAACCCGCTGGCCATCACCGACCTGCTGGGCGGGCAGATCGACCTGATGGTCACCGACACCTCCACGGGCGTCCCCCAGATCAAGGCGGGCAAGCTGCGCGCCCTGGGCTATTCCACGCAAAAGCGCAGCGCGCAGTTGCCCGACGTGCCCACGCTCGACGAAGCGGGCGTGAAGGGCTACGACATGGGCTACTGGTTTGCGGCCTACCTGCCCGCCCACACGCCCGCACCGGTGGTGGCGCGCCTGAACGAGCTGCTGACGGCCGCCACCAAGAGCGCGGCGGCCAAGAGCTTCTTCGAGAACGCAGGCTCCGAGGCCTGGACCACCACCCCCGATGAGCTGGCCAGGTTCCAGGCCGCCGAAACCCAGAAGTGGGGCAAGGTGATCAAGGCCGCCGGCATCGAGGCCGAATAAGCCGAGTAAGCCGCAGGCCCGCACGCCGGGCCGTTTCACCCCCTTCTTTGTGCTTCTCGCGGCCTGCCTTTGTTGGCAGGTCTGGGCGAAGCCTTGCCCGCGCGCAGCGCTATGGACGCCGCCGCTTTTTTTCTCAGAGCCGCTCAAGCGGTCATATCAACCCCCAAGGAGACAACATGAGACCCATTCACGCATTCGGCAAACTCGCGCTGACAGCCGCCGCCACTGCAGCCATCGCTGCCTGCGGGGGCAGCAGCAGCGACGCGCCCAAGGCTCCATCCCTCAAGCTGGCCATCACAGCGACCGAAGCCTTCCCGGGCACCTATGGCGACGTGGGCGAATACGAGCGCGTGACCGGCACCATCAGCGGCGAGGTGGACCCCAAGGACCCCAAGAACGCCGTCATCCAGGACCTGGCGCTGGCACCCACCAACGCCAACGGCATGGTCGAGTACCAGGCCGACTTCGTCATGCTCAAGCCCAAGAACATGGCGAAGGCGAGTGGGGTACTCCGCTACGACGCCCCCAACCGCGGCAACATCCTCACCATGCTCAACCCCACGGCCACGCCCAGCGATGCGGTGTACCTGGAGCGCGGCTACGTGATGCTGTATTCGGCCTGGCAGGGCGATGTGCCCAAGAGCACCGCCGCGCGCCTCACGGTGACCGTGCCCGTGGCCAAGAACAAGGACGGCAGCAGCATCACCGGCCCCTACCGTGCCGAACTGGTGCCCACCGTGGCCAGCCCCGCGATGACGCTGCCCGGCGGCGTGTTCAACGGCACGATGATTCCGTATGAACCCGCGAGCCTGGACAACACCCAGCCCGGCTACTCGCTCACCCGCCGCGCCAACGAGACCGATGCGCGCGTGCCCGTGCCCGCGAGCGACTGGAAATTTGCCACCTGCGACACGGGCACCAACGCCTTCCCTGGCACGGCCAGCGCCACCAGCGTGTGTCTCAAGGGCGGGTTCGACCCGGCCTATCTGTACGAGCTGGTCTATGTCGCCAAAGACCCCAAGGTCATGGGTGTGGGCCTGGCCGCGCTGCGCGACACGGTGAGCTTCTTCCGCAGCAAGGCGGCCGACTCCACCGGCACCCCCAACCCGCTGGCGGGCCGCATCCAGTACACGCTGGGGCAGGGCACCTCGCAGTCGGGCAATGCGATGAAGACCTTCCTGCACCTGGGCTTCAACCAGGCGCTCGATGGTGGCAAGGTGTTCGACGGCATGTACGCCCATGTGGCCGCGCGCCAGACGAACATCAACACCCGCTTTGCCGTGCCGGGCGGCGGCGGGGGCTTGCGCACCGACCACACGGCCTTCGGCCAGACGGCACCGCGCGGGCTGGACAAGGACTACCAGGACGACATCAGCGGCCGCCAGGGCGGCGTGATGAAGCGCTGCGCAGCCACCAGCACCTGCCCCAAGTTCTTCCTGGGCCTGTCGGGCACCGAGTTCTGGCAGCTGCAGGGCTCGCCCGTGCTGACCGATGCCAACGGCACCAAGGACCTGGCGCAGCCTGACAACGCGCGCATCTACTACTACGCCAGCACCCAGCACGGCGGGGCAGGGGGCACGGCCAGCATCGCCTATGCCCCCACGCGCGCCACCTATCCCACGGGCACGGTGGTGCAGTTCAACGACACCTTCCGCGCACTGTTTTTGAACCTGGAAGACTGGGTGGTGCGCGGCACGCAGCCGCCTGCCAGCCAGGTGCCGCGCATCGACAACGGCACGCTGGTGCGGCCCGAGGCGCTGGCCTTCCCGGCCATGAAGGGGCTGACCTGGGCCGTGGGTGGTGTGCAGACGGCCCTCCCCGACTTCAGCTACCGGGGCCTGTACAACAACTTCCCGCTGTTTGACTTTGGCCCGCAGTACATCCCGCAGGACGAAGCCGGCATTGCCACCGTGCTGCCTCCGCGCAACCTGGGCCGCGACTACGCCATCCTGGTGCCGCAGGTCGATGCAAGCACGGGCCTCACCCGCGCCGGCATCCGTAGCGTGGAGGCGCGTGCGCCGCTGGGCACCAGCATCGAGTTCAACTACGTCGCCACGCCCGGCATCACCGACCTGGCCAACCTCACGGGCAGCTTTATCCCCTTCCACAAGACGCGTGCCGCGCGGCTGGCGGCGGGCGATGCGCGGCCGTCGCTGGAAGAGCTGTATGGCACGCAAGACGGTTACGTGGCGGCCGTGACCGAGGCCGCCAACGCGCTGGTGGCGCAGCGCCTGCTGCTGCAGCGCGACGCGGACCTGCAGATTGCGCGGGCCAAGGCGGCTGCGGTGCTGCCGTGAGGTGACGCTTTCACGCCCTCTCTCCTTGCGGGAGGGGCGTGATAGGTCCCACCCCGTTCGGGTATCCGTGGGGATTTAAGAAAAAACACCCCGCAGCGCTTCCCTAGCAAGCGCTAGCAGCTATCAAAATAGTAGCTTTTGCCGCCGCCCTTGCGCGGCTACCAAGGCACACCCTCAAACCGCTGCACCAAAAAATCCAGCAGCGCCCGCACCGCTGGCGACAGGTGCCTGCGCGACGGGTACAGCGCGTAGATCGTCATCACCGGCAAGTCCCACGCAGGCAGCACGGCCTGCAGCTCGCCGCTGTGCAGCAAGGGGTTGACCAGGTAGGTGGGCTGCATCGCAATGCCGCCCCCGGCCAGCGCCGCGCGCATCAGCGTGGTGGCCTCGTTGGCACTGAAATGGCCCGACACGCCCACGCGCTCGGTCTCTGCCTCGCGGGTCAGCGTCCACACGCTTTTGCCAAAGTTGGCATAGCTCAGGCACCGGTGCTGCGCCAGGTCGGCGGGCCGTTGCGGCGTGCCGTGCGCGGCCAGGTAGGCGGGCGATGCCACCAGCACCGAATCGCAGCGCGCCAGCGGCCGGCCGACGAGCAGCGGGTCGGGCTCGGCGCTGATGCGGATGGCCAGGTCGATGCGGCGCTCCACCAGGTTGAGCGAGCCCTCGCTCGCGTCCAGATCAATCTTGAGCTGCGGGTGCTGCGCCAGAAAGTCCGCAATCGCCGCGCCCATCTGCGCAAAGGCAAACGACACGCTGCAGGTGATGCGCAGCTGGCCGCGCAGCGCGCCCTCGGTGGTGCTGGCGGTTTCTTCCTCCAGGTCCTGCGACAGCGCCAGCATCTGCTGGCAGCGGCGCAGGCAGTGCTCGCCCGCGTCGGTCAGCGTCACGCTGCGGGTGGTGCGCTGCAAGAGCCGCGCCTCAAGCCACTGCTCCATCTCGCCCACATAGCGCGTGACCATGGCGCGCGACATATCGAGCTTGTCGGCCGTGGCGCTGAAGCTGCCGCTGGTGGCCACTTCCACAAACACGCGCATGGCGGTCAGGCGGTCCATATTTGATCTATTAATGCAACAAATATGCGCATTTTATTGGGTTTATTGGATCGATTGGTGCAAATAAACTTCATCCCGTCAACGACGAAACCCCCTTCAAACCCTGGAGAAACCACCATGTTCCGCACCACCCTCATCGCCGCCACACTGTCCATCGCCTTCACCGGCGCGCAGGCCGCCCAGCCCCTGCAGGTCAAGGTCTACAACGCCGACGGCAACAGCTTCAACGTGAACTCCACGCTGGTTTACGGCGAGAAGGAGGCCATGGTCATTGACGCCGGCTTCACCCGCGCCGACGCATTGCGCATCGCCGCCAACGTGCTCGACACCGGCAAGGAGCTCAAAACCATCTACGTGAGCCAGGCCGACCCCGACTACTACTTTGGCGTGGAAACCCTGAAGGAAATCTTCCCCAAGGCCGACGTGGTGACCACGCCCGCCGTGCTGGAGAAGATCAACGCCAAGCTGGCCACCAAGCTCTCGTTCTGGGGCCCCAAGATGGGCGCCAACGCGCCGCGCACGCCCGTGCTGCCCAAGGCCATTGCCGGCAACACGCTGAGCGTGGACGGCCAGGCGGTCGAGATCCGTGGCACCACCGGTGTGCTGGCGCACCGCCCGTATGCGTGGATTCCGTCCATCAAGGCCGTGGTCGGCACCATCGGCGTGTTCGGCACCAACACCCATGTGTGGACGGCCGACACGCAAACCGTGGCCGAGCGCAGCGCCTGGGTGGCCCAGCTTGACGAGATGGCCGCGCTGCAGCCCACCGTGGTTGTGCCCGGCCACATGCCCGCCGGTGGCGCGCTGGATGCCGCCAACATCAGCTACACCAAGGGCTACCTGCAAGCCTTCGAGAAGAACGCTGCCGCCACCAAGACCAGTGCCGAACTCATCGACGCGATGAAGAAGGCCTACCCTGCAGCGCCCATGGGCCTGTCGCTGGACATCGGCGCCAAGGTCAACAAGGGTGAGATGAAGTGGTGAGGGCCGTCAAAGCAAGTTGTTGAAAGGAACCAGATCGTGACCACGCACCCGCTCCAGCAAGTCCTGCAGCACCTGCACGCCGGGCGCTGGAACGCGGCGCACGATCTGGTGCAGCACGACGGCTCGATGCTCGGCGCGTGGCTGCACGGCATCCTGCACCTGCAGGAAGGCGACCTCGAAGATGCCGAGAACTGGTACGACCGCGCCGCCCGCCACTTCCGCAGCCGAGGCACGCTGGCCGAAGAGATTGCTGCGTTCGAGGTCGCACTGGCCGCATCCTCCCCACCTGACTTTGAAGAAAGATCCTGACCCATGCCCGCCATGCCCACCACCACGGTGACCTACCTGTTCGACCCCTTGTGCGGCTGGTGCTATGCCGCCGCGCCCGCTTTACAGTACCTGCAGGGCCAGGACGGAGTGCAGGTTGCGCTGGCGCCTACCGGCCTGTTTGCAGGCGCGGGCGCTCGGCCCATGGACGCGCAGTTTGGCGCCTATGCCTGGGCCAACGACCAGCGCATCCAGCAGCTCACGGGTCAGCCGTTCACGCAGACCTACCGTGACCAGATCCTGGGCGCGGCCAACGGTCGATTTGATTCCGGCCCTGCCACGCTGGCGCTGACGGCGGTGGCGCAGACTGCGCCCGATCGCGAGCTGGAGGTTCTGCATGCCCTGCAGCACGCGCGTTACGTGGACGGCCGCGACAACACCGACCCGGCCGTGATCGCGGAGGTGCTGCACACCCTGGGCCTGGCCGATGCCGCCACCCTCACGCTGGCACCCGATGCTGCGCTGCGCAGCCGCATGGCCGAGCATGTGGCCCACGCCCAGGCCACGATGCGTGCCGTGGGGGCACGCGGTGTGCCGCAGCTGGTGGTGGCGGGGCCGGGCGGGGCGCTGCGCTTGCTGGGCGGCGATGCGCTGCTGGGGCCGAGAGAAAGCTTGCTGTCGCAGGTTCTGGTGGGTTGAGGCGTCGCTCCTCAAACCGTTCGGGTTGAGTCCGTCGAAGCCAGGGCACGCGGATGGAAAGCCCTGCGACGGGCTCAGGGCGAATGGAGCAAGGGCCTGCCACCCCACTCACCGCGACAGCGTCCGCACCATCTGCTCATACATCGCATCCACCGCCGGTGAGCGCTGCGACACCTTGCTGCGCAGCACCGCCACGTGCATCGCATCGAGCGGAGGCAGGTCAAACTCGGCTGGGAGGTTCTGCAAAATCTGCAGATGGGGCGGCACGCTGCAGCGCGTGAGCACGGCCACGGCCAGGCCGCTTTCCACGGCGGCCAGTTGGCCCGCCAGGCTGGAGCTGTGGTACACGATGCGGTAGGCCCGGCGCCGCGCCGCCAGCGCCGACAAGGTGGCCTGCCGCGCCATGCTGGCCGATTCATACACCGCAATGGGCAGCGGGTCGCGCCGCCACACCTCGTACTGAGCGGCGCCCACCCACACCAGTGGCTCGTCGAACAAGAAATGCCCGCGCTGCGGCTTGTCGCGCGATACCAGCGCCAGGTCCAGTTCGCCCTTCACCACGCGGGGGATGAGTGCGGTGGACTGCTCGCAGGTCAGTTCAATCTCCACGCCCTGGTAGCGGTGCGCAAAGCTGCGCAGCACGGGCGTGAGGTAGGCGCTGGCGTAGTCGTCCGGCACGCCCAGCCGCACCCGGCCCGCCAGTTGGGGGCCGAACAGCGCGGCCTGTGCCTCGGCCTGCAGGTCGAGCACGCGGCGCGCGTAGGACAGCAGCTCTGCGCCCGCAGGCGTCACCTCCAGATGGCGCGGACCGCGCAGCAGCACCGGGCGGCCCAGCGCGGTCTCCAGCTTCTTGATCTGCATGCTCACCGCCGACTGCGAGCGGTGCACCAGCGGCGCCGCGCCCGAGAGCGAGCCCGCATCTACCACGGCCACCAAGGCGCGCAGCCAGTCGATCTGGAAGTCCGGGTAGTTCATGCAGGCAGGCGTTGTACGACGTATTCGGTTATCGGATGATAAACGTTCGAACTATGCGCTTTACTCGATGGCTTGGATCTTCGACCATTGCCGCCATGAGCCAGCCCACCAGCGCCGCCGCGTCCTCCCCCCTTGTCACTCAGCCCCTGCACAACCCCGCCCGCGAGCGGGACGGTCAGTGGCTGCTCATTGCCGGTGGCGTGCTGCTGGGCACCATCGGCGTGTTTGTGGAAGAGGCGGGCCAGCACCCGCTCGTCACCGTGTGGTTCCGCTGCGCGTTTGGTGCCCTGGCGCTGCTGGCCTGGTGCCTGGCCACGGGGCGCGGGCGACAACTTCTGCTGCATGGCCGCGCTCGCTGGGTGGCCTGTGCCACCGGCGTGCTCATGGTGATGAACTGGGCACTGTTCTTTGCGGCCATCCCGCGCACGTCGATCGCCGTGGCCACGGTGATCTTCCACATCCAGCCCATCTGGGTCATCGTGTGCGGTGCGCTCTTCCTGCGCGAGGCCGTCGCGCCCGCGCAGTGGCTGGCCACCTTGGCCGCGCTGGGCGGCCTGGTGCTGACCACCGGCCTGCTGGATGGCACGGCCATCGCAGCATCCGCCCACACCGGCGGAGGCTATCTGGCTGGCGTGCTGATGTGTCTGGGCGGTTCGCTGTGTTACGCGGGGGTCACACTGCTGGCCAATACGCAGAAAGCCATCAGCCCCTTTGCGATGGCGCTGTGGCAGTGCCTGGTGGGTGCCGTGGCTCTGGCCTGGGCCCCCTTTGTGCTGGGCTGGCCACAGCAGGGGGCCGCCTGGGCGTGGTTGCTGGGCCTGGGCGTGCTGCACACGGGCCTGGCCTATGTGGTGCTGTTTGCCGGCATGGCACGCCTGGCGCTCGGGCGCATTGCGGTGCTGCAGTTCGTCTACCCGCTCACGGCGGTGCTGGTGGACTGGGCAGTGTATGGCCGCACGCTGAGCCCGGTGCAACTGGGGGGCGTGGTGCTGATGGCGGCGGCGCTGTGGGGCATTCGGCGGCCGGGGCGGGCGGTGGCCGGCACCGAGGGACGGGGGGGTTAGCGCAGGCCGACCGTCTGTGGCACGAACACCACCGTCCGCTGCGTGCATTCGGCCTCGCCCGGCGGCTGCCACAGGTCGCTGGCCAACTCAAAGATGTGGGGCGGCACGGCCATCGAGTAGGTCTCTCCCCGCTCTGCATTGCGCTGGCTGACACGGGCGCGGCGCACATCGCGGGGGGCGTCCAGTACATACAGCACCATGGCGCCTGCCCACGGCCCCATGCGCGCATAGAAGGCATCGCGCTGGTGCTGCTGGATCAGGCCCACCTCCAGCACCACATCCGCCCCCGTGCTCAGCACCGCCTCGGCGGTCTTCCATATCTGTTCCAGGCAGCGCAGCGTGCGGGCCACATACCAGGCCATCACATCGGCATCGGGTCGGTCGGGGGAGAACAGGGTGGCCATCCAGTCATCCAGGTTCAGCGGCACGGCATGGTGCTGCTGCACCAGCTGGCGGACATGGGTGGACTTGCCCGCCCCCACCGGGCCTATGACCAGGTGAATGCGGGGTGTGCTGGCTGCAGCGGCGTCGGGGCCTGCGTGTGAGGTGGTGGTGTGCACGGGAAAGGGCTCCAGAAATGCAAAAAGCCCTCTCTGCAAGCAGGGAGAGCTTTCAATGCGAGGGACGAAAAAAAGCCCTCGACCGGGGGGAGGGCTGTGCGCATCGCATCCGATCTCCAAGATCGGATGCGATAGAGACAGTGTAGGTGGTGGGCGCGGGCGGCGTCAACCTGCCGTCCCATTGTGTGGGGGCTGCGGCGCCCCTGGCACTCAGGCGTTGGCCAACTGGAACCGCTGGTCGAAATTCATCTTGCCCAGCAAGCTCAGTGCGGCGGCACGGGTGGTGGTGTCGACCTTGCTGATGTCCAGGCTGTAGCGCTTGGCGGTGGACACCACGTCCACGCTTTTGGCACCCCACTGCACGGCCACCAGCAGGGCGGGGCGCTGGCCGGCCTCGGCGCCTACCGATACGCCGCGCTGCTCGGGCCGCAGCATGAACTCCAGCCGGGGGGTGCGCACCAGCGTGAGGCGGTGGGCGCCCCGGGGGCCGAGGGCAAAGGAGACGACCCAGTCATCTTCGTCTTCTACCGTCAGAAACGGGACATGCTGGGGTGCGGCCATGGATGGGGCGTAAGGGGTTGCGGTGCGGATGGGCGGGGGCCGCCCTGTTGCGGGCCCGGGAGCCGGGCGGCCGTCAGTATGCCGGGGCATGTGCCGTGCCCATGTGGGGAGAACCCGAGGTTGGGCGCATCCAACGGTGCCTGGGGCCTGTCAGTGTGGTGCAAGCTGGTGCTGTTGGGTGGGGCTTTTTCTTGTGCCTTGAACCCCCTGCGGCGCTGATCCATCAAACGCTGGGTGCTTCATTTTTTTTGGCATCTGATGCGGCGGTGCCTGGGGCTGCAAGCGCCGTGGCCAGTGCTCCTACCGTTGTCAGGGCGGCTTCAAAACGGGTTTGCGCCGGGTGCCCGTAGTTGATGCGCACGCAGTTCGCAAAGTGGCGGTCGGCCGAAAAGATCTGTCCTGGCGCCAGGCTGATGCCGCGCTGCAGCGCTTGGTGGTGCAGTTGCAGCGCATCGACTCGCGCGGGCAGCTCCACCCACAGGAAGTACCCGCCCTCGGGCTGCGAGACGCGCGTGCCCGGTGGGAAGTGCCGGGCCACCGCCGCCAGTGCCATCGCCTGCTGCTGGGCCAGGCTGCGGCGCAGCTGGCGCAGGTGCCGGTCGTAGCCGCCCTGGGCCAGGTACTCCGACAGCGCCTGCTGCGAGGGCGTGGCGGCCGAGAGCGTGGTCATGAGCTTGAGCCGCTGCACCGCCGTGGCAAAGCGGCCCGCCGCCACCCAGCCCACGCGGTAGCCAGGCGCCAGGCTTTTGCTGAACGAGCTGCAGTGCATCACCAGGCCTTCGCTGTCGAAGGCCTTGGCCGGGGGCGGGCGCTGCGGCGCAAAGTGCAGCTCGCCATACACGTCGTCTTCGATCAACGGCACCTGGTGGCGCGCGAGCAGGGCCACCAGTGCGCGCTTGTGGTGCTCGGGCATCAGGCTGCCCAGCGGGTTCTGGAAGCTGGGCATCAGCCAGCAGGCCTTGATGGGCTGGTGGGGGGGCTGGCGCCGGAGCGCCTCGGCCAGGGCGTTCAGGTCAATGCCGTCGCGCGGGTGCGTGGCGATTTCCAGCACCTGCAGGTTCAGCCGTTCCAGCGCCTGCAGCGCGGCATAGAAGGTGGGCGACTCGACCACCACCACGTCGCCGGGCCGGGTGACGGCCTCCAGGCAGAGGTTGAGCGCCTCCATCGCGCCGTTGGTGATGACGATCTCCTGCACGTCGACCGCGCTGCCGTGCAGGCCGTAGCGCAGCGCGATCTGCTGGCGCAGGCGCTCGTCGCCGGGCGGCAGGCTCTGCACGATGTTCCAGGGGTCGAGCTTGCGCATGCCGGTGGCCAGGCAGCGCGCCAACGGCTCCAGCGGGAACAGCTCCAGCCCCGGAAAGGCCGAGCCCAGCGGCACCAGGTCGCGTTCGCGCGCCAGGCCCAGCACCTCGAACACCAGCCCGCTCACCGCCACGCCGGTGGAGGTGGGCGCGGGCTGCGAGGGCTGGGGCTCGGCCGGACGGGGCCCGGCGGCGGCAGGCAGCCGGGCGCTCACGTAGTAGCCCGAGCGCGGCCGCGCATGGATGAGCCCCTGGGCCTCCAGCAGGTAATACGCTTCGAACACGGTGGAGGGGCTGATGCCGCGCGTGCGGCTGGCTTCGCGCACCGAGGGGATGCGGTCGCCCGGGCGCAGGGCGCCGCTGTGGATGAGCTGGGCCATCGCATCGGCGTGGCGCTCGTAGCGTTTCATAAAAATAGGGAGGCGTAAAAACCGGTTTTCGGCCTTGATGCAGGGCAAACTGATCTGTATTTTTAACTTGAAACTGAATCTGTACTGTTTTTGGGGGCAGGCTTAGAGTCGGCAAGGCCTTCTATTCCCATCACAGTTCCACCCCCCCCCCCATGATCGATCGCCCGCACCGCTTGCTGCGCTCTGTTTTCCGCCGGACTGCCCTGGCCGTGCTGTTGTGGGCCGGCGCCAGCGGCGCCACGTTCGCGGCGCCGCCCGGGGCTTTGCCCGCTCCCGGCCATCCGCCGGTGGCGGCCCCGGGCTCCACGACCGCCTCTGCGGCCGCCTCCCCGGCCGCCAACGCCATGGCCTCGCGCGTGCTGGCCTGCACCGCCTGCCACGGCAAGGAAGGCCGGGCCACGCAGGAAGGCTATTTCCCGCGCATCGCCGGCAAACCGGCGGGCTACCTGGCCAATCAGCTGCTCAACTTCCGCGATGGCCGGCGCAGCTACCCGCAAATGGGCACCCTCATCGAGCACCTCACGGACGACTACCTGCGCGAGATGGCCGCGCATTTCGCCGCGCTGGACCTGCCCTACCCGCCGCCGCCCGCCCCGCAGGCCTCGCAGGCCTCGCCCGCCACGCTGGAGCGCGGCCGGGTGCTGGTGCAGCAGGGCGACGCGGCGCGCCGCATCCCGGCTTGCGTGGCCTGCCACGGCAGCGCCATGATGGGCGTCGTGCCCTCGATTCCGGGCCTGCTGGGCCTGCCGCGCGACTATCTCAACAGCCAGCTGGGCGCCTGGAAGACCGGCCAGCGCCGCGCGCATGCGCCCGACTGCATGGCCGACATCGCCCGGCAGCTCACGCCCGACGACGTGAGCGCCGTGTCCGCATGGCTGGCCGCCCAGCCCGTGGCGGGCGGCGGCAAACCCGCCACCACGCTGCCGGCGGCCATGCCGGCACGCTGCGGCGGCGTGGCCGAGGTGCCGGTGGCTGCTGCGGCGGCGGCACGCTGAGAAGAGACGCCCAGCCCATGAAACGTATCCTCTGGACCCTTTCCTCCGTGTTGGCCGCTTTCGGCATCGCGGCCGCCGCACTGGTCACCCTGAACCTGCGCGGCGAAGAGCCTTTGCCCGCCAGCGAGACGCTGCAGAGCACGCCCGCGCTGGTGGCACGCGGCGAATACCTGGCCCGCGTGGGCAACTGCATGGCCTGCCATACCACGCAGGGCGGCACGCCGTTTGCGGGTGGGCGTGGCATCGAGACGCCGTTTGGCGTGGTGCACAGCCCCAACCTCACGCCCGACCAGGGCCACGGCATCGGCCGCTGGACGTCCGCCGAGTTCTGGCGCGCCATGCACCATGGCCGCAGCCAGGACGGGCGGCTGCTCTACCCCGCCTTTCCGTACCCCAACTACACCCAGGTCACGCGCGCGGACTCGGACGCGATCTTTGCCTACCTGCAGAGCCTTCCCGCTGCGGCCGACGCCAACCGCACGCATGCGCTGCGTTTTCCGTTCAACACGCAGGCCGCCGTGGCCGTGTGGCGGGCGCTGTTCTTTGTGCCCGGCGAGCCGGTGGCCGAGCCTGCACAGACGGCCGAGTACAACCGGGGCGCCTACCTGGTCAACGGCCTGGGCCACTGCACGGCTTGCCACACGCCGCGCAACGCGCTGGGCGCCACCACGGACTCCAAGGCCTTCACGGGCGGGCTGATCCCGGTGCAGAACTGGTATGCGCCCGCGCTCAATGCGGCCCACGAGGCGGGCGTCAAGCAATGGTCCACCGAAGACGTGATGGCGCTGCTGCAAACCGGCATCGCGCCCCATGGCTCGGTGCTGGGGCCCATGGCCGAGGTGGTGTTCCGCAGCACGCAGTACCTGAGCGACGCCGATGCGCACGCCATGGCGGTGTACCTGCAGGCGCTACCGCAGCAGCCCGATCGCCCCGCGCCCGGGGCACGGCCCCCACCGCCCGCGGCGGCCATGGCGCGCGGCGGCAAGGTGTATGAACAGCAGTGTGCGCAATGCCACGGCGACCAGGGGCGGGGCGAGTTTGGCGCCTTTCCTGCGCTGGCCGGCAACCGCGCCGTGCTGCTGGCCGATCCGACCAACGTGGTGCGGGTGATATTGCAGGGCGGCTACCTGCCGGCCACGGCGGGCAACCCGCGCCCGCATGGCATGCCGCCGTTCCAGCACCTGTTGTCGGACGACGATGTGGCGGCCGTGGCCACCTACGTGCGCAACAGCTGGGGCAACCAGGCGCCCGGTGTGGGTACCATCGAGGTTTATCGCGCCCGCGAACGGCGCGGTTTGTAGCGGCGAGGTGGTGTGGTGGCGGTGTGTGCCGGCAGCAGCGCCCGCCGCGCGCAAACAGCCCAGACCACCCAGGAGCCCCGTTGATGCAAAGCCCGACCGCGTTGCCAGAACCCACCCCGTCAAGCCCTGCGGCCCCCGCGCCCGGCGGCTGGTGGGCCGTGTGCCTGTGCGCAGGCTGGTGCGGCACCTGCAGCGTGTACCGCCCCCTGTTCGACGAGCTGGCCCGCGCGCATCCAGATGTGCGTTTTGAATGGGTGGACATCGAGGACGAATCCGATCTGGCGGGCGACCTGGACGTGGAAACCTTCCCCACGCTGCTGATTGCCGACGGCGAGCGTGCGCTGTTCTTGGGCCCGCTGCTGCCCCAGGCGCCGGTGCTGGCGCGGCTGTTGGCCAGCCTGCAGGCGGCCACCGCCGGCAGCGGTGCCGGGGCAGGGCAGGAGGCCCAGGGCGTGTTCGAGCGTGTGCGCGCCGCCCGCAGCCGCTGAGGCGCCAGGTACTGTGATCGCTCACTTTTTGATAGCTTTTTGCGCTTGGTGGTCGAGCGCAAGGGGCATTTTTCTTTGAATTTTGTGTCTTCCTCCCCCGCTCCCTGGTTTCCGATCAGCTCGCTGCAGGCCCAGTGCGACAGAGGCGCATGGTCGCGCGGCCTGGACCTCCATCGCCGTGACGCCGTGGTCAGTATCGACATCCGCGAAGGCCATGACGGTGTTTGGTTGATCGACGGCGAGGTGCAAGGCAGCCTGCCTGAGCCCTATGCGCTGTCTGTGGAGCTGGCCCTGGCACCCAATGGGCAGGTCACCGCCTGGTCGGGCGAGTGCAGTTGCCCGGTGGAGGTGAACTGCAAGCATGCAGTGGCCTTGACGCTCAAGGCTGCGTACCTGCGCCGCAGGCCGGGACCGGCGCCAGAGCCCTGGGCGGCCCAGGCCACGCAGGCCCTCCAGGCCCTGCAGGACCGCAAGGAGGCCCAGGCCCGCGCCGAGGCCGAGGCGCGCCTGGTGCGCTGGCTGAGCGACTGGGACCTGGCCGCAGGCACGGCCGCGCCAGCACCGTCCGGCGCACGGGCGGACCGGCCCGAGTGCTATCTGTACCTTCTCTCCACCGTGGGGCGCCCGCGTGCTGGTGCCCCGCAAATGCAGATCGAAGCCGTGGTGTCCTACCCCAAGGTCACTGGCGGCTGGGCCAAGCCCAAGGCCATCCGCACCCAGCCTGGCCCCGGCCAGGCGGTGTACGACTGCGCCACCGATGCCGACCGCCAACTGCTGCAACTGCTGCGTGCCATGCCGCGCAGCCTGGGTTACTACTCGGCCTACAGCGGCGCACCGTCGGGCGTGCTGGAAGGCGCGGTGGGCGTGCTGGCGCTGCAGCAGGCCGCCGCCACAGGCCGTTTGTTTGCCGATGCGGGGGGCTCCACCGTGGGGGCGCCGTTGCGCTGGGGCGCGCCGCAGTCCATTGCATGGGCCTGGAAGGAGGCGCCAGCCCCCCAGGGCGGCGACAGCGCATGGGCCCTGCAGGCCACATTGCCCAGCCGCAGCGCCACGCTGTGCGGCAACCACCCGCCGCTGTACCTGGACGCCGCCCAGGGTCTGTGCGGCCCTGTGCAGGCCGAGGGCCTGGGCCCCGCGCAGCTGTTGATGCTGCTGCAGGCGCCCGCATTGGGCGCCGCTGCCCTGCAAAAGCACCATGCCGACGTGGCCAGCCGCCTGGGCGGCGTGCTGCCGCTGCCGCCGGTGCTCAGCCCCCTCACGCGGGTGCAAGGCGCCAAGCCCGTGGCACGCCTGCACCTGGCGCCCGTGCCTGAAGCCGATGTGCCCGGCCTCGGCCTCATCACCGCCCGGCTGCGCTTTGACTACCAGGGCCATGTGGGCTGGTGGGCGGGACAGGAGCTGGGCGTGCTGGTCACCGGCGCCGACGGCGGCCAGGTGCTGCTGCAGCGCGACGCGGTGGCCGAACTGGATGCCATCGAACGCCTGATGGACCTGGGCCTGCTGGCCACCGACGACGGCCTGTTCGGCATCCCCGGCGAGGAATCGCAGGAAGACTGGATGCACTGGTTTGACAACGGCTTTGCCGTGCTGCGCGAGGCCGGCTTTGCGCTGACCCTGGACGCGGCGCTGGACGGCTGGATCACCCACGCCGACACCCTGGACGTGGCACTGCAGCCCCGTGGTGAGGACGAGGCCACGTCGCCCTGGTTTGCACTGTCGCTGGGCATGGAAATCAATGGCGTGCGCCACAACATCCTGCCGCTGCTGCCCATGCTGATCGCGGCCGCTGCCCAGCAGCCGCCAGACCCCGCCACGGGCCAGCCGCAGCTGCCGCCGTTTGCCTACCTGCGGGGCACGGGTGCATCGGGCTTTGTGCGGGTGCCGACCGACATCCTGCGCCCCTGGATGGCGGCTTTGCTGGACCTGGTGGGCGACCGCGCGCACGATTTCAGCGGCGACAGCCTCAAGCTCTCGCGCCTGGACGCGCTGCGCACCAGCGCCGCACTGGGCGAAGGGGCGGTGTGGGAGGGCGCGGATGCGCTGCGCAGCCTGGTGGCGCAGCTGCAGGGCGCGAGCGCACTGCCCACGGTGCCCGTGCCCACAGGCGTGCAGGCCCTGCTGCGGCCGTACCAGCAGCAGGGCCTGAACTGGCTGCAGTTTCTGCGCGCTCACGGCCTGGCCGGGGTGCTAGCGGACGACATGGGCCTGGGCAAGACGCTGCAGACGCTGGCCCATATCCAGGTCGAGAAGGATGCCGGTCGCCTGACGGACCCCGCCCTCATCATTGCGCCCGTGAGCCTGATGGGCAACTGGCAGCGCGAGGCCGCGCGCTTTTGCCCCGGCCTGCGCTGCCTGGTGCTGCATGGCGCGGGCCGCCACGCAGTGGCCGACGCGGTGACCGAGCACGACATCGTCATCGCCCCCTATTCGCTGCTGCAGCGCGACCGCGAACGCTGGCTGGCACAGGCTTGGCATCTGGTGGTGCTGGACGAGGCGCAGAACATCAAGAACGCCAGCACCCACGCCGCGCAGGTGGTGGGCGAGCTGAAGGCGCACCACCGCCTGTGCCTGTCGGGCACGCCCATGGAAAACCACCTGGGCGAAATCTGGAGCCTGTTCCACTTCTTGATGCCGGGCTTTCTGGGCAGCCAGCAGCGCTTCAAGGAGCTGTTCCGCACGCCCATTGAAAAGTTGGGCGACACCGCCCGCCTGGCGCAGTTGCGCGCGCGGGTCACGCCCTTCATGCTGCGCCGCACCAAAGCGCTGGTGGCCAGCGAACTGCCGCCCAAGGTGGAGTCGGTGATGCCGGTGGAGCTGGCCGGCCCACAGGCCGACCTGTACGAAACCATCCGCCTGGGGATGGAAAAAACCGTGCGCGAGGCGCTGCAGACCAAAGGCCTGGCGAAGTCGCAGATCACCATCCTGGACGCGCTGCTCAAGCTGCGGCAGGTGTGCTGCCACCCGCAGCTGGTGCCGCTGGATGCGGCCAAAAAGGTTGCCACCTCGGCCAAGCTGGAGCAGCTCATGGCCCTGTTGCCCGAGATGCTGGCCGAGGGGCGGCGCATTCTGCTGTTCTCGCAGTTCACCAGCATGCTCACGCTGATCGAGGCCGAACTGAAGAAGCGCGGCCTGCCTTGGGTCAAGCTCACGGGCCAGAGCGTCAAGCGCGATGCGATCATCGCGCAGTTCACCAGCGGGCAGGTGCCGTTGTTCCTCATCAGCCTGAAGGCGGGCGGGGTGGGGCTGAACCTGCCCCAGGCCGACACCGTGATCCATTTCGACCCCTGGTGGAACCCGGCGGTGGAAAACCAGGCCACCGACCGCGCCCACCGCATCGGCCAGACGCAGAGCGTGTGGGTGGTCAAGCTGGTGGCCCAGGGCACGATCGAGGAGCGCATCCTGGCCCTGCAGGAGCGCAAGGCGCAGCTGGCGGGCAGCCTCTACAGCGAGGCCGCCGCACGCAAGGAGCCGCTGTTTACCGAGAGCGACCTCGCAGAGCTGCTGCAGCCGCTATCGTCGTTGTAGCGCAAAGCGCTTGCTGGATAAGCGGGGCGCGTCTTCAAGGCGCCCAAGCCGCCGGGCCGCCGCGCGGGCGTGTTAACAACAGCGTGCTGGGGGCGCCGCCCGCGCCATCTTTGCAAATCAATGCTTTACGCGTTACAATAAGAGCCTCACGACCAAACGGGCGGGTACCAACCGCCCGTTTTTTTTGGTCGATTGCTTTTCGAGCTCGAAGCTGCCGGAGAAGTCTCCGGGGGTTATCGGGTTTTTTGTTTTTCCGGGATTGAACTGAACACGTGGCACTACAGCAAGTCGTTGAACAAATTGTGACGGGCCTGGACTATGACCTGGTGGAGATCGAGCGCTCTGCCGGTGGTTTGCTGCGCGTCACCATCGACTTGCCCTGGGTGCAGCCGGCCGCCGATGCGCCCACCCCCGTGATCGAGCAGTTCGTCACCGTCGAGGATTGCGAGAAAGTCACCCGCCAGCTGCAGTTTGCGCTGGAGGTGGATGGCGTGGAATACAAGCGCCTGGAAGTCTCGTCGCCCGGCATCGACCGCCCCTTGCGCCACGAGCAGGATTTCGTGCGCTTTGAAGGCGCGGTCATCGACATCACCTTGAAGGCGCCCATTGGCGCCGCAGGCGGGGGGCAGGTCAACGCCACCCGCAAGAAATTTCGCGGCACGCTGGAGCGGGCCGAGGCGGGGGGCTGGCAGATCGTCTGGAGTGACGAGCCGCCCGTCAAGCCAGGTCAAAAAGTGAGCAAGAAACGCGTGCCCGCCCCCTTGCAGGCGCTGGGCTTTACCCTGGATGAGCTGCGGGATGCGCGCTTGGCGCCCATCGTGGACTTCAAGGGGCGCGCAGGCAAGGCCGGGTCGGCAGCTGCCTGAGTTGCTGAATGATTGGGGTGGGTGGCCGCTGTACGCAGCCTTCCATCTTCGGGTGATTGAAACAGGAGAGTCGTCGCATGAATCGCGAATTGTTGATGTTGGTTGAGGCCATTTCGCGCGAAAAGAACGTGGAGCGTGATGTGGTCTTGGGCGCCGTGGAGTCGGCCCTGGCCCAGGCTACCAAGAAGCTGTACCAGGGCGAGGTGGACATCCGCGTGTCGATTGATCGCGACAGCGGCAACTACGAGACTTTCCGCCGCTGGCTGGTGGTGCCTGACGACGCCGGCCTGCAGAACCCCGAAGCCGAAGAACTGCTGATGGACGCGCAGGAGCGCATTCCCGACATCGAAGTGGGTGAGTACATCGAAGAGGGTGTCGAGTCCGTGCCCATCGGCCGCATTGGCGCCATGGCGGCCAAGCAGGTCATCCTGCAGAAAATCCGCGATGCCGAACGCGAAATGCTGCTCAACGACTTCATGTCGCGCGGCGAACGCATCTTCACGGGCACCGTCAAGCGCATGGACAAGGGCGACATCATTGTCGAATCCGGCCGTGTGGAAGGCCGCCTGCGCCGTGGCGAGATGATCCCCAAGGAAAACCTGCGCAGCGGCGACCGCGTGCGCGCCATGATCATGGAGGTGGACCTCACGCTGCGCGGCGCACCCATCATCCTGTCGCGCTCCGCCCCCGAGTTCATGATCGAACTCTTCCGCCAGGAAGTGCCCGAGATCGAGCAAGGCCTGCTGGAGATCAAGTCCTGCGCCCGGGATTCCGGCTCGCGCGCCAAGATTGCCGTGCTGTCGCACGATAAGCGCGTGGACCCCATCGGCACCTGCGTCGGCGTGCGTGGCACCCGCGTGAATGCGGTGACCAACGAACTCGCCGGCGAGCGCGTGGACATCGTGCTGTGGTCCGAAGACCCCGCCCAGTTCGTGATCGGTGCGCTGGCCCCGGCCAATGTGTCCTCCATCGTGGTCGATGAAGAAAAGCACGCCATGGACGTGGTGGTGGACGAGGAAAACCTTGCCATCGCCATCGGCCGTGGTGGCCAGAACGTGCGTCTGGCCTCCGACCTGACGGGTTGGAAGATCAACATCATGGATGCCGCTGAAAGCGCGCAAAAGCAGGCCAACGAGACCGACACGGCCCGCAAGCTGTTCATGGAGCGACTCGATGTGGACGAGGAAATCGCCGACATCCTGATCTCCGAAGGCTTCAACAGCCTCGAAGAAGTGGCCTATGTGCCGCTGCAGGAGATGCTGGAGATCGAGAGCTTCGACGAAGACACCGTCAACGAGCTGCGTGCCCGTGCCAAGGATGCGCTGCTCACCATGGAAATCGCCCGCGAGGAAAGCGTGGAAGAGGTCTCCCAAGACCTGCGCGACCTCGAAGGCCTCACCCCCGAGCTGATTGCCAAGCTGGCTGACGGTGGTGTGCACACACGTGACGATCTGGCCGACCTGGCCATTGATGAGCTGACCGACCTGACCGGACAGTCTGCAGAAGACGCCAAAGCCTTGATCATGAAGGCGCGCGAACATTGGTTCGCGGGGCAGCAAGAGTAAGGGTCAGGGAGGCACGAACCACATATGTCCAGTAACACTGTCGCCGAGTTCGCAACCGAACTCAAAAAATCGTCTGAAACCCTGCTCGACCAGCTCAAGGCTGCGGGCGTGGGCAAGGCCGCCCCTTCCGATGCTCTGACCGAGTCGGACAAGCAAAAGCTGCTGGCTTACCTGCAGGCCAGCCACGGCACGGCATCTGCCGACCGCAAGAAGATCACGCTGACCAAGAAGTCCACCAGCGAGATCAAGCAAGCCGACGCCACTGGCAAGGCGCGCACCATCCAGGTGGAAGTGCGCAAGAAGCGCACCTTCATCCAGCGCGATGAAGGTGCCGACGCTGCGGCGGAGGCCGCATCGTCTGCGGTGGAGGAAGAGGCCGTTTCGAGCGAAGACCAGGAACTGGCCCGCCGCGAGGAAGAGGCGCGCCGCCAGGCCGAGCTGATCCGCCGCCAGGAAACCGAGCTGGCCGAAAAGCGTGCCGAGCGCGAAGCCCGCGAAAAGCGTGAGCGCGAAGCCGAAGAGCGCGCTGCCGCCTACGCCGCCCAGGAAGCCGAAAAGAAAGCCCAGGCCTCTGCCGTCAAGCAGGAAGCCACGCGCGAGCAGGCCGCAGAAGCCGCTGCCCGCGCTGCGGCCCAGAACGAAGCCCGTGAAAAGGCCCAGGCGGAAGCCAAGGCCCGGGCCGACGAAGAGGCTGCCCGCGCCCGCGATCTGGAAGAGCGCCGCCGCAAGGCCCTGGCCGAGGCCGAGGCCATCCGCGCCATGATGGCCACGCCCAAGAAGGCGGTCATGGTCGCCAAGAAGCCCGAGGAGCCCAAGCCTGTGGCCAAGCCTGCCGCTGTGGGCGATGCCAAGAAGGGCACGCTGCACAAGCCCGCCGTGGGGACGGGCACGGCACGCGCGGGGGCTCCAGCAGCTCCGGGCGCGGGTGCGCCTGGCTCCGGCAAGGAAGTGAAGTCCGCCAAGCTGTCGTCCAGCTGGGCCGGCGACACCGCCAAGAAGAAGGAAATCAAGACCCGCGGCGACAGCAGTGGCGGCGTGGGCCGCAACAACTGGCGCGGTGGCCCGCGGGGCCGCCGTGGTGACGGCCGTGACCAGCGCGACGACCACCAGCAGTCTGCACAGGTGGAAGCACGCATCATCGAAGTGCACGTGCCCGAGACCATTACCGTGGCCGAGCTGGCGCACAAGATGTCGATCAAGGCCTCCGAAGTCATCAAGGCCCTGATGAAGATGGGCCAGATGGTCACCATCAACCAGCCACTGGACCAGGACACCGCCATGATCGTGGTGGAAGAGCTGGGCCACAAGGCCGTGGTGGCTGCACTGGACGATCCCGAGGCATTCACCGACGAGGATTCGCAGCAACAGAACGCCGAGCTGCTGCCCCGTGCGCCGGTCGTGACCGTGATGGGCCACGTGGACCACGGCAAGACCTCGCTGCTGGACTACATCCGTCGCGCCAAGGTGGCCGCAGGCGAAGCCGGCGGCATCACGCAGCACATTGGTGCCTACCACGTGGAAACGCCGCGCGGCATGGTGTCGTTCCTCGACACCCCCGGCCACGAGGCCTTCACGGCCATGCGTGCCCGTGGTGCCAAGGCCACCGACATCGTGATCCTGGTGGTGGCAGCCGACGACGGCGTCATGCCGCAAACGAAGGAAGCCATCAAGCACGCGAAGGCGGCAGGTGTTCCGATCGTGGTGGCCATCACCAAGGCCGACAAGCCCGATGCCAATCCCGACCGCGTCAAGCAGGAGCTGGTGGTTGAAGAGGTGGTGCCGGAAGAATACGGTGGTGATTCGCCGTTCGTACCGGTGTCTTCCAAGACCGGCATGGGCATCGACACGCTGCTGGAGCAGGTGCTGCTGCAGGCCGAAGTGCTGGAACTCAAGGCGCCGGTCGAATCGCTGGCCAAGGGCCTCGTGATCGAAGCCCAGCTCGACAAGGGCCGCGGCCCCGTGGCCACGGTGCTGGTGCAGTCCGGCACGCTCAAGGTGGGCGATGTGGTGCTGGCCGGCCAGACCTATGGCCGCGTGCGTGCCATGCTGGACGAAAACGGCAAGGTGGCCAAGACGGCCGGTCCGTCGATCCCCGTGGAAATCCAGGGCCTGACCGAAGTGCCACAGGCGGGTGACGAGTTCATGGTGCTCACTGACGAGCGCCGTGCGCGCGAAATCGCGACCTACCGCGCCGGCAAGTTCCGCAACACCAAGCTGGCCAAGCAGCAGGCTGCGAAGCTGGAGAACATGTTTGCCGACATGACGGCGGGCGAGGTCAAGACCCTGCCCATCATCGTCAAGGCCGACGTGCAGGGTTCGCAGGAAGCGCTGTCGCAGTCGCTGCTCAAGCTCTCGACCGACGAAATCAAGGTCCAGCTGGTGTACGCCGGCGTGGGCGGTATCAGCGAGTCCGACATCAACCTGGCGATCGCCTCCAAGGCCATCGTGATCGGCTTCAACGTGCGTGCCGATGCCGGTGCGCGCAAGACGGCCGAGAGCAACGGTGTGGACCTGCACTACTACAGCATCATCTACGACGCCGTGGACGAGCTGAAGGTGGCGATGTCCGGCATGCTGGCCCCGGAGCAGCGCGAGGAAATCATCGGCACGGCCGAGATCCGCACGGTGTTCGTGGCCACGAAGATCGGCACGATTGCCGGTTCGTACATCACGTCCGGCATGGTCCATCGCAACGCCAAGTTCCGCCTGCTGCGCGACCACGTGGTGGTCTACACCGGCGAAGTCGACTCGGTCAAGCGCCTCAAGGACGATGTCAAGGAAGTCAAGGAAGGCTTCGAGTGCGGTATCAAGCTCAAGAACTACAACGACATCAAGGAAGGCGATCAACTCGAATTCTTTGACATCAAGGAAATCGCACGCACGCTGTAAGGCGAAGCGACGACGAGAGCAACGACGACGACATGGCTGCGAAGAAATCCGCCACTCCCAACCGCGCCTTCAAGGTGGCCGATCAGATCCAGCGCGATCTGACGGAACTGATCGCGCGCGAGTTGAAAGACCCGCGCGTGGGCATGGTGACACTGCAGGGCGTGGAGGTCACCCCTGACTACGCCCATGCCAAGGTGTTCTTCAGCCTGCTGACGGGCGACCCGGTGGAAACCCAGGTGGCGCTCAACCAGGCGGCGGGCTTCTTGCGCAATGGCCTGTTCAAGCGCCTGCACATCCACACGGTGCCCACGCTGCACTTTGTGTTCGACCGCACCTCCGAACGTGCGGCCGACATGAATGCGCTGATTGCGCGCGCCGTGGCTTCCCGCTCCAAAGACGACGAGGAAACATGACCGAGCGCGCTCCCCGCATCCGGGTGCAGCGGCGCCCGGTGCACGGAGTGCTGCTGCTCGACAAACCCCTGGGCCTGTCCAGCAACGACGCCTTGCAGAAGGTGAAGTGGCTGCTGCGCGCCGAAAAGGCGGGCCACACCGGCACGCTGGACCCGCTCGCCTCGGGGGTGCTGCCCCTGTGTTTTGGTGCGGCCACCAAGTTCAGCCAGCTGCAGCTGGAAGCCCCCAAGACCTACGAAGCCATTGCGTTGCTGGGGGTGACCACGACCACCGGCGACGCCGAGGGCGAGGTGCTGGAGCGCCGCGAGGTGGATCTGGCCCAGCTCACGCCCGAACGCCTGGCCGCCGTGCAGCAGCAGTTCACCGGCCCCATCCGCCAGGTGCCGCCCATGCACAGCGCGCTCAAGAAAGATGGCAAGGCGCTGTACGAATACGCGCGCGCAGGGGTCACCGTGGAGCGCGAAGCGCGCGATGTGGTCATTCATGCATTGAAACTGACGCTTACGCACACAGATCAAGCCCTGCCAGCTATCAAAATGGTAGTGACTTGCAGCAAAGGCACCTACATCCGAACCCTGGGTGAGGACATCGGTGCTGCGCTGGGCTGTGGGGCGCACCTGCGCTTCCTGCGCCGCACCGATACCGGCGGCATCGGCGTGGAGCGCTGCGTCACGCTGGCGCAGCTGGAGGCCCTGCCCGAAGCGGAGCGCCTGGCCTGCCTGGAAGCCCCCGAATCGCTGCTGGCGGGGCACACGCGTGTCACGCTGGACAGCGACAATGCCGCTCGTTTCCTGTCGGGCGTGCGCCGCCGCGGGGCCTGGCCCGATGCCAGCGCGGTGGCGGTGTTTGGAGAGAGTCCCCCGGCGCTGCTGGGGGTGGGCCATGTCGCTGGCGGGGAGCTGGTGCCGGGCAGGCTCCTGAGTCCGCTGGAAATTCAACAAATTTTGGAAAGCACGCCGCATTCCGCGTCCATGGCGCACAGCGGCACATTGGAAAAACTATGACTAAACAGATCCGCAACATCGCCATCATTGCCCACGTTGACCATGGCAAAACCACCATGGTCGACCAACTGCTGCGCCAGTCCGGCACCTTCGCCGACCATGAAAAGGTCGTCGATACCGTGATGGACAACAACGCGATTGAAAAAGAGCGTGGCATCACGATCCTGGCCAAGAACTGCGCCGTGAGCTGGAAGGGCACGCACATCAACATCGTGGACACCCCCGGCCACGCGGACTTCGGCGGTGAAGTGGAGCGTGCCCTGTCCATGGTGGACAGCGTGGTGCTGCTGATCGACGCGCAAGAGGGCCCCATGCCCCAGACGCGTTTCGTGACCAAGAAGGCCCTGGCCCTGGGCCTGCGGCCCATCCTGGTCGTGAACAAGGTGGACAAGCCCGGTGCCAACCCCGACAAGGTGGTGAACGCTGCGTTCGACCTGTTCGACAAGCTGGGCGCAACCGACGAGCAGCTCGACTTCCCCGTGGTGTACGCCTCGGGCATCAACGGCTGGTCGTCGCTGGAAGAAGGCGCTCCGGGCGAGCAGTGGGGCCCCGACATGTCGGCCCTGTTCGACACCATCCTCTCGCACGTTCCCCCGAACACGGGTGACGCCAGCGCGCCGCTGCAGCTGCAAATCTCGGCACTGGACTTCTCCACCTTCGTGGGCCGCATCGGCGTGGGCCGCATCAGCCAGGGTACCCTGAAGCCCATGATGGACGTGGTCGTCATGGAAGGCCCCGATGGCAAGGCCGTCAAGGGCCGTGTGAACCAGGTGCTGACCTTCCAGGGTCTGGACCGCATGCAGACGCCGCTGGCGGGCCCTGGCGACATCGTGCTGATCAACGGCATCGAAGACATCGGCATCGGCGTGACCGTGACCGACCCGGCCAACCCCGCACCGCTGCCCATGCTGAAGGTGGACGAGCCTACGCTGACCATGAACTTCTGCGTGAACACCTCGCCCCTGGCAGGCCGCGAAGGCAAGTTCGTGACCAGCCGCCAGATCTGGGACCGCCTGCAAAAGGAACTGCAGCACAACGTGGCCCTGCGCGTGAAGGAAACCGACGAAGAAGGTATCTTTGAAGTGATGGGCCGGGGCGAACTGCACCTGACCATCCTCTTGGAAAACATGCGCCGCGAAGGTTACGAGCTGGCCGTGTCCAAGCCCCGCGTGGTGTTCAAGGATATCAACGGCGAGAAGTGCGAGCCTATCGAACTCGTGACGGCCGACATCGAAGAAGGCCACCAAGGCGGCGTGATGCAAGCCCTGGGCGAGCGCAAGGGCGAGCTGGTGAACATGGAGTCCGACGGCCGTGGCCGCGTGCGCCTGGAGTACCGCATCCCGGCCCGTGGCCTGATCGGTTTCACCAACGAATTCCTGAACCTGACGCGCGGTTCCGGCCTGATCTCCAACATCTTCGACAGCTACGAGCCGCACAAGGGCGACATCGGTGGCCGCAAGAACGGTGTGCTGATCTCCATGGACGACGGTGAAATCTTCACCTACGCCCTGGGCAAGCTGGACGACCGTGGCCGCATGTTCGTGAAGGCGAACGACCCCGTGTACGAAGGCATGATCGTCGGCATCCACAGCCGCGACAACGACCTGATCGTGAACGCCACGCGCACCAAGCAGCTCACCAACTTCCGCGTGTCCGGCAAGGAAGACGCGATCAAGATCACGCCCCCGATCGACCTCACGCTGGAGTACGGCGTGGAATTCATCGAGGACGACGAACTGGTCGAAATCACGCCCAAGTCCGTGCGCCTGCGCAAGCGCCACCTGACCGAAAACGAGCGCAAGCGCGCTTCCCGGTCCTGATGGGCTGAGCGTCCCCGGAAGGGCCACTGCTGCGCAGTGGCCTTTTTTCCGTCTGCAATCCGAATCCCATGTTGAAACTCACGTATTCCCGCGCCGTGCTGCTGATGGTGGCGGTCACCCTGATGTGGTCGATGGCCGGGGTGGTCACGCGCCATCTGGAGCATGCCGCGAGTTTCGAGGTGACCTTCTGGCGCAGCTTTTTCACGCTGGTGTCGCTGCTGGTCATCCTGCCGCTGCTGCAGGGGCGGGCGGTGTTTGCCTCCCTGCGCAAGGGCGGCAGTGCGCTGTGGATCTCCGGCATCTGCTGGAGTGTGATGTTCACCGCCTTCATGGTGGCCTTGGTGCTCATGCCGGTGGCCAATGTGCTGGTCACCATGGCGGCAGGGCCGTTGCTTACCGCCTTGTTCGCCCGCCTCTTCATCGGCCACCATATCGCTGCGCGCACCTGGGGGGCGATCGCGGTGGCGGGCCTGGGCATCGGCTGGATGTATGGCTCGCAGATGGCAGGCCTGCCGCTGGCGGGCACACTGGTGGCCTTGTGCGTGCCGGTGGCCGCGGCCATCAACTGGACGGTGGTGCAGCACTCGCAACGCCATGGCCACGCGGTGGACCTGGTGCCCGCCGTGCTGGTGGGGGCGGTGATCTCGTCCCTGGCCACGCTGCCGCTGGCCCTGCCGTTTCAGGCCTCGGGGCATGACCTGCTCTTGCTGGGCCTGCTGGGCGTGGTGCAATTGGCGATCCCCTGCGTGCTGGCCGTGCGCTGCGGGCGTGTGCTCAAGGCGCCCGAGATGGCGCTGCTGGGCTTGCTGGAAGTGATTTTTGGCATCTTGCTGGCATGGCTGGGGGCGGGCGAAAAGCCCGCAGCAGCGGTGCTGACGGGCGGCGTGCTGGTCATCGGTGCGCTGGTGTTCAATGAACTGTTAGGTTGGAAGGAACAAAAATGACGGAGACGGTTGTGTCGGAAGTTGTGAGCGAAGTACTGAGTGAGGTGCGGGGCCAGGTCGGCTTCATCACCCTGAACCGCCCGCGTGCGCTCAATGCGTTGTCGCTGTCCATGGTGCGCGACCTCATGGGCATCCTGCTGGCCTGGCAGAACGATGCGCGCGTGCTGGCCGTGGCGATCCGTGGCAGCAACAAGGAAGGCCCGTTTGGTGCCTTCTGCGCGGGCGGCGACATCCGCTTTCTGCACCAGGCCGGCAGCCAGGGCAACCCGCAGCTCGAAGACTTCTTCACTGAGGAGTACGCGCTCAACCACCTGATCCACAACTACGCCAAGCCCTACATCGCCTTCATGGACGGCATCGTGATGGGCGGTGGCATGGGCATCAGCCAGGGCGCCGCGCTGCGCGTGGTGACGGAGCGCACCAAGATGGCCATGCCTGAAACGGCGATCGGCCTGTTCCCCGACGTGGGCGGCGGTTACTTCTTGAGCCGCTGTCCTGGCCGCGTGGGCGAGTGGCTGGCGCTGACCGGCGACACCATCGGCGCCGGCGATGCCATCGCGAGCCAACTGGCAGACGGCTGCCTGCCTGCGGACCAGCAGGCGGCGGTGTGGGAGGCGCTGGCCACGCAGACCTTTGCCAGCGGCGCTGCCGTGAAGGACTATGTTGCTTCCAAATTGATAGCTGCTAGCGCAAATCCATCCAGCGCTAGAGGCCAGATTGACCAATATTTTTCGCTGTCCACCGTGGGCGAGATCGTGCAGGCCCTGGAGTCCGCCGACAGCGACTGGGCGCGTGCCACGGCTGCCACCTTGCGCAAGCGCTCGCCGTTGATGCTGAACGTGGTGCTGGAGCAGGTCCGCCGCGCGCGCGGCATGGGCCTGGCCGACGACCTGCGCATGGAGCGTGACATGGTGCGCCATTGCTTCTACCTGCGTCCCGGCCAGAGCGAGACGGTGGAAGGCATCCGCGCGCTGGCGGTGGACAAGGACCACGCGCCGAAGTGGCTCCCGGCGCGCATCGAAGACGTGACGCCCGAGATGGTGGCCCCCTTCTTTGCCAGCCCTTGGCCGGCGCACTCCCATCCGCTGGTGGCATTGGCCTGAGAACCTGCGCATGGCCGGTGCGTGGTTGGTGGGTTGTACTGCGGGGCGTGAATGCGCTTGCAGCCACACCCAGCCACTCGGGCAAGGCCCGATGCCGGTGGCGGGCTACGGCTAGGGTAGTTGCAGTTGCTGGTACACCACCGTGGCCAGCGCCAGCAGCTCGGCGCGTGAGAGCTGCCCGCTGAGCGCGTAGCCAAAGCCCTGGTCCACCCAGTAGAAACCGGGGACCGGGCCTTCCTGGGTGAACTGGAAGGCGGTGGCTGCTGCCGCCACAGAGGGCGATGCGGGGGCCTGGCCCGGGGCCCCCACCGCAGGCGCAAGGGCGCCCAGGTACAACGTGATGCGCTGGCCGCTGCTGTTTTGGTACATGAACTGCGCGCGCGCCCCGCTGTCGCCGGGCAACAGGCGCCCGCCGACCAGCTCGTAGCCTTGCGCGGCCAATGCGGGAACCTTGAGCGGCCGGTTCAGCCGCTTGGACAGCCACTGCACCAGATGCTCCTGCTGCGCCGCTGTGACCTCCACGGGGTGGCGCACCTCGGGCTGGTACACGGCGTGGGCCACGGCGGCCTGGTGCGCAAAGCGCTGTGCAGGGGCTGCAGCCACCACCCACGGTGGGGCTGCGCCGTGCACCAGCGTGGTCCCCGCAGGGGGACCTCCGGCCCAGTGGCCATGCCCCATCCAGCCCAGTGTGAAGGCCGCCAGCACCGAGGCGGCCATGCCCCCCCAGCGCCACCATTGCGCGTGTTGCTGCGTGCGGCGGTCGGCTGCATGCAGGGCCGCCTGCAACAAGGCATCGGGCACGGGGGCGTGGAGCAGGTCCGCATGCAGCGCACGCAGCTGGGTGCGTTGCTGGTGCCAGCGGTCCAGGGTGTCCTGCGCGGCCGCGTCGTCCTTCAGCCGCTGGCGCAGGGCACTGGCCTCGGCGGGCGGCAGTTGTCCATCCACCAGGGCATGCCACTGGGCGGAGGTGTCGTCGGCGGGCGAAGGGCGGGAGGGATGGGGGTCCATGGCGATGAAGGGCATTGCCGTCACTTGAGGCGGCGCAGCCCCGGGGATTCGCGGGGGGCTTCGGTGCGCGGGGCCGTTGGTGGGCGCTCCATCAGGGCGCCCAGCCGGCTGCGCGCGCGGGAAAGGCGTGACATGACGGTGCCCACGGGGATGTCCAGGATGCGGGCCGTCTCTTCGTAGCCCATGTCTTCCAGGCTCACCAGCAGGAGCACGGCGCGCTGCTCCGCAGGCAGGCGCTGCAGGCAGCGTTCCAGGTCCAGCGCATCGTCTGCCGGGCCGGGCGTGCCTGGCAACTGCGCGCTGACCTCGTCGATGTCCACGATGGCTGCCAGTGGGGGCAGGCCGCGGCGCTGATTGAGGTACAGGTTGTGCATGAGGGTGAACAGCCAGGCCCGCAGATCGCTGCCACGGCGCCACAGCCGCCATTTGCTGCAGGCACGCTCCAGCGTGTCCTGCACCAGGTCATCCGCCGCCCAGGCGTCGCCCGTCAACACCCGTGCGTAGCGGCGCAGGGCGGGCAGTTGTTCGATGACCTGGGTGCGGTTCATGTCCGGGGGCGCATCAGGGCCGTGCAGCGTGCCAGACCTGGTTTACGCCCTCGCCCGTCTTGTCGCCCGGCTTGGTGTCCTTGGCCCAGTAGTACAGCGGCTTGCCCTTGTAGGCCAACTGGGTTTTGCCATCATCGCGCGTCACCAGGCTGTAGTCACCACCGGGTGCCTGGCTGGCCATCAGTGGCGGCCAGTTGGTGGCGCAGGGGCCGTTGCAGACCGACTTGCCGTTGCCGGCAGTGTCGCGGTCGAAGGTGTAGAGCGTCATGCCGCCCGCACCGGTGAGCACGCCATCCATGGTTTTCACGGGGCCATCGGCCGCTATGGTGGAGCAGCCGGCAACGGCCAGGAACGCAGCGATGGACAGGATCTTTTTCATGGTTTCTCCAGGTGGAAGAAGAGGAATTGCAGGCAACGGCACATGCCGCCTTGCACCTCCACAAACACAGTCGCACAGCGATTTATTCCACCACGCATGAAAAAAATCCCAAAGATCGGACCTGCCGAAGCAGGTCTGCGCTTTCCGCGGCGCATGCAACTGGCGCGGCGCAAGGCCCGCGCCGCCGTGCAAGGGCCGCCCCGCCGCAGGGGCGGCGTCCCCCTGTAGGGGGAAGGTGCGCAGCACCTCAGGGGGTTACCGATTTCTGCTTTTCATCGCGCGCTCGACCTCGCGCTTGCCTTCGCGGTCCTTGATGGTGTCGCGCTTGTCGTGCTCGGCCTTGCCCTTGGCCAGTGCGACCTCGCACTTCACGAAGCCGTTCTTCCAGTGCAGGTTCAGGGGCACCAGGGTGTAGCCCTTTTGCTCCACTTTGCCAATCAGGCGCTTGATCTCGTCTTTCTTGAGCAGCAGCTTCTTGGTGCGCGCTGCGTCGGGGCTGACGTGGGTGGAGGCGGTCTTGAGCGCGTTGATCTGGCAGCCCAGCAGGAACAACTCGCCATCGCGTATCAGCACGTAGCCATCGGTCAGTTGCACCTTGCCCTCGCGCAGCGCCTTGACCTCCCAGCCGTGCAGCACCATGCCCGCCTCGTGGCGCTCTTCAAAAAAATAGTTGTAGGCCGCTTTCTTGTTGTCGGCAATGCGGGACGTGGGGTCGGGTTTCTTGGCCATGGAGGTTAGATGCGGCGAAATCCGGGAGATAAAAGGTCTCCCTACAATGAAGGGTTGTCCGCTCGCGAGCCGCGATTCTAGTTTCTCCCCCGCTTGCGTGGTCCTGCGCAAGCGCCGTCTGCATGAAAACCGTCCAAAAGTCCGTCCTCATCTGGTACAGCCCCGAAGAAATGTTTGCCTTGGTCACCGGGGTGGAGCACTACCCGCAGTTCTTGCCGTGGTGCGACCGGTCTGCCGTGCTGGAGCGGATGGAGGATGGCATGACCGCCGAAGTGGGCATTGCCCTGGGCGGGATTCGCCAGACCTTTGTGACGCGCAACACGCATGAAGCGGGGCGGCGGGTGCAGATGCACCTGGTGAAGGGCCCGTTCTCGCGCCTGGACGGCGACTGGCATTTCCACCCCGTGGGCGATGGCCAGCAGCGTGCCTGCAAGGTGGAGCTGCTGCTCAATTACGGTTTTGACAGTCCGGCGCTGGCGGCGCTGGTGGGGCCGGTGTTTGACCGCATCGCCGGCAGCATGGTGGATGCCTTTGTGAAGCGGGCGGAGCAGGTGTATGGCTGATGGGGGCCGCGCCCAGGTGGCGGGCACGGCGGCGCCCGAGGGGGGCATCACCCTGCAGATCACGGTGATGGCCTGCGTGGCGCCGCGTGAAACGCGCGAGTGGGTGCTGGCCCTGCCCCAGGGGGCGACGGTGGCCGATGCCTTGCGGGCCAGCGGGACCCTGCCGCAGCAGGCGCCAGCGCCGACCGCCGATCGGGGCGGGCCGCTGGTGGGGGTGTGGGGGCGGGCCGTGGCGCTGGACGCGCCGCTGCAGCACCTGGATCGTGTGGAGGTTTACCGGCCCCTCCAGGTGGACCCCAAGGTGGCCCGTCGGGAGCGCTTTGCCCGCCAGGGTGCGCGTTCCACGGGCCTGTTTGCCCGCCAGCGCCCGGGGGGCAAATCAGGATACTGAGACGCTGTGGATGTGCACCCGGGAGGGCCGCGCCTGCAGCAGGCCCAGGTGGCTGCGGGGCGATAGGGTTAGCGCGCGCAGTCCGAGGCGACGATGCCGTCAATGCGCTTGGCCTCGGCCGCGCGGGCGGGGCCGTCCAGGAAAATGCGCTCGCCCTGGGTATTGGTCTGGGTGATGGGCTTGCCGGCATCAAAGGCGGACTTGGCTGCGCGAGCCCGGGTGCAGTTCTCTGCCTTGACCTTGGCGACTTTTTCTTCTTCGGCCTTTTTCTTGGCAGCTTCGGCGGCTTCGGCCTGGGCTTTTTTCTCTTCCAGCTCCTTGTCCTTGCCGCTGCCCGGGGCGCTGGCTGCCAGCTTGGGCGTGGCGGCGGTGGGGGTTGCGCCGGGGGGGGCGTCTGTGGCGGCGGGCACGGCCGCCGCAGGGGCTGGGCGCGCCGACTGGCTGCCTGCAGGCTGCTTCAAGATGCTTTTTTCAGGGATTTCTGCCGGTGGGGGGCGGTCGCTGAAGACCTTGCGTCCGTCCTTGTCGATCCACTGCCACTGCGCTGCAGCGCCCATGGCCCAAGTGCAGGCCACGGCCAGCAGAAGAATCTTGTGCATTTTCATGCGAAGCAGTTTAGCCGTGTGGCTTGCCACCCGCCAGTGCGGCAGGACAGGCGGCGGTCCTGGGGGGACGTTCAGCAGGCAGGTAGGGCCGTGGCCTGGGGGTTATTGGCGCGTCGGCGAGGCGCCACACGCGGCACGGGTACAATCCATTTTTTGGAGCTTTCTCATGCGCCTTCTTGGAAAAGCGCTCACCTTCGACGATGTGTTGCTGGTGCCAGCGTACTCCCAGGTCCTGCCCAAGGACACGTCCCTTGCGACGAAACTCTCCCGCAACATTCAGCTGAACCTGCCGCTCGTGTCCGCCGCCATGGACACTGTGACCGAAGCGCGCCTGGCCATTGCCATCGCCCAGGAGGGCGGCATCGGCATCGTGCACAAGAACCTCACGGCGCAAGAGCAGGCCGCCCATGTGGCCAAGGTCAAGCGCTATGAATCCGGCGTGCTGCGCGACCCCGTGGTCATCACCCCCGAGCACACCGTGCTGCAGGTGCTGCAGCTGTCCGAGCAACTGGGCATCTCGGGTTTTCCGGTGTGCGACGGCGGCAAGGTGGTGGGTATCGTCACCGGCCGCGATTTGCGCTTCGAAACACGCTACGACGTCAAGGTCCACCAGATCATGACCCCGCGCGAAAAGCTCATCACGGTCAACGAAAAAGAAGGCACCACGCCCGCGCAAGCCAAGGCGCTGCTGAACAAGCACAAGCTCGAACGCATCCTGGTCGTGAACGACACCTTTGAACTCAAGGGCCTGATCACGGTGAAGGACATCACCAAGCAAACCAGCTTCCCCAACGCCGCTCGCGACGCCGCTGGCCGCCTGCGCGTGGGCGCTGCCGTGGGCGTGGGTGAGGGCACGGAAGAGCGTGTTGAAGCCCTGGTCAAGGCTGGTGTCGATGCCATCGTGGTCGACACTGCGCATGGCCACAGCAAGGGCGTGATCGACCGCGTGCGCTGGGTCAAGCAGAACTACCCCCAGATCGACGTGATCGGCGGCAACATCGCCACCGGCGCGGCCGCGCTGGCCCTGGTCGAGGCCGGTGCCGACGCAGTCAAGGTCGGTATCGGCCCCGGTTCCATCTGCACCACCCGCATCGTGGCGGGTGTGGGCGTGCCCCAGATCATGGCCATCGACAGCGTGGCCACCGCGCTCAAGGGCACGGGCGTGCCGCTGATCGCTGACGGCGGCATCCGCTACAGCGGCGACATTGCCAAGGCCCTTGCCGCAGGCGCGGGCACGGTGATGATGGGCGGCATGTTCGCCGGCACCGAAGAAGCCCCTGGTGAAGTGATTCTGTTCCAGGGCCGCAGCTACAAGAGCTACCGCGGCATGGGCAGCATCGGCGCCATGCAGCAAGGTAGCGCCGACCGTTACTTCCAGGAATCGAGCACCGGCAACCCCAATGCCGACAAGCTCGTGCCCGAAGGCATCGAAGGCCGCGTGCCCTACAAGGGCTCCATGGTCAGCATCGTGTACCAGATGGCCGGCGGCGTGCGCGCCTCCATGGGCTACTGCGGTTGCGCGACGATCGAAGAGATGAACAACAAGGCCGAGTTCGTCGAGATCACCACCGCCGGCATCCGCGAAAGCCATGTGCACGACGTGCAGATCACCAAGGAAGCCCCCAACTACAGGGCTGACTGAGCACCGCCGATCCAATCTGGCCTGATTGAAAATATCTGGTCAGAATGATATAGTCTGGTCTGAATTCGCCATTCAGGCCAGACTTTTTCTTTTTGGGGGTCCGCGCATCCATGCAGTCCGTCGGCATCTATGAAGCCAAGAGCAGGTTCTCTGCCCTGATCGAGCTGGTCGAGCAGGGCGAGGAAGTGCGCATCACCCGCCACGGCAAGGAAGTGGTGCGCATGCTGCCCGTGCGCCGCCGCCCCGTCATCACCGACGAGCAGATCGCCCGCGAGCTGGGTCAGATGGATGCGCTGCACGCCAGCATCCGCCCCGCAGGCGAAGCCGTCGCCACCCCCAACACCTTGCGCCGCGCTGGCCGGAGCGCCGCATGACCGCCTTCGTCCTCGACGCCTCCGTCACCGCCGCCTGGCTGCTGCCCGATGCGGCCAGTGAACACACGCGCCGCCTGTACACCCTGATCCGCCGCGACGAGGTCGAGCCCCAGGCGCCCAACCTCTGGCAGTGGGAGTGCAGCAACATCCTCGCCAGCGGCGTGCACAGCGGGCGCATACCCGCCGCCTCCGTCGAAGGCCTGTGGGGCGTGCTCGAAGCCATCCGCCACCGCGTGGAGCTGCACGACCTCGCCCCTGCCCAGCACAAGGCCGTGCTCGATGTGGCGCTGGAAACCGGCCTGCCCACTTTCGACGCCGCCTACCTGTGGCTGGCGCGCTCGCTGCGCCTGCCCCTGGCAACCTTTGATCCCCAACAGGCCGCTGCCGCACAGCGCAGCGGCGTACCCCTTCTTGATCTCTCTCGCCTCTGACGGACCACCACCATGCAACACCAGAAAATCCTCATCCTCGATTTCGGCTCGCAAGTCACCCAGCTCATCGCCCGCCGCGTGCGCGAGGCCAATGTGTATTGCGAAGTGCATCCCTGCGACGTGACGGACGCATGGGTGCGTGACTACGCCAAGGACGGTTCGCTCAAGGGCATCATCCTGTCGGGCAGCCACGCCAGCGTGACCGAGGACACCACCGACCGTGCCCCCCAGGCCGTGTTCGACCTGGGTCTGCCTGTGCTGGGCATCTGCTACGGCATGCAGACCATGGCACAGCAACTGGGCGGCAAGGTCGAAACCGGCCACAAGCGTGAGTTCGGCTTTGCGGCGGTGCGCGCACGTGGCCACACCGCGTTGCTCAAGGACATTGCCGACTTCACCACCGCCGAGGGCCACGGCATGCTCAACGTCTGGATGAGCCACGGCGACAAGGTCACCGAGCTGCCCCCGGGCTTCAAGCTCATGGCCAGCACCGACAGCTGCCCCATCGCCGGCATGGCCGACGAAGCGCGCCGCTTCTACGCCGTGCAGTTCCACCCCGAAGTCACCCACACCGTGCAGGGCAGGGCGCTGCTCGACCGCTTCGTGCTCGGCATCTGCGGCACCACGCCCGATTGGGTGATGCGCGACCACATCGCCGAAGCCGTGGAGCAGATCCGCCAGCAGGTGGGTGATGAGGAAGTGATTCTGGGCCTCTCCGGCGGCGTCGATTCGTCCGTGGCGGCGGCGCTGATCCACCGCGCCATCGGCGACCAGTTGACCTGCGTGTTCGTGGACCATGGCCTGCTGCGCTTGAACGAAGGCGACATGGTCATGGACATGTTCGAAGGCAAGCTGCACGCCAAGGTCATCCGCGTGGACGCGAGCGACCTATTCCTGGGCAAGCTCGCCGGCGTGAGCGAACCCGAGCAAAAGCGCAAGATCATTGGCGGCCTGTTCGTCGACGTGTTCAAGGCCGAGGCTGCCAAGCTCAAGGCCGGCACGGCTGGCCACAAGGGCGCGGATGGTGGTCGCACCGTCAAAGGCGCGACGTTCCTGGCCCAGGGCACCATCTACCCCGATGTGATCGAATCCGGCGGCGCCAAGAGCAAGAAAGCCGTCACCATCAAGAGCCACCACAACGTGGGCGGCCTGCCCGAGCAGCTGGGCCTGAAACTGCTGGAGCCCCTGCGCGACCTGTTCAAGGACGAAGTGCGCGAACTCGGCGTGGCCCTGGGCCTGCCGCCCGAAATGGTCTACCGCCATCCGTTCCCCGGCCCCGGCCTGGGCGTGCGCATTTTGGGCGAGGTGAAGAAAGAATACGCCGACCTGCTGCGCCGCGCCGACGCGATCTTCATCGAAGAGCTGCGCAACCATGTGGACGAAGCCACCGGCAAGACCTGGTACGACCTCACCAGCCAGGCCTTCACCGTCTTCCTGCCGGTCAAGAGTGTGGGCGTGATGGGCGATGGCCGCACGTACGACTACGTGGTCGCCCTGCGTGCCGTGCAGACCAGCGACTTCATGACCGCCGACTGGGCCGAGCTGCCGTACGCGCTGCTCAAGAAGGTGTCGGGCCGCATCATCAACGAAGTGCGCGGCATCAACCGCGTGACGTATGACGTGAGCAGCAAGCCGCCGGCGACGATTGAGTGGGAGTGAAATCAGGTCCTTCGGAGACTATCGCCACCAATCGAAAATCCGACGTAACGTATTGATTTTAAAGAAAATACGTCACGACAGCTATCGGCAGCTATCGGCAGCTATCGCCGGGCAGCGAAACGGATTGACGGTAGAGGTGACGGTAGAAACCGGAGGCCGGATTAAGACCTCCTTGTTTACTATCGAGACCAAATCGGTCTTTGACGGTAAATCACTCCTCTGGAAAGCTTGTTTCATGCGGCTTTCCAGGCATCAGCAGGTCTCCTGACCCCTGACGGTAAAAGCCGTCATGAACAGGAGGAAAAACCTCGATGCTTACCGACACCGCACTGCGCAATTTGAAGCCTAAGTCATTGACTTATAAGGCTTCTGACCGGGATGGGATGTACGTGACGGTATCACCCACCGGTACCGTCACCTTCCGCTACGATTACCGTCTCAACGGCCGCCGTGAGACCCTGACCATTGGCCGCTATGGGTCGGCGGGTATTTCGCTGGGGATGGCCCGTGAAAAGCTGCTGGATGCCAAGAAGGCCGTCGCCCAGGGCAAGTCTCCGGCGCATGAGAAACAGCGCGAGAAGCGCCGCCTGACCGCCGCCAAGAACTTCGGCGACATGACCACCCAATGGCTGGCCGGCGCCCGGATGGCCGACAGCACGCGAGCGATGCGCAAGAGCATCGTCGATCGGGACATCCTGCCGGCGTTCCAGAACCGCCTGCTCAACGAAATCACCGCCGATGACTTGCGCGCCTTGTGCGGCAAGGTGAAGGGGAGGGGTGCCCCGGCCACCGCGGTGCATGTCCGCGACATCGTGAAGCAGGTCTATGCCTTCGCCATCCTGCATGGGGAGAAGGTGGACAACCCGGCGGCCGACGTGGGCGCGGCCTCGATTGCGACCTTCGTACCCAAGGACCGTGCCTTGTCGCCGTTGGAGATCCGTTTGATGTCGCGGCAGATGGAGTCGGTGGCCACGTATCCGACCATCCGCTTGGCGCTGCGCATGATCCTGCTGACGCTGGTGCGCAAGAGCGAGCTGATCGAGGCCACCTGGGACGAGGTTGATTTCGAGAACGCGACCTGGACCATTCCGAAGCAGCGGATGAAGGGGCGCAATCCGCATGTGGTCTACCTGTCGCGCCAGGCGTTGGACATCCTGGTGGCGCTGCATACCTGCGCGGCTGGATCGAAGTTCTTGCTGCCGTCGCGCTACGACTCCGACCGCTGCATGTCTCACGCGACCCTCAACCGGGTCACGCAGATCGTGGCGCAGCGGGCCAAGGCTGCAGGCCTGCCTCTGGAGCCGTTCACCGTCCATGACCTGCGCCGCACGGGCTCGACGCTGCTCAACGAGATCGGGTTCAACCGCGACTGGATCGAGAAGTGCCTTGCGCACGAGGAGGGGCGTTCCTCGCGTTCGATCTACAACAAAGCCGAATACGCCGAGCAGCGGCGCCACATGCTGCAGGAGTGGGCCAGCATGGTCGATGCCTGGATCGACGGGCAGACCTACGTTCCAAAGCTGATGCCGGAGCACGTGGTCGTGCCGGTGTTGAGTGCGTTGGCCTGAAGCAATGATCAGGTTGTCACTTGACAACCTGATCGATTATTCTCATACTGGAGACTACTGATGGCACGTTCCCCTCACCCGAAGAAAGAGGTCGAGGAAGCACTCAGGCATGCCGAAGGGCAGGGCTGGCGCGTGGAAGTTGGCGGCAGCCACGCCTGGGGGCGGATTTATTGTCCGTACAACGACGCGGAGTGCCGCTGCGGCGAGTTTTGCATCACCAGTGTGTGGAGCACGCCGAAGAACCCTGGGAACCACGCGCGCGCCTTGCGGCGGGTCGTGGACAACTGCACGACGCACCGCACGCAGCAGGAGGCGGCCGACGATGCCGAGGAATAGCGCAATGGAATACACCTTCACCTTGAAATACCAGCTCGCCGATGATGACCGCGACCCGGGTGCGCTGGTCGAGCGCTTGGGCGAAGCCGGCTGCGACGATGCCCTGGTCGGCATCGGGCAGCCAGGGCGGCTCGCACTGGAGTTCACCCGCGAGGCGGACAGTGCGGACGCGGCCGTGCGCAGCGCGCTGGCGGACGTGCGGCGTGCCGCACCGTCGGCCAGTCTGATCGAGGTCGCACCGGATCTGGTTGGGCTGACCGATGTGGCCGACATCGTGGGCGTGTCGCGGCAGAACATGCGCAAGCTGATGCTGGCCCATCCGGGCAGCTTCCCGACGCCGGTGCATGAGGGCAGTGCGTCGATCTGGCACTTGGCGGATGTGTTGGCCTGGCTGCAAGCCAAGGGCAGCTACTCGCTGGCCAAGGACGTTCTAGAGGTGGCGCGCGCGGCCTTGCAGGTCAATGTGGCCAAGGAGGGGCGGCGCCTATCGCGCTCGGCTTTCAAGGAGTTGGAAGCTCTTGTTGGATGAGGGTGTCCGTCGCCGACTTCAATCCTGACCGGAACCCGCCCGAACAGGGCGTGTTTTTCGTAGGTGGACATCCGGCTTGGTGGCGCCGGCGCGCGGGGCCTGCTTGCGTTCGTCGATCCAGGTCTCCACTTCGGCCAGGTCCCACACGACGCAGCGTGCCGTCAGATTGAAGCGCCTTGGAAACTCGCCGCGGCGCTCCATTTCGTAGATCGTCGTTTCGGCCAGAGGGACGATCTGCCGCAGCTCATGACGGCGGATGGTGCGACGAAATGGCAGCGCGCCGTGTTTCGGGAATTGCGGGAGATCGCCGTAGGCGTTCGAGCCGGGCAAGGGAAGCGAGACGGGTTGCGGGCGCATCCCGGCACTGCTGTCTCGGCCGATTTTCTCTGACGGGTTATTCTCCATGTCGAACTCCATGGTTGTTCGGCGATATGTCTTGCCACCGTATGACGATATGGTGGCTTTCACTGGCTATCGCGGAAACTCACAGGAGCGTAGAGAGGCGTACTGAAGACAAACGGCCAAGGGAAGAGGGGGAGAACATGGCGACGGTAACGGTTTCTCCGATTCATTTCGAAGATTACAGCGGCCCCCAGTTTGAGCGCTTGGTCTTTGCGTATCACGTGCGCGCTGGCTGGAGTGACCTGATCTGGCACGGTCAATCGGGAGGCGACCAAGGGCGGGACATCTCGGGTATCGAGCTATTCGATGACCAACCGCCACGCAAGACCATCATCCAATGCGCGAACAGGGACACGCTGACCTTGGCGAAAGCCAAGGGCGATATGACCAAGGCGGTCAAGGCCGCTGCCGGGACGCCGGATGCCTTCAAGTTCGTCTCTCGTGGCGCTGTTTCGGACACCAGTCGAATACGGATCGGGCAAGCCGCAGCTTCCCTTGGGATTGCTCATGTGACGATATGGTCCGGCGTGGAATTCGAGGAAAACCTGCGGCTTCGTGCCGAGTTCCTGCTGCATCGTTTCGTTCAAGGTATCGAGTTTCCCGACGCTGAAACGGAGATCCGAAAGTTCGTGGACGACTTCCCTGACCTTTCGGATGCCGATGCGCTGCAATTGATGGCGGCTGTGTTCGACCGGCCTGCCTTTCGCACGCCGTTTCAGCAGGAAAGCTCCCTGCCTGACTTTAAGCAGGCGGTCGAAGACACCATTGGCGCACTCAACACGGGCGTTTGGCGGACGCGCGAGGGCAACGAGATCAGGCGTATTCCTTCGATCCACCATCTTCAAGATCAACGCATTCAAGCGGTGCTTGCAAACGTGGTCCGTCAGGTCGATGAGCTACGCCGCATCTTCGTGACCCGTCTCAAGGACGGAGAGATCAGGCACTGCGGATGCGGTCAGGCGAAGTGCCCTACGTACATGCTCACGGATCGCGTTGCCGACGAACTGGACGAAGCCAGACGGAGAATTCTGACGACGTTTCGATCGGTGCACGCGTCCTTTAATGTGAGTCTTCTGTAGGCGAGCGTGGCAATGGCGTTGTCCGAAGATCAGATTCAGTATCTCAACCGTCATGCGCCAGGCGAGGCTGTAGCACGCGCGCTGTTCGAACTACTGCGCAATGACCATGACTTGCTCGGCATCGACGCAAATGAACGATCCATCACCTTTCGCTTCGCGATGTATCTCCAACAGTATTTTCCTGATTGGAGCGTGGATTGCGAATACAACCGAGACGGCATTGAACCAAAGCGGCTCGGACATCTGGAGCTGTACCCGGACAGCGAAGACGTTGAGGCGAAGACCGTATTCCCAGATGTGATCGTTCATCGGCGAGGCACAAGAAGGAACTTTCTGGTCTTGGAGTTCAAGAAGTCAACGAGCCGCGTTGACCGACAGATCGACCTTCGGAAACTTCGGGGCTACAAGCAGCAGCTTGGTTACGAGCATGCCCTGTTTGTGGAGGTCGGCACCGAAGGGCAGGCGATCATCTCCATGCTTGAATGGGCTTGAGAGGCATCAGGGAAACTAATGACACGTATTCCACTGTTCAGTTCGCAGCATCTTGAAGCTGCGTGTCGGGTGCTCGCCGATACCGAGCGCGGCTTGAGTGGTACGCAAATCGAGCGCTTGCTGCAAGAGATCGAGGTCGCGGACACTTCGCCCGGCATGACAAAGTGGAAGCGGCTGTTCAATGCGCTGGCTGGTGCGCAGAACCAGCATCAGTTCGGCAACCATCTCATCATGTTCATCAACCGTGCGATGAACCCAGTGAACTACGCCCGCGACGCTGCGGCGTTCGCATGGCGGCGCGACGAACTCAATGTGGTCCTTGCCTTCTCCGGCTTTTACGTGCGCGAAGATGGCAAGGTTGGATAGCTGATAAGGCCACAACGCTTGATGCAGCGCGCGCACGAGCTGGACGGCTTAAGGCCGCGCTGGAAAGCCGCGTCGTCCACGCGGAGGTGCTGAAATATTGCCGTGCCGAACTGCTGGACGAAAACTACTTCCATGCCGTCTTCGAGGCAACGAAAGGCGTTGCGGAGCGGATTCGCCTACTGTCGGGTTTGAACGGTGATGGCGCTGACCTGGTGAACAAAGCATTCGCGGGCCAGCAGCCCGTTCTTGTCTTGGGGCCACTCTCCACCGAGTCCGAGAAGAGCGAGCAGAAAGGCTTTGCCAATTTGCTGATTGGCCTGTTCGGTGCGGTGCGCAATCCTCTGGCCCATGCACCCAAGACGAATTGGCCCATGTCCGAACAAGACGCACTGGACATCCTGACCCTGGTATCGCTGATTCACCGCAAGCTGGACGGCACCATGAAGGCAACTGCCGTTTCTCCATAAGGGTACCCATCGCAGATGGCTGCTGGCAACGCGACGGAAGCCCACCTATGGGCTGTGGAGAAAGCGCAGGTCCCACAAGAGCCAAGCTGAGTTAGATTGTTCTTTTCAAGGGGCAGCAATGAACTATGAACTCTTGGAGGATTCGGCATGGCGCGGCCCTCTCATGCTGGCGATGCAGCGCGCCATCGTGGCCGATTTCAACTCGACGGATTGGCAAGAGCTTGGCTACCTGACAGGGTTCCACGACTACATTCGTGGACACGCCCGGCTGCTGCGAAGTTTGGGGTTCGGGGACAAAGACTACGGTGCCTGTGTCTTTCAGGCGCTCGAGTATTTTGCGAACAACGACATCCAGGCCTTGGTTGCCGTCGTAGATCATCCTAAGGTCCGCCCGCATCTTGAACGGGATCAGGCGGCCAAACTGATTGAACTGGGATACCAGGCGGGGCATGTTCCCGCTGTGCTGCCGACTGTCTCTGCCTCGGAGGTCGTGCGTCTCGCTCTGCAAGACGCCGATCACTTACTTTCTACATCGGGGGCGCCGAGTGCGATTGATCGCCTTCACACCGCCATGCACGGATACCTGAAGTCCACTTGCCAGGACTGTGCGATCTCGCTCCCCGAAGGGGCGACGCTCACGCAGGCCTACAAAGCGCTTCGTGCTCACCATCCCGCATTGCAGTCGTTGGGGGCGCATGACGGGGAGATCGGCAGAGTCCTGGCGTCATTTGCATCCGTTCTCGATGCGCTCAACACCCTCCGCAACCATGGAAGTGTCGCCCATCCCAACGACGACATTGTTGAGCGGGCCGAGGGCGAATTGGTGGTCAATGCCGTCCGAACGATCTTTCACTACTTGAGCCAGAAGATTCGTTCGTGATCGCAGGATGTCGGCACCTTTATGCCGTCAAGTTCTCGGGGATCGCAGCCGGCCAAACACGGGCGTTCGACCTCGATCCTAGATGCAACGTATGCGTCCAGCCGAGTCAAGTTTGATCTGAAGCCGGCCACCCTTACGTGCTCGGCGGTCGGACAAGCAAAGGGTCCCCATAAACCGTCATCGCCAGAGAAAACTGTGGCTCGCGTTCGCGCCTGGCAGCCATGCGCTTGTTCGCCTCGTGGCACGCATCCATGGCCATAGCGCCCTGTTCCCAATGTGCCAAGAATCCCTCAAGCCAAGGTCCGGCTGCGAGCGATTCCAGTGGCCAGGGGGAGGCGATGACGGTACGGCAGCCCTGTTCCAGCAGCATCTTCGGCAACCCCACCGTAGTGCTGGCGCTAGGATGCCGATCCATGCGTCCGCCGCTGCATACGAAGAGGATTACCAGTTCGACCCGGGCCAGCGCTTGGGCGAGCGCCAGCGGGGATTCCTTCAGCGCGCCCTCGTCAACGATACGCCGAAAGTACCTCTCCCCCCGTGCCAGCTGCCCATGAGCCGTCACGATCGCCATCTGTGCGCCCTCCAAGCCTTGAGGTAGGTCGCGCGAAGTGTCCAAGGTTATACGATAAGAATCCAGATGCGCCTCGAGCATTCCTCTGACGACGCTCATCGCGTCTAACTCTGCCGGGTCGCCTGCGTCGGAGAGCCACGCCACGCGGCGGTCACCATCTGTCCTTGTCCTCTGGCGGATAGCCTCGAGCCAAGTTAGAGACGGCACCATGCCAATTGCGGTGTCGTAGCCGATGAGGTCGCCGTCGGGCCGCACTACCAAGTTGAACGCGACCTGCGCAACTTCCGGCTCGGCCACGATCAAGACGCGAGTACCCTGCGGCAGGGGGATACTGAAAGGGCGCATCGATTCATAGAACTCGCCGTCCCCCACACTCCGAAACCGCGACCCGTTGCCATCGACGTCTACGCGCTTCCGGGGGTCGATCAATCCATACCTGAACGGGTAGGTCTGCGACCAAGCTCGCAGTCGGTCCCTTGCGGTAGTTGAAGATCTCGGGGCTCTCTGGACTTCCGCACCATCGGGCTCCACGATGGTGGCGACCAATTCGCCCGCGCTGTCGTGTGCCAGCATCAGCACGGAGACTTGATGCTCCTGAGCGAGCGACCGTGCAAAGCGGATCGGGCCGTCCACGGTCAACGGAGCTGGCGGAGCCTCCAGCGTCAGTCCGCGATCAGCCAGCAACTCAATCGCAAGGCAGGCGTCCTGCACTGTCACTTCCGGATCGGCAGGAGCCAGAAGCCGAGGGGCAACCAGGTTGGTGGCGTAGGCGTCGGTGGGCGCGTCCGATGCATACCGAGAGCGCGCCGTGCGATTGTGCAGGTCGACCAGCTCTGCCGCCGTGGGCCGTTTTGCGGAGATTGCCTGCAGGGTGAGAGCGGCTTCGGGCCCGATAGCCGTCAGCGCCTGTTGCTTGACCGCAGCTGCTTCCACGGTCAGTTGGCCACCCGCACGCTCGTACAGACCCAGTGCCTGCACGAAGAGATATGCCGCCGCGAACAGCTCATCCCCCAGCCGGACGGCGTCGAGAAACACTCGCTGGCAGTTCTCCTGGAAAGTCTGCAGAGCCGCGACTTCCATGTTCGCCCCCTGGCTCATTTGCAGGGTCAGGCCGACGACCTCCAGTCGGTGCTGCATAGTTTCAGTCATTCCGAGCTCGCCGAAAAACGAGCTGCATTTTTCCAGCAGCACCTCGGCTGCGTCGTGAAGACCCATGTCGCGAAGTGTTCGTAGGTGCGTGTAAGTCTCGTGGTACAGATCGCTCGCGGGCAGCCGCGCGCGGGTGGCCCCGGCACATGCGATAGCGAGGAGGGCATCAGTGGCATCATGCGCCCGCTGATAGATGTCGGCGTAGGCGCTCCAGGCGAGGCGCCTTCGTCCGGGCTGGTCACCAGCGATCTCGAGAATGAGTTCGGCCAGATCCCGTGCGCGCTGGTGATTGTTCATCAGAGAAAACTTCACCGACAGAGCGCGCAAGGCTTGCAGGTCGTCGTAGGTGCTTGGGATATGGCGGGCCAGCGACGCCAGGATGTGTGCCTGAAAGCTCAAGTCTTCGAGATCGTCCGTCTGGTCGTACTCCACGACGCCGTGTTCAATGAAGTTCCGGATGAGCCGCGCAAGCCCAACTGCATCCGCGCCCACCACACCGGCAGGAAGTGGCACACGCGGGTCGACCATCACCTGTTGCTTCGCCCACTCTTTCCAGCGTTGCTGGAAATTCTGAAATTCCTCGTCGGTCGCCACGTCGACGCCGGGTTCTTCCGCGATCGGCTCAGGCATGTTGTCCGCGAACTCTGCAGCTACCGCAGCGATAAGGGCCAAGCCCTCGCGGCCTGCAAACTCGACGGACAGTGTTCTGCGGAGCAAGGCTCGGATTTCCTTGTCTCCGGGGTGTTGTCCCAGATGCTCGACGAGCAACTTTAGCGGCTCCACATACACACCGAGCTGTGCCCGACTGGCCGCCTCCACCAGGAACAACGCGCGGATGGTGCGCACAATGAGCTTGGCGGCAGCAGGAGCAAAGCGAGTGCCTGGAATCAGCAGTCCGGCGAGGCCCCAAGCGGCCTGCGGATCGCCGGACACCTCCGCATGCGTCGCGGCACACATGGCAGCGAGGTCATGGTGCTGCGGCCATTGGGTCCGCACTTCCTCCAGCAGCACCTGGTAGTCGACGTCGGTCTCCGGTGCGAGTCTTTCCGCGAGTAGCGTGTGGACCTCCGTGAACCCGGTCCGTGCGATGGGGCTGGCCTTTACCTCGTACGCATTCTGTCGGCAGATCTGGAGCATGCGAATCTCGCAGTCGTACTGCAGGTCTCGGTTCGCAGGGAAGAGGGTCTTGAATCGCGTCCAGACCCGCTCCACCAAATCCGCGTCGCGCATCGACGTGGCAATTTGCAAGCAGGCCGACAGCGACTCCTTCTGCGATATTTCGCCAAGGGCACCGTCGATCAAGCGTTTGGCCGTCGGTAGATCATCGCCTTGATGACAGATCGCTGCTAGGCGCGAGGCCGAGTTGGCCGGTACCGTGGTTTGCTCTAGCAGTTCCCTGATTAGCTTCGCGGCACCTTCGCTGTCACCGGAGTGGTGAACGATCTGGATGCGAGCTTGAAGCTTCATCAAAGCCGGGAGCGCCTCCGCATCCAACTGGTCGAGCGCCTCTGCCGCGCGACCCGTCTTGGACAAGGCCACCATCTTCTGGATGCGCGGCAGGAAAGACTCTTCATTGGCGATGCGAAAACTGGCCATGCTCAGGTGCTCGACGTCCCCGATCAGATTGATGTTCACGGGCTTGATCGGAGGATCAGCGGGGCTAGTCAGGAGCAAGAAGCACGACTTCTGCCTGGCGAGGACAATCAGCTGCTGCGCTGTAGCAACCGTTGCACGCACCCAGATGTCTTCTTCCGGCTTAAGCGCCGCGCCCCTTTCTCCCGCCGAGGGTGCATCGGGATTGCTGTACAGGCTCACGTCCGGGACAAAGACGAACTGCTCGGCAGGTGCCTCGTCGAATGCATTTACCAGGCTGCGGGACTCCAGATCGCTGCACCGAACGAAGGTGAACTTTGCCCTCAGCGCCCTTTTCTGAGCAGGGCCCATCTGCTCTTCCGGATCCAGCGGCAGGCCCTGCAGGAGCAGTTCGAACGTGGCATCCGCGTCGTGGACCCACACCTCAGGCGGAGGGGCAATGAAAGTGGTGCCGCGGTAGACCAGTCTCGAGGTCTCCTTGTGGCGCAGCATGAAAGCGGCGGGCCAGCAGCGTGCGAGCATCTGCTCCTGGGGCGCGTGCAGGATGAGCAGAGCATCTCCTGGTTGCGGGAGGTACTGCGCATTGAACAAGTCGGACAGCTTGAAATTCTCAGAGCTTTCGGCGTCTACAGACATAAGCACGGTCCCTTTGTCGTCGTTGTGATTTCGAAAGTCTGCCATGGCCGCCCGAGCACGAACGCGTCGAGCTGTTCACGCGACAACTTGTGGGCCTTAGGCAGTGCTGGGGGGCAAATAGGCACGGGCCATAGCGGACGGCTTGCTGGCCTTTTCATCGTGCCACGGCGTGCTCGCCGTCAAGGGCGGCGCGTGCCTTGCACGCTTGCGGCCTACGGCCGTCGAAGCCCCTTGACTGCTAGCGCTGCGCCGTGACCCGGAAGGGCTGGGCAATTCCGCCCGGCATCCTTCAGGAGTTCACCATGAACTGCGCATTCATCACTGACGAGCAACGAGCACTGCTGCTGGCCAATGGCAGCCAATCCCTCCAGAACCCGGACTTCGATCCGGCGCCCGTGGTCAAGCTGTTCACGCCCGACGCCGGCGCGACCTGGCTGTTAACCGAGATCGACCCTGACGATCACGACCATGCTTTCGGCCTGTGCGACCTCGGCCTGGGGATGCCCGAGCTTGGTTGGGTCAGCTTGGCCGAACTGGCTTCGGTGCGTGGACGGCTGGGTCTGCCAATCGAGCGTGATCTGCACTTTCGTGCGGAGAAGCGATTGAGCGCCTATGTGCGCGATGCGCGACACGCCGGTCGGATCATCCATTGATCTGGCATGGGGCGTCGCAAGATGCCCCATTTAAGGTCTCAACGGATCCGGCAAGCAGTCAGCGAAGGCTGGCTGGATCTTGCTTATGGGCTTGGCCACGGCCTCGTCGCCGGTGAGGACCGCCATGGTCATGCCTGTCATGATGGTCAGCCCGTTGGAGTTGCGTAGCACCTGCAGCGCGAGATCGACAGGAAAGCCGTCGGCGCTGCGTCGCAGCGGATGGATGCCACCGTGCACGAACGAGTTCATGGCATGCCACGACACGTCCTTGAAGTGCGACAGCATCTGGTGCGCCGCTCGCGGCACATCTTGTCCGATCCGCTTTTCGATCTGGTCGATCATTTCGCTGGCGCCGGGCAGGTTCTTGGCGGCCTGCTCGCTCGCGGGCGTCAGAGGCGCTATCAGCTTGTCGATCGCCGCGTCGCTGGCGGCATAGAGCAGCCACATCGCCCTCGTCAGGGCCTCAAACTGCAGACGCATGCGGCTGACGGCCGAGGTCGGCAGTCGCAAAACCATCAGCGCGCGCAATGCGATCGCGTGTTCAATGGCGACCAGACACATGCCCAGAGTGGCTTCGCCACGGGTCGAGCCGTCGAATACGGCGTCGCCCAGCAGCGCGTCCAGCCGTTCGTGCAATGCGCCCGAGCGCTGGAGCATGTGCTCCAGCGGATCGTCACTTTGGATGCGGGGCTCTTCCATGCGGGGATGGGCACCAACGGCGCAGTCACCAGGGCTTCCACCGTGGCTGCTGTGTCCGGGGCAGTTCGGCGAGGAGGCTCACCTTCGGCAGCGGCTGTGGCATATCGTTCCTGGGCGCGCCAAAGCGGCGGCGCACTTCGCGCTCCAGTTCGTGTGCCATGCCGCGCGCGTCCCTTTCTCCACGCAGCGCTCGCTGCCTCCATTCGCGGGCCTCGGCAATCAGTTCCTCGTCCCGTAGCTCTCGTATGTTCATCTTGGATGCATTGTGCCGGGAGACGCACCGCCTTCGCGAAGTTACTCGGACTGCGGGTTTCGGCCATAGCCGTTGGCAAGACGCGGTGCCATCTCGGGAAAAAGCACGCCGAGCAGCGCGTCATAGCGCCCGGGCCGCAGGTGCGTCTCGTCGCCAGCGTTCACCTTGTCGATGACGCCTTGTCGCCAGGAGGCGTAGCGCTCGACTTGCCCTGGGGTGAGCCGAGCGTCCAGACCGTAGGCCTTGACGGCTATGAGATATAGCGTGTGCCAGTGCTGGTAGTCAGGCGTGCTCTGCATGATGGCGTTGAGCACTTGGTAACCTGTACTGAATGCATAGCCGATGCCCCGGTTGTGCTGGATCGACAGCAGCCGCGAAACGATGCCGGCGCCACCCACCATCTCGTGGTCGGCACCGCCTGGATAGCCATGCGCAGCCAGGGCTTCCGCGGCCTCCGTGAGCCGCAGCCAGGGCTCGCTGTCTTCCCCCAACGGCTCGGGTTCTGGGCCCGGCCCCCGATGTGCACGCCGGGCTTTGTTGATGCGGGTGTTGGTGTCGAGGAATTCCGTGGCGGCGGCCAGATAAATCCTGGCCCACTCCGACGCCGGCGTCGCGAGCAAGCGGGGGCGTCGCAGCTCCGCCAGGCGCTCCTCAAACCTTACCGTGACCGGATGCTGGTCCAGTTTCGTTTCGAGGATCTGGTGGCGCCACCGCAGGGTAGGGTGATGCACCCAGCGCTTGCCGATGGTTTCGTTCACCACCAGGTGGCGCAGACCTTCCCGGGTCACCCGGCCACCGAGCGAGCCGATGTCGATTTCCAGCGTCGGCATATTGAGTGCCTGGATGCGGCGCAGCTTCTCCTGATCGATGCCGTGGGTCACGGTGACCTCGATCAGCAAGGTCTGGGGCCAGCGCTGGCTGCTGTGGGTGTCCTCTATCAACTCTTCGAAGTCATCGTCGAGCCAGATTTCCGTGCCCCCAAAGATGAACGGCCGGGGCTCGCGCAGGGTGCAGATGACATCGGGGACGATACTGCCCTGGTGCTGTTCCAACTGGGTCTTTTCCAGCGACAGCGTCGTGGATGCTGTCCACCACTCAGCTCGAAGCGTGTTGTCCTCCCATTCGCCGCTGAACTCGTCCGGGGAGTAGCGGATCACTTTGACCTCGAGGCTGGGCGTTGCAATTTGGGAGGCCTGTTCCAGGATCGCCTTGACTTCACTGTGCAACAGTGTCTCGCGGCGCCATTGCTGGGTAACAGATGGCTCCAGGTCCGGGTGCGGATGCTGATGGAACTGTGCTTCGTCTGCGGCTTCCCAGGCATCCATGGCCTCGCGCGCGGCCTGCTGGGCCTGCGCGCTCGCGGCCGCTTGCAACGCCTGGTCGTCCCAGTGCGCGCACCAGCGGATGTCGGGAAGCAGGCTCAGGCGTCCGCGGATCTCGTCCGGCGACATCATCGCAATGGCGGGATCGGAGAGGAACAGCGTGACGATGGCCCGCCCCTGGCCATCGCTGCCGGCATCGCGCTGCCCCGTGAGGTCGACCAGGAATTCGCGGCCGTCATCCAGCGTCAACAGCGCAGTGGCATGGTCGTGGAGCACCGCGCTGGTGATGGAGATGCGCTCTCCGGGTTTCTCCGCCCAGCCTTCGTAGCCCTGGCCACTGAAGCCGATGGCGTTGGCCGACATCCGGCGCCTGGGCAGATCGATGAAGCCCCGTTCCTGCAGATGCCGGATCGCGGCCAGCCGCGCGGCAACGAGGGTGCAGTCATCTTTCTGGGCGCCCTTGGGATGGCGGAAGTGCGCTGTGGGATTCCTGCGCAGGGGATGCCCTGCCAACACCGGCGTCAGCGACAGGTCGCAGGCCGGGCATTGGCATTCAGCGCTTCCGTCGATGACCTCAGCGTCGTGGATGTAGCGCGGTTCGCCAGTGCGCGAGTCGTGCGCCCATGTCAGCGGCACGGTGTCGGCATGGGGCGTGGGACGCGCCGGTGCGGTTTCGGTGTCCACCCGCCAGATGCTCGCGTCGTGTGCCATTGCCGCCCTTTCGTTGCTGGAACATCACTTGGCCCCTTCGCGTTCGCGTTGACGCAGACGCTTCACGTAGGGGCCGTCCACCATGCTATCCGCGTCGAGATCCAGCGCGCAGTTCACCAGGATGGCGAACGTGCTGTCGCTGATCTGTAGCCCATGGGGAAGGTGGCCGAAACTCCGTGCGCTGTTCTCTTCGATGCTCGCGAAGAGGGCCTTGAAGAAATCGGCCAGAGAAGCCCGCGAGGCGGCCGTTGCTGCCGCCGTCAAAGGATCGGAGGCCTGTGCAACCGCCATCGCGGCATCGCGAGCCAGTTCACGGGCGAAGTCGCTCAACGTGGGCCAGTACTTGAGATCGAACTGTCCTTGCAGATTTTCGAGATGCTCCTGCACATAGTTTTTGAATCCGTAGTTCTGCTGGGAGGACGCCTGGATCACATCGCAGACGTGGTAGTGCGTATCCGTCCGGAAGCCTGACGTGTTGCCGAGATCCGAGCGCAGCTGAAGCAGTTCAGCCAATTCGGCCGCTTGCCTGGCAATCTGCTGGTTCACCTTGGTGAGATCGCCCCGCGCATTGCGCGCCTCCGCGATCTTCTCGGGATTCCAAAGTGCTGCTGCAGTCAGAACCAGTCCCAGACATGTCTTGAGGGCGTGCGGATGCTGATGCAGCTTGCTATGCAGCTCCTCATAGGCAGGAGTCATTTCAAGGCCTCTTGCGAGCATCCGATCCGCCACGGCGCTTTCGCTGGGCAGGATGTGGTGCTCGGCGTTGTACCGCTTCTCCTCCATGAGGAGCTCTTCACAGGCGTTCTTGGGGGAGGTGGGGGAGTGCAATGTCATGGACGGTCGTGGCTGATGGACATGCTGGCAGCATATTGAAGCACTCGGGTTCTGTCGGTACCTGAAGCGATGCGGCGAAGTCTTGCTCCAGGTACATCGGCTCTCTAGGGCGTCATGAGCGTCCCCGGCCAATGGCATATGGCCGGTCGCGCTCTCGTGCTGGCGCATCGAGCCGCCTGCGGCGTCTCGCCCCCTACGGGCTTCGATCGTTCCCTCGCTCCGCTCGGCTGACGCCTCCGGCCCGGCTTCCAGCTTCGGGCCTGCGCGCTTCGCTTGCCGTGCGGTCGGCGGTGGAAGTGGCCGTTGCCTTGTTCAGCTGTCTTCCCTGAATCCATCACCTTGTCCGCGACTGTAGCCCGCGGCCGCGTGCCATCAAGGCGCGCAGGGCCGTGTCCTCGGCTGCGCCTGCGGGCCGCACCCACCCTGCGCTGGTTTCCTTGACGGCCCCCGGCCGCGCGCTCCCTTTCGTCGCGGGCGATGAACTCAGGAAAGACGGTGGCAACAGGGCCAACCGGGTTCCTCGTGCCGACCGCACCGAACAGCCGAAAGGCTGGGCTCCGAATCTTGGAATCCGGTGTGCGGTTTTCTTCAACAGCCTTTTTGTTCAGGAGAACGACATGCTTGCAACCCGTTTTGCTTCCCATTCCTCGGCGCTGCGCAGCGATTACCCTCTGTCCGATGACCAGATTCGCAGGGTGGCCCCGTCCATCTTCGCGGATGCCCCGCATGAGAGCCGTTCCGAGCGGTACGCCTATATCCCCACGGCGGCGGTTCTGACCGAGCTTCGCAAGGAAGGGTTTCAACCCTTCATGGTGACGCAAACCCGCGTGCGCGATGAAGGCAAGCGCGAGCACACGAAACACATGCTGCGCCTGCGCCATGCCAGCCAGATCAACGGCGCGGAGGCTAACGAAATCGTGCTGCTGAACTCGCACGACGGCACGAGCAGCTATCAGATGCTGGCCGGGCAATTCCGATTCGTTTGCAGCAATGGCCTTGTGTGTGGCGACACCGTGGCCGATGTGCGCGTGCCTCACAAGGGGGACGTGGCGGGGCTGGTGATCGAAGGCGCGTATCAGGTACTGAGCGGCTTTGACCGCGTGCGCGATTCCCGCGATGCCATGCGCGCCGTCACCTTGGACGATGGCGAATCGGAAGTATTCGCCCGCGCCGCGCTGGTGTTGGTGCCGATGCAA